>MGLK01000017.1:41396-50378 GCA_001794825.1 Caulobacterales bacterium RIFCSPHIGHO2_01_FULL_70_19 | reverse complement strand
GTCGCCGCCGCGCCGGCCGAGGCGGCGATGCTGGAGGCGCTTGGCAACCCCGACGCCGACGTATAAAGAACCCGCCTCGCGCGGACCCCGGTCCGACGCCCAAGGCCGCTTTAGCTCAGCCGGTAGAGCACCTCATTCGTAATGAGGGGGTCGCGTGTTCGAGTCACGCAAGCGGCACCATTTTCTCCTCATGATCGTTTCGCCCGGTCCGCCCGGTCTGCTTGCGCGTCTGGACGCGCAGCGCGGCGCAGCCTAGGCAGACTCCCGAAACAGGAGATTGTCCATGCCGTCGCGGCTCAGCGCGCGCCAGGAGGAGTGTCTCAGACTCACGGCCTTCCTGACCGACAAGGAGATCGCCGCGCAGCTGGGCCTCTCCGAGGCGACCGTCAAGAAGCATGTGCACGAGGCCTGCCGCCGGCTGGGCGTCAACCGCCGCAAGGCGGCGCTGGCCCTTCTGGAACGAAACGTACCAGGGTCTACGAAAGACCCCATTGGCGAAGCGGCCGCCGCCGCGTCACCTCCCGTCGAAGTCAGGGAGGCCACGCATGAGTATGGGCGACATTCATCTTCCGCAGTGGACGTGGGAGGACCTGGAGGCGGTGCTGGACGGGTTCTGCCCGCTGGGGGCCGACCACCCGGTGCGGGCGCATCTGCTGCGCGGGCTGGCCGACGACGCCCGGCGGGCGACGCCGCGCGAACTGCTGCGGGAGGTGCTGAGCGCGGGTCTGGTGATGGCCCAGATGGAGGTGCAACGGGGCGATTCGGTTACCGACCCCCACCCCGCGGCTGGGGCATACGCCTCCTGATCGTGCTGGTGCTGGTGATCGTCTGCGCGCTTCTCATCAAGGGCGTGACCGACACCATTCTGGCCTACACGACAAGCGCCGAAGCGATCGGAGTCGCCCTGGATCCCCGATAACCGCGGAGCCCGCCGCTGCAGCAGGAACTCCGGAATGACTCCGTTCGTCATCCTCTACGTCTATGGCGGGATCGCCGGTATGGGACTTGCGTGGCTCCGCGGCGGACACCCGGAACGGCAGGGGGCGATGATCTGGATCGCGAACTGGACGATCGCGCGTCTCCTCGGCGACCTTGACGTCGGTTCGCTCCGAGCCGGGGCGGCAATCGCGGACCTGATCGCCCTCCTGGCCTTCCTGCGCCTGTCGCTGAAGCACGATCGGTGGTGGCCATTCGGCGTGACGGCTTGCATGGCCTTGTGGATGGTGCTGCACGGACTCGAGGCGTCATCACCGGGTCAGGGCCCGGTCGCCGTGATTAGTGCGCAGCTTGGACCCAGTCTGCTCGGAATCCTGTTCCTGGGACTTGGTCCGGTCGAGCGCTGGATCGCAGGCGAACGCGCCGTCTGCGATCTGGAGAGCCGGTGGCGCGGCCGCCGGTCGGGCGGCGTTTGAGGAGAGACGCCATAACAATCTATTTCATCGCGACGCAGGTCGTCACAGCGCTGGCGTTCGCGATCGCCTGGATCAAGGGAGGGCGGCCGGAGCGTCTCGCGACCGCCGTTCTGGTCGTGGACTACGTGCAGTCCGCGACTATCTCGCGTCTCCCCGTGCCCAACGCCCATGCGATCGCGACGACCCTCGAAGGTGTGCCGACGATCGTCTTCCTCTGGCTGGCTATCACCTGCGACCGCTGGTGGCTCCTCATCGCAGCCGCGTCGTTGGTGCTCATAAACCTGACCGGACTCCTCGGCTTCGTACATCCGGACATTTCGCTCTACGGGGCGGCGTCCGCCAAACTCGCCCTGTGGACCCTCGTCCATCTCGCCATGATCGGCGGCGCGGTCGAACGGTGGGCGGCCGGCGAGAGCCCGCTCCGCGCACTGACCGGCCGAGCCGTCAAAGCCGCTTGAACATATAAAGATATCTTTATATCTCTGGCGACCGCCACACGTCGCAGGAGCGCCGCCTTGTCCCGTTCGTCCTTCCTCTTCACCTCCGAAAGCGTTTCGGAGGGCCATCCGGACAAGGTGGCGGACCAGATCTCCGACGCGATCGTCGACCTGTTCCTGTCGAAGGATCCCGAGGCCCGCGTGGCGTGCGAGACCCTGACCACCACCAACCGGGTCGTGCTGGCGGGCGAGATTCGCGGCCAGGGCATCATGGACGTCGAGGGCAACTGGGCCCCCGGCGTCAGGGACGAGATCGAGGCGACGGTGCGCGGCGTGGTGCGCGAGATCGGCTATGAGCAGGACGGCTTCCACTGGGAGACGCTGCACTTCGAGAACCACCTCCATCCGCAATCGGCGCACATCGCCCAGGGCGTCGACGCCGGCGAGGACAAGGACGAGGGCGCCGGCGACCAGGGCATCATGTTCGGCTACGCCTCGAACGAGACGCCCGAGCTGATGCCGGCCACCCTGCAGTACAGTCACAACATCCTGAGGAAGCTGGCCGAGGCGCGCCACGCCGGACGCGAGCCGGGGCTGGAGCCGGACGCCAAGAGCCAGGTGACCCTGTACTACGAGAACGGACGGCCGGTGCGCGCCACCTCGATCGTGGTCTCGACCCAGCACAAGCCGGGCCTGACGCAGGACCAGGTCGCCGCCATCGTGAAGCCCTATGTGCGCGAGGTGCTGCCCGAGGGTTTCATCACCAACGAGACCGAGTGGCACATCAATCCGACCGGCGCCTTCGAGATCGGCGGCCCCGACGGCGACGCCGGTCTGACCGGTCGCAAGATCATCGTCGACACCTACGGCGGGGCCGCCCCGCACGGCGGCGGCGCCTTCTCGGGCAAGGACCCGACCAAGGTCGACCGCTCGGCCGCCTACGCCTGCCGCTACCTGGCCAAGAACGTGGTGGCCGCCGGTCTGGCGGAGCGCTGCACCATCCAGATCAGCTACGCCATCGGCGTGTCGAAGCCGCTCAGCGTGCACGTCGACCTGCACGGCACCGGCAAGGTCGACGAGGCGGTGCTGGAGCGGGAGCTGCCGAAACTGATCGGCGGAGCCAGCCCGCGCGCCATCCGCGAGCACCTGGGCCTCAACAGGCCGATCTACCGCCGCACCGCCGCCTACGGCCACTTCGGCCGGGCGCCCGAGGCGGACGGCGGTTTCAGCTGGGAGCGGACGGATCTGGTGGAGAAGCTGAAGGCGCTGGTCTGAGGGGGCGAGGGATGAGGGATGAGGGACTAGGGACTAGGGATTAGCCATCAGGCGCGGGTGGCAGGGACAGGAGAATGGCCGACGCGCTTGTCGGGCCTTCCCGCCCGCAAGCTTCACTCCCTCTTCCCTCATCCCTAATCCCTCCGCTTCGGCTATAGCAGCCGCCATGTCCTCCTCCTCCGCCCCCACCTGGGGCCCCCTTAGATCGTTCGGCCGCATCAAGTCGCGCACGCTCAAGCCGCGGCAGGCGGCGCTGTTCGATACGCTGTTGCCGACCATCGCCGTGCCCGATCCGGCGGCCGGCCCGATTGATCCGCAGGCGCTGATGCCCGGCGCCAAGGCGGTCTGGCTGGAGATCGGCTTCGGCGGCGGCGAGCATCTGGCGGAGCAGGCGGCGCGTCAGCCGGAGGCGCTGATGATCGGCTGCGAGCCCTTCCTGAACGGGGTCGGCTCGGCCCTGCGCCATGTCGACGAGCGCGGGCTGAAGAACGTGCGGCTGCACGCCGGCGACGCGCGCGAGGTGATGGCGGCCCTGCCGGACGCCAGTCTGGACAGGGTGATGATCCTGTTCCCCGACCCCTGGCCGAAGGCGCGGCACAACAAGCGGCGGCTGGTGCAGGACGAGACGGCGGCGGAGATCGCGCGCCTGCTGAAGCCGGGCGGGCGACTGCGGTTCGTGACCGACTGGAAGGACTACGCCGACTGGGCGCTGGAGCGGTTCGAACGCACGCCGGGGCTGGTCTGGCAGGCGGAAGAGGCCGACGACTGGCGTGTGGCGCCGGCGGACCATGTGGTCACCCGCTACGAGGAGAAGAAGCTGGGCGACACGCCCCCGATCTTCCTGGAGTTCGTCCGCCAATGAGGCTGGTGGATCTCAGCCACGTCATCGAGAACGGGATGGTCACCTACCGCGGCCTGCCCGCGCCGCACATCTGCGACTGGCTGAGCCGCGAAGCCTCAAAGGCGAACTACGAGTCCGGGACCGAGTTCCAGATCGGCCAGATCACCATGGTCGCCAACACCGGCACCTACATCGACACGCCGTTCCACCGCTACGCCGACGGCGAGGACCTGTCGCAGGTCGGACTGGAGCGGCTGGTCGAGCTGCCGGGCCTGGTGGTGAGGGCGACGGACCGGCAGGCGATCGACGTCGACGCCTTCGACGGACTGGACGTGGCGGGGAAGGCGGTGCTGGTCCACACCGGCTGGAGCCGGCACTGGCGCACGGAGGCTTATTACGAGGGCCATCCCTTCCTGACCGAAGCGGCGGCGGAACGGCTGGTGGCCGGCGGAGCCAGGCTGGTGGGGATCGACTCGCACAACATCGACGACACGGCGGGTCGCACCCGGCCCGTGCATTCGACCTTGCTGGGGGCGGGGGTGCTGATCGTCGAACACATGCGCGGACTGGAGGAGCTGCCGGACGGGCCGTTCCGCTTCTTCGCCGCCCCGCCGAAGGTGAAGGGGTTCGGCACCTTTCCGGTGCGGGCCTTCGCGGCGATCGACGAGGGCTAGGGCTTCAGCCGGCGCCCGAGGCAGGGGCTGGATTCCTCCGGCGAAGCTGGCACACAGGGCGCCCAGACAGGATGGAACCATGACCTTCGCCCTTCCGGACGCCGCTGCCCCGATCTTCCTGCGCGGCCTGAACGTGCTGCTGCATCTGATCGACAAGGCGCAGGCCGCCGGACTCGACGAGGCCGCCCTGATGGACGCCCGGCTGGCCCCGGACATGAGGCCCTTCCCGGACCAGATCCGCATGGCCGCCTTCTCGGCGCGCAGCTGCGTCGCCCGCCTCACGGGTCAGGCGTGGCCGAAGACCGACGACGCGGAGGCGTCGCTGGCGGATCTGCGCGAGACCGTCGAGCTGTCGATCCGGTTCATCGAGGGCGTGGACCCGGCCGCTCTCGAGGGCGCCGAGGGCCGGCGGATCGAGCTGCGCTTTCCGGGCGTCGAACTGGATTTCGAGGGCGCGGGCTATCTGACCAGCTTCGCCATCCCGAACTTCTACTTCCACGTCAGCATGGCCTACGCGATCCTGCGCCACCTCGGCGTCGAGCTCGGCAAGCGGGACTATCTGGGCCGGCTGGCGCTGATCGGGGCCTGACGGGCGGGACGGGCGGAGCGACGACGGGTCTTCCCCCGGGGGCGGCTTTGGCCTATATGCCGCCCCACATCGTTAGACCGGCGTCCTAACGGCGCCGTTTGAAGCGGCGGCCCGGACGGCCCGCCGCTTTTTGTTTGGATCGCCCGCGTGAAGGCCAAGACCGCCGAAGACCGCGCCCTGCTGGAGCTCATCGAGCCCGTGGCCGAGAGCCAGGGGCTGGAGATCGTGCGCGTGCGGCTGATGGGCGGCACCCAGCGCCGGCGGCTGCAGATCATGGCCGAGCGGGCCGCGGACCACGACATCGCCGTCGAGGAATGCGCCCGCCTGAGCCGGGCGGTGTCGGAGGTGCTGGACGCCGCCGACCCGATCTCCGGCGAATACCTGCTGGAGGTCTCCTCCCCCGGCATCGACCGGCCGCTGACCCGGTTGTCGGACTTCGACCTGTTCGAAGGCTACGAGGCCCGGCTGGAGACCGACCGCATGATCGAGGGCCGCAAGCGCTTCAAGGGCGTGCTGGCCGGGACCGATGGCGACAGCGTCGCCGTCGACCTGGAGGGCGAGGAGGACACGGCCCTGATCCCCTTCGCCTGGCTGGTCGACGCCAAGCTGGTGCTGACCGACGAACTTCTGAAGGCGGGCGCCGAGAAGCGCGCCGCCCGCAACGACAACAACCCGACTGAAGAAACTGAGGACTGAGGCATGGCCGTCACCGGTGTCGCCGCGAACCGTCTCGAACTGCTGCAGATCGCCGATGCGGTCGCGCGCGAGAAGAACATCGACAAGGAGATCGTCGTCGAGGCGATCGAGGAGGCGATCCAGAAGGGCGCCAAGGCCCGTTACGGCGCCCACCATGACATCCGCGCCAAGATCGATCCCAAGACCGGCGAGCTGAGCCTGACCCGGCACGTGACCATCGTCGACGACGACTGGCAGCCGGAGGACGAGCTGGAGGAGTTCAACGACTCCGCCATGGTGCGCCTGCGCGATGCGCTGAAGCGCGATCCGGAGGCCGTGGTCGGCAAGGAGTACGTCGAGGAGCTGCCGCCGTTCGAATTCGGCCGGGTCCAGACCCAGATGGCCCGCCAGGTCGTGACCGGAAAGGTCCGCGAGGCCGAGCGCGCCAACCAGTACGAGGAGTTCAAGGACCGCGTCGGCGAGATCGTCAACGGCACGGTCAAGCGCGTCGAGTACGGCAACACCATCGTCGACCTGGGCCGCGGCGAAGGCATCATGCGCCGCAACGACTCGATCCCGCGCGAGGTGTTCAACATCGGCGACCGGATACGCACCTACATCTACGACGTGCGCCCCGAGGCCAAGGGCCCGCAGGTCATGCTGAGCCGCGCCCACCCGGGCTTCATGGCCAAGCTGTTCGCCCAGGAAGTGCCCGAGGTCTACGACGGCGTCATCGAGATCCGCGCCGCCGCCCGCGATCCGGGTTCGCGCGCCAAAATGGCGGTGCTGTCGAACGACAGCTCGATCGATCCCGTCGGCGCCTGCGTCGGCATGCGCGGCTCGCGCGTGCAGGCGGTGGTCGCCGAGCTGCAGGGCGAGAAGATCGACATCATCCAGTGGAACCCGGACGAGCCGACCTTCATCGTCAACGCCTTGGCTCCGGCCGAGGTGTCGAAGGTGGTGCTGGACGAGGAGGCCGACCGCGTCGAGGTGGTGGTGCCGGACGAGCAGCTGTCGCTGGCCATCGGCCGCCGCGGCCAGAACGTCCGCCTCGCCTCGCAGTTGACCGGCTGGCAGATCGACATCATCACCGAGTCCCAGGACTCGGAGCGTCGCCAGAAGGAGTTCGCCGAGCGCACCGCCCTGTTCCAGGAAGCCCTGGACGTGGACGAGGTTATCGCCCAGCTGCTGGTCACCGAGGGCTTCGCCACCGTCGAGGACCTGGCGTGGGTCGAGCCGTACGAGATCTCGGACATCGAGGGCTTCGACGAGGAGACCGCCGAAGAGCTGCAGGCGCGCGCCCGCGACTTCCTCGAGAAGCAGGCCGCCGAACAGGACGCCAGGCGCAAGGAGCTGGGCGTCGAGGACGGCGTGCTGGAGGTGCCGGGCGTAACCCTGCCGATGGCTGTGGCGCTGGGCGAGGGCGGCGTGAAGACCGTCGAGGACCTGGCCGACCTGGCCACCGACGAGATCCGCGGCGGCTACGAGGTGAAGGGCGGCGAGCGGGTCAAGGTCCCTGGCGTGCTGGAGGCCTTCAACCTGGCCCAGGAAGAGGCCGAGATGCTGATCCTGCAGGCGCGCGTCGCCGCGGGCTGGATCGACGCCTCCGAGCTGCCGCAGCCGGAGCCCGAACCCGAGTACGAGGAAGAGTACGCCGAGGGCGAGTACGACGCCGACGCGGTCTTCGCCGAGCCGGCCGCGGGTGCGGACGAGACGGTCGCCGAGGGCGACGCGGAGGCTTCCGACGAAGCCGCCGACGAACCCGAAAACGCGTGATGGGAGACCGGGCCGTCCATGGGAGTTCGCGACGCGACGATTGAGCGGGAACGCCGGGACCTGGTGACGCACCAGGTCATGGATGAATCCCGCCTGATCCGCTTCGTGGCCGCCCCGGACGGCTCGGTCGCCCCCGATCTGGCGCGCAAGCTGCCGGGACGCGGCCTGTGGGTCGCCGCCGACCGCGCCTCGGTCGAGGCGGCGGTGAAGAAGAACCTGTTCGCCCGTGCGGCCAAGGCGCCGCTGAAGCCCGCCGGCGACCTCGCCGACCGGGTCGAGGCCCTGCTCGCCCGACGCTGTCTGGAGCTGCTGGGGCTTGCCCGGCGCGAGGGCGTGCTTATCTCCGGTTTCGAGAAGGCGGCGGCGGCGATCCGGTCGGGTCGCGCGGCCTGGCTGGTCGAGGCGTCGGACGGATCTGCGGACGGCCGAGGGAAGCTGCTGGCCCTGGCGAAGCACCAGGCCAGGCCGCCGAAAGTCTGCGGCGCCTTCGCCGCGGACGAATTGGGTTTGGCCCTTGGGCTGGAAAATGCGATACACGCCGTCCTGCTTGAGGGCGGGCGGGCCGATCGCTGGACCTTCGAGGTCGAACGACTGGCGGGATTTCGACCGTTGACGCCGCCCGGATGGAGCGCGGATGCGGCTGGAGCCCCGGATGGATTTCAAGACGGGCGGGGTTCTGCTCCCTGAGCGGGGGCGGAGCGCCGCACGGCTTTTTGTGTTTGACGACCCTTGTGACGAGACGGCGGACGAACCGTCGTCAAAGTAAAGCGACCGGATGACTGACGAGAACGACAAGACCAACGACGGCAAGCCGACCCCGCCCGCGACGGGGCCGCGCGCGCCGCTGAGCCTGAAGCCGCGCTCCGCGGGATCGGTTTCGACCGGCACCGTGCGGCAGAGCTTCAGCCACGGCCGCACCAAGACCGTGGTGGTCGAGACCAAGCGCCGGGTCGGCGCCGCCCCCGGCGGCCACCAGCGCCCGCAGGGCTTCGACGTGGCGCGTCCGCGGAACGAGGCGCCTGCCGCGCCGCAGGCCCCGCGTCCGGCCGCACCGGGCGAAGGCCGCCTGTCCGCCTCGGAACAGGAAGCCCGCCGCCGCGCCATCGAGCTGGCCACCCGCCAGCAGGCCGAGCGCGAGCGCGCCGCCGCCGAGGAGCGCGCCCGCAAGGACGCCGCCGCCCGCGAGCAGGCGGCCGCCGCCGAACGCGCCGCCAGCGCGGCGCGCGCCGAGGCCGCCGCCGCCAAGGCCGCCGCGGACGCCGCTCGCAACGAGGCCGCCAAGCTGGCCGCTGCGGCCCCGGCG
>MGLK01000017.1:29751-41322 GCA_001794825.1 Caulobacterales bacterium RIFCSPHIGHO2_01_FULL_70_19 | reverse complement strand
CCCGCGAACAGGCGATGGGCGGCGGCGAGCGCAGCTTCACCGATCGCGCCGCCGGCGCCGCCCGTCCGCAGGGCGCCCGCCCTGCGCAGCCGGTCCGCTATTCCGCCCTGGATCCGCGCCCGGCCCCGGGCGCCCGCAGCACCGGCCCGCGCACCGGCCCCGGCGCCCGTCCGGGTCCGAACCAGCCGCCGGCCGAGCCGACGGTCGCCCGGCCGGTCCGCGCCGGCTTCGGCCGCCCCGCCGGGGCCGGGCGTGAGGACGACCGCGACAAGCGCTTCGGCGACGGCGCGCCCGGCAAGGCCGTCTCGCGCACCCGCGGCGAGCCCAAGCGCCGCGAGGGCCGTCTGACCATCCAGGCGCTCGCCGGAGGCGACGAGGACGCCGCCGAGCGCATGCGCTCGCTGGCTTCGGTCCGGCGCGCCCGCGAACGCGAGAAGGAAAAGCGCAAGGGCGGCTCGACCGACGCGCCGAACCGTCCGCGCGAGGTCGTCATTCCTGACGTCATCACCGTCCAGGAGCTGGCCGGCCGCATGGCCGTCCGCGGCGTCGACATCATCAAGTTCCTGATGCGTCAGGGGATGATGATGAAGATCACCGACGTCATCGACTCCGACACCGCCGAACTGGTGGCCGACGAGTACGGCATGACCGTCAAGCGGGTCTCCGAGAGCGATATCGAGGAGGGCTTCCTGGCCGAGGACGACGACGCCGACGCCACCGAGGCGCGCGCCCCGGTGGTGGCCATCATGGGCCACGTCGACCACGGCAAGACCAGCCTGCTGGATGCGCTGCGCACCACCGACGTGGCCGCGGGCGAGGCCGGCGGCATCACCCAGCACATCGGCGCCTACCAGGTGCGGCTGGAGGACGGCCAGAAGGTCACCTTCCTCGACACCCCCGGCCACGCCGCCTTCTCCGCGATGCGGGCGCGCGGCGCGAACGTCACGGACATCGTGGTGCTGGTGGTGGCGGCCGACGACGGCGTCATGCCGCAGACGATCGAAGCCATCCAGCACGCCAAGGCGGCCAATGCGCCGATGATCGTGGCGGTCAACAAGATCGACAAGCCGGACGCCAATCCGCAGAAGGTCGTCAACGAACTGCTGCAGTACGAGGTGATCGCGGAGAGCCTCGGCGGCGACACGCAGATCATCGAGGTCTCGGCCAAGGAGAAGCTGAACCTCAACGGCCTGATCGACGCCATCCTGGTCCAGGCCGAGGTCATGGACCTGCGGGCCAATCCGGACCGCTCGGCCGAGGGCGTGGTCATCGAGGCCAAGCTCGACAAGGGCCGCGGCCCCGTCGCCACGGTTCTGGTCAAGCGCGGCACGCTGAAGCGCGGCGACATCGTCGTGGCGGGCTCCGCCTGGGGCAAGGTTCGCGCCCTGCTCAACGAGCGCAACGAACAGCTCCAGGAGGCCGGGCCTTCCGTCCCGGTGGAGATCCTGGGTCTCGACGAGGCGCCCAGTCCCGGCGATGTCTTCGCCGTGGTCGAGAGCGAGGCCCGCGCCCGCGAGCTGACCGAGTACCGCGCCCGCATCCGTCGCGAGAAGGCCATGGGCGGCGGCGCCACCTCGGTGTCGCTGGCCGACATGATGGCCAAGCTGGGCTCCAAGAAGATCTCGGAGCTGCCGGTGGTCATCAAGTCCGACGTGCAGGGCTCGGGCGAGGCGATCGCCAGCTCGCTGGAGAAGATGGGCAACGAAGAGGTGCGTGCGCGCGTCGTGATGAGCGGCGCCGGGGGCATCACCGAGAGCGACGTGCAGCTGGCCAAGTCGGCCGGCGCGCCGATCCTCGGCTTCAACGTCCGCGCCTCCAAGCAGGCGCGCGACCTGGCCGAGCGCGAGGGCGTGGAGATCCGCTACTACGCGATCATCTACGACCTGCTCGACGACATGAAGGGCGTGCTCTCGGGCATGCTGGCGCCGCTGCAGCGCGAAACCTTCCTGGGCAACGCCCAGGTGCTCCAGGTCTTCGACATCTCGAAGGTCGGCAAGATCGCCGGCTGCCGGGTCACCGAGGGCGTGGTGCGCAAGGGCGCCAAGGTCCGCATCATCCGCGACGACGTGGTGGTGCTGGAGCTGGGCACGCTCAATACGCTCAAGCGCTTCAAGGACGAGGTCAACGAGGTTCCGTCGGGTCAGGAGTGCGGCATGCACTTCCAGGGCTTCCAGGACATCAAGGCCGGCGACTACATCGAGTGCTTCACGGTTGAAGAGATCAAGCGGACGCTGGACTAGGCGTTGGCCGGATCACCGGGACGGCGGCGCGCTCGCGCCGCCGTTTCGCCATCCGCATCGGGGATCAAGACGCATGCGCCGCATCCTGACCGCCGCCCTGGCCCTGTCGTTCGTCGCCGGACCGGCGGCGGCCGAGATCCGCTACCTCGCCTACGACGCCTCCGACCGGATCACCCAGGCCCTGACCCGCGGCGTGACCCTGGAAGCCGACCGCGGCCTGTTCGGGGCCATCAGCGTGCGGAAGATCATCTCCACCTCGAACCGCGGCTCGGCGGAGGTGCGGCGCGGCGGGCCGGACGCCGTGCGTCGCGCGTTGCCGGAGGGCGCCGCCGAAACCGCGATCTACACCATCTCGCCCGAGGGCGACGGCCGCGGCCTGACCCGCGCCCTGTGCCCGGGGGCCGACGAGGCGTGGCTGGTGAGCGGCCGGGTGCGGCTGGGCCGGCCCCTGACGCTCCAGGCCGTCGGACGATGGCCGGACGGCGCCTACCGGCACTGCGTGACCCTGTCCTACACCTGGCGCGGGGAGTGGGCGTCGCCCCCGGCCCCCGCCGCCGGCGACGACGCGCCTGTGGGGCGATAGGCCTTCGCGACTGCTCCACGGCCCGCTAGGGTTGCGGGAATGACCGCTCTCGCCACCGCCAGCCGGACCGATCGATCGCGCCGCCGTCGCCTGAAAGGGCTGGCGGGCGTCCTCGCCTTTCTCTGTCTGGTGCTGTTCCTGCTGGCTATCGAGCAGAGGCACGCCGTGGCCGCGTGGCAGGCCGTCCGCTACGGCGCCGCGCCCGTGGTCGCCCGGGCCGGAAGCTGGGCCGCCGACGGCGCCGAAGACGGGCTGGGCGGGCTGCGTACGGCCGTGGCGGCTGCGGACCAGACGCTGGCCGCCGCCGGCGAGGACATCGTCCTGACGGGCGAGTTCGGCCCCGCCGACGAGGCCACCCGTCAGGCGGTCGGCGGGGCCGTCTTCACGGGGGCGAGCATCCGCCTTGAGAACGGTGAGATTCTGCGGACCCGCCCCCTTCGCATCGCCGCAGCGGGGGAGGCGTTCGTTTTCGGCGAGACCTTCGCGGATCGCTGGAACGCTCCGGGCGACGCGCAGATCGAACTGAGAATGGTGCTTCCGGCCGACGGAGGGCGCGAGGCCGGCGCCACGCCGATGTGCGGCGGCCGGCGGCCCGGCGCCATTGCCCTGCTGCATCGTCGCGATCACGTCGACCTGATGCTGTTCCGCGCCGGCGCCGCCATCGGCCCCGACACGCCGGCGAGCGCCGTGTGCGGCGTGTGGAGCTTCGTGCGACGGTGAGACGGGCGAGGATGGGGACCGGAACGCTCATCGCCGGCGGGCTGGGCGCCCTGGCGGCGCTCTGGACTTGGACGGCGCCCGGCGATCCCACGCTGTGGCCGCCGGCCGACGGCTCCGCGGTGGTCGAGGCCCATCTGCTCGACAACGGCTTCCACACCGATCTCGCCCTTCCCAGGGCGGCGCTGGAGAGGCGCGGCGGCCCCCTCGCCCGGGCGGTGCGCTCACTGCCGCCGGGCGACTGGATCCTGATCGGCTGGGGCGACGCCAAATTCTACGTCGACCAGAGCCCGATCCACCATCGCCTGCCCGACGGGGCGCGCGCCTTCTTCCGGCCGGGGAACGCCTCGGTGGTCATGCTCGACCCGGCGCAGCAGGACCCCTCGGCGATGTCCCGCGAGAACGGGCGGCGGCTTCTGCGCCTGACCCCTTCGGGATTCGACGCGGTGGCGGCCCGGATCGAGGCCTCGCTGGACCTGTCGCGAGGCGGGCCGCGCGTCGCCGCCGTCCGGCCCGGAGACGACGCCCGCTTCTTCGCCAGCCGCGAGACCTTCTCCATCGCCCATCTGTGCAACCACTGGACGGCGGGCGTTCTGAACGCCGGCGGACTGCCGGTCCGGCCGTTCCGCTCCATCGTCTCGTCGGAACTGAGCGCCGCCGTCGCGCGGGCCGAACTGGACACCCCGGCGCGGCGGGACTAGACCCCCCGCTCTTGATATCCGGCCGAACGGGAAGGCGTGGTCTTCCCGGATGCGGCCCTCGCTTCGAGCCGGGTCCGAGCCCCGGCGGGCGACGTCAGAGGAGGCCGTGATGGGCCGCAAGCAACACACCCGCAACGCCTCCGGGCCTCAGGGGCCGTCGCAGCGCCAGCTGCGCGCCGGCGAGCTGATCCGCCACGCCCTGGTCGAGGTTCTGCGCGAGGAGGAGATCCACGATCCGGCCATGGAAGGCGTGTCGGTGACCGTCACCGAGGTGCGGCTGAGCCCGGACCTGAAGCACGCCACCTGCTTCGTCGAGCCGCTGGGAGCGGGGGTGGAGACGGCGCCCACGGCGGGCCACGTCGACGAGATCGTCAAGGCGCTGAACGCCCACGCCCGTTTCCTGCGCGGCGCCCTGGGCCGGCACATCGACATGAAGTTCACGCCGGACCTGAAATTCCGCCACGACGAGAGCTTCGACGCCGCGGGCCGAATGGACCGGCTGTTCTCCGATCCCCGCGTGCGCGCCGACCTGGAACGGACCGACGACGAGGACGAGGCCTGATGGGACGCCGCAAGCGCGGCTCCCCCGTGCACGGCTGGGTCAGCCTCGACAAGCCGGTGGAGATGGGCTCGACCGAGGCGGTGACCCGGGTGCGCCGCCTGTTCGACGCGCAGAAGGCCGGCCACGCCGGGACCCTGGACCCGTTGGCCTCCGGCGTCCTGCCGATCGCGCTGGGCGAGGCGACCAAGACCGTGCCCTTCATGATGGAGGCGCAGAAGGTCTACCGCTTCACGATCCACTGGGGGATCTCCACCGACAGCGTCGACCGCGAGGGCGAGATCATCGCCCGCTCGGACGTGCGGCCGGGCGTGGAGCAGGTGAAGGCGGCGCTGGCGGGCTTCGTCGGCGAGATCGACCAGGTCCCGCCGGCCTTCTCGGCCATCAAGGTGGACGGCCAGAGGGCCTACGACCTCGCCCGCGACGGCGTGGAGGTCGAACTGAAGGCGCGGCGGGTGACCATCCATGAAGCGGCGGTGACGGCGGCGCCGGACCCGGACCACGTCGAGATCACCATGCGGACGGGCAAGGGCGTCTATGTGCGCTCGCTGGCGCGGGATCTCGCTGAAGCGCTGGGCGCGGAGGGGCACGTCTCGGCGCTGCGACGGGAGCGGGTGGGGCCGTTCTCGGTCGAAAACGCCGTCACGCTGGATTCTCTGGCTGAAATGGTGCATAGGGGCGCCGCCCCGGAAGGCTTGCTTCCCGTCGCGACCGCCCTGGACGACATCCCGGAGCTGGCCGTGACGGACCAGGACGCCTTCCAGCTTCGCCAGGGACGGCCGATCGTTCTGCTCCCCCGACAGGTCGAAACGCTCAAGGCCCGCCTTCGGGAGGGATCGCGAACCGTTTCGGTCTTCCAGGACGGAACCCTCGTCGCCCTCTGCTCGATGCGGGCCGGTCGGCTCGAACCCGACCGCGTCTTCAATCTCCAATGACGGAGTCATTCGATGTCGGTTACTGCTGAGCGCAAGGCTCAAATCATCGCCGATAACGCCCGTGGCGAGGGCGACACCGGTTCGGCCGAGGTCCAGGTCGCGATCCTCTCGGAACGCATCGCCAACCTCACCGAGCACTTCAAGACCCACAAGAAGGACAACCACTCACGTCGCGGCCTGCTCAAGCTGGTCTCGCAGCGTCGTCGCCTTCTGGACCACCTCAACAAGACCGACGCCGCCCGCTACCAGGCGATCGTCGCCAAGCTGGGCCTGCGCCGCTAAAGCCAGGTTCTGGAAGGGCCCGCTCGCGGGCCCTTCTGCTATCCGCCCGCGCGCCGCGGGCTCATCCCGGCGCATTACGCAGAGGGCCTCACCGGTCCTCATCCACCCGCCCGGTCCGGCATCCGGCCGCCCGGGTTCACAGGGACCGAAGGACTGAACCCCTGACCGCCCGCCCCCGACGGCAATCCGGCCTCGGGATGAGAAAGAAGAAAAATGTTCGACATCAAACGCAAGACGATCGAGTGGGCCGGCCGGCCGCTGACCCTCGAGACGGGCCGCATCGCGCGCCAGGCCGACGGCGCCGTGCTCGCCACCTATGGCGAAACCGTGGTTCTGGCCACCGTCGTCTACGCCCGCCAGCCGAAGCCCGGTCAGGACTTCTTCCCGCTGACGGTCAACTACCAGGAGAAGACCTTCGCCGCCGGCAAGATCCCGGGCGGCTACTTCAAACGTGAAGGCCGGCCGAGCGAGAAGGAGACGCTGGTCTCGCGCCTCATCGACCGTCCGATCCGTCCGCTGTTCGTCAAGGGCTTCAAGAACGAGGTCCAGGTGGTCTGCACCGTGCTGCAGCACGACATGGAGAACGACCCCGACATGGTCGCCATGGTCGCCGCCTCGGCGGCCCTGACCATCTCGGGCGTGCCGTTCATGGGCCCGATCGCCGGCGCCCGCGTCGGCGTGGTCGACGGCGAGTACGTGCTGAACCCGACCCTCGACCAGATGGAGTCGTCCGACCTCGACCTGGTGGTCGCCGGCACCGCCGACGCCCTGATGATGGTCGAGTCCGAAGCGAAGGAGCTCTCGGAAGAGAAGATGCTCGGCGCGCTGATGTTCGCGCACCGCGGCATGCAGCCGGTGATCGACGCGATCATCGACCTGGCCGAGCACGCCGCCAAGGAGCCGTTCGACTTCGCCGCCGAGGACGTCTCGGACGCCGTCGAGGCGATCAAGAAGCTGGTCGGCGAGGACATCAAGGCCGCCTACGCCAAGCCGGGCAAGTACGACCGTCGCTCCGGCGTCGACGCCGCCAAGAAGGCCGCCGCGGCCCAGCTGGTGGCGTCGGAAACCAACCCGGACGGCTTCGACCCGAACAAGTTCGCCACCGCCTTCAAGGAGTGCGAGGCCGAGGTCCTGCGTCGGGACATCATCGAGAACGGCCACCGCGTGGACGGCCGCGCGCTGGACAAGGTCCGTCCGATCGTCTCGGAAGTCGGCGTCCTGCCGCGCACCCACGGCTCGGCCCTGTTCACCCGCGGCGAGACCCAGGCGCTGGTCGTCGCCACCCTGGGCACCGGCGAGGACGAGCAGTACATCGACGCCCTGCAGGGGACGTACAAGGAGAAGTTCCTCCTGCACTACAACTTCCCCCCCTATTCGGTGGGTGAAGCGGGCCGCATGGGCTCGCCGGGCCGTCGCGAGATCGGCCACGGCAAGCTGGCCTGGCGCGCGCTGCGTCCGATGCTGCCGACCCCGGAGGAGTTCCCCTACACCATCCGTCTGGTGTCGGAGATCACCGAGTCCAACGGTTCGTCCTCGATGGCCACCGTCTGTGGTTCGTCGCTGGCCCTGATGGACGCCGGCGTGCCGCTGACGCGCGCCGTCTCGGGCATCGCCATGGGTCTGATCCTCGAGCCGACCGGCGAATTCGCCATCCTGTCGGACATCCTCGGCGATGAGGACCACCTCGGCGACATGGACTTCAAGGTGGCGGGGACCCGTGAGGGCATCACCTCGCTGCAGATGGACATCAAGGTCCCGGGGATCACCGAGGAGATCATGACCAAGGCCCTGAACCAGGCCGCGGCGGGTCGCCTGCACATCCTCGACGAGATGGCGAAGGCCATCGAGGGCTCGCGCGAGAGCCTCGGCGAGTTCGCGCCGAAGATCGAGACGATGAAGATCCCCGTCGACAAGATCCGCGACGTGATCGGCACCGGCGGCAAGATCATCCGCGAGATCGTCGAGAAGACCGGCGCCAAGATCAACATCGAGGACGACGGCACCATCAAGATCGCCGCCTCGGAGCAGGAGAAGATCGACGCCGCCAAGGACTGGATCAAGTCGATCACGTCCGAGCCGGAAGTCGGCCAGATCTACACCGGCAAGGTGGTCAAGGTCGTCGACTTCGGCGCCTTCGTGAACTTCTTCGGCGCCAAGGACGGCCTGGTGCACGTCTCGCAGATGGCGCTGGAGCGCGTCGCCAACCCGGCCGACGTCGTGTCGGAAGGCCAGGAGGTCAAGGTCAAGTTCCTCGGCCTCGACGACCGCGGCAAGACCAAGCTGTCCATGAAGGTGGTCGACCAGACCACCGGCGAGGACATCACCGACCGCATCAACGCCGAGCGCGCCGAGCGCGGCGAGGCCCCGCTGTCGGACGACACCGGCGGCCGTCCGAAGCGCGACGGCGACCGCGGCGGCGACCGCGGCCGGCGTCGCCGGGACTGATCGTCCGGCGCGATCGCCGACTGACTGACAGGGGCCCCGGCGGAGACGCCGGGGCCCTTTGTCGTGCGATACATCGAGGGGTGGAAAGGCGCGACGTCGCGGGGGGACAGGCGCGACAGGCGCGACAGGGGCTACTTCGGCCGCGGGGCCGGCGCGGCGACCAGGGTCCCGGCCGGCGGCGGGGCCAGCAGCTCTTCGGCAGGGCGGCGGTCGAACAGCCAGTCGGCCCATGCGCCGGGGGGAAGAGGGATGACGCCGCGGTCGTGATAGGGGGCCACGTCCGGCCCCGGTTCGGCGGTGAGCAGGGAGAAGGCGTCGGGCGCCCCGTCGGCCCCCGCCCGCCAGATCGCCGCCAGGGCCACGAACGGCTGGTCGGCGGCGCGCAGCACCCAGCGCGTCTTGGGGTACTTCGTCCCGGTGAACTCGTAGAAGCCCGAGACCGGCACCAGGCAGCGGCCGCCGGACGGGCCGTTGGAGAAGCGCCGCCCCTCGGAACGGAAATTGATCACCGGCGGCCGCTTCGGCGCCGGCGGCGGGAAGCCGAAGCGCAGTTCGGCCAGCTCGGCGGTCCCCTCGCCGGCCGCCCGCACCGCGCGCGACAGGTCGGTGGGCCGCACCTCCTCCACCGGCTCGATGTTGGGCAGGCCCTTCGGAAAGCGCAGCGGCGCCCCGTGCCGGTCGAAGGCCTCGACCAGCTGGGTGACGGAGTATTTCGCTTCGTAGGACGCGCACATGACGGCAGCCTGGGACGGAAGGCCGACAGGACGCAAGAGCGCCGGGGCGCACGTCGGGGCGAACGAAGCGGGGCGCCGGCCGTTGGGAGGCCATGGATCTTTCAGCCATGCTGTTCCAGGGCTGGTCCGGCCCGGCCCGCACGGTGCTGGTCGGCGCCCTCGCCTATGTCGGCCTGGTGCTGTTCCTGCGGCTCTCGGGCAAGCGGACCCTGTCCAAGCTGAACGCCTTCGACCTGGTGGTGACGGTGGCGCTGGGCTCGACCCTGGCGACCATCCTGCTGGACGAGAAGGTCCCGCTGGCCGAGGGGCTGGTCGCCTTCGCCGTCCTGATCGGGCTGCAGTTTCTGGTCACCTGGAGCTCGGTGCGCTGGAAGCTGTGGCGCCGCGCGGTGCGGTCGGAGCCGGCCGTGCTGGTGCGCGGCGGGACCCCGCTGCCGGAGGCGCTGCGCCGCGAGCGGGTGACCGAGGGCGAACTGCTGAGCGCCGTGCGCAGCGCGGGCGGCCGCGACATCGCCGAGGCCGAGGTGGTGATCCTCGAGAGCGACGGCACCCTGACCGCCATCCTCGGAGCGCGCGGCTAGCGTTCCGACGCGCCGCCCTCCTCGGCGGCCCTGCGCCACGGCCAGCGGCCGCCGATCTCCATCTCCAGCGACACCGAGACGAAGGTGCGGATCGCCACCACGGCCGCGAGCAGGCCGACGCTTTCGAAGGTCAGCGGGGCGGTGATGGTGGCGATGATGTCGGCCCCGACCAGCAGCTCCAGCCCCAGCAGGATGCCGCGGCCGAGGTTGGCGCGCAGCCGGTCGTAGGCGTCGCGTCCCGGCGTCCGGCGCGCGAGGTCGCGGGCGAACAGGGCGACGGCGAGGACGACGCCGGCGAGGATGACCACGACCCCGGCCGCCTCCAGCGCCCGCGCCGCCGTCTCGATCCAGGGAATGCCCGCGAGCTCCATGGGAAGGGGAATGGCGGGGGAAGCGGGGCGGTTCCGGAGCGGGGGAGGCCTGCGCGCCGGGACGAGGGCGCCCGGGGCGGCGCGGAAGCCTCCTTCGAACCCTTGCGGAGATCGTCGCCGGGCGGTCGGAGGGCGTCAAGGACGCGCCCGCCGGGCGCGCCGCTGCGCGGTGGCCGCAGGCCATCCTTGACTCCCTCCGTCCGTCCGGCAGCCTCGCCTGCAAGGGGTGAAGGGAGGCTCGTGCGCCTGCGGCGCCGATCTTCATGGAGGAAACGACATGGGTCGCTATCTGGGGGTGTTCACCAGCGACAAGGCGGGGCCGAAGTGGCGCGCCTGGCGGGCGATGAGCGCGGCGGAGCAGGCGGCGACGGCCGAGGCGGGGGTGGCGGCGGTGGCGGCGTGGGAGGCGGCGCACCGCGACGTCATCGACTACCTCGGCGGCCCGCTGGGCCCGACCAGGCGCATCTCGGACGCGGGCGAGATCACCGAGGCGGTCAACCGGCTGACCGTGTTCATGGTGGTGCGGGCCGACAGCCACGAGGCCGCGGCGCGGCTGTTCGAGGGCCATCCGCACATGACGATCTTCCCCTGCGACGGGGTGGAGGTGATGCCGGTGCTGGGGGACCCGGAACAGGGTCAGACGGTCGCCGGCGGCGGCGTGCGCGGGGCCAGCCAGGGCACGGCCAGCAGGCCGAACAGGAAGCCTCCGAGGTGGGCCTCCCACGCCATGCCGCCGACGCCGGCGTCGCCGAGGCGGACGAGGGCGAAGACGATGCCGTACAGCAGGGCGTTGAGCAGGGCGAAGTAGAACACCTCGTCGCCGACCTGCCGCGACCGCAGCGGGGCGAAACCGCCGTCGGCGCGGATGCGCGACACCGCGCCCCACAGGCCGAAGATGGCGCCCGAGGAGCCGATCAGCGCCGGGCCGGTCGGGTTGAAGGCGAGGAACAGCGCCGCTCCCGCCAGTCCGGCGCCGAGATAGAGGAGGGCGAAGCGCCGCCAGCCGTCGGGGCCGCGACCCAGCCGGACCATGACCAGCGCCGTCAGCGGCAGCAGGGCGGTGGCGTTCAGCAGCAGGTGCACGGGGCCGGCGTGGGCGAACATGTGCGCGACGGGGGCGTGCCAGCCGCCGTGGGCGAGGAGAGCGTGGCCCGAAAGCACCCAGACCTCCGGCCCGGTGACGTACGTCTGCACCGCCAGCACCAGGCCGAAGACGATCAGCAGGGCCAGGCCGGGCAGGCCGGCAGGGGAGAACAGCAGCTTCCAGGTGCGCGGATCGTGAAACGGCGGCCCGGCCACGCGCTGCCCGCGCCGGTTGTAGCGGCGGCCGAACAGCGGCGGACGGACGGCGGCCGGCGGGGTCATGCCGGCGAGTGTGGCGGAGGAAGCGGCGGTTGTGGAGGGGAAGCCCGGCCGGGCGTCG
>MGLK01000017.1:26786-29741 GCA_001794825.1 Caulobacterales bacterium RIFCSPHIGHO2_01_FULL_70_19 | reverse complement strand
CGCGCGCGCGACGAGCCGCGGCGCCAGCAGCAAGCCGACGAGAAAGCCGCCGAGGTGCGCTTCCCACGCCAGCCCGCCGACGCCGCCGCTGAGCCGGACGATGACGAACAGGAGGGCGAAGAGGATCAGGTTGACCTTGAGCGCGGCCACCACCTCGCGCCGCACCTCGGGCGCCCGCAGCGGGAGCACGTCGCCGTCAGGGTGGAGCCGCGCCGCCGCGCCCCAGAGACCGAAGATGGCTCCGGAGGCGCCGACCATGGGCACCGCCCCGGTCGGGTGCAGGGCGAGATAGAGGGCGGCTCCGGCCAGGCCTGCGCCCAAATACAGGCCGAAAAAGCGCAGCCAGCCGCCGGGGCCCCGGCCGAGGCGGGTCGTCACCACCGGTCCGAAGGCGAGCAGGGCGGTGAGGTTCATGATCAGGTGGCCGGCCCCGCCATGCACGAACATATGGGTCAGGAGGGTGTGCCAGCGCCCCTCGGCGAGGGCCTGGCCGGAGACGGCGAGCCCCAGCGGGTCAAGCCCCGCCAGCCCGGCGACGAACACCGCCCCGCAGGCCAGCGCCACCAGCATCGCCGGCCGCTCCGAGCCCGGCGCGAGGACGGGGCCGCCCGCCAGCCGGTCCAGCCCGCCGTTGGTGACGCGCTGGAGCACGGAGGGCGTTGCAGGCGCGGCGGCGTCGCTCATGGGACGAGTGTGGCGGAGGAAGCGGCGGTTGTGGAGGGGGCTTGCTCAACCCGGTTCCGACGGCGGGGTCCAGTCCGGGTCGTTGACCGGAAACCAGTCGGCGGCGAGATCGCGCCAGTCGGGGTTGGCGTCCTCGATCAGCTTCAGCTTCCAGTCGCGCAGCCAGTGCTTCAACCGCTTCTCGCGCCGCATCGCCCGGATCAGCCACGGGTGGCGTTCGAACCAGACGAGGCGGATGCAGCCGTGCCTGCGGGTGAAGCCTTCAAAACGGCCGTTGCGATGCTCGCCGACGCGGCGGAGCAGGTTGCAGGTGGAGCCGACGTAGAGCGTGCCGTTACGCCCGCTGGCCATGATGTAGGTCGCGATGAAGCGGCGGTGCGAAGGCATGAAACCACGCCTTATAGTTGTTCTAGTGAACAATCTAACATTGCTCTGCCTTCCCCGCTATCGTCATCCTCCGGCGAGGCGCAGCCGAGACCGGAGGACCCAGCGGCGCGCGACAGCGCGACCCTGTCGGGAGCGCGGCTGTATCCGCCATTTCGCCGTCGCTGACGCGCCGGCGCCGCTGGGTCCTCCGGTCTGCGCCGCTTCGCGGCTTGCCGGAGGATGACGATAGCGGCGTGGGGAATGAGGTCGGGCGCGGCGAAGCCGCCCCCGACAATCCGGGTCCGCTTTCGCGGCCCGGGATGACAAGGGACGCGTCAGTGCACCCGCGCCTTGCCGATCTCCAGCCCGCCCTCGCCGGCTGACACCGCGATCACCGACCCGTCCTCGATCTCCCCGGCCAGCAGTTTCCGCGCGATCGGGTCGACCAGCTCCTTCTGGATCACCCGCTTCAGCGGCCGGGCGCCGTAGACGGGGTCGTAGCCCTTGTCGGCGAGCCAGGCGGCGGCCGTGTCGTCCAGGTCGAGGGTCAGGCGGCGGTCGGCGAGGAGCTTCTCGAAGCGGGCCAGCTGGATGCGGACGATGCCGGCCATCTGGTCGCGGCCGAGGCGGCGGAACAGGATGATCTCGTCGATGCGGTTGAGGAACTCGGGGCGGAAGTGGGCGCGGACGGCGTCCATCACCATGGGGCGCACGGCCTCGACGTCGTCGCCCTCGCCCTGGCTGGCGAGGAACTCCGAGCCGAGGTTGGAGGTCATGATGATCAGGGTGTTGCGGAAGTCGATGGTGCGGCCCTGGCCGTCGGTCAGGCGACCGTCGTCGAGCACCTGCAGCAGGGTGTTGAAGACGTCGGGGTGGGCCTTCTCGACCTCGTCGAACAGCACGACCTGGTAGGGGCGGCGGCGCACGGCCTCGGTGAGGGCGCCGCCCTCGTCGTAGCCGACGTAGCCGGGGGGCGCGCCGATCAGGCGGCTGACCGAGTGCTTCTCCATGTACTCCGACATGTCGAGGCGGGTGATGGCGGCCTCGTCGTCGAACAGGAACTCCGCCAGCGCCTTGGTCAGCTCGGTCTTGCCGACGCCCGTGGGGCCGAGGAACAGGAAGGAGCCGAGCGGACGGTTGGGGTCGTTGAGACCGGCGCGGGCGCGGCGGACGGCGTCGGAGACGGCGACCAGGGCCTCGTCCTGGCCGACCACGCGGGCGGCCAGGGCGTCCTCCATCTTGAGCAGCTTCTCGCGCTCGCCCTCGAGCATCTTGTCGACCGGCACGCCGGTCCAGCGGGAGACGACGGCGGCGATCTGCTCGGCGTCGACCACCTCGGGGGTCAGGGGGCCGGACTTGTCGGCCTCGTTCTGCTCGGCCTCGGCGAGCTGCTTCTCGATCTGGGGGATCTGGCCGTAGGCGATCTCGGAGGCGCGGCCGAGGTCGCCGGCGCGCTGGGCCGAGGCCAGTTCGGCGCGCAGGCGGTCGAGGGTCTCGCGCAGCTGGGCGCCCTGACCGACCTTCTCCTTCTCGGCCTTCCAGCGGGCGGTGAGGTCCTCGCTTTCGCCCTCGAGCTCGGCGATCTCGTCCTCGAGCTTCTCGAGACGGGCCTTCGAGGCGGCGTCGCTCTCCTTCTTCAGGGCCTCGCGCTCGATCTTGAGCTGGACCAGGCGGCGGTCGATCTCGTCCAGCGCCTCGGGCTTGGAGTCGACGGCCATGCGCACCCGGCTGGCGGCCTCGTCGATCAGGTCGATGGCCTTGTCGGGCAGGAAGCGGTCGGTGATGTAGCGGTTCGACAGGGTGGCGGCGGCGACGATGGCGCCGTCGGCGATGCGCACCCCGTGGTGGACCTCGTACTTCTCCTTGAGGCCGCGCAGGATCGAGACGGTGTCCTCGACCGAGGGC
>MGLK01000017.1:19224-26779 GCA_001794825.1 Caulobacterales bacterium RIFCSPHIGHO2_01_FULL_70_19 | reverse complement strand
CGTCCTTCTCGACGTGCTTGCGGTACTCGTCGAGGGTGGTGGCGCCGACGCAGTGCAGCTCGCCGCGGGCCAGGGCGGGCTTGAGCAGGTTGGAGGCGTCCATGGCGCCGTCGGTCTTGCCGGCCCCGACCAGGGTGTGCATCTCGTCGATGAACAGGACGATGCCGCCCTCGGCCGCGGCCACCTCGTTGAGCACCGCCTTGAGCCGCTCCTCGAACTCGCCGCGGTACTTCGCGCCGGCGATCAGGGCGCCCATGTCGAGCGCCATCACCTTCTTGTCCTTGAGGCTCTCGGGCACGTCGCCGTTGACGATGCGCAGGGCGAGGCCCTCGACGATGGCGGTCTTGCCGACGCCGGGCTCGCCGATCAGGACGGGGTTGTTCTTGGTGCGGCGGGCCAGCACCTGGATGGTGCGGCGGATCTCCTCGTCGCGGCCGATGACCGGGTCGATCTTCTGGTCCCGGGCGGCCTGGGTCAGGTCGCGGGCGTAGCGTTTGAGGGCGTCGTAGGCGTCCTCGGCGGCGGCGGAGTCGGCGGTCTTGCCCTTGCGCACCTCGGCGATGGCGGCCTCGAGCTTGTCCGGCGTGGCGCCGACGGAGGCCAGCACGGTGGCGGCGACCCCGCCCTCCTTCGCGATCGCCCACAGCAGACGTTCGGTGGTGACGAAGGCGTCGCCGGCCTTCTTCGCCTGGGCCTCGGCGGCGGCGAAGACGCGGGCGGTGTCGCCGTCCAGATAGAGCTGGCCCGAGCCGCCGGAGACCTGGGCGCGCTTCTGCAGGGCGGTCTCGACCGCCTGTTCGGCCTTGGCCGCGTCGCCGCCGGCGGCGGTGATCAGGTTGCGGGCCAGGCCGTCGCGCTCCTCCAGCAGCACCTTGAGCAGGTGCTCCGGGGCGAACTGCTGGTGGCGGCGGGCCAGGGCGAGCGACTGGGCCGACTGGACGGCCTGCTTGGCGCGGTCGGAGTAGAGGTCGAGATTCACGGACATCCCCTGTCAGGCGGATTCTTATCCTGACGCCCCGGGAGCGGCGGCGTCTTGAGATGACGCAAATCTGGGTGTGGCCGTGAGGACACGCAAGGGCGCGGCGCGCCGACACGTCGCGCGCGGCGCTCCTCCCGCTGGCGCGGGAGGAGACGCGGATCAGCCGCCGGTCTGCGGGGCCGAGAAGTCGAACTGCGGCGGCTGGTCGCGACGCGGGCCGGAACCGAAGCTCCAGGTCAGGCCGAGGTACCAGGCGCGGCCGCCGAAGCGCCGTTCGGTGCGGTCGCGGAAGTCCGCCGTCTCGAACACGGTCGTGTCGCCGAAGTCGTCGAGCAGGTCGCGAACGGTGACCAGGAAGGCAAGGGTGTCGTTGAGCTTGCGCCGGTAGCCGAGGTTCAGCATGCCGCCGGACTCGCGCACCCCCTGGGCCAGCAGGGCGTCGCCCTGGTAGAGGCCCGAGATCTGCAGGAAGTCGTCCGGCGTCGGCTGCCAGTTGAGGGTGGCGCGGCCGGTGACGACGGTGTCCGAGCGGTCCGCGGCGCCGGCGAGCGCGGCGGCGTCGATCTCCTGGCGGAAGACGTTGAGGCTGGCGTTGTACTTGAGCGTGGCGTGCAGCTGGCCGTTGGCGACCAGCTCGACGCCGTAGTCGCGCCGCGAGCCGAGGTTTTCGGGCCGGGTCAGCAGCACGCCGCCGCCGATGTCGGCGGCCACCTCGGTGAAGGCCTTCTGCGTGTCGCGGTAGTAGGCCGTGGCCTGGTAGAAGGTCTGGCCCGCCCGGCGCTGCCACATGGCCTCGAAGGCGTCGGTCTCCTGCGGCTCCAGGTCCGGGTTGCCGGAGCGCAGGTTCAGCGGGTCCTGGTAGCTGACGAACGGATTCAGCTGGAACGGATGCGGCCGCTGGATGCGCCGGCTGTAGCTGGCCCGGACCAGTTCGTTGTCGGTCAGCTGATAGCTGACGTGCAGGGTCGGATAGGCGCGGAAGTAGTCCTGCTGCGCGGTCACGCCGGTGGTGACCTGGTCCAGTTCGATGTCGGCGTACTCGAGGCGCAGGCCGAACTGGGCGGAGAGGTCGCCCCACGGGCGTTCCCAGGTCCCGTACAGGGCGTGCACCGTCTGTTCGGCCTCGAAGCGGTTGGTCACGAACGGATCGGGGACGAGGGCGCCGGGGGCGGGGCCGCGGCTCATGGCGCTGTCGAACGCCATGTCGCGCACCTCGAGCTCGTAGCCGGTGCGCAGCTTGCCTTCGTTGGGCATCGGCCGGACGTAGGCGCTGGTGAAGCCGAGCTGGGTCTGGCGGTTGCGGTTGTCCATCTCCTCGTAGACCGCGGGCGCGACCGGGAGGGTGGTTTCGTAGACGGAGTCCAGCGAGAAGTGGCCGCGGTTGCGGTCGATGCGCAGTTCGTTGGTCCAGTCGTGGCCCTGCTCGCCGAAGCGGCGCAGGAGCCGGGCCGTGGCGCCCACGTTGTCGCCGTCGAAGCCGAAGTCGCCGTCCCGCGTGTAGGCGCTCACGGGCGCGCCGGCCGCGTTGTCGGTCTCGTAGACCTCCAGCCCGCGCCCGCCGGTGTCGATCAGGTTCCCGCGCAGCTCGCCGGTGAGCTGCAGATTGTCGGTCAGGCGGTACTCGGCGGTCAGGCGTCCGAACTGGACGTCGACGTCGCCCTCCACGTCCTGCGACTGCCGGGTGGTGGAGATCACGGCGCCGGTGACCGGGTCGAGCCGTTCGCGCACCCGGTCGAAGGCCTGCAGCGCCACGTCGTGCCGCGTGCCGAGGTCGCCGGACAGGGTCAGCGGCCCGTCCTGGCGGGAGCCGCTGAGGCCGAGATTCCAGCGCCCCTCGCCGCCGATGTTGGCGCGCACCGAGCCGGTCGTGACCTGGCCGGGACGCACGCTGGTCGGCCTGGTGATCAGGTTGATGACGCCGCCCGAGCCCTCGGGGCTGTAGGCGGCGGACGGGTTGGTCATCACCTCGATGCGGGCGTACTGATCGGCCGGCAACGACTGGATCGCCTGGGCCCGCCCCTCGCCGCTGAACACGCCCGAGGGGCGGCCGTCGACCAGGATGGTGACGTTGGAGTCGCCGCGCAGGGAGACGTTGCCCTGCGGATCGACGTCGACCGAGGGCACGTTGCGCAGGGCGTCGGCGAGGGTGCCGGTCTGGGCCTGCAGGTCGTTGGCGAGACTGTAGCTGATCGAGTCGATCGAGGTGCGGACATCGGTCGCGCGGCCCGTCACTTCCACGACGCCGAGGGTGGTGGCTTCTTCGGCCTCCGCCTCTGCTTCCCCGGTCTCTCCAGCCTCGGCTTCCCCGGCTTCCTCGGCCGGGTCGGCGGGCGACGCCTGCGACACGGTCGGGGTCTGCTGCGGGGGAGCCGTCTGGGCCAGGGCGGGCTCCGCAAGGATAGCCAACGCTGCGCCGCCGAGGAGAAGGGTCCGGAGAGAAGTCACGAGCGCTCGACCTTGCAGGAAGACATGGCCGACAGGAAGCGGCCCCTTTTCAGCGCGTATCAGCGCCCTGTCGGGGCACACAGTTACTTCTTCTTCATGGACGATTACTTCGCCTTCATGTTCCCCTCGCCGCCGGCCACGCCGGGTTCCGGCCCCGGCGTCGCCGGTCGATATGAAGCCGCGCTTTTCCATCATCTCTCCCCGGGGCGGACCTGCTTCCACCCGGGGCGAGGAAAGGACGCCTCGCGGCTGAGCGGCATGAGCCGCGGATGAGGCTTTCCTGAAAAGCGTCCGGCGCGAGGCTACTTGCCGCCGTTCCCGTGCACCCTGGCGTGGCCGTGGTGGCGCAGGTGTTTCTCGTCGAGCTGGTCGATCAGGGCCTTGCCGCGATCCTCGCCGACCAGCTCCAGCAGGGCGTCGATCTTGGCCTCCATACGGTCGTCGTTCTCCTTGGAGGAGGGCGAGCCGACGTAGAGGAAGTAGGCCAGGCCGACGACCTGCCAGAGCAGCTGCAGGAACTCGGACTGCCAGTTCTCGAAGGTGTCGCGGCCCATCTCGACGAGGTAGGGGCCCAGCTCGGGCGCCTGGCCGTGCGACTGCGCCTCGTCGACGAAGGCGAACCAGCCGAAGCCCCAGTGCAGCCCGATCGACACCGTGAAGAAGGCCAGGGTGATCCAAGCGTAGGCGTACTTCCTCAGCATTGTCTCTGCTCCAGATGATGCTGCGGCAACGCCCGGGCGGAGCGGTTTGTTTCGGCTTGGCGCGGGCGGCGGGGGCGGGCTAGCGTCGCCGGCGAAACTGTCGGGAGCGTCTGCATGTCCATCCGCCTCACGCGCCGCGCGGCGCTGGCCTCCACCGCCGCGGCCGCCGGCGTCGCCCTGCCCGCCGTCGCCTGGGCCCGGCAGCCCGCCGACGACGCGGCGCTGGCGGCCGAGGTGGACGCCTTCGTGCGCCGGGCGATGGCGGCCTGGCCTGACCAGCCCGCCGTCTCGGTGGCGCTGGTGAAGGACGGTCAGCCGCTGCTGACGCGCGGCTACGGGGTGCGCAAGTCGGGCGATCCACGGCCCGTGGACGAGCACACCCGCTTCGCCATCGCCTCGAACACCAAGGCGGTGACCTGCGCCGCCCTCGCCATCCTGATCGACGAGGGCAAGGTGAAGTGGGACGAGCCGGTGCGGACCTACCTGCCCGCGTTCCGCCTGTCGAAGCCCGAGCTGAACGAACTGGTGACGGTGCGCGATCTGGTCAGCCACCGCATCGGCTTCGGCCTGGGGGCCGGCGACCTGCTGTTCTGGCCGAACAGCGACCGGACCCGGGCCGAGATCATGGCGGCGGTCGAGCACGTGCCGATCGAGGACCAGTTCCGAACCTCCTACCACTACTGCAACCTGATGTTCGTGGTGGCCGGCGAGGTGGTGGCCGCGGCCTCGGGCATGCCGTGGGAGGACTTCGTCCAGACCCGCATCCTGACCCCCCTCGGCATGACCGAAACCCTGCCGCTGATGACGGCGGCGGATCCGGCCAGCTCGGCCCTGCCGCACGGGCGGCTGGGGCCGCCGCTGCGCTACCAGGGCGAGATGCAGACGCTGGCGGAATCGATCCAGGAGGTCTGGGACTGGAGCGCGGCCGGGGCGGCCGGCGGCTTCGTCACCAATCCGGTCGACTGGGCGAAGTGGATCGCGGTGCAGCTGAACAAGGGGGCGCTGCCGGACGGGACGCGGCTGTGGTCCGAGGCGCGGGC
Source organism: Caulobacterales bacterium RIFCSPHIGHO2_01_FULL_70_19 (assembly GCA_001794825.1). GTDB lineage: Bacteria > Pseudomonadota > Alphaproteobacteria > Caulobacterales > Caulobacteraceae > Brevundimonas. The sequence goes on along the minus strand of MGLK01000017.1, from coordinate 21,614 downwards.
GAACGAAATGTGGCGGCCCAACATCATCGTCTCCAGCTCGGGCGGGCCGACGCCGGACATGCCGGGCCGGTCCATCGCCGCCACCTACGCCACCGGATGGCAGGTGATGGACTATCGCGGCGAGCGCTTCATCACCCACGGCGGCGGGGCGCCAGGATTCATCTCGGGGACGGTGCTGCTGCCCGGCCGCAACGCCGGCTTCAGCTTCTTCACCAATGCGGAGGAAGGCATGCTGACGCGCGCCCTGCGCAGCGGCATCGCCGACATCGTCATGGGCAAGGCCGACTTCGACTGGATCGCGGACGGTCAGCGGCTGGAGGCGGAGAACAACGCCAAGTCGATCGCGGCGGCGGCGGAGATCGACGCGAAACAGGCGGCCGGCGCGCCGCCGTCGCTGCCGCTGGCGGCCTATGCGGGGACCTGGCGCGACCCGTGGTACGGCGACATCGCGATCGAGCCGCGCGAGGGCGGCCTGTGGCTGGCCTTCAGCCGCACGCCCTCGCTGCAGGGGCCGCTGGAGCCCTACGACGGCGAGACGATGCGGACGCGCTTCCCGGACCGGCGCGAGGAGGACGTGTTCGTCACCTTCGCGCTGGAGAGCGGCCGCGCGGCGACGGCGACGATGAAGGCCGTCAGTCCGGATGCGGACTTCAGCTACGATTTCCACGACCTGCGGCTGACGAAGGTCTGATGGGCGGCCCCGCCTGCCCCGGCTGCCGCCGCCTCGTGCCGCTCACCCGCACCCAATGGCGGTTGGGCACGCCGTTCGCCTGCAAGGGATGCGGGACAGCGCTCGTCGTGCCCCGCTCGAACGCCCTCCTTCTGGGGTTCGGGCTACTCGCCGTCTTCTGGCTGTCGCGGCGACATTTCCCCGATGCATGGGGCGGGGAGATCGGGTTGTTCGTCGTCATGCTGGCGGTCGGGCTGCCAATCACCTGGTGGATGACCCGCGTGGAGACCGCCGACTGATCATTGCCCTGAACGCCGCCCCGCCTCGAGGATCGGCATGCCGGCCTCGGTGGGGATGTAGATGACCTCGCGGCCCTGCTTGCCGGCGGTCTCCTCCAGCATGTGGATGTAGGACCAGCGCAGGTAGTTCTCGGGGCCGCCGAGGCTTTCCGACATGATGCGGTTGGCCTCGTTGGTGCCCTTGGCGCGCTCGATCTCGGCCTGGGCGGTAAGGCGGGCGGAATCGAGGGCGGCCTGCGCTTCCAGCACGCGGATGCGGCGGTCCTGCACCGCCTGCTCGTAGGCGGCCTTGCCGGCCATCTGCTTCGAATAGACGTTGTAGGTCGGCAGGCCGATCAGGATCAGCGCCCCGATGACGGCCAGCACGATGATGGAACCGACGGTGAAACCCGCGCCGCGCATGTGATGCTCCCCTGACTGCGAACCCTCCCGAGACTCGGGAACGGCGGCGGCGGGGTCAAGGGCCGGCGTCACCTGACCAGTTCGAGGATCTCCAGCTTGGAATCGACGCGCGGCCACGGAAGCACCAGCCGCCAGCGAGCGGGTCCGATGCGCTCGAAGACGCCGACCTGATCGCGCTCGGGCATCTGGCCGTAGGTCGGCCAGCCGGTCTCGTCCATGCCCCAGGCCTGGGCGCCGACGAAGACCAGACGGCGGTCAGTGTCGGGATAGAGCAGGCCGCGGGTGCGCTGCGAGCCGGTGGTCTTGGTCAGCACCAGGTCGCCGCCGGGGGTCAGCTCGACCGTGCAGCGGAACCGCGGGTACTCGAGATAGGCGAGACCGTCCGGTCCGTTCGAACCGAGCTTGATGGTCCGGCAGCGGTAGTCGCCGGGGGCGGGCTGGAGACTGCCGGCCAGGCCGGCGTTGGGATCGACCAGCGGGCCCAGCGCCTCCACCTGTGCGGCGAAGCCCTTGTCTTCGGCTTCGGCGCGAGCCAGCCGCCAGGCCTGGTCGAGGCGTCCAAGGCGCGAGGCGTCCTCGGTCGAGACGACTTCGCGCCAGTCCGAGGTTCCGCCCTGCTCGCCATCGGCCGCGGCGTCCGGGGCGGTCGCGGTCGCGGGCGCGGCGAGGTCCGGCGTCGACGGGACGGGGGACGGCCCGGCGTCGGGCTCCGGCCGCTCGCCGCAGGCGGCGACAAGCACGAGGGCGGCGAGGGCGGCGGTGGTCCGCATGGCGAGCTCCGGCTGGTGGAGCTGCCGGAACGGCTGGCGACGGCCCGGGTTCAGGCGGGAACGAGTTCGATCAGGTCGAGGTTGGACTCGTTCTGCGGCCACGGGATCACCAGCCGCCAGCGGCGTTCGCCGATCCGCTCCAGCACCGCGATCAGGTCGCGGTCGGGGCGCTGGCCGTAGGAGTTGGCCGCCGGCTCGGAGGCGAGGGCCATGGACCCGAGCATGATCATGTGACGATCGTCCTCGGGG
>MGLK01000017.1:4978-19209 GCA_001794825.1 Caulobacterales bacterium RIFCSPHIGHO2_01_FULL_70_19 | reverse complement strand
CGTAGACGACGTAGCCGAGGCCCTGCTCGCCGCCCTGCGAACCCAGCTTCACCGTGCGGCAGCGGTAGTCGCCGACAGGCGGGGCGACCGACGGCCGCCGCGCGTCCGGGACGATCAACTCGCCGAGGCTGCGCAGGTCGCCGGAGCCCGGCTGGCGCCGGGCCTGTTCGAGCGCCAGGCTCCAGGCGGCGTCGAGGCGCTCGTAGCGGTCCCGGTCGAAGGCGGTGACGATGCCGCGCCAGTCCCGCAGCACCGGCGCGGCGCCTGGCGGCGGCGGCGGCGGCGCGGGCGTCGCGGCGCAGGCGACGAGAGCAAGGGCGGCGGCGGCGAGACCGGCGAACCGGAACAGGCGAGGCATGGGCGCTCCCGGAGGGCTGAAGCGTGTCTCAGCCTTCCTTGGACCGGCCGGGGCCGCTCGCGTCAACCCGCCTCGCTTCGGACGGGCGGCGCGGCGGCTCAGCTCTCGTCGGCGGGGACTTCGGCCTTGCGCCGCGGGGCGCGGCGCTTCGGCGCCGGAGCGGCCTCGTCTTCGGCCGCCTCAGGCGCAGCCGGAGCCGGGGTGGCGGACCGGGTCAGGAAGCCCGGCAGGGCGGTCGGCGCGTCCTCGGCGGCCTCCTCGCGACGGGGACGGCGCGAGCCGCGTTCGCGCGGGGGCCGGGCCTCGGAGCCGGCTTCGGCCGGAACGGGCGCGGAGCCGGGCTCCTCGCCGGCGTCCGGAGCCGGCGCGGCCGATTCTCCGCCTTCGGCGCGCTCTGTTTCAAAGCGGCGGTTGCGCTCCTCGCGACGGCGCTCCCAGCGTTCGCGGCGGCTTTCGCGGCGGCCGCCCTCGCGGGATTCGCCGCCTTCGGCCTCGACGCGCGGCTCGCGGGGTTCGCGCGGTTCGCGGGGCTCGCGGTCGTCCCGGTCGCGCCATTCGCGACGCTCGCCGTCCTGGCCCTGGCCCTGGCGCTCGCGGCGCTCGTCCTGCTCGCGCTGGCGACGCTCCTGCTCCGCCGCACGGTCGGCCTCGGCCTGCTGGGCGGCGAGGATGGCGGCGGCCTGGGCGCCGGACTCGTCCTCGAAGTCGATGTCGAAGCCCTGGCCGGCCAGCTCGCGCTGGGCGATCTCGCTCACCGGGCGCTGCGGCTGCAGGGCGCGCAGGACGCGGAAATAGTGTTCGGCGTGCTGGGTGTAGTTCTCGGCCAGGACCCGGTCGCCCGAGGCGGCGGCGTCGCGGGCCAGCTGCATGTAGCGCTCGTAGACCGTCTGGGCGTTGCCGCGGACCTTGATGTTCTCGGGCCCCTGCGAGTCCCACGAACGGTTCGGATTGGTGGCGTTGGCGTTGCCGCCGCCCGGCTTCCTGTTGCGTCCGCGCTGACGCTTCATGCCCTTGAAATCTCTCATCGGACGCTACCGTGCCTCGGTGGGTAAGGGCGGACCGGAGCGTTGTGCGCCCGGAGCCGTCCGTCTTCGTCTTCCGCTTCGGTCGGGGCCCATCCCCGCTGACGATGTGATCGGAATTCGGGTCGTCGCCCTGTGGTCCGCCGGGCGACCGGCCCGACCGTCACTGCCCTGGACGCGCGCGCGGCAGGACCTTCAGCGGTCCGGGCGTGCGGTTTGGGTGGGAGACGAGAAAGACTTAGCGCGGGATCGTGGCGTTTCCAAGAGGCTTTCGCGCGCGCGCCGCGCCGGACGGCTACATCTTCGGGATGGGGTTCGTCCTGGGGTCGGGGCCGTTGGTGACCACCCGGTCGCGATCCGACAGGTCCTTGACCACGATGACGTCCCCGAAGCCTTCGGCCTCGAACATGGCCTTCACCTGCGGCCCCTGGTCCCAGCCGATCTCGACGGCGAAGAAGCCGCCGGGCCTGAGGATGCGGCGGATCTCGGGAGCCAGTTCGCGATAGGCCTGCAGGCCGTCGGGCCCGCCGTCGAGGGCGAGGTGCGGGTCGTGGTCGCGCACCTCGGGGTCGAGGCCGGCGATGTCGGCGGTCGGGATGTAGGGCGGGTTCGAGACCACCAGGTCGAAGCTGTGGTCGCCGAAGCCGGTCGCCCACTCGGTGCGAATGAAGTCGCAGCGGCTCTCGAGGCCGAGGTTGGCGGCGTTCTCGCGGGCGACCGCGAGGGCTTCGGTGGAGACGTCGGTGCCGACGCCGCGGGCGCCCGCGCGTTCGGCGAGGGTCGCCAGCAGGATGGCCCCCGAGCCGGTGCCGAGGTCGATCATGGTGAAGGCCTCGTGCGGGGCGTAGGCCAGCATGACGACGTCGAGGATGGCCTCGGTGTCGGGGCGGGGGCTGAGCACGTCGGGGGTGACGTTCAGCATGATCTTCCAGAAGCCCTTGCGCCCGAGGATGCGCGACACCGGCTCGCGGCGCAGGCGGCGCTCGACGTAGCCGTCGAGAACGGCCTGCTGCTCGGCGGTGACGGGGCGGTAGGGGTCGGTGAGGATGTCGGCGCGGGTGCAGCCGGCGGCGACCTCGAGCAGCAGGCGGGCGTCGATCGACGGGCTGTCGATGCGGCCGTCCTTGAGCCGGGCCTGGGCGGCCTTCCAGGCGGAGAGCAGGGTCGGGGCGGCGGCGGCGTCGGTCATGCGCAGGGCTTGGCGCGAGCGGCGGCGGATTTCAAGCGCCGCCGACGCTGGAACGCGCCGACAGCGCAGCCGTTGTCGCGCGGATGCAGGGACAGTCGGGACGAAGGGCCGGCCTCGGCCTCTGGGGAGCGATCGGAGCCGTGGCCGGCGGACTGGCCGCGGGCGCCGGCGCCGCGCACCTGCTCTACACGCGTGGGCACAAGTACGGCATCGAGCTGAGGCCGGCCCGGCCGGAGCCCCTGCCGCCGGCCCCGCCCCGGCCCGAGGACTTCGAGGCGAAGGAACCCGGCCGGGGCCGGCTGGCGGACCGGCCGGAGCGAATCCCGCACCGGGGCTGGATCGACATCCTGTGGCGCGTGGGCGCGTCCTACTTCGGCGACCGGGTCGGCTTCCTGGCCGGCGGGGTGACCTTCTTCGCCGTGCTGTCGCTGTTTCCGACCCTGGCCGCCTTCGTCACCATCTACGGCCTGTTCGCCGACCCCTACGACGCCTGGGGCCGGCTGAGCTTCCTCTACACGGTGCTCCCGGAGGGGGTGGCGGAGTTCATCGGCGGGGAGATGCAGCGGCTGGCGGAAAACTCGAACACCGAGCTGACCTTCACCCTGCTGTGGACCCTCGCCCTGTCGCTGTGGACGGCGAACGGAGCGATCAAGGTGCTGTTCTACGGCCTGAACGTCGCCTACCACGAGATCGAGAAGCGCAATATCGTCGCCTACAATCTGATGTGCATGGCCTTCACCCTGTCGGGCCTGTTCGCCGTGCTGATCACGGCCGGCCTGGTGGTGGGCGTGCCGGTGGTGCTGGGCGTCTTCGGTCTGGCCGAGGAGTGGGCCTATCTTTCGCCGCTGCGCTGGCCGGTGCTGCTGGCGGTGTACGTCGCGGCCCTGACCATCATCTACCGGTTCGGCCCGTGCCGGGCGCGGGCGCGGTGGCGCTGGCTGACGCCGGGGGCGATCTTCGCCGCCCTGCTCAGCCTCGGCCTGTCGCTGGGCTTCAGCTGGTACCTGCAGAGCTTCGTGCGCACCGCGTCCTACGGGCCGCTGGCGGCGATGATGGGCTTCCTGCTGTGGACCTGGCTGAGCGTGCAGATCATCCTGATGGGGGCCGAGCTGAACGCCGAGATCGAGCACCAGACCGCGCTCGACACCACCACCGGGGCGCCGATGCCGATCGGCGAGCGGGGCGCGGTGATGGCCGACAGCGTCGGCCCGCGGCGCGGCAACCCGGCGGCGCTCGCCTTCACCCTGAAGCACGCCGAGGCGCTGTCGGACCGGCTGCTGAGGCGAAAAATCCGGCCGCCGAAGTAGCGGACGTCAGGCGAACTCGGCCTCGAGATCGGCGAGACGCGCGGCCTGGTCCTCGGCGATCAGGGCGTCGAGCAGCGGGTCGAGGTCGCCCTCCAGCACCTGCGGCAGGCTGTGCAGGGTCAGGCCGATGCGGTGGTCGGTCACCCGTCCCTGGGGGAAGTTGTAGGTGCGGATGCGCTCGGAGCGGTCGCCGGAGCCGACCTGGGACTTGCGGGCGTCGGAGCGGGCCTGATCCTTGGCCTGCCGCTGCATGTCGTAAAGGCGGACGCGCAGGTTCTTCATCGCCTTGTCGCGGTTGACGTGCTGCGACTTCTCCGAGGAGGTCACCACGATGCCGGTGGGCAGGTGGGTGATGCGCACGGCCGAGTCGGTCTTGTTGACATGCTGCCCGCCGGCGCCGGAGCTCCGGTAGGTGTCGATGCGGATGTCCTGGTCGCGGATCTCGATCTCGACGTCCTCGACCTCGGGCAGGACCGCCACGGTGGCGGCCGAGGTGTGGATGCGGCCGCCGGCCTCGGTGACCGGCACGCGCTGCACCCGGTGCACGCCGCTCTCGAACTTGAGCCGGCCGAACACGCCCTCGCCGGTGATGGTGGCGACGATCTCCTTGTAGCCGCCCGCCTCGCCCTCGGAGACGCTGTCGATCTCGACCCGCCAGCCGCGCGACTGGGCGTAGCGCGAATACATGCGGAACAGGTCGCCGGCGAACAGGGCGGCCTCGTCGCCGCCGGTGCCGGCGCGCACCTCGAGCACGGCGGAGGCGTTTTCGTCGGCGTCGCGGGGGGCCAGCAGCAGGGCCACCTGACGCTCCAGCTCCGGCAGCCGGTCCTTCAGCGCCTGCAGCTCGTCGGCCGCCATCTCGGCCATTTCCGGATCGTCGGCCATCGCCTCGAGATCGGCCATCTCGGCGCGGGCGCGGGCGAGCTCCCGGACCGCGTCGGCGACCGGCTTGAGCTCGGCGTGCTCCTTCGACAGGCGTACGATCTCCTGGCCGTCGCTGGCCGCGCCCATGCGCGCTTCCACCTCGTGGAAGCGGTCGAGCACCTGATCGAGCCGGGCCTGGGGCAGTCGCAAGGGAGTCTCCGAAGGGGGCCGTTCTCCTATCCGTCCGGCCCCGTCCTGTCCAACCCGCGCGCCGGCGGCGGCTGACGGAAAAGTGAAAGCGTGGCCGTTACGGCGGAGGAGATTCGGCGTTAGCTGGGCGACGCGGACGCATCGCCGGGCGAGCATGGAAACCTTTCTGCTGTTCTTCCTGGTGGGCGTGCTGGCGCAGTCCGTCGACGGGGCCCTGGGCATGGCCTACGGCGTGATCTCCTCGTCGGTCCTGCTGGCCTTCGGGGTGCCGCCGGCCATGGCCTCCGCCAGCGTGCATGCGGCCGAGGTCTTCACCACGGCCGCGTCGGCGACCAGCCATGTGGCGCACCGCAACGTCGACTGGCGCCTGTGCGCGCCGCTGGCGACGGCCGGCGTCGCCGGCGGCTGCCTCGGGGCCTATGTGCTGACCGGCTTCGAGGGCGATGCGGTCAAGCCGTTCGTGGTGGGTTATCTCGCCCTTGTCGGCCTCTACATCCTGTGGCGCAGCCGGCACGAGCTTCCCCTGCGCCGGCTGCGCGCCGTTTGGACCGCCCCGCTCGGCCTCGTCGGAGGCTTCCTCGACGCGGCCGGCGGCGGCGGCTGGGGCCCCACCGTCTCCTCGACGCTGCTGGGCGCCGGCCAGGAGCCACGACGCGCCATCGGCACGGCCAACACCGCCGAGTTCTTCGTCACCACCGCGATCAGCGCCGCCTTCGTGTGGGCGTTCGTCACCGGGCACTGGCGCGAGGCGGGCGCCCTGCAAAACCACGCGGCGGCGGTCGGCGGCCTGGTGGCCGGCGGACTGGTCGCGGCCCCCTTCGCCGGGCTGATCGCCAAGCGCCTGCCGCGCCGGCTGCTGGGCGTGGCCGTGGGCGTGATGCTGGTGCTGCTCGCCGCCTTCCAGGGGCTGCAGCTGGCGGGGATTGTCTGAGGCTCAGGCGTCCGGACGGGTGGCGGCGAAGCTCGGCCGGGCCTCCAGCGCCGCCTGCAGCGCGGTGAGCCCGGGCCGCCCCGTCCGCCAGTCGTATTCGGGGTGGCGGAAGTCCGTCCACGTCAGGACGCATCCCGTGCTGATGACGCCGAGATCGATCCGGTCTGCCGACAGCGCGGCGGCCTCGAGCGCGTCGAACGACCGACCGAGGCGGTCGCGCCACCGCTCCATCCAGGCGGGGGAGCGCTCGCTCTCGGGGCGGCGCTTCTCCAGCACCCACTTCACGCCCATCTCCATGGCGCCGTCGGCGAGGGTCTCGATGCGCCGGACCGCCAGCCGCTCCGCGCCGGAGGCCGGCAGGAGCCGCGGGCCGCCGCCCTGCTCGTCGAGATACTCGCAGATCAGCGGACTGTCCGTGATCGGCAGGCCGTCGGCGGCGATCAGCGCCGGCACCTGGTCCAGCGGATTGCACGCCGCCAGTTCCGGCGCGGCGCCGTACAGGTCGACGACGATCTCCTCGACCGCCAGCCCCTTCTCGCGCGCCACGATGCGGCATTTGCGGGCGTAGGGCGACGGGACGGTGATGTAGAGCTTCATGGCGACCTGGCTGCGCAGCGCGACGGAGAGAGTCCCCGTCCGGTTCGGATCACGCTTTAGCTCATGATTTCGTCGGGGCGAACCGCCGTGCGGCCCGCGCGGCGGCCCGGCCTAGCGGTTGGCGCGTCCGCGGTCCTCGGGATCGACGGCTCCGCCGGGGCCGGCGTTGTTGGCTACGTCGCCCTCGACGGTGTTGTCGCCCTCGATCTCCTCGAGACCTTCGGCGCGGCTGAGGCCGGGGGACTGGCCGATGCCGGGATTGCGCTGCAGGTCGTCGGGACCCTTGACCGGTTGCCGGGAGGGGGATGGGTGCTGGGACATGGGAGGCTCCTTTCACCGGACTCAACCGGAGGGGCGGGGGCCGGTTCCGGGAAGGGAACGCCTGACAGGGTTTTAAGGTGCGCCGGGCCGACGGCCGCGCTAGCCATGCTCCGGTTCATCCGAGGGGGTTTCATGCTGTTCCGTTCGCTCGCCGCCGCCGCGGCGCTTCTCGCCGTCTCCGCGCCGGTCGCCGCTGCACAGGACGTCGATCTCCGCGCCCGGGTCGCCGCCTACGTCCAGCCGACCAACGAGGCCCGTACGCAGGTGGTGCTGGACCAGGTTCGCGCCGCCGGCTTCGAACCGGTGGTCGAGACCTTCGCAGGCGGCAACCGCCAGACCGGCGAGATCGAAGGCCGGAACGTGGTCTTCACCGTCGGCGAGGGCGAGCGCGAGATCCTGCTGACCGCCCACTACGACGCCGTCGTCCTGCGCGACGGCTCTATGTCGCAGGGGGTGGTCGACAACGCCGCCTCGGTGGTCGGGGTGATCGAGGCGGCGAAGCGGCTGCGCGAGGCGGACCTCGACCACCGCGTGCGGGTGATCCTGTTCGACCAGGAGGAGCTGGGCCTGATCGGCGCGCGCAGGTGGATCGAGGCGCACGGCCTGGCCAACGTCGCCGCCGTGGTGAACTCCGACGTCGCCGCCTACGGCGACACCATGATGTACGGCCTCAACAACGGCGCCCAGTCGGCGGGCGTGGTGCGGGCGGTGCGCGAGGTCTGCGCCGAGCGGGCCATGCACTGCGTCGGCTTCCCGGTCTATCCGCCGTCGGACGACCGCGCCTTTTCCGGGGCCGGTCTGGGCGAGGCCGGCGAGGCCGGCGGGGCCGACCGCGTGCCGACGGTGTCGCTCGGCTTCCAGGACCACGTCGGCGCCCACCAGATGTGGCTGGCCTTCAACGGCGGCGAGGCGACGGGCCTGGCGGAGGGTTTCGTGCCCCAGGTGTTCCGGCTGATCCACTCGGCGGAGGACACCATGGAGCAGGTCGATCCGGCGACGGTGCGGCTGGCGGGAGAGACCTACGCCGCCGTGGTGGCGAAGCTGGATGCGCAGCTGACCGACTGAGCCCCGGCCTTGGCGCCGGTGTTGACTAACTCCGGGCCCCGTCCGACAAGGCTTCATCCTTTCACCGGCTCCGTCGCGCCCGCGACGGGGCCGTCTCTCTTCTGGAGGTACCGCCCCGTGTCCACCGAACATCTGATGGGTGTCTACAACCGCGCGCCGCTGGAGGTGGAGCGTGGGCAGGGCGCCCGGCTGTGGTCGACCGACGGGACCGAATACCTCGACTGCGTCGCCGGCATCTCGACCAACGGTCTCGGCCACGCCCATCCGAAGCTGGTGCAGGCGGTGACCGAGCAGGCGCAGAAGCTCTGGCACGTCTCCAACATCTTCCGCATCCCCGGCCAGGAGAAGCTGGCCGACATGCTGTGCGAGAACAGCTTCGCCGACGTGGTGTTCTTCACCAACTCCGGGACCGAGGCGGTCGAATGCGCGCTGAAGACGGCTCGGAAGTTCCACGTCGCCAACGGCCAGCCCGAGCGGATCGACATCTACGGCTTCGACGGCTCGTTCCACGGCCGCACCTACGGGGCCATCAACGCCGCCGCCAATCCGAACTACACCAACGGCTTCGGGCCGCCGATGGAAGGCTTCCACCAGCTGGTCTGGGGCGATCGTGAGGCGCTGGAGGCGGCGTTCCGCAACCCGACCACGGCGGCGATCATCCTCGAGCCGGTGCAGGGCGAGGGCGGCTGCCGCGCCACCCCGGACGAGGACCTGCGCTGGATGCGCCAGATGGCCGACGAGAACGGCGTCCTGATCATCTTCGACGAGGTCCAGTGCGGCATGGGCCGGACCGGCAAGCTGTGGGCGCACGAGTGGGCCGGCATGACCCCGGACATCATGGCCGTGGCCAAGGCCTTGGGCGGCGGTTTCCCGGTCGGGGCCTGCCTGGCCACCGCCGAGGCGGCCAAGGGCATGACCGTCGGCGTGCACGGCTCGACCTTCGGCGGCAACCCGCTGGCCATGGCGGTGGGGCAGGCGGCGCTCTCGGAGATCGCGAAGCCGGAGACCCTGGCCCACGTCAACGAGATCGCCGGCTATCTCAAGCAGCAGCTGCACGGGCTGAAGGAGCGCTTCCCGGACGTCATCGTCGATGTGCGCGGCAAGGGCCTGCTGATCGGCGTCAAGCTGGTCCCCAACAACCGGGAATTCATGGGCTGGGCGCGCGACGAGCAGCGTCTGCTGATCGCCGGCGGCGGCGACAACTGCGTGCGCATGCTGCCGCCGCTGATCCTGACCCTCGACGAGGCCCGCGAGGCGATCGAACGTTTCGAGAAGACGTGCGAATTCGCGCGGACCAAGATGGGCGCCTAGGCCCGGCTCGAGGTTCATCACAACGATCACGACGATGCACGACGAACACGACGGGATCGAGGCTGTTTCGCCAGAGGTGAACCAGATCGGTCGCGCCGTGATGGACGCGGCTTTCTCGGTGCATCGCGAACTCGGGCCGGGCCTGCTTGAGTCCGTCTATGAACACTGTCTGGCTTCGGACCTCGTGCGCGCCGGTCTTCAGGTCGACCGGCAAGTGCCTGTGCCGGTCATCTATCGTGAGGAGCGGATCGACGCGGGTTTTCGCCTCGATCTGCTGGTGGAGCGCCAGGTGATCGTCGAGATCAAATCGATCGACGCCTTGGCGTCGATCCATACGGCCCAGCTCCTGACGTACTTGCGCTTCTCGCAGGTTCGTCTCGGCTATCTCATTAACTTCAACAACAACAGACTCAAGGACGGCTTCCGCCGTCTGGTTCTATGATCCCGGTCAGTCCGCGGGGCCTTGGCCCAGACCCCGTCGTGTTCGTTGTGACCTCGTTGTGATCGTTGTGATGAACCTTCTCATCTCCCGTCCGGAGCGAACGTCATGACCCGCCACTTCCTCGACATCCACCGCCTCCCGGCGGAGGACCTGCGCGCCATCCTTGATGACGCCCACGCCCGCAAGCAGGCGCGCCGGGGCTGGCCGCAGGGGCGGCCCGACGCGGACGCCCCGGCGAGGGACCGGGTGCTGGCCATGGTGTTCGAGAAGAACTCCACCCGCACCCGCTTCAGCTTCGATGCGGCCATCCGCCAGCTGGGCGGCTCGGCGATCATCGCCAACGCCGGCGACATGCAGCTGGGGCGCGGCGAGCCGGTCGAGGACACCGCGCGGGTGCTGTCGCGCATGGTCGACGCGGTGATGATCCGCGCCAACAGCCACGAGGACGTCGAGCGCTTCGCCCGGGTCGCGACCGTGCCGGTGATCAACGGCCTGACCGACCGCTCCCATCCGTGCCAGATCCTCGCTGATCTGCTGACGATCGAGGAACACTGCGGGCCGGTGGCGGGCAAGACGATCGCCTGGGTCGGGGACGGCAACAACGTCTGCCACAGCTTCATGCACGCGGCGCCGAAGTTCGGCTTCCGGCTGCAGGTGGCCTGTCCGGCCGAGTACCACCCGAACCTGCGGGACCTGGCGATCGGCGCCGACCATGTGCACCTCACCGGGGACCCGCGCGAGGCTGTCGAGGGCGCCGACGTGGTCGTCACCGACACCTGGGTCTCGATGGGCGACAAGGACTACGAGGCGCGGCTGGAGGCCTTCGAGGGCTACACTGTCGACGACGAACTGATGGCGACGGCGGATCCGGACGCGGTGTTCCTGCACTGCCTGCCGGCGCACCGCGGCGAGGAGGTCACCGACGCGGTCATCGACGGCCCCCGTTCGCTGGTCTGGGACGAGGCCGAGAACCGGATCCATGCGCAGAAGGCGGTGCTGGCGTGGTGCTTCGCAGGCTGACGACGCAATCGTGATTTGTGCGCCCGCCGGCGACGGACGACCCTCGGTGGATGCTTGTCCCCGCACTGCTCATGAACCTCGCTCTCGTCGCCGCGGGGCAGCCGCCCCCGACCGCGGAAGAGCTGCTGGCGCGGCTCGATCTGACCTCGTTCCCCAACTCGACGGGGCCGTTGCATCTACCCGCCCCGGGCACGCCGGCGGCGGCGGGCTTCGATGAGGCCTGGTCCGAGGCGGGAGGCTGGGCCTACCGGAGCCGCGAAGGCGGCGAGCCCGGAGACGGTGGCGGCTGGCGGATCGGCCTCCGCATCCTCGAGGTGAACGCGGACTCGACAGCGGTGTGCTTCAGGGACGTCGCGCACACCGGCGGAAGCTATTCCGTCCAGACCGCCCTGATCCTGACGCCGACGGGAGACGGCTATTCGGCCCGCAAGGGGCCTGCCCGCGCCGACTGTCCGGAATGGCGCCGCCGGTCCGAGGCGGCGCCGTCCGGCTGACCCGTCACTGCAGGTTCACGTCCGCCACGCCGCCCTGGTCGGGCAGCGACCTGGTCAGGTTCGCCTTGAGGATCTCGTAGCCGAAGCCCAGCGCGCCCTTGTCCGAGACCCAGACGCGGCCGTGGTCGGGGTCGAAGCGGAGCAGGGTCAGGTGCGGATCGTCCCGGCCGTCCGGGTACCAGGCGGCGACCACGGGGTTCCAGTAGCGGTCGATGCGCTCGCGGTCGTGCACCTGCGCGAGCTGGCCATGCACGCAGGCCCAGACGTGCTGGTCCTTCGACATGTAGTGGAACATGGCGCTCTGGCCGCCGGGCAGGGCGGCGTCGCGGGCGAGGTCGGTGTCGTCGCGGGTGAAGAACCAGATCGTGCCGGTCTCCGCCTCGCGGAAGGCGGTCATCGGCTGGGCGTGATAGCCGGGCTGATCGAGGCCCAGCATGCCGATCTGCGACTTCTTGAGGCTGTCCCAGAAGGCGTCTCCGGCTTCGGCGGCGGTGAGGGTCGTGTCGCCCATGCGGCTTTCTCCTGATCCTTGGCGTGTGGATCGGGAATGGCCGCGGACCGGCGGGGGTTCCGCTCAGTACGCCCGCTGCGGCACGCCCAGCAGGGTTCCGACGTGGACCAGCAGGACCAGCACGGCGGCCGCGGACAGGACCATGATCCATCGCCACGGCATCATGCGCACGCCCTTGCGGGGGTCCCAGGGGCGCGCGCCGCGCCAGCCGGCGAAGACGGTCAGGGCCAGCGCGGCGGCGGCGGCGGCGAGGGTGGCGGTCAGGTCCATGCCGCGGAGGTGGTCCGGCTCGCCGGCCGGCGCAAGCGCAAGCGTTGCCGGACCGTTAATCTTTACCGCCCGTTAACCGACGCAGGGCGATCTCTGTAGTCAGTACGCGGGCTTTCCACAGGATGATGGCGAGACCCTACATCTTGGGGTTAACCGCGAGTTTACACCCCTGATCTGGGCGCTTAGCGTCCAGCCAAAGGTCGGGAGGCGAATCAGTGAGCGCAGCCGCGCCGTGGAGCGTTAAGGGGATAGACCCCAAGGCTCGCGAGATCGCCAAGGACCTCGCGCGCCGCTCCGGCATGACGCTGGGCGAGTGGCTGAACTCGATGATCATGGAGGACGGCGACGAGGACGAGGGCTACACGCCCCTGCCGCGTCGCCCGCACGCCGCCGAGTCGTACGAGCGCCGCGGCCGCAGCCGCCGCCTGGAGGACGCCTACGGGTCCGGCGACGAGGCGTGGCAGCGGCTGAGCGCCTCGGTCGACGCCATCGCGGCTCGGCTCGAGGCGGCGGAGCGCCGCTCGACCGTGGCCATCCAGGGGGTGGATCAGGCCGTCGCCGGCCTGCTGCGCCGGCTGGAGGCCCAGGACCAGGGCGGCCGCCAGTACGGCCGCCGTCTCGACGACATCGCCGAGGAGTTGCGCGAGGGTCACCGCCGCCTGCGCAAGTTCGAGGAGGAGGTCGGGCCCCGCACGCTGGAGACCTTCGGCAAGGTCGAGTCGTCGATCGGCGCGCTGGCGGGCCGGCTCTACGACATCGAGGAGCGCCAGCGCACCGGCGTCAACGAACTGCGTCAGCGCATGGACGCCGTGGAGAAGGTCGCCGGCCCCGGCGCCGGCAGCGACCTTCTGGCCCAGGTCAGCGCGCGGCTCGACCAGGCCCAGGCCCGGACCACGGAGGCGCTGCGCGGTCTCGAGCGCTCGTTCGCCGGGCTGGACCAGCGGCTGCGCGCCGCCGAGGGCCGCATCGAGCCCGAAGGCGTGCGCGAGGCGGCCCGGTTCGAGAAGCTGGCCGAGACGCTCAGCCGCCAGGTCGAGGCCAACCGCGCCGAGATGATGCGCCGGCTGGACTCCGCCGAGGCCGAGAACCGGATCGACCGGGTCGAGCGTGCGGTGCTGGCCATCGGCGAGCAGGTCAAGGCCTCGGAGGCGCGCTCGGCCAAGGCGGTCGAGACCATGGGGCGGGAAGTCCTGCGCATCGCCGAAAACCTCAACGGACGCGTCGCGCGGATCGAGAGCGACGGCCCGGCCCGGCTGGAGCAGCTGGGCGAGACGCTCGCCCGCAAGGTCGAGGGCGACATCGGCCGGCTGGCGCAGGGGCTGGAGCAGCGGCTGGTCGCCGCCGACGACCGCCACGCCCTGGCGCTCGAGAAGCTGGGCGGCGAGATCACCCGCATCTCGGACCGGCTGAGCGAACGGATCGCCCAGTCCGAGCGACGTTCGCAGCAGGCGCTGGAAGACATCGGCCGGCGGCTGGTCGACAGCTCCACCCGCATCGAGCAGCGCTACGACCGGGCCTCCGGCGAGCTGGCCGAGCGGATGCGCCTGTCGGAGGAGCGCACCGCCGCGCTCATCGCCGAGGCCCGCGAGAACATCGAGCGCCGGACCACGCCGGCCAAGGTGGAAGCGCCGGCGCCGCCGGTCGAGCCCGACTGGCGCGCCGCGGCCTTCCCGGACGCCGCCTTCCCCGACGCCACCTTCGACGATCCGTCCTTCGCGGAGCAGCAGGCCTGGTCGGCCGAGCTGGCCCCGCCCGAAGCGGACCCGGCGCCGGCGCCGGAGCAGCCCGAGACCCTCACCGCCGACACCGTTTTCGATGCGGTCATGCGGGGTCCGCATGCGGCCGAAGGGGCGGCGCCCGCCACGCCGTTCGGGAGCCGCGAGGCGGCCGCGGCCGCAGCCGCGCCGACCCCGTCGCCCCGCGCCCAACCCTTCGGCGCGGCGCCCGAGCCGGCCGTGCCGCCCTTCGCCCAGGCCGGCTTCGGCGGCGCCGACGTCTCGGACGCCCTTGCGGCCACCGCGCCCGAGGCCTTCGACGCCGCGGGCGACGAGTTCTCCGCAGAGACGGATTTCGTCGACCCCCGCGCCCTGCGGGCCGCCGCCGCCCAGGGCCGCGCCGCCTCACCCGCCAGGCCATCGACGCCGCGCGCGCCGCCATGACCCAGGCGGAGCCGGAGGCTCCGGGACGGTCGGGCTTCGGCCTGAAGCGCGGCGGCAAGTCGCGGCTTCAGGAGCGGCTCGACAAGCAGGCCGGCAAGGACGGCGGCACGGTGCGCAAGGCGCTGGGCGCCTCGGCCGTGGCCGTGGTGCTGACCGCCGG
>MGLK01000017.1:553-4936 GCA_001794825.1 Caulobacterales bacterium RIFCSPHIGHO2_01_FULL_70_19 | reverse complement strand
GCCGCGGACGAGGTCCAGCCCATCGCGGCGCTGGCCGTCGCGCCGGCCGATCTGGCCCGCGGGGCGGAGCTCTACGAACAGGCCACGGCCCAGCTGGACGCCGACGATCTCGCGGGGGTCGAGACCCTGCGGCAGGCGGCCGACCTCGGCTACGCCCCGGCCCAGCTGCACCTCGCCGGCCTCTACCAGGAGGGCGATCGGGGTCTGGCGACCGATCCCGTCGAGGCTCGCAAGCTGACCCGCCGCGCCGCCGACGCCGGCGACGCACGCGGCATGCACGCCTACGGCATGTCCCTGTTCGACGGCGTCGGCGGGCCGCGCGACCGATCCGAGGCGCTGACCTGGATGCTGCGCGCCGCCGAGCGTGGACTGGTCGACAGCCAGTACAACGTCGCCCGCCTCCTGGAGACCGGCGACGAGGGCATCGGACCGAACCCGACGCAGGCCCTGAAGTGGTACATGGTCGCCGCCCGCGCCGGGGACGACGACGCCCGGGCGGCGGCGGAGCGCCTTCAGACCGCGCTGCCGGCCGGCGAGCGGGAGCGGGCGCAGGCCGAGGCGGCGCGTTTCGCGGTCGAGCCGCTCGCCTGAGGCGCGACCGCCGGCGCTCCGCTGGCGCATCGGGTTGCACGTGCGGCCCGGGGCGTTCAGGACAGTTTCACCGTCGCCTCTCCGGCGCCTGACCTCCGTTCCAGCCGAAGGCGCGTCCTTTGGATATCTATCTGCCGATCGCCGAGGTTTCGGTGAACTGGCCGCTCCTGGTGCTCCTGGGGGCGGCGGTGGGATTCGTGTCCGGCCTGTTCGGCATCGGCGGCGGCTTCCTGATGGCCCCGATCCTGATCTTCCTCGGCATTCCGCCGTCGGTCGCGGTGGCCAGCCAGGCCAGCCACGTCGTGGCCTCCTCGACTTCGGGGGTGATCAGCTACGCCGGCCAGAAAGCCATCGACTTCCGCATCGGCGCGGTCATGGCCGGCGGCGGGGTGCTGGGGGCCCTGCTGGGCGTCGAGCTGTTCCGCTACCTGCGCCTGCTCGGCCAGGCCGACCTGGCCGTCGCCCTGTCCTACCTGCTGTTCCTCGGCGCCATCGGGGTGCTGATGCTCTACGAGAGCCTCGGCCAGATCCTGCGCCGGGTGCGCGGCGAGGTGGTCCCGCATCGCGAGCGCCGCCGGCCGCTGTGGCTGTACGGCCTGCCGCTGCGCATGCGTTTTCCGCGCTCCGGCCTCTACATCAGCGCCATTCCGCCCTTCGCCCTCGGTACCTTCGCCGGGGTGCTGTCGGCCATCATGGGGGTCGGCGGCGGCTTCATCCTCGTGCCCGCCATGCTCTACATCCTGCGGATGAAGGCCGGGGTGGTGGTCGGCACCAGCCTGTTCCAGATCATCGTCACCACCGCCATGACCACCATCCTGCAGGCGGGCCGCAACCAGACCGTCGACATCGTGCTGTCGACCATCCTGCTGCTCGGCGGCGTGGTCGGGGCCCAGTACGGAGCCCGGCTGTCGGGCCGGTTCCGGGCCGAGGAGCTGCGGGCCGTGCTGGGTCTGATCGTGCTGCTGGTCGGCATCCAGATGGGGCTGGAGCTGTTCGTCCGTCCGTCCGAGCTGTTCGCCTTCGCGCCGGGAGCGGTCGACTGATGCAGGCGCTTCCGCCCCCGCCGCCCGCCGTCACGGCGCCCGCCCCGGACCGATCGGCCTCGACCGTCGACGAGGTGCGCGTCGCCGCCGCCCTCACCGACGCGCGGGTGATGGTCGACTCCAGCTTCCGCGGCGCCTCCATCGTGCTCTACGGCGCCGTGTTCAACCCGTCCGACACGCCGGCCGACGTGGTCGTGGTGGTGCGCGGCCCGGACGCCCCCGTCCGTCTGGTCAAGAAGACCCGCAACATGGGGGTGTGGCTGAACAGCCGGCCGGTGCTGTTCGAGGGCGCGCCGGGCTTCTACATGACCGCCTCGACACGGCCGCTGGGCGACATCGCCGAGTTCGGCCAGCTGCGCCGGCTGGGCGTCGGCCTCGACCACCTGCGCATCAACGCGCCGGAGGAGAGCCGCACCGTCACCCGCTACGGCGTGCGGGACGTGGTGGTCAGCCGCTTGGGCGAGGACTACCTCGACTGGCGCCGCGCGGTGATACGCCTGCGCGAGGCGGCGGCGCTGTACAACGGCGATCCCGACGGGGTGGAGTTTGTCGACGAAGGCCTGTTCCGGGCCGAAGTCGAGCTGCCCACGGTCGCTCCCACCGGCAGGTACTTCGCCGAGGTCTGGCTGTTCCAGGAGGGCGAGCCGGTCTCGGTCTCGAACCTGACCCTGACCGTCGAGAAGGTCGGCCTGGAGCGCGACATCTACGAATTCGCCCACCGCCGTCCGTGGAGCTACGGCATCCTTTGCGTGGTCCTCGCCGCCTTCACCGGCTGGGGGGCCAGCCGTGTGTTCCGGAGAGGGTAACCGGCTGCGGACCCATGCTTCCGGTGAGCAGCCACCAGAAGACCACTCCTGCAAACCCGCCAACGAGCAGGAGCAACCCGTCGAACGGCGCCAATATCAAGAGGTCCGACTTGTTCTCAACATCAGAGAGCAGGCCGCCAATGCGCATGAGACCGGGGTATAGCCAGGCCAATCCGGCGCCTGTCACAACAGCCCATCGGCGGCGTGGACGCACTCTCGCAAGCAGAAAGTAGTAGAGCGGCAGTCCCGCCACGAGGCTTGTCGTGACGCTTACCACCATGGCGATCAGCCAGTAGGCGGCGCCCAATGCCGCGGCAGTCGCCCAGTCGCCATCTCGAAATCCTGTCGACAACGCAGCGACAAGGCTGAACAAGACCGACGCCGCCGTTGCAGCGCCCGCCAAGGACCCGGCGACCCGCGTGTCCGTGGGAGGGGCAGACATCGTCAGCCCGCCGCGAACTCGCTCAGCGCGTCGATCACCGCCCGGTTCTGGTCCTCGGTGCCGACGGTGATGCGCAGGCACTCGGGTAGGCCGTAGCCGCCGACAGGGCGGACGATGATCCCCTTCGAGTTCAGATAGTCGTTTGCCCGCGTCGACTGGTCGACGTCCTTGAAGCGGACCAGCACGAAGTTGCCGGCGCTGGGCAGCACGTCGAAACCGAAGCCGCGGATGGCCTGGGTGAGCCGCGGCCGCCAGGTGTGGATCAGGTCGCGCGAGGCCTTCTGGTGGGCCTCGTCGCCGAGCGCCGCCACGGCGGCCTCGATGCCCGGGACGGAGACGTTGAACGGCAGGCGGATGCGATCGACCGCCTCGGCCACCTTCAGCGGGGCGTAGCCGAAGCCGATGCGCAGGCCGCCGAGGCCGTGGATCTTGGAGAAGGTGCGGGTGACGACGATGTTGTCGCTGTCGCGGGCCAGCGGGAAGCTGGTCTCCCAGTCGGGCTCGGTCACGTACTCGGCGTAGGCCTCGTCGATGACCAGCAGGATATCGGGGCGCAGGCCCTCGTGCAGGCGGCGGATCTCCTCGCCGGTGTTGTAGCTGCCGGTCGGGTTCGACGGACTCGAGACGTAGACGATGCGGGTGCGCTCATCGACCTGCTCCAGCAGCGCCTCCGGCGTCGCCTTGAACTCCGGCTCGGGGGCCAGCTTCACCGAGGCCTGGTTGGCGAGGGCGCTGATCCGGTAGGCGAGGAAGCCGTACTGGCCGGTGACGATGTTGTCGCCGGGGGTCAGGTAGGTCTGGTTCAGCAGGGCGAAGACCTCGTCCGAGCCGTTGCCGAAGATCAGCCGCTCGGGCTCCAGCCCGTGATGCTCGGCGACCGCCTGGCGCAGCTTCGTGGCGCGCCCGTCCGGGTAGATGTGGATGTTGCGGACGGCGGCCTCGTAGGCCTCGCGCGCCTTCTCGCCGGCCCCGAGCATGTTCTCGTTGGAGGACAGCTTCATCGGCTCGGCCACGCCTTCGATCCGCGACTTGCCGCCGACGTAGGGCGCGATGTCGAGGATGCCGGGCTTGGGCGTCGGAAGGTCGGTCATGCGGGCTCTCAGAATACGGGGGCGGCGCCGATGACGCCGGTCAGGTCGCCGGGCGCGGATGCAAGCCGCCCGTCCTCGGCCTGCACATAGCCCGCCAGCACGAACAGCTTCAACCCGCCGGCGGCGAGGAGGGGCTCGGCGGCGAGGCCGGCGTCGGCCAGCATCGCCACGACGCGGGCGTCGGGCAGGGCGCTGTCCGTGGCCCAGAAGGTGCGGTCGTCGCCGGTCGGGCCGGGCGCCGCCTTCTGCACCATGAGCGCCCTCGGATGGCCGGCGCCATGGTCCGGCAGGGCCGCGACGACCCGCAGCGCCGGCTCGGCCAGCAGCCGGCCCCACCAGGCCGAGCCGGGGGCGAGATCCATGAGGGCGCGGCCGCCGTCGCGGACCGCCTGCAGCGCCGCCTCGGGCCG
>MGLK01000017.1:269-519 GCA_001794825.1 Caulobacterales bacterium RIFCSPHIGHO2_01_FULL_70_19 | reverse complement strand
CGGCGTCGATCCGGCCCAGCACCGCGCGGGCGGCGGCGGCCTCGGCCAGGGACAGGCCGGCGAGGGCGGCGCGCAGGGCGATGGCGTCGGCGTCCGGCGTGGCGCGCGGGCCGGCGGCGAGCCGGGCCTGCACGGCCTCGGCCACGGCCCGGTCCAGCGCCAGCCGGGCCTGGTCCGGCGGCGGCTCGCGCAGCATCAGAACAGCTTCGGCGCGGGGGCGAGGGCGAATGGCCCCAGCCAGGTGCGGCCG
>MGLK01000017.1:0-160 GCA_001794825.1 Caulobacterales bacterium RIFCSPHIGHO2_01_FULL_70_19 | reverse complement strand
CGAGAGCCGCGCCCGGATCGAGAGCGCCGCGCTTTCCGCCGGCTCCGACGGTCGCCTGCGAGGCGAGGTGTCGCTGCGGGCCGAGCGGCCGATGGCCGCCGTCGCCGGACTGGCCGGGGCGCGCTCAGGCGCCGTCAACCGGGTCGGCGCCGCCGGCGCG
>MGLK01000016.1:175047-177137 GCA_001794825.1 Caulobacterales bacterium RIFCSPHIGHO2_01_FULL_70_19 | reverse complement strand
CTGAGCGCGGCGACGCGAGACGGAAGAAAGGACGGCCCCGGAGAGCGATCTCCGGGGCCGTTCTGCTGTCCGGGGGGCGGCGCGAGCGCCCGGGGCCCCGTTCCGGACGGTGACGCGCACGCAGCGATCCGCTAGCGTCGCCCGCAGGTTGTGGGGCCGGGGGGCGCACGGTGGCTTACGGGGACGGGCGCGGGGCGCGCGGGGTGGAGTTCGGGCCGGCGCCCGAGGGGTTCGACGTCTCGCCGCCGGACATCGGCGGCCGGGACCCGGCCCTGCTGAGCGAGCGCGGGTGCTGCTTCTGGCTGTCGGACACCCGGCTGGACCTGACCGGGCCGCAACGGGTGTGGACCAGCCGGCTGGCGCAGCAGGTCACCGGCGGCGACGGACTGCAGCCGGCCGCCAGCTTCGAGATCGTCTTCAACCCGGCCTTCGAGCGTCCGGTGATCCACACGGTGCGGGTGTGGCGCGACGGGACCGCGCGGGAGGCGGCCTCGCCCGAGGCGTTCGAACTTTTCCGCCGGGAGCTCAACCTGGAGCGCGCGGCCTACGACGGCCGCCTGACCGCGCACATGATCGTTCCGGACGTGCGGGTGGGGGACGTCGTCGACACCATTTATTCGATCGTCGGCTCCAACCCGCTGCTCGGCGACGCCCTCTGCTTCACGCCGCGGCTGCAGTGGGCCGCGCCGGTGGTCGAGACCCGGGTCGAGGTGCGTGCGCCCGCCGGGCGGGACATCGTCGTCCAGAGCTTCGGCCGGGCGCCCGCGCCCGCCGACGAGACCCGCGACGGCGTGCGGGCGCTGCGCTGGCGGGCGGTGGACATGCCGCCGTGGCGCCACGACCCGGATTCCCCGCCCTGGCACATCGGACACGCCGCCCTGCACGTGGCCGACCGGCGAACCTGGGCGGAGGTGGCCGACCTGTTCCGGGACTTCTACGCGCCGCCCGAACGCCTGCCCGAGACCCTCGAGACCGCCGCGGCGGGCATCGTGGCCGCCGAGGCCACGCCGGCCGGCCGCACGACCGCGGCCCTCCGGCTGGTCCAGGGAGCCCTGCGCTACCATTCGATCGGGGTCGGCGACGGCGGCTACCGGCCGCGTCCGGTCGAGGCGATCTGGGCGACCCGCTACGGCGACTGCAAGGACAGTTCGCGCCTTTTGACCGCCCTGCTCCGGAGGCTCGGGATCGAGGCGACGCCGGCGCTCGTCCATACCCGGCTCGGGCCGGCGCTCGACCGGGAGCCGCCGACGCCGCTGGCCTTCGACCACTGCATCGTTCGCGTCGTCGTCGACGGCGAGACCTGGTGGCTCGACCCCACCCTGACGCCCCAGGCCGGCGACCTGCGCCACCTCACGCCGCCCCGCCACGTCTGGGCCCTGCCGCTGGCGCCGGGGGCCGGGCTGGAACGGATGCGCGAGCCGCCGCGACCCACCGTCTGCGAAACGGAGGAGACCTGGTCTTTCGACGCCCGCGCCGACCGGCCGGCGCGGCTGGAGCTGCGCAGCGTCTACCGCGACTGGCGCGCCGACGACATGCGTCGCTGGCTCGACAACGACGGCCGCCGCAACGTCGCCCGCCGCCTGCGCGAGTCGCTCGAGGCCGAGTACGGCCAGGCCGTGGAGGCGGCGCCGCTGGAGGTTCGCGACGCCCCCGCCGAGAACCGGCTGGAGCTGGTGGAGCTGTACGACGTCGACCGCCCGCTGCAGCCGCGCGGACCGGACGCGGTCGAGTTCCTGTCCCGCGACGACGTGGTCGGACCGAACCTGCGCGACCTGGAGACAGCGCGCCGCCTGGAGCCGATCGACCTGGGCACGCCGCGCCGTCTGGTCACTCGCCGCGTCTTCAACCTTCCCTACGCGCCCGACTTCGGCCCGTGGCGGGTGGAGCACGCCGGGCCCGGCTTCGACCTGAAGAGCGAACTGGAGTGGACGGGGCCGCGCCAGGCCACTCACGTGCTCGAGCTGACCCTCAATCGCCGCATCCTCGACGTCGACGAGGCGCAGCGACATTTCGCGGCCGTCCGCGAGGCGCGACGGCTCAACGGCGTCAGCTTCACGGCGGGGGGGCGACGGGGACGCCTGGTCCGCAGC
>MGLK01000016.1:157700-175031 GCA_001794825.1 Caulobacterales bacterium RIFCSPHIGHO2_01_FULL_70_19 | reverse complement strand
CGCCACGGCGTCACCTGGGCGGGCTGGATCGTGGTGGCGATTCTGGGACTCTCGGCGCTGGCCAACCTCGCCGCTTCCGTCTCCGGCTGAGCCGCCGTCCCGGAACCTCGGCGGCCGTGTCCGGTTCATGACCGAAGGAACGTCGCGGATGGCCGCGGCGCGAACCGGGCAGGGCTCCATGTACGACACGGGTTACGAGTTCATCGGCTGGGAGCGGCTGATCGAGGAATGGCTGCCGAGGCTCCTTGGCGCGGCGCTGATCCTGATCGCCGCCTGGTTCATCGGCAAGGCCGTCAAGTGGGCGCTGGCCAGGGGCATCAACCGCATCCCGGGGGCCGCGAAGGCGAACCTGAGCGAGAACCCGCGCCACACCATCGGCCACAGCCTCGGCGACGTGGCCTTCTGGCTGATCCTGCTGTTCGGCGTCATCGCCGCGCTCGGCGTGCTCGACCTCGGCCAGGTGGCCGCGCCCCTGAACACCCTGCTGGGCCAGATCGCCGCCTTCCTGCCCAACCTGCTCGGCGCGGCGCTGATCTTCTTCATCGGCTTCGTCGTCGCCACCCTGGCGAAGCGGGTGACGGAGGCGGCGCTGCAGGCGGCCAACGCCGACCGCTGGCTGGACAAGGCGGGCCTGTCGCGGGCGACCGGCTCGACCGGCGTCAGCGCGGCCCTGGGCGCCCTGGTGTTCGTGCTGGTGCTGATCCCGATCACCATTGCGGCGCTGGAGCAGCTGGGCATCGAGTCGCTGACGGTGCCGGCGGTGGCGGTGCTGTCGACCGTGTTCGACGCCATTCCGCGGGTGCTGGCCGCGGCCATCGTGCTGGCGCTGGGCTGGTTCATCGGCCGCTGGGTGGCGCAGATCGTCGAGCGGGTGCTGCCGGCGACCGGCTTCGACCGCAGCGTGTCGAGCTTCATGACCCTGGCCGGCCGCGACCGCGCCGCCGCGCCGGCCCCGTCGGCCGCCCCCTACGCCGGCGACGTGACCCCGGCGACCGCCGCGGCCATGGGCGGCGTCGACGCCCCGAAGCCGATGACGCCGTCGCGCGTGGTCGGCAAGCTGGTCATGGTCGCCATCGTGGCCTTCACCGCCATCGAGGCGGCCCGCCTGCTGGAGTTCGCCACCTTCGCCGTCATGGTCGAGGAGATTCTCGGCCTCGCCGGACGCGTCATCGTCGGCGGGGTGATCATCACCGCCGGCGTCCTGATCGCCGACCTGCTGGCGCGGCTGATCGACCGCGGCACGGCCGGGGCGGACCGCTTCGCCTCGACCCTGGTGCGCTGGGCGACCATCGCCCTGGCCACGGCCATGGGCCTGCGCTTCATGGGCATCGCCGACGACGTCGTGCTGCTCGCCTTCGGCCTGATCCTCGGCGCCGCGGCGGTGGCGGCGGCGCTGGCGTTCGGGCTGGGCGGACGAAGCGCGGCCGGACAGGTGGCGCAGACCTGGGCGGACCGGCTGACGCGGCGCGGCGGCGGATCCGGCCCGCTGGCCTGAGAACCGGACCGCTTCGCCTGAGGAAGGGCGCCGTCGCGGCGGCGCCCTTCGCAATTCCCCGACCGGGCGACGCCGCTTGCGCGGAACCGCCGCGCCGGGCCTACGTTCGGGTTCCGGCGTTAGGAAATCGGTAACCACATGCGGCGCGCGCTCCACATCGGCCTGTTCATCGGCACCCTGATCGGCATGTCGGCCTGTGCGGCCCTGCCGGAGGACGGCGGC
The DNA here is from genome assembly GCA_001794825.1 of Caulobacterales bacterium RIFCSPHIGHO2_01_FULL_70_19. Taxonomy (GTDB): domain Bacteria; phylum Pseudomonadota; class Alphaproteobacteria; order Caulobacterales; family Caulobacteraceae; genus Brevundimonas. Next base: position 173,314 of record MGLK01000016.1, on the reverse strand, counting down.
GCCCGCGGCCCGTACGGGGCCATCGAGGGCGGCCGCTCCGACTGAGCCGCACGAAATCGTGGCGAAGGGCCGGAAAGGCCCCTATCATCGGGGAGCGGACGCCGACTGTCGCGCCGCGCCGGTTCCGCACCCTCCTAGATGTTAGCCATAGCCATCGCCGTCGTCCTGCTCCTCGTGGTGCTGAACGGCCTGTTCGCCATGACCGAACTCGCGGTCGTGTCCTCCCGCAAGTCCCGCCTGCAGAGCCGCGCCGAACGCGGGGACCGCGGCGCCCGCGCCGCCCTCAAACTGGCCGAGGAGCCGACCCACTTCCTGTCGGCGGTGCAGGTCGGCATCACCCTGATCGGCATCCTCGCGGGCGCCTACGGGCAGGCGACCATCGCCGGGGAGCTGGACCTGATCCTCGAGACCTCGGTGCCGGCGCTTGCGCCGTGGTCGCAGTTCATCGCCACGGCCATCGTGGTCGTGCTGATCACCTACGTGTCGCTGATCGTCGGCGAGCTGGTGCCCAAGCGCCTGGCGCTGATCTTCCCGGAAGCCATCGCCGCCAAGATGGCCGCGCCGATCTCGACGCTGGCGATCGTGCTGAAGCCGTTCGTGCTGCTGCTGACCGCTTCCACCTCGGGCATCCTCAAGATCATGGGGGTGAAGGACCGGGACGGCACCGACGTCACCCAGGAGGAGGTCGAGACCATCCTCGCCGAGGGCACATCCGCCGGTCTGATCGAGCCCGAGGAGCAGGAGATGATCGAGGAGATCCTGACCCTGGGCGACCGGCCGATCCGGGTGGCGATGACGCCCCGTCACGAGGTGTTCTGGATCGCCCTGGACGACAGCGAGGAGCAGCTGCGCCAGGAGATCCGCACCTGCCCCTATTCGCGGATCGTGGTGGCGCGCGAGAACGACGTCGATAACCCCCTGGGGGTGGTCCACAAGAAGGACCTGCTGGACAGCCTGCTGGACAACGGCGAGTTCAACGTCGAGCGGCTGGTGCAGACCCCGGCCTTCATTCCGCAGTCGACCTCGGTGCTGAAGGCGCTGGAGATCCTCAAGTCCTCCAAGGTCCACATGGCCTTCCTCGTCGACGAGTTCGGGGCCTTCGAGGGCGTGGTCACGGCCACCGACCTGCTGGAGATGATCGCCGGCGACTTCGACGAGGGCCATGACGAGGGCGAGGCCATGGTGCGCCAGCGCGAGGACGGCAGCTGGCTGGTCGACGGCCAGACCGACCTCGAGGACCTGTGCGACCTGCTGGGCGAGGACTTCGGCGAGCAGGAGGGCTTCCACACCGTGGCCGGCCTGGTGCTGCACCAGCTGTCGCGGGTGCCGGACGAGGGCGAGGTGCTGCAGCTGGGCCGCTTCGAGGTGGAGGTCATCGACATGGACGACCGCCGCATCGACAAGCTGCTGTTCCGGCAGGTGGTCGAGAAGTCGGACGAGCGGGCGGCGGTGCAGGCGCACCAGGACGAACAGGGCTGACGCGGGCGGGGCGATCGGCGACGGCGCCCTTGAAAAGCCTGCCCGGGTCGGGCATAGGCCCGCGTCTGGCGAAAACGCGCGCAGGCGGCCTCCGCGGCGCGTCGCTTTGTCCAGGAGTTTAGCTCAGCTGGTAGAGCACCGGTCTCCAAAACCGGGGGTCGTGGGTTCGAGTCCCTCAACTCCTGCCATTTCCCCCCTGTCGCCGCCGGTTGGGACTTCCCATCTGGCGGTGTCAGGATTCACTGTTTGAAGAGAGCCGCATGGCCAAGGCCAAGACTCCGGGCCGCCGCCCCCAGACCGCCCAGCCGGCCATCGCCGGCGCCGCCGTCGCGGCCGACGCCCCCGCGCCGAAGAAGCGGACCTCGATTCCGCAGTTCATCAGCCAGGTCCGCGCCGAGGGGCGGAAGATCGTCTGGCCGAGCCGCAAGGAGACGTGGATCACCTCGGTGATGGTTTTCATCATGGTGGCCATCGCGGCGGTCTTCTTCTTCGTGGTCGACGCCGCCCTGACCTTCCTGTCCGGCTTCGTCCTCGCGATCGGCCAGTAAGAGAGACCGAACCCATGACCGACGTCGCGCCCAAGCCCGCCAATCCCCGGCACAAGTGGTACATCGTCCACGCCTATTCGAACTTCGAGAAGAAGGTCGCCGAGCAGCTGCGCGAGCAGGCGCGGCAGCAGGGGCTGGAGGACGCCTTCTCGGAGATCCTGGTGCCGACCGAGGAGGTCGTGGAGATCCGTCGCGGCCGCAAGGTCAACTCGGAGCGGAAATTCTTCCCCGGCTACGTGCTGGTGAAGATGGAGATGACCGACGACGCCTATCACCTGGTCAAGAACACCCCGAAGGTGACCGGCTTCCTCGGCGCCGCCGGCGGCACCAAGCCGCTGCCGGTCTCGGAGCGTGAGGTCCAGAACATCATCGGCGCCGTGGAAGAGGGCGTCGAGCGTCCGAAGCCGACCATCCGCTTCGACATCGGCGAGACGGTCAAGGTCATCGACGGCCCGTTCGCCAGCTTCGACGGCCAGGTCGAGAGCGTCGACGAGGACAACGCCCGCCTGCGCGTGGCGGTGTCGATCTTCGGCCGCCCGACCCCGGTCGACCTGGAGTACAACCAGGTGGAAAAGACGGCCGCCTGAGCCCCCGACGGGGTGGATATCCGCCGGTGGACAAGAGCGACGTCCCGGGTGGACGCCGGGGACATCGGCGACATGCGATATATGAAGCGACGGCGGCTCCCCGGGGCCGCCGTTTGCTTTTGCAGGGGGGCTCTGATACACGCCCGCCTTCGCTCGACCGGCCCTGCGCCCGTCGTGCGGCAAATCCGTGGGAGGCCGCCATGCCGCACCACGGCTCACCGGCCCCGGGTCCGTCCCGGGGCTAATCGTCAGGAGAGACCAATGGCCAAGAAGATTCTCGGCTACATCAAGCTGCAGGTGCCCGCCGGCTCCGCGACCCCGTCGCCGCCGATCGGCCCGGCGCTGGGCCAGCGCGGCGTCAACATCATGGGCTTCTGCAAGGAGTTCAACGCGCGCACCGAAAAGGAAGCCAAGGGCACCCCGCTTCCGACCGTGATCACCGTCTACCAGGACAAGTCGTTCACCTTCGTCACCAAGACGCCGCCGGCGACCTTCTACCTGAAGCAGGCCGCCGGCCTGAAGTCGGGCGCGAACAAGACCGGTCGCGAGACCGTCGGCAAGATCACCCGCGCCCAGCTGCGCGAGATCGCCGAGAAGAAGATGAAGGATCTCAACGCCAACGATCTCGACGCCGCGACGAAGATCATCGAAGGCTCGGCCCGCGCGATGGGCCTGAACGTGGTGGAGGGCTAAGCTCATGGCCAAGCAACCCAAGCGCATCCAGGCCTGGACCGGCGACCGCGAGTCGCTGCTGCCGTTCACCGACGCCATCAAGCTGGTGAAGGAAAACGCCAGGGCCAAGTTCGACGAGTCGATCGAGATCGCCGTCAACCTGGGCGTCGATCCGCGTCACGCCGACCAGCAGGTCCGCGGCGTGGTCAACCTGCCCTCGGGCACGGGCCGCGACGTCCGCGTCGCCGTCTTCGCCAAGGACGCCAAGGCCGATGAGGCCCGCGCGGCCGGGGCCGAACACGTCGGCGCCGAGGATCTGTACGAGAAGATCAACGGCGGCTTCATGGACTTCGACCGCGTCATCGCCTCGCCGGACATGATGGCCCTGGTCGGCCGTCTGGGTAAGGTGCTGGGCCCGCGCGGCCTGATGCCGAACCCGAAGGTCGGCACCGTGACCCCGAACGTCGCCCAGGCCGTCAAGGACGCCAAGGGCGGCGCGGTCGAGTTCCGCGTCGAGAAGGCGGGCATCGTCCACGCCGGCATCGGCAAGGCCTCGTTCGACCAGGCCGCCCTGGAGGCCAACGTCAAGGCGATGGTGGACGCCCTCGTCCGCGCCAAGCCGTCGGGCGCCAAGGGCACCTATGTGAAGCGCATCAGCCTGTCCTCGACGATGGGCCCCGGCTTCAAGGTCGACCCGGCCTCGCTGGGCGCCTGATCCTTCGGGATCGAGACGACACGACGGCGGCGGAGAGCGATCTCCGCCGCCGTTTTCGTTTGCGGTCCCGCCGCGCGCGCGGGAGGATCAAGCCGCAGACCGGGGGGAAGCATGCGCACGTTCGTCGTCATATTCGCACTCTGCCTGGCGGCGGCGACGCCGTCGGCGGCGCAGTCGGCCGATCCGTCCGCCGCCCCGGGACGGGAGGAGCACCTGGCGCTGGCCGGGCGCTACCTCGAGCTCACCCAGGGCTCGGAGGTGTTCAAGCAGCTGCGCGGGCAGATCGACGAAAGCTATGGCGAACTCGACCTGCCGGAGGAGCAGCGCTCCTGGATGGCCGACCAGATGGCGACGGCCATCCAGGAGTCGGTCGAAGCCACCCTTGTCGAGTTGCAGGACGACGTGGCCGACAGGTTCACGGTGGCGGAGCTCGAGGCGGCGATCACCTTCTACACCTCGCCCCTCGGGCGCGAGATCGTGCGCAAGCAGGTCGATCTCAATTTCGAGATGCAGCGGATCGCCATGCCGTTGCTGGCCGAGCGCCTCGGCAATCTGATGGAGAAGTTCTGTCAGCGTTTCGACTGCGAAGCCCTGGCGGAGTCCGCGATCAAGAACCAGCGCTGAGCCCGACCGGAGAACCGTCCGGGTGCTGACGGGTTGACGCAATCGCCGCCATGCGGGACTGACCCGCGATGGCCGACTGCGATTTCCCGGGAGATTCGCCGATGCCGGGCTGGTTCAAGGCGCCGCCGCCCAAGGAAGACAACCGCTGTCGCCTGTTCGACGCCCGCGCCGCGATCCTGGTCGGGGGAGCGAAGGCGTTGGGCGAGGCGCCGGAGGATCGTCGACCCGCGCCGGGCGTGGCGCGCCGCATCGTCGCCGCTGCGTCGGTCGCGCCTCGGGGCGGCGTGGTCCGGCTGGACGGGCGTTCCTGACCTGATGGCCGAGGATCGGACCCGCACCGAACGCAGCGAGCGCCGGCAGGTGGCCGCCCTGCCGTGGCGGCGGGGCCCGGACGGCATCGAGATCCTGCTGATCACCTCGCGGGAGACGCGGCGCTGGGTCACTCCCAAGGGGGGGCGCATGGCCGGCAAGTCCGACGCCGAGGCGGCGGCGCAGGAGGCGCTGGAGGAGGCCGGCGTCGAGGGACGCATCGTCGAGCAGCCGTTCGGGACCTTCCGCTACCTCAAGGCGCTCAAGCGCCGGGCGCCGCGGTGGTGCGTGGTGGCCGTATTTCCCCTCGAGGTCACGACCGAGCACCCGGACTGGAAGGAGAAGGCCGAACGGAGGCGCGAGTGGGCGCCCGCGGCGGAGGCGGAACGGCGCGTCGACGAGCCGGAGCTGAAGGCCCTGATCGCCGCCTTCGCCGCCTGACCCTCACGCCCGCGTCGCCGCGGCCAGGAAGCAGCCCCGGCGGGCGCCGTGGAGGTGGGCGACGGACGAGCCGGGCCGGGCCAGCCAGTCCTCGAGCAAGGGCGCCAGCCCGGCGCCCTCGATCACCTCGGCGTCGATCATCGTCCAGTCGACGTCGTAGAGCCGGACCGACAGCAGCCGACGGGCCAGCATGTCCGGGACTTCGCCCGGCGCCGGCGAGGTCTCCACCGCAGCCTCGCGGACGAAGATGGGGCCTTCCGAGCGGTAGGGGCTGGCGGGATCGTCGAGGTGGCGGTGGTTGAGCAGGATCAGCGGCTCGCCGGGCTCGGCGTCGGCGAGGCTGACCCGGCACGGCGCGCTGTGCGGCGCGTCGGCGGTCATGCGCCGCGCGCCGAGGGCGGCGAGGCCGGCGTCGTCGAGGTCGAACAGCGGCCGGAACGGGGTCAGCGGCAGGGCGTGGATGCGGAAGCTCATCGGGGGCGGGTTCTCCTTCGCGGACAAGGTGACTCGCCGCCGGCGGTGCGTCTGGCGGCTTTCGGCCGTTGCGCCGCACGGCGCGGCTCCCCAAAAGAGAGGCATGAACGCTCCCTTCCAGACCCCCGCCGATCCGCACGAGGCCCCGCTGTGGGACCTGACCGACCTCTACGCCTCTCGCGAGGATCCGCGCATCGAGGCCGACCTGGAGCGCGCCCGCACGCTGGTCGCCGAACTCAACGCCCTGCAGGGGCAGCTGAGCGGCGCCCGCGCCGAGCCGGGCCTGCTGGGCGAGCGGCTGGACCGGGCCGTGACGCTGTACGAGCAGGCTTCCGACGTGCTGGGGGGCCTCGGCGCCTACGCCTTCCTCGCCGCCTCGACCAATCGCAACGACGCCGCGGCCCAGGGCTTCGAGGCGACCATCCGGGAGAAGGGCACGACCATCGCCGCCTCGACCATCTGGGTCACGCTGGAGATCAACCAGCTGGAGGAGGCGGAGATCGACGCCGCCCTGGCCGCCGCCCCCGGCGCGGCGCGCTGGCGGCCGTGGCTGCGGCGGGTGCGGGCGATGAAGCCGCACGAGCTGTCGCACGAGCTGGAGACCTTCCTCGCCGAGCGCGGACCGATCAGCGCCCAGTGGCCGCGACTGTTCGACGAGACCCTTGCGGCGATGAAGGTGAAGGCCGGCAAGGACGAGCTCACCCTGTCGGAGGCGCTGAACCGGCTGTCTGACCCGAAGGCGGCCCGGCGCAAGGCCGCCGCCGAGGGGCTGAACGAGGCGCTGGCGGCGCGGGCCGGGACCATGGCCCTGGTGCTGAACACCGTGGCGGCCGACAAGGCGCTGGAGGACCGCTGGCGCGGCTTCAAACGTCCGGCCGACAGCCGGCACCTGGCCAACGAGGTCGACGGCGAGGCGGTCGACGCCATGGCCGAGGCGGTCGCCGCCGCCTGGCCGCGCCTGTCGCACCGCTACTACGCCCTCAAGGCCCGGGCCCTGGGCAAGGCGAAGCTGGACCAGTGGGACCGCAACGCGCCGCTGGAGACCACCGCGCCGCGCGGCTTCGACTGGGGCCAGGGGCGCGAGATCGTGCTGGAGAGCTTCGCCGACCTCGGCGACGAATTCGCAGAGCGGGCGCGGGGCTTCTTCGAGCGGCCGTGGATCGACGGCAAGGCGCGGCCGGGGAAGCAGTCGGGGGCCTACGCCCATCCGGTGACGGCGGACCGCCACCCCTATGTGTTCCTGAACTGGATGGGCGAGCGGCGCGACGTGCTGACCCTGGCCCACGAGCTGGGCCACGGGGTGCACCAGACCCTGGCGGCGGGGCAGGGCAGCCTGCTGGCCGACACGCCGCTGACCCTGGCGGAGACGGCGTCGATCTTCGCCGAGGGCCTGACCTTCGACCGGCTGCTGAAGACGGCGCCGGCGGCCGAGAGGCGCGGCCTGCTGGCCGGGCGGATCGAGGACGGGCTGAACACGGTGGTGCGCCAGATCGCCTTCCACCGCTTCGAGACGCGCTTCCACGACGAGCGTGCGGCGGGCGAGCTGCCGGTGGAGCGGATCAACGCCATCTGGCTGGAGGAGATGGGCGGCTCGCTCGGGCCGGCAGTGACGCTGAACGACGGCTACGAGCACTGGTGGGCCTATGTCAGCCACTTCGTGCACGCGCCCTTCTACGTCTACGCCTACGCCTTCGGCGACCTGCTGGTGGCGGCGCTGATGGAGACGCGGGCCAAGGATCCGGCCGGGTTCACGCCGCTGTACCGGGAGCTGCTCGCGGGCGGCGGGTCGAAGGGCTACGTCGAGGCGCTGGCGCCGTTCGGCCTCGACCCGCGCGATCCGGCCTTCTGGACCATCGGCACCAAGCGGCTGGAGCGGCTGGTGGACCAGTTCGAGGCGACGTTCTGATTGACGCCGGCCGCGCGGGCGGCGAGCGTCGGCGGATGCGCACCCTGATCCTCGCCGCGGCTCTGGCCGCCGCCCCGTTCTCCGCCGTCGCCCAGACGCCGCCGCCGCCGGTCGTGGCCGAGGCGTCCGCCCCGGTCCGCGCCATGGCCGCCGGGTACAAGGCGCTGATGGTCTGCGGCGCGTTGAAGAACGCCGAGTCGGCCGGCGGCGAACGGACGCTGGAAAGCGTCGAGGCCAACGAGCTGGTCGGCATCTATCCCGAACTGGAGCCGCTGGTTCGGGACATGCCGGTGGAGATCGGCGACCGCACCGTGTCGGCGCGCTGGGATGAGGCGATGCCGCCGCGGACGGCGGTGTGGTCGCCCGGGCGGGGCTGCAGCATCATGCCGGTAGGGTGGAGCGGCGAACCCGGTGCGGAGCGCGTCCCGGAGCCGCCGGTCGCTGTCCCGTTCTTTGAGGAGGCGGAGGCGGCGGATGTGCTGGCCGGCCTGGACAGCCCTCTGACGGACGCCGTCGAACGCGCCATGGGCGGGGGCTATGGAGAAGGTGCGGCGACCACGGCGATAGTTGTGCTTCAGAACGGGCGGCTGGTCGGGGAGTGGTATTCGCAGGGCTTCGGACCGGACGTTCCCCAGCGGACCTGGTCGGTCGCCAAGTCGCTGGCGGGGACGATCGTCGGCGCGGCGGTGCAGCGGGGCGAGGTCGACGTGAACGCTCCGGCGGCCATCGCCGACTGGAGCCGGCCGGGCGATCCGCGGCAGGCGATCACCCTCGACAACCTGCTGCGCATGGCCTCGGGCCTGACCAGCGACACGGCGGGCAACCGCACCGACGCGCTCTATTTCGGCGGGGTCGGGGTCGACGAGCAGGCGCCGACCTGGCCGCTGATCGCGGCGCCGGGGACGCGCTACCGCTACGCCAACAACGACACCCTGCTGGCGGTGCTGTCGATCGCCGGCACGTTCGACGATCATCCGCCGGCGGAGCTGTTCGCGCGGCTGGGCATGCACGACACCTGGGCCGAGACCGACTGGCGCGGGAACTACATGCTGTCCAGCCAGGTGTGGTCGACGGCGCGGGACCTCGCCCGGTTCGGGCAGCTGTATCTGGACGACGGCATGGTGGGCGGCGAGCGCATCCTGCCCGAAGGCTGGCTGGCGTACGTCTCGCGCCCCTCCGGGCCGCAGCCGTCGGGGGAGCAGGGCTACGGGGCGACCTTCTGGCTGTTCGACAAGAGCGAGGGCATCCCTGCGGACGCCATTTCGGCCAACGGCAACCGCGGGCAGTATGTGATCATCGTGCCCAGCCGGGACATCGTCATCGTGCGGCGCGGCGAGGATCCGGCCGGAAGGCGTTTCGACCATATCGCCTTCACCCGCGACGTGCTGGCGGCGCTGGACTGAGGCTTGAGCGGACGGCGCGCGCCGCTATAAGGGCGGCAACCGTCTTTCGAGATTCCGGACACCGACATGGCCGAGCCGCACACCGCCACCGACGCGCACGACGACTACGTGCACGGCAGCCAGGAGATCTCCGAGCAGGAGGCGACCTTCCGCCTGTTCATGGGTCTGGCCAAGTGGGGTTCGCTGCTGACGGCGGCGGTGGTGGCCTTCCTGACCATCTGGTTCATGCCGAACGGCAGCTTCATCGGCGGGGCTATCGCCTTCGTGGTGATCATGGTCGCCGGCTGGTTCTTCCTGAAGAAGCCGAAGACCGCGGCCCACTGAGCCTGACCGCCTGAGGGCGGCGCTTTACGCAGCCTTCCGCTTGCGCCTAACGTTCCTCCGTCTGGATCGGACGGAGGGATTCGCTTGGCTGTCGCCATCGCCGTGACCCGCGAACGCCGCGACGGGGAGACCCGCTGCGCCCTGACGCCCGAAACCGTGAAGAAGCTGACGGCGCTGGGCGCGACGGTGACGGTCGAGGCCGGAACGGGACTCGGCTCGTCCATTCCCGACGCCGACTACGCCGCCGCCGGCGCGACAGTGGCCCCCGACACCAAGGCGGCGCTGGCCGGGGCCGATCTCCTGCTGAAGGTGCGCGGGCCGACGGCGCAGGAGACCAGCGCGCTGAAGCCCGGCGCGGTGGTCGTGGCCCTGCTGGACGCGTACCGCGAGAAGGAGACCGTCGCGGCGCTGGCCGGGGCGGGGGTGACCGCCTTCGCCATGGAGTTCGTGCCGCGCATCACCCGCGCCCAGGCGATGGACGCCCTGTCCTCCCAAGCCAACCTGGCCGGCTACCGCGCCGTGATCGAGGCGGCGTACGCCTACGGCAAGGGCTTTCCGATGATGATGACGGCGGCCGGCACCGTCGCCGCCGCCAAGGTGTTCGTCATGGGCGCCGGCGTGGCCGGGCTGCAGGCCATCGCCACGGCGCGGCGGCTGGGGGCGGTGGTCACCGCCACCGACGTCCGGCCGGCCTCCAAGGAGCAGGTCGAGAGCCTGGGCGCGAAATTCGTCGCGGTGGAGGACGAGGAGTTCCGGGCGGCGGAGACGGCGGGCGGCTACGCCAAGCCGATGTCGCCCGAGTACCAGGCGAAGCAGGCCGAGCTGACGGCAAGCCACATCGTCAAGCAGGACGTGGTCGTCACCACCGCCCTGATCCCGGGCCGTCCCGCGCCGCGGCTGGTGACGGCGGCCCACGTCGCCTCGATGAAGCCGGGCTCGGTGATCGTCGACCTGGCCATCGACAACGGCGGCAACGTCGAGGGGGCGAAGGCGGGCGAGGTCGTGACGACGCCCAACGGGGTGAAGATCGTCGGCTGGACCAACATGGCCGGACGCATCGCCGCCGACGCCTCGGCCCTCTATGCGCGGAACCTCGTCGCCTTCACGGGGCTGCTGGTGAAGGACGGGGCGCTGGCGGTGGATCTGGAGGACGAGATCCTCAAGGCGGCGGCGGTGACCCACGGCGGGGCCGTGGTGCATGAAGGGGTGAGGGGATGATCTCCGACCGACTTCGGACAATCCTGAGCCTCGTTGCAATGGTGATCCTGATCGGAGGTCCGGCCTCTGCGCTCGTTCTGATGATCCTCAGGATGGCGATGGACGAGGCGACGGTCGGTGCGGCCATCGGTTCCTTTCTGAGGGTGGTTCTCGGCAGCCTTTTCCTCGGCGGCGTTCTCCGTCTGCTGGTGAGCATCGACGCGCGCCTGGAGCGGTCCGGAGGCAAGGCGTGATGGCGAAGCGGATCCTGAGCTACCCGTTCCACCTGCTCTCGATCGCCGCCGGCGCCGCCGCGGCGGCTGTCGTACTGTGGAAGATCGCGCCCTCAGGGGCCCATCCGACGGCCTACCTGGCCGGGCTGTTTGCGCTCGCTTCCTCGGTCGACCTGGCGCGGCGGCTCGAGCTGGAGCCAGCAGATGGTCCCGCCGCCCGTGGAAACCGAAAGGCCCGCTAGATGGAACACGTCGACCCCACCGTCTTCCGCCTGGCCATCTTCGTGCTGGCCATCTTCGTCGGCTACTATGTGGTCTGGAGCGTCACGCCGGCCCTGCACACGCCGCTGATGGCGGTGACCAACGCCATCTCCTCGGTGATCGTGGTCGGCGGGCTGATCGCGGCGGCGGCGCTGACCGGCGGCGACGGCTGGGTCGCCAGGGGCGCGGGCGTGGCGGCGGTGACCCTGGCCAGCGTCAACATCTTCGGCGGCTTCATGGTCACGCGCAGGATGCTGGCCATGTACCGCAAGAAGGAGCGGCCGAAGGCCGACGCCGCATGACGCTCGACGTCGTCCAGTTCGTCATCGCCGCCTCGTGGGTCGCCACCGCGATCGGCGTCAGCCTGTGGCTGTGGAGCTGGTTCGGCGAGAAGGACGCCATCCGCAAGCTGCGCTTCCTCGACTGCGGCGTGGTGCTGATGTTCGCCTCGATCCTGCTGCGCATCGTGGCGCAGGACCGGCCGATGAGCGTCTGGGACTGGGCCATGGTCTTCCTCGGGCCGCTGTTCATCGCCGCCGCCCTGTGGCGGCTGGCGCGCACGGCCGGGCCAGGGGCGGGGCGATAGCATGCGGCGGAGGGGGCGGAGCGGCTGGCGCATCGGCGGAACCGCCATTCTGATGGCGCTCGCCGGGCCCGCCGGCGGGCAGACCTATGTCGGCACAAACGTCGAGAGCGGGCTGGCGTGGTCGGTCTCTGCGCCGGAAGGGGCGAGCTGGTTCCTGGTGTGTCGGCATCCGCCGGTGATCTACTACCGCAACGCCTACGACCAGCGCGCCTGGACCAACAAGATGAGCCTGCGCGGCACGGGCGACCAGCGCGGTCGGCTGCCGCTCGATCGCGGCTGGTGCGAGGCGACCAAGACCGGAGGCCCGGGCCCTGTCGGCGTGGCCGTGGCCCGATCCGGGGCCTCGGCCGCGGACGCGGTGCGCGGGGCGGGCCAGACCGCCTCGGCGGGGCTGTTATGACGATAGTCGGCGAGGAACCGGAATGAACGCATCCATCGCGGCCCTGGCCTATCTGGTCGCCGGCGTCCTGTTCATCCTCAGCCTGCGCGGGCTGTCGAGCCCCGAGACCAGCCGGCGGGGCAATACGTTTGGCATGGCCGGCATGGCGCTGGCTGTGGGCGTGACCCTGCTGACGTTGTGGTCGTCGGGCGCGCTGGACCTGCTGACCGCCGGGCTGATCCTCGGCGGGGTGGTGGTCGGCGGCGGGGCGGGGGCGCTGATCGCCGGCCGGGTGCAGATGACCCAGATGCCGCAGCTGGTGGCCGCCTTCCACTCGCTGGTCGGCATGGCCGCCTGCCTGGTGGCGGTGGGGGCGGTCTATGCGCCCGAGAGCTTCGGCATCGCCACGGCGAGCGGCGGCATCAAGACCCTGTCGATCATCGAGCTGAGCCTCGGCGTGGCCATCGGGGCGATCACCTTCACCGGCTCGGTGATCGCCTTCGCCAAGCTGAACGGCAACATGAGCGGGGCGCCGATCCTGCTGCCGGCGCGGCACCTGATCAACATCGCCCTGGCGCTGGCGCTGGTGCTGCTGATCGGCATCCTGATCGGCACGGGCGGCGCGGCGACCTGGGCCTTCTGGGGCGTGTTCGGTCTCGCCCTGGTCCTCGGCGCCACCCTGATCATCCCCATCGGCGGGGCCGACATGCCGGTGGTGGTGTCGATGCTCAACTCCTACTCCGGCTGGGCGGCGGCGGCGCTGGGCTTCACCCTCGAAAACATCGCCCTGATCATCACCGGAGCCCTGGTCGGCAGCTCGGGCGCGATCCTGAGCTACATCATGTGCAAGGGCATGAACCGCAGCTTCATCTCGGTGATCCTCGGCGGCTTCGGCGGCGAGACCTCCGGCGCGGGGGGCGGAGCGGTCGAGACGCGGCCGGTCAAGCAGGGCTCGGCCGACGACGCCGCCTTCATCCTCAAGAACGCGTCGAAGGTGATCATCGTCCCCGGCTACGGCATGGCCGTAGCCCAGGCCCAGCACGCCCTGCGCGAGATGGCCGACAAGCTGAAGGCGGAGGGGGTCGAGGTGAAATACGCCATCCACCCCGTCGCCGGCCGCATGCCGGGGCACATGAACGTGCTGCTGGCCGAGGCCAATGTGCCCTACGACGAGGTGTTCGAGCTGGAGGACATCAACGCCGAGTTCGCCAGCTGCGACGTCGCCTTCGTCATCGGCGCCAACGACGTCACCAACCCCGCCGCCAAGACAGATCCGCAGAGCCCGATCTACGGCATGCCGGTGCTGGACGTGGAGAAGGCCGGCACGGTGCTGTTCATCAAGCGCGGCATGGGCAGCGGCTATGCGGGCGTCGAGAACGAACTGTTCTTCCGCGACAACACCATGATGCTGTTCGCCGACGCCAAGAAGATGGTCGAGGGGATCGTGAAGGGGCTGTGAGCGTCCCCGACAAGATCTATGTCCGTTTCGTCTGTTTCCAGACGATTGGCCGGCAGCGGAGCCGACTGGGGCTGTTCAAGGCGATTGATGAGGCCGTCGAGAGCGACCACGCGCCCAGCTGGGCCGTCGCCGAGGCTCGCAGCCTGAGCGCCTGGTTCAACGCCAACCTCGATATCCCGAAAGCCTTCTCCACCGGTGGCCACAAGGGGTTCGGGCAGCCCGGCCTTTCATGGTTCAAGCCGGTCGCGGCGGAGCACATAAGCCGCATGCATCGACTGAAGGTCGCGCTTCAGGAATGCGGTATCCACGTCGAGGTGCTGACCACCCGCGACCCGGGACTGATCGTCTGGCAGGACCAGTTCCAGATCGTAGCGGAGCCGCGAGGGCGGAGATTCTAGGCCGCCGCGCTCTCGACCTTGAGTACGCCGGCTTTCTCCATATCAGCATGCAGCGCGTCCGGGGCCCAGTCGTAGCCGTTAGGCCACGTCAGGCTGCCGAACTCCAGGAAGACCCGATCGAAATAGGCGGGGTCGCTGAACGGCCGGGTCACGGGCGTGTCGCGGCGGGCGAGCTCCGAGAAGTCCCATTCCCCCGCGCGGCCGTCGGAGAACCACAGCTTCAGACGATAGTCGCCCAGCCGCTGCAGCTTTCGAATGCGGATCACCTCAGTTGTCATTTTGGGCGTCGGGTCCCGGAATCCGTTCTGGCGTCAAGTCCTCTCGCACGGCGTCCCAAGCGGCGCGCAGCTCTCCCTTATACATCTCGATCCACCTCTGGACGAGTTTGCGCTGGGCTGGCGGCAGCTTGCCGCCCATCACCTCGCCGTTCTCGATGTTGAACCTGGCCTCGCTTTCCCCATGGTAGGCGTGGATATGCGCCGGCGCATGGTCGTTGAAGAACATGCGGATGGCGATGCCATGAAAGAAGGCTATCGTCGGCATCCATACCCGGTAACACGGTTACGCTAAGGGAGCGCCACGATCATGGCCGCTGAACAGAAGACGAAGCCCACCGCCGTCTCCGTCGCCGAGTTCATCGCCGCCGTCGGGGATCCGAAGCGCCGCGCCGACGCGGAAGCCGCCTGCGCCCTGCTGGCCGAGGCCACCGGCGAGCCGGCGACCATGTGGGGACCGTCGATCGTCGGTTTCGGGGCGTACCACTACCGCTACGCCAGCGGGCACGAGGGCGACGCGCCGCTGGTCGGCTTCTCGCCGCGGAAGGGCAATCTGGTGTTCTACCTGTCCGGCTGCGAGGAGCGGCGGGACGCTTTTCTCGCCCGACTGGGCAGGCACAAGGCCGGCAAGGGTTGCGTCTACGTCAACCGGCTGGCCGACGTGGACGCCGGGGTGCTGAAGGAGATGGCGGCGGCTTCCGCGGCCTCGCTGAAGGCCCGCTATCCCGGCTGATCAGGCGGCCATGCGGAAGTCTTCGGCGGGATCGAAGGCCGGGCGGGCCTCGTCCCACAGGGCGTCCTCGTCGGCGTAGCGGGCCGATTGGCGGGCGTCGATGACGTCGATCACCTGCTCCTCGAGCCGATCCCAGATCACCGCCAGGCCGGCCTCGGCCTCACAGGGGACGATCAGGTAGCGGTGGGCGGCGATTTCGGCGGCGGGGGCGAAGGTGCGGGCCATGGGACTGCTCCGGGGAGGGGGTCTGTCGATGGATTCGACTATGAAGCAGCGTTGCGTCAGAATCGGTCGTATGCTTCCCTCCACGTCATGAGACTCGAGAAGGCGGGACAGGTGATCGAGCTGGCGCGGCGCATGGCCGCCAGCGCCGAGGGCCTGACGCTGGACGACATGGGCCGCGAGATGGGCGTCGGCCGGCGCACGGTCGAGCGCATGCGCGACGCCGTGCTGGAGCTGTTCCCGCAGGCGGAGGAGGTGTCGGACCCGCCCTTCAAGCGCTGGCGCATCCGCGGCGGCCTGTCAGCCTTCGAACAGGCGCCGACGACCGGGGAGCTGGTCGAACTGGCCAAGGCGGCGCAGGCGCTGCGCGCGGCCGGCGAGCCGGCCCG
>MGLK01000016.1:154725-157686 GCA_001794825.1 Caulobacterales bacterium RIFCSPHIGHO2_01_FULL_70_19 | reverse complement strand
CGCTGGAGAGCCTCGAGCGCAAGCTCAAGTCGGCCATGCGTTCGACGACCCTGAATCGACTGGCCCCGGACCTCGAGGCGCTGGTCCGGGCCGAGACCATCGCGGTGCAGGCCGGGCCGCGCCCCTCGGCGGACGAGGCTGTGCTGGCCGAGATTCGCCAGGCCATTCTCGCGGGCCAGCCGCTGGGCTTCATCTACAGCCGGCCCGGCGCCGAGGCGCGGCGGCGCAACGTGGCGCCGTGCGGCGTGATGTTCGGCCGCGCCAACTACCTGGTCGCCGCCGATCGCGAGACGGGCGCCATCCGCACCTTCCGGCTGGACCGGATGAGCGCGGTGCGGGCCGAGCCAGGCGTGGCTCCGCCGCCGCCCGGCTTCGACCTGCAGGCCTTCGCCAGCCAGTCCTTCGGCATCTACCAGGACGAGATCGAGGACGTGGTGCTGAAAGTGGCGCCGGAAGGGGCGGAAGAGGCGCGCGCGTGGCGCTGGCATCCGACGCAGACGGTGGAGGACCAGCCGGACGGCTCGGTGCTGGTGCGCTTCCGCGCCTCGGGCATGCGCGAGCTGGCCTGGCACCTGTTCACCTGGGGCGAGCAGGTGACGATCCTGCAGCCGCCGCGGCTCAAGGCCGTCATGGCCGGCGAACTGGCGGCCGCCGGCCGGGCCCTCGAAGCGGCGCAAGCCTGACCAAAGCTTAAGCTGACCGCGTTCGCCGGGACGGCTACGGCGGGAAGGTCGAGGAGGACCTCCCATGATCCGCATTCTGGGCGCCGCGCTGGCGGCCGTGACGCTGGCCGCCGCATCGGCCCGGGCGGAGGCGCCGGAGCCGCCGGTCGCCGCCGAGGTCCGCCATGAGGCGGGGGCCTGGACGCTCGACCTGATCCTCGATCGCGATGCGCCGCTGTGGGTGTTCGGCGACTCCGAACCGCTGGCCGACGGTCGCGGCTGGCGGCTGCACCAGTGGACGGTGGAGACGCCGGGGGCGAGGCTGGAGACGGTCGGCGGGCGGGACGTGCTGCGCGGCGTGAACGGCGCGCCGGTGCCGCGGCGGGTTCGGGTGCGGATGCAGCCGCGCTTCGTCGACCTGCAGGCGAACTACGATCCGGTGCTGATGTTCTCCAATGGCGCGGCCGCCTGGTACAGCGAGGTCTTCCACCTGATCCCGCTGGCGGCGGAGGCCGATCTCGCCGCCCTGCCGCGCGATCTCGGACCGGTCGTCGACGGGTCCGGACCCGCCCGCGTGACCTGGAGCGACGCGGACGGGCCGGTCCTCGTGCAGGGACAGCGGCTCGACGCGCCGGAGTCCACCCGGGTCGGGACCTACATCCTGTTCGGACCGGCGGAGCTGGTCGCCGGGGAGGGGCTGTCGACCGTTGTCGATCCGGGCCTGCCGGGGTGGATCGCCGACGAACTGGCCGACTGGGCGCCGCGCGTCGGGGAGCAGTACGCCGCCCGACTGGGGCCCGGCGAATCCGCCGCGCCGACGGTCATGATGAGCTGGACCGGGCCGACCGCCGGAAAGACCAGCATGGCCGGCAGCGTCCTGCCCGGCCTCGTGGTCATGGCCTTCGAGGGGGAGGGCGTGCTCCAGCCCTCCGCCGGCGTGCGCGACATGGCGCGGTGGTTCATCGGGCACGAGAGCGCCCATTTCTGGCTCGGCCAGACGGTGCGCTACGCCACGCCGGAGGATTCGTGGATCACCGAGGGCGGAGCGGACCTGATGGCGGTCCGCGCCATGCAGGCCATCGACCCCGCTTTCGACGTCCGGGGCCGGCTGCAGGAGGCGGTGGACGAGTGCGTCGACTTCGCCGACCAGCCGGTGTCGACCGCGGTCGACCGCGGCGAGTTCAAGGCCCACTACGCCTGCGGCGCGGTGTTCGCCCTGGTCGCGGAGGCGGCGCAGAAGCGGTCGACGGGGGGCGACTGGTTCGACTTCCTGCGGCCGCTGATCGACGCGAGCCGCGAGGACGAGGTGCTGACCCGGGCGGAGTGGCTGGACCGGCTGGACGCGGTGTCGGGCGATCCGTCCCTGCGGGCCGACATGGAGACGCTGCTGGACCGGGGGACGGAGGATGCGGCCGGGGTGGTCTCGGGATTGCTGGAGCGGGCAGGCGTGCCGCTTGCGGTCGAAGAGGGCCGGCTGCGCCTGACCTGAGCTGCGACGGCCCCGGAAGCGGCGCTCAGCCCGCCGCGAACGGGTAGGGGCTGACCGACTTGGACCAGTCGTCGACCGTCAGCGGGCGGTCGACCGGGGGCGCGGCGCGTTCGGCGCAGGGGTGGCGGTGGCAGAGGCGGCAGGCGGGGCCGATGGGGGTGACCTCGGGCGCGACGAGGTCGAGGCCGCGGGCGTAGATCAGGCGGTGGGCGTGCTTCAGCTCGCAGCCGAGGCCGACGGCGAGGTCGTGGGTCTCGGTGAAGGCGTCGCGACCCTGCCGGTCGACGGTGCGGGCGAGGGTGAACCAGCGCTGGCCGTCCGGGGTCTCGACGATCTGGGTGACGATGCGGCCGGGGGTGCGGAAGGCCGAGTGCAGCCGCCAGCGCGGGCAGGCCCCGCCGAAGCGCGAGAAGGGGAAGGCGCCGGCGGCGAAGCGCTTGGAGACGTTGCCGGCCTGGTCGACCCGCATCAGGAAGAAGGGCACGCCCCGGGCGGCGGGGCGCGACAGGGTGGTCAGTCGGTGCGCCGCCTGTTCGAACGACACCCCGAAGCGGGCCTGCAGCCGCGCCAGGTCGTAGCCGGTCGCCTCGGCCGCGGCCTGGAAGGCGGCGTAGGGCATGAGGATGGCGGCGGCGAGGGTGTTGGCCAGCGACACCTTGAGCAGGCGGCGGGTGGGTTCGTCCGGGGCGTTGGCGGCGTCCGTGAGCGCGGTCAGCTCGGCGTCGTGCTCGGCCAGCGCGAGCTGGAAGGCGACGGCGAAGGCGCGGGACGACGGGCCGAGCGTCTCGGAAAGCAGCAGGCGGCGCCGGT
>MGLK01000016.1:140362-154712 GCA_001794825.1 Caulobacterales bacterium RIFCSPHIGHO2_01_FULL_70_19 | reverse complement strand
CCTGCAGCCGCGACCGGGCGCGGAGCTCGAAGGGCTCGCCGGGCGCTTCCGCCTCGAGCGCGGCGGCCAGGGCCTCGCCGGCCGCGTCGAGTTCGGGGAAGTGGTTGCGCTTCGACTGGACATACTCCCGCACCCAGTCGGCGGGGGTCTCGTCCCCGGCGCCGCTCGTGTCGGTCCCGGCCCGGTCGCGGGCGCGGCGGTCGGCGAAGGCGCGGTAGAGGCGCAGGAAGGCGTCGGCGGCGGCCGGCTGGTCCTCGGCCAGCTGCACGATCTCGTGGCGCGGCACGGCCAGGCCCTGGAACACCGGATCGGCGAAGGCTTCGGCCAGGGTCGCCTCGGTGGCCGGGCCTCCGGAGGGGCCGAAGCTGCGCAGGTCGACGTCGTAGGTCTCGGCCAGGCGCAACAGCAGCTGGGCCGAGACGGGGCGCTGGTTGCGCTCGATGTGATTGAGATAGCTCGGCGAACAGCCCAGGTCGGCGGCCATCGCCGTCTGGGTCAGGCCCAGATCGCGCCGCAGCCGCTTGAGGCGGCCGCCCAGGAACAGCTTGCGGTCGGCGGTCTCCATCGGCGCAGCGTGTCACAGAATGACTTAACATCAAGTGTCATGATGTGACCAAACGACCATTGTTGTCGGGGTGAAGCTGTATCGGTTTTGACTTTGGGGTGTTCTCCTGCCCGACACCGCCGCGTATCGGCATCGGAGAACCGCGCATGACCACCTTCGCCGACCTCGTCCCGTCCCCCGCCGGCCGTTTCGACGGCGTCGAGCGCCCCTATACGCCGGAGGACGTCCTGCGCCTGCGCGGGTCGGTTCCGATCACGCACACCCTCGCCGAGCGCGGGGCCAACCGGCTGTGGGAGCTGCTGCACAGCGAGCCGTACATCAACGCGCTGGGCGCGGTGACGGGCAACCAGGCCATGCAGATGGTCAAGGCTGGGCTGAAGGCCATCTACCTGTCCGGCTGGCAGGTCGCCGCCGACGCGAACACCGCCTCGGCCATGTACCCCGACCAGTCGCTGTATCCCGCGAACGCCGCTCCCGAGCTGTGCCGGCGCATCAACCGCACCCTGCAGCGCGCCGACCAGATCGAGCATGCCGAGGGCGGGGCGAAGCGCGACTGGTTCGCGCCCATCGTCGCCGACGCCGAGGCCGGCTTCGGCGGGCCGCTGAACAGCTTCGAGATCATGAAGGCCTTCATCGAGGCCGGCGCCGCGGGCGTGCACTTCGAGGACCAGCTGGCCTCGGAGAAGAAGTGCGGCCACCTGGGCGGCAAGGTGCTGATCCCCACCCAGGCGCACGAGCGCAATCTGATCGCCGCCCGGCTGGCGGCCGACGTCTGCGGCGTCGCCACCCTGACCGTGGCGCGGACCGACGCCGAGAGCGCCCAGCTGATCACCTCGGACGTCGATGAGCGGGACCACCCGTTCATCGACCGCGACAGCCGCACGCCGGAAGGCTTCTTCCGCCTGAAGCCCGGAACCGGGCTGGACCACTGCATCGCGCGCGGCCTGGCCTATGCGAAATACGCCGACCTGCTGTGGTGGGAGACCTCGCATCCCGACCTCGACGATGCGCGGAAGTTCGCCGAGGCGATCCAGAAGGCGCACCCGGGCAAGCTGATGGCCTACAACTGTTCGCCCTCGTTCAACTGGGAAGCCAAACTGGACAAGGACACCATCGCCCGTTTCCAGCGCGAGCTGGGCGCGATGGGCTACAAGTTCCAGTTCGTGACGCTGGCGGGCTTCCATGCGCTGAACAACTCGATGTTCGAGCTGGCCGACGGCTACCGCGACCGCGGCATGGCGGCCTATTCCGAGCTGCAGCAGCGCGAGTTCGCCAATGAGGCGCGCGGCTACACCGCCACCCGCCACCAGCGTGAGGTCGGCACCGGCTATTTCGACCAGGTCGCCACAGTCATCTCGAACGGCCAGTCCTCGACCACCGCCCTCAAGGATTCGACCGAAGCCGCCCAGTTCGTCGCGGCGGAATGAGAAGGAGAGACCCCATGGAACCCATGACCAGCAGCCAGGCCATCATCGACTTCTGCCTCGAGCCGCTGAAGGTCGACAGGTCGACCGAGGCCGAGCGCGAGGTGCGCCGCCGGCTGGAGCACGTGATCAAGACCTTCCGCTCGCGGCTGGCGCAGCCGGTGGCGGTGGACTTCTCGTCGATGCCTTCCCAGGTCATCAACGAGGCGGCGCACGGGTACGAGTAGGCGCTCAGGCCGCCATCGACGCCCCGAGGGAGCCGGGGAGGGTGAGGACCAGCTCCAGCAGCTCCGCCGCGTCGAACGGCTTGGCCAGATGGCGGTCGGCGCCGGCGGCCTCGGCGGCGGCGATGTGTTCGGACAGGGCGTTGGCGGTCAGCATCACGAGCGGCGTTCTCGGCAGGCCCATCGCGGCCTCGTGCAGCCGGATTTCGCGGGTTGCGGTCAGACCGTCCATGACCGGCATCTGCATGTCCATCAGGATCACGTCGTAGTCGCCGTTGCGCACCGCCTCCAGCGCCTCGGCGCCGTCGTCGACGGAGGTCAGCTCGACCTCGGCCTGCCCGAGGATCATCTCGACGACCTTGCGGTTCACCGGGTGATCGTCGGCAAGGAGGACGCGCACCGGCCGGTCGAGCGTTGCGAGCCCCGACGGCGCAATCACCGCCGCGCCCGGAGCTTCGGCCGGCCGCAGCGGAATGGTCAGCATGAAGGCCGAGCCGCCGCCCGGCTCGCTCTCGCAGTCCAGCTGGCCGTCCATCATCTCCGCCAGCTGGCGTGAGATGGCGAGCCCGAGGCCCGAGCCGCCGAACTTGCGGGTGATGGCGCCGTCGGCCTGCTCGAACCGGCTGAACAGCCGCTCGCGGGTGTCGGCGTCGAAGCCGATGCCGGTGTCCTCGACCGAGAAGCGCAGCGTCGCCCGGCCCTGCAGCGTCGGTCCCGGAGCGACGGTCAGGCAGACGAAGCCTTCCGAGGTGAACTTGACCGCATTGGAGACGAGGTTCGTGAGGATCTGCTTCAGGCGGACCACGTCCCCGGCGATCCAGCGATCGGCGGCGGGGTCGATCTCCACGAAGAACTGGATGCCCTTGTCGCGGGCCGACGCTTCGTAGAGTTGCGCCGCCTCACGGACGGCACGGCCCAGGTCGAACGCTTCGTCGGCCAGTTCGAGCCGGCCCGACTCGACCCGCGCGAGGTCGAGGATGTCGCTCAGCAGCACCTGAAGCGTCTGACCCGAGGACTGGATCAGCCCGAGCATCTCCTTCTGCATCGGGTTGAGGTCGGTGTTGGTCAGCGCCTGGGCCACACCGATCACGCCGTTGAGGGGCGTGCGGATTTCGTGGCTCATGTTGGCGAGGAACTGGCTCTTGGCGCTGTTGGCGGCCTGGGCGGCGTCGCGCGCCTCCGCAAGCGCCTGGGCGTCGTGCTTCAGCTCGGTGATATCGGTGCACACCGTGACGATGCCGCCAGCCGCCGTGCGCCGGTCGGACACGCGCAACCAGCGGTCGCCGGCGATGTGCTGCTCCATCGTGCTGGACAGCGCCGCCCGCGCAGCCATTCGCTCCTCGATCCACTCGGCCTCGCGACCCTTGGCGTCGGCGTAGAGGCCTTCGGACAGTCCGATCTGAATGATCTGGCGGAAGGTCATGCCCCGCTGGAGGTTCGAGGACAGCTCCGGATTCACCTCCGCATAGCGGTTGTTCCACAGCACCAGCCGGTCGTCGGCGTCGAAGAAGGCCAGCCCGTCGGGCATGGCGTCGATGGCCTCGCGGATGTGGGCCAGCGCCCCGCCGCGACCGCGCCATCCGGCCAGGATCTCCAGACCGGCGGCGGCGACGATCGCAAGGCAGGCCAGGGCCAGCACCAGCGTCATGGCTTCGCTGGACATGGTCCACTCGCCCGCGGGAATCACAGCCGGCTCGAGGGTCATGGCGGCCATCGTCACATAATGGAGGACGAAGACGCCGAGCGCGGCGACGGCCGCGGCGGCCGTGACGCCAAACCGGCCGCGGCCGGGGAGGAACACAGCACCGGCCGTGGCGATCGCGATGCCGCCGCCGACTCCCGTCGCCGCCAGCCCCAGATCCCAATGGATCTCGCCCGGCAGCGTCAGACCCGCGAGGCCGAGGAAGTGCATCGCCGCAACGCCGGACAGGCACAGGGCGGCGGCGAGGCCGCGGTACACCGGACCGTCGCGGGTCAGCGCCACCATGGCGGCGGCCGCGACGCTGATGAAGACCACGCCTGCGGAGGCGAGGGTGAGGCCGATGTCGTAGCGAATCTCGGCTGCGTCGTAACCCTGGATGGCGATGAAGTGGGCCGCGAAGACGCCAAGGCCGCCGATCAGGACGCCGAGCGCCGCGCGCGCCCGATGAAGCGCCCGGTGCGACGCGCGGGCGCGGGCGAGCAGGTGGCTGGCCGTGCACATGGCGAACACGCCCGCGACGACGGCGGCCGTGGTCCAGCGCCAGTCATGCTGGAAGGCTATGCAGTAGAGAATGCGGTCCAACGACAGCCCCCTTCAACCGGAGAGTATCCGGCGAAGGGGTGAACAAAGCGTGGGCGGGCGCCGGCCTCAGGCGCTGGCGGGCGCGACGATCACGGCGAACTCCTCGCCCATGACCCGGGTCGGATCGATCTGGCGGTCTCCGCGGCGCACCTCGAAGTGCAGGTGGGGACCGGTCGAGCGACCGGTCGACCCCACCAGGCCGATGCGTTCGTCGCCCTCGATGCGATCGCCGCTGGCGACGTCCACACGGCTGAGATGGCCATAGAGGGTGCTCATGCCGTTCGGGTGGCGGATCTCGATGAAGCGGCCGTAGCCGCCGGCGTCATAGCCGGTGCGCAGCACCTCGCCCTCGGCCGCCGAATAGACGCCGGTGCCGCGCGGCGCCGCGATGTCGACGCCCTGGTGGGCCCGGGTCCGGCCGTTGAGGGTGCGCATGCCGAAGCGCGAGTTGATGGAATAGCCCTTCACCGGCTGGATGAAGGCGATCTTGCGGGTCACCGGCCCGGCCGGCTCGGCCACGGCGGTCAGGGGCGGCGCCTCGGGCGCCGCGACAGTCTCGTAGGGGACGGGGCCCTCGGCCTCGGGGACGGGGGCGAAGGCCATGGCCATGACGGCGGCGGCGGTGAAACCGGCCACCTGGCCGGAGTGAATCAGAAACGACCGGGCGGTCGGCAACAGGCGTCGCATGGGCGGCGTCGGCTCCGTGTTCGGCTCGGGCAGAGCAGGGAAGGGACGCCCGGTCCCGCCGCTCCGGCGAAACCTGCGAAGGGGAGGTGTGCGTCCCTGGAGCCGGGAACCTGATGGCGAGCCGGGGCGACTTTGGGGCGGGCCGGGGCGGCAGGTCGTCGCACCCGGGAACCGAACGCAAAAAGGGCGCGCCGCCTGTGGCCGCGCGCCCTTTCGCCGAAACTTCCGAAGCTTACTGCAACGGCAGGGTGAAGGATATGGCGCCAACATGGCTGTCGGCGGCGTCGCCGAAGCGCCCGCGATAGCCGATCGTCATGGTCACCGGCCCGATGTCGGCGTCGACGCCGGCCGAGGCCAGCAGCGACCCGCCGAAGGGCTCCTCGAAGTCCCGCTCCAGCACCTGGGCGGGGTTGGAGGCGATGCCGACCCGGACCGGATCCCCGCCGTCGCTGAGGGTGTCGCGATAGCCGCCCTCGGCCCAGAAGCGAAGGCCGTCGCCGCCGCCCTCGGCGCGCAGGCCGATCTCCGCCGACGTCCCGCTCAGGGTCCGGTCGTCATAGGTGTACTGGGCGGCGATGCCCTGCTCGGTGTAGCTGTTCACATCGGCCGAGACGAAGCTGATCGCGGCGCGGGGCGACAGGGCGATGCCGCCCATGTCGAACCAGGTTCCCGCCTGCAGTCGGGCGCCGAAGCTGGCGCCCGAGCTCTGGCCCGAGTGAACCACGGGCGCGAGGGAGGTGGCGCGGGTGATGCCGTCGTAGTTGTCGATCGAGCCGCCGATCACGCCGCTGACGAACATGTCGCCCGAGCGCCAGCCGCCGGCGAAGTCGACGCCGAAGCTCTGCACGTCGAAGGCCATCGGCCCGGCCTCGACCTCGGTGGTCCGGAAGCTGGCGGCGATGCCGAAGCGCCGGGTTTCCGAGGTGACGTAGTCGAAGCCGACCCGTCCGCCCCAGCCGGTGGCGTCCGCGGCGGCGACCGGACCGCGCGCGTCGGTCTCGACGCTGTCGGCCAGCAGGCCGAAGGTCATCTGCATGCCCGGGGTCCAGGCGGCGCGACCGGACAGGCCCTCGCTGGCCAGGTCCAGCAGGTCCTCGCGCTGGCGATAGCCGGTCTCGGCCTGGACCGTCGACTGGGCGCCGAGGTCGCCATAGTACAGGTAGTCGTTGGCCAGGGCGGCGATCAGCCGGTGACCGGCGGCGGTCGGATGGACCCCGTCCCAGTACAGGTAGCCGTCGGGATTGGCGCAGACGGTGACGCCGTTGAAGCAGGCGTCGGTGACGTTGGTCAGGCCGAAGGCCCCCGGGTTCGCCGCCAGCGGATCGCTGATCTTGTACAGATCCATCAGGATGATGTTGGTGTTCGGCTGGAGCCCTGCCGTGGTCATCAGCTGGGCCTGCAGGGCGCTGTTGAAGCTCTGACCGGCGAAGTCGGCCAGAGGCGCCGCGACTGCGCCGGGGCCCTGGTTGAACTGGGGCGTGATGCCGAGGCGCGGCAGGTTGGTCACGAGGATGGTCCCCGCTCCGGCGGTCGCCACCTGGTTGACAAGAAAGTTGATGTCGCTGGCCGCGCCGAGCACGACGGGCGTGATCGCGCCGGTCGGGCTGGGCGACGCGCCCGCCGCGGGAATGGCCTGGAAGATGTTGTTGGCGCCGCCCAGGATGCTGACGAGGTCGTTGGCGCCGAAGGTGCCGCCGGCTCCGAGATAGGCCAGCAGCTGGTTGCGCATGCCGGGGGGCGACAGGGCCGAGTCGGTGCGCGCACCGCCGAAGGCGTAGTTGATGCTGCCTGTCACCGGGGCGCCCGCAGCGTAGCGGCCGGCGTTGAAGCCGAGCAGCTCGGTGAACACCGGGCCGTTGGAGAACCGGCCCTGGTAATACGGCGGCGACAGGGGCGTGGTCCCGCCCGTGGCCAGGTAGAGATTGCCGTTGTCGCTCAGGCTGTCGCCGAACACGACGAGACGGTTGTAGGTCTGGGCGTTCGCGGCCGAGGCGACCGCGCCCACGGCGGCGACGGCCAGCGCGGCGGCGGCCGCGTTGCGCAGGAAACGAGACATGAGAAACCTCCCTCGGCCGTCGGTTCGCGGCCGTTCCGCGTACTCTGCGCCGGTTCGCGTTCCACGCAAGATGCCGCTGCGGAAGCTTTTCAGTACAACGTCCGGAAGCGAAGCGTTCCGGCCACACCCCTGAGCGCCTGCAGGGCGGCCGGATCGTAGTCGCGGTCGACGTCGACGATGACGTAGCCGGTGCGCTCGTCGGTCTTGAGGTGCTGGCCGAGGATGTTCAGTCCGGCCTCGGCCATCGCCCGGTTCAGGTCGGCGAGGACGCCCGGCTGGTTGCGATGGATGTGCAGCAGTCGATGCGCTCCGGCCACCTCCGCCAGCTGCACGTTGGGCAGATTGACGCAGAAGGTGGTGTCGCCCCGGTTGAGGTAGGCCAGGAGGCGCTCGGCGGCGAAGGCCCCGATCGCCTCTTGCGCCTCCTCGGTCGAACCGCCGATGTGCGGGGTCAGGATGACGTTGGGAAGGCCGCGCAGCGGACTGTCGAACGGATCGGCGTTGGTTGCGGGCTCCTCCGGAAAGACGTCCACCGCCGCGCCGTGCAGGCGGCCGGACCCCAGCGCCGCCGCCAGCGCCTCGACGTCGACCACATGCCCGCGCGACAGGTTGAGCAACACGGCCCCGGGCCTCATGCGCGCCAGCTGCGCCTTGCCGAGCAGGGCCGTGTTCTCCCGCCGCCCGTCGACGTGCAGGCTGACCACGTCGGCCTCGGTCAGCAGGGCGTCGAGCGAGGCGACCGGGCGCGCGTTGCCGAGCGCCAGCCGCTCGGTGAGATCGTGGAAGATGACCCGCATGCCCAGGGCCTCGGCCAGCACCGACAGCTGCGAGCCGATGGCGCCGTAACCGACGATGCCGAGCGTCTTGCCGCGCAGTTCGCGGGCCCCCGCGGCCGACTTGTTCCAGACGCCCCGGTGCATGGCCGCGGACTTGTCGGTCACGTCGCGGAGCAGGGCGATGGTGAGGCCGACCGCCAGCTCCACCACCGAGCGGGTGTTGGAATAGGGCGCGTTGAACACCGCCACGCCGCGGCCCGCCGCCGCCTCGAGGTCGATCTGGTTGGTGCCGATGCAGAAGGCTCCGACCGCGAGCAGCCGGTCGGCGGCGGCGAGGACGCGGCCGGTCACCTGGGTCTTGGAACGGACCCCCAGCACATGGACGCCGGCGATCCGGGCGACCAGCTCGTCCTCCCCCAGGGCGCCGGACGCGGTCTCGACCGTGTAGCCTTCCGCCTCCAGACGGGCGACCGCCGCCGGGTGGATGTTCTCCAGCAGCAGGATGCGCATGCGGCTGCGGGGGTAGGACCAGCGGCCGGCAAGGCCTTCCGCGTGGAGCAGTTCGTCGATCGAGGCGGCCTCGGCGTCGGCGGCCGCGATCACGGGCGGGCGGCGGACGATCTCGGTGAAGGCGTAGAAGCGGTCGGCCGCGCCGGCCTGCCGGACCTCCGCGTCCGTCCAGCCGTCGCCGACCATGACGAGAGGCCGGGGCAGGGCGAGGCCGGCGATCGCCCGCGCCTTGCCCCCGGCTTCAGCCAGCGGATTGGCGGGGTCGACGCCCGTGGCCCGGCCGTCTGCGTCGTAGACCAGGTTGTTGGCCAGCACGTGGTCCGCCGCCACGCCCAGCCGCTGCGCCACCGGGGCGATGACGTCGCGGAAGCCGCCGGAGACGATGACGATCCGGTCCGGATGGTTGCGGAAGAAGGCGAGGTTGCGCTGCACCGAGGGTGTCAGCTCGTCGGCGATCCTCGCCGCCAGCGCCTCGACATGCCGCCGGTGCAGGGGCAGCAGGGCGAGCCGGCGCCGGAGCGCTTCGCCGAAACCGATCTCGCCGGCCATGGCCGCATCGGTCAGGCGGCCGATCTCGTCGCGGATCGCGGCGGCGTCGTGGGCGCCGTCGAGAGCGAGCGCGGCTAAGGCCTCCAGGCTCTCGATCCGGACGAGGGTGGAATCGAAATCGAAGACGAAGGTCGCCGCGTCAGCCATGGAGCGACCTTGGCCGACCTTCGCAGTCGCAGCAATGGGCTGCGGGCCCGGTTAGTGGCGGGTCATGCCGCGCAGCTTGCTGTCGGGCCGGCGGGCGTCGAGCGCGGCCGCGCCGACGGCGGCGGCGATCGTCGCCAGGGCCAGCAGGGCGCCGCCCTCGCGCGCGTGCGTGCGGGCGTAGTCGCCGGCGTCGCGGGCGTAGAGCCGCGCCTTGCGCCCGTGCTTGCGCATCGCCTTGCGCGAGGCGTGGCGGGCGTCGTGCAGGACGCGCTGCGAACGATGACGCGCCTCGTCCCCGAACTCGCCGGCGCGCTCGCCGGCCTCGTTCAGGCCGTGACGGACGGTTTCGGCGAGGTCCTCCATGCGGTCGCGCAGCGCCGCCGCGTCCACCCAGCCCCGCGGGTTGATCCGGCCGCGCAGCGTCTCGAGCCGGGTCGGGCCGGTGCGCTGGTTCAGCAGCAGGGTGGCGAGGCCGACGCCGGCCAGAACGGCCACCACGCCGGCCGCGATCCCGGGGTGCTTGCGCACTTCGGCAAGGGCGGAGAACTGTCTCACCATCGGATAATAAACCTCCTCGTCGAGGCCGTCCTCGGTCGGGTCGTACAGCCCGTCGTCGTACGGCTCCCAGGCGGAACGGCGGTCCCGCATGAGGCTAGGAGCGAACCGGGCGAAAAGTGGTTCCGCCACGCCCGGCAGGGCCGCGTAGAAGCTGGCGATCAGCCGGCCGCCGCCGCCGACGGTGATTTCGCGGATCGGATGGCTGGCGCAGTACAGGATGGTGTCGGCGACCACGTGGGTCGCATAGACCGGCTGGGGATTCTGCATCGCCTGACCGGTCAGGTTGCGGGCGTGCCGGCTGTAGGGCGTGTCGATGGCCGCCGGCTTGACCAGGCTGACGGTGATCGGGGCCTGCTCGCGCATCAGCTCCATGCGCAGGGCGTTGGTGAAGCCCTTCACCGCGTGCTTGGAGGCCGAGTACACCCCCTGCACCGGGACCGGGGCGTCGGACAGGATCGAGCCGACGTTGATGATCGCCCCGCCGTCGGGCCGCTCGCGCAGGTGCTCGACCGCCACCAGCGAGCCGTTGACCACCCCCCAGTAGTTGGTCTCGAACAGCCGCCGCTGGTCCTCCAGCGTCGTTTCCCGGATCGGGCCGAAGATCGTCACTCCGGCGTTGTTGACCCAGGTGTCGAAGCCGCCGAACAGCCGGCGGCATTTCTCCGCCGCCGCCGCCAGGGCGTCGTAGTCGGCCACGTCGGCGACCGCCCAGGCGACCCGCGCGCCGGTCCCCTGCAGCTCCTCGCACAGGGTCTTCAGGTCGCTCTCGCCGCGGGCGATGAGGAAGACGCAGGCGCCGGCCCGCGCCGCCCGCCGCGCCACCGCCAGTCCGATCCCGGACGTCGCTCCCGTCACCACGATGGCCTGCTGGTTCAGAGGCTTGAGCTTCGCTTTGGTCATCAAATCGCCGACAGGATGGAGCTGGAATCCGAGGTTTCCGGAACGGGGCCGCAACCCCGCCGGTTCCTGCTCTAGCACGCAGGTCTTACCATTCGCGAGCGGCGCGCCTATCTAGCCTCGCTCTCCGAGATCGCCCCCTGAAGGATCGCTCGTGACCGATCACGCGCCCGCCGCCGCACCCGTCGACAACATCGCCGCCGCCTTCCAGATCGAGGGCTGGCCGGTGCGCGGCCGCCTTGTGCGGCTGGGCGAGACCATCGACGCCATCCTCTCGGCCCACGCCTATCCCGAGCCGGTCGCCGGCCTGCTGGGCGAGGCCTGCGCCCTGGCCGCCCTCGTCGGCTCCAGCCTCAAGTTCGAAGGCCGGCTGATCGTCCAGGCCCAGGGCGACGGACCGGTGCGCTACGTCGTCGCCGACTACGACACGGCCGGCCATCTGCGCGGCTACTGCCGGTACGATGCGGACGAGGTGGAGGCGGCGTCGCAAGGCTTCGCCCGCCCCGGCGCGAAGACCCTGCTGGGGCAGGGGGTGTTCGTCATGACCCTCGACCGCGGCCCGGACTTCGAGCGCACCCAGGGCATAACCCCCATCGAGGGCGAGAGCCTGTCGCTGGCCGCCGAGCATTATTTCGAGCAGTCGGAGCAGGTGCCGACCAAGGTGCGCCTCGCCGTCGGAACCGTGAGCAGCGGCTACGGCCCCAGCTGGCGGGCCGGCGGCGCGCTCATCCAGCTGATCGCCGGCGATACGGCCCGCGGCTCGACCGAGGACGTCTGGGACCGCTCCCGCGCCCTGTTCCAGACCCTGGCCGACGACGAGCTGGTCGACCCGACCATCTCGCCCGAGACCCTGCTGTTTCGCCTGTTCCACGAGGACGGCGTGCGGCTGGAGGACGCGCGGCCGCTGCAGGCGCAGTGCCGCTGCTCCAGGGATCGCATCGCCGCCGTGCTGACCTCGTTCGGCGAGGAGGATCGCGCCGGCATGGTCGAGCCGGACGGCAAGATCCGCGTCACCTGCGAATACTGCGCCTCGGTCTACGAGCTGGAGCCGTCGGAGATCGGCGAGGGCTGAAGGCCGGCCGGCGGCGAGGCGGTGGTGGGACCCACCGCCAGCACGCCGTCAAAGGCGCCTCCGTCGACCGGCTCGAGGATGACGCCCCGGACGGCGGCGTCATAGGCGACGAAGGTCTCCTGGGCGCCGCAGTCAGGCTGGCAGCTCCAGCTCCGGCCGCCCTGCTGCGCAAAATGCAGGGTGAGCGTATCGGGGCCGTGCAGGTGGCCGGCCGCCGGCAGGCCGATCCCGTGCCTGTCCCCGTAGCCCAGTTTCCGGGCGTGAAGGTCGCCGACGAGGATGAGCAGGCGAGCGTCGGGCCGATCGACGAGAGGCCGGCTCATCCGGTAGGCCATCTCGAGCTCCCACCAGCCCTGGGAGCGCCCCCGGATGAACGACATGCGCGGCGCAAAGGGACGCAGCGCGATATCGTGTCCCGCCGCCTTCAGACGCCACAAGCCCAGGATCATGTCGAACATGGCCTGGCTGTGCCGGCCGTCGTTGCGACGCGGGTCGCCGAAGTCCCCGCCGCGCAAGATCCGCGTCGCAGTCGCCTCGTCCGTGGCCTCCATGACGAAGTCCAGCAGCGCCTGGTCGCTCTCCGGCATCTCGAGACCGACCGTGACGGGCCCCTGCCGGGCCGCCTCGCAGACGAGCCCGAGGAAGGCGGCCGGCGCCTCGACGGTGCCGTGGGTCTCGCCCACCACGATGATCCTTTGCGGCTGGTCCAGGAGTTGCCCGGCGCCGGGCGGTGCAACGCACGCCGGCTGACCCGCGAGCAGGGCCGCGGCCACAAGAGCGATCATCGGAACCTCCGGTTATGGCCGTGCTTCTGTGGACATTCGCCGGTTGAACCTTGGCCTCATTGTGACCGGCCCGGCCCGCGCGGCAAGCCTCACACCAGATGGAAGATCGAGTTGGCGAAGTTGTGCAGCAGGATCGGCAGGACCACGCTGCCGGTC
The DNA here is from genome assembly GCA_001794825.1 of Caulobacterales bacterium RIFCSPHIGHO2_01_FULL_70_19. Classification (GTDB taxonomy): domain Bacteria; phylum Pseudomonadota; class Alphaproteobacteria; order Caulobacterales; family Caulobacteraceae; genus Brevundimonas. Next base: position 142,022 of record MGLK01000016.1, on the reverse strand, counting down.
TTCTCGCGGATCCACACCAGCAACAGGGCCGGGAGGCCGGTCAGGGCCAGGGCCGTGGCGTCGACGCTGAAGCCGCCGTCGGCGTAGCCCAGCGCGTGGGTCAGGCCGAAGGCGAAGGAGGAGACCAGAGCGCCCCAGCCCATCGGCGCGCCGAGCACCGACAGCGGGCGGCCGAACGCCTCGTTGAGCATCACCAGCAGCACGCCCCGGTAGAACAGCTCCTCGTCCAGCCCGGGCATGGTCAGCTGGAAGGCGAGCGTGTCCGCGTCGGCCGGCTCGGTTGGGAAGTAGAGGGCGAGGCCCAGGAACACCGCGACCAGAACGGCGGACAGCGCCAGCGCGCCCGGCCATCCTGTCCGGTAGTGCCGGAGGGTCACGCCGCTGCGCCGGAAGCCGAGCCAGGCGGCGACGGCCAGGGACAGCAGGACGGCCAGCGTCTTGCCCTCCCAGTTCCAGTCGGACGGGCCGAAGTCCAGCGGGATGCGGCCGTAGCCGCGCGTCAGAAGAGCGTCGTAGGCGACCATCAGCAGCAGGGCCGCGGCCAGCCACAGCCAGCGCACCCGCCCGCGCGCCACCGCCGCGCACAGCAGCCCGGCCGCGGCCGTCGCACCGACCCATCCCGACAGCACCCAGATCGCGTCCGGCATTCCTGTAACCTCCCGTGGCCCCGGCGAGAGGCGGGGAGGGAGGCCGGCGGATGCGCCTTACAGCGATTTAAGGCGGAGGGTCAGTACGCCAGCGCGATCCCGTCCTTGCGCATCTCGGTCGCCGCGCCGTAGGTCCAGCGCCCGCCGGGGTTCGGCTGGCGCACCACGTTCTGGTAGCCGCCAAAGCCGCCGTTCGGCGGGCCGAGGGTCCAGCCCATGGCCGCCAGCTGCGCCTTCGTGGCCTCGGGCACCCCGGTCTCGAGGTGCAGCACGCCGGTTCCCTCGGCGGGCTGGCCGGTGGGTTCGGACGAGCCTTCGTGCTGCCAGCGCGGCGCGTCGCCCGCGGCCTGCGGCTCCAGGCCGTAGTCGACCATGTTGATGATGATCTGGGCCTGGCCCTGGGGCTGCATGCCGCCGCCCATGACGCCGAAGGCCATCCAGGGCTCGCCGTCCTTGCACGCGAAGCCGGGGATGATGGTGTGGAAGGGCCGCTTGCCGGGGGCGTAGAGGTTGGGACTGCCGTCCTTCAGGCTGAACAGCTCGCCGCGGTCCTGGAACATGAAGCCCAGCGGCCGCTCGCCGTCGTCGGGCGCCAGGCCCGACCCCATGCCGCGGTAGTTGGACTGGATCCAGCTGACCATCATCCCATCGCTGTCGGCGACGGAGAAGTAGGTGGTGTCGCCCTGGGTCGGGGCGTCGCCGGGGAAGACGCGGTCCATCACCCGGTCCGGGCGGATCAGGCGCGCCCGCTCGGCGGCGTAGTCCTTGGAGTTCAGCCATTCGACCGGGGCGGCGGCGAACCTCTGGTCGGCGAAGAAGCGGGCGCGGTCCTCGAAGGCCAGCCGCTTGGCCTCGGCCTGGTGGTGGATCGAGGCGGCCGACTGGAAGCCCATGCCGGCGAGATCGAACTGTTCGCAGACGTTGAGGATCTGGTTGGTCGACAGGCCCTGGGTGTTCGGCCCGAGGCCGTAGACCTCGACCCCGCGATAGGTGGTGCGGATCGGCTCGACCCA
>MGLK01000016.1:126239-140341 GCA_001794825.1 Caulobacterales bacterium RIFCSPHIGHO2_01_FULL_70_19 | reverse complement strand
GTCGGCGCGGGTCATCCAGCCGCCGATGCGGCGGAAGTAGCGCTCGATCGCATCGGCGACGGGGCCGTCGTAGAAGGCGTCGCGCCCGCCCTCGGCGATCATCCGGTAGGTGCGGCCGAGGAAGGGGTTGGCGAACATCTCGCCGACGCCGGGCACGCGCCCGCCCGGGGCATAGACCAGCTTCCGGTTGTCGTTCTCCTCGATCAGCCGGGACGACCGGTCGAAGATCGCCATGTTGCGCTCGAGGTAATAGGCGATCACCTGCGGCACGGGCACGCCCTGCTCGCACAGCTCGGCCACCGGCAGCAGCACGTCGCGCCACGGCAGCTTGCCGTAGCGCTGGTGGGCGCTCCACCAGGCGTCGACGGTGCCGGGCACGTTGACGGTCACCGCGCCGTAGGAGGGCAGGTAGCCGCCGTCGTTGGCGCGCGACCGCGCCGTCTCCAGCGACAGCCCGCGCGGACTGTTCCCCGAGCCGTTGAGGCCGACGACCTTCCGCTGCGCCGGGTCCCACAGCATGCAGAAGGCGTCGCCGCCGATGCCGTTGGCGACCGGCTCCAGAAAGCCCAGCGCGGCGTTGATGGCGATGGCGGCGTCGACGGCCGAGCCGCCGCGCCGCAGGGTGTCGACGCCGATCAGGGTGGCGGCCGGATGCGCCGTGGCCGCCGCTCCGTGGGCGCCCCACACCGTCGAGCGTCCGGCGAAGGGGGCGCCGGTGATGCGGTCGCCGGGGCCGACGCCGGCGAAGGGCTCCGCCGCCCGTCCCGGCGCGGCCGTGGCCCCGGTCGGGCGCGGCGGGGCCGGCGGCGCAGCCTGGGCCGAGGCCGAGGCCGAGGACGCCCCCGCGATCAGCGCCCCGGCGGGCAGGGTCGACAGGAAGGTGCGGCGGCGCATGGCGATCTCCGGGGCTGGGCGATCCCCGACCCTAGCGGCTGGACCGGCGGTGTGAAGCGCCTTCTAGCCCGCCAGCGGCGCAAGCAAGCCCAGCGGATGGTGCGCCCGGGCCACGGTGACGATGAAGCCGAACACCGCCAGGGCGGCGATCCAGAAGCCGATCCGCACCGGCCGCGGCCGCGACGCCCGGAACGCCACCGTGCCGAGGCCGATGTAGACCACCAGCAGGAGGACCTTCACCGTCAGCCAGGCGTCCACGAACGGATACTGCCGGACGACGGTCATCAGCATCAGCGCCGCGGTCAGCAGGGTGGTGTCGATGGTCCACGACAGCACCCGCGCCGGCAGGGCCTTCGGCCAGGTCGCGCCCAGCAGGTTGAAGGCGCCGCCGCGGAGGGCGAACAGCGTGCCGCTGGCGATCACCGCCCAGACGTGGACGGTGCGGATCTGCGGATAGAACTCCTCCATTCGGGCTTCGTCTCGGCTGGCGACGACCGGCGCGGGTCGCGGGTGCGGAAAGGGGAGGGCCCGTCGGAACCTCGGCTGGCGCGGGCGGGCGGGGGCGCATGTTGGGCGGCCGGCGCCGCTGGTGTCAAACGTCGGCGAAGCCTTCTGCCCTCCGCCGTTCCGCGCTACGCCTGCGCCATGAGCGTCGTCGCCGCCTATCTCTACCAGCACGGCCGCCGGGTCCGGCCCGTCGCCATCGACGAGCGGGTCGACTGTCCCGAGGACAAGTCCCAGTTCGTCTGGATAGGTCTGGTCGATCCGACCCTCGAGGAGCTGCAGACGCTGCAGCGCACCTATCGCCTGCACCCGCTGGCGGTGGAGGACGCGGCCAAGGGCGAGCAGCTGCCCAAGCTCGACGTCTACGGCGACCAGCTGTTCGTGGCGGCGCGCACCGCCTGGCTGGAGAGCGGCCTGATCCGCTACGGCGAGACCTCCCTCTTCGTCGGGCACAGCCACATCATCAGCGTTCGCCGCACCTCCAGCCGCGGCCACGCCGCCCTGCGCGCGCAGCTGGAGGCCTCCCCGACGCTGCTGGCCCAGGGCGTCGACTATGTGCTGCACGCCATCCTCGATTTCATCGTCGACGGCTATCTGCCGCTCGGCGAGGCGCTGGAGGAGGAGGTGCTGTCCATGGAGCAGCGGGCCATCGACAGCTTCCTGGCCCGCAGCGAGATCAACCGCATCTTCGAAATCCGCCGGCAGCTGATCCGCTTCCAGCGAGTCCTCGCGCCCACCGGCGAGGTGGTCGCCAAATTCATCCGGCTCGACCTGCCGGGCGTCGACCCCGAGGCGCGGCCGTACTTCAACGACGTGCTCGACCACGTGCGCCGCGTCCAGACCATGGTCGACGGCTTGCGCGAGGTGCTGACCTCGGTGTTCGAGTTCTCCAACCTGCTGGAGCAGCAGCGCACCGGCGCCATCACCCGCCAGCTGGCCGCCTGGGCCGCCATCCTCGCCGTCCCGACCGCCATCGCCGGCATCTACGGGATGAATTTCGAGCACATGCCCGAGCTGAGCAGCCCGTGGGGTTATCCGGCGGTGCTGCTGGCCATCGCCCTCATCTGCGGCTGGCTGTTCGTGCGCTTCCGACGGACGCGGTGGCTGTAAAGGGACGTCCGGACCGGTCGGCTATGGGTGGTTAGCGGGCCTTAGCGTTGCGGTGGCGGAAATAGTCCCAAATCGACTTCACGACGTTCACACCAATGAGGGTCCCCACCACCGGCCAGAGCCAGCGGTCTGGAATGTTGGCTCCGACGTCAAAATGAAGAAGCGCCCAGAGCACTCCGACGAAGGCCAGTGTTCCGGCCCACAGGATGATTGAGTTCTTGGCGTCGCGGCTCATGGCGGCATCCCTCTTCCCAGTACAGCTTACTGCCAAGCCGTATGTCCACAATGGGTCGGGAGACGACCTTCGCGTCTCGCCAGAGAGTGGCTCTCAGGCACTCCGGATTTCGCAAGCCTCGCTATCGAAGATGAAGGCGCGCCCGCTCGCGATCAGCCTGGGCGTGTTTTCACGCCACCACTGGGCGGCGGCGGGATGCTTCTCAGCGAGAAGGCTAACGGCGAGTTCCGGATCGACGGCGTATCCGGACACAGGGATGGTTCGCCCCCGCAGCAACGCCCAGCACAGCAGGAACCGATTGGTGGGGCCGCTCAGGACACCCACCCCCTGCCAATGCCGTTCTTCTGCGTGTGCTGTAGGCAGTGTCAGCCCTATCCATGCATCTCGGACCCACTCAGGAGCCTCACCGATGGGCCGGCGCGTGATGGTGATCTGCATGCCGGGATGCTGGCGCCCGGATCAAATGTCCGCAACGGGTGGAAAGCGGACTCAGGGCACGTGCACTGACCAGACTTCGATTTGACCTTCCTCAACATCTGGTAGGCGGGCGTGAAGGACCAGATCGCTGACGGGCTCTTCGGTGGTGGTCAGATCGATCAGGAACTGCCAGTTCGGCCCGTTCCAGGTGTAGATTGACCGTTGCCAAACCTCGTCGCTCAGCGGGGCGAGCTTGGCCCCGTAGGCATCTATCTGTTCAGCGATGAAATCGGCCAAGCTCGTATCGACAGGCGCGACCCCGTCGGGCCTGTTTGTTGAAAGCTGATAATCTCCGGCTACCAGTGAAGCCACCAGTTCCCGGAATCGCGGCCGAAGCCCCTCCGGTATCGGGTGTTCTTTGTCGTCTCGTGCAAGCATGAGCGCGACGATGGAGGGGGAAGTCGATGTCCGCAATGGGTCGCAGGCCGACCTTCGGAAGGTCCGCTTCCGGGCTCTCTCAGCCCCCGAGGTCCAGCGAGTAGCCGGCCGAGCGCACCGTGCGGATCGGGTTGACCGTGCCCTCGACGTTCAGCGCCTTGCGCAGGCGGCCGACGTGCACGTCGACGGTGCGGGCCTCGACGTAGACGTCCGAACCCCAGACGGCGTCCAGCAGCTGCTCGCGGCTGAACACCCGGCCGGGATGCTGCATGAAGTGGTCGAGCAGGCGGAATTCGGTCGGGCCGAGGTGGATCTCGCTCCCGGCGCGGCGCACCCGGTGGGCGACGCGGTCGATGACGATGTCGCCGTGGCTGATGCGGTCGTCCGCGAGGCCGGGGCGGATGCGGCGCAGCACGGCGCGGATGCGCGCGGTCAGCTCGGTCATCGAGAACGGCTTGGTCAGGTAGTCGTCGGCGCCGGTGTCGAGGCCCCGCACGCGGTCGGATTCCTCGCCGCGGGCGGTCAGCATGATGATCGGCAGGTTGCGGGTCTCGGCCTTGCCGCGGATGCGGCGGCAGACCTCGATGCCCGAGAGCTTGGGCAGCATCCAGTCGAGCAGCACCAGGTCGGGCAGCCGCTCGTCGATCTGCAGCATGCCCTCCTCGCCGTCGGAGGCGACGACCACGTGGTAGCCCTCCTTCTCGAGATTGTAGGACAGCAGCGTCGCCAGCGCGTCCTCGTCTTCCATCACCAGAACATAGGGCTGCACGTCGAACTCTCCGGGCTTCAGGCGGACGTGGTTTCAGGCGAGGCGGGTTCGGCCGGATCGGGCGTCCAGCGCGGCCGTTCGCCAGTGAACTCCAGTCCGGTGATCTCGTAGTGGATGGTCTCGGCGATGTTGGTGGCGTGGTCGCCGATCCGCTCGAGGTTCTTGGCCATGAACAGCAGGTGGGTGCAGGCCCCGATCGTGCGGGGATCGCCCATCATGTAGGTCAGCAGTTCGCGGAACAGGGCGTTGTAGTGCTCGTCGACCTCGTCGTCGGTGTTCCACACCGAGATGGCGCGCTCGACCTCGGCGGCGGCGTAGGCGTCGAGCACGTCGCGCAGGCGGGTCGAGACCAGCTTGCCCATGCGTTCGATCGAGCGGGTCAGCGGCTGCATCGGCTCGCCCTCGGCGAGGATCAGCGCCCGCTTGGCGATGTTCTTGGCCAGGTCGCCGGTGCGCTCGAGGTCCGTCGCCAGCTTCATCGAGGCCAGGGTCCTGCGCAGGTCCGAGGCGACGGGCGCGCGCAGGGCGATCAGACGAATGGCCTTCTTCTCGATCTCGCGATGCAGGCCGTCCAGACGGGCGTCGCGCTCGACCACGGCGCGGGCGAGGGCGACGTCGCGGCGAGCCACCGACTCCACGGCGTCGGCGACCTGGGCCTCCGCGAGGCCGCCCATGCGCGCCACTTCGGCGGTGAGCTGGTTCAGCTCGTCCCCGTAGGCCTTGACGGTGTGCTGGGTCATGGCGGCGGTCCTAGCCGAAGCGGCCGGTGATGTAGTCGAGCGTGCGGCGCTCGCGCGGATTGGTGAAGATCTCTTCCGTGTCGCCGGTCTCGACCAGACGGCCCAGGTGGAAGAACGCGGTGCGCTGGCTGACGCGGGCCGCCTGGGCCATGGAGTGGGTGACGATGACGATGCAGTAGCGCTCGCGCAGCTCGTCGATCAGCTCCTCGATCCGGGCGGTGGCGATGGGGTCCAGGGCCGAGCAGGGCTCGTCCATCAGGATCACCTCGGGCTCGACGGCGATGGCGCGCGCGATGACGAGACGCTGCTGCTGGCCGCCCGACAGGCCGGTGCCGGGGGAGTGCAGCCGGTCGGCGACCTCCTCCCACAGACCCGCCCGCTTCAGCGAGGCCTGCACGATGTCGTCCAGCTCGCCCTTCGAGGTCGCCAGGCCGTGGATGCGGGGGCCGTAGGCGACGTTCTCGTAGATCGACTTCGGGAACGGGTTCGGCTTCTGGAAGACCATGCCGACGCGGGCGCGCAGCAGCACCGGGTCGACGGACTTCGCGTTGATGTCCTCGCCGTCGATCTCGATGCGGCCGGTCACCCGGGCGCCGGGGATGGTGTCGTTCATGCGGTTCATCGTCCGCAGGAAGGTCGACTTGCCGCAGCCGGACGGCCCGATCAGGGCGGTCACCGTCTTGTCCGGGATGTCCAGCGAGACGTCGAAGAGCGCCTGCTTGTCGCCGTAGAAGACCGACACGTCCCGCGCGCAGATTTTGGTCGCGCCCACCGGCCCGCCGGCGCCGGCGCTCGGCCTGGGGGCGGGGGTCAGGGACGTTTCGGCGGCGTTGCGCTCGGGCTGCGGGGCCGCGTCGGCGGCGGGCAGGACCTGTCCGCCCATGCGCGGGACGTCGGTCGGATCGGCGGGGCCGCCGTTGCGGCCTTCCGGGGCGCGGAAAAGCTTGAACTTCATTGTCTTACCACCGGCGTTCGAAGCGCCGGCGCAGCACGATGGCGGCGGCGTTCATGACGATCATGAAGGCGAGAAGGACCAGGATGGCGGCCGCGGTGCGCTCGTGGAAGGCGCGCTCCGAGGCGTTCTCCCAGATGTAGACGAGCGAGGGCAGGGCTCCGGTCGGCTCGACCAGGCTGTGCGGCAGGCCGGGGACGAAGCTGACCATGCCGATCAGCAGCAGCGGGGCGGTCTCGCCCAGCGCGTGGGCCATGGAGATGATCGCTCCGGTCATCACCCCGGGCATGGCCAGCGGCAGGGTGTGCTGGAACACCGTCTGGGTCTTCGAGGCGCCCATGGCCAGGGCCGCCTCGCGGATCGACGGCGGCACCGCCTTGAGGGACGAGCGGGTGGCGATGATGATGGTCGGCAGGGCCATCAGCGCCAGCACCAGGCCCCCGACCAGCGGGCTGGCGCGGGGCAGGTGCATCCAGTTGATGAACAGGGCGAGGCCGAGCAGGCCGTAGATGATCGACGGCACGGCGGCGAGGTTGTTGATGTTGACCTCGATCAGGTCGGTCAGCCGGTTCCGCGGCGCGAACTCCTCGAGATAGACGGCCGCGCCGACGCCGAGCGGGATGGCGATCAGCGCCGTCACCAGCAGCATCAGCGCCGAGCCGATCACGGCGCCCAGAACGCCCGCCAGCTCCGGCTCGGTGGAATCGCCCTTGGTGAACAGGCCGGTGTTGAAGTGGGCGGCGATCTGGCCCCCGGCGTCCATGCGGTCGAGCCAGGCGATCTGCTCGTCCGACAGGCGGCGCTGCTCGGCCGGCGTGTCCTTCGAGATCTCGCCCTTCAGGTACAGGTCGGCGTCGTCCGACAGCGGCGCCGACAGGGTCACGGTCTGGCCGACCAGACCTGGCTGGCGGGTGATCAGCTCCGCGGCGACGAACTTGAGCTCGGACGAGAACAGACCGCGCATGGCGCTGGCCTTCGTGCCCTGGGCGTCGTCGACGACGCCCAGCCGGCGCAGCTGCTGCTCGGCCACCAGCTGCTCGAAGTTGGTCCCCTGCGGATAGGCCCGGTCGACCCGCGCCGGGTCCATGTAGACGGGCGCCGTCATGGTGTGGGTGTAGAAGGCCGTATGGCCCTGCTCGACGATGCGGCCGAGCAACAGCAGCAGGAAGCCCACCGCCACGGCGATGGCCAGCAGGCCGTAGGCGCGGAAACGCCGCTCGCGCGCGTAGCGTCGCTTCAGCCCGGCCCTCAGCCGGTTCACCCGCGCGCCGTCGATCTGCGTCGCCTCAGTCATATTGCTGCCGGTAGGTGATGACGATGCGCTGCGCGACGATGTTGAGCAGCAGGGTGACCACGAACAGGGTCAGGCCGAGGCCGAAGGCCGCGAGCGTCTTGGGGCTGTCGAACTCCTGGTCGCCGGTCAGCAGGGTGACGATCTGGACGGTCACCGTGGTGACCGTGTCCAGCGGGTTGAGGGTCAGCCGGGCCGCGAGGCCCGCGGCCATGGTCACGATCATCGTCTCGCCGATGGCGCGCGAGACGGCCAGCAGCATCGCCCCCGCCACGCCGGGCAGGGCCGCCGGCAGCAGCACCCGGCTGACCGTCTCCGACTTCGTCGCGCCCATCGCATAGGAGCCGTCGCGCAGCGACTGCGGCACGGCGTTGATGATGTCGTCCGACAGCGAACTGACGAAGGGGATCAGCATGATGCCCATCACTCCGCCGGCGACCAGGGCCATCTGGTTCTGCACCAGCATCAGGTACTGGCCGACCGGGTCCAGCGGACCGCCGGCGAGCAGGGCGCCCAGACCGTTGAAGAAGCCGCGCAGGGCCGGCCCGACCGTCAGGGCGGCGAAGAAGCCGTAGACCACGGTCGGCACTCCGGCGAGGATCTCCAGCACCGGCTTGACCGTCGCGCGGAACGCCGGCCCGGCGTACTCCGACAGATAGATGGCCGAGAACAGCCCGACCGGGGCCGCCACCGCCATGGCGATCAGCATGATCAGGAAGGTGCCCGCGAACAGCGGCAGGGCCCCGAAAGCGCCGGTCGAGCCGACCTGGTCGGCGCGAATCGCCGTCTGCGGGCTCCACTGGCTGCCGAAAAGGAACTCCGCGATCGGCACCGAGGCGAAGAAGCGCGTCGAATCCAGCACCAGCGAGGCGACGATGCCGAGCGTGGTCAGCACCGCCACCGCCGAGCAGGCGAACAGGGCCCCGACAATCCAGCCCTCGACCCGGTTGCGGGCGCGCAGGTCCGGGCGGATGCGGCCGAACACGTACAGGGCGCCGAGCGCCGCCGCCAGCAGGGCCGCGACCCAGCCGCCGAGCGACAGCATCAGGTGGATGCGGGCGGCGCGGCGGCCCTCCGCCGGGAGCAGTTCGGCGTAAGGGGCGGGCCAGATCTGGGCGGCGGGGCGTCCGGCTCCGACCGCGGCGGCGTCGGCGTAGAAGGCCTGGCGGCGGAACGGCTCAAGTTCCTGCACCGCCTCCGGGGCGCCCGCGGCCATCAGCTGCTGTTCGACGCCCGGAGCGAACACGGCGGCGGCGAGCAGCACGCTGAGGGCGGGGACCGCGGTCCAGATCAGGGCCCAGGCGCCGTGCTGGGCCGGTCGCGAGTGAGCCCTGACGCCGACCGAACGGCGACGCGCCAGCGCCCGCCCTCCGAGGAAGGCGGCGACGGCGGCGGCGATCAGGATCAGCAGAAAGAGCCAGGTCATCGGCGTCCGGGGTGAGAATCGCAGCGGCCCGGTCGCCCGGGCCGGTCCGGGCCGGAACCTGCCCCCGAATGGTCAGCGGAATAAGACGCCGTCGTGACAGTTCTGTTACGCCAGCGCCTGGTCCGTCGTCGCCGCGTCACGCTGCGGCCGCGGGGCGGCGACGGGGAAGTAGGCGGTGAAGGTCGCGCCTTGGCCCGGCGCGCTCTCCACGGTCAGGCCGCCGCGGTGCCGGTTCACGATGTGCTTGACGATGGCGAGCCCCAGGCCCGTGCCCGGGCGGTCCCCGCTCTTCTGCCCCTCGACCCGGTAGAAGCGCTCGGTCAGACGGGGCAGGGTCTCGCGCGCCATGCCCGGACCATGGTCGCGAACCATCACCGCCGCATAGCGCTGGCCGGGCTCCCGGTCCGGGGTGAGCAGCGGCAGGCGGGTCACGCCGCCCTCGCGCGCGCCGCCCGACCAGGCCGCGGCCGTCTGCTCCAGCGGCACGTCGGCCTTGACGACGATCTCCACCGTCTGGCCGGACCCGGAGTACTTGATGGCGTTGTCGACCAGGTTCTGGATGACCTGGACCACCTCGTCCCGGTCCCCGGCGATCGGCGCCCGGCCGCCGCGCGCCTCCAGCTTCAGGGTCACGCCGCGCTCCGCCGCCAGCAGACTGACGGCGTCGACCACGTCGCGCGCGGCCGGCACCAGATCGACGCGCCCGGCCGGCGGGATGTGCTCGTTCAGCTCGATCCGGCTCAGCGACAGCAGGTCGGCGACCAGCCGGCTCATCCGTTCGGCCTGCACCGCCATGATGTCGAGGAACTTGTCGCGGGCCCGGGCGTCGTCCCGGGCGTGTCCCTTCAGCGTCTCGATGAAGCCCGCGAGGGAGGCGAGCGGCGTCTTGAGCTCGTGGCTGGCGTTGGCGAGGAAGTCGACGCGCATCAGCTCCATCCGCCGGACGTCGGTCTCGTCGCGCAGCACCACGAGCGCCAGCGCGCCGGCGTCCTCGCCGCCCGGCAAGGGGCGGGTCATCGCCCGCCAGTGGCGCGGCCGCGGCCCCGGCGCGGTGAAGTCGGTGGTCCGTTCGACCCCGCCGTAGAGCGCCTCGTCGACGGCCTCCAGCACCGCCGGCTCGCGCAGCGCCGGAACCAGCAGCGCGCCTTCGCGGGGAATGCGCAGCAGGTCGCGCGCGGCGGCGTTGGCCAGCACCACCCGGCGTCCCGCCAGGTCGTCGGCCTCGCCGCCGGCCACCACCAGCACCGGGTCCACGAGGGCCTCGAACGCGCCCTCCAGCAGCAGCCCGTCGGCGGCGGCCGCCGCCTCGGGCGTCGGCTCGGCCGGCCGCGGGCCGTCGCCGGAGGGGCGACGATGCGCCGCCCAGGCGGCCAAGGCGACAAGCGCCGCACCTCCGACCAGCCAGCCCGCGATGTCGTGGTGGATCGCGGCCAGCCCGAGCAGCACGGCGACGGGAACGCCGACGCTGGCGACCGCCGTCCACAGCCGCGAGGCGGCGGGCGGGGCGACGGGCGAGGGGGCGGTGTCGAGGGGCATCAGGCGTCCGGCAGGGCGAGTCGCCGCCAACATGACACGGAATTCATGACAACGGCGCGGCGTTTGCGGCGTCGCCGGGTTGTCAAACGTCCTTTACACTCCTACCAAGGGAGGGCTGATCGACGGAGGGCGTATGACGGCGGCTTTGACACTCGAGGGCGTGAACAAGCGCTACGGCGGCTTCCACGCCGTGCGCGACCTGAGCTTCCAGGTCGGCAAGGGCTCGATCTGCGGTTTTCTCGGCCCCAACGGCGCCGGCAAGACCTCGACCATCCGCATGATCCTGGGCCTGCAGCCCGCCACCTCGGGGCGGATCGAGATTCTCGGCGCCGACGACGGCCGCCGCGTGCGCGACCGCATCGGTTTCCTCCCCGAGGAGCGCGGCCTCTACAAGAAGATGACCCCGGTGGACGCCATCGCCTTCTTCGGCGCCCTCAAGGGCGTGCCGCTGGGGGAAGGCCGCCGCCGCGCCCGCGAGATGCTGGAGCAGCAGGGTCTCGGCGGGGCCAGCCGCAAGAAGATGAAGGAGCTGTCCAAGGGCATGGCCCAGAAGGTGCAGCTCATCGCCGCCGTGGTGCACCGGCCCGAATTCGTCATCCTCGACGAGCCGTTCTCCGGACTGGACCCGGTCAACCAGCAGGGTCTGGAGCAGATGATCCGCGGCCTCGCCGCCGACGGCGCCACGGTGCTGTTCTCCACCCACGTGATGCAGCATGCCGAGCGGCTGTGCGACAAGGTCGTGCTTCTGGCCCGCGGCCGGAAGGCCTTCGAGGGCACGGTCGACGAGGCCAAGGCGACCTCGCGGCGCTTCCTCGAGCTGGAGGGCGCGATCGACCCGGCGCAGGCCGCCGGCCTGCCTGGCGTCTCGGGCGTGGAGGTGATCTCCGAGCACGACGGCGTGCGCGTGCTCAAGGCCGCCCTCGGCCCGGGCGGACGTGGGCAGGAGGCGCTCAAGGCCGCCTTCCTCGGCGGGCTCGACGTGCGTCGCTTCGATCTGCGCGAGCCCAGCCTCCACGACGCCTTCATCGACCTGACCGGCGACAATCCCGATCAGGACCAGTCCGTGAAACCCGCCGGTCAGGAGGCCGCCCGATGAACCGCACCCTCCTGATCGCCCGCCGCGAATACGCCGCCTACGCCAAGACGGTCGGCTTCTGGCTGTCGCTGCTGGCCTTTCCGCTGTTCGCCGTGCTGGGCGGCGCCGTGCCGATCCTGATCAAGTCGTCCGAGCCCGTGCGCGCCGTCGCCGTGGTCGAGGAGGGGCCGCAGGCGAGCGGCCTCGCGGCCGCCATCCGCGACGCCCTCGGCCGCGACGCCGAGCGTCAGCAGGAGATCCAGCGTCGCGCCTCCGAAGCCGCCGAGAAGGCTACCGGCATGCCGGCCGGCGGACCGGGCGCGGCCCAGGGCGCCTTCGCCCGGCTGTCGGGGCCCCGCCTGCGCATCGTCGAGACGCCGGCGGCGATCGCGGCGGCTGCGCCGGGCGAGGCGCGCGACGACGCCGTGCGTCGCTACCTCACCGACGAGACGCCCAAGGCGGACCGGCTGGACGCCGTCGTCTTCCTCACTCGCGACGCGGAGGGGCCTGCCGCCCGGGTGTGGACGGCCCGCGCCACCGACGACACGGTCGAGGACTTCGTCCGCGACGCCCTGCGCTCGGCCAACCGAAAGGCGGTGTTCGAGGGCGCCGGAATCGATCCGGCCGTGGTCGAGAACGCCGAGAAATTCCGTCCGACGATCTCCGTCTTCTCGCCGCAGTCCGCCAGCGGCGGGGAGGTGGGTCTGCGCGACAAGCTGCCGACCCTGATCGGCATGGCCGGCGGCTTCCTGCTCTGGTCGCTGATCATCACGGGCGCCTCGATCCTGCTGAACAGCGTGATGGAGGAGAAGTCGAACAAGATCCTCGAGGTCCTGCTGTCCTCGGCCTCGCCGATGGAGATCCTCACCGGCAAGGTGCTGGGCGTGGCGCTGCTGACCATCACCGTGCTGATCGGCTGGGGCGGCATAGGCGCTGCGGGTCTCGTCTCCTTCGCGCCGGAGACCGCCGGCATGATCGGCGACATCCTGCTCACGGGCGGCATGCTCGGCTGGTTCGCCGCCTTCATGATCGGCGGCTACCTGATGTACGCGGTTCTGTTCGCCGCCATCGGCGCCTTCTGCGAAACGCCGCGCGACGCCCAGACCCTGATGGGACCGATCATGATGATCCTGGTCATCCCGATCATGACCATGTCCATGGCCATGACCACGCCGGACGCATCGGCGGTGAAGATCCTGTCGTGGGTGCCGTTCTTCACGCCGTTCCTGATGATGGCGCGCCTGCCGTCCGACCCGCCCATGCTGGAGCTGGTCGGCGCCATGGCCGGCATGTTCGCCTTCGCCCTGTTCATGGTCTGGCTCTCCGGCCGCGCCTTCCGGGCCGGCGCCCTGTCGGATGTGAAGCTGAGCTGGAAGAGTTTCGCCGGCGCGATCCGAGGCGGCGGGAACTAGGGCGAGGGCCGCCCACCGCTCCATCGGCCTCCGCCGACGGAGCGGTGGGGGCTCAGGCGCGTCGCCGCAGAAGCGCCGCCACGAAGGCCAGCGCGAATCCGAGGTGGACCACGAGGAACACGCGGGCCAGCTCCCGCGCCTCGCCCGACAGCACGCCCTGGACATCGTTCAGGGCCACGGCCCCGAAGCCGACGGCGTTGGCGATCAGCACCGTCCGGAGCCAGCCGTCGGCTGCGCCCCGCGACAGCCAGTTCAGCACGGCGACGCCCAGGAACGGACCGCCGAGCAGCCGGAGCAGGGCGAGGAGTTCGGACGAGGCGTCCTCCGGCACCGCCCCCACCCCGAACTTGCGGGTCGCGAACATCAGCGCCAGCCCGACCGCGGCCAGGTAGATCGAGGACAGGGTCAGGGTCCATCGCGCCATGGCGTCTCTCCGCGGGCCTGCATCGGCCGGCAGCATAGAGGAACCTCGCGCTCTGGCCATTCCGGCCAACGAAAAGGGCCGCCCCGTTTCCGGAGCGGCCCTCGATCGTTCAGCCTTGTCGGTCCGGCGTTAGCGGCCGGGGCGCGGCTTCGGAGCCGGCAGCAGGCCTTCGCGCTGAGCGCGCTTGCGGGCCAGCTTGCGGGCGCGACGCACGGCTTCCGCCTTCTGGCGGGCGCGCTTCTCCGACGGCTTCTCGTAGTGCACGTGGCGCTTCATCTCACGGAAGCTGCCTTCGCGCTGCATCTTCTTCTTCAGCGCCTTCAGCGCCTGATCGACGTTGTTGTCGCGGACGAAAATCTGAACCAGGTGAAACTCTCCTTTGGCTGCCCGCCGCGTCCTGTGAGGGAGACGGGCAGACAAATAAAATCTCGCGCTCCCGGACCGGGGCCCGTGAGTGAAGGCGGGCTGATACACGAGCCGTTCCGCACTGTCCAGATCGTCGCGGCCGTTTGTGATGGGTCGAAACGCCCGCCGGACGGGCTTATGCTGGCGCCATGACCGACGCGCCACACCTGTCGAATGCGGAGCCCGAAGGCGAGGCCGTCAAGGCCGATTGGGCGGACCAGATGGAGCAGGCGGTTCTCGACGCCGCGGTCCGCCATGCGCCCCGCACCGGCTGGAACAGCCGCATGGTCCGCGCCGCCTGTGAGGAGCTGGGCCTGTCCGTCGGCGACGAGGAGCTGCTGTTCCCCAACGGCGCCCGCGACCTCGCCGCCCTGCTGTCGCGGCGGCACGACGACCGGGCCATGGCGGCGCTCGCAGACGTGGATCCGGCGACGCTGAAGATCCGCGAGCGAATCGCCCGCGCGGTCTCCGCCC
>MGLK01000016.1:56237-126229 GCA_001794825.1 Caulobacterales bacterium RIFCSPHIGHO2_01_FULL_70_19 | reverse complement strand
GACCCGCCGCTGCGCGGCCTTCCTCGCCCTGCCGACGAACGCCGATCTCGGCCTGCAGCTGGCCTGGGAGACCGCCGACCTGCTGTGGCGCTGGGCCGGAGACACCGCCACCGACTGGAACCACTATTCCAAGCGCGCCATCCTCTCCGGGATCCTGGTCCCCGCGCTGACCCTGCGCTGGTTCGACGGCCAGGACGCCGCCGAGGCCTTCGTCGCGCGCCGCATCGACAACGTCATGGCCTTCGAGAAGTGGAAGGCCGGCAAGGACTTCGACGCCCCGCTGCGGAAGGTCACCGACGCGCTGGCGCGGCTGCGGTACGGGGCGCGCAGCGAAGCCGGCTAGAGCGGCTTCACCCGGTTCACGTGGCCCATCTTGCGGCCCGGCCGGGCCTCGGCCTTGCCGTACAGGTGCAGGCGGGCGTCCGGCGCGGCGGACAGCTCGCGCCACCGGTCGACCTCGTCGCCGAGCAGGTTGGTCATCTCGACCCGGGCGTGGGCGGCGGTCGGGCCCAGCGGCCAGCCGGCGATGGCGCGGATATGCTGTTCGAACTGGTCGCAGGCGCAGCCGTCCTGGGTCCAGTGGCCGGTGTTGTGCACCCGCGGGGCGATCTCGTTGACCCGCAGCTCGCCGCCGCCGAGGTCGAACAGCTCGACGCCCAGCACCCCGACGTAGTCGAGGCCGTTGAGGATGGCTTCGGCGATCTCCACCGCCCGGGCGGCCGTGCCGTCGTCGACCGTCGCCGGCGCCACGGTGGTGCGCAGCACGCCGCCCTCGTGCACGTTCTCGCCCAGCGGATAGACGGCAATGGATCCGTCGCGACCGCGCGCGGCGATCACCGACAGCTCGCGCACGAAGGCCGCCTTCGCCTCCAGCACGGCGGGCCGTCCCCCGATGGCGTTCCAGGCGTCGGCCGCTTCGCCGGCGGCCCGCACCCAGACCTGGCCCTTGCCGTCGTAGCCCTCGCGCCGGGTCTTCAGCAGGGCGGGGAGGCCCAGCTTGCCGAGGCCGGCGACCAGGTCGTCGAGGCTGTCGACGGGGACGAAGTCCACCGTCGTGGCGCCGACGCCGTTGAGGAAGGTCTTTTCCTCGACCCGGTCCTGCGCGACCGCCAGCGCCTTCGGACCGGGCGAGACCGTCGCCCCGCCCTCGACCAGCCGCTCGACCGAGGCCGCCGGCACATTCTCGAATTCGAAGGTCACCGCCTGCGCCACCCGACCCAGCACGGTCAGGGCCGTCGGGTCGTCATAGGCGGCGACCAGCTGGCCCTGGGACACGCGGCCCGCCGGGCAGTTTTCCTCGGGATCGAGGATGACGACGTTGAAGCCCAGCCGGGCGGCCGCCTGGCTGAGCATCCGGCCCAGCTGGCCGCCGCCGAGGATGCCGATCGTCGAGCCGGGGGGCAGGGGAGGGGTGCTCACTCAGTCCTCGACCGTCTCGTGCACCGCCTCGGTCTGGGCGGCGCGAAAGGCGGCCAGCCGCCCGGCCAGGGCTTCGTCCGACAGCGCGAGGATCTGGGCCGCGAGGATGCCGGCGTTCTTCGCCCCCGCCTCGCCGATGGCGAGGGTGGCCACGGGCACGCCGCCCGGCATCTGGGCGATCGATAGCAAGCTGTCCATGCCCTTGAGCGCCTTGGACTCGACGGGCACGCCGAGCACCGGCAGCTCCGTCATCGAGGCGGCCATGCCCGGCAGGTGGGCCGCGCCGCCGGCCCCGGCGATGACGACCCGGTATCCCGCGGCGCGGGCGCCCGTGGCGAAGTCGAACAGACGCCTGGGGGTGCGGTGGGCGCTGACCACCTTCGCGTCCCAGGCCACGCCCAGTCGGTCCAGGGCGTCGGCGGCGTGCTTCATCGTCGGCCAGTCCGAACGGCTGCCCATGATGATCGCCACCGGCGGGGTCTCGGTCGCCATGCCCTTGGCCCTCCTCGCGGAAAGCGGCGCGATACAGGACTCGCGTTGCGCCCGCAACCGACGGCGTTAGGCTCGCCCTTGGCCGGGCGTGCTGAGTCGCCGGCCGGGGAGCGCCTTCCGACCGTGAGCCACGCGGCCGCCATCGACCCGTTCGCCGAGATCGAGCGCCTGCGCGCCGAGGTCGAGGCCCTGCGCCGCCGCGCCGAAGCCGCCGAGGCGGCCGCGGATCACGACGTCCTGACGCCGGCGCTGAACCGCCGCGGCTTCGTGGCGGCCATGAAGAGCGCCATGGCCTACTGCCAGCGCCACGCGGTGCCGGCGGTGCTGCTCTACCTCGACCTCGACGGCTTCAAGGGCGTCAACGACCGGCTCGGCCACGCCGCAGGCGACGCCGCCCTGGTCCACGTGGCCGGACTGATGCTGGCCAACCTGCGCGAATCCGACGCCGTCGGCCGGCTGGGGGGCGACGAGTTCGGCCTGCTTATGCTCAACGCCGGCCTCGAGGAGGGCCGCGACAAGGCGCGCAAGCTGGCCGCCGCGCTCGAGGCCGAGCCCTTCCTCTGGGAGGGGGAGGCCGCCGGCCTCGGCGGTTCGTTCGGCGTCCGCGCCTTCGCTGGCCACACCGACCCGGAAGTCTGGCTGGCCGAGGCCGACGCCGCCATGTGGGTGCGCAAGAAGGGCCGCTGAGCGCGACGTCAGGCGATGATGTCGGGCAGGATGATCGCCTCGATCTTCACGATCTCGTCGCGCAGCACGAGCTTCTTGCGCTTCAGCCGGGCGATCATCAGCTGATCGGGGATCGGCATCCGTCCCAGCGCCTCGATCGAGGCGTCGAGGTCCGCGTGCTCCTGCTGCAGCTCCTTCAGTCGGGCGTGCAGCGCCTTTTCAGCCTCGCTGAGAATCGGATCGTCGTCGTTCATGTCGGCCCCGGAGCGCGCCGCTTATAACGCGCCGCCGGTCACGCCGGAAGGCGCTCGGCGAGGAGGTTGAGCGCCGTCCGGGGCGTCACCGGCGACCACTGCCGCGAAACGGCGACGAGGGCCGGCAGAACCGGCTGCGGCGGGCCGGAGGGGGCCGGCGAAATGCGCTCGAGAGCGGCGAGGAGACGTCGTTCGATGTCGAGCTCGACCGCCTGCACCTGCGTCCGCACCGCCTCACGATCCTCGTCGTCGATGTCGGGGATCCGAATCTTCAGCGCCCGTCTGACCCCGCGCAGCGGCAGCACCACCCCATCCTGCCAGACGCGGGCCGTGTCGCAGGCGGCCTCGATGTCGTCCGCGGCGAGGCTCCGGCCGGTGGCGGCGGTCCAGGCCGCCCACAGCAACAGCGGGATGTTCTGGCCCTGGGCGTCCTGCAGGTCGAGGCAGGCCGCCTCGACGCCGGGCGCCCGCCAGGCCCGCAGCGACCAGTCCCAAAGGTTCATGCCTCGGCCGCCCCGCGCAGGCCGTCCCAGCGCTTCACCGCGCTCCAGTCCAGCCCGAACACGTCCAGCGCCCGGCCCACGGACTGGTCGACCATTTCGGCGACCGTGTCCGGCTTCGCGTAGAAGGCCGGCAGGGGCGGGGCGATCACCGCCCCCATCTCTGCGAGCGCGGTCATGGTGCGCAGATGGCCGAGGTGCAGCGGCGTCTCGCGCACCATCAGCACCAGCGGCCGCCGCTCCTTCAGCGCGACGTCGGCGGCGCGGGTCAGCAGCGTCGAGGTCACGCCGGTGGCGATCTCGCCCATGGTCCGCACCGAGCACGGGGCGACGATCATGCCCATGGTCCGGAACGAGCCGGAGGCGATCGCGGCGCCCACGTCGTTCAGCCGGTGCGTCACGTCGGCGCGGCCGGTCAGGTCGTCGGGCGAGAGATCGGTCTCCTGCGACAGGGTCAGCAGGGCGGCGCGGCTGACGACCAGATGGCTCTCGATCCCGAGTTCGCGCAGGGCGTCCAGCGCCCGCACGCCGTAGATCACGCCCGAGGCGCCCGAGATCCCCACCACCAGCCGCCGCGGCGCGTGCGGTACGGCTCCGTTCACATCTTCGGCCAATTGGGGCTCCAGGCTGTCCGGGTCCGGAAGGCCGCCCGCCTCACCGGAAAGTGATTCCACAGGCGGTCTGGCCGGGCGCTCACTCTAGTGGTCCCTTAGACATGGAGGCGCAAGCCATGACCATAGACGCTCGTATCCGCGAACTGGGAAATCGTCACCGTATGCTGGACCAGACCATCCAGCAGGAGATGACCCACCCGTCCGCGGACCCGCTTCGCGTCAGGGAGTTGAAGCAGCAGAAGCTTCGTTTGAAGGAACAGATCACCAGTCTGGAGGCCCGGGCTCACTAGCCGGCCTCCCGAAGAACGGAAGCGGCCCCGGAGAGCGATCTCCGGGGCCGTCGTCTTTCAGTCCCTGGAGCCGAACACCGACTCCGCCGTCGGCTCGGCCCCGCGGCGCACCCGCTCCTCGGGGACGAACTCCGGCTCGGCCGGGATTTCATCCACGGCGTCGGCGGGCTGAAGCGTCGCGCCGCCCTTCTTGGCGTCGTCGCGCGCCTTCTTCTCGGCGGCCTTCTTCACGATGTCGTCCAGCTGCAGCTGGCCGACGAGCCCTAGCGTGACAGGGTCGACCGGCTTGATGTTGGCGCTGTTCCAGTGGGTCCGGTTGCGCACGCTCTCGATGGTCGCCTTGGTGGTGCCGAGCAGCTTGGAGATCTGGGCGTCGGTCACCTCGGGGTGGTTGCGCACGAACCAGGCGATGGCGTCCGGCCGGTCCTGGCGGCGCGAGACCGGGGTGTACTTCGGGGCCGGCTTGGCCTGCTTGAGCAGCTCGGCGTGACGGCTGACGACGGCCTGCATGCGGTAGTTCGGATCGGCCTGCGCCTTGTCGAGCTCCTCGCGGGTCAGCTGACCGCCGGTGATGGGATCGACGCCGCGGATGTCGCGGGCCACGTCGCCGTCGGCGATGCCGCGCACCTCCAGCGGGTGCAGGCCGCAGAAGGCGGCGATCTGCTCGAAGGTGAGCGAGGTGTTGTCGACCAGCCAGACCGCGGTGGCCTTGGGCATCAGGATGTCGGTCATGGACGTCTTCGCTTCTTGTTTGTGCCCGCGCTCGCGGGTTCCGGATACGACGGCGCCCGACCTTTCGGCCGGGCGCTGAAGCACTCGATATAGGCGCATTCTTCGCAAAAAGAAACGATGGCCGACAACACCGTACAGCCAAGGTTCATCCGTGAAGCTGAACAGTGAGCCCATCGACGCGTTCCAGCGTCCAGGTGAATCACGGAGGGTCCCATGTTGATCGAGAGTCTCGCCGCCGTGGCGATGGTCGCCAGCCCGGGCGCGGCGACGCAGGAATGGGAAGGGGGCGCCCGGGTGGCGCCGCGCGGAAGCTACCGCGACAGCTGCAGCGGCGAATACGTCAATCGCGGGCGGCTGTACGCCGACTGCCGCGACCGCAGCGGCCGGGTGCGCGGAACGTCGATCGAGCTGAATCGCTGCGGCGACTACGAAATCCGCAACGACGACGGCCGCCTGGTCTGCGGCCCCTGGCGCGGCGATTTCGAGGATCGCCCCGACCGCCCTGACCGGCCGGACCGGCCCGGACGTCCCGGCCGGCCGGGCGGTGACTGGGGGCGCGGCGCCTCGGTGACCGTCTATCGCGACGCGCTCTATCGCGGCGGGTCGACGACCTTCCGGGGCGAGGTCGCCAATCTGCGCGAGACCGGCTTCAACGACGTGATCAGCTCCATGCAGCTGCGTGGAACCTGGGAGGTGTGCACCGACGCCTACTTCCGCGGGACCTGCCGCACCTTCAGCGAGGACGTCTGGAACCTGCAGCAGCACGGCATCAACGACCGCATCTCCTCGTTGAGGCCGCTGCGGCGCAGCGATCGCTGGTAGGCCGCTAGACGGTCAGCACGATCTTGCCGACGTGGCCGCCCGCCTCCAGCCGGAGGTGGGCGGCGGCGGCCTGTTCGAGCGGGAAGGTCGCATCGACCGGCGGGCGCACCGCGCCCGACTCCACCCAGGGCCAGGCCCGGGCCTCGACCGCCGCGATCAGCCGCGCCTTCTCCCCGGCGGAGCGGCCGCGCAGGGTCGAGCCCGTAAGCACCAGGCGCTTCATCATCAGACGGGCGAGGTCGATCTCGGCCCGGGCGCCCGTGAGGGTGGCGATCACCACCCAGCGGCCCATCGGCTTCAGCGCCTCCTGGTTGAGCCGGGCGTATTCGGCCCCGACCATGTCGAGGACCACATCCACCCCGCCGAACTCGCCGATCGCGGCGGCCATGTCGTCGGAGAGGGCGTCGAGGCTGAGGTCGGCTCCGAGCCGACGCGCCGCGGCGGCCTTGGCGGCGCCGCGGGAGGTGGCGATGACGCGGGCCCCCGCCGCCCTCGCCATCTGGATCGCGGTGACGCCGATGCCGCTGGTCGCGCCGTGCACCAGCAGGGTCTCGCCCGGCTGCAGCGCGCCGGCCTCGAAGACGTTGGCGAACACGGTGCAGACGGTCTCGGGCAGGGCCGCCGCCTGCACGAAGTCCAGACCGGCCGGGATCGGCAGGGCGTGGCGCGCATCGACCACGGCGTACTCGGCATAGCCCCCGCCGCCGAGCAGCGCGCAGACGCGATCGCCGATCCGCCAGCGCTCCACGCCGGGCCCGACCCTGTCGATCTCGCCCGCGACCTCGAGCCCGAGCACGTCGGAAGCGCCAGGCGGCGGCGGGTACCGGCCCGCCCTTTGCAGGAGATCAGGGCGGTTCACGCCGGCCGCGTGCACCCGGATGCGAATCTCGCCCGGCCCCGGCTCGGGGTCGGGACGTTGGACGATCTGCAACGCCTCCGCAGGCCCCTGGCCGCCTTCAATCCCGATCGTCCGCATCCCTTCGCCCCGTTCTTGCATTCGTCCGTGTCCGGGCGTTCAGATAGGCGGCGGCGACCCCGCTGGCCATGCAAGGAGGCGATGATGTTCGAGGATCTGGAGCCGCGGCCGGCGCGAGACGCATCGCTGGCCGCCCTGGTTCGGGAGGATCTCGACGCCTGGTCGGTCGAGGATCTGAAGGAGCGCATCACGCTGCTGGAGGGCGAGATCGCGCGCTCCCGCGCGGCCATCGAGGGCAAGTCCTCGCAGCGCAACGCGGCCGACGCCCTGTTCAACTTCCGCAGTTGAAGAATTCCCCCGTCGCGCCTCTGGCACGGCCGTTGCACCGGGATGCGGGCGGCGCGCAATCCTGTCGCTCGTGATACGGATGTGCGCAATCCATGAGTCTGGCTGAGTTGATGTCGAACCAAGACCCCGTCCTGGAGCCCTCGGGCCGGAGCCGCGCCGCCGTGGTGGAGGATTTCGCCCGATCGGAGCTGTTCGATCGCACCTTCCGGGAGGGGATGGAGCTGGTCGAGGAGACCGCCGCCTATCTCGACGGAGACGGTCGCCGGGAATCCAAGCTGCTGTCGCGTGCGGCGGCGCTCGCCTACGCCGGCGAGAGCATGAAGCTGACCACGCGCCTGATGCAGATCGCCTCATGGCTGCTGGTCCAGCGGGCCGTGCGGGAGGGCGACATGACCGCCGCCGCCGCTTGCGAACCGCGCTACCGACTGGCGGACCGCCGGGTCGAGAGCGAGCCCACCCATCCGGAGCTGCCGATCGCGCTGATCGAGTACCTTGTGCGGTCCGAGAAGCTGTACGACCGGGCGCGGCACCTCGACCGGCGCATGTATCTGGATGCGCCGGAGGAAGAGGCGGTCAATCCCGTGCAGAGCCAGCTGGACCGGCTGGCGGCGGCGTTCAGGGGCTGAACCTTACGGCCCGACGTCGTCGGCGTCGCGGCCATGGCCGTCGTCGACGGGCTTCGGCAGGCTGACGGCGATGCCCAGCGCCTCGGCCAGTTTTTCGTCGCGGCTGTAGACGTCCTCCCGGAAGGCGACGCGGCCCTGGCCGTCCACGAAGGCGGTCCAGTAGAGCAGGCGGACGGTGATCTCGCGCCCGGTCTGGATGCGCTTGGTCTCGCGCGTGGCCTGGGCCTCGTCGAACTGGGCCAGCAGCTCGGGATTCGGCGACAGCAGCAGGCGGGCGAACTCGACGGCGTCCTGGACCCGGACGCAGCCGTGGCTGCGCTGTCGCATCGCCAGGTTGAAGGCGGCCTTGCCCGGCGTGTCGTGCAGGAAGATGGCGTAGCTGTCGCGCAGCTCGAACTTCACATAGCCGAGCGCCGCGTTCGGACCGGCCCGCTGGATGACCTGGCCGTTCGAAATGTACATGTTCTGGCTGGCCAGATAGCCGGGGCCGCGCGGCAGGATCTCGTTGCGGGCGATGGAGGCCGGGACGTACCAGGGCGGGTTGGCCACCACGGAGGCGAACTGCTTCTCGAGGCTGGGCGTCTGGTTTCGCGCCGTTCCGACGATGACCCGGCTCGAATGCACCGGGCGGGCGTCCTTCCAGTAGACCATGATCGCCGCGGCGGTGTTCACCTCGATCCGCTCGGGCGCCACATCGCGCTTGAGCCAGCGGCGGCGCTCGAGGTTCAGGGCGATCTGGCGGGCGCGGTCCTCCGCGGAGGCGGACAGGGAGCGCTGGGTGCCGGTTCCGATGCGGGCGTCGGCGGCGAGGCCGTGGCGGGTCTGGAAGCTTCGGACGCCGGCCTGCAACTCGGGCCCGTAGACGTCCCCCAGGGCCGCCAGCCGGGCGCCGGCGGCGGCGTCGAGGTCCCCCTCGGCGACGAGACGCTGGATCAGGACCGGCACGCGCGGATCGCTGTCGCCGGGCTCGATGTTGGCCCCGATGCGGAAGGCCGGCCAGCCGCCGTTCTGCTGGATCAGGCGGCGGTAGCGCACATAGCCGGCGGACAGGTTGGAGTAGCCGATGTCGGTGGGCGCGAGAGCCTCGAGCCAGTCCACCAGCCGGTCGCCCGCCAGAGCGTCGTTCAGGCCGACCGGCAGGTCGACCCGGTTCTTCTGCATCTCCCACAGGTCCTCGACCGTCTCCGGCCGCACCCGGCCTTCGGCGAGGACGCGCGCATAGGTCAGGGCGGCGGCCGTCGTGGCCATCTCCAGCGCCGCCGGGTCGCCGCCGTTGCGGTCCAGCGAGCCGAAGAAGTCGTCGCGCGACAGGCCGTGCCGCTCGGCCCGGGCGGCCGCCGCCATGAGGGCGCGACGCCGCGGCTCGTTCCACACCGGCCGCCAGCCGTTCATTTCGTAGAAGGCGCGCACGTCCGGCTGCAGGGTGGCGGGCAGACGGGCGAGCCGGTCGTTGAAGCTGTCGTAGAAGGCGATGGCGGCGGGATCGCGCGTCTGCGCCTGCGCGGACAGGCCCACAGCGGAAGCGAGGGCCGCCGTCGCCGCGCCCAGACCCAATTGCCGTCGGTTCATCACGCTCGCTCTTCGTCCGTCTTTCGCCGCACGGACACCACGCCCACGCCCCGAAAACCCAACGCTGCGAATGTTATCGGCGTTCCGGGCAAACAGAAAGGCGCCGGTCCGGGGACCGACGCCTTCGTGATCGTGTTGCCGCAGCGGTGTGGCGGGAAAGCCAGACCTGAAGCGGTCCTACTTCTTGATGAAGCCGGCGAACTTGTTGTTGAAGCGCGACACGCGGCCGCCGCGGTCCATCAGCTGCTGGTTGCCGCCGGTCCACGCCGGGTGCGTCAGCGGATCGATGTCGAGGTTCAGCGTCGCGCCTTCCTTCTGGTAGGTCGAGCGCGTCTGATACGTGGTGCCATCCGTCATCGTGACCGTGATGAAGTGATAGTCCGGGTGGATGTCCGCCTTCATTGTCGTCGTTCCGTCTCTGCGCGGTGACGATGCCGACCGTCCATGCGCGAAAAATGAGAAACCCGCCGGGGGCGGCGGGAATGAGCGGCGGCGTTTACACCGGGGGGCTTTCCGGGGCAAGAGGCGCCCGATGACCGATCCCACCGCCTCCGCCGCCGACCCCGCCGACCTGCGCGGCCGACCGGGCGCCGGCGCGCTGCTGGCGGAGCAGATGGCCGACGCCGGCGCCCGCCGCGAGAAGCGGCGCGACATCCGGCCCCTGGCCCGCCTGCTGCCCTACGCGCTGAGGCACAGGGGCTATCTGGTCCTGGCCGGCTTCTGGCTGGTGATGTCCACGACGGCGTCGCTGGGCCTCACCGCCGCGGCGCGCGGCGCGATCGACCACGGCTTCGCGGATGAAGGCGCGCGGCTGAACCTGTGGTTCCTGCTGCTCGGCGCGGTGGCCCTGTTCCTCGGCGTCGCCACCGCCGTGCGCTATTTCTACGTCACCAAGACCGGCGAACGGGTGGTGGCCGACCTGCGCAAGGGCCTGTTCGACCGGGTGCTGACCCTCGACCCCGCCTTCTACGCCCGCATGCGCACCGGGGAGGTGTTGTCGCGGCTGACCACCGACATCGCCCTGGTCGAGACGCTGATGACCACCTCGATCTCCTATGCGGTGCGGAATTTCCTGACGCTGGTGGGCGGGACCATCCTGCTGTTCGTGGTCAGCCCGAAGCTGACCGGACTCGTCCTGCTCATCGTGCCGCTGCTGCTGGGCCCCCTGTTCCTGTTCGGCCGGCAGGTGCGCAAGCTGACGGTGGCGACCCAGGACCGGTTCGCCCAGGCGGTCGGCTTCGCCGGCGAGAGCGTGGACGCCATTGAAACCGTTCAGGCCTTCGGCCGTGTGGCCAGCGCCGTCTCGCGGTTCGGCGAGGCGGTCGAGGCCGCCTTCGCCGCCTCGCTGGTGCGGATGCGCGCCCGGGCCCTGATGACGGCCATGATCATCGTGGTGATGTTCGGCGGGGTGACGCTGGTGCTGTGGCTGGGCGCCATGGACGTGATCGCCGGGCGGATGAGCCCGGGCGCCCTGCTGCAGTTCGTCCTGCTGTCGGTCTTCGCGGCCGGCGCGGTCGGAGCGCTGGGAGAGAGCTGGGGCGACGTCCAGAAGGCCGCCGGCGCGATGGAGCGCATCGACGAGCTGATGCGGAGCGAGTCGGCCATCGCCGCGCCCGCCCGCCCGAAGCCGCTGCCGAGTCCGCCGGTGGGCGAGGTGTCGATGGCCGGCGTGCACTTCAGCTATCCGGGACGCCCCGACCTGCCGGCGCTGAAAGGCTTCTCCCTGACCGTCCGGCCCGGCGAGACCGTTGCGCTCGTCGGCCCGTCGGGGGCGGGCAAGAGCACCGTGTTCCGGCTGCTGCTGCGCTTCTACGATCCGCAGTCCGGCGTCGTCGCCGTCGACGGCGTGGATGTGCGCGAGGCTGATCCGACCCAGGTGCGCAGCCGCTTCGCCTGGGTGTCGCAGGAGGCGCCGCTGTTCTCGGGTTCGTCGTCCGAGAACATCCGCTTCGGCCGCGAGACCGCCAGCGACGAAGAGGTGCGCGCCGCCGCCGCCGAGGCCCAGGCGCTGGGCTTCATCGAAGCGCTGCCGGAAGGCTTCGAAACGCCCCTGGGCGAGCGTGGCAAGAGCCTCTCGGGCGGCCAGCGCCAGCGGCTGGCGATCGCGCGGGCGCTGGTGCGCGACGCGCCCATCCTGCTGCTCGACGAAGCCACCTCCGCGCTGGACGCCGAGAGCGAGCGGCTGGTGCAGGCGGCGCTCGATCAGGCGATGGAGGCGCGCACCACCCTGGTCATCGCGCACCGCCTCGCGACCGTGCTGCGCGCCGACCGCATCGTGGTCATGGAGGACGGTCGGGTGGCGGAGGAGGGGACCCACGCCTCCCTCCTCGCCGCCGGAGGGCTCTACGCCCGCCTGGCGAAGCTGCAGTTCCGCGACGACTGATCCGGCCTCAGCCCGCCGCCATCACCCCGCAGGCGACGCGGTCCCCGGCGCCGCCGATCGGCTGGCTGCGGTGATCGTCGGCGTTTGCGTGGATGACGAGGGCGGAGCCGTCCGCGTCCCACAGCCACTGGCCCGGCCCCTCGGAGGCGATCCGGGCGCGGGTGGTGAAGATCTCCGCGCGCACCCGGCCCTGGGCGTCGGCATGAATGTTGGGCAGGTCGCCGTCGTCCGGCCCGTCCGCGTTCAGCAGGCCGTGCGGGGACCTGGCCGCGGCATGGTTGATGTGAGCTCCGGCCGAGGTGAAGGGGGCGGCGCACTGACCGGTGGCGTGGATGTGAACCCCGTGCCAGCCGGGGGTCAGACCCTCCGCCTCGATCCGGATCAGCAGGCCGGTCGGTCCCTGGGTCAGGACGGCCCGACCGATGTTCACGCCGGCGGCGTTCACCAGGGTCGCTTCGCCGAAGTCGCCGGTCGTGGCGCGGCCCGGACCGGCTGGTCCCGAGGTGCTGGCGCAGGCTCCGAGGGCGAGCGCGCCGACGGCGGCGGCGAGGGTGGACTGGCGGCTGGCGCGCATGGCGTGAACTCCCGGTCTGACGGGGCCAGACGCGCGGCTTCGCTTTGCCACGGGGGCCCCCCGATGCTAGAAACGGAACAGCGGATCACGTTCCGATTCCGGCCATTTAAAGCCTGATTTCCTTGACCGACGACAGCTATCAGAACGCCGCGCCTCCCGGCGGCGGCGACATTTCCACCATTACGATCGAGGACGAGCTCAGGAAGTCGTACCTCGACTATGCGATGAGCGTCATCGTCAGCCGCGCCCTGCCGGACGCGCGCGACGGTCTCAAGCCGGTGCACCGGCGCATCCTGTACTCGATGCACGACCTGAAGATGACGCCGGACAAATCGTATTCGAAGTGCGCGCGCGTGGTCGGCGACGTGCTGGGCCGGTTCCACCCGCACGGCGACGCCTCGGTCTACATGGCGCTGGTGCGCATGGCCCAGCCCTTCTCGATGGGACTGATGCTGGTCGACGGCCAGGGCAATTTCGGCTCGGTCGACGGCGATATGCCGGCGTCGATGCGATACACCGAGTGCCGGATGGCGCCCGCGGCGACGGCCCTGCTGACGGACATCGACAAGGACACCGTCGATTTCCAGCCCAACTACGACGAGAAGGAGCTGGAGCCGGTCGTCCTGCCCAGCCGGATCCCGAACCTGCTGGTCAACGGCGCCGGCGGCATCGCCGTCGGCATGGCCACCAACATCCCGCCGCACAACCTCGGCGAGGTGATCGACGGCGCGGTGGCCCTGCTCGACAACCCCGACCTGCCCGAGGACGCCCTGCTGGAGCTGGTGCCGGGTCCGGACTTCCCGACCGGCGGCGAGATCATGGGGCGCACCGGCGCCCGCAACGCGCTGCGCGACGGCCGCGGCTCGGTGATCGTGCGCGGCAAGGCGACGATCGAGACGATCCGCAAGGATCGCGAGGCGATCGTCGTCACCGAGCTGCCCTACCAGGTGAACAAGCAGACGCTGATCGAGCGTATCGTCGAGCTGGTCCGCGAGAAGAAGATCGACGGCATCGCCGACGTCCGCGACGAGTCGGACCGCGACGGCATGCGGATGGTGGTCGAGCTGAAGCGCGACGCCTCGGGCGACGTGGTGCTCAACCAGCTGTGGCGCTTCACCGCCCTGCAGAGCTCGTTCGGCGTCAACATGCTGGCGCTGAACCATGGCCGGCCCGAGCAGATGGGGCTGCGCCAGCTGCTGGAGGCCTTCCTCGAGTTCCGGGAAGAGGTGGTCGTCCGCCGCACCAAGTACGAACTGGCCAAGGCCCGCGACCGCGGCCACGTGCTGGTCGGCCTCGCCGTGGCCGTGGCCAACATCGACGAGGTGATCCACATCATCCGCTCCTCGGCCGACCCGACCGAGGCCCGCGAGCGCCTGCAGGCGAAGTCGTGGCCGGTCGGCGACATGATGGCCCTGATCGAACTGATCGCGGATCCGCGCTCGGCCCTGGTCGACGGCGACAAGCTGAACCTGACCGACGAGCAGGCCCGCGCCATCCTGGCCCTGACGCTGTCCCGCCTCACCGGCCTCGGTCGCGACGACATCTTCGGCGAGGCGCGGAGCCTGGCCGAGACCATCCAGTCGCACCTGACCCTGCTGTCGGACCGGGCCAACATCCTGGCGGTGATCCGCGAGGACCTGCTGAAGGTGAAGGACGAATTCGCCGTGCCACGCCGCACGGTCATCGGCGAGGGCGACGCCGAGATGGAGGACGAGGACCTGATCCCGCGCGAGGACATGGTCGTCACCGTCACCCACGGCGGCTACGTCAAGCGCGTGGCGCTGAACGCCTACCGGACCCAGCACCGCGGCGGCAAGGGACGCTCGGGCGTGGCGATGAAGGAGGACGACGCCGTCGTCGGCGTGTTCTCGGCCTCGACCCACACCCCGGTGCTGTTCTTCGCCACCAACGGCAAGGCCTACAAGCTGAAGACCTGGCGTCTGCCGCTGGGCAATCCGCAGTCGCGCGGCAAGGCCTTCGTCAACCTGCTGCCGATCGAGCCGGGCGACAGCATCATGAACGTGCTGCCCCTGCCTGAGGACGAGGCCGACTGGGCGAACTACGACATCATGTTCGCCACCCGCTCGGGCGACGTGCGCCGCAACAAGCTGTCGGACTTCGCCACCGTCAACCGGGCCGGCAAGATCGCCATGAAGCTGGAGGACGGCGACCGCATGGTGGGCGTGGCCCTGTGCACTGCCGAAGACGACGTCATGCTGACCACGGCGCTGGGGCGCGCGATCCGGTTCAAGGCCGACGACGTGCGCGTCTTCAAGGGACGCGATTCGACCGGGGTGCGCGGCGTGCGCCTGCAGGAAGGCGACGAGGTCATCTCCATGGCGGTGCTCGGCCGGGTCGACGCCACGCCCGAGGAGCGGGCCGCCTACATCAAGCACGCCAACGCCATGCGGCGCGCGGCGGGCGAGGCCGAGGACGAGGCGCCTTCGACGGACGCCGACGACGAGGCCGCCGGCGACGCCGTGCTGTCTGTGGAGCGCATCGCCGAACTGGGCGCGGCCGAGCAGTTCATCCTGACGGTCACGGAAACGGGCTTCGGCAAGCGCTCGTCGGCCTATGAGTACCGGCGCACCGGCCGCGGCGGCCAGGGTCTGACCGCCCACGGCCTCGGCGGGCGCGCGGGACATCGCCTGGCGGCGGCCTTCCCGGTCGACGAGTCCGACGAACTGCTGCTGGTCACCTCCGGCGGGCAGATGATCCGCACCCCGGTGAGCCAGGTCCGCATCGTGGGCCGCGCCAGCCAGGGGGTGACCATCTTCCGCACCGCCGAGGGCGAGCGGGTGGTCTCGGTCGAACGCCTGCCCGACAGCGGCGGCGGCGAGGACGCCGGCGCTGACGAAGCCGGAGAGGGCGGCGAGGACTGACCGTGCCCGCCGGCGACCTCCGCATCGACGGGGCGCCGGCGACGGCCGGGGATCTCGCCCACATCGCCCTCGTCAACTACGGGGCCTACACCTCCTTCCGGGTCGAGGAAGGCGCGGTGCGGGGGCTGGATCTCCATCTCGCCCGGCTTGAGGCGTCTGCCGTCGAACTGTTCGGAGAGGCCGTCGGCGAGGACCGGCTGCGGGGTCTGATGCGGGCGGCGGCGGCTGACCGGCCGGACTGCTGGCTCCGCGTCAGCCTGTTCTCGCCGGACATCGGACCGCGCACGCCGGACTGGACAGGCGCGCCGAGAGTCATGACGGCGGTGTTTCCCCCGCCGCCGCCGCTGGCCGACTCGCTGCGGCTGGATGTCCAGCGGTACAGTCGCAGGGCGCCGCATCTGAAGCACGCCGCCACGTTCGACCTGATCCACGCCCGCCGGCTGGCCAAGGGATCGGGCTTCGACGACGCCGTGTTCGTGGACGAGGCGGGGCGGATTTCCGAAGGCAGTCTGTGGAACATCGGCTTCATCGAGGGCGACCGGGTGGTCTGGCCGGATGCGCCGATGCTCGCCGGAGTCGGACAGGCGCTGATCCGCCGGGGGCTGGCCGGGGCAGGACTGGGCGACCGGGTTGAACCCCTCGGCCTGCGCGACCTGCCCAGATTCGAAGCCGCCTTCATCTGCAACAGCGCCACGCCGGCCTGCCCGGTCGTCGCCGTCGGACGCCATGAACTCGCGCTCCGGCCCGATCTGATCGAGCGTGTGCGCACAGCCTGGGCCTCCAACCCGCCCCAGCCGATCTAGGCCGCTCGGTCACCGCCTGCTAAACCCGGCCGAGCGGCGGGGAGAACTGTATGCGCATCGGGCTCTATCCCGGCACCTTCGATCCCATCACCAATGGGCACATGGACATCATCGGCCGGGCCGTGAAGCTGGTCGACCGGCTGGTCATCGGCGTGGCGCGCAACGACGACAAGGGCCCGCTGTTCACCACCGACCAGCGGGTCGAGATGGTGCGGGCGGAGGTGCGGCGGTTCGGTTCCCAGGTCGAGGTGCGCGCCTTCTCCAGCCTGCTGATGCATTTCGCCGAGGAACTGGACGCCACCGTGATCGTGCGCGGCCTGCGCGCGGTCGCCGACTTCGAATACGAGTTCCAGATGACGGCGATGAACCAGCGCCTCAATGCCGACATCGAGACGGTCTTCCTGATGGCAGACCCGCGGCACCAGGCGATCGCCTCGCGGCTGGTCAAGGAGATCGCCCGGCTGGGCGGCGACATCGAGAGTTTCGTCAGCCCGGCGGTCGCGGCCGCGGTGCTGGACAGGGTCAAGGCCTGAACATGCGAGCATTGTGGATTGCGGCTGCTGCGGCGGCGATGACGGCGGGAGCGCCGGCGGCGGCCCAGGACTGGCGTCCGGTGGCGCCGGAGAACCTGCTGGTCATCGACACGGCGAAGGGCCGGATCGTCGCCGAGCTGGACCCGCGGATCGCGCCGCGGGCCGTCGAGCGCATCCGCACCCTGGCCGACCAGGGATTTTACGACGGCCTCGCGTTCCACCGGGTGATTCCGGAATTCATGGCCCAGACCGGAGATCCTCTCGGCACCGGCGCCGGCGGCAGCGAGCTGCCGGACATCCAGGGTGAGTTCGGCTTCCGCAGGGGCCGGGCCGATCCCTTCGTTCGGATCGGGGACCCGACGGCGAACGGTCTGCAGCGGGGCCTCATCGGCTCGATGGCGGTGACCACCCAGCCGGACGCCCAGATGATGGTGACCGCGGACTTCAAGGCCTCGGCGACGGCGTTGTTCTGTCCCGGCGTGCTGGGGATGGCGCGCAACGGCGACCCGGACAGCGCCAACAGCCAGTTCTTCATCATGACCGGGCGCAATGCGAACCTCGACGGCGCCTACGCGCCGTTCGGCCGGGTGCTGGCCGGGCTGGAGGTCGTGCGGGCGCTGAAGAGCGGCTCCGAGGCGGAGGACGGGCGGGTTGTCGATCCCGACGTCATGACCCGGGTCCGCACCGCCGCCGCCCTGCCGGAGGCCGAGCGCCCGGCGGTCCGGGTCCAGGCCCCGGCGAGCGCCGCCTTCCTCGCGGAGGTGGAGCGTGTCCGGGCCGCAGAGGGTTCGCGTCTCGACGTCTGCAGCGTGCAGCCGGCGGTCGAGGTCGCAGACTGACGAGGTAGTCCGGGGAGGGGACCATGAGATCGTTGTTCGCCATCGCCGCCACGCTGCTTGCGGCCGGCGCGGTTTCGGCCCAGGAGACCCCGGCCGCGCCGCCGCCGCCGCCGCCGCCGACGTCGGAGACGACCATCGCCGAAACCGACTGGCGGGCCGTGCCGCCGGCCAACCTGTTGGTGATCGACACCACCAAGGGCCGGATCCTGGTGGAGCTGCTGCCCGAGGTCGCGCCGCAGCACGTGGAGCGCATTCGTCTTCTGGCGCGCGCCGGATTCTACGACGGACTGGCCTGGCACCGGGTCATCGACTGGTTCATGGCCCAGACGGGCGATCCGCTGGGCAACGGCGAGGGGCAGAGCTACCACCCCGACCTGCCGGCCGAGTTCACGTTCCGCCGCGACCCGTCGATGCCCTTCGCCGCCGTGGCCGAGCCGCAGGGCGCGCGCGTCGGCTTCCTGCAGTCGCTGCCCGTCCAGACCCAGCCGGACTCCGCCTTCGCCCAGACGGCGGACGGCAAGGTGCACGGCTGGGGCCTCTACTGCCCCGGCGTCGCGGGGATGGCGCGGGACGAGGACCCGGACACCGCCAACAGCCAGTTCTTCATCATGCGCCAGGCCTATCCGGCGCTCGACAAGCGCTACACCGTCTGGGGAATGACGGTGGGCGGCCTCGACGTGGTGCGGGCCCTGCAGGTCGGCGACGGCGACAACGGCATGATGGCGGCGGCGACGCCGGACCGGATGACCCGCGTGCGCCTCGCCGCCGACCTGCCGGAGGCGGAGCGTCCGGGCGTCGAGGTGCTGTCCCCGGCTTCGGCGCGTTTCCGGGCGCTGGTCGAGGAGGCGCGGGCGGCGAAGGGCGCGGACTTCTCGGTTTGCGACGTGACCTTGCCGACCCAGGCGAGGCCTGGAGCCTGACGGGTTGTCGATCGGGAGCGAACTTGCGAAGCTGACCTTGCCCAACCTGGAAGACGCACCTTGAAGCTCTCTGCTCCCGTCTGCCTCTCCTTGATCGCCCTGGCGGCGTCTTCGTGCGCCCCGGTCCCGCAAACGGCCGGGCTTCCCTGCGCCGGGCCGCGCCAGAGCGCCGAGTGCATCGAGGCGCGACGGCTGTCGGCGCTGGGGCTGACGCCGCGCCCCCACGAGATGACCAGGCGGGAGCGCGGCGAACTGGCCAACGACCGGCTGGAACGGGAACTGGACTACGCCCGCAATCGCCCGGACGAGCAGCCGCGCTAGTCCTCCCGCCTGCCGCCTCGCCGCCGGCGGCGGCGGGGTTTCCGATCCTCGCGCATGCGCCGCAGCAGCAGGCCTTCCCTCAGGCCGCGGTCGGCCACCCGGACCCGCTCCGAGGGCCAGGCGCGCTGCACGGCCGCCATGATCGCCGCGCCGGCCAGAACCAGGTCGGCGCGATCGGGACCGATGCAGGATTCGGCGGCGCGGCCGACGGGGCCCATGGCCTTGAGCCGTTCGGCGGCCGCCTCGCAGTCGGCCCGCGTCATCCACAGGCCGTCGACCAGGTTGCGCTGGTAACGGCGCAGGCCAAGGTGAATGCCCGCGAGGCTGGTGATCGCCCCTGACGTGCCGACGAGGTGCCCCCGCCCGCTCGCGAACAGCCCCCGCAGGGCGTCGTCGACCGGAGCGCCGGCGATGGCCGCGGACATGTCGGCGACCATGGCCTCGTACCAGACCGCATGGGCCGCTGCGCCGCCGCCGGTCGGCTCCGGGTGGCGCTCGGCGAGGGTGACGACGCCGATCGGGGCCGACATCCAGCCCTCGGAAACGAAGCCGGACGCCGAGCGGCGCAGCCAGCTGAGTTCGGTGGAGCCGCCGCCGACGTCGACCACCAGGACGGCTTCGGCCGCCGGATCGAACAGGTTCAGGCAGCCCTCGACCGACAGCCGCGCCTCCTCGATCGGGTCGATGACCCGCAGACGCAGGCCGGTGCCGGCCCGGACCCGTTCGATGAAGCCGGCGCCGTTGTCGGCCTGGCGGCACGCCTGGGTGGCCACGGCCATCAGACGGTCCGGTTCGACCCCGCGACGGACCAGGCGTTCGCTGCACAGCGTCAGCGCCTCGTAGGCGCGTTCCATGGCGGCCTCGTCGAGTCGCCCGGTGCGCGACAGGCCTTCGCCCAGCCGGACGATGCGGCTGAAGGAATCGACGACGCGGAAGCCGTCGCGGGCCGGCCTGGCGATCAGCAGGCGGCAATTGTTGGTCCCCAGGTCGAGCGCGCCATAGAGCGGCGCCTCGCGACCTGTCGCCCCTGATCCGGCGTGCGCGCCATCCCGGGCGCGCGGGCCGTCGGACCGGCGAGGCTGGGACCGGAGGCGGCGCGCGCCGCCGGCGGTCTCCGGCATAGGCCGAGCTTTCATGGTGGGCGGTCCGAAGCGGCGCCCGTCTCCACCAGCCTAGACCGCCGCCCGCGCCCGCGCCAACCGCTGCTGACGCGAAAATGAACGGGACCGAAAGGGCGGCGCTCAGACTCGGCGGCGCAGAATGGGCCCATGATGACCCCGACCTCCGCCCGCTTCGCCCTCGGCCATGTCGTCCGCCACCGCGACGCCGCCTTCCGCGGCGTGGTCGTGGACGTCGATCCGACCTTCGCCGGCGCCCCCGGCGACACCGGCGACATCTCTCCGGACCAGCCCTTCTACCAGGTGCTGGCGCTGGGCGAGGGCGGCGGCTTCATCGCCTACGCCCCCGAGGATGCGCTGGAGCCGGATCCGGAGATCAGGGGCCTGTCGCGGGTCGACGAGCGGCGCTTCTTCACGGTCGACGCCCGCGGCCGGCACGCGCCCCGGGCCCACGCCATCCACTAGGCGGCTGGCGCGGTCGTCGCCGGGAGCCTAGACTGGCGGCAAAGGCCGACAGAGCCTGACGAGGAGCGCCCATGTCCGATTTCGAGCACGTCTTCGAGAGCCCGCCGGAAGGGGCCGCCGCCGACTGGACCATTCCCCAGGACTGGCGGGCCTACACCGAGACCGAGCACCGGACGTGGGACACCCTGTATGCGCGGCAGATGAAGATCCTGCCGGGGCGGGCCGCCGACGTCTTCTTCCGCGGCCTCGAGGCGCTGGACCTGAACACCGGCGGCATTCCCGACTTCGCGCTGATGAACCCCAAGCTGGAGGCGCTGACCGGCTGGACCGTGGTCTGCGTGCCGGGCCTGGTGCCGGACGAGGTCTTTTTCGACCATCTCGCCAACCGCCGCTTCCCGTCGGGCCAGTTCATCCGCAAGCCGGACCAGCTGGACTACCTGCAGGAGCCGGACATCTTCCACGACGTGTTCGGCCATGTGCCGATGCTGACCGATCCGGACTTCGCCGCCTACATGGAAGCCTACGGCAAGGGCGGGCAGCGCGCGGCCAGGCTGGGCATGCTGCCGAACCTCGCCCGGCTCTACTGGTACACGGTCGAGTTCGGCCTGATGCAGGACGCCGGCGGGCTCCGGATCTACGGGGCCGGGATCGTGTCTTCGGCGACGGAGAGCGTTTTCGCCCTCGAGGATCCGTCGCCGAACCGCCTGGGCTTCGACCTCGAGCGGGTCATGAAGACCCTCTACCGGATCGACGACTTCCAGCAGGTCTATTTCGTCATCGAGTCGCTGGACCAGCTGAAGCGGGACACCCTTCAGGACTTCGGCCCGATCTACGAGCGGCTGCAGGGCGCCGCGCCGATCCCGATCGACGCCATCCTTCCCACCGACCGGGTGTTCACCCGCGGCACCCAGGCGTACGCGAACAAGGGCGGGCGGTTCGCGGCCTGACCGGCGTCAGCCCTTCAGCGCCCGGCCGGCCACCACGGCCGCCGAGCCGAACTTCTCGCGCAGACGGTCGATGGCGGTCTCCGTCTTGAGGGCCCGCGCCTCGGCGCTCTCGAACAGGGCCGTCGGAGAGGCGACCGCCTCCACGATCTCGGCCATGCCGATGCCGATCAGCCGGTAGGGGCGGCCGAGCTCCGGCCGGAGCAGGTCGCGTCCGGCGGCGAACAGGGCGCGGGCGGTCTGGACCGGCTCGGGCAGGGTGACGCGGCGGGTGACGATCCGGAAGTCGGTGCGGCGCAGCTTGAGCACGATCACCCGGCTGGCGACGCCGTCGCGGCGCGCCTTGGCCGCCAGCTTCTCGCACAGGGGCCAGAGCTCGGCCTCGAGGTCCGCGGCGGCGGTCAGGTCCTCGTTGAAGGTGGTCTCGGCGCTCATCCCCTTGCGCTCGTGGCCGGGATCGACGGTGCGGGCGTCGCGGCCGTGGGCGAGGTCATGCAGCCGCAGACCATGTTCGCCGTAGCGGCGGACGAGGTCCCGCACGTCGGCGGCGGCGAGGTCGCCGACCGTGGCGTAGCCGTCGCTCTGCAGGCTCCGGCCGAAGACGGGGCCGACGCCGGGCAGGACGCGGACGGACTTGGGGGCCAGCAGGGCGGGGGCTTCGGAGCCGATGACCGAGAAGCCGCGCGGCTTGTCGAGCTCGGAGGCGATCTTGGCGAGGAAGCGGTTGGGTGCAAGCCCGATGGAGACGGTCAGACCGGTTTCGCGCTCGATGCGTTGCTGCAGCCGGACCAGCTGCAGCGCCGGCGGACCGCCGTTGAGGCGCTCGGTGCCGGCGAGGTCGATCCACGCCTCGTCCAGCGACAGGGTCTGGACCAGCGGGGTGAGTTCGCGCACGGCCCCGAAGATCTGGGCGCTGGCCGCCTTGTACTTGGCGAAGTCGGGCTTGATGACGACGGCGTCGGGACAGGCTTTTAGCGCCTTGAACATCGGCTGGGCCGAGCCGACGCCGTAGAGGCGGGCGATGTAGCAGGCGGTGGTGACGACCCCGCGTCTGCCGCCGCCGACGATGACCGGGACATCGCGCAACTCGGGCCGGTCGCGCTTCTCGACCGAGGCGTAGAAGGCGTCGCAGTCGAGGTGGGCGATGGTCAGGGAGGCCAGTTCCTCATGCGCGACTATGCGGCGCGAGTCGCAGGCCGGGCAGCGCTCGACGGTCCGGTCATCGGGGCGGAGGCAGTCGCGGCAGATGGATTTCATCGCGGGCGGATTGTGCCCGATGGGGCGGCGGGTGGGGAGCGGAATCGTGGCCGGTTCCGGTCCGCCGCGATGCGGCCGAGGCAGCTGGTTCATCACGAAGAACACGAAGGACTCACAAGGGACACGAAGGGGCCGGCGCCTTCTGCGGCGCCCGAAGGGCGACGCCTTCGATCTGATTGCGGGCCTGCGGCCCCCGGGCGCAGGGGACGGTCTCGTTCTCTTCGAGCTCTTCGTGCCCCCTTCGTGTTCTTCGTGATGAACCAGCGGTGTCGGCCATCTGCGCCGGCCTCCATGGCTTCACGCCAACTTAAGAGACCGTCCGCCAGACTGCGTCGGATAAGGAAGCCTCCCGCGCGTCGCGCACAGAGGGGCGGACGGGCCGGGTGTCGATGTCGAAGAAAGTCCTCATCGTCGAGGATAACGAGCTGAACATGAAGCTCTTTCATGATCTGCTCGATTCCCAGGGCTATGAGACGCTGCAGACCCGCGAGGGGCTGCAGGCGCTGGCCCTGGCGCGCCAGCACCGCCCCGACCTGATCCTGATGGACATTCAGCTGCCGGAGATCTCCGGGCTGGAGGTCACCAAGTGGCTGAAGGACGACGAGGAGCTGAACCACATCCCCGTCGTGGCCGTGACCGCCTTCGCCATGAAGGGGGACGAGGAGCGCATCCGCCAGGGGGGCTGCGAGGCCTATATCTCGAAGCCGATCTCGGTGGCCCATTTCCTCGAGACGGTGAGAAAGCACCTCGGGGTCGCCGCATGACGGCGCGGATCCTCGTCGTCGACGACGTGGAGCCGAACGTCCGGCTGCTCGAGGCCAAGCTGACCCTCGAGTACTACGAGGTGCTGACCGCTCCGGACGGGGCGACGGCGCTGCAGGTCGCCGCCGACGAGCGCCCGGACCTGATCCTGCTCGACGTGATGATGCCGGGCATGGACGGGTTCGAGACCTGCCGGCGGCTCAAGGCCGACCCGGTGACGCGCCATATCCCGGTCGTGCTGGTGACGGCGCTGGACGGGCGCGAGGACAAGATGAAGGGCCTCGAGGCAGGGGCCGACGACTTCATCACCAAGCCTATCGACGACGTCATCCTGTTCGCCCGGGTGAAGTCGCTGGTGCGGCTCAAGGCGGTGATGGACGAACTGCGCGAGCGCGAGGAGAGTGGACGCCGCTTCGGGGTCGACACCGACGGGGCCGGTCGGCTTCGCGCCTCGGGCGGCCGCGTGCTGGTGGTCGACGACAATGCGCGCCAGGCCGAGAAGATCGCCCGGCAGCTGGCGGCCGAGCACCGCCCCGTGGCCGAGCCCGACCCTTCGGCGGCGCTGATCGCCGCCCGCGGACCGGTGGACCTGATCATCGTCAACGTCTCGAGTTCGGAGTTCGACGGCCTGCGCTTCGTGGCCCAGCTCCGCTCGACCGAGGCGACCCGGCGCACGCCCATCCTCGGGGTGGTCGACCCGGCCGACCGGCCGCGGCTGGTCAAGGCGCTGGAGCTGGGGGTCAACGACATCCTGCCCCGGCCCGTCGACACCGAGGAGCTCGAGGCGCGGGCGCGCACCCAGATCCGGCGCAAGCGCTACGCCGACTTCCTGCGCCAGAAGCTGGACTACAGCCTCGAGATGGCCGTCACCGACGCCCTGACGGGACTGCACAACCGTCGCTACATGGCCGGGCAGCTGCAGGCGCTGGTGGGCCGCGCCGGCCAGGGCGGCGACCAGGTGTCCGTGCTGGTCATGGACATCGACCACTTCAAGGCGGTCAACGACGGCTTCGGCCACGACGCCGGCGACGAGGTGCTGCGCGAGTTCGCGGTGCGGCTGGCCACCAATGTGCGGGCTATCGACCTGCCGTGCCGGCTCGGCGGCGAGGAGTTCGTGGTGGTCATGCCGGGGGCTCCGCTGGAGGCAGCGCACCGGGTCGCCGAGCGCATCCGCCGGGACGTCGCCGAGACGCCGTTCCCGATCATGGGCGGAGCCGAGAGCCTGTCGATCACGGTCTCCATCGGCGTGGCGTGGAGCGACGGCGCCGGCGGCGACACGCCGGAAGCCCTGCTGAAGCGGGCTGACGAGGGCGTGTACGAGGCCAAGAGCCGGGGACGGAACCAGGTGATCGCGCGGGCGGCGTAGGTCTTTGCCGCAGCCTCTGGCGCGAGTAGGGTCGAGCAATGCGGACGAGACGACTGCCGGCGGCCCTGAGCCTCGTCCTGGGGCTCCAGGCCTGCGCCTCCGTGGATCCGGTCGGCGAATGCCGGACGAGAGCGGCGAATCTCGGCCTCGCGCTCGGGCCCCTGGATCCGGCGCGGTCGGAGCTGATCCTCGTGACCCGTCGCGACCAGGCCGAAGAGGCCGTCTTCGTCTATAACTGGCCCGCCGCCGAGGGGCGGCCGCCCGTCGCCTGCGACGTGCGCCGGGGGCGCGTGAGCGCGATCAGGCTCGACGGGGCCCGGGTCTGGCCCTGACGACAGCGATCGGGCGGGCGGCGGCGCCTCCGCCGCAACGAAAAACGCCCGGCTATCACTGGCCGGGCGCTTCGAAATTCTTCAGGCGATCAAGCGCTTACTTGATCTTGCCTTCCTTGAAGTCGACGTGCTTCTTCACGACCGGGTCGTACTTACGGACGACCATCTTCTCGGTCATGGTGCGGGCGTTCTTCTTGGTGACGTAGAAGAAGCCGGTGTCCGCCGTGGAGTTCAGGCGGATCTTGATGGATGCCGGTTTGGCCATCGGGAATTACCTTTGCGACGGCGAAAGCCGCTGAAATGAGAGGCGCGGAACATACTCAGGCGCGGCCCGAAGTCAACGGGCGGATGGCCGCCTTGAGCGTAGCCGCCGCGCGGTCCACTGTCGCGCCATGAAAACCCCGATGTTCGTGGCGGCCGCCGTTCTGGCCGTGGCCCTGTCCGCCTGCGCCACCTCGCCGGAGCCGG
Source organism: Caulobacterales bacterium RIFCSPHIGHO2_01_FULL_70_19 (assembly GCA_001794825.1). GTDB lineage: Bacteria > Pseudomonadota > Alphaproteobacteria > Caulobacterales > Caulobacteraceae > Brevundimonas. Next base: position 101,014 of record MGLK01000016.1, on the reverse strand, counting down.
CGCATCCGCCGGACGCCTTCATGGCCCGGCTGCAGGCCCTGTGCGGCCAGCGCTTCGAGGGTCGGGTGGTGTCCACCGACGCGGCCGACGCGGACTACCGGGACCGGCGGCTGGTCATGCACGTGCGCGACTGCGCGCCCGACGAGGTCGGCATTCCGTTCGCGGTGGGCGAGGATCGCTCGCGCCGCTGGGTGGTGACGCGGACGGGCGCGGGCCTGCGGCTCAAGCACGATCACCGCGACCCGCAGGGCGAGGTGCATGGCTATCACATGTACGGCGGCGACACCGCCGGACCGGGCACGGCGACGCGGCAGGAGTTCCCGGTCGACGCCGAATCGATCGCCCAGTTCCGCGCCGGCGGGGCCGAGGTCTCGACCACCAACGTCTGGGCCATGGAGGTCCATCCGGGCGAGATGTTCGCCTACGAGCTGCGCCGGCCGTCGGGGCGGTTCTTCCGGGTCGAGTTCGATCTGACCCGGCCGGTCGCCGAATAATCAGCGGTCGCGCAGCTCCTTCAGCAGCGCCTCGGCGTCGTCCCAGCGCCGGAACACGTCGGCGGCGTCGCCGGTGACGCAGCCGGCGTCCCAGCGCAGCTGCTGGTCTTCGTGGCCGTCCTGCGACCAGGTGACCGTGCCGTAGGGACCGTCGGCGATGACCCGCTGGCATTCGAACGGCACGCCTTCGTAGGGGCGGAACAGCTCGCGCAGGCGGTCGAACTCCGCCTCGGAGACGGGGAAGACCTCGCTCCTGCCGTCGGCCTGGGACCAGCGGCCCTCGCCCCCGCGGGGGATCGACCATTCCTGCACCGTCCGGCCCCAGTAGAGGCTGGTGAAAGTGAGGCGGTCGGGATCGGGCAGGACCGGCAGGGGCGGCGGGACGTGACGGGCCTCGCCCATCTCCTCCATGGCGTAGTAGGCGCGGCTCAGGGACCGCCCGGCGGCGCGGGCGGCGTCGGTGTAGCAGAGGCCCTCGTGCGGTCGGCGGTTTTCGATCCCGGCCTCGCGAAAGACGAGATAACCGTTGCTCCCCCGGTAGTCGGGATCGTCGCAGCGCAGCCCCTCATCGCGGTAGGGGCGCATCAGCCGGGCGATGCGCCGGTAGTCCTCCCGGGTGACGGAAAAGGTGTAGTCCTCGCGCTCGCTGGTGCGGAAGCGGGCGGTCCCGCCGTCCTCGATCGACCAGAACATCGAGTCCGGATGGTAGACGACCTCGATCCGGTCCGGCGGCGGCTCCTGCGCGGCGGCGACAGTTCCATGGGCGAAGAGGCTCGCCAGGCTCGCGAGGCCGATGAGCGCTTTGCGCATGCCGTGTCCCTCCAGTGCCGGTCCAGTAGAGCCCGGTCGGGAGCCGGGCACAACCGCGCCGGGGGGAGCGTCAGGGATGGTCAGTCCTGGTGGACGATCTGGTGGCGGCCGCGGACCATGCGGACGAAGGGCAGCGGGCGGTCCGGCTCCTCCAGACGCGCGCGCACCTCGCCGAGCACGAAGCGGGTGATGGCCGGCAGGTCGAGGTCGGCGGTCTCGTCCAGCGCGATCCAGGCGATCTCGTCCAACTCGCCGCAGCCGGCGGTGGGCTCGGGGTGCAGCAGGGCGGCGGCGTCGGCCATGAAGAAGCGGGCGTCGAAGCGCCGGGTGCGGCCCGGCGGGGTGACGGCTCGGGCGATGTAGGCGAGGGCGGCGAGGTCGGGCAACGCGCCTTCCGCGCGGAACGCACGCCATGCCCCGGCGACCGAAACGACAGGGGCGGGATCGGCGAGCAGCAGCCCAGTCTCCTCGAAGGTCTCGCGCACTGCGGCGAGGGCGAGGGCGCGGGCGCGCCGGGCCGGGACCTCGCGGGCGAGACGGGCGGCGTCCGCGCCGCGAAGCTCGGTGGCCGCGGCGGCGCTGAAGTCGCCGCGCTCGATGCGTCCGCCGGGGAAGACCCACTTGGAGGCCATGAAGACGTGACCGGGGGCGCGGCGCCCCATCAGCACCTCCGGCCGGCCGCGGCGGGATCGGGTCAGGACCAGGGTGGCGGCGTCCTTCGGTCGTTGGCGGCCGCCGGTGCGCGGCGCGTCGGCGAGATCCTGGGCCGCGTCGAAGGGCTGATTCACCGCCGCTTGCCCTTCCGCACCCCCTTCAGTCCGCCTGAGGGCTTGGCGCCGTCGCGGGGGCGGGGGCCGCCGCGCTTCGGGTAGCCGCCGCCCTTCGGTCCGCGGGCGCGCAGGCCGAGGCGGGGGGCGGGGGCGTTCGGATCGCGCGGATCCGGCTCGGACAGCATCTCGAACAGCAGGCCGCCGGTGACGGGGGTGGCCTCGACGAGGCGGACCTCGACCGAGCGGCCCAGGGTCCAGCGCCGGCCGGTGCGCTCGCCGACCAGGGCGTGGCTGCGGTCGTCGTGGGTGAAATACTCGTCGCCGAGGGTCGAGACGGGCACGAGGCCGTCGGCGCCGGTTTCCGCAAGCCGCACGAACAGGCCGAAGCGGGTCACGCCGGTGATGCGGCCCGGGAAGGTCGCGCCGACCCGGTCCTCGAGGAAGGCGGCGATGTAGCGGTCCATCGCGTCGCGCTCGGCGGCCATGGAGCGGCGCTCGGTCTGGGTGACCTGTTCGGCGAGGGTCGCCAGCTCGGCGATCTCGCGGTCGGTCAGGCCGTCCTTGCCGAGGTTCAGCGCCCGGATCAGACCGCGGTGGACGATCAGATCGGAGTAGCGGCGGATCGGCGAGGTGAAGTGGGCGTAGCGGTCCAGATTGAGCCCGAAGTGGCCGATGTTCTCGGGGCTGTAGATGGCCTGCATCTGGGTGCGCAGCACGACCTCGTTGACCACCTCGGCGTGCGGGCCGTCACGGGTCTCGTCGAGCAGGCGGTTGAAGCGCTTCGTGGTCGCCGGTTCCCCCTTGGCCCAGGGCTTGCCGATGGTCTGCAGGAAGTCGGCGAGGTTGAAGATCTTCTCCTGGCTCGGCGCCTCGTGCACCCGGTAAATCAGCGGGGTGCGCTTCTGCTCCAGCGTCTCGGCGGCGCAGACGTTGGCCTGGATCATCATCTCCTCGATGAGCCGGTGAGCCTCCAGCGACTTGCGCGGCTCGATGGCGCCGATGCCGCCGCCGGGGTCCATCAGCACCTTGCGCTCGGCGCTCTCGATCAGCAGCGGGCTGCGCTTCAGCCGGCCCTTGAGCATGGCGTGATAGGCGTTCCACAGCGGATAGAGGATCCGGTCCATGATCGGGCCGGTGATGTCGTCCGGCTGGCCGTCGATGGCGCCCTGGGCCTGCTCGTAGCTGAGGCTGGCGTGCGAGCGCATCAGGCCGCGCACGAAGCGGTGCGACAGCTTGCGGCCATCCTTGTCGAAGACCATGCGCACCGCGAGGCAGGCGCGGTTCTCGCCCTCCTTCAGGCTGCACAGACCGTTGGACAGCACCTCCGGGAGCATGGGTTCGACGCGGTCGGGGAAGTAGGTGGAATTGCCCTTGGCGCGGGCCTCGCGGTCCAGGGCCGTGCCGACGCGGACGTAGGCGGCGACGTCGGCGATGGCCACCCAGACGACCCAGCCGCCCTCGTTCTTCGGGTCGTCGTCGCGATGGGCGTGGACGGCGTCGTCGTGGTCGCGGGCGTCGGCGGGGTCGATGGTGATCAGCGGCAGGTCGCGCAGGTCCTCGCGGCCCTTGAGGGAGGGCAGCTCCTGGTCCTGCGCCTCGGCCTCGACGGCTTCGGAGAATCCGGTCGGGACGCCATGGGCGTGGATGGCGATCAGGGAGGCGGCGCGAGGATCGTCCTCGCGGCCGATGGTCTCAAGGATCTTGCCGCGCTTCGGGCCGTAGCGGTGCTCGCCCTTCTCGATGGCGGCCAGCACCAGGTCGCCGTCCTTCAGGCCCTCCGCCTGGGCGTGGGGCACCAGGAGAACGTCCTTCGAGCGGCGGTCGACCGGCTCGACGCGCACCTCGCGGTTGGACTTGCGGATCACGCCGAGCACCCGGTTGCTCCCCGCGTCGAGCCGCTTGATCAGCCGCGCCTCCCAGCCGTCCTCGCCGCGCTGGAACTTGCACAGCAGGCGGTCGCCCAGGCCCGGGGCGGGACCGGCCCGACCCTCCCGATCCGGGACCAGCAGGGCGCGCGGCGCATCCTCCGAGGCCTCCACCAGGCGCACGTAGATTTCGCCGTCCACGTCGCGCTCGACCACGTCGGCGACGCCGACCGCCGGCAGGGCCCCGGCTTCGGAGAAGCCTTTGCGGCCGCGCTTGCCCAGCCGGCCCTCGGCCTCGAGTTCGCGGATCATCTCGCGCAGGGCCCGACGGTCGCCGCCCTTCAGACCGAAGTGGCGGGCGATGTCGCCCTTCTCGGCCGATCCGGCGTCGCGCAGGAAGGCGAGAAGGGTCTCGCGGTCGGGGAGGCCGGCGGGCGGCCGCTTTGGGGATCTGGTCATTCAGTCTTTCACAACGCGGAAGCGTCGGCGGGGTTGAGGCAGGGCAGGCCAAGGGCAGCCGCGGCGCGGGCCATGCCGCGGTCGAGTGTGACGAGGGTGGCTTCGAGACGCGCCGCCGCAGCGATGTGAATGGCGTCGGGCGCCCGTAATCCCAGGCCGGGAAAGCGGACAAATTGGCGAGCTCGCTCGACGTCGATGGAAGTGATCGGGCGAACCTCGGCGAACGCCGCCGCCCATGCGTCGAGTTCCTCAAAAAGCAGCGTCGCGTCGGCGATCGTCCGGGAGCGCGTGCGCACAAGGCGCGAAACCGCAGCAGAGCATTCAGTCAGGACGAGATCGCTGGCCAGAGGAGGCGTCGGCGAGTTTCTGACGAACGGATCCACACGGTCGCTCGTCGCCTCGTCGTTGAGCGCGGCGATCACAACGCTGGCGTCGAGGTAGACGATCACTCGGGATCGCCGTCTCGCATGGCGCGGATCAATTCTACGGCGGACATGTCCAGAGGGGGGCGCTGGCGGCGGCGCTTGACGAACTCGTCGTATAGCGCCCGGCGTTCTTCCGGCGTCATCTTCGGCTCTCGTCGAGACGTCGCCTTCAATTCGGCGACCGGTTTGCCGTGCCGGGTGATGGTGATGCTCTCGCCCTTCTCGACCCGTTCGAGCAGATGGGTGAACTTGTTCTTCGCTTCCGCAACGCCGTAAACGGCCATGGCGGCCTCCCGTTCTGGCCATAAAATATAGCCAGAGCGCACCCTGCGCGCCAGTCGGGTTGTTCCGCCGCCGAGCCGCGCCTAGCTTCCGGGCCAAACCGCCGGAGTGAATTGATGACCCTCGCCCCCGCCCCGGTCCTGACCGGCCCGACCGGCTCGCTGCTTGACCTGATCGGCAAGACGCCCATGGTGGAGGTGACGCGGATGGACACCGGGCCTTGCCGGCTGTTCCTCAAACTCGAGTCGCAGAACCCCGGCGGGTCGATCAAGGACCGTATCGCCCTGTCGATGATCGAGGCGGCCGAGCGCGAAGGTTTCCTGAAGCCCGGCGGGACGATCGTCGAGGCCACGGCCGGCAACACCGGGCTGGCGCTGACGCTGGTTGGACAGGCCAAGGGCTACAAGGTCCTGCTTGTCATCCCGGACAAGATGTCCAAGGAAAAGATTCAACACATCAGAGCGATGGGGGCGGACGTTCGTCTGACACGTTCGGACGTCCCGCACGGACACCCCGAATACTACACCGACATGGCCGAGCGGCTGGCGCAGCAGATACCGGGGGGCTTCTACGTCAACCAGTTCGCCAACGACGCCAACTCCGAGGCCCACTTCCGCAGCACCGGACCCGAGATCTGGGAGCAGATGGGCGGCGACATCGACGCCTTCGTGGCCGGCATCGGCTCGGGCGGCACCATCACCGGCATCGCGCGGTACCTGCAGTCGAAGGGATCGAAGGCGGAGATCGTCCTCGCCGACCCGGTGGGATCGACGCTGGCCGGACTGGTCAACGAGGGCGTGCCCGGGCCGGAAGGCAGCTACACCGTCGAAGGCATCGGCCAGAACTTCGTGCCCGAAACCGCCGATATGAGCCTGATCGACAAGGCCTATTCCATTCCGGACGCCGAGGCCGTCGCCACCGTGCGCGAGCTGCTCCTGAAGGAGGGCGTCCTGGCGGGGTCGTCGTCCGGAACGCTGATCGCCGCCGCCCTGCGCTGGTGCCGCGAGCAGACGGAGCCGAAGCGGGTGGTGACCTTCGTCTGCGACACCGGGGCCAAGTACCTGTCGAAGGTCTACAACGACGCCTGGCTGGCCGATCACGGCCTGACCGAACGCGAGCTGCACGGCGACCTCTCGGATCTGATCACCCGCAAGTACGAGAACGGCGACGTGGTGGTGATCGGGCCCGACGACACGCTCGACACCGCCTTCAAGCGCATGAAGGGCGCCGACGTGTCGCAGCTGCCCGTCATTGAGGAGGGGCGGCTGGTCGGCATTCTGGACGAGAGCGACATCGTCCATGTGATGGACACGGACGAGATCACCCGCGCGGAGCGCTTCGCCCGCCCGGTGCGGTCGGCCATGACCCGCGAGCTGGACACGGTGCAGGTGGGGGAGCCGCTGGACGCCCTCATCCCGCTGTTCGATCGCGACCGGGTGGCGATCGTCCTGGACGGGGAGAAATTCGTCGGCCTGATCACGCGGACCGACCTGATCAACCACCTGAGCCTGAACCGCTAGACCATGAAGGCCGCGCTCTTCGCCCTGGCGCTCCTGGTCGCTTCTGGAAGCGGGGCCCGGGCGCAGGTGCAGCCGGCCTGTCCCGGGGACGTTCCGCACGCCGCGACCCGCGAACAGGTCGAGTACGATAGCGGCGGACGCACCGTCCGCGGGTTGATCTACCGGCCGCGAAGCCCGAACGGCGCGGGAGTGGTCCTGTTGCACGGCGCCCGCGGCCTCGGAGCCGACGCAGCCCGCTTCGATCCGCACGCCATCCAGCTGGCCTCGCGCGGCTATCATGTGCTGGTTCCGAACTACTACGACGCCCGGCCGGGACGGGAGCGGCGTAGCGGCAGCGACATGCGGGTCTGGCGACGGGCGGCGGCCGACGGCGCGGCCTTCCTGGGCGGGCAGCCCGGGGCCGACCCGGCCCGCATCGCCAGCTGGGGGTATTCGCTCGGCGGATTTCTGTCGGGCGAGGCGACGATGGAAAGCGGAAACCTCGCCGCGGCGGTGTCGCTGGCCGGGGGAACCGACGTGGGCGAGCCCGGGCGCGCCCGGCGCGAGGTCCCGATCCTGCTGATCCACGCGCGACGGGATCCGGTGATCTCGCCCGCCTCGACCCGCCAGTGGGGCGAGGGGCTGAGCCGTCGCGGCGCGGCGGTCGAGGTGCACGAACTCGACTGGGACGGACACGGCTTCGATGGGCCGACCTGGTGCGCCATCTTCGAAGCCAGCGGGGCGTTTCTTGACCGCACCGTGGGAGCCCGCCGGTGACGGCGGCGGCGCTCTTGCTGGCCGGTCTGCTGGCCGCGACCCCTCCGGCTCCGGCGCAGGTCCAGGTGGGCGTGCCGGGCTGCGCCGACGACGTGGCGGTGCGGGCCTCGCGGGAGGCGATCTCATTCGAAAGCCGCGGCCGGACGATCCGCGCCTACCACTATGTTCCGCGCGGGGTCCCGAATGGCGCCGGGCTGGTGATGCTCCACGGCGGGACCGGGTTCGAGATGAATGCGATCCTGTTCGACGCCCACGCCATCCAGCTCGCCTCGCGCGGCTACCACGTCATCCTGCCGGCCTACTTCGACGCGGCAAGGCCCGACGCCCGCCGCCGCACGGTGACCGCGCGGGCGTGGCGGCAGGCGGCGCTGGACGCGGTCGCCGAGCTGGCCCGCCGCTCGGACGCGGCGCCCGGACGGATCGCCCTGTGGGGCTATTCGCGCGGGGCCGCCGTGGCCGCGCACGCCGCGACGGCGCCGGGGAGCGGCGCGCGGTCGGCGATCCTGGCGGCCGGCGGCGGATCGGTGGAGGAGAGCGTCGCCGGACGCGATCTGTCGGTCCTGCTGCTGCACGCCCGGCGAGACGAAGCCGTGCCCGCGCGGGCGACCCTCGGCCTCGCGGAGGACCTGCGGGACGCGGGCGCCGCGGTGGAGGTGCAGGCGCTCGACTTCGACGGGCATCAGTACGACCTGCCGACCTAGTGCGACGTCTTCGCCCGCACGCGACTTTTTCTCGAGACGGACAGGGAGGAGACCCATGGACCGGCGTAGCCTGCTGCTCGCCGCCGCCGCGGCGGCGCTTCCCGGAGCGGCGCGGGCGCAGCAGCCCGCCGAACCGACCTACGAGGGGATGACCTTCGACAGCCACGGCAAGCCGATCCGGGCCATTCACTACCGGCCCGCGGGGCCCGGTCGGCGGGCGGCGATCGTCATGATGCACGGCTCCGGCGGCCGGATTCGCAACGCCGGACCATGGCACGAACTGGCCATGCGCTTCGCCGGCGACGGCTATGAGGTGCTGACCCCGCTCTACACCGACGCCTTTCCCGACGACGGCGTCCGCCCGCAACGGATGATGGAGGCCTGGCGGGACGTCGGCGAGCATGCGATCGACTGGTTCATCGCCCGCGGCGTCGACCGGCGGCGGACGGGGATGTTCGGCTATTCGCTGGGATCCTACGTGGCCGTCGACGGGGCTCTGGGCAACAGCCGCGCCGCCGCTGCGATCGGCCTGGCCGGGGGCGTCGACGTCTACACGCCCCGCCGGCCGCGCCGGCGGATACCGGTGCTGATCATCCGGGCCGGGAACGACACGCACGTGCTGCCGCGCAACACCGCCGCCTGGGTCGAGTTTCTGCGGGAGAACGACATCCCGGTCGACGTCGAGGTGATAGACGGGGCCGGGCACCTTCTCACGCCGCCGGAGTGGGCCGAGGTTTTCGCCCGTTCCGCCGCCTTCTACGCCGGCAACATCGGCCGCCCCGAGGATTGATGATGAGCACCTTGAAGAACAGCCAGGGTTTCTCCACCCGCGCCATCCACGCCGGTCAGCGGCCGGACCCCACCACCGGGGCGGTGATGACGCCGATCTACGCCACCTCGACCTACGCCCAGGAGAGCCCGGGCGTGAACAAGGGCTACGAGTACGCCCGGGGCAAGAATCCGACGCGAGAGGCTTTCGAAGCCTGTCTCGCCGATCTCGAGGGCGGGGTGCAGGGTTTCGCCTTCGCCTCGGGCATGGCCGCGACGGCGACGGCGCTGGAGCTGCTGGACGCCGGTTCGCACATCGTCACCGGGGACGACCTGTACGGCGGCAGCTGGCGACTGTTCGAGCGGGTGAGACGGCGCTCCATGGGACTGGACTTCGCCTACGTCGACCTGTCCGACCTCGCCGCCGTGGAGGCGGCGATCACGCCGAAGACGCGGATGATCTGGGCCGAGACGCCGACCAATCCGCTGATGAAGCTGGCCGACATCGAGGGGCTGTCCCGGATCGCGAAGGCGCGCGGGCTGAAGCTGGTGGTCGACAACACCTTCGCCACGCCGTGGAGCCAGCAGCCCCTGTCGCTCGGCGCCGATATCGTCATGCACTCGGCGACGAAGTACCTGAACGGCCACTCCGACATCATCGGCGGCGCGCTGGTCACGGCCGACCCGGAGATCGCCAAGGAGCTGAAGTTCCTGCAGAACTCCGTCGGCGGCGTGATGGGGCCGTTCGACGCCTTCCTCGCCAACCGGGGGCTGAAAACCCTGGGCCTGCGCATGAGGGCGCACAACGAGAACGCGCTTGCGGTGGCGCGCTGGCTGGAGACCCGCAGGGGGATCGCGAAGGTCATCTACCCGGGCCTGATCAGCCATCCGCAGCATGAACTGGCGGCGCGGCAGATGAACGGCCGTTTCGGCGGCATGGTCACGGCCTTGATCGACGGCGACCTGTCGCGAACGAGGCAGGTGCTGGAGCGGGTGCAGGTGTTCACCCTGGCGGAGTCGCTGGGCGGGGTGGAGAGTCTGGTCAACCACCCGGCGATCATGACGCACGCCTCGGTGCCGAAGGAGGTGCGCGAGGCCGGCGGGGTGACGGAGAACCTGATCCGTCTGTCGGTGGGGGTCGAGGACCTCGACGATCTGATCGCCGACCTCGACCGGGCGCTCGGGTGAAGCCGATGTTTTCGCTGGATGATCTGCTGGCTCCGATCGGCCGCCGACAGTTCGACGACGAGTTCAACGACCGCCAGCCCCTGTACATCCCCGCCGAGGCGGGCGGGCCGAAGCGGGCGCTGCTGGACTGGGCGGGGTTCAACCGGCTGCTCGATCAGGCTTCGAACTGGACCGCCCAGAGTCTCAAGCTGGTTCACAACGGCGAGCCGATCCCCCCCGAGACCTATTGCGTGCAGGTGCAAACCCAGTCCGGAAGCGCCTACCGGCCGTCGCCCGCGCGGGTGCAGACGCTGCTCGCCAGCGGAGCCAGCCTGGTCGCCGGGGACGTGCACGCCCTCACCCCGGAGCTGTCCGCGGCGTCCCGCGCCCTCGCCGAGCACTTCGCAGGCCTGTGCTGTGCGAACGTCTACTGTTCATTCGGCGGCGTGCAGGCGTTCAACACCCATTTCGACCCCCACCACGTGCTCGCCGTGCAGGTGGAGGGCGAGAAGACCTGGCGGCTGTACGCCAACCGCGCCGATGCGCCCGTCGAGCTGCCGCAGGGCGTGAACGATCCAAGAGAATGGTTCGCCGCCCATCGAGGCCCGCTGAAGAAGGAGCTGCGGATGCGTCCCGGGGACGTGCTGTACCTGCCGCGGGGCTGGTATCATGACGCCTTGGCCACGGAGGGCGCGTCGTTGCACGTCACCTTCGGGATCACGCCCCTGTACGGCCGCATCCTGTTCCGGCTGCTCGAGTCGGCGGCGATGCAGGATCCGGCCTTCCGGGCCTGGCTGCGGCCGGCGCGCGAGGACGGCGGCGCCGGGCTACGGGACCAGCTGAAGGATCTGGGGCAGCGGCTGGCCCGGCTGACGGCCCAGCCGGCGTTTCTGGACGAGGTCGCAATGGCGCAGGAGCGCCTGATCCCGAGAGATCCGGCCTACGACCTGCCGAACCGCACCCGGCTGACCTACTACCGACCGACCGGCCTGCTGGGGCCGGCGGTGGAGGGGCCGGGGCGGATCGCGCTGGAATGGGCCCTGGGCCAGCGGCAGGTGGCGCTGGAAGACATGATCGCCCAGTTCGACTTCATCCCGCCGGACGCCCTGCGCGAGGCCATCGAGGCGGCGGAGGCGGCCGGAGCGCTGACGCGGGCGCCCTAGGCGGCGCTCTTCGCCGGCAGGGCGGTCTGATGGCCCGTGACCGGCACGACCTTCTTCTTCACCGGCGCGCGCTTCTTGGGGGCGGCGGCGGGGGCGAGGGCGGCGCGACGGGAGATCTCGGCGTCGATGATCGGAATGATCTCCGACGCGGCGCCGGCCTTGACGGTCGAGGCGTCGCCGGACAGCCGTTCGGCGTTGGCGCGCAGGGCCTTGAGGTCGGCGTCGCTCATCGCGGGCACCATTTCGGCGAGGGGGGTCATGGTCGTCTCCGGGACGGTGGCGGGCTTCAGGGCCGGCGCGCGAGGCGCCAGCCCTTCAGCTGATTGAAGGCGATCTCGACGACCACCCGGTCGCCCACCAGGGGCACGGCGGTCGCCCGGCCGAAGGACGGCAGGACCGTCACGACGTGGCCGTTGTCGAGCCGCACCCGGCGCAGCCCCAGCGGCAACAGACTCACGATCTCGCCGTCGAAGGCGATGGCGCGGGAGTCGCCGGGGGGGACTGTACCGGGGGCGGACATCGGATCAGTCGGCGGTGCGCAGGCGGCCCGCCGATTCCTTGCCCGAACGAGCGTCGCGTTCGACTTCGTACGAGATCTTCTGGTTTTCGCTGAGCATGCCCAGGTCGGACGTTTCCACCGCCGAGGCGTGGACGAAGACGTCCTTGCCGCCGTCATCAGGGGCGATGAAGCCATAGCCCTTGGTGGAATTGTACCATTTTACAGTGCCGGTCGCCATTTTCAGGACCTCCGTAAGCGTTGACCGCAGGGAGAATCCCCTGGTCGGTCTGTCGGGTCTGAAGGGATCGGCTTTGGACCTCGTGCGCGATGCAAAGGGCAGCAGCGTTTCGCAGTGAGATCGACGAGAAGGAGATGGGGGCGCGAGGGCTGATGCGCAAGGGGCGCCTCAGATGTGAAAACGGCGGCGGAAGCTTTCGCCCCGCCGCCGCAGATTCTCCATCGCCGGCCGCAGCCGGCGAGGCGGCCTTAGCCCTCGACCTTCAGCTGACCGGCCGATTCCTTGCCGGAACGGCGATCGCGCTCGATCTCGTACGAGATCTTCTGGTTTTCATCGAGGCCGCGCAGGCCCGCGCCTTCGACGGCGGAGATGTGGACGAAGACGTCCTTGCCGCCGTCATCCGGCTGGATGAAGCCGTAGCCCTTGGTGGAGTTGAACCATTTCACGGTGCCGGTAGCCATTTTCAGACCTCCTTCTGGCGTTGGCCGCAGGGAACAGCCCCTTGCGGCCTGTCGGGTCTGAATGGGAGCGGCTGGACCTCGGGCGAAAGCAGAGGGGTGGCGTTTCGCAGAGAGATCGACGCAGCCCTTGTGCACGGGTCCTGCGGCCGAAGCAAGGCGGTCGCTCAGTCCACCGGCTGTGCGCCCGTGGGCGGAACGTAGTGCTGCTGGCACAGCTTGCGCAGGTCAGCCGTCAGCGAGGGGCCGTAGAGGGCGTCCTGGATGCGGTCGTAGCCCTCGGAGGAGAGCGCCTGCTTGATGTCGGAAACGGTGCGGCAGCGGCCCTCGCGCGCCAGCGCATAGGCGCGTTCAAGGGTTGTGGGTCGAAGATTGGACATACCCCAAGATAGGCTCGGGCGTGCCCGATTGCGAGATCAGAAGGCGAAGCTGATCCCGGCCACGAGGGCGTCGGCGTACTGCTCCCCCGGATTCTCCACATCGGTGCCGTGCCAGCGCAGGTCCAGCTCGACGGCGCGGGTCAGGGCGTAGCTGACGCCGATGTTGTAGCCGGTGTAGTCGACGCTGGTCTCCTGCTCGCGACGGCCGATGGCGGCCGACCCCGAGAGCTTGTCCGTGAAGTCCCAGCCGACGCGCGCTTCGTACCACGTCCAGGCGCGGCTCGAACCGGTGCTGTCGGGCGAATGCTGGACGCGCAGGCGGCCGCTGGCGGGGCCGATCGACCGCTTCATATCGGCGGTGAACTCCCAGGAATCGTCGTCAGTCCCCGGGTTCGCGTCGACCTGCCACTTGTGCTTGACGTTGAGGTCGAAGTCGAAACCGGCGAACTGCGGCCGGACGCCGCCGCTCAGGGCCACCTCGAGATCGGAGCCCGAGCTGTCGATCGTCTCGAACGAGGGCCCGGCGTAGAACAGTCCGTCGTCGCTCTCCCACTCGGCCTCGCCCCAGACGAACGGATCGCCGTTGGTCTTGGAAGCCTCCTTCGAGCGGTTGTCGGTCGCAGCGCCGAAGGCGAAGGACCAGTTGTCCGCATCCTGGGCGGCGGCGGCCGGCGCGAGGGCGAGCAGGGCGGTCGCGGCGGCGACGGTCGTCAGGGTGCGGAGCATGAATCGGCCTCGTTCGTGGACGAGGCCGCTCTAGAGACGCTTTTTGTCGAATTCATCACAGGCTTGCGAATATTCGTCCTGCAGGCGGGTCACCAGGTCGCGGACGGGCAGGATGTCGTGGACGGCCCCGGCGCCCTGCCCGGCGGACCAGACGGTCTTCCACGCCTTGGCCTCCTCGCCCATGTCCAGCTTGTGTTCCGGCAGGGACTTGGGGTCGATGCCGTTCTCGACCAGCGACGGGGTCAGGAAGTTGGCCGGAATGCCCGAGACCGCTGGCGTGTAGGTGATGTCCATCGAGCCGGCCTCGACGATCATCTCCTTGTAGTGCGGCTGGGCCTGGCTTTCCGTCGTGGCGATGAAGCGGGTGCCCATGTAGGCGAAGTCGGCGCCCATCATCAGGGCGGCGGCGACGTCGCGGCCCGTCGACAGGCAGCCGGACAGGATGATGGTCCCGTCGAAGAAGCCGCGCACCTCCTCGACCAGGGCGAAGGGGTTGACCACCCCGGCGTGCCCGCCGGCGCCGTTGGCGACGAGGATCAGGCCGTCGACCCCGGCCTGGGCGGCCTTCCGCGCATGTCGCACATTGGCGATGTCGTGGAAGACCACGCCGCCGTAGCCATGCACCGCCTCGACCACGTCGCGGACCGCGCCCAGCGAGGTGATGACCAGCGGCACCTGCTCCTCGACCGTCACCTGCATGTCGGCCAGCAGCCGCGGGTTGGTCGGGTGGACGATGTGGTTGACGCCGAAGGCCGCGGCGTCGGGGTTGCGGCGCGCCTTGATGTCCCGCAGCCACTCCCGGTAGCCCTCCGTGGTGCGCTGGTTCAGCGACGGGAAGGTGCCGATCACGCCGGCGTTGCAGGCCTCGACGACGAGATCCGGCCCGGAAACCAGGAACATCGGCGCGGCGATCACCGGCAGCTTCAGGCCGGGCTGGAGGGATGCCGGTATCGTCATGGTGGTCGCCCCGCGTTGTCTTTCGCTACGGATAGCGGGCTGACGGCGCGGAAGGCAAATCCTCCGGGCGAACCCGGCCTCGGGCAGGAGAGGTGGGCGCCTGTATTTACCCGGGTAGAAAGGCCGTGTATATCACCCGGGTGAAAAGGAGGGCCGGATGACATCCCAGGAGCGAAGGGCCCTCGTCGCGGCCTACAAGGAGCGCAAGACCGTCGCCGGCGTGTTCGCGGTGCTGTGCACGGCGACGGGCGAGGCGTGGGTCGGTCAGAGCCGCCACATCGACACAGAGCAGAACGGGTTGTGGTTCACGCTGCGGCTGGGCACCTCGCCCTTCCGCAGCCTCCAGGCGGCGTGGAACGCGCACACGGAAGCGGATTTCCGGTTCGAACAGCTGGATCGGCTGCCGGAAGACGCCTCGCCGCTGGCCCGCGACATGGAGCTGAAGGCGCGGGCGGCGCGCTGGACCACGCGACTGGGAGCCCGCGCGCTCTAGCGGGCCGGCCCCCGCCCTTTGAAAACCACAGGGCATGGCCCTAATGGCTGCAATCCTTATCGCCGGCCTCCGGCCGCTTCGGGCTGACACTCCATGACCACCGACACCTCCGGCCTGCACCAGCTGGGCCAGATGACCCCCGCGCCGACCAGTCCGGAAACCGCCGTGCTGGAACGGGTGCCGAACCCGCACGCGGACACCCTGTATCTGGCCCGCTTCACGGCGCCGGAGTTCACCAGTCTGTGCCCGGTGACGGGCCAGCCCGACTTCGCCCACCTCGTCATCGACTATGCGCCGGGCGAGTGGCTGGTGGAGTCCAAGTCGCTGAAGCTGTTCCTGACCAGTTTCCGCAACCACGGCGCCTTCCACGAGGACTGCACCGTGGCCATCGGCAAGCGGCTGGTCGACCTGCTGCACCCGAAGTGGCTGCGCATCGGCGGCTACTGGTACCCGCGCGGCGGCATCCCGATCGACGTCTTCTGGCAGACGGGCCCGGCCCCGGAGGGCCTGTGGCTGCCGGACCAGGGCGTGCCGACGTACCGCGGGCGGGGGTAGGAGCTTCCTCACCCTGAAGCAGGAATTGCTCAGCTTCTCCTCATGACCGGCGGCGGTTGAGCCGTCCATGCCTTGCCGCGAGCCCGGAACCCCGGGGCCTGTCCGCTGGCGAGGGAAAGCCGCATGCGAATCCTGCTGATCAACGTCCCGCACCCGGCCATCGGCAGTCGGATTCCTAAGGAGCAATTGCCGCCGCTGGGCCTGCTGGCGGTGGGCGGACCGCTGATCGACGACGGGCATGAGGTGTCGCTGCTCGACGGCGAGCTCGGGCCCATGCCGCTCGACCGACTGGTCGACGAGGCGGTTCGGCGGGCGCCGGAGGCCGTCCTGTTCGGCCATTCGGGTTCGTCCTCGGGGCATCCGATCATCGCCGAAGTGGCGCGGCGCGTGAGAGCGCGCCTTCCGGCGGTCACGATCGTCTACGGCGGGGTGCACCCGACCTACTTCTGGCGAGAGATCCTCGCGGCCGAGCCTTGGGTGGACTTCATCGTGAGGGGCGAGGGGGAGGAGACTGCGCGGCGGCTGGCGGCGACGCTCAGCGGCGGCGGCGAGATCGGCGGGATTCCCGGGTTGGCCTTCCGGCGGAACGGCGCAGCCGTCGCGACTCCCGCAGCCTTGGTCATTCAAAACCTCGATGACTATCGCGTCGGCTGGGAGCTGATCGACACCGCCCGATACGGCTACTGGGGCGGCAAGCGGGCGGTGGTTATCCAGTTTTCGCGGGGCTGTCCGCATCTCTGCAACTACTGCGGCCAGAGGGGCTTCTGGACCCGCTGGCGACACCGCGACCCCGAGCGGCTGGCCGACGAGATCGCCTGGCTGCACCGCGAGCACGGGGTGGAGGTGTTCAACTTCGCCGACGAGAATCCGAGCGCCGGACGCAAGCCGTGGCTGGACTTCCTTCGCGCCGTCATCGCGCGGGATCTGGACATCACCCTGGTCGGCTCGACCCGGGCCGGGGACATCGTGCGGGATCGCAACGAGCTCCACCTCTACAAGCAGGCCGGCTTTGAACGCTTCCTGATGGGGATGGAAACCACGGACGAACAGACCCTGAAGCTGATCCGGAAAGGCGCGGCGCCGTCGGTCGACCGCGAGGCCATCCGCCTGTTGCGTCGGCACGGCATCCTGTCGATGGCGACCTGGGTGGCGGGGTTCGACGAGCAGACCGACCGCGACTTCTGGCAGGGGCTGCGGCAGCTGATCGACTACGATCCAGACCAGGTGCAGATGCTCTACGTCACGCCGCACCGCTGGACCCCCTATTACCGGCTGGCGGAGGATCGGGAGGTCATCCAGCCTGACCTGCGGCGGTGGGACTACAAGCATCAGGTGCTGGCGATGAAGCGAATGCCGGCCTGGCGGGTGTTCCTGTGGGTCAAATTCATGGAGGTTACCTGCCAGGTGCGCCCGCGCGCCCTGAGGCGGCTGATCTGGCGGCGGGACGCGAAGATCCGCCACGCCACGCGCTGGTACTATCGCATGGGCCGGCGGGTCTGGTTCCACGAGATCCTGAGCTTCTTCTTCCGCGACCAGCGGGTGTCGGACGGCCGGACCGTGGCCGATCACCTCGGCGCCGTGCAGGATCACGAGGAGGAAGCCTCGACCGTGGCGCGACGTCGGTCCGTGGTCAGGCCGGCCGCGGAGGAAGCTGCGATCCAGGCATGACCCGACGCGCACCGGCAAGATGACCGAACCCCGCCGCCTCCCGCTCGAGCTGTGGGGCCGTCACTGGCTCGGCCGGCTGCAGCTCCGGGCCGATCGCCGCGCGTGGAGCCGGTACGGGTTCGAGTTCCTGATGTTCGGGACCAAGCAGGGCTGGGCCTGCCTGTTTGGCGGGGCGATGCTGGCGCTGCTGATCGCGACGAAGCTCTGGTGGCCCGAGGCGGCGCCGATGGCGCGCTACGACTTTCTGGTGCTGGGGGCGGTGGCGATCCAGGCGGCCATGCTGGCGCTGAAGCTGGAGAGCTGGGAGGAGGCGAGGGTGATCCTCGTCTTCCACGTCGTCGGCACGATCATGGAGCTGTTCAAGACCGCAGCCGGGTCGTGGATCTATCCCGAGCCCTCGCTGCTGCGGATCGGGGAGGTGCCCCTGTTCTCGGGCTTCATGTACGCGGCGGTGGGCAGCTACATCGCCCGCATCTGGCGCATCTTCGACATTCGTTTTCGCCGCTATCCGCCGCTGTGGACGACCTGGGTGCTGGCGGCGGCCATCTACGTCAACTTCTTCGCCCACCACTGGCTGCCGGACATCCGCCTGGGTCTGTTCGCCCTGACGGCGGTGCTGTTCGGGCGCGGCCTGTTCTACTTCACCCCGGACCGGCGACGGCGCTCGATGCCGTTCCTGCCGGGGTTCCTTCTGGTGGCCCTGTTCATCTGGTTCGCCGAGAACCTGGGCACCTGGGCCAACGCCTGGATCTATCCGGGCCAGGATGACGGCTGGGAGCCGGTGTCGCTCGCCAAGCTGGGCAGCTGGTTCCTGCTGATGATGATCAGCGTGGTGCTGGTGTCGCTGGTGCATCGGCCGGAGGAGGAGCCTTCCCCTTCGCCGCGCGCGTGATAGACCGCCGGGCACGGGAGGCCGCATGACCACAACAAGCACCGACGTCGTCATCCTCGGCGGGGGCCATAACGGCCTCGTCTGCGCCTTCTATCTGGCGAAGGCCGGGCTGAAGGTGACCGTGCTGGAGCGGCGGCATGTGGTCGGCGGGGCGGCGGTGACGGAGGAATTCCATCCGGGGTTCCGCAACTCGACCGCCAGCTACACCGTCAGCCTGCTGAACCCGAAGGTCATCGCCGACATGGAGCTGGCCCGGCACGGGCTGACGGTGGTCGAGCGGAAGGTCTCCAACTTCCTGCCGCTGGAGGACGGCCGCCACCTGCTGGCGGGCGAGGGGCGCACCCAGGCGGAGGTGGCGAAATTCTCGGCCCGGGACGCGGAGCGGCTGCCCGAGTACGAGCGGCGGCTGGAGGTGGTGGCGGCGATCCTGCGCGACTGGATCCTGAAGGCGCCGCCGAACGTGGTCGAGGGCGGCTGGATGGCCATGCTGCCGGAACTGCTGAAGGCCGGCGGGCTGGGCCGGCAGGCGGCGGGGCTGGACACGCAGGGGCGGCGCGACCTGCTGGACCTGTTCGCCAAGTCGGCCGGCGACTGGCTGGACGGCTGGTTCGAAAGCGATCCGATCAAGGCGCTGTTCGGCTTCGACAGCGTCGTCGGCAACTACGCCAGCCCCTACACCCCGGGCTCGGCCTATGTGCTGCTGCATCACGTGTTCGGCGAGGTGAACGGCCGGAAGGGGGTCTGGGGCCACGCCCTCGGCGGCATGGGCGCGATCACCCAGGCGATGGCGAGAGCCTGCGCCGAACAGGGCGTCGAGGTGCGGCTGGAGGCGCCGGTCGCCGAGGTGCTGACCGAGAAGGGCCGGGCGGTCGGGGCGGTGACGGAGGCGGGAGACGTGGTGCGGGCGCGGGCGGTGGTGTCGAACCTGCATCCGCGGCTGCTGTTCGAGCGGTTCGTCGACGACGCCGTGGTCCCGGCGGACTTCCGCGAGCGGATCGGGAACTACCAGTCGGGCTCGGGCACCTTCCGGATGAATGTGGCCCTGTCGGAGCTGCCGAATTTCACCAGCCTGCCGGGGCAGGGGGATCACCTGACCGCCGGCATCATCATGGCCCCGTCGCTGGCCTATATGGACCGGGCCCATGCCGAGGCGCGCCTGAACGGCTGGTCGTCGAAACCGATCGTCGAAATGCTGATCCCCTCGACCCTGGACGACAGCCTGGCGCCGCCCGGACAGCATGTCGCCAGCCTGTTCTGCCAGCACGTCGATCCGACGCTGGGCGACGCGCATCGCGACACGGTGGCGGATCTGATGATCGAGACGGTCGACGCCCATGCGCCGGGCTTCAAGGCCTCGGTCCTCGGGCGGCTGGCCTTGGGGCCGCGCGATCTGGAGCGGCGCTTCGGCCTGGTCGGCGGCGATATCTTCCACGGGCGGCTGACGCTGGACCAGCTGTTCAGCGCGCGGCCGGTGCTGGGCTGCGCCGACTGCCGGATGCCGGTGCCGGGGCTCTATCTGTGCGGTTCCGGCGCGCACCCGGGCGGCGGGGTCACCGGTGCCCCGGGACACAATGCGGCGCAGGCGATCCTGAAGGATCTGGGCCCCCGGCGGTAGGCGGCAGCCGGCAGCGGTCTGCGGCCAGACGCACGGTCTCTTCCGATCCGGAAGAGGGGACCCGGGGCCGCCGCCGCAGGCTTCCTGCCCGCCCGATGCGTGGCGCCTGGCGCCTACACGTTCTCGACGCCCATCGCCTTCATCAGCGCGTCGCGCACGGCCGCCTCCGTGAACGGCTTCTGGATGGTCGGGTGGCCGCGCCACTGGTCGGGCAGGCCGCCCTCGCCGTAGCCGGTGGAAAAGACGAAGGGCACGCCGCTGCGGTGCAGGGCTTCGGCCACCGGAAACACCTGGCGGCCGGCGACGTTGACGTCCAGCAGCGCGGCGTCCAGCCGTTCGCCGTCCGTCGCCAGCGCCAGGCCGTCGTCCACGGTAGCCGCCGGGCCCACTGCCGTGCAGCCCATGTCTTCAAGGATGGTTTCCAGCAGCATGGCGACGAGGGACTCGTCCTCGACCACCAGGATTCGCCGACCGGCCAGCGCCTCGCTCATGCAACCCTCCCACGGTCCAGGGGGACCGAAAACTCCGCACTGAAACCAGCGACTGCGTAGTCGAGTTCAACGGCGCCGGACAGATCATGGCGAACGTTGCGTTCGATGAGCCGGCTGCCGAAGCCCTTGCGCGTCGGCGCGGCCGCCGGGGGGCCGCCGCGCTCTCGCCAGGACAGGTGCAGCATAGGCTTCTTCAGGTCCGAGACCGCCCAGTCGACCAGCACCTGCCCTTCGGGCACCGAGAGGGCGCCGTACTTGGCCGCGTTGGTGGCCAGCTCATGGAAGATCATGCCGAAGGAGAGGGCCGGGGAGGGCTCCAGCGCCACCGGGGGCCCGTTCAGGCTGATGCGGTGCGGCCCGTGCGCCTCGGTCTCGTGTTCGAGGATCGCGCGCAGGCTGGCGCCCTCCCAGTGGCTCCGGGTGAGGAGGTCGTGGGTGTGCGAGAGGGCCAGCAGTCGGGCCTGGAAGCTCTCGGCGAAGCCGCGCGGGTCCGTGTGCGAGCGCGCGGTCTGCATGGCGATCGACTGCACAGTGGCCAGGGTGTTCTTCACCCGATGATTCAGCTCGTCGATCATCAGTTTCTGACGTTCGGCCGCGTGAACGGTGCCGGTGACGTCGTGGCCCTGGACGAACATGCCGATCACCGATCCGCTGTCGTCGCGGATGGGCTGGAAGATGAAGTCGAGCCAGACCGTCTCCAGCGGCGCATTGGGCGCGCGCTGCAGTTCGACCCGGCTGGCGCGACCCTCGTGCGGCTCGCCCGTGGCGTAGACGGAGTCGAGGAAGGCGATGAAGCCCTGCCCCTCGACCTCGGGCAGGGCTTCCCGAACCGGCTTGCCGGTGATCGGCCGGTGGCCGATCAGCTGCGAATAGGCGGCGTTGTGCATCTGGAACACGTGGTCGGGGCCGGACAGGACGGCGACGAAGCCGGGCGCCTGCATGAACATCTCCAGCAACCGGTTGCGCTCGGTCTCGAGCTGCCGGTTGGCCTGCTGCACGTGTTCGGCCCGTTGCAGCACATTGCCGCTGAGAATGGAGTCCAGCGCCCGCTTCCGGTCGACGCCCGCCACACGGCGGCGCAGCTGCTCCAGCTCGGTGATGTCGGTGGTGTGCTGGAGGATGTAGGCGATGCGCCCGTCGGCGTCGTGGATCGGCGTGTGGGTGGCCGACCAGAACCGCTCCTCCAGCACGCGCTCGCCATTCGCAGCGCGCCGGGGCACGGCATAGCGGATCAGGGCCAGATGATCGCGCCGGTTGTCCTTGAGCACACGTTCGAACGAGGCCCGCAGCTGCCGGGCGTTCGAGCGGCCCTCGTCGCCGGGGCCGGCGTCGAAGACATCGAAGATCGGCTTCCCGAGCAGATCCTCGCGACTGACCTCCAGGGCGGCCAGGTAGGCCTGGTTCATGCCCGCGTACCGCAGGTCGGGCGTGAGCAGCATGTAGGGATTTGGAGAGGCGTCGAACGCGGCGGCGAGGTCCGCATCGATGGCTCCCGATTTCGCAAGTTCTTTCAAGTGCGGCCCCGCCCCTACAGCTACGCTAACGCGAGAACCGCCGTCCGGTTCTCCTGCGGCGTAAATTGGCTTGGGCGGAGAAGTGGTTATCGTGGCTGCATGTTTCTGACCAGCCTGATCGTCGTCCTGATGAGCCTCACGCCGCCCGCCGCCGCCGATATCCACGCCGTCGGGGCGGACGTCGGCGAGGGGCCGGTGGTCGGGCGGGTCAGCGACGGGGTGGCGTCGTTCAAGGGCCTGCCCTACGCCGCACCGCCCGTGGGCGATCTGCGCTGGCGGCCGCCGCA
This sequence comes from Caulobacterales bacterium RIFCSPHIGHO2_01_FULL_70_19, assembly GCA_001794825.1. GTDB lineage: Bacteria > Pseudomonadota > Alphaproteobacteria > Caulobacterales > Caulobacteraceae > Brevundimonas. The sequence goes on along the minus strand of MGLK01000016.1, from coordinate 79,061 downwards.
GCCCGCGCAGCGGTGGACTGCGCCGCGCGACGCCTCCCGCCCGGGAGCGATCTGCATCCAGCCCCCGGCCAACGGAGACAACGGCGTCGGCCCCCTGCCGATGAGCGAGGATTGCCTGACGCTGAACGTCTGGACTCCGGTCGGACGGGAGGGGCCGCTGCCGGTGATGGTCTGGATCCATGGCGGGGGGCTGAACAACGGCTCGGGGACAGCCGCGCTGTACGACGGGACGAACCTGGCGAAGCGCGGCGTCGTGGTGGTGACGCTGAACTACCGCCTCGGGCGGCTGGGCTTCTTCGACCATCCGGCGCTGGCGGCGGAGCGGGCGCCCGGTGAACCCGCGGCCAACTACGGGATGATGGACGTCGTCGCGGCCCTGCGGTGGGTCAGGGACAATGCGCCGGCGTTCGGCGGCGACTCCGGCAATGTGACCATCTTCGGCGAGTCAGCCGGCGGCGCCCTGGTGACGCGGCTGATGATCTCGCCCGAGGCGCGGGGGCTGTTCCACCGGGCGGTGGTGCAGTCCGGCCTGGGAAGGGACGAGGGCACGCCCCTGGATGCGCCGCGGCGCGACGGCGGCCCCTCCATGCGGGCGCGGGGGCAGGCGTTGGCGGCGGCTCATGGCGCGACGTCCGCCGACGGGTTGCGCGCCATCCCGGCCGAGGCCTTGCTGCGGCCGGCCCCGAACTTCTACGGCGGCGACCTGCTGGTGCGCGACGGGACCTATGTAAGCGAGGACGTCGAGGCCGTCTTCGCCGGCGGTCGCGAAGCGCCCGTACCCCTGATCATCGGGACCAACAGCGCCGAATTCTGGTGGATGAAGCCGTCGGACCTGACCCCCTATGGCGCGATCGACGACGCGATGACGGACGAGGAGCGGGCGGCCTTTCGCAGGGCCTACGGCGGGCAGGACGGCTACGACCAATTCGTGTTGAGCGACCTGGTGTTCAACGAGCCGGCGCGTCATCTGGCGCGCTTGCATGCGCGGAACGGCCATCCGACGTATCTGTACCGGTTCGACGTGGTCTCGGCGGCGATGCCGGAGCCGCACGCGGGCGCGACGCACGCCTCGGAGCGGCAGTATGTCTTCGACAACCTGAACGCCTCGCCGTGGCCGACGGCGGAGATGGACCAGCGACAGGCGGACCAGATGGCCGGGTACTGGACCACCTTCGCGTCGACGGGCGACCCGAACGGCGGGATGCGCCAGGCTTGGCCCGAGTTCGGGGCCGAGCCGGACCGCCTGCTCGAGTTCACCAACGAGGGGCCGGTGGTGAAGGCCGTGCCCTTTGCGGAGCGGCTGGACCTGATCGAGGCCTATTACGCGCGAATCCGGTAAGGCCGGTGCGCGCGACCTACAGCGTATCCAGCACCGCCCCGTTTGACTTGATGACCTCCGCGTAGAGCAGCCCGGAGTCCTTGATGGTCCGCTCCTGGGTGGCGAAGTTCACGTGCACGATGCCGAAGCGCTTGGAGTAGCCCAGCGACCATTCGAGGTTGTCGAGCAGCGACCAGGCCATATAGCCGCGCAGGTCGACGCCCTTGCCGATGGCGTCGTGCATCGCCTTCAGATGGGTCTGCAGATAGTGGACCCGCATCGGGTCGTGGATGCGCCCGTCGATCGCGTGAGGCGGGTCGTACCAGGCCGAGCCGTTCTCGGTGACCATCAGCGGCAGCTTCCCGCCGGTCTGCTCGGACAGCCAGACCAGGGTGTCGGTGAACGCCGGCGGATAGACCTCCCAGCCGGTCTCGGTATGGGCGTGCTGGACCTGCTTCACCGGGCGCGAGCGGGTCGGCCAGGCGCCGGGCGCGTTCTCCGGCACGGACCGCGTGTACCAGTTCAGCCCCATCCAGTCGGTCGGCTCGGCGATGAGGTCGAAGTCCTCCTTCGGGAACTCGCGCCAGGCCTCTCCGTAGACGTCCTTCAGCTCCTCGGGATAGCCGCGCCCCATCAGCGGGTCGAGGAACCAGCGGTTCATCTGCGCCTCGGCGCGGCGGCGGGCGGCCTCGTCCTCGGGGCGATCGCTGGCCGGGTACTTCGGCTCGATGTTCAGGACGATGCCGATCTGGCCCTCGCCCACCTCACGGAAGCGGCGCACGGCGGCGCCGTGGGCGCGCAGCACGTTGTGGCCGGCGATCACCGCCTCGAAGGCCGAGCGGTGGCCGGGAGCCAGGGCGCCGTGCAGATAGCCGCCGTCGACGATGACCCACGGCTCGTTGATGGTGCCCCAGGTCTTCACCCGCCCCTTGAACTTCTCGAACATGACCTGGCCGTAGTCGGCGAACCAGTCGGCGATGTCGGGATTCAGCCAGCCGCCACGGTCGTCCAGCGCCGCCGGCAGGTCCCAGTGATAGAGGGTGCACAGCGGTTCGATGCCGGCCTCGAGCAGGCCGTCGACGAGGCGGTCGTAGAAGTCGAGGCCCTTCGCATTGATGGCGCCCCGGCCCTCCGGAATCACCCGGCTCCAGCTGACGGAGAAGCGGTAGGCCTGCAGGTTCAGGCGCTTCATCAGCTCGATGTCTTCGCGCCACCGGTGGTAGTGGTCGCAGGCCACGTCGCCGGTGTCGCCGTCCTTCATGTTGCCCGGGGTGTGGCTGAAGCGGTCCCAGATCGACTCGCCCGCGCCGTCGGCCATCGACGCACCCTCGATCTGATAGGCGGCGGTCGCGGCGCCCCACAGAAAACCCTCAGGAAACTGATAGCTGCGGGTGATTTCTGAGGTCATGGACAAGAATCTCTACAACTGGAGGCAGAACGCGGCGGCGGGGGAGCGCGGGCTGTGGGTACGCCTGTGTCCGGCTGACCACAACCGCGGTGTGGCCAAACTAGGGCACTTGCACGGTACATGACCAGTGTGTCATGTAATCGGTTACACGGAGCTTACGGACGGACCCGCGGCAAGCGGGCCGGCACCGGCGCCGGCAGGGAGCCGATCCTTTGTCACACATCTCGACGCAGTCCAGCAGCGCGGTCCTGCTGACATGAAGCCCGCCACGATTCGCGATGTCGCGCGGCGCGCGGACGTCTCGGTCGCGTCGGTTTCCCGTGTCCTGACCGGAGCCGGCGCCGTGACCGAAGCCACCCGCAAGAGGGTGATGGAGGCGATCGAGGCGCTGCAATACGTGCCCCACTCGGGCGCCCGCAGCCTGTCGACGAGCAAGACCAACACTGTCGGGGTGATCCTGCCCGACCTGTTCGGGGAGTACTTCTCCGAGCTGATCCGCGGCATGGATCTGGCCGCCCGGTCGCTGGGCTATCACCTGATCGTGTCGTCGTCCCACGACGATGCCGAGGAGGCCTCCGCCGCCATCCGATCGATGCGCGGTCGGGTCGACGGACTGATCGTGCTGTCGCCGCACCTCGGCGCGGCCAATCTGGCCGCCAGCCTCGCCGGCCGCCTGCCGGTGCTGCTGATGAACGGCGGGGCCGACGCCGGACGGCCGTCGATCGTCGTCGACAACCACGGCGGGGCGGTGGCCGCGGTCGAGCATCTGATCGCCACCGGGCGTCGCCGGATCGCCCACATCGCCGGACCGACGGGGAACCTGGAGGCCGAGGCCCGTCTGGCCGGCTATCTGGAGGCCATGGCCGCCGCGGGCCTGCCGACGACGGTGGTCGACGGCGCCTTCACCAAGGCGTCGGGCCACGAGGCCGGGGTGCAACTGGCCGCCATGAGGCCACGGCCCGACGGCGTCTTCGCCGCGAACGACAACATGGCGATCGGAGCCATGCTGGCGCTCCAGGAGGCGGGAGTGCGCGTGCCCGAGGACCTGGCCATCGTCGGCTTCGACGACGTGCCGCTCGCGGGGCTGGTTCACCCGGGCCTGACCACGCTCAGGATCAACATCGCCGAGATGGGCCGCAGCGCCCTCGAACGGCTGGTCAATCTCATCCAATCCGCAGGCGCGGCCGACGCCGACGCCGCCTGCGAGGTCGTCCGACCCGAGCTGGTCGTCCGACCTTCCACCAATCCGGCGACCCAGAACCCGACCCGGGCAAGCCGCGCCAGCGCGGCGGCCGCCGTTCCGCTTTCAGAGGGGGAGAACCCGTAATGACCCGCAAGTCCAAGCTCTATCTGGGGGCGGCTTCCGCCCTCGCCGTGGCGATCTCGCTGGCGGCCGCCGGCGGTGTTTCCGCCCAGGTGACCACGTCGACGATCCGCGGCGCCGTCACCGAGGGCGCGGCGGCCGAGGCCGGAGCGCAGATCGTCGCTCGCGACGTGGCCACGGGCTTCACCACGCGGACCACCGCCAACAGCAGCGGCGGCTATGTGCTGTCGGGCCTGCGGCCGGGGACCTATGAGATCACCGCGACGACCGCCGACGGTCAGTCGACCAGCGACGTCGTCTCGATCGGCGTCGGCCAGGTGGGCGAACTGGACCTCGAGATCGGCGGCGGCGGCGCGGTCGTCGCCGATTCCGGGGCCACCGAGCTGGGCGAAATCGTCGTCACCGGCCGGAGGCTGGCCGAGGTCCGCACGCCCGAGATCGCGACCAACGTCACGACCGAGCAGATCCAGACCCTGCCGCAGATCAACCGCAACTTCCTGAATTTCGCGGCCCTCGCGCCGGGCGTGCGGGTTTCCACCAATGAGGCGGAGGTCACGATCACGGCGGGCGGCCAGCGCGCCGAGTCGGTGAACGCCTTCATCGACGGCGCCAGCCTGAAGTCGAACGTCATCGCCGGCGGCATCGCGGGCCAGGACGACAGCCGCGGCAACCCCTTCCCGCAGGCCGGCATCCAGGAGTTCCGGGTCGTCAGCCAGAACTTCAAGGCCGAATACGAGCAGGCCTCTTCGGCGATCATCACGGCGGTGACCCGTTCGGGCACGAACGAGTTCCACGGCGAGGTGTTCGGCACCTATCGCGACCAGGACTTCATCACCCAGGACGTGTTCTCCGAGCGACGCGGCGATGAGCAGCCCTCCCTCGAGGTTCAGCAGTACGGGTTCGCTCTCGGCGGGCCGATCATCGAGGACCAGCTGCACTTCTTCGGCACCTACGAGCGCAAGGAGGAAGGCCGCGCCGCGACCGTGAACCTGGGCCGTCAGGATCCGCGCTTCACGACGATGTTCGCCGACTATATCGGCACCTTCGGCACGCCGTTCGAGGAAGACCTGTTCTTCGGCAAGCTGAGCTGGCAGCCGGCGGACGGCCACCTGGTCGATCTCAGCCTGACGTATCGGGACGAGGCCGACGTCACGGGCGTGGGCGGAGCCAACTCGTTCGAACGCGCCACCGGGCTGCAGCAGACCACCAAGGGCGCCAACCTGCGCTACCAGTGGCAGGGCGACAGCTTCCTGAACGAGTTCGCGGTCGACTACCGGAACTACAACTACAACCCGACGGCCGCAAACTTCGACATGCCCGGTGCGAGCTACCGGATCTTCGAGAACGGCTACGATCCGTTCGGCGGCGTCTCCATACTGAACCTGGGCGGCGCCAACACCCGCCAGGACATCACGGACGAGGCGCTCACCTTCCGCAACGACCTGACGCTGAACGAGATCGAGTTCAACGGTTTCCACACGATCAAGATGGGGGCCAAGTACTCGCGCCAAAACTATCAGGTGATCAAGGAGTTCGGCCGTAACCCTCAGTTCTTCTATGATCTCGATGGCGTAGCGAGCGGCGACGCCGACGTTCCGTATCGTGTCGAGCTGGGCAACGAGTTCCCGACCGTCGACCTGACCAACAACGTCATCGGCCTGTACATTCAGGATGACTGGCAGATCACGGATCAGCTGGAGGTGAACCTCGGCATCCGCTGGGACTACGAGGACAACGCCAACAACAACGACTACGTCACGCCGCAGTCGGTGATCGACGGCCTGAACCAGTGGATCGCCTCCACCAACGGCGGCAAGGCGGCGGGTTATGCGCCGAGCTGGTTCAACATCGACGACTACATCGCCACCGGCGACAATCGCGATCCGTTCGCCGGGGCGTTCCAGCCGCGGATCGGCTTCTCGTACGACGTCTTCGGGGATCGCTCGACAGTGATCTTCGGCGGCGCCGGGCGGTACTACGACCGGGTGATGTTCAACTTCTCGTTCGACGAGATCGCCAAGCCCTTCGACTTCTCGCAGAACGTCTTCTTCTCGACGACCGGCGGAGCGCCGGGCGTGGCGGACGGCAGCTCGGGCGATCCGTTCCTGTGGGACCCGTCCTACATGACGACGGGCGGGCTGGACGCCCTGCTGGCCAATATCCCGGCGCGCGGCGAGGCCTTCCTGCTCCAGAACGACTTCGAGCCGCCGCGCACTGACCAGTTCAACCTCGGCGTCCGTCAGCGCTTCGGCGACTGGCAGACCGAGTTGACGCTGGCCTACGGCAAGACCGAGAACGAGTTCACCTGGCTGTATCTGAACCGCTGCAACGAGCCGACCCGTCCGGCCCAGGGCAACGGCTTCGGCGACAATGGCGGCTGGTGTGGACCCGACGGTACGAACCCGTATCGCGGCTACCTGGTCTCCGATCACAACAAGGAACGCGAGTTCACCGCCCTCTATCTGAAGGCGGACAAGCCCTACACCGAGGCTTCGGGCTGGGGGCTGAACATCGCCTACACCCTGTCGGAGTCGCGCCAGAACGGCGGCAACGACAATTTCTGCTTCGACTGCTTCGACGTCGAAACCTCGCCGTGGCGGTCCAGCCAGAACGACGAACGCCACCGGATCGTCGCCAACGGCATCGTGGATCTTCCGCTGGACTTCCGCCTGTCGGGCATCCTGACGCTCGGATCCGGGACGCCCTTCGATGTGTTCGATGGAACCGGACCCAACTTCGTGTACCGCCCCTACGGCGGCCGTCCCGAGCAACACAGCTTCATCGTTCCGAACGCCTTCGCCTACCGGAACCTGGACCTGCGCCTGACCAAGAACTTCGAGATCGGCAACGGTTCGGAGCTCGAGCTCTTCGTGGACGCCATCAACGTGTTCAACTTCCGGAACTACACGGGCTTCGACGGCGGGACGGGCTCCGCCTCCAGCCCGAACCCCAACTTCGGGCAGCCCAGCGCGGTGCTGTTCCCGACCCGGACCTTCCAGGTGGGCATGCGCTACGCTTGGTGATCGTCTCCTGAGCCTGACGGCCGCCCACGCTCCGGCGCGGGCGGCCGCTTTTTTTGTCGGTACGCGTTTGGAGTAGGAAGGTGGCAGCCATGGATCGTCGACGTTTCCTGATGGGGTCCTCGGTGGCGGCCGCCGCGCTGGCCGCCGCGGGCTGCGCCACGCCCCGTGCCGGCGGCCTCCCGTCCGCGGAGATCGACCCCCAGATTGACGATCTGCAACGCCGGACCTTCGACTGGTTCGTGCACACGACAAACCGGTCCAACGGCCTGACCCCCGACCGCTGGCCGCGACAGTCGTTCGCCTCGATCGCCGCCGTCGGCTTCGCCCTGACCTGCTGGCCCATCGGGGTGGAGCGGGGCTGGATGACGCGCGAGGAAGCCCGCGAGCGGACCCTGATCACCCTGCGCTTCTTCCACGGTGCGCCGCAGGGGCCGCAGGCGACGGGCGTCGCCGGCCACAAGGGCTTCTTCTACCACTTCCTCGACATGGAGACCGGCCGCCGCTACCGCGACACCGAGCTGTCGACGGTCGACACCACCCTGCTGCTTGGCGGCATGCTGTTCGCGGCGCGCTGGTTCGACGGCGACCATGCCGACGAGGCCGAGATCCGCCGGCTGGCCCAGGCGATCTACGAGCGGGTGGAGTGGGACTGGACCGAGGTCCGCTCCAACCGCATCACCATGGGCTGGCGGCCCGAGAGCGGCTTCATCGAGGCCGACTGGAACGTCTACAACGAGGGCATGCTGGTGCTGCTGCTGGCCATGGGCAGCCCCACCCATCCGCTGCCGAAGGCGGTGTGGGACGAATGGTGCAGCGTCTACGACCGCAGCTGGACCGACGAGTACGGCCCGGCGCACCTGCATTTCGCGCCGCTGTTCGGCCACCAGTACAGCCACATGTTCGTGGACTTCCGCGGCATCCACGACGAATTCATGCGGTCGAAGCAGGCCGAGATCCCGGGCTTCGACTACTTCCAGAACAGCGTCCGCGCCGTGGCGGCGCAGCGGAACTACGCGATCCGCAACCCGATGGGCTGGGCCGGCTATTCGGCGGACGTCTGGGGCCTGACGGCCTGCGACGGGCCGGGGGACTTCCGGCAGGTGATCGACGGGCGCGAACGGCAGTTCTTCAGCTATTCGGCGCGCGGCCCCGGCGAGCGCGACGACGGCACCCTGGCGCCGACGGCGGCGCTGGGCTCCATGCCCTTCGCCCCGGCCGAGGTCACCGCCTGCTTCCACGCCATGAAGGGGCGCTACGGCCCGGCCATCTACACCGAGTACGGCTTCCTCGACTCGTTCAACCCCACCCTGACCGCGACCGACCGCGAGCTGCGGCACGGCCGCATCGTGCCCGGCGTGGGCTGGGTCGACGGCGACTACCTGGGCATCGACCAGGGCCCGATCGTCATCCAGATCGAGAACCATCGCTCCGACGCCGTGTGGCGCCGGATGCGCGGCGAGCCGAACATCACCCGCGGACTCAGGGTCGCCGGTTTCTCCGGCGGCTGGCTGGATCGCGCATGATCCCGTTCCGGCCGGACCGGCGCGCGACGCTCGGCCTGATGGCCGGGGCCGCCGCGTCGGGGCTGGCCGGCTGCGGGGCGGGGGAGGGCGGGGCGGTGCGGCTGCGCTTCTGGGCCATGGGCAACGAGGCGACCCACGTCCCGCAGATTCTGCCGGAGTTCGAGCGGCGGAATCCCGGGATCAAGGTGGACGTCCAGGCCCTGCCGTGGACGGCGGCGCACCAGAAGCTGCTCACGGCCTACGCCGGCGACTCCCTGCCGGACGTCAGCCAGGTCGGCAACACCTGGGTGTCGGAGATGGAGGCGATCGGCGCGATCAGCCCGCTGCCGGCCTTCGCCTCGGACCTGCTGACCGACCAGTTTCCGGCGGTGCTGGAGACCAACCGGATCGACGGTCGAGCGGTGGCGACGCCGTGGTACGTCGACACCCGGCTGATCTTCTACCGCACCGACCTGCTCGCCGAGGCCGGATACGACGCCGTGCCCCCGACCTGGGCGGGGTGGAAGCAGGCGATGCACGCGGTGAAGCGGGTCGTCGGGCCGGATCGCTATGCGGTTCTGCTGCCGCTCAACGAGTTCGAGCAGCTGCTGACCTTCGGCCTGCAGGGCGACGCGCCCTTGCTGCGGGAGGAGGGGACCCGCGGCAACTTCTCCAGCCCATCGTTCGTGGCGGCGCTGGCCTTCTACAGGAGCCTGTTCGCCGAGGGCCTGGCCCCGGTGGCTTCGGCGGCGCAGATCTCCAACGTCTGGACCGAGTTCGAGCGCGGCTGGTTCAGCTTCTACTTCTCGGGCCCCTGGACCATCGGCGACTTCCGCAACCGTCTCAGCCCCGCGACGCAGTGGATGACCTCGGGCGTGCCCGGTCCGGACGGGCTCGGCGCCTCGGCCCCGGGCGGCTCTTCGCTGGTGGTGTTCCGCTCCTCGCCCCGACAGGAGGCGGCGTGGAAGCTGGTGCGGTACCTGTCCGAGCCGGCGGTGCAGGCGCGGTTCAACGAAATCACCGGCGACCTGCCGGCCCGGCGCAGCGCCTGGGAGACACCGACGGTGGCGAACGATCCCTACATCGCCGCCTTCGAGGGCCAGCTGGCCCGCGCCAAGGCGGTGCCCAAGGTGCCCGAGTGGGAGCGCATCGTCACCGAGATGCAGATCGTCGCCGAGCGCATGGTGCGCGGCGAGTTCACCCCGGAACAGGCGGGGGCCGAGATCGACCGCCGCGCCGACCGGCTGCTGGAAAAGCGTCGCTGGATGCTGGAGCGGGGGCGGGCATGACCGACATCCGGCTGAACGCGGCGAAGGTCGAGGGAGAGGCCGCGGCACGGCCGACGCGGCGGCCGTCGCGGCTCCGGGCCCGCGAGCAGGCGGCGTGGGGCTTCCTCGCGCCGGCGCTCATCGCCATCGGCCTGTTCTTCTGCATTCCGGTGGCCGCGGCCCTGCTGCTCAGCCTGACCGACTTCGACATCTACGCTCTCGCCGACCTGTCCAACCTCCGCTTCGTCGGCCTGCAGAATTACGAGCGGCTGTTCGCCAATCCCCTGTTCTGGGGGGCGATGAAGAACACGGGACTGTTCGCCCTGTTCGGCGTGCCCCTGTCGATCGCGGCCTCGCTGCTGGCGGCGGTGATCCTCAACGACCGGACGGTGAAGTGGCGGCCGGTGTGGCGGGTGATCTTCTTCGCCCCCTTCGTCACCACCCTGGTCGCCACCGCGGTGCTGTGGAACTACCTGCTGCACACCCGCTACGGCGTCATCAACTGGGCGATCAGGTCGGTCGGCCTGCCGGCGGTGGACTGGCTGGGCGATCCCTCGACCTCCATCCCGGCCATCCTGATGTTCGTGGTGTGGAAGATCTTCGGCTACAACATGCTGATCTTCCTCGCAGTCCTTCAGACGGTTCCCGACGACCTTTACGAGGCGGCGCGGATCGACGGGGCCGGGCCGTGGAGCCGGTTCCGGCACGTCACCCTGCCGGCCATCGCCCCCACCGTGCTGCTGGTCTCGATCATCTCGGTGGCCAGCTTCTTCCAGCTGTTCGCCGAGCCCTACGTCATGACCCAGGGCGGACCGGCCCAGTCCACGGTGACGGTGCTCTACTTCATGTACGAGGAGGGCTTCAAATGGTGGAACCTCGGCTCCGCCAGCGCCGTGGCCTTCATCCTGTTCCTGTGCATCCTGGCGGTCACCCTGGTGCAGCTGTGGGTGGCGAAGCGGGTGGGGGCCTACGAATGAAGCCGCGCGCGCTCCTGCTGAACCTCGCCGTCGCCGTGATCGCGCTGGTCGTGCTGTTCCCGCTGGCGTGGATGGTGTCAGTCAGCTTCATGTCCACGGGCGAGGCGGCCAACTTCCCGCCGCCGCTGCTGCCCTCGACCTGGACGCTCGAGCACTATCGGGAGCTGTTCGTGAGCCAGGGCATGGGAAGGTACCTGTGGAACAGCGTCGTGCTCGCGACCCTGGCGACGATCCTCGCCCTGCTGTTCACGGTCCCGGCCGGTTACGCCTTCGCCAAGCTGCGCTTCCGCGGGCGGGAGCGGCTGTTCCAGCTGCTGGTGGCGGCGCTGGTGGTGCCCGCCCAGATCGGCACCCTGCCGTTGTTCCTGATGCTGAAGGGCATGGGGCTGGTGAACACATACGCCGGAGCGCTGGTGCCGTGGCTGGCCTCGATCTTCGGCCTGTTCCTCGTCCGCCAGTACGCCCTGTCGATCCCGGACGAGATGCTGGAGGCGGCGCGGGTGGACGGCGCTACGGAGGGGCAGATCTTCCGACGCATTGTCCTGCCCAGCCTGCAGCCGATCGTGGTGACGCTGGCCCTGTTCGTCTTCCTCGGCAGCTGGAACGACTTCCTCTGGCCGCTGATCATTCTCACCGACCAGTCGAACTACACCCTGCCGGTGGCGCTGGCGGCCCTGTCGCGCGAACACGTGCAGGACATCGAGATGATGATGGCCGGGGCGGTGATCACCGTGGCGCCGGTGCTGATCCTCTTCCTCGCCCTGCAGCGCTACTACATCCGCGGCATGCTGGCCGGCAGCGTCAAGGGTTGAGCCGGGCCGGAACCCCTCCCTCGCAAACCGTGTTCGGACCCCGGGGGAGGAGGAGAGACCGATGACCCGTTTCCTGACTCTCGCAGCAGCGGCGACCGCCACGGCCGTGCTGGCGGGCTGCGCCACCACCGACGGCTACGCCTCGGCCTGCGAGCGCGACTACGCCGAGAACCGTAACCGCGCCATGGCCGCGGGCGCCCTGCTGGGCGGGGCCATAGGCGCCGCGGTCGCAGGAGACGACGACCGCGAGGCCGGCGCCGCCATCGGCGCCGCGGCCGGAGCCCTGATCGGCCGGCAGCTGTCGGCGGAGGAAGACCCCTGCGGCTACGGCTTCGGCGGCTACAACCGCGACGGCCGCTACGGCTACGAGCGGGTGCGCCGCTACGGCGACTATCCGCGGTACTGGTAGGCGATCAATCCCCGTAGCCGTCGTAGCGGTGGCCCTGGGCGAGGTTGCCGAACTTGGTGGTGTCGGCGTCGAAGCTGAGCTTGACGATGCCGATCGGGCCGTGGCGCTGCTTGCCGATGACGACCTCGGCCTGGTTGCGCAGGCGGTCCATGTCTTCCTGCCACTTGAGGTGCTCCTCGGTGCCCTCGCGCGGTTCGGCGCGGCCGAGGTAGTAGCTCTCGCGGTAGACGAACATCACGCAGTCGGCGTCCTGCTCGATCGAGCCGGATTCGCGCAGGTCGGACAGCTGCGGCCGCTTGTCCTCGCGCTGTTCGACCTGGCGCGACAGCTGCGACAGGGCGATGATCGGCACCGACAGCTCCTTGGCCAGCGCCTTCAGGCCGCCGGTGATCTCCGACACCTCCTGCACCCGGTTCTTCTGGCTGTTGCCTTCCCCGGTGGTGACCAGCTGCAGGTAGTCGACGATGATCAGGTCGAGGCCGTGCTCCATCCGCTTCAGGCGGCGGGCGCGGGCGGCCAGCTTGGAGATCGACAGGCCGCCGGTGGCGTCGATGTAGAGCGGGCTCTCGCCGATCTCGACGGCGGCGTCGCGGATGCGGCCGAAGTCGGCGGCGTCGATCTCGCCCTTGCGCAGCTTGTCCGACGACACGCCCGAGGCGTCGGCGAGGATACGCATGGCCAGCTGCTCGGCCGACATTTCCAGCGAGTAGAAGGCGACCACGCCGCCCGACACGGTCTTGCGGCCCTCCGGCGTCGGCTCCCAGCGGTAGTTGCGGGCGACATTGAAGGCGATGTTGGTGGCCAGGGCCGTCTTGCCCATCGATGGCCGGCCCGCGAGGATCAGCAGGTCGGACGGGTGCAGGCCGCCCAGCTTCTGGTCGAGGTCGTCGAGGTGGGTCGCGAGACCCGCCAGCTTGCCGTCGCGCTGGTAGGCCTCGGCGGCCATCTGCACGGCGCCCGACAGGGCGTGCGAGAAGCTGACGAAGCCGGAGGAGGGCTTGCCGGTCTCGGCCAGGGTGTAGAGCTGCTGCTCGGCCTGCTCGATCTGGTCGATGGCCGGGGTTTCCGGGGCGGGGGCCTCGCGAATGATCTCGCCGCCGATGCGGATCAGGTCGCGGCGCAGGGCCAGGTCGTAGACGACACGGGCGTAGTCGGGCGCGTTGGCGGCCGGCGGGGCGCGGTCGACGAGATCGGCCAGGTAGCGCAGGCCGCCGAACTCCTGAAAGGCCGGATCCTGCTTGAACCGCTCCATCAGGATGGTGGGCTCGGCCAGCATGCCCTGGCGGATGTGGTCCTCGATGGCGTCGTAGAGCCGCTGGTGGAAGGGCTCGTAGAAATGGCTGCCGCGCAGCCGGTCGCTGAGCCGCTCGAACACGGCGTTGTCAAACATCAGCGCGCCGAGCAGGGCCTGCTCGGCCTCGAGGTTGTGGGGCATCGACGGGATCGACGACGGATCCGACGACGACGGGAAGGGCAGGGGGGCGAGGGCGTTCATCGGGTCCATGTCTTACTCATGCGCGCCCGTTACGACATGCGCGGACGCATGCTTGATCGGGGACAGACACGGGCTCGCTGTGGGCAGTCCGGAATTCCGCAGGCGGATCAGCGCTGGCTCAGCCGCGGCACGGGTGACGTTCGGCCATCCACTGGCGCAGCGCCTCGGTGACGCTCTGGTCGCGACGGTCGGCGGGCAGCGCCCGGAAGCGCGAGAGGAGCCCCCGGGGGGTGATCCCCGTGCCGCGGGCAGGAATGCAGTGCGCCGGACGGCGGCCGGCGCGAAGGGCGTCCTCCTGCTCCGCCTTGATCCGGTTCACCGCGCCGCTGACCTCATTGACGAGGCGCCGTCCTTCCGGTCGCAGCACCGCCGAGGCGTTCTGCGGCAGGCGGTCGGCGATGGCCAGGAACTCGCGCACCGTCATGGCCTGCGCCGAGGTGGCGAGCAGGCTCAGGGCGAGGGCCAGGGAAGCGGCGGGAACGGACCGGGTCATGCAGGATCTCCGGCGCCCGAGGTAAGACCCGGCCGCGCTCAAGGCAACGCCTGGGTCCAGGCGGCCGGATGACAAAAAGGGCGCGCCCTTGCGGACGCGCCCTTCGTGGACTTCAGCGGTGTCGCCGGGATCAGGCTTCCTGACCCAGGTTCTCCTGCTGCCCGGCGCCGCCGGCGATGAGGTCCTGCGCAGCCTGTTCGGCGGCCAGGCGCTCGTCGTCGAACTGCGAGCGGATCACGTCCTCGCCGCGCGCCTGACGCTCGGCTTCGTCGGCCGAACGGGCGACGTTGATCTTGACGGTGGCCGAGACCTCGGCGTGCAGGCGGACCAGCACCTCGTGGACGCCCAGCGTCTTGATCGGGAAGTTGAGCACGACCTGCGAGCGCTCGACCTTGCCGCCTTCGGCCTGGATGGCCTCGGCGACGTCGCGGCCGGCGACCGAACCGTACAGCTGGCCCGTCTCGCCCGCCTGGCGGATCATGACGTAGCTCTGGCCGTCGATCTTGTCGGCGATCTTCTGCGCCTCGGCCTTGTTCTTCTCGTTGCGCGCCTCGATGGCGGCGCGCTCGACTTCGAAGGCCTTCAGGTTGGCGGAGGTGGCCCGGCGGGCCTTGTCGCGCGGCAGAAGGAAGTTGCGGGCGAAGCCGTCCTTGACAGTGACGACGTCGCCGATGGCGCCGAGGTTCTCGACGCGTTCCAGCAGAACGACCTTCATCTTACTTCACCACGTAGGGCAGGAGGGCCAGATAGCGGGCGCGCTTGATGGCCTTGGCCAGTTCGCGCTGCTTCTTCTGGGAGACGGCCGTGATGCGCGACGGGACGATCTTGCCGCGCTCGGAGATGTAGCGCTGCAGGAGCTTGACGTCCTTGTAGTCGATCTTCGGCGCGTTCGGGCCGGAGAACGGGCACACCTTGCGGCGGCGGAAGAAGGGACGGCGGGCCGGGCCGGAGCCGGCCGGCGCGCCCGGGACGGGGGCGTTGGTGTCGGTCATGATCCGGTTCCTCAGGCGGCTTCGGCGGCGTCGTCGCGCGGACCGCGCTCACGCTCGCGTTCACGTTCGCGCTCGCGGCGGGCGAGCAGGGGCGACAGTTCGAGGTCGAGTTCCTCGACGCGGACCGTCAGCCAGCGCAGCACGTCCTCGTTGATCGACAGCTGACGCTCGACCTCGGCCATGGCGGCCGGGGGGGCGTCGACGGCGAGCAGCGAATAGTGCGCCTTGCGGTTCTTCTTGACCCGGTAGGTCAGGTTGCGCAGACCCCAGTACTCGATCTTGGCGACGGCGCCGCCGTTCTCCTCGATCAGAGCCTTGATGGTGTCGTTCAGCGCTTCGGCCTGCTGCGCCGAGATATCCTGGCGCGTCATGACCGTGTGCTCGTAAAGAGCCATGCGGCAGTTCTCCCTTGTGGGCGTCGGCGCGGGCGGACCGGGTTCAGTCCGTTCCACGATGGTTCCCGAAGCGGCGGCCGGACCGATCGTCCGAACCCTTTGGCGTTCCGCGCCGGGACCGAGGCCCTGGAAAGCGGCGGCGTATAGGGGAAAAGCCGGCGGCGGGCAAGGCGGGCGGCGGGATTACTCCGGCCGCACCACCATGCAGGTCACCCGACGCTCGGCGAGAGTGGCGCAGGCCGCCTGGGCCGCGGCTTCGGTCATGCCGGTGAAGCGGGAGCGGTACCAGCCCGAGGCGTTCTGCACCGTCCGCTCGGCGTTGGCGAATTGGCTGCGGAAGCGGCGGTTGACCTCGGTCAGCCAGTCGCGCGCCACCGCCTCGTCACGGAAGGCGCCGACCTGGACCATCCAGCCGTCGTCGGTCTCGCGCGGGGGCGTGCGCGGGGCGGGGCGGCCGCCGACGGGCGCGCCGTTCAGGGCGGCGGTCACGTCGGAACCCGAAGCGTCGGCGCGCAGCAGGGCGGCGACGGTGCGGGTCTCGGCCGGCGCCGGGGTCGCCGGCGCGGCGGGCAGGGAGGCGTAGGTGACGGGGGCGGAGCCCTCGTCCTCGTCGCGCTCGAGCGAAGCGTACTGGACCGGGCCTCCGTTGTCGGAGCCGATTCCGAAGCCGCGCTCCTCGAAATAGGTCTGGGCGACGCGGATCAACTGGCCGCTGGCGCGGGCCCGCTCGACCTCGAAGCCGGTGTTCATCAGCTCGGCCACGTGGGCGTTGCGGCTGGCGGTCGTGCGTCCGCCCAGCACGATGGTGATCAGTCGCTTGCCGTCGCGGACGGCCGAGGCGGCGAGGTTGTAGCCGGACGCGTTGGTGTAGCCGGTCTTCATGCCGTCGTAGCCGAGGCCGGTGCGGAGCAGGCCGTTGGTGTTACGGTACTCGCGGCCCTCGTAGACCCAGTCGTGCAGGCCGAAGTAGCGGTAGTACTGCGGGAAGTCGCGCATGACGGCGCGGGCGAGAATGGCGAGATCGCGGGCAGAGGTGAGCTGCCGCGCGTCCGGCAGGCCGTTGGCGTTGACGTAGCGGGTCTGGGTCATGCCCAGCTCGCGCGCCTTCAGCGTCATCTGGGCGGCGAAGCGGGCCTCGGAGCCGCCGACGTGCTCGGCGATGGCCACAGCCATGTCGTTGGCGCTGCGCACGGCGGTCGCCTTCATCGCGTTGTCGAGGGTGATGGTCTGCCCGGCGGCGAGGCCCAGCTTCGACGGCGGCTGGCTGGCCGCGTGGGGCGACACGGTGATGACGTCGTCCGGCTTGACCCGGCCTTCGGCGAGCGCCTCGAAGGTGAGGTAGAGGGTCATCACCTTGGTGATCGAGGCCGGGTAGCGCCGGCTGTCGGCGTGGCGGGCGAACAGCACCTCGCCGCTCTCGGCGTCGACGACGATGGCCGCGTAACGGAGATTGTCGGACGACTGCGCGACCAGCGGCGGCGTGCTCGGAACCAGCGCCAGCGAGGCGATCAGGATCAGGGTCAGGAATCCGCGGCGGATCAGTGCAGTCATAGGCAAAGCACAGGCCTCGTTACTGTGGCGCGACGGCGGCCCCCCGGCGCGACGCTGATCGGAACGCTACCATGCGACGTCGGGGTTTCATGAGGGTAAACAGGGCGTCAACGGATTTGTGAAGCCCCTTCGCCCGTCAGGCGCAGCGGCATGTTGCGCTGCACAATAATCCTTGACCTTTGTTCGCACATGCACCATATGCCGCTTGTCGCAGCGGAAACCTGCTGCGGAACGATCACAAGCGGCCAAGCCGCCACAGGTTCAGGAGAGACTTCCATGGCCGACAGCGCCGAAACCGTGAAGAAGACCGCCGACACCACCAAGGCCGCCGCCGAAAAGGTCCAGGCCCAGGCCGAGAAGATCCAGGCCGCGGGCGCCCAGGCGTTCCGCGAAGGCGTCGACAAGTCCGTCGCCGGCCTCGCCGAGCTGAACGCCGAGGGCAAGAAGAACCTCGAGGCGCTGGTCGCCTCCGCCACCGCCGCCCAGAAGGGCGCCGAGGCGATCTCGGCCCAGACCCTCGCCTACGGCAAGAAGAGCTGGGAAGACGGCGTCGCCGCCGCCCAGTCGCTGGCCGCCGCCCGCTCGGTCCAGGAACTGGTCGAGCTGCAGACCTCGTGGGCCAAGTCGGCCGCCGAGACCTACCTGGCGGAAGTCACCCGCATGACCGACGTCTTCACCGCCTCGGTGAAGGACAGCTTCAAGCCGATCAACGAGCGCGTCACCGCCTCGGTCGAGAAGTTCCAGGCCGCCCGCTAAGGCGATCTGAAGTCCGCGTAGCGTACGGAAGGCCCCGGCGGAGACGCCGGGGCCTTTTTCGTCGTGCGACGGGCCTCGCGGCGCCCACTCAAACGTGTGACTGGACGGACCTCGCAAAGCGTCCGACAGTTTCCTATCTGTCCATCACTCCCCCAACCGGACAACGAATGCCGCCGTCACGTAAGGTCGGTGATCCCGCCGGAGGCCCCGGGGCCGCCACGATCACCGAGACAAAGCCGAAGCTTCAGAGGCCCTCGCTCTACCGGGTGCTGATCCTGAACGACGACTACACGCCGATGGAATTCGTCGTCTACGTGCTGGAGCGGTTCTTCCAGAAGAGCCGCGAGGACGCCACCCGCATCATGCTGCACGTGCACCAGCACGGCGTCGGCGTGTGCGGCGTCTTCACCTACGAGGTGGCCGAGACCAAGGTCGCCCAGGTGGTCGAGACGGCGCGTCGCCACCAGCACCCCCTGCAATGCACGATGGAAAAGGACTGAGAGGATCATGCCCTCGTTTTCCCGTCCTCTCGAAGAGACCCTGCACCGGGCGGTGCACTACGCCAACGAGCGCCGGCACGAGTACGCCACGCTCGAGCACCTGCTGCTGGCCCTCGTCGACGACCCCGATGCGGCCAATGTGATGACCGCCTGCAACGTCGACCTCGTCGCGCTGAAGACCGCGCTGACGCTCTACGTCGACACCGACCTGGCGGCTCTGGCCACCTCGGATGGCGACGACGCCAAGCCGACGGCCGGTTTCCAGCGGGTGATCCAGCGGGCGGTGATCCACGTCCAGTCCTCGGGCCGCGAGGAGGTCACCGGCGCCAATGTGCTGGTGGCGATCTTCAGCGAGCGCGAGAGCCACGCCGCCTACTTCCTGCAGGAGCAGGACATGACGCGGTACGACGCGGTCAACTTCATCGCCCACGGCATCGCCAAAAAGCCGGGGGCCGGCGAGACGCGGCCGGCCAAGGCCGGGGGCAGCCCCGAGGACGCCGAGGACGCGGCCGCGACCAAGACCGGCGGCGAGGCGCTGGAGGCCTATTGCGTCGATCTGAACGCCAAGGCGCGCGACGGTCGGATCGACCCGCTGATCGGGCGCCAGGCCGAGGTCGAGCGCTCGATCCAGATCCTGTGCCGGCGGACCAAGAACAATCCGCTGCTGGTCGGCGACCCGGGCGTCGGCAAGACGGCCATCGCCGAGGGGCTGGCGCGCAAGATCGTCAAGGGCGAGGTCCCGGACGTCCTGAAGAACGCCACCATCTACAGCCTGGACATGGGTGCGCTGCTGGCCGGAACCCGCTATCGCGGCGACTTCGAGGAGCGGCTCAAGCAGGTGGTCAAGGAGCTGGAGCAGCACGACGACGCGGTGCTGTTCATCGATGAGATTCACACGGTGATCGGCGCCGGGGCCACCTCGGGCGGGGCCATGGACGCGTCGAACCTGCTCAAGCCGGCGCTGGCGTCGGGCAGCCTGCGCTGCATGGGCTCGACGACCTACAAGGAGTACCGCCAGCACTTCGAGAAGGACCGGGCCCTGGCCCGCCGCTTCCAGAAGATCGACGTCAACGAGCCGACCGTCGACGACACCATCCGCATCCTCAAGGGGCTGAAGACCTCCTACGAGGGCCACCACAAGCTGCGCTACACCGACGCGGCCATCCGCACCGCGGTGGAGCTGTCGGCCCGCTACATGACTGACCGCAAGCTGCCGGACAAGGCGATCGACGTCATCGACGAGGCGGGGGCGTCGCAGATGCTGCTGCCGGAGTCGAAGCGGAAGAAGGTCATCGGCCAGAAGGAGGTCGAGGCCGTGATCGCACGGATGGCCCGCATCCCGCCGAAGTCGGTCTCCAAGTCCGACACCGAGGCGCTGCGCGAGCTGCAGGCCGACCTGAACCGGGTGGTGTTCGGCCAGGAGGCGGCCATCGAGCAGGTCTCGGCGGCGATGAAGCTGGCCCGCGCCGGCCTGCGCGACCCGCAGAAGCCGATCGGCGCCTTCCTGTTCTCCGGCCCGACCGGCGTCGGCAAGACCGAGGTGGCCAAGCAGCTGGCCTCCACCCTCGGGATCGAGATGCTGCGCTTCGACATGTCCGAGTACATGGAGCGGCACACCGTCTCGCGCCTGATCGGCGCGCCTCCGGGCTATGTCGGCCACGACCAGGGCGGGTTGCTGACCGACGCCGTGGACCAGCATCCGCACGCCGTGGTGCTGCTGGACGAGATCGAGAAGGCCCACCCGGACGTCTACAACATCCTGCTGCAGGTGATGGACAACGGCCAGCTGACAGACGCGGTCGGCAAGAAGGTCGACTTCCGCAACGTCATCCTGATCATGACCACCAACGCCGGCGCGGCCGACAATGCGCGGGCGGCGATCGGCTTCGGCCGCGGCAAGGTCGAGGGCGAGGACGAGAAGGCCATCCAGCGGCTGTTCGCGCCCGAGTTCCGCAACCGTCTGGACGCGATCGTCGCCTTCAAGGCGCTGGACGCCGAGACCATCCGTTCGGTGGTGACCAAGTTCGTGCTGCAGCTGGAGGCCCAGCTGGCGGACCGCAACATCACCATCGAACTGACCGACGAGGCCAACGACTGGCTGGCCAAGAACGGCTTCGACGAGCTCTACGGCGCGCGTCCGCTGGCGCGGGTCATCCAGGAGCACATCAAGAAGCCGCTGGCCGACGACATCCTGTTCGGGCGTCTGACCCGTGGCGGGCATGTGAAGGTGGAGCTGAAGGACGGCAAGATCGCCTTCGACATCACCGGGCCCTCGGGCGCGCCGGTGAAGGAGCCGGCGGACGAAGCCGCGGGCTGAGGCTCCGGCAGCGGAAACGATCAGGGCCCCGGAGTCGCCTCCGGGGCCCTTTTCTCGCCGGGGGGCGCCGGCGGTCAGCGGCGGCGGCCGGCCCCGGCCAGCAGGATGGCCAGGCCGGCGACGATGCCGGTGGTCAGCAGCGGCTTGCGACGGGCGAAGTCGAGGCCGCTCCGGGCGCGGGCGCGATACTGCTCCGGCGCCTTCTCGACCAGGCCGTCGAGTCCGTCGATGACCCGGCCGTAGGCCTGCTGGGCCTGACCCCTGGCCTGCTTCAGGCGGCCCTCGATCTGCATCTTCGTATCGCCGGCGAAGCGGCCGGAGGCGGCCTGGACCTTGCCCTCCATCTCGTTGGCGACGCCTTCGATGCGTTGGTCGGTCATGGAGTTCACTTCCTTGAATGGGGTGAGGTGCGATCCTCCGGAAGCGCGGTCGACGCCCGGGGGTTCCGGACGCGGCGATCGGGCGCAGCGCGGTCGCCAGGGCGCGCACCCCCGGATGGGCGAAGCCGGCCGGTGCGGCTATTCAGGTGCGGACCGTCGACCGGAGAATCTCCATGCACGTCGCCCTTTCGCCGCTCGACGCCGCGGCCATCCTGATCGTCCTCTCGGCCGTGCTGGGCTGGGTCAACCACCGCTTCCTGAAGCTGCCGTCGACCGTGGCGCTGACGATGATGGGGGCGCTGGCCTCGGTGGTGGTGATCGCCGTCGACCGGCTGCTGCCGCAGAGCGATCTGGCCGGGCTGGTCGGCGGCTTCCTCGACGACATCGATTTCCACGAGACCCTGATGGAGGGCATGCTCTCCTTCCTGCTGTTCGCCGGGGCGCTGCACGTCGACCTCGACCAGTTGCGGCGCGGGCGATGGCAGATCGCCATCCTCAGCACCATCGGCGTCGTCGCCTCGACCCTGATGGTGGGCGGCGGCTTCTGGCTGCTGACCGGGCTCGTCGGCGCGGCCGTGCCCCTGGCCTGGTGCCTCGTGTTCGGGGCGCTGATCAGCCCGACCGATCCGGTGGCGGTGATGGGGGTGCTGAAGACGGCCCGGGTGCCGCCGACCCTGCAGGCGACCATCGCCGGCGAGAGCCTGTTCAACGACGGCGTCGGGGTGGTGATCTTTTCGATCCTGCTCGCCTCGGCCGCGGCCGGAACCGCCTTCTCGCTGCCGCACGCGCTTGAGCTGTTCGCGGTGGAGGCCTTGGGCGGGGCGGTGCTCGGCCTGGTCGCCGGCTGGATCGGCTACCGCGCCATGAAGGCCATCGACGACTATGCGGTCGAGGTGCTGGTCAGCCTGGCGGTGGTCATGGGCGGCTATTCGCTGGCCTCGGCCCTGCACATCAGCGGGCCCGTGGCCATGGCCGTGGCCGGGCTGCTGATCGGCAACAAGGGGGTGGCCGAGGCGATGAGCGACACCACCCGCGACTATCTGCTGAAGTTCTGGGCCCTGCTCGACGAGGTGCTGAACGCGGTGCTGTTCCTGCTCATCGGGCTGGAGGCGGTGGTGCTGGCGGAGCGGCTGGGGCTGCTGGGGCTGGGTCTGCTGACCGTGCCGCTGGTGCTGGCGGCGCGGGCGGTGTCGGTGGGGCTGCCGCTGCTGGCGTGGCGGCGCCTGCTGCCCTTCGGCCTGGCCTTCCCGACCATGACCTGGGGCGGGCTGCGCGGCGGCATCTCCATCGCCCTGGCCCTGTCGCTGCCGCCGGGGCCGATGAAGGACGTGCTGCTGGCCGCCACCTACGTCGTGGTTCTGTTCTCGGTGCTGGCCCAGGGCGGCACCATCGAGCGCGTCGTGCGCCGCCACAGCCGCGTCGTCCCGCCGCCGCCCGAGATCGCCTGAGGATTCCTCCGGCCGATATTGACCGGCGAGATTTTATCCGGGTAAAACATGCGTGTCCGGATCCGCCGGACCCTCGCGCCTGCCCCGGAGACCCCCCATGACCGCCGCCGCCGACCTGACCGTAGTCGCCTTCGCCGGCGACCGCCGCATCGCGCAGGGAACGCTGGCGGAGGCGCTGGCGGCGATCCGGACCGCCGACCGGGCCGGGGACGGGCCGCTGGTGTTCGATCTCGCCGCCGGCCGGGCGGTGGATCTCGACCTGCGCGGGAGCCTGGAGGAGGCGCGGGCCCGCCTGGAACCCGCTCCCCCGCCGGCGCCGGAGAAGCGCGGGCCGGGGCGGCCGAAGCTGGGCGTCGTCGCCCGCGAGGTGACCCTGCTGCCGCGCCACTGGGACTGGCTGGCGTCCCGGCCCGGCGGCGCCTCGGTGGCGCTGAGGAAGCTGGTCGAGGCGGAGAT
>MGLK01000016.1:52737-56213 GCA_001794825.1 Caulobacterales bacterium RIFCSPHIGHO2_01_FULL_70_19 | reverse complement strand
AGGAGGCGACGCGCATGCTGTTCGCCGGCGACTGGACGGCCTTCGACGCGGCGGTGGCCGGCTGGCCGGAGGACGTGCGCGAGACGGCGCGGGAGATGGCGGCGCGGGCCTGGCGGAACGGGGCGGGGTGAGGTGGCCAATCACTAACCTTCTCCCCCTGCGGGAGAAGGTGGCCGCGCAGCGGCCGGATGAGGGGTCGCGCCGCTCCCTCGACAGAAAGCTGTTTTGAGCTCATCGTGCAACCTATGGACGATTGGCTTCGTCAGCGGGCCAAGGAAATGCGCCGCGCACCGGCCGTCTACGAGCGCCGGCTGTGGAAGCTGCTGCGCGACCGCCGCCTCGCCGGCATCAAATTCCGGCGTCAGTTCGTGTTCGAAGGCGGGCCGTACATCGCGGACTTCATCTGCTTCCGCCACAGGCTGATCGTGGAGGCGGACGGACCGCGGCACGACCCCGAGCGCGACGCGGAGCGGGATGCGTGGTTGCGAGGTCAGGGGTTTCGTGTGCTGCGCTTCCCGAACCAGCAGATCGAGACGCGGGGGCATGAGGTGATTGCGGTGATCCTAGCGGCGGCCGGGGTGAACGTCGACCGCAACTGATCCGTCGTTGGAGGGCCGCTTTGCGGGAGGGAGGCCAGAGGTCTTCTGCGGTCGTCACTGGTGCGACCCCTCATCCGACCCCGCTTCGCGGGGCCACCTTCTCCCGCAAGGGGAGAAGGAATTTCACCCCACCTTCACCCGCGTCGCCGCCTCCGGCAGGTCCTCCCCGAACGCGCGCTGGTAGAACTCCGCGATGGTCGGGCGCTCCAGCTCGTCGCACTTGTTGAGGAAGGTCAGGCGGAAGCCCAGCGCCACGTCGCCGCCGAAGATGATGGCGTTCTGGGCCCAGGTGATCACCGTCCGCGGCGACATCACCGTCGAGATGTCGCCGTTCATGAAGGCGTTGCGGGTCATGTCGGCGACGCGGACCATGGCCGCGATGCGGCGCTTGCCTTCGGCGTCGTTCCACTCGGGCACCTTGGCGGCCACGATCTCGGCCTCGACGTCGTGGTCGAGGTAGTTGAGCGTGGTGACGATGTTCCAGCGGTCCATCTGACCCTGGTTGATCTGCTGGGTGCCGTGATAGAGGCCCGAGGTGTCGCCCAGGCCGATGGTGTTGGTGGTCGAGAACAGGCGGAACCACCGGTTCGGGCGGATGACGCGGTTCTGGTCCAGCAGGGTCAGGCGCCCCTGGGCCTCCAGCACGCGCTGGATCACGAACATCACGTCCGGCCGGCCGGCGTCGTATTCGTCGAAGACGAGGGCGATCGGCCGCTGCAGCGCCCATGGCAGCATGCCCTCGCGGAATTCGGTGACCTGCTTGCCTTCCTTCAGGACGATGGCGTCCTTGCCGACCAGGTCGATGCGGCTGACGTGGCTGTCGAGGTTGACGCGCACCAGCGGCCAGTTGAGGCGGGCGGCGACCTGCTCGATGTGCGTCGACTTGCCGGTGCCGTGATAGCCCTGGACCATGACGCGGCGGTCGAAGGCGAAGCCGGCGCAGATGGCCAGCGTCGTCTGCGGATCGAAGCGGTAGGCGTCGTCGATGTCCGGCACGTGGCTGTCGCGCGTCTCGAAGGCCGGCACGACCATGTCGGAATCGACCCCGAACATCTCGCGCACGCTCACCTTGCGGTGGGGCTCGAGGGTCAGCAGCGGGTCGGGGGTCGAGTCGAGGGGGGAGGTCATGGCCGCACACTTAAGAGCGCGGCGGCGCGGGGTCCAGCGGCAGCGGGGGCGGCGCGAAAGAACGCTGCTTTACAGCCACGCCCGGTCGGAGTAATGACTGACCGGTCAGTTATCAAGGACGCGCCGATGCTGCCTCCCGGCGAGCCGAAATTCCGTCGCCGTCCCGCCGACCGCCCGGCCGAGATCCTCGCCGCCGCGCTGGAGGTGTTCGCCGCGCGCGGCTTCCAGGCGGCCCGGCTGGAGGAGGTGGCGAAGCGCGCCGGCGTCTCGAAGGGCGCGCTCTACCTCTATTTCGAAACCAAGGCCGACCTGTTCCGGGCGGTGGTGACGGACGCGATCTCGCCCAACATCGAGCGGGTGAAGGCCGTCGCCGCCGCCGACCTGCCGCTGGAGCAGGTGGTGCGCATGGCCCTGCCGATGCTGGCGCGGCAGGTGGTCAGCGACCGGCGCATCACGGGCGTGGTCAAGCTGGTCATCGCCGAGAGCCGCAACCATCCCGAACTGGCCGCCATCTGGCGCGAGACCGTGGTCGAACCGGGCGTGGCGCTGATCAGCGGCATGATCGCGAAGGCGCAGGCGCGCGGCGAGGTGCGGCCCGGCGATCCGCGCCTGTTCGCCTTCGGCCTGATGGGCCCGATGGTCCTGTCGATGGTGTGGCGCGAGACCTTCGAGCCGGTCGGCGCCGAGCCGATCGACGTGGTCGGGCTGGCGGAGCAGCATGTCGAAACGGTGCTGAGGGGGATGCGGCCATGAGGCGTCCGAAATTGGGCCGGCCGGCGCTGGCGATCGTCGCGGTCGTGGCGGTGGGGCTGGTGGTCTGGGCGCTGGTCGCCCGCGGCGGAGGGCCGCGCGTGCTGACCGGCTACATCGAGGGCGAGCGGGTCTATCTGGCGGCGCCGGTCTCCGGCGCCGTGGCCGAACTCTATGTCCGCGAGGGCGAGCGGGTGGCGGCGGGCGGCCGCACCTTCCTGATCGATCCGGCGGTGCAGCGGGCCCAGGCCGGCAGCGCGGCGGCGGCGGTGGGCGCGGCCGAGGCGCGGGTCGAGGATCTGAGGAAGGGCCAGCGGGCCGAGGAGCTGTCGGTGCTCGACGCGGAGCTGGCCGCAGCCGAGGCGGCCGAGCGCGAGGCCGAGGCGGAGTACGGGCGCATCGAGCCGCTGGTGCGGCAGGGCGTCTACGCCCCGGCGCGGCTGGACCAGGTGCGCGCGGCGCGGGATGCAGCGCGGGCGCAGACGGCGGCGGTGCGACGGCGGCGCGAGGTGGCCACCCTCGGCGCGCGCCGCGACGCCGTGGCGGCGGCCGAGCGGCAGGCCGAACAGGCCGCGAGCGGGCTGGCGGAGGCGCAGGCGCGGCTGGGCCAGCTGGCTCCCGCGGCCCCGGCGGCGGCGCGGGTCGAGGAGATATTCTTCCGTCCGGGTGAATGGGCGGCGGCCAATACGCCGGTTCTGGCCCTGCTGCCCGACAGCGAGGTCAAGCTGGTGTTCTTCGTCCCCGAGGCGGAGATGGCGCGCTACCGGCCGGGCCGCACCGTGCGCTTCGGCTGCGACGGCTGCGACGGCGAGGGGCGGGCGCGGATCAGCTGGGTCAGCCCGCGGCCGGAGTTCACCCCTCCGGTGCTGTACAGCCGCGGAAGCCGCGACCGTCTGGTCTATCGCATCGAGGCCCGGCCCGAGGGGGCGGCGACGCTGAACCCGGGCCTGCCGGTGGACGTGATCCCGCTGGAGGTGGGGGAGTGAACGCCGGCCCCAA
>MGLK01000016.1:38942-52719 GCA_001794825.1 Caulobacterales bacterium RIFCSPHIGHO2_01_FULL_70_19 | reverse complement strand
GGGGGGGGGGGGGGGGGGGGTGGAGGCAAGGAGCGTCCGGAGATGGCGCGAGAGGCGTCGTCGAACGACCGCCGCAGCCCATCCGCACTCCCCGAAAAACATCGTGCCTCCACCCCCTCCCGACCCTCCCCCGTCGAGGGGGAGGGCTCCGATGCCGTCATCGACGTGCGCGGGCTGAACAAGTCGTTCGGGGCCCTGCACGCGGTGAAGGACTTCGGCATCGTGGTGGAGCGGGGGCGCATCTGCGGCTTCCTGGGCCCCAACGGCGCGGGCAAGACGACGACGCTGCGCATGCTGTGCGGCCTGCTGCGTCCTGACAGCGGCGAGGGGACCGTGCTGGGCTTCGACGTGCTGCGGCAGTCGCGGGAGATCAAGCGGCGGGTCGGCTATATGACCCAGAAGTTCTCGCTCTACGAGGACCTTTCGATCGAGCAGAACCTGACTTTCACCGCCCGGGTGCACGAGCTGGACCGGCGCCGCGAGCGGGTGCAGGCGGCGCTGGACGGTCTGGGGCTGACGGCGCGGCGGGCGCAACTGGCCGGGACGCTGTCGGGTGGCTGGAAACAGCGGCTGGCGCTGGCCGCGGCCACCCTGCACGGGCCCGAGCTGCTGTTGCTGGACGAGCCGACCGCCGGGGTCGATCCGGAGGCGCGGCGCACCTTCTGGGACGAGATCCACGGCCTGGCGGCCGGGGGCATGACCGTGCTGGTCTCGACCCACTACATGGACGAGGCCGAGCGCTGTCACGAGATCGCCTACATCGCCGGCGGGCGGACGCTGGCGCGCGGCACGGCGGATCAGGTGATCGACGGCTCCGGCCTGGTCACCTTCCACGCCGAGGGTCCGGGGGCGGACCGGCTGGCGCGCGAGCTGCGCGCTGCGCCGGGCGTCGAGATGGCGGCGCCGTTCGGGACCGTGCTCCACGTGTCGGGCCGCGACCGCGCGGCGCTGGAGGCGGCGATCGCACCGTGGCGCAGGCCGCCGCTGGTCTGGACCGAGACGCGGCCGACGCTGGAGGACGTCTTCATCCAGCTGATCCACGACAGGCAGGCGGGAAGGGCGGAGGCGGCCTGATGATCTCCCTGACCCGCACCTGGGCTGTGATGGCCAAGGAGTTCGTGCAGCTGACGCGCGACCGGCTGACCTACGCCATGATCCTGGCCATGCCGATCGTGCAGCTGCTGCTGTTCGGCTACGCCATCAACGACGACCCGCGGAACCTGCCCACCGCGGTGCTGGTGCAGGACACCGGCGCCTTCTCGCGCTCGATCCTGACCGCCCTGGACAACAGCGGCTATTTCGAGATCACGCAGGCGGCGCGCAGCACCGCCGAGCTGGACCAGGCGCTGGAGCGGGGCGAGGCGCAGTTCGCGGTGATCATCCCGGCGGACTTCACCCGACGGGTGGTGCGCGGCGAGGGGGCGCAGATCCTCGTCGAGGCCGACGCCTCGGATCCCTCGGCGACCTCGGGCGCGGTGGCGGCCCTGTTGCAGCTGCCGCAGCAGGCGCTGGCGCGCGAGCTGGCGGGACCCCTGGCCGCACGGGCGTCGGGCCCGCCGCCGTTCGAGGTCGTGGTGCACCGGCGCTACAATCCCGAGGCGATCACCGCCTACAACATCGTGCCGGGCCTGCTGGGCGTGATCCTGTCGATGACGCTGGTGATGATGACTTCGCTGGGCATGGCCCGGGAGCGCGAGCGGGGCACCATGGAGAGCCTGCTGGCGACGCCGGTGCGGCCGATCGAGGTCATGATCGGCAAGCTGGCGCCCTATGTGCTGGTCGGCCTGGTGCAGGCCGTGCTGATCCTGGTGCTGGCGCGGGTGCTGTTCGCGGTGCCGATGAGCGGCGGCTGGCTGGCGCTCGGAGCGGGGCTGCTGCTGTTCATCGTCGGCTCGCTGGCGCTGGGCTTCCTGATCTCGACCGTGGCCAGGACCCAGCTGCAGGCCATGCAGATGAGCGTCTTCTACATGCTGCCGTCGATCCTGCTGTCCGGCTTCATGTTCCCCTTCCGCGGCATGCCGGACTGGGCCCAGGCGCTGGGCATGGCGATCCCGGTCACCCATTTCCTGCGGGTGGTGCGGGGATCGGTGCTCAAGGGCGTCGGCCTCGACAACGCGGGACCCAGCCTGCTGGCGCTGCTGCTGTTCATGCTGGTCGTCGGGGCGCTGGCGATGCTCCGGTACCGGACGACGCTGGACTAGGCGGCGCTCAACCGCACGTCCACGTTGTTGCGCGTGGCGTTGGAGTAGGGGCAGACGGCGTGGGCCTTCAGGATCAGGTCGTCGATGACCGCCTGGTCGAGGCCGTGGTCGACGACCTCCAGCTCGATGTCGAGGTTGAAGCCCTCGCCGCGGGTGTTCCTGCCGAAGCCGACGGTGGACCGGACCTTCGTGTCCGGGCCGACGGGCGTGCCCGCCTTGCCGGCGACGAGGCGCAGCGCGCCAAGGTAGCAGGCGGCGTAGCCCGCGGCGAACAGCTGCTCGGGATTGGTGCCGTCGCCGCCCTTGCCGCCCATCTCGGTCGGCGTGGACAGCCGGACGTCGACCTTGCCGTCGTCGGTGCTCGAGCGACCGTCTTCGCGGCCGCCGCCGCTGGCGACGGCGTGGGCGCGGTACAGGACTTCCATGGCGGGTCTCCTCGGATGGGGCTCCTGAAGTAGGCGCCGGCCGCAGAGACGCTAGGCCAGTCCGGCCTTCTTCAGCGTCTTGTAGGCCTTGATCACCCGCTGAAGCTTGGCCTCGGCCCCCCGGTCCCCCTTGTTCAGGTCGGGGTGGAAGCGTTTCAGAAGCTCGTGATAGCGGGCCTTGATCGCCTTCTTCTCGGTGCGTACGTCGAGGTCGAGGTCGGCGAGGGCGGCGCGCTCGAGGCGTCCGATGCGCAGTTCGTCCTGGCCCTCCGGCGCCGCCTGTTCGCGGGTGCGGCGTCCGAACAGGCCGAAGCTGTCGCGCCAGTTGCCGGCGCCCTGGGTATTGGCCGTGCCCATCTTGGCGGCGAAGGCGGCGGCCTCGCGGCTGAACTTGCCGGCCTTCATCTCCCAGGTCGGGCGGCCGCCGGTCATCGCCTCGTTCTCCTGGGCGGCGCGGATCTCGCCCTCGCTCATCCCGGCGTAGAAGTTCCAGCCCTTGTTGTATTCGGCGGCGTGGCCCTGGCAGAAGTCGTAGAAGTCGTGCAGCCGCTCCCGCGACTTCGGCGCCCTGGCCGTGGCGGGGCGGCTGCAATCCGGCCATTGGCAGGCCTTCTCGCCCGGCTTGAGGCCGAGCACGTCGGCGGCCGCGGCCTCCTCTTCAGGGCGCGGCGGCTTGACGCGCATATCCTTGAAGCGCGGCTTGTATTGAAAGGCGGACGACATCGCCCGAAGTGTAGGGGCGAATTGGTCCGCAACAAGGAGGCGCCCGTGGCCGAAGGCCCGATCGCACGGAAAATCCGTGAAAAACTCGTCGCCGCACTCGATCCGGAGCGGCTTGACATCGAGGACGACAGCGCCCGCCACGCCGGCCATCACCACGAGGGCGGAGTCGACGGCCACGCCGGCGGCGAGAGCCACCTTAACCTCACGGTCGTCGCTGCCGCCTTCGAGGGGCAGGGGCGCGTGCAACGTCAGCGTGCGGTGACGGACCTGCTGCGCGAAGAGCTGGCGGGGCCGGTCCACGCGCTTTCCATTCGTGCGCTGACTCCGGCCGAGGCCAATTCGGCATGACGGCGTTCGCCGAACAAGCCGCCGTTCACTTCGTCTTAGAACCTTCGCCCTAGCGTTCCGGCGGGCTGAACGGGGGAACGCGCGCGATGGTGGAATCGGACGGCATCGGCAAGGCTGCGGGCGACCCCGACGCGGGGGAAGCCGCCCAGGCGCTGCGCGCGATCCTCCAGACCCAGTACCTGCGCTATGTGATCATCGCCAGCTGGGCGGTCGGCCTGCTCGCCACCGTCGGCTGGCAGTCGGCGACGCTCTGGTTCATCGGCACGCTCGCGGCCGGCGCCGTTCGCGGCTCGTTCGAGAAGCGCATCAGCCAGCGCGTCGGCGCCGGCTGGGGCCTGATCTTCCCCGCTGTCGCCACCGCCACCACGGCCGCATGGGCCGCGGCGCCGTTGCTGGCTTGGTTCTCGGGCGCCGAGTTCGGGCCGGCGCTCGCCCTGGCCCTGCTGGTGTCCGGCTATGTGCTGGTGTTCGCCCAGCTGCGCAGCTCGCCGCGTCAGGCGGTGGTGATCTCGTCGCCCTACGGCGTCGCCGCCGTGATCATCGCCGCGAGCCTCTGGGGCACGCCGCAGTTCTGGCAATTCCTGGCCATCGTGCCGTTCACCGCCGCCGGCCTGTTCGTGCTGGTGATGATGACCATGCTGCGCGAGGAGCGCATCCGCGCCTTCCAGGAGCATCAGGCCCACCTGATCGAGGAGCTGGAGGCGGCGCGCGACCGCGCCAACGCGGCTTCGGACGCAAAGTCGAACTTCCTCGGGGTGATTTCGCACGAGCTGCGCACCCCCATGAACGGGGTGCTGGGCGCGGCACAGTTGCTCAACGCCACCCGGCTCGAGCCGGCCCAGCGCGAGTACCTGTCGATCATCCGCAATTCGGGCGACAACCTGCTGTCGTTGCTCAACGACATCCTCGACATGACCAAGATCGAGGCGGGCAAGATGACCTTCGAGGTGGTCGACGTGAATGTCGCCGACCTGCACAAGCGGGTCACCGGGCCCTTCCAGGCCCAGGCCGAAGCCAAGGGGCTGACCTTCACCACGCGTTTCGAAGGCGAGATTCCGGCGGTGGTCCGCGGCGACCCGCTGCGCGTCTGTCAGGTCATCCATAATCTGCTGTCGAATGCGGTGAAGTTCACCGACACCGGCGAGATTCTCTACACGGTCCGGAGCGAGCGGCTGGACGAACGGCGCGTGCGCTTCGAATTCGCCGTCAAGGATTCCGGAGCGGGGATCGCCCCGGAGGATCTCGAGCGCCTGTTCCAGCCCTTCACCCAGGTCGATGCGTCCTCTACCCGTCGCTTCGGCGGCACCGGCCTCGGGCTGACCATCTCCCGCCGGATGGCCAACATCATGAATGGCGACATCACCGTCGAGTCCACCCTCGGCGAAGGCTCGACCTTCGTCTTCTCGGTCGAGGCGGCGGTGGTGGAGTGGGCGCGGCAGGAAGAGGCCCAGCCGATCGTCGCCGAGGTCGAGGGCGGCCAGTCGCTGAGCGTGCTGGTGGTCGAGGACCACCCGGTCAACCGCATGATCCTGGAGGCCTGGATGGGCTCGGCCGGCCACACGTCGGCCACGGCGGAGAACGGCCAGATCGCCATCGAGGCGGCGGGGGAGCAACGCTTCGACCTGATCGTCATGGACGTCAACATGCCCGTGATGGACGGGCTGACCGCGACCCGGGCGATCCGCGCCGGGGGCGGTCCCAACGCCGACACGCCCATCGTGGTGCTGTCCGCCTCGGCGCGCACCGAGGATCACGAGGCGGGGCTCGAGGCGGGCGCGGACGCCTACCTGAACAAGCCCATCGATTTCGCCGCGCTCGCCCAGGTGATGAACCGGGTCGGCGCGGGGCGGGCCGCCGTCCGGGCCCTTGTCGACAGCGGCGTGACGACCTCGGCGGCCGCCTGAGCAATAAGGTCGGGAAAGCGGCGACGCCGTGAACGGGACCTGACCCGGGCCGTTCAGATGAGGCTCAAGCGCCGGGCTCCATCATGCGGACAAGTCGAAATACTTCGGCCGCATCGGGAGTAACACCATGAAGAAGTTCGTCACCGCGGCCGTGGCCGCAACCCTCGCCCTCGGCTCGGTCGGCATGGCCTCCGCGGCCGAGGCGCAGTCGCGCGGCGACCGCTACGAGCAGCGCGAAGATCGCCGCGAGTGGCGTCAGGACCGCCGGGAAGACCGTCGCGAATGGCGTCAGGACCGTCGCGAGGATCGCCGCGAGGCCCGGCAGCAGCAGCGCGCCTACGCCCGCTGGCAGCAGGCCCAGCGTCGTTACCACGCGCCCCGCTACGTCGCTCCGCGCGGCCACCAGTACCGCAGCTGGTCGTACGGCCAGTCGATGCCCTACGCCTACCGGACCCAGCGTTACGTCATCAATGACTACGGCCGGTACGGCCTGGCTCGTCCGCCGCACGGCTACGAGTACGTCCGCAGCGGCAACGACGTGGTCCTCGCCGCCGTCGCCGGCGGCCTGATCTCCGCGGTCATCGCCGGCCTGTTCAACTAACAGGGCGATTGCGCAGCCGAGACGCCCCGGAAGGAGACTTCCGGGGCGTTTTCGCGTTTGCTTGAAGCTGTGCCCTGAAGAGGTCGGATGCGCGCTTTCGCCGAACTGCTGGACCGCCTGGCGCTGACGGCCTCGCGCAACGCCAAACTGGTGCTGTTGCGGGACTATCTCCGGGCCACGCCGGATCCGGATCGCGGCTGGGCTTTGGCGGCGCTGACCGGCGACCTGAGCTTCGACGCGGCCAAGCCGGCGATGATCCGCGCCGCGGTCGAGGCGCGGGTCGATCCGGTCCTGTTCGGCTGGTCCCGGGACTACGTCGGCGACATGGCCGAGACGGTCAGCCTGATCTGGCCCGCCAGCCCCGACCTGCGCCCCAACCGCGAGCCCGAGCTCGCGGAAGTGGTGGAGGCGCTGCGCACCGCCGGCCGGGGCGAGGTGCCGCGCCTGCTGGAGGGCTGGCTGGACGCGCTCGAGCCCAAGGGGCGCTGGGCGCTGCTCAAGCTGATGACCGGGGCGCTGCGCGTCGGCATGTCGGCGCGTCTGGCCAGGACGGCGGCGGCGATGATGCGCCCGGCGACCGTCAGCGAACCTCCCGATCCCGAAGGACACGAAACCGCGACCCCGCTGGAGCCGGTCGACGCATCGGACATCGAGGAGGTGTGGCATGCCCTGACGCCGCCCTACGCCGATCTGTTCGCCTGGCTGGAGGGGCGGGCCGGGCGGCCGAGCGCCGACGCCCCCGGCCGGTTCCGGCCGGTGATGCTGGCCACGGCCCTGGACGAGACGGTCGACTTCGAGCGGCTGGATCCCGCCGACTACGCCGCCGAATGGAAGTGGGACGGCATC
This sequence comes from Caulobacterales bacterium RIFCSPHIGHO2_01_FULL_70_19, assembly GCA_001794825.1. GTDB lineage: Bacteria > Pseudomonadota > Alphaproteobacteria > Caulobacterales > Caulobacteraceae > Brevundimonas. The sequence continues at coordinate 45,671 of MGLK01000016.1, read as the reverse complement.
CGGGTGCAGGCGGTGCGCGAGGGCGGGGTGGAGAAGCTCTACACCCGCACCGGCGACGAGATCTCCCGGGCGTTCCCCGACGTCATGGCGGGCCTGACCTTCGAGGGCGCCGTGGACGGGGAGCTGGTGGTGTGGCGCGACGGCGTGGTTGCGCCATTCGCCGACCTGCAGCAGCGGCTGAACCGCAAGACCGTCGACGCTAGGCTGATGGCGGCCCGGCCGGCGGCGATCGTCGCCTACGACCTGCTGGCGGAAGCCGGCGAGGACCTGCGGGGCCTGCCGCTGACGGAGCGGCGGACGCGGCTGGAGGCGCTGGTCCCCCGCGGCGGGTCGCGGCTGCACCTGTCCCCCATCGTGCCCTACGAAAGTTGGGACGCCCTGGCCCGGCTGCGCGCCGACCCGCCCGTCGGGGCCGCCGCCGAGGGGCTGATGCTCAAGCGCCGGGACAGCCCCTATGTGGCGGGGCGGCCGAAAGGCCCGTGGTTCAAATGGAAGCGCGATCCCCACGTCATCGACGCCGTGCTGATGTACGCCCAGCGCGGCAGCGGCAAGCGTTCCAGCTTCTACTCAGACTACACCTTCGGGGTTTGGACGGAGGAGGGGACCCTGGCCCCGGTGGGCAAGGCCTATTTCGGCTTCACCGACGAGGAGCTGAAACAGCTCGACAGGTTCGTGCGCGACCACACCGTCGAGCGCTTCGGGCCGGTGCGGTCGGTGCGCGCCGGGCGTGATTTCGGTCTGGTGCTGGAGGTCGCGTTCGAGGGCCTTCAGCGGTCCGGGCGGCACAGGTCGGGCGTGGCCATGCGCTTTCCCCGCATCAGCCGCATCCGCTGGGACAAGCCGGCGCGGGAGGCCAACACCCTCGACGACGTCATGGACCTGCTGGACGCCATCGAGGGCGGCGGCGGCCGGGTGGCGCGGCCGATCGGATAGGCGGCGGGAATCCGCCGCTCGGGGTTCCAAATCCTGCGTCAGACGCTAGACCCGGCGCATGCCCGACCTGATCACGCCCCTGAACCAGGCCGTCGCCGCCGGCCGCGAGGCGGCGGCCGTGGACGCCGCCATGATCGCCAAACTGACCGAGATGGCCGGCGACTTCGCCGTCAATCTGATCGTCGCCCTGATCATCCTGGCGGGGACCGTCTTCGCCTCGCGGTGGGCCGCGCGGGTGGCCCGCCGGGTGCTGGGGCGGGTGCGCGGCTTCCGCCAGGATCCGACGGTGCTCAGCTTCGCCGTCCAGGTGGTGCGGGTGCTGGTGCTGATCGTCGGCCTGATCGCCGTGCTGCAGCGGCTCGGGGTGCAGACGACCTCGATCATCGCGGTGCTGGGCGCCGCCTCCCTCGCCGTCGGCCTCGCCCTGCAGGGCACGCTGTCGAACGTGGCGGCAGGGGTGATGCTGCTGGTGCTCCGCCCCTACCGGGTCGGCGAGGTGATCGACCTCAACGGCGTCGCAGGCACGGTGCAGCGCCTCGACCTGTTCACCACCCAGCTGTCGAACGCCAACAACCACAAGATCGTGGTCCCGAACTCCAAGGTGCTGAGCGACGTGGTCATCAACCTCACTGGCCAGAAGACGCGGCGCATCGAGATCAACTTCACGGTCGGCTACGGCGAGGATCTGGGCGCCGCGCGCGCGGTGCTGGCCGGGGTGGCGTCGGCGCACGAGAAGGTGCTGGACGACCCCGCGCCCTGGACCGGCGTCACGGGCCTGCTGGACAGCGCCGTGCAGATCACCCTGCACGCCTGGGTCAATTCGGACGACTGGTGGCAGACCCAGGCCGACCTGATGCAGGCCGGCAAGGAGGCGCTGGACGCGGCCGACATCGAGATTCCGTTCCCGCACCAGGTCGCCGTGCCTTATGGCGACGAGCAGGACGTCCTGCCGGTGGTGCGGGTGCGCAAGGAGCCCGCGTCGGACCGCCGGGCGGAGAAAGGCTGAGGCATGCGCTACGATTTCGGCTCCGACAACACGGCTGGCATGGCGCCGGCGGCCCTGCAGGCGCTGGTCGAGGCGAACGCCGGCTACGCCCGGGCCTATGGCGCGGACGACGTCACCGCGCGCGCGGCCGAGCTGATCCGCCAGCGACTGGACGCCGACGCCGAGGTGCGGTTCGTCTTCTCGGGCACGGCGGCCAACGCCGTCGCCCTGTCGATGCTGGCGTGGCCGCACGAGGCGGTGCTGGCCCACCACGCCGCCCACGTCTGCACCGACGAGACCGGCGCCCCGGGCTTCTTCGGCCACGGGGTGGGCCTGATCGGCCTGCCGGGGTTCTCCGGCAAGATCGACAGGGTTGCGCTGGAGGCGGCGCTGGAGGAGCCGGAAGTCGGCCATCGCCAGCCGCCCGCCGCGCTGAGCCTCACGCAGTCGACCGAGTACGGCGCGGTCTACACCGAGGAGGAGCTGCGCCATCTGATCGAGCCGGTGAAGCTGCGCGGCTACGGCGTGCACATGGACGGGGCGCGGCTGGCCAACGCCGCGGCTGCGGGCTTCGACCTGAAGGACATCGCGCGTCTCGGCGTGGATGTGCTGGTGTTCGGCGGGGCCAAGGCGGGCGCGCTGTGCGCCGAGGCCATCGTCATGTTCGACCGCTCCCTCGCGCGCCGGATCGACAACCGGCTGAAGCAGGCCGGGCAGACCGCCTCGAAGGCGCGCTTCCTCGCCGCCCCCTTCGTCGGCCTGCTCGAGAGCGGCGCCTGGGAGACCGGAGCGGCGCACGCCAACCTGATGGCCCAGCGTCTGGCCGAGGGGGTGGCGGTCGGCACGCCGTTCATCCTCGCCCACCCGGTCGAGGCCAACGCCGTGTTCGTCCGCATGCCGGCCGAGGCGCACCAGCGGCTGAACCAGATGGGCTGGGCCTGCTACCGGTTTGACGACGGCTCGGTGCGGTTCGTCTGCTCCTGGGCGACGACGGAGGCGGCCGTCGACGACCTGCTCCGGGATATGGCGAAGCTTTCTGCGTGACACCGGTCCGGCCGCGCGGCATCCTCGAAGGATGGCGCAAGCGCGGTCCGGCGGGGGGAAGAGGGCGACGGCGGAGCAACAGCTCCGCGAGGCGTTCCGCGCCGTGGAAGGGCAGCCGGTCCCGGACCGGCTGAAGGCGCATCTCGACGCGCTGACCAGCGCCGTCCGCAAGGACCGCCGCGCCTGAGTCAGCCGTTCTCGCCGCGCGGCATGTCCATCACCTCGGCGAGGCGGTTGCGGGCGCGATTGACGCGGCTCTTGATGGTGCCGAGAGCGCAGCCGGCGATCTCGGCCGCCTCCTCGTAGGACAGCCCCGCCGCGCCGACCAGAACGATGGCCTCCCGGTGCGTCGGCGGCAGCTCGTCCATGGCCATGCGCAGGCGACCGAGCTCGACGGTCCACTCCTGGGCCCCTTCGGAGACCAGGGTGGCGGCGTAGCGCCCCTCCTCGTCCGCCACCTCGCGCTGACGGCGGGCCACCGTCGAATACCAGGAGTTGCGAAGGATGGTGAACAGCCAGGCCCGGAGGTTCGTCCCGGCTTCATAGCGGCCGCGGTAGGTCCACGCCTTGGTCAGGGTCTCCTGCACCAGGTCGTCCGCGTCGGCGGCGTTGCGGCACAGCGACCAGGCGAACGCCCGCAGGGACGGCAGCTGGGCGGTGACGGCCTGACGCCAGACCGAAGGGTCGGCGATGTCGTCGCGGGGACGGGTCTGGCCAGTCGGAAGCGAGGCGCCGTCGAGCGGCGCGAGGGCGTGCGGCATTCGACGTTCCCTGTCGGTCGGAGCGACGGCTCCCACGCGAGCCGGCGACCCTTTCGGAACGCCGCCGCGGGGCCGCCGTTCCTTTGTCGGGCCGTCGACTTTGCGGGCCACCGGTGGCGTCCACGGCGTCGACGCCCCATCTGCGGACGGGCCCACAAGGGGGGAGAGACGGCATGAACACCCACGCGCGGATGTCCGCCAGCGCCTGTGACGAGATCGCCGTCTTCCGCCAGATCCGCGCCGTCCTGCCCGCCCTGGCGAGCGGCTTCTCGGCCGAGGACATGACCGCCCAGTCGATGCCGGACTGCAGCCCGGGCAAGTGGCACCTCGCGCACACCAGCTGGTTCTGGGAGGCGATGATCCTCTCTACCGAGCCAGGCTATGAACCCGTCGACCCCGACTGGGGCCGGCTGTTCAACAGCTATTATGAAGCCTTGGGCGCGCGCGTTCCCCGGCCGGAGCGCGGTCTGATCACCCGCCCGGGCGTCGAAGAGGTGCTGGCCCACCGCCGCGAAGTCGACCGGCGGATGGTCGCGTGGCTGGGAGAAGGTCGCGGCGACGCCCGGGCGCGTTATCTGGTCCAGCTCGGCCTTCACCACGAACAGCAGCATCAGGAGTTGTTCCTGATGGACATGCTTCACCTGATGTCGCGGTCGCCGCTGGAGCCCGCAGGGTTTCCGGTCGAGCCGCGGACGGGCCGGACGGAGCCGCCGCGCGGCGGCTGGGCCCGGTTCGACGGCGGTCTGGTCACCATCGGCCATACCGGCGGGGGCTTCGCCTTCGACAACGAGGGTCCTGGGCACCGGGCCTGGCTGGAGCCCTTCGAGATTGCGGCCGATCTGGCCACCAACGCCGAGTGGATCGCCTTCATCGAGGACGGCGGCTACGCCCGACCCGAGCTCTGGGCCTCCGACGGCTGGGCGGCGGTCAGGGCCGGGGAATGGAAGGCGCCCCTGTACTGGCGGCGGGACCCGGAGGGCTGGAGCGCGATGAGCCTCGCCGGCCGACGGCCGGTCGATCCGGCGGCGCCGGTGCGGCACGTCAGCTGGTACGAGGCCGACGCTTTCGTCCGCTGGGCCGGAGCCCGCCTGCCCACCGAGGCCGAGTGGGAGCACGCCGCCCGCGCGCGGCAAGGGGCGATGGGCGCCGTCTTCGGCGAAGTCTGGCAGTGGACGGCCTCGCCCTACGCCCCCTATCCGGGCTTCCGTCCCGCCGAGGGCGCTGCGGCGGAGTACAATGGGAAGTTCATGGCCAACCAGATGGTCCTGAGGGGCGCGAGCTTCGCCACGCCCGAGGGGCACGCGCGGGTCAGCTATCGCAACTTCTTCTATCCGGAGCAGCGCTGGGCCTTCGCCGGATTGCGCCTGGCGCGGGACGTGCGGCGGGAGCCGGTTCGCGAGGACGGCAAGGACGCGGACGGCTTCCGTGAGGCCCTGCTGGCGGGGCTGCAGAGCTCGCCCAAGCGGGTCTCCCCCAAGTGGTTTTACGATGCCGAGGGGTCGCACCTGTTCGAGGCGATCACCGGGTTGCCGGAATACTATCCGACGCGTCAGGAGGCGGCGCTGCTGCGCACCGTCGGACCGGAATGGTCGGCGCGGTTCGGCCCGGACGCGGTGCTGGTCGAGTTCGGTTCCGGAGCCAGCGAGAAGACCCGCATTGTGCTGGACGCCGCGTCGGATCTGGCCAGCTATGTGCCGATCGACATCAGCGCTGCGGCGCTGGATGCGGCCGCGGACCGGATCGCCGCCGCATATCCCGGGCTGCGGGTCAGGCCGATGGTCGGCGACTTTCTGGCCCTCGACCGGCTGCCCGACGGCATAGGGGAGGGGCGCCATGTCGGCTTCTTCCCGGGCTCGACCATCGGCAATCTCGACCCCGACGAAGCGATCGCCTTCCTGCGGGCCGCGCGCGACCTGCTCGGCGCGGGGGCGCTGTTCATCCTCGGCGTGGACCTGGTGAAGGATCCGGCGACCCTCATCGCCGCCTATGACGACGCGGCCGGCGTCACGGCAGCCTTCAACCGGAACCTGCTCGCCCGCGCCAACCGGGAACTGGACGCGGACTTCGACCTCGACGCCTTCCGGCATCGCGCCCTCTGGAATGGTCCGGACTCGAGGATGGAGATGCACCTTGAGGCGCGGCGAGACCTGGTCGTCCACGTCGCCGGCCGGCGCATCCCCTTCGCCGCAGGCGAGACCATCCACACGGAGAATTCGCGGAAGTTCACCGCGGCTTCGGCAGCCGCGCTCGCCGAGGCGGCCGGATGGCGGATCGCGGACTTCCGGGTCGGCCCCGACCCGGCGGTGGCCCTCGCCTTGCTCGAGACCTGACGAGGGCCGGAATCGAAAGGGGCGGCCCGTTCGGCGCCGCCCCTTCCCGATCGATGGCTTACTCGCTGGCGCCGGCCCGCTCGCGGTTCCGGGACCCGTGGGAGGCCTCGCCCCCCTTGCGACCGGCCTGGGCCGCAAGGCTGCGATCCTGCGAGAAGCTCCGCTTCTCGCTGGGAACGCTGGCGCCGCCCTTGCGGGCGATCTCGCGTTGGCGCTCCGGGTCCATCGAGGCGAAGCCCCGTTTGGAGACGCCGGAGGCTCGCGTGGGCTGACTCTGAGCCATCGTGGGTTCCTTTCGTGGCGCTTGTGACGGTCGCGGATTGAACCCTCTCGCCTGCTTACGGTTCCGGCCCGCCGGTCACACAAATGCGAACGAATCACAGGGTTTGCGGAGACGCTCCGCCGGCTGGCCCGGTGAACTCCGGCGGCGTTCCGCCAGGATCGATGTCGGGACCGGGCGTCCCCGGCGCCGGAATGTCGGGGCCGGGCGTGTCCGGCGGCTGGACGTCCGGGGGGTAGCCCGGCCGGATGTCGGGCGGCGGCACGGGGTCGATGTTGGGGCCGGGCGTGTCGGGCGGCACGATCTCGGGCTCGCCCAGGCGCACGGGGTCGGTCAGGGTCATGGGAGCCTCCTCATCCCGAACCAACCCGTTCCACCGGCGTCCGTTGCATGCGC
>MGLK01000016.1:6209-38924 GCA_001794825.1 Caulobacterales bacterium RIFCSPHIGHO2_01_FULL_70_19 | reverse complement strand
CGCCCGCCCCCAACTCCGAAGAAGACATCGAGGACGCCTTCGAAACCGCGTCGACGCGGCTGGAGCAGGAAGCCGACGCCATCCTCATGCGCGACGAGATGCGCTCGCTGGGCGTCCGGCCGCTGCGCCGGGCGCTGCGCGAGGATGCGGGGCTCGTCGGCGACTGGGGCCGCGAGCGGGCGCGACGCCTGCGCGGCGCGGTCGAGGAGGAGCCGGTGCGGGCGTCCGTCTACGCGCTGGGGCTGGGCGTCCTCATCGGCCTGCTGATCTCGCGCTAGGACGGGCCCGTCGCGGGGCGGGCGATCGGCGCCCGCTCCATCGCCGCGTCCGAGACGAACGGGTTGCTGCGCCGCTCCGCCCCGAAGGTCGAGCTCGGCCCGTGTCCCGGCACGAAGACGACGTCGTCGCCCAGCGGCCAGAGCTTCGTGACGATGGCGTTCAGCAGGCTGGCGTGGTCGCTGCGCGGGAAGTCGGTCCGCCCGATCGAGCCCTGGAACAGCACGTCGCCGACCTGGGCGAAGCGCGCCTCGCGGTTGAAGAAGATCACGTGCCCCGGCGTGTGCCCGGGGCAGTGGTAAACCTCCCACCTGGTCTCGCCGAGGCTCAGCCGGTCGCCGTCGGCCAACCAGCGGGTGGGCGTGAAGGACCGCGCCTCCGGCAGGCCGTACATCTGGCCCTGGGCCGGGATGCCGTCGATCCAGAACTGGTCGTCCGGATGCGGGCCGATGATGTCGAGGCCGGTCTTTTCCTGCATCTCAGCGGCGCCGCCGGCGTGGTCGAGGTGGCCATGGGTGATCCAGATGGCCTCCAGCGTCAGACCCTGCTTCGCCGCCGCCGCCAGCAGGGCGTCGACGGAGGCGCCCGGATCGATGATCGCCGCCTTCAGCGTCTTGCGGCACCAGACGAGGGTGCAGTTCTGCTGCAGGGGGGTGACCGGGAAGACGGCGACGCCGATGGGGGGAGGGGACTGGCTCATCGCCGCTGGATAGCCGAGGCGGAGCCGCGCCGAAACCGCCGCCGCTCACGTTGACCTTTCGGGCGGTGATCGACATAAGGGCGGGCTTCAAAGGCGCCGCCTCGCAAGGGCGGCCCTTATTGCTTTTCCCACACCGCGCGCGTCAGCCTGCCGGACGCCGCCCCAGAGCGTCAGAATCCCGACCATGCAAGTCGTCGAAAAGTCCTCCGAAGGCCTGAGCCGCGTGATCGCGGTGACCATTCCCGCCGCCGAGCTGAACGAGAAGCTGGACGCTCGCCTCAAGGAAGTGGCGCCGCAGATCAAGCTGAAGGGCTTCCGTCCGGGCAAGGTGCCGGTGGCGCACGTGAAGAAGACCTTCGGTCGCGACCTGATGGGCGAGATCGTCAATGCGGCGCTGAACGAGACCAGCCAGAAGGCGCTGGACGAGGTCAAGGTGCGCCCCGCCGCCCCGGCCGAGATGAAGCTGACCTCGGACATGGACAAGGTCCTGACCGGCGGCGAGGACCTCGCCTACGAGATGGAGCTCGAGGTGATGCCGGACTTCACCCCGGTGGATCCGAAGACGCTGAAGCTGAACCGTCCGACCTACGAGGCTTCGGACGCGGACCTGGACGAGGCGCTCAAGGAGCTGGCCGGGCAGGCGAAGACCTACGAGGACAAGAAGGGCAAGACCGTCAAGGCCGCCGACGGCGACCAGCTGACCATCGACTTCGTCGGCAAGATCGACGGCGAGGCGTTCGAGGGCGGCTCGGCCACGGACGCCGATCTGGTGATCGGCTCCAACCGCTTCATCCCGGGCTTCGAGGAGCAGCTGAAGGGCGTGAAGGTCGGCGAGGAGAAGACCGTCGAGGTCACCTTCCCGGAGGACTACCAGGCGAAGCACCTCGCCGGTAAGGCCGCGACCTTCGACGTCACGGTCAAGGCCATCAAGGCCGAGGCCGAAACCAAGGTCGACGACGACTTCGCCAAGCGCATCGGCATCGAGTCGCTGGACAAGCTGAAGGAGCTGCTGCGCCAGAACCTGAACCAGCAGTACACCGGAGCCGCCCGCTTCAAGCTGAAGCGCGCCCTGCTGGACGAGCTGGACAAGGCCCACGACTTCCCGCTGCCGCCGAAGATGGTCGAGGCCGAATTCGACGGCATCTGGCAGCAGGTGCAGGCCGACAAGGACGCCGGCCGCCTGCCGCCGGAAGACGCCAAGAAGTCCGAGAAGAAGCTGAAGGAAGAGTACCGCAAGATCGCCGAGCGCCGCGTGCGCCTCGGTCTGGTGCTGGCCGAGATCGGCCGGGCCAACAACGTGCAGGTCACCGACCAGGAGCTGAACCAGGCGATCATGAATGAGGCCCGCAACTATCCGGGCCAGGAACGCCAGGTGCTGGACTTCTACCGCCAGAACCCCAACGCCGCCGCCCAGATGCGCGCGCCGATCTACGAGGAGAAGGTCTGCGACCTGATCTTCAACATCGCCGAGGTGACCGACACCCCGATCACCCGGGAAGAGCTGCTCAAGGACGAGGACGAGGTCTGAGCCTTCCGTCCCGCCGGCAAGTAAAGGGGCCGTCACCGATCGGTGGCGGCCCTTTTCCTTGCGTGATAGCATTGCGGCGTTCGTGCAGCGAAAGGTTGTGGGTGTCGCATGGGTGTTCTGACCGCCGTCCTGGCCCTCGCTCTCGCAACACCCGGCCAGACGGCGCCGGTGGATCCCGCCGGGCAGGTTCAGGTCCAGACTGAGGCCCAGACCCAGACCCAGGCTCCCGTCCGGCTGGAGGATATCGTCGTCGACCACCGGCGGCTCGAGGAGACGGTGCGCGACTTCGTCGGGGAAGTGGGGGCGCCGCCGCCGCGGCGGGGACTGGCCCGCTGGACAGGCGAACTCTGCGTCGGCGCCGTCAACGTGCGGCGGGATGTCGGCCAGGCCGTGGTGGATCGCGTCTCCGAGGTTGCCCTCGATCTGGGGCTTGAGATCGGCGAGCCGGGCTGCACCCCCAATGTGGTGATCGTCTTCACCGCCGACTCGACCGCCCTCGCCGACGCCATGGTCGAGGAGAACCGGCGCGCCTTCCGCCTGGGGATCGGCGGCCTCGACAGGGGCAACCCCGCCCTGCGCGACTTCCGCACCGTGGACCGGCCCGTGCGCTGGTGGCACGTCAGCGTGCCGGTCAACTCCGACAACGGGACGATCGCCGTCCGGCTTCCGGGGGACGTGGACAACCGGGGCAATCCCTCGGCGCCGACGATCGCGGTGTTCGCCGCCTCGCGCCTGAACAGCCAGATCCGCGACGACCTGAACAAGGTGATGATCGTCGTCGACGTCGACGGGCTGCAAGGGATCAACCTCGCCCAGCTGGCCGACTACCTCGCCTTCGTCTCGCTGGCCCAGGTCGACCCGGACGGAGATACGGCCGGCTGGGATACGGTGCTGAACCTGTTCGACGCGCCGACCGCCGTCGACGGCCTGACCGAGTGGGACCGGACCTATCTCACCTCCCTCTACCGCGTGCAGGGCGGGCCCGTCCGGCGGATCAATCCGCAGTCCCAGGCCAGCGTCATGGCCAACGACATGGCCCGACGCTGGCGGGCGCAGCAGACGGAGGCGGAGGCGGAGGGCGACTGATCGCGGTCCCCGCCTTGCGTCGCGGCGCGCGCGACGCGATATCTCGGGCAAGGGCCGGCGACCGGATGAGTCGTGGCCGCAGCATCCCGAGAAGGCCTGAATGCGCGATCCGATCGACTATCTGAACATGAACCTCGTCCCCATGGTGGTGGAGCAGTCCAGCCGGGGCGAGCGGGCCTTCGACATCTTCTCGCGCCTGCTGCGCGAGCGGATCATCTTCCTGACCGGGCCCTTCGAGGACGGCATGGCCTCGCTGATCTGCGCCCAGCTGCTGTTCCTCGAGTCGGAGAACCCGAAGAAGGAAATCAGCATGTACATCAACAGCCCGGGCGGACAGGTCCACTCGGCGCTCGCGATCTACGACACCATGCAATACATCCGCTCGCCGGTCTCGACGGTGTGCATGGGCATGGCCGCCTCGGCCGGTTCGCTGATCCTCACCGCCGGCGCCGCCGGCCAGCGGGTGGCCCTGCCGAACGCCCGGGTCATGGTGCACCAGCCCTCGGGCGGCTTCCGGGGCCAGGCGTCGGACATCGAGCGCCATGCCGAGGATATACGCTACACCAAGCGGCGGCTGAACGAGATCTACGTGCACCACACCGGCCGCACCTACGAGGAGGTCGAGAAGACCCTCGACCGCGACCACTTCATGAACGCGGAGGAGGCCAGGGCCTGGGGCATCGTCGACCACGTCTACGATCGCCGCGAGCAGGCGGACTCGGACGGGGTGAAGACCCCCGGCGCCTGAGCCGGCCCCGACATTGAACGGCGGAAAAGGCGCGCCCCGGGGGCGCGCCTTTTCTCGTTGTGCTATCAGGCGGCGATGCAGACGCGTGACACCCGCGGAACCGTCGAGGTCGACGGCGACGTCTATCACTGGGAGCTTCGCCGCCAGCCGCGGCCGACCTCGGGCGGCCGGTGGGAGGGCATCGCCGTGACGCTGCGGCTGCAGGACTTCCGGCGCGAGGCCGTGGTCCAGTTTCCGCCGCCGCTCCGTCCCAACGGCCGTCCGGACGTCGAGAAGCAGTTCGTCAACGTGGAGCATGTGCGCAACGCCGTGGCGGCGGTGATCGAGGCCGGCTGGAATCCGACCTCCCGCGGCAAGCCGGTCGCCTTCGACGTCGACGCAGAGGGGCGCTGAGAGCTACGGCCGGCCGGTGAAGACCCGGAAGCCGGGCTGGTCCGCAATCGCCAGCATCTCCGTGTCGCCCGAGGTGTCCCCGTAGGCCGCCGCCAGCCGCACGTCGTCGCCGTAGGCCGCGCACAGACGCCGCACCTTCTCCTCGCCGCGACAATTGGGCCCGGCGAAGGCGCCGGTGACGCGGTCGTCGGCGTCGAACACCAGCGGCGTGCCGAGCAGGGCCTCGGCTCCCAGACGACGCGCGAATGGGGCGACGGTGGTCTCCGGACTGGCGGTCACGATCACACGATGCGCGCCCCGCTCGCCCCAGTCGTTCCAGACCTTCAGGGCGTCGGGACGCATGAAGTGGTCCCAAACACGGTCGGCGAAGCGCTCGGCCTCCGCCTCCAGGTCCCGGCGCGGCGCGCCGCCGAGAAACTCCCGCGCCGCCGCCGCCTTGATCCGTCCCCGGTCGCGGTCGCGGGCGTAGGTGGCCACCGCCGGGGCCAGCCTGACCAGCCCCAAAGCCCAGCCGCCGCGCCCCGCCCGCCAGCGAAGGAATTCGGTGAAACTGTCGCGAATGGTCAGGGTGCCGTCGAAATCGAACGCGACGATGGCCTGATCCTTGCGAGGGGACTGGCCGACGGGGGCGCGGCTTCCCATGTCAGACATTCGCCGCGATCCCCATCAACAGTGAACGCTCCGATTCCGTCTTCGGCCACGCTTTCGCGGGGTTGTGGCGGCGGCGGGGATGGGTGATTGTCAATTTTTGAAGACCTTCGCGCCCAATGCTCGGGAATCAAACGCGGAGGAAGCGCGTTCGGCCCCATATCGGATCGAACGTCGAGAGTGAGAAGGGTCTATGACCAAGGCAGCCGGCACCGACGCGAAAAGCACGCTCTACTGCTCGTTCTGCGGGAAGAGCCAGCACGAGGTGCGCAAGCTCATCGCCGGACCGACCGTGTTCATCTGCGATGAATGCGTCGAACTGTGCATGGACATCATCCGCGAGGAGCACAAGATCAGCTTCTCCAAGGCGAAGGACGGGGTGCCGTCGCCGAAGGAGATCCGCGAGGTCCTCGACGACTATGTGATCGGCCAGAGCCACGCCAAGAAAGTGCTGAGCGTCGCCGTCCACAACCACTACAAGCGCCTGAACCACGCGACGAAGAACAACGACGTCGAGCTGGCCAAGTCGAACATCATGCTGATCGGGCCGACCGGCTCGGGCAAGACGCTGCTGGCCCAGACGCTGGCGCGGATCATCGACGTGCCCTTCACCATGGCCGACGCCACCACCCTGACCGAAGCCGGTTATGTGGGCGAGGACGTCGAGAACATCATCCTGAAGCTGCTCCAGGCCTCGGACTACAACGTCGAGCGGGCCCAGCGCGGCATCGTCTACATCGACGAGATCGACAAGATTTCGCGCAAGTCGGACAACCCCTCGATCACCCGCGACGTCTCGGGCGAGGGCGTGCAGCAGGCCCTGCTGAAGATCATGGAAGGCACCGTCGCCTCCGTGCCCCCGCAGGGCGGCCGCAAGCATCCGCAGCAGGAGTTCCTGCAGGTCGACACGGCGAACATCCTGTTCATCGTCGGCGGCGCCTTCGCCGGTCTCGAGAAGGTCATCGCGGCCCGCGGCGACAGCGTCTCGATCGGCTTCGGGGCCAAGGTCAAGGAAGTCGACGAGCGCCGCACCGGCGACATCCTCAAGGAGGTCGAGCCCGACGACCTGATGCGCTTCGGCCTGATCCCGGAGTTCATCGGCCGTCTGCCCGTGCTGGCCACGCTGGAGGACCTCGACGAGGAGGCTCTGGTCAAGATCCTGACCGAGCCCAAGAACGCCCTGGTCAAGCAGTACAAGCGCCTGTTCGAGATGGAGAACGTCGAGCTGACGTTCACCGACGACGCCCTGTCGGCGGTGGCCCGCAAGGCCATCACCCGCAAGACCGGCGCCCGCGGCCTGCGCTCGATCCTGGAAGGCATCCTGCTCGAGACCATGTTCGAGCTGCCGACCTTCGAAGGCGTCGAGGAAGTGGTGGTCAACGCCGAGGTCATCGAGGGCAAGGCCCAGCCGCTGCTGATCTACGCCGAGACCAAGGGCAAGAAGGCCGCGCCCGACAGCGCCGCCTGATGCCGAACTCGTGAGCGAGCGAGGGCGGTCCGGCGACGGGCCGCCCTTCTTCGTGCCGGAGGCGCCGTGGCGGGCGGGCCACACGGCCACGCGGGACGAAATCCCCGCCAGCCGGCCGGATCGCAGCCCGAGGTTGGCTTGGCCGCCCCCTGCGCCGCACGATCCGTGCAGCTTCGCCGGCCGCCATTGGTCCCCAGTCGCGCAGGGCGGTCACGCTTGAACGTCGCAACCGCGCAACCACATACTCGTTCAAAGGCCGTCGAACGACGGGCCGAGTCGAACCGGTCGGGCATTTCGCTCCGGCCGCCGGCGCGGCGGGTCCACGATCCACAAGGGCCCCGGAGTACGCATCATGTCCGAGACCAAGACCCTCCCCGTCCTGCCGCTGAGAGACATCGTCGTCTTTCCGCACATGGTCGTCCCGCTCTTCGTCGGGCGGGAGAAGTCCGTGCGCGCGCTCGATGAGATCATGAAGGGCGAGAAGCAGATCCTGCTCGCCACCCAGAAGAACAGCGTCGACGACGACCCGGCGGCCGACGCCATCTATCCGATCGGCGTGCTGGCCAACGTCCTGCAGCTGCTCAAGCTGCCTGACGGCACCGTCAAGGTGCTGGTCGAGGGCAAGGGCCGCGCGCGTCTGCTGCGCTTCACCGATCGTAGCGACTACTTCGAGGCCGAGGCCGAGGAGATCGCCGATGAACAGGGCGAGGCCTCGCAGTCCGAGGCCCTGCTGCGCGCGGTGATCGAGCAGTTCGAGAACTACGTGAAGCTGAACAAGAAGGTGCCCCCGGAGGCGCTCAGCTCCATTCCCCAGATCACCGATCCGTCGCGCCTCGCCGACTCGGTCGCCGCCCACCTGTCGGTGAAGATCGGCGACAAGCAGGCGCTGCTCGAGACCGTCGCCGTGCCGGCCCGTCTGGAGAAGGTCTACGGCCTGATGGAAGGCGAGATCTCGGTCCTGCAGGTCGAGAAGAAGATCCGCTCGCGCGTGAAGCGCCAGATGGAGAAGACCCAGCGCGAGTACTATCTCAACGAGCAGATGAAGGCGATCCAGCGCGAGCTCGGCGAGACCGACGATCAGCGCGACGAGATCATGGAGCTCGAGAAGCGCATCCGGAAGACCAAGCTGTCGAAGGAGGCGCGCGCCAAGGCCGAGGCCGAGGTCAAGAAGCTGCGCAACATGAGCCCGATGTCGGCCGAGTCGACGGTGGTGCGGAACTACCTCGACTGGCTGCTGTCGATCCCGTGGGGCAAGGCGCGGACCAAGCCGATCGATCTGGCCAAGGCCGAGGCGATCCTCGAGGAGGACCACTACGGCCTGGAGAAGGTCAAGGAACGGATCATCGAGTACCTGGCGGTGCAGGCGCGCACCGGCAGCCTGAAGGGCCCGATCCTGTGCCTCGTCGGACCTCCCGGCGTCGGCAAGACCTCGCTGGCCAAGTCGATCGCCAAGGCGACCGGCCGCGAATACGTGCGCATGTCGCTGGGCGGGGTGCGTGACGAGGCCGAGATCCGCGGCCACCGCCGGACCTACATCGGCTCGATGCCGGGCAAGATCATCCAGTCGATGAAGAAGGCCAAGACGACCAACGCCTTCGTCCTGCTGGACGAGATCGACAAGCTGGGCGCCGACTGGCGGGGCGACCCGTCCTCGGCCCTGCTCGAGGTGCTGGACCCGGCCCAGAACTCGACCTTCGGCGACCACTACCTGGAGGTCGACTACGACCTGTCGCAGGTGATGTTCGTGACGACGGCCAACAGTCTGAACATGCCGCAGCCGCTGATGGACCGGATGGAGATCATCCGGGTGTCGGGCTACACCGAGGACGAGAAGGTCGAGATCGCCAAGCGCCACGTGCTGCCGAAGCAACTCGCCGACCACGGCCTCAAGGAAGGCGAGCTGATCGTCCCCGAGGAATCGATCCGCGAGCTGATCCGCTACTACACCCGCGAGGCCGGGGTGCGTTCGCTGGAGCGCGCGCTCGGCGGCATCGCCCGCAAGGCGGTGCGCGAAATGGCGCGGACCAAGGCCGTGTCGATCACCGTCGACAGCGAGAAGCTGGCCGAATACGCGGGCGTGCGGAAGTATCGCTACGGCGAGACGGACGCGGAGGACCAGGTCGGCATCGTCACCGGCCTGGCCTGGACCGAGTTCGGCGGCGACATCCTGACCATCGAGGCGATCAAGATGCCGGGCCGCGGCCGCATGACCGTGACCGGCAACCTCAAGGAGGTGATGAAGGAGTCGATCTCCGCCGCCGCCTCCTACGTCCGGGCCCGCTCGCTCGCCTTCGGCGTCAAGCCGCCGGTGTTCGAGAAGACGGACATCCACGTGCACGTGCCCGACGGCGCGACGCCCAAGGACGGTCCCTCGGCCGGGGTCGCGATGACCGTGGCCATGGTCTCGGTGCTGACCGGCATCCCGATCCGCAAGGACATCGCCATGACCGGCGAGATCACCCTGCGCGGCCGGGTCACCGCCATCGGCGGCCTGAAGGAGAAGCTGCTCGCGGCGCTCCGCTCGGGCGTGAAGACGGTGCTGATCCCGGAGGAGAACGAGAAGGACCTCGCCGACGTGCCCGACAATGTGAAGGGCGCGCTGGAGATCGTCCCGATCTCGACCGCCGACGAGGCGCTGAAGTGGGCCCTGACCGGCACGCTGACGCCGGTGGAGTGGGACGAGGAGGCGGAGCCGCTCCCCGCCGCCCCGCCGATCCAGGACCCCGGCACGGTGCCGGCCACGCACTAGGCAAGAGAAACGCCGCCCCGGATGACCGGGGCGGCGTTTTCCTTTCGACGGTCCGGACCGCCGCCTCAGCGGCTGTCGACCATCACCAGCTCGGCGTCGGACTTCGCGGTGATCGTCACCGTCGCCTCGTCGACGATGGCGGCCGCGTCACGCGCGTTCAGCGTCTCGCCGTTCACCTCGACCTCGCCGACGGCGGACACCAGATAGGCGCGCCGCCCCGTCCCGAGATCGTAGTCCAGGCTCTCGCCGGCCTTCAGCGTGGCGCCCAGCACCTTCGCGTCGGCGTTGATGGGCAGGGCCCCGTCGGCCGCGTCGCCCGAAGCCATCACGGTGAAGCGGCCCGAGCGGTCGCTCTTCGGGAACTCGCGCTGGCCCCATGAGGGCGGCGCGCCCGGCCGGTCGGTCTCGATCCAGATCTGGAACAGGGTGGTGGTCTCGTCCTCGAGGTTGAACTCGGAGTGGCGCACCCCCGTGCCGGCGCTCATCACCTGCACGTCGCCGGCGGCGGTGCGGCCGCGGTTGCCCATGGAGTCCTCGTGGGTGATCGCCCCGGTGCGGACGTAGGTGATGATCTCCATGTCGGCGTGCGGGTGGGGCGGGAAGCCCGACTTCGCCGCGATCTCGTCGTCGTTCCACACCCGCAGCCGGCCCCAGCCCATGCGGCGCGGGTCGTAGTAGCTGGCGAACGAGAAGTGATGGCGGGCCTTGAGCCAGCCGTGGTCGGCGCCTCCGAGGCTGTCGAAGCGGCGAACGTCAATCATGTCGTGTCTCCCGAGAAGCGAGGGTGAAGGACTTCATTGGCGCCTAGATAAGCAACAGTTGGAGTTACCGAAAGGGGCGACTGCATCCCCCTGCCGGCCGCGCTTGCAGGCGGGTATGCCCTCCGCGATGAACGAAGCGCGTTTCCCGGATCTTGATGCGGTCTCCCTTTTGACAACCCGTCAGGAGGGGGGATTCAAGGCGCACGACCTTTCCCGAGTCCGATAGCTTGACCAGCGCGACCGCGGTGGCTCCACCAGTCCTGGTCAATGTCCCCGTGGCCAAGACATGCCCGTGACGGATATCTTCCCTCAGAAACAGGGCGACGCCGGCTGCGAGCGCCAGCACAATGCAAAGACCAGTAAAGGCAGGTGGCGCAGCTCGGGCCATGGCGTGCAGCGCCAAGGACCACGCACGCCATACTCGCCATGAAAGCTTGTGGCGGTAGGCGACGACCGGCTTCATCCCACCTGCGCCCGGTGCCGCAGCATGGCGTCGGCCAGCACGCAGGCGGCCATGGCCTCCACCACCGGCACGCCGCGCAGGGCCACGCACGGGTCGTGCCGCCCCTTCGTGCGCAGCTCGGTCTCCTCGCCGTCGCGGGTGATGCTCCGGCGGGGCGTGAGGATGGAGGAGGTCGGCTTGAAGGCGACGCGGGCGGTGACCGGCTGGCCGGTGGAGACGCCGCCCAGCACGCCGCCGGCGTGGTTGGACAGGAAGACCGGCTGGCCGTCCTCGCCCAGCCGCATCTCGTCGGCGTTGTCCTCGCCTGACAGCTCGGCCGCGCCGAAGCCGGCCCCGATCTCGACGCCCTTGACCGCGTTGATCGACATCAGGGCGGCGGCCAGTTCGGCGTCCAGCTTGCCGTAGAGCGGCGCGCCCCAGCCGGCCGGGACGCCGGTCGCCTCCAGCGCGACCACCGCGCCGATGGAGGAGCCGGCCTTGCGCACCTCGTCCAGGAACGCCTCCCACGCCGGGACCACCTCCGCCGAGGCGGCGAACAGCGCATTGTCGTACACGGCGTCGAAATCGACCGCCCCGGGCGCGATGCGATGCGGACCAATCTGAACCACCCCGGCGCGGATGCGGACCGCCTCGCCCAGCACCTTGCGGGCGATCGCCCCCGCCGCCCCCCGCGCCGCCGTCTCGCGCGCCGAGCTGCGCCCGCCGCCGCGCGGATCGCGGACGCCGTACTTGGCCTGGTAGGTATAGTCCGCGTGGCCGGGGCGGAAGGCGCGGGCGATCTCGCCATAGTCCTTCGAGCGGGCGTCCTCGTTCTCGATCAGGATCGAGATCGGCGTCCCTGTCGTCACCGGCCCGGCGCCGTCGTCGTACGTGCCCGACAGGATCTTCGCCGTGTCGCTTTCCCTGCGCTGGGTGACGAAGCGGCTGCCGCCGGGCTTCCTCCGGTCCAGCCACGGCTGCAGGTCGGCCTCGGTCAGCGGAATCCCCGGGGGGCAGCCGTCGACCACGCATCCGATCGCCGGTCCGTGGCTCTCGCCCCAGGTGGTCACGCGGAACAGATGGCCGAAGGTGTTGTGGGACATGTCAGTGGTGTAGCCGCGCGGCGCGGCCGTAGCGAGCCGCGGCTGCGTTCAGCCGGCGGTCGCGGGTCCAGAGATCCACATCTTCGCGCAACAGGACCGCGGCCAGAAGGTGCATGTCGACCCAGCTCAGACCCGCCCCGTAGTGCCCGCCAGTCTCGATGAGGCTCAACACTTCGCTGTCGCTCGCGGCGCCCACGCGATGCAGGGCGTCAAGCTCCGCCAGCGTGCGTCCTCGCTGCGGCAGGTTGCCCATCGCCAGCTCGCCGATGACGAAGGGGTGCATCCGAACGCGCTTCGCCCTCAGGCAGAGTTCGAGAAGGCCGTCGCCGACGCGGAAATGCTCGGCCCAGACCGAGGAGTCCACGAGGATCAGCCTCATTCGTCTTCGGCGACGAAGTGGCGCTTCCGGGGCGCGGGCTCGAAATCCGGCATGGAGCCGCCCATGGCGGCCAGTCGTCGCGCAGCCTCTCCGCTCACATAATCGCGCAGGGCGAAGCGGATGATGGCCGACGGCTCCGTCAGCCCGCTGTATTCGGCCGCCCGGGCAAGAAGCTCGTCGTCGATCGTGACGGTGGTTCGCATGCGCGTGCTCGCATCAATTGGTGCATCAATGATGCGCTTTCTGATGCGCTACGGCAAGCTCAGGCCGCCAGCCGGTCCGGCGTCCAGACGCGGGTGAACCGGACCAGCAGGTCCTCGGCGGAGGAGGGGGCGTCGGCCGAGGGCTCCAGCGTCACGAACAGGTGGCCTTGCGGGCGCGATCCGCGGGCGGGAAGGCCGAGGCCCTTCAGGCGGACGCGCAGCGTCTCCTGCTCCGCGACGATCCAGGCGGAGCGCCGGCCGGCCCAGGTGTCGATCTCAACCCGGCCGCCGTCCTGGATCAGCCGGGGCGGCGTGGGCCAGCTCATGTACAGGTCGTCGCCCAGCGCGCTCAGCCCCTCGGCGGCGCGGATCAGCACCGGCAGGTGAAGGTCGGCGCCGTCGGCGCCGCCCCGGCGCAGGCGCAGGTGCTCGCCGGAGCGCATTCCGGCCGGGACGCGCACGCGCAGGGTCCGGCCGCCGATGTCCACCGTCGCGCGACCGCCGCGCAGGGCCTCGAGCGGCGTGATCGAGACCACCGGCAGCGGGGCCGACCGGACCGGCGGCGGCTCCAGTCCCGGCCCCCGCGCCTCGGCCTGCAGCAGCCGCCAGGCGGCGATCACCTTGCGGAACCGCGTCTCGTCGCCGCCGGGCTGGTCCGGCCGCGCCGCCTTGACCGCCGCGCGGAAGGCCGTGGTCAGGGCCGCGCCCTCGGTCGGGCCGGTCAGGCCGAGCAGGGCGAGGGCCTCGCGGGTCGAGGCGACTTCGGGGTGCGAGCGGGCGCGCATGCCGCCACTACAGCGCCGGATATGGTCAAGGCCGGGTTAACCGTGAAGCCTCTCCCCATCGGCGGCGGCAGGGGCTATCTGCAGGCCATGACCACGCCCGTGATCCCGCCCAGCCCGACCCGCGAGGAGTACGCGGAGCACTACGCCGCCGCCCTGGCCGCCAACGGCGACGAAAGCATCTTCGACCGGGACGACCCGATCGGGCTGTTCGTCGAATGGCTGGCCGACGCCCGCGGCACGGAGCCGAACGACGCCAACGCCATGGCCTTGGCCACCGTCGACGCGGACGGCCAGCCGGACGCCCGCATGGTGCTGCTCAAGGACGTCGACGCGCGCGGCTTCACCTTCTACTCCAACCGCGAGAGCGCCAAGGGTCTGGCGCTGGCGGCGCATCCGCGGGCCGGCCTGCTGTTCCACTGGAAGACCCTGCGCCGGCAGGTGCGGGTGAGGGGGCCGGTGGAGCCGGTGAGCGCGGCCGAGGCCGACGCCTATTTCGCCAGCCGGGCGCGCGAGAGCCGCATCGGGGCCTGGGCCTCGGAGCAGTCGCGGCCGCTGGAGAGCCGCGAGGCGCTGGAGCTGGCCGTGGCGCGCGAGGCGGCCCGTTTCGAAGGTCGCGAGGTGCCGCGGCCGGAGCGCTGGACCGGCTGGCGGGTGATCCCGGAAAGCGTCGAGTTCTGGCGCGACCGGCCGTTCCGCCTGCACGACCGGCTGCGCTTCGACCGCGCCGGCGAGGGCTGGAGCCGGACCCGGCTGCAGCCCTGAGGCTTCAGCGTTCGACCAGCGGCGCCAGCAGCGGGTGGGCGAGCACGGGCGCGGCCAGCCGCACCACCGCCTGGGGATCCTCCAGCCGCACCGCGGCGGTGGCGTCGGCGACGATGAAGTCGGCCTTGACGCGCGACGGCTCGGTCAGGCGCTCGTGGCCCGGGCGGACGGTGGCGAGATACTGGGCGATCACCGACTCCGCCGTGCGGCCCCGCTCGACCTGGTCGCGCAGCAGGCGGCGGATGAAGCGTATGTCGGCCGGGGTGTCGACGAACACCCGGATGTCGAACAGCTCGACCAGTTCCGGCGTGCACAGCACGTGGGTGCCTTCGACGACGACCACCTCGGCGGCGCGGACCGGCTCGCCGCCCGGCTCACGGCCGTGGTGGATGAAGGAATACACCGGCGCCACGATGTCGCGCCCGGCCTTCAGTTCGGCG
Source organism: Caulobacterales bacterium RIFCSPHIGHO2_01_FULL_70_19 (assembly GCA_001794825.1). Lineage (GTDB taxonomy): Bacteria > Pseudomonadota > Alphaproteobacteria > Caulobacterales > Caulobacteraceae > Brevundimonas. Next base: position 24,453 of record MGLK01000016.1, on the reverse strand, counting down.
AGGTCGCGGAACATCAGGGCGTGGTCGCGGGCCGCCACGTCGTCGAAATCGAAGGTCGCCGCGTCGAAGTCCGGCAGGCTGGCGGCGTCGCGGTAGTAGGAGTCCTCGCGCAGCAGAACCGCCGCGCCATCGGGCAGGGCGGCGACGAGGGCTTCCGCGAGGGTGCTCTTGCCGGAGCCGGAGCCGCCTGTGATCGCGATCAGAATGGGCATGGCGCCTTCTAGGGCGAAGGCGGATTTTCCGCCAGCGGCGGGTCCTTGGGTGACCTTGCGTCACGTTGCCTGTTGCGGATCGACCCGATAGCGTGACGGCCAAGCGCCCCGGAAAGCAGGCGCAGACAAGGGACGATGATGCTCGGATTGATGCAGGACTGGCCGCTGACGGTCGACCGGATTCTCGACCACGCGAAGAACTGGCACCCGCACCGCGAGGTGGTCACCCGATCGGTCGAGGGGCCGGTCGTGCGCACCACCTACGCCGAGATCCACGCCCGGGCGAAGCGCGTCTCCGACGTGCTGAAGGGCTGGGACGTGAAGGTCGGCGACCGCATCGCCACCCTGGCCTGGAACACCGGCCGCCATATCGAGGCCTGGTATGGCACCATGGGCATCGGGGCGGTGTGCCACACCCTGAATCCGCGCCTGTTCCCCGAGCAGCTCGCCTACATCATCAACCACGCCGAAGACCGCATCATCTTCGTCGACCTGACCTTCATCCCGCTGCTCGAGGCCGTGCTGCCGCACTGCCCGTCGGTCGAGCGCGTGGTGGTGATGACCGACGAACTGCACATGCCGGCCACGAAGCTGCCGGGCGCCGAATGCTACGAGGCGCTGCTGGCCACCGCCTCCGAAGGCGTGGAGTGGGGCGGCTTCGACGAGCAGACCGCCTGCGGCCTCTGCTACACCTCGGGCACGACCGGCAATCCGAAGGGGGTGCTGTACTCGCACCGCTCCAACTTCATCCACACCCTGCTGGGCCTGCAGACGACGGTGCTGGGCGCGACGCCGAAGGAGGTGATCCTGCCGGTGGTGCCGATGTTCCACGCCAACGCCTGGGGCATCGCCTTCGGCGGGCCGGCCGCCGGCTCCAAGCTGGTCATGCCCGGCGCGAAGATGGACGGGGAGTCGATCTACGAGCTGCTGGAGACCGAGGGCGTCACCTTCTCGGCCGCCGTCCCCACCGTCTGGCAGGGGCTGCTGGCGCACGTGCGCGAGAAGGGGCTGAAGTTCTCGACCCTGAAGCGGGTGCTGATCGGCGGCTCCGCGGTGCCGGAGAGCCTGATCCGCGCCTTCCACGACGGCTACGGCATCGAGGTCATCCAGGGCTGGGGCATGACCGAGACCTCGCCGATCGGCACCCTGTCGAACCTGACGCCCGAGCTGGAGGCGCTGCCCTACGACGAGCAGATGAAGTGGCGGATCAAGCAGGGCGTGCCGCCGCTCGGGGTCGAGCTGAAGCTCAAGAACTACGCCGGTCAGGAAATGCCCCACGACGGGCACACCTACGGACGACTGATGGTCCGGGGCCCGACGATCGCGGGCTCCTACTTCAAGGGCGAGGGCGGCGACATCCTCGACCACGAGGGCTTCTTCGACACCGGCGACGTGGCGACGATCGACGAACACGGCTTCATGCAGATCACCGACCGGGCCAAGGACGTGATCAAGTCGGGCGGTGAATGGATCAGCTCGATCGAGATCGAGAACATCGCCGTCGGGCACCCGAAGGTGGAGCTGGCCGCCGTCATCGGCGCGGCCCATCCCAAGTGGGACGAGCGCCCGGTGCTGGTCATCAAGCTGAAGCCGGGCGAGGGCCAGGACAAGCAGGAGCACCTCGACTTCCTGCAGGGCAAGATCGCCAAATGGTGGATGCCCGACGACGTGGTCTTCGTCGACGACATCCCGCTGGGGGCCACGGGCAAGATCGACAAGAAGGTGCTGCGCGAGCAGCTCAGGGACTACCGCCTGCCGACGGCCGGGGGCTGAGGCGATGGCGCGGGCGCCGGCGAAGGGCAGGGGGCTTGTGCAGACGCTGCTGGTGGTGGCGGGCGCCGCGCCCCTGCTGGTCCTGCTCTCCGCCCTCGGTGTGCGCGCCGGGCTTCTGTCGCTGGAGACGGGCTGGTCGCTGCTGACCCTGCAGGTCGCCTGGGGGCTGGCCTGGCTGGGCGCCGCGGCGGCGCTGGCCGCCGTCGTCCTCGCCCTGGGGGACCTGCGGCGCCTCGGCGTGCCCGCGCTCGCGGCGGTTCTGATCGCCGGCCCCGCCCTGGCGGGCTTCGTCTGGCAGAAGGGCCGGCTGGCGACGGGGGCGGTCGAGCACGTCAGCACCGATCTTGAGGAGATCCCGGGCTTCGGCGACCTGCGCGCGCAGCGCGGCGGCCCCGGGCCCGGCCCCGCGGTCGGGCCCGACGTCTGCCCGGGCGCGCAGCCGGTGATGCGGCAGGTCGCACCCCAGGCCGCCGGCTGGGCCCTGTAGCAGGCCGGGTTCCGGGTGCGCGGCTTCGGCGTCCAGCGCGCCGACGGGACCCACACCGGCTACTGGTTCGGCGTCACCCACGACGCGGTGATCCGCATCCGCCCGGGCCGCACCGACATCCGCGTCGCGGCCCGTGACAGCCTGCCCCACGGAGGCGAGGCCTGCCGGCTGGCGACCCGCATCAGCGAGGCGCTGCGCACGGGCCAGTAGGGCTCAGGCGGGAACCCACGCCGCATCCATCGCCGGGGCCGGGTCCGCGACGACCCGCCCGGTCCGCTCCAGCGCGATCAGGTGCGCCCACACCGACATCGCCGCGGCGGGCCACAGCCGTTCGTCCACCGCCGCATAGAGCTGCGGCACCATCTCCGCGATGCGCCGGTCCCCCGCCGCCAGCCGCTCCAGCACCTGCGCCTCCCGGTCCAGCCGGTGGGCGCGATAGGCCGCGAGGAACGGTCCCGGATCGCGCACCGGCGCCCCGTGCGTCGGCCACAGGGTGGCGAAGTCGCGAGCGATCACGGCGTCCAGACTGGCCAGATAGGCGACCATGTCGCCGTCCGGCGGAGCCACCACCGTGGTCGACCAGCCCATCACGTGATCGCCGCTGAACAGGGCGTTCTCCTCGCGCAGGACGAAGGCCATGTGGTTGGAGGCGTGGCCGGGCGTGGCCAGCGCCTCCAGCGTCCAGTCCTCTTCCGCGATCTCCTCGCCGCCCGACAGGACGATGTCGGGGGCGAAGTCCTCGTCGTGATCCTCGTCCAGCGCCGCTGAGACGTGAACGGTCCGCGCCGGCGGCCGCGCCGCCAGCACCGGCGCGCCCACCGCGTCGGCGAAGGGGCGGGCGAGGGGGGCGTGGTCGCGGTGGGTGTGGGTGACCAGCACATGCGTCACCCGCTGCCCCTCCACCGCCGCCAGCAGCGCCGCCAGGTGGCGCTCGTCGGGCGGCCCGGGATCGATCACCGCCACCGGCGCGCCGCGATCCGGGCGGCCGACGATGTAGGTCCCCGTGCCGGTGAAGGTGAAGGGCCCGGGATTTTCGGCCACCACCCGCCGGATCAGGGGCGAGACGGCGTCGCAGCGGCCGTAGGCGAAGTCGAACTCGCGCACGAACGGGATCATGGCCGACCCGCCCCCGCGCGGCCTGCGCCTTGCGTTAGGCTTTCGGTAACCTTCCGAGGAGTGCCGATCGTGGCCGTTTCCATGGCTCTCGCTGTCTCAAATCGGCTCCAGCCCATCGCGGCGGCCTTCCTGTGTCTCATGGCGGCGCAACTCGTCGTCGCCTCCTGCACCCCCGAGCCTGCGCCCTACGCCGCCCGCGCCGCCATCGTCCGCTGACGCCTCACAGCGGCAGGCGCGACAGGTCGTAGCCCGCGCCCGCCGCCGCTGCGCGCAGCGCGTCGGGATCGTCGCCGCGGGCCCGTCGCGCCATCGCCCAGGCCGCGGTCGACCGCGTTCCCGAGCGGCAGAACAGCAGGGTCGGCGTCCCGTCCTCCAGCGCCTCGCCGACCGCCGCCGCCTGGTCCGGACCGGGCATGCCGCGCACGGGGATCCACAGATAGTCCATGCCGGCGGCGCGCGCCGCCGCCTCCATCTCGGCCGAGGTCGGCTGGCCCGGCTCCTCATGGTCGGGCCGGTTGTTGATCACCCGCCGCACGCCGGCGGCGGCGACGGCCGCCATGTCGTCCGGCGCGGGCTGGGGCGACGTCCATACGCCGGGGGCGAGCGGCCGCATCCTACTGCCTCCGCACCCGGACCGCGCGGCTGTCGCCGACGGTCATCAGGAAGCTGCCCAGGCTGGCCTTGCGCACCCGCACCGGCTCGCCGGCCCGGTTGTCGAAACGCACCCGCTCGCTGTCGATCTGCCGCCAGACGCTGCCGTCGGCGAGGCGGAACACCCAGCGGTTCTCGCCTGACAGCGAGGCCCGCTCGAGGGTGGTCTCGATCGCATCGAGGTCCTCTCCGGCTCCGTTGCCGAACAGCCTCGGCAGGGTCGGCATCTCGAACCCGAACAGCTGGCGCCGGGTCTCGTTGACGGCGGCGCGGTCGATGACGACCAGCTCGCCCTCGCGCTCGGCGGTGTCGAAGGCCGCGGCGGCGGCGTCGTAACAGGCCAGTCGCGCGGCGTCCTCGGCCACCGCGCGGCAGGCGGTCAGGCGCTCCAGCATCTCCGGACGCTGCTGGGGCGCGGGCGGGGGCGTCTGGGCCGAGGCCAGGGCGGCGGCGGCGAGGCCGATGATCAGGGACATGGACGGGGCTCCGGCTGCGCCGCCGCTGCAGGGCGGCCGCCGATCACTCCTCCAGCGCTCGCTGCGGGTCAACCGCGGCCGATGCAACTGCAACCGTGTCAGTATCGTGGCGCAAAAGCGACAGTGGCGCTTCGTAAGGATTACAGCGCCGTAATTACGGTGGCGAAAACAGCGCGAGGGGGCCTAACCTGAGTCAACTGCGGCCGGGATTCTGACCGCGGGGGAAGGGAATATTTCATTCCAAGGCCGCGACGACGCGCCCAACGCGTCGCCGAACATCAGGAGACGACCTTTGAGAAACCAGAAAACCCGCCTGCTGGCGACGACGATGATCGGCGGTTTCGCCGCTCTCGCCTTCGCCGCTCCGGCCATGGCGCAAGACGCGCCGGCTCCGCAGGAAGAAACCGAACTCGGCGAGATCGTCGTCACCGGTTCGCGCATTCCGCAGACCAACCTGGTGACCACCAGCCCGGTGACCCAGGTCACGGGTGAGGACATCGACGTCGCGGGCGTGACCCGCGTCGAGGACCTGGTCGCCCAGCTGCCGCAGGCCTTCGCCGCCCAGAACTCGACCGTGTCGAACGGCGCCTCGGGCACCGCGACCGTGTCGCTGCGCAACCTCGGCTCCTCGCGCACCCTGGTGCTGATCGACGGCCGCCGCATGGGCTACGGCTCGCCGAACGACGACGCCGCCGACCTGAACCAGATCCCGGAACAGCTCGTCGAGCGCGTCGAGGTCCTGACCGGCGGCGCCTCGGCCGTCTACGGTTCTGACGCCATCGCCGGCGTCGTGAACTTCATCATGAAGAAGGACTTCGAGGGCATCCAGATCGACGCCCAGTACGCCTTCTACCAGCACAACAACGACTATGACGGCGTCGGCAATGTGCGCGCCGAGATCCTCCGTCGCGGCCAGACCAACCCGGCGCAGTTCCGGCTGCCCGACGACAACGTGATCGACGGCGAGTCGAAGTCGATCAACATGATCATGGGCGTCGCGGCCCCCGACGGCCGCGGCAACCTGATGGCCTACGCCGGCTACCGCAACAACAGCCCGGTTCTGCAGGGTGAACGCGACTACTCGTCGTGCGCCCTCGGCGCGCCGAACGCGGGCAGCGGACCCGAGACCTTCTCGTGCGGCGGCTCGGGCACCTCGTTCCCGGGCCAGTTCACCGACTTCGTGAACTTCGCCTACACGGTCGACCAGACCACCGGCGACTTCGTGCCCTACAACGGCAACGTCAACGCCTACAACTACGGCCCGCTGAACTACTACCAGCGTCCGGACGAGCGCTACACGCTCGGCGCCTTCGGCCAGTACCAGGTCAACGACAAGGCCGAGGTCTTCGCCCAGCTGATGTTCTCCGACTATGAGTCGGTGGCCCAGATCGCGCCGTCGGGCAGCTTCTTCAGCGTCGCCGACATCAACTGCGACAGCCCGCTGCTGTCGGCCCAGCAGGCCGCGGCCATCGGGTGCGACGCGGGCGAAATCGCTTCCGGCGCCCGCACGCCGCTGTACGTCGCCCGTCGTAACGTCGAGGGCGGCGGTCGCCAGGACTCGATCAACTACACCTCCTACCGCGGTGTGGTCGGCGTCCGGGGCGAGTTCATGCCGGGCTGGAACTACGACGTGGCCGCGCAGTTCTCGCGCGTCCGCCTCGCCCGTACCTACCTGAACGACTTCTCGGTCACCCGTCTGACCCGCGCCCTCGACGTCGTCGACGTCGGCGGCACGCCCACCTGCCGCTCGGTCGTCGACGGCACCGACACCACCTGCGTCCCCTATGACGTGTTCTCGCCGGGCGGCGTGACCCAGGCGGCCCTCGACTACCTGCAGATCCCGCTGATCCAGACCGGCGAGACGACCCAGCAGGTCGTCACGGCGGCGATCACGGGCGACACGGGCTGGTCGATGCCGACCGCCTCGCGCACCCTGCAGGTGGCCTTCGGCGCCGAGTATCGTCGCGACGCCCTGGGTTCGGTCACCGACAACGCCTTCGCCACCGGCGACGGCGCCGGTCAGGGCGGCCCGACCATCGGCTTCACCGGCGACACCGACGTCGCGGAAGTGTTCGGCGAGTTCCAGCTGCCGCTGGCCGACGACCAGCCGTGGGCCTACTCGGCCTCGATCGACGGCGCCTATCGCCGGTCGGAGTACGAGAACGTCGGGACCGACACCTACAAGATCGGCGCCGACTACGCCCCGGTCGAGGACATCCGCTTCCGCGCCTCCTACTCGCGCGCGGTCCGCGCTCCGAACGTGATCGAGCTGTTCACCGCGCAGGGCTTCAACCTGTTCGACATGGACTTCGATCCCTGCGACGACCTGAACGATGACGGCACGCTCAACAACAGCGTCCCGGCCTCGTGCATCGGCGGCAATCCGTGGCAGGTCACCGAGGGTCAGTCGAACAGCGGCGCCCTGAACAGCCCCGCCGGCCAGTACAACTTCCTGCAGGGCGGCAACCCCGACCTGCTCCCGGAAGAGGCCGACACCTACACCTTCGGGGCCGTGTGGACGCCGTCGTTCGCGCCGCGCTTCAACCTGTCGGTCGACTGGTTCGACATCAAGGTGGACGGGGCCATCCAGACCCTCGGCGCCCTGAACACCCTGAGCCTCTGCTACGACCAGGGCGACGCCGCGGCCTGTAACCGCATCAACCGTAATGCGGGCGGCCAGCTGTGGGTCGGCGACGGCAACGTCGAGGACCTGAACATCAACATCGGCGGCTTCGAGACCTCGGGCGTCGACATCAACGCCAACTACGGCGTCGATCTCGAGGACTGGGGCGCTCCGGCCTACGGTTCGCTGGCCTTCTCGTTCGTCGGCACCTGGCTGAACGAACTGGTCACCGACACCGGCGCCGGCCAGAGCAACTCGGTCTACGACTGCACCGGCTTCTACGCCAACCAGTGCGGCGTGCCGAACCCCGAGTGGCGTCACCGCGCCCGGGTGACCTGGGTCTCGCCGTGGGACGTGGACCTGTCGGCGACCTGGCGTCACTTCGGCGAAGTCGAAATCGCCGTGCTCGGCGCCGACGGCTCGCTGAACAACAGCGCGCCGCGCATCGACCAGTTCTTCGATGCGATGAACTACCTGGACCTCGCCGCGACCTGGCAGGTGCGTGACACCGTTACGCTCCGCGCCGGCGTGAACAACGTCCTGGATAGCGATCCGCCGCTGTCCTACAGCGTGGGTACGACCGGCAACGGCAACACCTACCCGCAGCTGTACGACGCTCTGGGCCGTTACTTCTTCTTCGGCGTCACGGCGAACTTCTAAGCCGCGAAGTCTGAGACAAACGGGGCGGCGGATCTTCGGGTCCGCCGCCCTTTTTGCTGTCCGGCGGATTGTTCGCGCCGCATAAAAACCATTCGCCGATTCAAGCGTTGCTGCGTCCTGTCGGGGCGTCGCCGCGCCCGTTCGTTCCGGAGCCTTCATGTTCGCCAGCCTCGCCGCCGCCCTTCTGCTCGCCCAGACGCCTGCTCCGGCCCCCGCGGCCCAGGAGGGGCCGATCGCCACCGCCTCGGGCGGTGAAAGCGCCGACGCCCTGCGCCTGCGCGAGGCGGTGGCCTACGCCAACCCGTTGCCGCGCGGCGCGCCCGAGGCCGACTACCCGCTGGTCGCGTGGTGCGAGGCGCTGGTGAACGGCCACGTCGCGCTCGGCGAAACCCTGACCGACGCGGACCCGCTGGATCAGGAGATCATCCGTCTCGGCAAGCTCGAGGCGGCCGACTTCCGCGGCGCCCTCGACGCGGCCCGCTCGCGGCAGAGTGCGGCCACGCTCGCCGCCGCCCGCGCGGCCGCGGCCGAGGCGACCGCCAAATGGACGCCGCTGCAAGGTCAGGAAGAGGCCGTGCGGAGCCAGGCCTTCGGCCTGTTCTTCGGTCTGCCGGGCCGCTGCGAGCACGCGGCGCGCCGTCTGCGCGAGAACATCACAACGCCGCCGGCCACGCCGCAGGAGGTGGGGCTGGAGTAGCGGCGGCTCAGGCCTTGCGTAGGGCGATGCGCCACCCGATCAGCGCGCCGTCGGCGTCCCGCTCGTGCCCGCGTTCCAGGCACTGCAGTCCAACGGTCTCCGCCCGGGCGATGAAGGCCTCAAGACCCGCCGGGTCGAGCGCCGCCCGCAACTGGCAGATCTGGCGTTGGCGCCAGGCGGCGTTCCCGGCCTCGACTCCCTCCAGACAGGCGAGCGCGCTGGCGGGGTCGTAGGCCGACGACCGCCCGGAGAGGTCGGTCAGATAGTCGACGAAATACCGGACCGGTGCGAAGGCGGGATCCGGCTCCAGACGCGCCGCCGCGCGCGCCACGGCCTCCCGCAACCCGCTCTCCGCGGCGGCCCTTGCCGCTTCCGGGGCGCCGCGGAGGTGGGCGGAGAAGACCCTCCGCGCCTGCCTCAGGGCGCCGCCGGAGCCCGCCACCCGATCCCAGGCGGCGAGCTGGGCGGCGGTCTGGCGGCTGATGGCGCTGTCTGCGTGATGGGCCAGCATCAACACCCGTCCGCCGGGCTTCAGCACGCGGGACAGCTCGGCCAGCGCCCGGTGCGGGTCCGCGTACTCGAGTCCGAACTGGGATGAGGCTCCGTCGAAGCAGGCGGCGGCGAACGGCAGCCTCTCGAGGGCCACCTCGCCGAGCAAGGTGCACCCGTCGAGAGGTCGCGGCGCCTCGGCGTAGTCGATTCCGGTGATGTCGAAGGTCCTGGCTTCGGCGAGCGCGGCCTGCAGAGCGTAACCGGCGACCCGGCCGCTGCCGGTGGCCAGATCGAGCAGGCGGGCGCCGTCGGGGAAGGAGGCGAACCAGGCGCGCCAAAACGGCCCTGTATCGAAGGTTGCGGTTCCCTCCGGGGTCCCGACGGTCATCACCTCGTCCCGACCGCTACGCCAGTAGTCGGACCAGTGCCACCCGCGCCGCTTGTCTTGGGACGAGTGCGACATTGGCGCCCTGGTGGTCGCGACGGGACCTTCCCGACCCGACCACGCTGTCCTGCGGGATAACGATCGTCAACCAACAATGTTCGGCGGTGCGTCCGGCCGCGCCCTTACGCTGCGTCCGGCTCGTAGTTCAGGATCGGCGAGAGCCAGCGCTCGGCCGTCGCCCGATCCCAGCCCTTGCGACCGGCGTAGTCTTCGACCTGGTCGCGGTCGATCCGGCCCACGCCGAAGTAGTGGCTCTCGGGGTGGGCGAAGTAGAGCCCGGAAACCGAGGCGGGCGGGTTCATGGCGAAGCTGTCGGTCAGGCCCATGCCCGCGCGCGTCTCCGCCTCCAGCAGGCGGAAGAGTGTCGCCTTTTCCGTATGATCCGGCTGGGCAGGGTAGCCCGGCGCGGGCCGGATTCCCTGATAGCGCTCGGCGATCAGGTCCTCGACGGAGGTGCTCTCGTCCGGCGCATAGCCCCATAGCTCCGTGCGCACCGCCTTGTGCAGGCGCTCGGCGAAGGCTTCGGCGAGGCGATCGGCGAGGGCGGTGGACAGGATGGCGGAATAGTCGTCGCCCGCGGCGCGGAAGGCGGCGGCCTTCTCCAGCTCGCCGTGCCCGGCGGTGACCGCGAATCCGCCGATCCAGTCCTCGCCGTCCTCCGCCACGAAGTCGGACAGGCACAGGTTGGGCTTGCCGTTGGCCTTGTCCATCTGCTGGCGCAGCCCGTGCAGGCGGGCCAGCTCGGAGGTTCGGGCCTCGTCGGCCCAGACCACGATGTCGTCGCCGCGCGCATTGGCGGGCCAGAAGCCCACGACGCCCCGGGCCGTGAACCACCTCTCCTCGACGATCCGGTCCAGCATGGCCCGGGCGTCGCGGTACAGGTCGCGCGCCGCCTCGCCGACGATCTCGTCCTCGAGGATGTGCGGGAAGCGGCCGATCAGTTCCCAGCTGGCGAAGAAGGGGGTCCAGTCGATGTGGTCGGCGAGGTCCCGCAGATCCCAGCCGTCGAAGGCGCGGACGCCGAGGAAGGACGGGCGAGGCGGCGGAGAGGCGGCTCCGGGCCGGAAGCGGTTGTCCCGCGCCGCCGCCAGGGTGGCCCGGGCCTTGTTCTCCCGCCCGCGGGAGAACTGCTCGCGGATGCGCACGTACTCCTCGCGGGTGGCCTGCTCGTTCCTGGCCTTTTCGGTCGGGGACAGCAGGCCCGAAACCACCCCGACCGCCCGCGACGCGTCGATGACGTAGGTGGTCGAACCCCGCCGGTAGGCCGGCTCGATCTTGACCGCCGTATGGGTCCGGCTGGTCGTGGCTCCGCCGATCAGCAGGGGGATGGAAAAGCCGCGCCGCTCCATCTCCGAGGCCACGAAGACCATCTCGTCGAGGCTCGGGGTGATCAGGCCGGACAGGCCGACGATGTCGACCTTGTGCTCGACGGCGGCGTCGAGGATGCGGTCGGCCGGGACCATGACGCCGAGGTCGATGACCTCGTAGTTGTTGCACTGCAGGACCACGCCGACGATGTTCTTGCCGATGTCGTGGACGTCGCCCTTCACCGTGGCCATCAGGATGCGGCCGGCCTGCTGACGCGGCTGGCCGGTCTTCTCCGCCTCCATGAACGGCTCGAGCCAGGCCACCGCCTGTTTCATCACCCGCGCCGACTTGACCACCTGCGGCAGGAACATCTTGCCCGAGCCGAACAGGTCGCCGACGACGTTCATCCCGTCCATCAGCGGGCCTTCGATGACGTGGAGCGGGCGTTCGGACTGCAGCCGCGCCTCCTCCGTGTCGGCCTCGATCCAGTCGGTGATGCCATGGACCAGGGCGTGTTCGATCCGCTTGCCGACGGGCTGGTCGCGCCATTTCAGGTCGACGACCCGCGCCGCGCCCTTGTCGCCCTTGTAGTGGGGGGCGAGGTCGACCAGGCGCTCGGTGTTCGTGACATTGGTCCGCTGCGGGCGGTTCAGGATCACGTCCTCGACCGCCTCGCGCAGCACCGGGTCGATGTCGTCATAGACCGGCAGGTCGCCGGCGTTGACGATGCCCATGTCCATGCCCGCCTGGATGGCATGGTACAGGAAGACGCTGTGGATCGCCCGCCGCACCGGCTCGTTGCCCCGGAAGCTGAACGAGACGTTCGACACCCCGCCGGACACCCGGGCGAAGGGCAGGGTCGCCTTGATCGCCCGCGTCGCCTCGATGAAGTCGACCGCGTAGTTGTCGTGCGCCTCGATCCCGGTCGCCACCGCGAAGATGTTGGGGTCGAAGATGATGTCCTCGGCCGGAAACCCGACCTCTTCCGTCAGGATGCGGTAGGCGCGGGTGCAGATCTCGATCTTGCGCGCGGCGGTGTCGGCCTGGCCCTGCTCGTCGAAGGCCATGACCACCACGGCGGCCCCGTAGCGCAGGCATTTCACCGCCTGCTCCCGGAACTCCGCCTCGCCCGCCTTCAGGCTGATCGAATTGACGATCGGCTTGCCCTGGACGCATTTCAGCCCGGCCTCGATCACCTCCCATTTGGAGCTGTCGATCATCACCGGCACGCGGGCGATATCGGGCTCGGCCGCGATCAGGTTGAGGAAGGTGCGCATGGCCTCGGCGCCGTCCAGCAGCCCCTCGTCCATGTTGACGTCGATGATCGCCGCGCCCGCCTCGACCTGCTGCCGCGCCACCGCCAGGGCCCCGGCGTAGTCCCCCTCGACCACCAGCTTGCGGAATTTGGCCGAGCCGGTGACGTTGGTCCGCTCGCCGACGTTGATGAAGGTGGGACGCACTACGCCACCAGTTCAAATGGCTCGAGACCCGCAAGCCGCATGGCTCTCGGCCGTTCCGGGATCGCCCTCGGGGGCAGCCCCGCCACGCCTTCCGCCACATGCCGGATGTGCTCCGGGGTCGTGCCGCAGCAGCCGCCGACGATGTTGACCAGCCCCGACCGCGCCCACTCCTCGATGAAGTGGGCCGTCTCGTGCGGCTGCTCGTCGTAGTCGCCCATGGCGTTGGGCAGGCCGGCGTTGGGATAGGCGGCGACCAGGGTGTCCGCCACCCGGCTCAGCTCGGCGATGAACGGCCGCATCAGCTCGCCGCCCAGGGCGCAGTTGAACCCGACGGCGAACGGCTTGGCGTGGCGCACGCTGTTCCAGAAGGCCTCGGCCGTCTGCCCGCTCAGGGTCCGCCCCGACCGGTCGACGATGGTCCCCGAGATCCACATCGGCAGCGGCTCCAGCCCCTCGTCCTCGAGATCGAGGATCGCCTTGATCGCCGCCTTGCAGTTCAGGGTGTCGGTGATGGTTTCGATCAGGAACAGGTCGACCCCGCCCTCGTGCAGCGCCCGGGCCTGCTCGCGATAGGCGGCGTAGACCTGGTCGAAGGAGACGCTGCGCGCCCCGGGATCGTTCACGTCCGACGACATCGACAGCATCTTGTTCAGCGGCCCGATCGAGCCGGCGGCGAAGCGCGGCTTGTGCGGCTCCCGCGCCGTCCACCGGTCCGCCGCCGCCCGGGCCAGCTTCGCCCCCTCCAGGTTGATGTCCCGCACCGCCTGGTCGTCGAGGCCGTAATCCTCCTGGGCGATGGTCGTGGCCGAGAAGGTGTTGGTCTCCGAGATGTCGGCCCCGGCGGCGAAATACCGGTCGTGCAGATCGGCGACGACGTCCGGCCGGGTCAGACACAGGATGTCGTTGTTGCCCTTCATCTGCTCGCGTTCGTCATAGCCGTTGGCCGCGGTGAAGCGGTCGCTCCGGAAGTCGCCTTCGCCCAGGCCGAGGCGCTGGATCATCACGCCCCAGCTGCCGTCCAGCACGAGGATGCGTTCCTTCGCGGCCCGGTGCAGGGCGGCGATGCGTTCGCTGCGGGAGAGGGGGGAACTCATACTGTGGCCTTGGTCTCGCGGACGCCCAGCACCCGGCAGATGGCGTAGACCAGGTCGGCGCGGTTCAGGGTGTAGAAGTGGAAGTCGGCGAAGCCCTCCTCCTGCAGCCGCGCGCAGATCTCGGCCGCCACCGAGGCGGCGATCAGCTTGCGGGTCTCGGGGTCTTCGTCCAGCCCCTCGAAATGGGCCGCCAGCCAGTCGGGGAGGCTGGTCCCGCAGGCTCCGCACATGCGCCGGAGCCCGGCGAAATTCGACACCGGCATGATCCCGGGGATCAGGGGAATGGTCACCCCCGCCGCCCGCACGCGGTCGCGGAAGCGCAGGAAGGCGTCGATGTCGAAGAAGAACTGGCTGATCGCCCGCGTCGCGCCGGCGTCCACCTTGGCCTTCAGCACCTCGATGTCGTGATCGATCGAGGGGCTCTCGGGGTGACCCTCCGGATAGCAGCCGACGCTGATCTCGAAATCGCCCCGTCGGGCGATGGCGGCGGTCAGCTCGGTGGCGTTGGCGTAGCCGTCGGCGCGCGGGACGTAGGCGCCCCCGATGCCGGCCGCGCCCGGCGGGTCGCCGCGCAAGGCCACGACGTGCCGGACCCCGGCCTCCCGGTAGGCGTCGATCACCGCGTCGACGTCGCTTCGGTTCGCCTCGACGCAGGTGACGTGGGCGGCCGGCGCGAGATCCGTCTCGGCGAGGATGCGCTGGACGGTCCGGTGGGTGCGCTCGCGCGTCGACCCGCCGGCGCCATAGGTCACCGAAACGAACTCCGGCCGCAGGGGGGCGAGGCGCGACACCGCCTGCCAGAGACTGGCTTCGGATTCCTCCGATTTCGGCGGAAAGAACTCGAAGGAAATCCTGGGACGAGATGCGTCCTGGCCGGCGCGTGCGACCGGCCCCAGCGGAGACAGCAGCAAGGTCCGGGCTTCTGACAGGCTGAGTGCGGATCCGGTCATGCCGCGCTCGCCTTCGCGGCGGCGGGCCGCTCGGCGCTCCAGATCGAGACGGTGAGGCCCTCGGTGTCCGGCGGCATGACGATCGCAGCGCACGGCTTCAGGCCGGCCGCCGACAGCCAGTCCCGCATCTCCTTGTCGGCGAAGCCCAGCCGCCGGTGCTGGTGTTCCTCCCGCAGATGCTCGAGATTGTGAGGCGCGAAGTCGACGATCAGCAACCGTCCACCGGGCATGACGAGACGCGCCGCCTCGGCCACCGCCGCGGCCGGATCCGCCAGGTAGTGCAGCACCTGATGAACCAGCACCAGATCGGCGCTCTGGTCGGGCAAGCGGGTGGCGAAGATGTCGCCATGGCGCAATTCAACCTTCTCGAGGCCGGCCTTGGCGACGTTGCTGCGGGCGATGTTCAGCATGTTTTGGCTGAGGTCGAGACCGACCGACATCCGCGCCTTGCTGCCGAGCAGGGTCAGCATCCGCCCGGAGCCGGTGCCGAGGTCGACCACGCGTTCGAACGGGCCTTCACCGGTGAGGCGGAGGATGGCGGCCTCGATGTCGCTCTCGCGTACATAGAGGGAGCGAATCTGGTCCCACTGGGGAGCGACGCGCTCGAAGTAGGCGTTGGCGGCGGCTTCCCGTTCGCGCCGCACCTCCTCGAGACGCCGATCGTCGGCGGCGCCTGCGCTTGTCTCCAGCAGATCGAGGATCGTGTCCACCAACCGGCGTGCCGTCGGCGTGGAGGAGACGCGGTAGAAGACCCGCGCCCCGTCCGGAAACCTTTCGATGAGACCGGCGTCCGCCATCAGCTTGAGGTGTCGCGAGACCCTCGGCTGGCTCTGCTCGAGGACGCCGGACAACTCCATCACCGAAAGCTCTTCCCCGGCGAGCAGCGACAGGATGCGCAGGCGGGTCGGCTCGCCGGCGGCGCGGAGGGCCTCAACCGTCTGTTCGGGCGTCAGGGACATGGGATCATATAAAGATATCCTTATATGATTATGCAAGGAAAATCTCTGGCCACATCGGGCCGACGGGCACAGTCTGTCGCCCAGTGCTGAATGGATCCAGACCGATGAGCCCGCGCCTTTCCCCCCTCGTCGCCCTCGCCCTCGCCGCCTTCGCCGCCCCGGCCGCCTCAGCCCAGACCCCGCCGGAGGCGCCTCAGGCCGGGGGCATGATGGGCCCGCCCCGCACCGCCGCCGAGGCGCCCGCCTGGGCGGATCGCCTGTTCGACCGGCTGGACGCCGACGCCGACGGCGTCATCACCGGCCGCGAGCTGATGGTGCTCAGCCGGGGCGAGGTCGCCGCCCGGGGCGGTTCGCGCATCCGCGCCATGGTGTCCCAGTCGGACGCCAGCAACGACGCCCGCGTCACCCGCGAGGAGCTGCAGGCCGGCGCGGTCCGCATGTTCGAGCGCATGGACGCCGACGGCGACGGCCGTCTGTCCGACGCCGAGATGCCGCGTCCGCCGGCCCCGCGCGCGCCGGTCGCCCTGCCGATGCCGGCGCCTGATCCCATGCCGATGCCCGGCATGGACGACGACTGATCAGGGCTTGCGCGGGGATCCGCCGGGCGACAGGTCGAGGGCGGTGTAGTCCATGGCGCTGAACAGCGGCTGCGGCTGCGGCGCCGGCGGGGGAGGCGGCGCGGGCAGGTCCGGCAGGCCCGCGAGGCGCCGCTTGTTGACATGGCTCTCGGGCCGCGGCGCCGCCGGGTCGGGGAATTCGCCGCGGAAATAGTAGCGCTGCCACGCCTGCTTGGCGGCTTCCGGATCGCCGTTGGCAAGGCGGGTGTTGAAGTCCGAACGCACCGCCTTCCACGCCTCGTACTGGCGGCCCAGGTCGCTCTCGGCGTCCAGCGGCGCGCCCACCGGCTGGAAGGCCTCGACCAGGTGGTGCTGCACCGGCTGGATGAAGCAGAACGGCTCGTCCTTCTCGAACCGCACCCGACCCGGGGCGGTGAAGCGCCAGTTCATGGTGAAGGGGTAGGGCAGCCAGTCGGTCTCCACCAGGCCCTCCAGCGGCGCGATCCCGTGCTTGAACCGGTTCGGGCTGCCGGCGCAGCGCAGCGCCCAGCCCGGCGGCGTGCGGAACAGCCAGCCGACGTGGAAGGTCAGCACCCCATGGGTGAAGTGCGACACGGCGAAATGCTCGAACAGCGTCGCGTCGTCGTCGGGGAAGAAGCGGATCGATTCCGCCCCCAGGCTCCCGTCCCACTCCGCCTCGAAGCCGAAGGGGCACAGGATGTCCCATCCCGTGGTGTTGGCCATGCTCAGCGGCAGGCAGCGGTAGGGGTGCCGCGCCGCGAAGGCGTCCATCCAGTCGCGGTCGGGCCGGCCCGGGACCAGCTGCGGCGGGTTGGGCCGGGTCGGATAGCATTCCAGCCGCGGGGCGGCGGCGTCGGCGTCGGAAAGGGGATCGATCGCGGTCTGGCTCACGCCGGCCTCATGACTGAACAACTCGTCCGCGCATCTGACCGCAGAAGCCCGCGCTTCGCCAGTCCGAAAGGCGTCAGCCCGCCGCCACCGGCGTCTTCAGCGGCGCCCCGGCGAACGCCGCCTGCAGGTTCTCCAGCAGCAGCATCAGCATGCCCTGCACGGCCTCGGTGGTCGCCCCGCCGGTGTGGGGCGTCAGCACCGTGTTCGGCACGTCGGCCCAGCGGGCCGGGTCGGTGGGCTCGTCCTCGAACACGTCCAGGGCCGCCTGTCCCAGCCGCCCCGCGCGCAGCGCCGCGATCAGGGCGTCCTCGTCGACCAGCTGGCCGCGCGCCACATTGACCAGCAGCCCCTGCGGCCCCAGCGCCTCGATCACCTCGCGCGAGATCAGGCCGCGGTTGCTCTCGTCGGCGCGGCAGGCGACCACCAGAACGTCGCTGTCCCGCGCCAGCTCCGGCAGCGAGGCCGCCCGCGGCCAGGGCGCGTCCTTCTCCCGCGGCCCCCACCAGCGCACCGGCATGCGCAGGGCCTCCGCCCGCCGGGCCACGGCCTCGCCGATGGCGCCGAGGCCGACGATGCCGACCTTCTGCCCCTTCAGCGAATGGGTGATCGTCTTCGACTCCGCCGTCCAGCCGCCCGCCCGCAGCGAGCGGTCGCCGGCGACGATGCCGCGCCGCGCCCCGACGATCAGCCCGATGGCGTGATCGGCGACGTCCTCGTGGTTCACCCCCGGCGCATGGGTGACGGGCAACCCCCGCGCCCGGCACCAGTCCACGTCGATCCCGTCGTAGCCCGAGGTGAAACAGGCCACCAGCTTCAGGTTGGGCAGGCTCTCCACCAGCCTTGGATCCAGCGGGTACTCCCCCGCCACCACCAGCGCCCCGATGTCGTGCGCCGCCTCCACCGGCGGCCCCTCCCACAGCCGGTAGACGTCGTAGCTCCCCTCCAGAAAGGCGGTCAGCGGCGCGAGATGGCGCTGCACGATCAGCACGGCGGGACGCTGGGTCATGGGGGGAGACTAGCGCGGGCGGAGGGGGACGGGGAGGGGGCGCTGGTTCGGCCGCTTCGTTCAGGCTTCCGGCGGCGTTGAGCCAAGGGCAGGCCAACGGGTATAGGCGAAGATGAACAGCGCAGCCACGTTAGCCATCGGGATGAGGTAGAGCAGCGCCCACCACGGACTGAAGCCGGCCTTTCTCAGAATCGTGGAGATCGGAAGCATCGGCAGAAGCCAGCCGATGACGACGACCCAGTGCCAGACGCTGAAAGAGCCCATCGTACCACTCCCCGGCAGGACGGAAACGACGCTATCAGGACCCGGATTTCCCGTTAAGCGTTATGGTCAAACCCGCCCCCTACCGCCGCGTCTTCTTACCCG
>MGLK01000016.1:0-6179 GCA_001794825.1 Caulobacterales bacterium RIFCSPHIGHO2_01_FULL_70_19 | reverse complement strand
CGGGGGGCCGGCCGCCGGGGCGGGGCCGGGCGCCGGCCCCCGCGAGGGCGCGTCCGATCCCACCCCCGGCCGCCTCTACGCAGCCGGAAAGGTCGTCACGACAAGGGCCCTAGCGCCCGAACTTCTGGAACTTGATCCGGTGCGGGATCAGGGCGTCGGTGCCGAGGCGGCGCTTCTTGTCTTCCTCGTAGGCCTCGAAGTTGCCTTCGAACCATTCGACGTGGCTGTCGCCCTCGAAGGCGAGGATGTGGGTGGCCAGGCGGTCGAGGAACCAGCGGTCGTGGCTGATGACCACGGCGCAGCCGGCGAACTCCTCCAGCGCCTCCTCGAGGTTCTGCAGGGTCTCGATGTCGAGGTCGTTGGTCGGTTCGTCGAGCAGGATCAGGTTGCCGCCGGTGGCCAGGGTCTTGGCCAGGTGGACGCGGTTGCGCTCGCCGCCCGACAGCAGGCCGACCTTCTTCTGCTGGTCGCCGCCCTTGAAGTTGAAGCTGCCGACGTAGGCGCGGGTGTTGATCTCGCGCTTGCCGACCATCATCACGTCAGTGCCGCCCGAGATGGCCTGCCAGATGGTGTCGTCCGGCTTCAGGTCGTCGCGCGACTGGTCGACATAGGCCAGCTTGACCGTCTCGCCGACGCGGATGGTGCCGGCGTCGGGCTGCTCCTGGCCGGTGATCATGCGGAACAGGGTCGACTTGCCGGCGCCGTTGGGGCCGATCACGCCGACGATGCCGTTGGGCGGCAGCTTGAAGGTCAGGTCCTTGAACAGCAGCTTGTCGCCGTAGGACTTCTCCAGCCCCTCGACCTCCAGCACCACATTGCCGAGGCGCGGCCCCGGCGGGATCTGGATGACCGCGTGGGTCTGGGCCTTGGTGGCGTTCTCCTGCTCGGCGACCATCTTCTCGTAGGCGGCCAGACGGGCCTTGGACTTGGCCTGGCGGGCCTTGGCGCCCGAGCGGACCCATTCCAGCTCGCGGGTCAGGGCGCGCTGGCGGGCCTCGGATTCAGACTGCTCCTGGACGACGCGCTTTTGCTTGGCCTCCAGCCAGCTGGAGTAGTTGCCCTCGTGCGGGTGGCCCTTGCCGCGGTCCAGCTCCAGCGTCCACTTCGTCACCTGGTCCAGGAAGTAGCGGTCGTGGGTGACCAGGATGACGCAGCCCGGGAAATTCTCGAGGTGATGCTGCAGCCAGGCCACCGACTCGGCGTCGAGGTGGTTGGTCGGCTCGTCCATCAGCAGCATGTCGGGCTTGGACAGCAGCAGGCGGGCCAGGGCGACGCGGCGCTTCTCACCCCCCGACAGGTTGGTCACCGCCCAGTCGTCCGGCGGGCAGCGCAGGGCGTCCATGGCCATTTCGATGCGGCTGTCGATGTCCCAGACGTCCGCCGCGTCGATCTTCTCCTGGAGCGAGGTCATCTCCTCCATCAGCTCGTCGGAGTAGTTCTCGCCCATCTCGGCGGCGATGGCGTTGAAGCGGTTGACCCACTGCTTCTCCTCGCACCAGGCCTCGACGTTCTCGCGGACGTTCAGGTTGGGATCGAGCTGGGGCTCCTGCTCGAGGTAGCCGCGCTTGACGCCGTCGGCGGCCCGCGCCTCGCCCTGGAACTCGGTGTCGAGGCCGGCCATGATCTTCAGCAGGGTCGACTTGCCCGAGCCGTTGACGCCGACGACGCCGATCTTGGCGTCGTTGTAGAAGCTCAGCCAGATGTTCTCGAAGACCTTCTTGCCGCCGGGGTAGGCCTTGGTCAGGCCCTGCATCTGGAAAATGTATTGCTGCGCCATGAGGTGCGTCGCGCCCTGTCGTCTGGAAGTGCGGGGAGGTTGGCGCGGGATGTAGCGACCGCCGCGCCGGAGGGCAAACCCGTAGCGGCCGGGCGGGGCGGTTTGATGGCCGCCGGGGCGGCGGTCTTAGCGCCGGGCCTGGCCGGGATCGGCGGCCGGGCGGGCGAACCTCGGCCAGACCAGCGTCCAGCTGTCAGGCCCCGGCTCGGGCAGGTAGCGGGCTCCCAGGTAGGCGACGGCCAGCCAAAGGGAGGTCCACAGGCTCCAGATGATCACCGCCAGCGGGATGTCGGCGTCGACGTCTCCGGCCGCCGCCACCTGGCCGATCAGCCCGACCGCTGCGGCGGCGAGGGCGGCGGCGTAGATGACGATCCGCGACCAGTCCCTGCAGGCCAGCAGGGCGCAGGCCCCGACGACCAGCAGGATGCCCGTCAGCAGCCACGGAAACTGCGGCACCCACAGCCCGATGGCCATGTGGAAGCCGCTGTAGAGCAGGAGGATGACGCCGGTGGCGCGGGAGACGAGCATGGCGGGCGATCGGCGGGAGGGACGCCGTCCGGCATAGCGCCACAAGGTTTGCAGCCGGCTAACGCCGGAAAAGAAATCCAGGCCGGCCCGGCCGGAACTGCGTCCGCCGTCGACCATTTTGAGCGGCATGCCCGACACCCCGGACCCGAAGAATTTCAGCGGCCCCCTCAAACCGGTGGGCCGCGAGGGCCAGGTCGAGGTCAGGGATCCGCCCGAAGCGGCGCTGCACATGTCGGCCGAGGAGGCCGACCTGTCCGGCATCCGCATGCTCGACGCCGCCGACGATGCGCGGCGCCAGCGCGACGCCCGGCGCAAGCCGAAGGCCTGATCGCTCAGGCGTAGTTGAAGCTGATCGAGATGCGCTCGCTGCGGGCGGCGTTGGCCGGCACCTCGTGGCGCAGCCAGCTCTCCCACATCAGGAGGGTCCCGGGCTGCGGGGCCAGGTAGACGAACGGCCGCTCGGCCTCCGGGGCGTCGGCGCGCACCCCCGGCCGGGCCATCATCATCGGCAGGCGCGGGTCCTCCAGCTTCAGCGCCGAGGCCCCGTCCGGGACCTCCACATAGATCGTCCCCGACAGGACGGCGTGCGGGTGGATGTGGCCGGTGTGGCCGCCGCCGGGCTTCAGGACGTTGACCCACAGATTGTCCAGCCGCGGCTTGCGCGCCAGCTCGAAATTCAGCGCCCTGGCATAGGCTTGTGCGTGCCGGTCGAGGTGGCGCTTCAGCTCGGCGAACTCCGGCAGCCGCTGCGGCAGGTCGGTCAGGGAGCCGTAGGAGGTGTAGCCGCGGTAGCCGTGCTCGCGGCACCAGGCCCGCCCGGCCCGGTCCTCGACCGCCAGCATGCGGCAGGCGTCGGCCAGCGCGGCGTTGAACCCCTCGAACCCCGGCGAACCGGCGAGCGAGGCCTCGTAGACCTGGGTGACGAACAGCGGGCGAAGGGTCATGCGGGCTCTCTATCCCACCGGCCGGCGGATCAGAAGGGCAGGGCGGCCTCGCCCCGCAGCACCGCCTCCGCCTCCGCCGTATGCTTGCCGCCGCCGCGGTCGTGCAGCACCAGCGCCGGCAGAAGGCGCAAGGGGGCGCGGCCGGTCTTCACCGCGCGCACCAGCACCCGCTTGGCCGGCGCGTCGGCGAAGGCGTGCACCGGCCGCACCGCGAACGACCCCGCCGTCGCCCCCAGCCCCGCCAGCAGGTCGGCCAGCCGGTCGGCGCGGTGGATCACCGTGATGGTCCCGCCCTCGCGCACCGCCTTCAGCAGGAACCGGGTCCACGCCGCCAGCCCGTCGTCGGCCATCCACGCCCCGCGCTTGCCCTCGGCCGGGGCCCGCAGCGCGCCCGGATCGTCGAAGAAGGGCGGATTGCTGACCGCATGGTCGAACGGCTCCAGCCCCAGCGCCCGGACCCCCGCCGCCACGTCGCCCTCGAGGATCTGCGCGTCGGCCCCGTTCAGCGCCGCGTTCTCCCGCGCCAGCGCCGCCAGCGCCGGGTCGCGCTCCAGCCCGGTCAGCCGCACGCCCGGCCGCCGCGCCGCGATCTGCATCAGCACCGCCCCGGCCCCGCAGCCCGCCTCGATCACCCGCTCGCCGGCCTTCGCCTGCACCGCCGCCGCCAGCAGGGCCGCGTCCATGCCGGCGCGATAGCCCTTCGCCGGCTGGCGCAGCCGCACCCGGCCGCCCAGCAGGCCGTCCTCCACCACTTCGATCCCGGCTGCGACGGACACGCGGCTTGACCCCTTCCTGCCCCGTCACCATTGTGCGCCGCGGCGTCGCCGGGCAAGGCGGCGTCCCGATTTTCCTCCCGCGCCGCCCCCCGAAGAGTATGTCCTTGGACGCTGTCACCGTCGCCGAGACCCGTCGCAAGGGAGAGGTCGAGCCGCTGGTCCGCCTCGCCGGCCCCGACATGGCCGCCGTCGACGCCCTGATCGTCGAGCGCATGCAGTCCCAGGTGCCGGTGATCCCGATGCTGGCCGACCACCTCGTCGCCGCCGGGGGCAAGCGGCTGCGTCCGCTCCTGACCATCGCCGCCGCCCGCGCCGCCGGCGCCCGGGGTCCCATCGAGGCCCCGGTCCGCCTCGCCGCCGCGGTCGAGTTCATCCACACCGCCACCCTGCTGCACGACGACGTGGTCGACTCCTCCGACCTGCGCCGCGGCAAGGTCGCCGCCCACCTGATCTGGGGCGCCCCGTCCAGCGTGCTGGTCGGCGACTACCTGTTCGCCCGCGCCTTCGAGCTGATGGTCGAGACCGGCCGCATGCGCGCCCTGGGCATCCTCGCCACCGCCTCCAGCGTCATCTCCGAGGGCGAGGTGCTGCAGCTGACCCGCGCCCACGACCTCAACCTCGACCAGGACACCTACCTGCGCATCATCTCGGCCAAGACCGCCGAGCTGTTCGCCGCCGCCGCCGAGGCGGGCGCCGTCGGGGTCGACGCCGACGACACGACCGTCGCCGCCCTCCGGTCCTACGGCCTCAACCTCGGCCTCGCCTTCCAGCTGGCCGACGACGCGCTGGACTACGGCGGCCAGTCCGAGGTGCTGGGCAAGAACGCCGGCGACGACTTCCGCGAGGGCAAGGTCACCCTGCCGCTGCTGCTCGCCGCCGCCCGCACCCGCGGCCGCGAGGACGCCTTCTGGGACCGCACCATCAACCAGGGCCGGCGCACGGAGGACGACTTCCGCCGCGCCCGCGAGCTCATCGTCGGCTCCGGCGCCGTCGCCGCCACCCTCGACCTCGCCTGGGACTACGCCGACCTCGCCCGCGACGCCCTGGCCCCCCTGCCGCAGGGCGACTGGCGCACCGCCCTCGAACGCCTCGCCGACTTCGCCGTCAGCCGGGTGGCCTGACGGCCGGCGTCCGGGCTGGCCCGCCCGCCGGGTTCATCACAACGGACACAACGAGGGCGCAACGAGCACGACGGGAGCGGAGCCGCGTCAGGCGTCATGGCTCGCCGCCGGGCCCTGTCGCACGTCGCCGCGGGCGACGTGCATGTCACCCCGCCGTTCAGGCGACCGTGCCGGCCTCGCGCTCGCTCCCGTCGTGTTCGTTGCGCCCCGTTGTGCTCGCCGTGAAGAACCAGCGACGCTGGCGACCCCGCCAGACCTTCCGCAGACTCCGCTCCACCCCCATCACAACCCGTTGCCGCGCGCGGCCAAGGCTGTTTCCCGCCGCCCCGCCTGTGCTAAAGCGCTCGCAACCGGTCGGGGTGAGTCTTCGTTGAAGGCTTGCGCCGCCGTCGCCGTCGTCATACGGCAGGACTGAGACAACCGCCGGCACAACGGCATCAGAAGGCAGACACAACATGTCCGACACCCTGGAACGCGTCCGCAAGATCGTGATCGACCACCTGGACGCCGATCCGGACAAGGTCACCGAAAAGGCCAGCTTCATCGACGACCTCGGCGCCGACTCGCTCGACAACGTCGAACTGGTCATGGCCTTCGAGGAAGAGTTCGACATCGAGATCCCCGACGACGCCGCCGAGCACATCCAGACGGTCGGCGACGCCGTGAAGTTCATCGACGAGAAGCTGGCGGGCTAACGCCGCCGGTCCTTTCGGACGGCTTAGGGCCGCCGCGACGCCGAAGAGCGCGCGGCGGCCTTTTGCGTTGTGGGGCGGAGCGGCTGGGGCCCCAAGCGGGGAAGACTGGACCTCTATCCAGCGACCGGCAGCCTAGCTTGGCGCGCCCTCCGATATCGACTTCTGAATGCCGTCGAACCAATAGTCGATGGCGCTCTTCAGTCGCGTCTTGAACGGAGCTGGAGCGGCCTGCGCCTTGGCTTCTGACGTGACCCCCGTTTCTCATCCAGCCATAACAAGAGTCCGTAGTTGATCTGAGCTGGGGTTGTTGGGGTTGGCAAGAGGCCGGTCTGCGCAGC
>MGLK01000015.1 GCA_001794825.1 Caulobacterales bacterium RIFCSPHIGHO2_01_FULL_70_19 | reverse complement strand
GCCGCTGGCGGCGCTGCGGCTGGACGCCGCCGCCCTGGCGCAGGCCCGGCGCTTCGGGCTGAAGCGGATCGGCGACCTTTACCCGATGCCGCGCGCCGGTCTGGCGCGGCGCTTCCGCGGAACCGGCGGGGTCGAGCTGGTGCGGCGGCTGGACCAGGCGCTGGGCTACGAGGGCGAGGCCCTGACGCCGGTGCGGCCGCCGCCCCGCTACCGCGCCTGGCAGGCTTTCGCCGAACCGCTGGGCGACCTCGCCGGGGTGGAGGCGCGGCTGCCGGAGCTGGCGGAAGATCTGGCGGCGACGCTGGAGCGGGACGGGCAGGGGGCGCGCAGCCTGATCCTCACCGGTTTCCGCACCGACGGCGCGACCACCTCCCTGCCGATCCGCACCGGCCGGCCGGGCCGCGACGCGGCGGTCTGGCTGCGCCTGTTCCGCGAGGCGGGGCTCGGGCGGCTGGAGCTCGGCTTCGGCGTCGACGCCCTGATGCTGGCGGCCGGCGCCGTAGAGCCGGTGGTCGCCCGCCAGGCCGCGCTCCACGACGAGACCGCGGCGCGGCAGGCGGAGGATCTGGCGGCGCTGGTCGACCGCCTGTCGGCCCGGCTGGGCGAAGACCGGGTGCTGGTTCCCGAACAGGTCGACAGCTGGATTCCCGAGCGGGCCGAGCGCTGGCGGCCGGCGTTGGCCGGACCTCCGGCGACGCAGGTCCACGACGAACCGGGGCGGCGGCCGATCCTGCTGTTCGATCCGCCCGAGCCGGTCGAGGCCATCGCCGAACTGCCCGACGGGGCCCCGGCCCGCTTCACCTGGCGGCGGCTGTCGCGGCGGGTGATCCGCGCCGACGGTCCCGAGCGCCTGTCGCCCGAGTGGTGGCGGCCGGCGGGGGACCGCCGGGCGATCCGCACCCGCGACTACTACCGCGTCGAGGACGAGGCCGGCGGCCGCTACTGGCTGTTCCGGGAGGGGCTGTACGGCCGCGAGTACGGCGGCGGCGAGGACGAGCGCGCGCCGTCGTGGTGGATGCACGGGGTGCTGCCGTGAGCGGCTGGAGCGGCGCCTACGCCGAGCTGGGCGTGATGACCAACTTCAGCTTCCTGGAGGGGGCGTCGCACCCGGGCGAGCTGATGCTGCAGGCCAGGGCGCTGGGCCTGGTGGCGGTGGGCGTGGCCGACCGCAACACCCTGGCGGGGGTGGTGCGCGCCCTGATGGGGGCCGAGACGGCGGAGATCCCGCTGCTGGTCGGGGCGCGGCTGGGCTTTCTCGACGGGACCGAGCTGATCGTCTTCCCGCGCGACCGGGCGGCGTACGGCCGCCTGTGCCGCCTGCTGTCGCTGGGCAAGAGCGAGGTGTTCGCCGGCCCCTCCTCGCCGCAGGACGGGGAGGAGGCGGAACGTATTCCCAAGGCCGAGACCCGGCTGACGTTCGAACAGGCGGCCGCCCTGGGCGAGGGCCTGATCGCCCTCGCCCCTGCGCCGGAGCGGCCGGACGCCGCCTTCGAGACGCGGCTGGCGGCGTGGCGGCGGGCCTGGCCGGACGACCTGTATCTGGCCGCGGCGCCGCTGTGGCGCGGCGACGACCGGCGGCGGCTGAACCGGCTGGCGGCGATGGCGGAGCGCGCCGGCGCGCCGATGATCGCCACCAACGCCGTGCTCTACCACCACCCCGACCGGCGCCGGCTGCAGGACGTGCTGACCTGCGTGCGCGAGGGCACGACCATCGACCGCGCCGGTCGTCGGCTGCAGGCCAACGCCGAACGGCATCTGAAGCCGCCGCCGCAGATGGCGCGCCTGTTCCGCGGCCACGAGGCGGCGCTGGAGCGGACCATGGAGGTGGTGCGCGCCTGCCGCTTTTCGCTGCGCGAACTGGAGTACCGCTATCCCGACGAACCCGTGCCGGACGGCTGGAGCGCCCAGCGGCGGCTGATCCGCCTGGCGTTCCGGGGGGCGCGGGAGAAGTGGCCCGGGGGTGTCCCGGACAAGGTCCGGCGGACCATCGTCAAGGAGCTGAAGCTCATCAAGCTCCTGAACTACCCGAACTACTTCCTGACCGTGCACGACATCGTCGCCTGGGCGCGGGCGCAGCCGCAGCCGATCCTGTGCCAGGGGCGCGGCTCGGCGGCCAACTCCGTGGTCTGCTTCTGTCTCGGCGTCACCAATGTGAACCCGGCCGAGCAGGACGTGCTGATCGAGCGCTTCATGTCGGCCGACCGCAACGAGCCCCCCGACATCGACGTCGACTTCGAGCACGAGCGGCGCGAGGAGGTGATGCAGTACGTCTACCGCCGCTACGGCCGGGACCGGGCGGCGATCGTGGCCACGGTGATCCACTACCGCCCGCGCTCGGCGATCCGCGACGTGGGCAAGGCCCTGGGCCTGACCGAGGACGTCACCGCCCGCATGGCCGACACCGTCTGGGGCGGCTGGGGCGACGGGGTGAAGGAGGAGCACGTCGATGGCGCCGGGCTCGACCGCGACGACCCGCGCCTGGCCCTGGCGCTGGAGCTGACCGCCGAGCTGATCAAGTTTCCCCGTCACCTCAGCCAGCACGTCGGCGGCTATGTGCTCAGCCAGACGCCGTTGATCGAGATCGTGCCCGTCGGAAACGCGGCGATGGAGGAGCGGACCTTCATCGAATGGGACAAGGACGACATCGATTTCCTCGGGCTGATGAAGGTCGATGTGCTGGCGCTGGGGATGCTGACGGCGATCCGGCGCGGGTTCGACCTGATCGAGGGGGCCTACGGGCGGCGGTTCGCGCTGGACACGGTCCCGCAGGAGGATCCGGCCGTCTACGGCATGCTGTGCCGGGGCGACTCCGTCGGCGTCTTCCAGGTCGAGAGCCGGGCCCAGATGGCCATGCTGCCGCGACTGCAGCCGCGCACCTTCTACGACCTGGTGGTGGAGGTGGCGATCGTCCGGCCCGGGCCGATCCAGGGCGGCATGGTCCACCCCTATCTGCAGCGGCGCAAGGAGAAGCGCGAGGCCGAGGCGCAGGGCCGTCCCTACGTCGTCGACTTCCCGCACCCGGCCCCCGAACATGGCGACCGCGACGAGCTGCGGCGGGTGCTGCACAAGACCCTCGGCGTGCCCCTGTTCCAGGAACAGGCGATGCGCATCGCCATGGAGGCGGCGCGGTTCAGCTCGAAGGAGGCCAACGGCCTGCGCCGGGCCATGGCCACCTTCCGGCACATGGGCACCATCCACGAGTACGAGGAGATGTTCGTCGGCCGGATGATCGCGCGCGGCTATCCGCCGGCGTTCGCGCAGAGCTGCTTCGAGCAGATCAAGGGCTTCGGCGAATACGGCTTCCCCGAGAGCCACGCCTGCTCGTTCGCCCACCTCGTCTACGTCTCGGCGTGGATGAAGCATCACTGGCCCGAGGCCTTCACCGCCGCCCTGCTGAACAGTCAGCCGATGGGCTTCTACGCCCCCGCCCAGCTGGTCCGCGACGCGCGCGAGCACGGCGTCGAGGTGCGCCACCCCGACGTCAACGCCAGCGGCTGGGACGCCTTGCTGGAGCCGCGCGACGGGCGGAAGCGGCGGGCCCTGCGGCTGGGGCTGCGGTCGATCGACGGCTTCCGCCAGGCGTGGGCCGACGCCATCGTCGCGGCGCGGGCCGCCGGTCCGTTCGCCGACGTCGAGGACCTGCGGCTGCGGGCCCGGCTGCCGCCCTCGGCGCTCGACCGGCTGGCTGAGGCAGACGCCTGCGGCTCGCTGAAGCTGAGCCGGCGCCAGGGCATGTGGTCGGTGAAGGGCGCGCCGCCGGCGGCCTCGGCGCCCCTGTTCGAGGCCGTGGGCCTGGTCGAGACGGACGGCCGCCCGCCCGAGGCCCTGCCCGAGCTGGCCCCGTCCGAGGAGGTGGTCGGCGACTACCAGTCGATCCGGCTGTCGCTGAAGGGCCATCCGGTCGCCTTCCTGCGCGAGCGGCTGAGGCAGGCGGGGGCGGTGACGGCCGAGGCCTACGGCCGCCTGCCGGACGGGCGGCGGGTGCAGGTCGGCGGGGTGGTGCTGGTCCGCCAGCGGCCGGGCACCGCCAAGGGCGTCTGCTTCATCACCCTCGAGGACGAGACCGGTGTGGCCAACCTGGTGCTGTGGGAGCGGGTGTTCGAGGCCTTCCGCCCCACCGCCATGGGGGCGCGCATGGTGCTGGCCAGGGGGCGGGTGCAGCGGGCCGAAGGGGTCAGCCACCTGGTCGTCGAGGAACTGGTCGACTGGACGCCGGCGCTGGGCGACCTCACCCCCGACCGGGCGCCGGGGTCGGCGCACGAGCCGGCCCGGGGACGGCATCCGCGCGACGTGCGGGTGCTGCCAGGATCGCGGGATTTCCACTGACCATCCACAGCCTGTCCACGGGACACGCGAGACGGACAGACGAGACATCGCAGGAGGACAAGGGCGACGAAAGCGCGACAGGGTGGACCGGCGCGACAGGCCCGCCGCCTAACCCTTCCGCTGATGCCGCCACCGCCACAGGGCGTTGCCGAGGATGGGCAGGAAGCCGCCGACGAGGGCGGCGATCAGCACCGTCCAGAAGCCGCCGCCGAGGCCGTACTCCCCGACCGCCGCCCCGATCCCGGCCGCCAGCAGCGGGCCGAGCCAGGGCAGCCAGCCGGGCGGCCCGAAGCGAAACTCAGGCATCCACCTTGATGACGCCGCGCCGGATCTGGTCCAGCTCGATGGAGTCGAACAGGGCCTGGAAATTGCCCTCGCCGAAGGCCTGGTTGCCCTTGCGCTGGATGATCTCGAAGAAGATCGGACCGAAGGTGTCCTGGGTGAAGATCTGCAGCAGCAGGCCTTCCTCCTTCGAGCCGTCGATCAGGATGCGGTTCTTCCGCATCCGCTCCACGTCCTCGCCGTGGCCCGGCAGTCGCTTGTCGATCAACTCGAAATAGGTCTCGATGGTGTCCTGGAAGGGGATGCCGCGGCGCTTCATCTCCTCGACGGTCTCGTAGATGTTGTCCGTCGCCAGCGCGATGTGCTGGATGCCTTCGCCGTTGTAGCGGCGCAGGAACTCCTCGATCTGGGAGTTCTCGTCCTGGCTCTCGTTCAGCGGGATGCGGATGGCCCGGTCGGGCGCGATCATCGCCTGCGAGAACAGGCCGGTCGCCTTGCCCTTGATGTCGAAGTACTTCTGCTCCTCGAAGTTGAACACCTGGCCGTAGAAGCCCGACCACGTCCGCATCTGGCCGCGCCGGACGTTGTGGGTCAGGTGGTCGAGGCAGTAGAGGCCGACCGAATTCTTCTTCTCGGCGTCCCGCCAGCCCTCGATCTCGGTCCAGCCGTCGTAGAGCGAGCCTTTGTCGCCATACCGGTCGACGATGTAGAGCAGCGAGCCGCCGATGCCCTGCAGGATCCAGGGATAGCCGTCGCCCAGCGCCCCGCCGTCATGACCCTCGGCAGGACGGGCCCCGCGCTCGACCGCGCCCTCGTAAGCCGCCTTCGCGTCGGCGACGCGGAAGGCCATGCCGTTGGCCGACGGCCCGTGCTCGCGGGCGAACGCCTCGGCCTGGCCCTTGGGCGACTGGTTGACCAGCAGGGTGACGTCGCCCTGCTTCATCCGCACCACGTCGGTGGTCGGGTGGACGTGGGTGCGGGTGAAGCCCATCAGCTCCAGCCGGGCGACCATGGCCGCCGGATCGGGACCGGTGAACTCGACGAATTCGAAGCCGTCCACGCCGAGCGGGTTCTCCTTGTCGAGCCGGGCGGCGGCTTCCGATTGGGGGGCGTCGTGCATGGGGCTCTCCTGAAAGCGGGGCGGCCGGGGCCGCTCTTGTGCGCGGAACCTAGTGGCCGGGGGCGGCCAAGCCAAGCCGGGCGGCGTGCACAGGTTCGGGAGGAGGGCGCGGTCTCCTTCTCCCCTCGGGGGAGAAGGCGTCAGGCGGAGCCTGACGGATGAGGGGGCTGGCAGGCGCATTCCGTCTGCCCGCCAGCATGGGGTCGACATCCCCCTCATCCGACGCGCTTCGCGCGCCACCTTCTCCCCCCGGAGGGGAGAAGGCGCGGCGCGGCTGCTACGGTCGTCCCACCACCGCATCGACCGAGCCGGTGGTGACCGGGTGATAGCCCGGCCGCGCCTGGGCGTAGATGCGGCGGGCGATCGGCCGGCCCCAGTCGCCCTCGGCCCACAGGCTCTGGAACAGCGGCAGCACGAACTTGCGTCGGCCCATGGTGGTGAGGAACTTCTCCAGCGTCGGCACTGCCGGCTGGTAGCGGTGCTGCACGGCGATCTGCAGCCAGGCGAACACCACCTCGGCGTTGCCCTCCTGGCGCAGGTTCAGCGTGGTCTCGAGGTCGGCCAGCTGGGCCGGCGTCAGCCAGTCGGCGCCCTCGGCGCCGCCCTGCGGCCGCCAGGCGAGGAAGCGCTGTCGTTCCTGCGTCGACCAGCCGCCCCACGGAATGGCCGAGGCCGGGCCGCCGGCGGCGAAGGCCGCCGCCGCGGCGTCGACCGGGACGAAGGCGTCGGACACCGGCGGGACCCAGTTCGACGGCATGCCCGGCTGGTAGATCCAGGCGTCCATCATCAGCTGCTGCTCGAGCGCGGCGTCGCCGCGGATGAGATGCTCGCGGATGTCCTCGAGGAACAGCTCGGTGGTCATCGGCCGGAAGGCGTTGCGCTCGAAATAGCCGGTCAGCCAGGCGTCGAAGCGCTCGCGGCCGACGATGCGCTCGATGGTGCGCAGGAAGGACGCGCCCTTCTCGTAGGCGACGTCGCTCATGCCCTCGTCCGGGTCACGGCCGGCCAGGTCGAGCTTCAGCCGGGTGTCGGCCGGCGGGGTCGAGGCGAGGGTGTCCTGCAGGTCGCCCCAACCGAGCGACTGCAGCATCAGGGCGCGTTCGGGACCCTCCAGCGCCTCCATGATCCGGTTCTCGAAATAGGTGGTGAAGCCCTCGTTGAGCCAGAAGTCGTCCCAGGTGGCGTTGGTCACCAGGTTGCCGGACCACGAGTGGGCCAGCTCGTGCGCCACCAGCGACACCAGCGAGCGGTCGCCGGCGATGATGGTCGGGGTGGCGAAGGTCAGCCGCGGGTTCTCCATGCCGCCGAAGGGGAAGCTGGGCGGCAGCACCAGCAGGTCGTAGCGGCCCCAGCGGTAGGGGCCGTAGAGGCGCTCGGCCAGATCGACCATCTCGGCGGTCGGGACCAGTTCATGGTGCGCGGCGCGCAGCTCCGACGGCTCGGTCCACACGCCGGTGCGCTCGTCGATAGCCGCGAAGTCGACGTCGCCGACGCCGATGGCGATCAGATAGGGCGGCACCGGATTGGTCATGCGGAAGCGCCAGGCGGTCAGGCCTTCGCCGGCGGGCTCGCCCTCGGGCGTCAGCATCTCGGCGCTCATCACCGCCTTGAGGTCGGACGGGGCGACGATGCGGGCGTCCCAGGTCTGGCGGATGCCCGGGCTGTCCTGGGTCGGAACCCAGGTGCGGGTCAGGATCGCCTGGCCCTGGCTGAACAGATAGGGCAGGCGGCCGCCGGCGGTCTGCTCCGGGGTCAGCCACTGCAGGGCGGCGGCGCCGGGGCGGGTGGCGTAGTCGATGACGATGCGCTGGGTCGCGCCCGGCGCCAGGGCCGGGAAGCGGATGGTCAGCGGCTGGCCGAGGAATTCGGCCGGCGCGCCCGTCTCGTACTGCAGCGGGGCGCCCGAGCCGTCGCGCACGTTGCGGATGTCGAGATCGCGGACGTCCAGCACCACCTCGTTGGCGCCGGGGACGCCCTGCACGTCCAGCGTCGCCGTCCCCGACAGCACCTTCGCCTCGAAGTCGGCGGTCAGGTCCAGCGAGACGTGGCGGACACGGGCGATCTCGGGCCGGGCGTAGCTGTGGACGTCGTGGACGTAGTCCACCGTCGACGCGGCCGAGGCGGGAACCGGGGGCATGTCCGAGGCCCCGCCCATGGCCGCGCATCCCGAAAGCGCGGTCGCCAGCGCGAGCGCGGAGACCAGTCCAAGCGTGCGGATCATCGGCGTTTCCTCTTCCCTTGTCGGCCGGAGCCGGTTCTTTCGCGCCGGACAACGCCCCGCCCGGCGGAAAAGATCAAGGGGCGAGGCGGTCAGCCGGCCGGCGCGTGGACCGGCTGATGATGCGCGCGGAACAGCCGGCCCCGCTCGGCGATCAGCACGAAGACCACCGCCGTGGCGCCGCAGGCGGCGATGCCGGCCGCCATCGGCGTGGCGCTGCCGGCGAACTGCTGGCCGATCAGGAAGCCGATCAGCGAGCCGGCGGTGGTCGAGATGAAGCCCTGGGCCGAGGAGGCGGTGCCGGCGATGTGGCCCATCGGCTCCATGGCCATGGAGCCGAAATTCCCGGCCACGAAGCCGAAGCAGAACATGGTCAGCCCCTGCAGGATCGCGAAGGTCCAGATCGTCTCGAAACCGAGCGCGGATACGAGGGCGTGGGTCGCCGCGACGGCGGTGAAGGCCAGCAGGGCCGAGTGCGACAGCAGCCGGCTGCCCAGCCGCACGACGAGGGTGGCGTTCAGCAGGCTGGCCGCGGCGATGCCGCTGGCGATGCCGGCGAAGACCAGCGGGAAGGCGGCCTCGGCGTCGAACACGTCGGCGAAGATCTGCTGCGACGAGTTGATGAAGCCGAACAGGGCCCCGGTGATCGCCGTCATGGCCAGGGTGTAGCCGATGGACTGGCGGTTGGTCACAGCCTCGCGGAAGGCGCCGCCGATGCGGCGGGCGTCGATCGGCAGCCGGTCCTCGGGATGCAGGGCCTCGGGCAGGCGGATGGCGGCCCACAGCATCACCGCCGCCCCGGCCGCGGCCAGCAGGCCGAAGATCCAGGGCCAGGGCCCCACCGTCAGGATGGCCGCCCCGACGCTGGGCGCGAGGATGGGCACGCCGAGGAAGACGAGGAAGCTGAGCGACATCACCCGCGCCATGGTCCGGCCGCTGTAGCGGTCGCGCACGATCGACACAGCCAGCACCCGCAGGGAGGCGGCCCCGAGGCCCGTGCCGACCCGCGCCAGCACCAGCAGCCCGAACGTCGGGGCGAAGGCGGCCAGGGCGCTGAACAGCACATAGAGGCCGATGCCGACCATCAGCACGGGCTTGCGGCCGTAGCGGTCGGCGAGGGGGCCGTAGATGATCTGGGCGCCGCCAAAGCCGAGCAGGTAGGCGGTGACGATCCACTGCCGGTCGTTCTCGCGCGCCACGCCCAGCGCCTCGCCGATCATCGGCAGGGCTGGCAGCATGGAGTCGATGGCCAGCGCGTTGAGCGCCATCATCATGGCGATCAGGCAGACGAACTCGGGGAAGCCGGGGCCGCGCGGGGCGGCTGGCGCGTCAGGCGCGGGGGAGGTCATCGGGGCCAGATGCGGACGGAATGTCGCAGGCGCAACCGCGACGCGGTCGAATTCGGCTGCTGAAACGCGACGTGACGGAACGGTCGCGACGGCTCGCCCGGAGTGCTAGGAGGCCGCGTCCCGCCGAGGAGATCCCGATGACCGACTTCCCCGTCACCGTTTTTCACAATCCCGCCTGCGGCACCTCGCGCAACGTGCTGGAGATGGTCCGCGCGGCCGGCCACGAGCCGCAGGTCGTCGAGTATCTGAAGATGGGCTGGACAGCGGAGCAGCTGCGCGCCCTGTTCGCCGAGGCCGGCCTGACCCCGCGCGAAGCGATGCGCGAGAAGGGCTCGCCCGCCGCCGAACTGGGGCTGCTGGAGGCCGGCGTCGACGACGACGCCATCCTCGCGGCGATGGCCGAGCACCCCATCCTCGTCAACCGCCCGATCGTGAAGACGCCGAAGGGCGCCGCCCTGTGCCGACCGTCGGAGAAGGTGTTCGATCTGCTGGATGCGGCGCCGACGTCCTTCACCAAGGAAGACGGCGAGGTGGTTCGCCCGAAGGGCTGAGCCGCCGGAAGGTGGTGCGGGCGGTCGGGCTCGAACCGACACTCCTTTCGGAACCGGATTTTGAGCCTCGCGGAATGCGCTACGACATTCCACGAGATCGCCGCCGATTATACGACAAGTCATTGTTACGGGTGGACAATCCGGAATAACGTCTTGCGAGATCGTCGCCTTCTCTACGATGCGGTTCGCTCTCTCGCTGCACCTAGCGAGCACCTAGGGGCCGAACCGGAAACGGAGGCCCGATGTCCAGAATCAAGCTCACCAAGACGCTCGCGGAGGCCGCCTCGCCGCGCGAGCGTGACTACGAACTGCGCGATGCACTCGTACCCGGATTCCTGCTGAAGGTGACGCCGGCCGGCGGCAAGGTCTTCATGCTCGCCTACACCAATGTGCAGGGCCGGCGCCGCAAGCCGGCCATCGGGCGGTTCGGGGAACTGACGGTCGAACAGGCGCGCGCCGTTGCTCGCGACTGGCTGGCCGATGTGCGCCGCGGCGAAGACCCGAGCGCCGAGCGCACCCAGGCTCGGCTGGCGCCCGACATGGCCGACCTGTGCGAGCGCTTCATGCGGGAGTACTCCGGGCCGCGGAACCGGCCGAGCACGGTGCGCGGCAACCGCGAGCGCATCCGCGCCCACATCGTCCCGAAGCTTGGAGCGATGAAGGTGCAGGACGTCACCCGCCCGGATATCGCCGACCTGATCGGATCGATGCAGGCGACGCCGACGGCCGCCAACCATCTGCTGTCTTTGCTGCGCAAGATGTTCAACCTGGCCGAAGTCTGGGGTTACCGCCCGGATGGGTCCAACCCCTGCCGGCATGTGCCGCGCTATCCGCAGAGGTCGCACACCCGTTTCATCACCGACGAGGAGATGCGCCGGCTGTTCGCCTACATGGATCAGGCAGAGCGGGAGGGCCTGGAGCATTCCTTCATCCTGCTGGCGATCCGGCTGCAGTTCGCCTTCGCCGCGCGCAAGTCGGAGATTCTTGGTCTGCGCTGGGAGTGGATCGACTTCAGTCGTCGGAGGGTAGCCTGGCCCGACAGCAAGACCGGCGGCATGTCCAAGCCCTTGACCGACGAGGCCGCGGCCTTGCTGGAGAAGGCGCCGCGGTTGGCCGGCAGCCCCTATGTAGTCCCGGCCCTGTTCAACCCGAAGGCGCCGATGCCAACCCACACTTACTCCGGCGGCTGGGCGCGCATTCTCCAGAGGGCCGGCGTGCGCCACTACGGAACCCACGCCATCCGCCACCGGGCGGCGACGGACATCGCCAACTCCGGTGTACCCACCAAGGTCGCAATGGCGCTGACCGCCCACAAGACGGTGACCATGTTCATGCGCTACGTTCACCCGGAGGACGAGGCGATCCGGATGGCTGCGGAACAGGTCGCGCAGCGTCGGCGGGGACTTACGGATGGAGCCGGAGTACCGCGTCAGGATCTCCCGGAGCTGAAGCGACCGGCTCTGTCCCTGGCGCCGCCGAAGACCGCGCTCGGAGCCTATCGGCCGCTGCGACGCGCAGGCCGGTTGCGGGTCGCCCGCAAATCAGTGGCGGAGGCGGGCCGTGGCTAGGAAGAGATGGCCCTCGCCGGAGTTGGTGGCGCGGGCGGTAGTCCTTGATGATCTGGGACCAGCGCCGTTCGTCACGACCGAGACGGCCGCGCGATATCTTGCGCTCAGCCCGCACTCTCTTGAGTGCTACCGAGCCAAGGGGACCGGTCCGGCCTTCTACAAGTTCGGCAAGGCGGTTCGGTACGCCATCACTGATCTTGAGGCGTGGATCGCCGCCTGTCGCCACAGCCAAACCGCCGGAGAGCTGAAGAGGCTCTATTGACCGCCGCGCTCGGGGTTCAAGTCGGCCGCGTGTCACCTTCGAACGAGAGGATTCGCAAAGCAGCAAGTGAGTCTCACGGGACCGTACACCCCAAAGCCAGAAGAGGTGTGCGCCTCATCACGCACACCTCGCCTGACCGGCTAGGGGAGCCAAGCTCCGCGGCTCGGCGCCAGCTGGGCGTCTAGGCTGGCGATCGAGGTGGCCGCGAACCGGACCGCCAAAAGAACGAAGCCAGAAGTAGCGCAGCACCTGCGACCACCATGGCGATCCCGATGTAGCAGCCGACAGCTACCCACGTGACCGCTCCGTACATCGTGACTGCGATCCAATGATCCAGGAAGAGTGTGCGAAGCCCTAGATAAATGGCGCCCCCGATGAGGATGAGCGCGGCGGATCCCCAGCGGGTTCTTCGAGTATTTCGGAGCATCCCGTCTCCTTAATCCTAGACCGGGCCGATGTCGATCTCACGCCGATCCAGATCGTCCGGGATCCCGTTGTTGTTGGCGTCTCGGCCGGTGTAGGAGGTGCCTGGTCCGAGGATCGCGGTCCGTGCGCCCACAAACGGAATGCGCACAGTTATCCGCGCCGGGCCGGTAAGGGTGTAGGTCACCCGACCGGGCCCGGCTGGCGCCGACCTCCCAGGCGTTCCGGGCCGCACGGTGTACAGAGGGTGGACTTCGACAGGGTTCGGATCGTCCTGATATATCACCTGATCGTCGAACGGGAGCGGTCCTCCGTCGACGATCGGCGGCGGCTCCGAGTCATCAACGGTTTCCATAACCGGATCCTGGTAAACGAAGCCGGCGCACAGGGTGGCGACAGTCAATAACATTGTACCCTCCTCCGATTGATACGGCGACTGTGTAACAGCGTTCGCACAAGTCAAGAGGGTTTTCTCTCTTCAACTCTTCGTGGTTCCGGTTCAGAACCGCTGGCTCAGGCGGAGGCGGACCACGCGGCCGACCGGGTCGATTTCGTGTCCACGCCACGCGGGGGTTCCGTCCGCGGTCCGGGCTTGGCGGCGGGAATCGGCAAGGTTCTCTATCGCCAGCTCCAGGCGTGTCCCCCCAGCTGGTCGGCGCGCATCGGCGGAAATCGCAGAGCTTGGGAGCGGGAGGGTCCAGCCCAACTTGACATCCACCGAAGACGACGATGCAAGAACAAGATCCTCCGCCTGGTCGTGTCCTGCCGTCTGCCGGGCTCGATACCCGGCCTCCCATCGGGCCGAGAGGTTCAGGCTCCAGCGACCCTGAGCCGCACTCATTTCGACCAGCACATTCTCGGGCGCCCGCCCGCCGTTGTCGCCAGCCAGTCGGTCGAGCGTTCCTGATGCCGGATCGAGCGTCATCTCGTCTTCAAGGCGCCGGCCATATCGGGCCTGCAGTCGCACAGGGACCGGAACCCAGGTGTTGGGGGGTAGACTTGCGGTGAGCGTCAGGGCGATTTCCGTCGAGGAGAACCCGGCCAGATTTATGGGTCGCCGATCTATGCGGGTGAGCCGACCGTCAATGTCCCGTTCGAAACGGCCGGGATATCGGTTCTCGTTTGCGGCTGTTACCGCCAAGTCCCTGACAACGCCGTCCGTACCGTGGCGAGTTGAGAAGC
Source organism: Caulobacterales bacterium RIFCSPHIGHO2_01_FULL_70_19 (assembly GCA_001794825.1). Classification (GTDB taxonomy): domain Bacteria; phylum Pseudomonadota; class Alphaproteobacteria; order Caulobacterales; family Caulobacteraceae; genus Brevundimonas. The sequence continues at coordinate 5,483 of MGLK01000015.1, read as the reverse complement.
TCAGCACAGTCTGGACGCCAAGAGGACCAAACGGACCCAGGGCCAAGCCAAGGTCAATTGCTTCCTCAGTGGTGGGTCTGAGGTTCGGGTTGCCTCCCTCGATGGTCTCGACCCGAACCGTATGCCCGGTGCGAAAGTCGTAGACTACGATGGGGATACCGTCGCCGACCGGCGCCAACCTGTCCAATTCAGCCGGCGCAGCGGTGGTGTGCCGCCAAGCCGCGTTCGCCCGGACCTTCGGGCCGAACCCGCCGACGAGGCCGACCTGCATGGTCGAGCCGCCTCCGGAATCGCCGATCTGTCGGCCGACCGACAGGGCTAAATCCATGGCGGTCGCGTGGGCCTCCCTCCTGACGAGGGGTGCAAGCATCTGTGCCGTCCAGAATCCTGTCTGTGCCGTCTCCCGCTGGGCCGTCAGCCCCCGGGTATCAGTTCGAGACTCTACGAAGCCGCTATCGAAGCTGAGAGTCGCCGGCTCGACCGTCCATCCCGAAAAGCGTCTGGTTGCGCTTCCGTCGACGCCGACGGTCTGAACCAGGCTTTCCAAGTTGATACGGCCTTCTCGCCTGACATCACTGACGTGGCCCCGCACGTTCCCTAGGACGTTCCAGTCGGACCACTGTCCGGAAAGTCCGATCAGAACGCCCACGGCCGTTTCTGCCGATCGAGAAGCGGAAGGTTCGTAGCGTTCACGCGAGACGGACAGACTCTCATTGGAATAGGCGCTCGCCTGAAGGCTCGCGCTCCAGTCGCCAATCGTCCTGCCCACAGAGACCTGACCGGAAATCCGGCGGGTCGCCGGACGCAGAGTCGCGGAGCCCTCCGAACTGGGCAGGCGCAGGTCGGCCCGTTCATCTGCCCAAAGAGCCGTAGTGCGGGCGCCGGCCAAGGTCCCGCCCGTGATGTCGAGATCGACCAGCCTGCTCGCGCGGCCTGTGAAGTCTAGGCCGGTGAAGCCGCCGGCCGTCGGCGCCCGTATTCGTGCGTCGCCGTCCCGACTCGTGAAGCGGCGTTCGAGAACGAGGTTGATCGTCCGACTGGTAGGCGGGCCTCCAAAGGCCGCCGCCGAGCCTTGCGGCAGGATTTCCACGCGGCTGACCGCATCAGGCGGTAGATCATAGTAGAGGCGCGGGTTGGCGACCCGCCGCCCATTCACGATAATGACCGGCGGCTGACTTTCACCGTAGATGCTCCCGAGGCGGCTGATCAGCTCACCGGCGCTCCACAGGCCAAGCGCATCGATCTCGGCTGGCCCAACTTCCCTCTCCGGGGCGATGTCTGTGCTGCCGCGGCGCGCGGTGACGACAACGTCCGCCAACTGGACAGGGCTGTCCTGCTGGGGTGCGAAGCCCGGCTCGGGAAGCACTCCCAACCCCGCGAGGAGCACTCCAACAGCCACGCCGCTCATGCTCGCCGCCAAGTCGTAAGCGTCATAGACTCGCGTTCTCCAAGCTCAAGAGGACTTGGCTACCGCAACTTCGGGTCTCGAAGAATCGAAACCTGATCCAGCAGAAGCGGCTGGAGGCGCCCCTCGGCGGCCGACCGCGCTGTGGGAGGGTGCTGCTCATCAGCTTGAGCTTCAAGCTGACTTGCGGAGGCTGGATGCCGGCGGGAGCAGGTGGCCTTCAAGGGAGATGGTCGCCGGGCGGCGACGGTGGGGCAGGGCCGTGGTCACGACCGAAACCGACGTGCGACAGTTCGCTCGGCCGTTAGTCCGTCGGACCGTCGCGGAGAGCCGAAGAGGCCCTAATGAGCAACAGGTCGCCTGCGCCCTTCAGCGGACTTAGGGCTCGTTCGTCATGCGAGCGCCAGTCATTTCGCGGATTATCTGCGCTGCCAACTTCTGCTGCCTGGTCGTGAGGCGGGGTGCAAGGCGGGCGATTTCGAGAGAGTGGCGGGTGACCGGCCCATGCGACTCCGACGTCTCGGCCGAAGAGCCGCGCGGGGCCTGCGGATGGTCGAGGCCTTGGAAGAAGTAGCCGATGTCGACCTGGAAGAAGCGGGCGATATCCCACAGCTTGGACGAGGAGATGCGGTTGACCCCCTTCTCGTACTTCTGGATCTGCTGGAATGTCAGCCCAAGGGCGCGAGCGAGGTCCGACTGGTTGTAGCCCAGTTCAAGACGCTTCTCCCAAACACGCCGCCCCACGTGCCGATCGACCGGGTGTGGGCCTTCATTCGCCGTACCTCTCGCCATCCTGTCCATCCCCCAGAAAGAGTCAGCTAGCGGCTCCTAGGACGACTGCCCGTTCACTGCAAACGCCCGCTTTCGAGCCAATCACTGCGGGGTTTGCGGTGATTGCCAGGTCTGTTCACCGCAACCATCGCCCCCAGCGAACGCGCTACGGGATTTCCGTCGGAGAGCCTCAGGCTGGTCAAAGGCCGGTTCGGACGGATCAAGCTTGTCGATCAGGGCGCTTCAGCTATCAGAGGTCCATGGCCATCACTCCGGCGCAGATCGATCTTTGGCGGCAGGAGCCGACCGAACACCAGGCCCTGGAATTCAAGGAAGCCAAGTCGACCTTCAATTTCGACAAGCTGAAGGAATACTGCGTCGCCATCGCCAACGAGGGCGGGGGGCACCTGGTTCTGGGCGTTTCCGACAAGAAGCCGCGCCCGGTCGTGGGAAGCCAGGCCTTTCAGAACACCGTCGACACCGCCGACCGGCTCTTCCTTGCCGTTGGCTTCCGGGTGGAGGTGGAGGCCGTCCAACACGACGATGGTCGGGTGGTGGTGTTCACCATACCGCCCCGCCCCAGGGGGTCGGCCTACCATCTGGACGGCAAGTACCTGATGCGCTCCGGAGAAAGTCTGAGGCCGATGTCGGAAGATCGGCTCCGGGCCATCTTCGCCGAAGGTCAGCCCGACTGGATCGAGCAGCCCAGCCTCTCAGGACTGGACGCTGCCCAGGTCGTGGAGGCGTTGGACACCCAAACCTTCTTCGAACTGCTGAAGCTGCCCTATCCGACCACCCAGGAGGGTGTTCTGGAGAAGCTGATCCAGGAGCGGCTGGTCGATCGCGACGCCAGCGGCTTCTCGGTCAGGCGACTTGGCGGCCTTTTGCTCGCAAAGCGGCTGGATCAGTTTCCGGACCTGGCGCGCAAGGCGCCGCGGGTGATCGTCTACGCCGGCCCCTCCAAGCTGGAGACCCGGATCGACCAGATCGGACAGCGCGGCTACGCCGTCGGTTTCCAGGGCCTGGTCGACTTCGTCATGGCCCAGCTGCCCCAGAACGAAGTCATTGAGCATGCCCTGCGGCAGAAGGTGAAGCTGCTGCCGGAGATCGCGATCCGCGAGTTGATCGCCAACGCGCTCGTGCACCAGGACCTCTCGCTCGGCGGAATGTCGCCGATGATCGAGGTCTATTCGAATAGGGTCGAGATCTCGAACCCCGGAGAGCCTGTGGTTCCGGTCGAGCGCTTCATCGACGGCTATCAGTCCCGCAACGAACGCCTCGCGGACCTCATGCGACGGATGTCGATCTGCGAAGAGCGAAGCAGCGGCATCGATCGGGTCGTCGCGCTTGCGGAGACGTACCAGTTGCCCGCGCCCGACTTTCGGGCGGCCCATCGAAGAACCGTCGCGATCATCTATGGCCAGAAGCCTTTCGACGAGATGGATCGGGAGGGGCGGATTCGGGCCTGCTACCAGCACTGCGCCCTGAAATTCGTCCTCTCAGAACGCATGACGAACCAGTCGCTGCGCGAAAGGTTTGGTCTGGGCGAATCCAAGCAGGCGACTGTGTCCCAAATTATCGCAGCCACCATCGAAGCCGGGTTTATCAAGCAGGACGCCACGGCTGGGGAATCGCGCAGATATGCCCGCTATCTGCCGTTCTGGGCGTAGCGCATAAAATTGCTCCCTGAGTTTGGAGAGCGTGGCTTTGGAAAAGCCATCCTTTCCAAGAGTCTCCAATTTAATCGCTGCAGGGCTGCGCCTCGGATTAGGCTATTTAAAAGCTAACGCCGAATGGTCCTTGCGAAGCGCTCAAAAACCCAAGCGGCAGGGCTTTCCTCATTTAAGGGCAAATCGCTCAGGCGTTAACGATTCCAAGGCTGAGGCTATTTTCAGTCGCTTTGGCGAGCCTTCCGAATTTGGCGCTCTCGGCGCCGCTCAGGAAGAGCTGGATGGAGTTCTCATTGCTCGCGACCGGGAGGAGGGGCCGGAAGCCGCACGCGGCGTCAAGGGCGGCTGCGCCGTCGCTGGCGCGATGGGCGCGGCGCGCCCACCCTGGACGCCCCGCCCGGCTTCCGGTCGTTGGCCTGCAAGAGCACAGCGGCGCGCTGTGCGCCTTGCTGAAGCGGGCGCGGTGGTCGAGACTCAAGCAAAGCCGCCTGCGATAAGGTCGAGGTTGAGGCGCGGAGCCATGCGAGGACGGAACTTTGGGCGCGGCGAGCGGGAAGAGGCGCGGGTGGCGCGACGGAAGGGGAAGGGCTTGAGAACGGACCTGGGACATCTGCCGCCGGCCAAGCGCGCCGAGCTGGCGTTCGCGGTCGAGGTTCTCAGGGAGGAGCTGGCCAAGAGCCTCGCCACCCGCCAGGCGCCGGAGCTCGCCTCCGGGTCGATCCTGAAGATCATCCTGTTCGGTTCATATGCGCGCGGCGACTGGGTCGAGGACCCGGTCGGCCGGTACTTCTCCGACTTCGACCTCTTGGTGGTCGTCTCGGACGAGCGGCTGACCGACGCGTGGGAGCTCTGGGAAGGAGCGGAGAAGCGGCTGCTGTCCGAGCTGGTCTCAGGTCAGCGGCTGCGGACGCCGGTCAGCTTCGTGGTGCACAGTCTGGAGGACGTGAACCGCCAGTTGGAGTTGGGGCGGTACTTCTGGGTGGATGTGTTGCGCGACGGGGTGGTCCTGCTCGACACGGCGGAAGCGGAGTTCGTGGAGCCGCGGCCGATGTCGGCGGACGTGGCTTGGGCAGAGGCGTCAGCGTACTTCGAGGCTGCCATGGGCTACGTTGAGCGTCGCTTCCGTGGCTACGAGCTTGAAGCCAAGGAAGGTTGGGACGACGCGGAATGGCGCCGTGACGCTGCGTTCATGATGCACCAGATCGCAGAGCGGCTGTACCACGCGGTTCTGATGGTCTTCACGCTTTACGTCCCGAAGTCGCACAACCTCATCTTCCTCAGGAAGCGAACCGATCCGTTTGATCCCCGGCTAAGGGAAGTTTGGCCAACGGAGACCAAGTTCCAGAAGCGCTCGTTCGAACTCCTGCGAGCGGCGTACGTGAAGGCCCGATACTCGCCGCACTACCGGGTGAGCAATGAGGAGCTGGAATGGATGGCATCGCGTGTGCGGCTCCTGGAGCAGGTTGTGAAGGACGCCTGTGCAAAGCGGCTTCTGGCCATTCAAGCGGAGGCGGCCGGAGGTCTCACCGTCAGCTCATGACTGAGGCTGTGTGAAAACGCCGTTCGGATCGAGCGAATTAGGATAGCCTCCTGAGGTCAGCAGGAGGTGGGTATGAGCCGCTTCGTTCAGGGTGCAG
>MGLK01000014.1:102854-123614 GCA_001794825.1 Caulobacterales bacterium RIFCSPHIGHO2_01_FULL_70_19 | reverse complement strand
GCGTCGACAGGGTCGCCTCGTTGGCCACATAGCCCGAGGTGAACAGCAGCGCCGCCTCCTTGCGGTGCCAGCTGGCCAGCTCGGCCTCGAGGTCCACCGCCGAGCGCGTCGTGCCCGAGATGTTGCGCGTGCCCCCGGCCCCGGCCCCGGCCGCGTCGACCTCGGCCTTCATCGCCTCAAGCACCGCCGGATGCTGGCCCATGCCGAGGTAGTCGTTGGAGCACCAGACCACCACCTCCTGCTCCGAACCGTCCGCACGGCGGCGGATCGCCCGCGGAAACCGCCCGCGCACGCGCTTCAGATCGGCGAAGACGCGATAGCGCCCCTCGCCCCTCACCTGCTCAACGGCGGTCTGGAATGCGGCCCGGTAGTCGTACAAAGCGCTGATCCCTGGTTTGCAGCGCGGAACATTCCACGTCCTGCGCAAGGGATCACCTCGGGGATTCTCCGTAGCTCCCTTATCCGAGGGGGTCGCGGCACCCGCAACAGGCGGCCGCATCTTCCGCCCGCTCCAGCACCCGCCGCTCGTGCTCGACGCTGACCTCCAGCAGCCGGCGCCAGACCGGCACGGCGATCTTCGGAGACAGCCCGGCGTCGACCGCCGCCGCGCTTATGCGGGCGAGGATCGCCTGTTCGCGCACCCGGTCCCGCAGCGGGGCGTGGCGACCCTTCACCTCGGCTACCGCCTCGACCAGCCGCTGACGCGCCGCCATCAACTCGAGCATGCGCGCGTCGACGCCGTCCAGTTCGCCCCGCAGGGCCTCCAGCCGAGCGTGATCGATCATGGACGGTCCTCCACCGACGCCATTCCGGCGGCGCCGCGCAGGTAGCCGTTGACCAGCGGCCCCGGCGGGCCCAGCCCCTCGACCTGTCGCCTCAGCTCGGCGCGGCCGATCCCGCCGTCGAGAAAGTCGCGGAAGGCGCGCGCCACGGCCGCCATGTCCGTCCCGTGCGGCGACAGGCGCAGGGCGGTCACCCCGGCGTCGGCGAGCACGGCGGGCTCGACGTCGGCGAGCTGGACTCCGTCGGAAAGGGTCTGCACCCCGTTGACCGCGAGGAAGCCCCGGCCCTCGAGCGTGCTCAGCCGCAGCCCGTCCGGGTCCCGCTCGCACACGAACCGGCAGGCGTCCTTGTGCAGGCCATGGTGGCGCGCGTGATAGCATCGACCCGACAACGCCAGCGGCAGCCGGCCGAAGGCGAGGATTTCGATCTCCAGCCCGGGACAGGCCCGGGAGATCGCGCGCACGGCGTCCAGCGACAGCTCGACATTGGCGCACAGGCGCACGCAGCCGCGGTCGGCCAGCTCCTGCGCCGCCGCCTCGTTGTAGACGTTGAGCAGCGGCCCGGCCACGAACGGCGCGTCCCGGTCCAGCAGGCCGGAAATGTCGTTCACCTCGACCAGTTCCGGCGTGGCGGCGAGCGCCGCGATCGCGCCTCGGTCGCGCACCGTGGCCGGCAGGCCGAGCCCGGACCAGACCACCTCCTTGCCTGCCGCCGCCAGCCGTTCGGCGGCTTCCGCGAGGGCGTGGGCGACCAGCGGCGCGCGCTTTCCGCACACCACCTCGCCCAGATAGACGCGCTCGACCGGGGCTTCATCGGCGACGCGGGCGTAGAAGTCGCCGATCCGCGCCGGCGACCAGTGGAACAACAGCGGGCCCAGGGTCAGGCCGATGGCGGGACGGGTCATCTCCAGGTCTTCCGGTAGGCGCCGGCGGTCTCGCGCCCACCCTCTGCGAGGTGGGTCAGCTCCGCGGACAGGGCGGAGGGATCGCCGCCGCGCTCCAGCAGGTCGATGGCCTTGCGGAAGGTCGAGGCGACCCGCGCCACATAGGCCTTGCCGCGCTGGCGGCCCTCGACCTTGACCGCCGTCACGCCGGCCCGGCGCAGCTCGGTCAGGAGGCCGATGGCGTTCAGGCTGACCGGATCCTCGAACAGGTAGGACAGCGCTCCCGCGACCTCGAACCGCCCCTTGCACAGGGTCGGATAGCCGGTCGGCTCGCCCGGCGCGTAGCGGTCCAGCGCCAGACCGGCGAGGCGGGAGGTCATCGCCCCGCCCTCCTCCTCCGTGTAGGTCACCGCTTCCGGCGGCGAGCAGACGCCGCTCAGGTTCGGCGACCGCCCGGTGGCGTAGGACGACAGGGCGCAGCGTCCCTCGGCCATGACGCACAGCCCCCCGAAGACGAAGGCCTCCGTCTCGACCTCGATTTCGCGCATCAGGGCGGCGATCTCGCCGACGCTGAGCACGCGCGGCAGCACCACCCGCTTCACCCCGTACTCCCGCGCGTAGAAGGCGATGGCCTCGGGCGAGCCCGCGGCGGCCTGCACGGACAGGTGCAGCCTCAGTCCCGGCCAGGCGCGGCGGGCGTAGGCCAGCACCCCCAGGTCGGCGACGATGACGGCGTCCACCCCCCCCCGCCGCCGCCGCGTCGACCGACCCGCGCCAGCGGTCGGCCGCCCCGGCCCGGGCGAAGGTGTTCACCGCCGTCAGCACCTTGGCGCCTCGCGCATGCGCCCAGGCGACGCTCTCGGCCAGCTCCGTCGGCGAGAAGTTCAGCCCGGGGAAGTTGCGGGCGTTGGTGTCGTCGCGCAGGCCGCAGTAGACGCTGTCGGCGCCCGCCTCGACCGCGGCCCTGAGCATGGCCGGCGAGCCGGCGGGGCAGACCAGTTCGATCGGCATGTCTCAGGCGACTCCCGCATGTCGGCGGAGGACCGCCAGCGCCGCGGCCGCCCCGCGCGTCAGCGGCTCCCGCAGCGGCGGCCGGACGCCCAGCAGGTCCGCCAGGCTGAGGTCGGCGGCCTCGAGGGTGTTGTGCAGCGCCACCGTCGCGTCCGTATCGCCCTCGATCCGCACCCGCCGGGAGAAGAAGGCCGCGTCGGCGTCGGCGCTGCCGTCCAGCAGCGACAGCAGCAGGACCAGCGGTCCGGTGATCCGGGCGGCGCAGGGCTGGGGGTCGTCCCGGCGCACGACCCGCACCTCTCCCGCCGCCCCGTCGGGACGCAGCCGGAAGGCGACCGGGAAGTCGCTCGGGGCGATGACGAAGTCGGCGCGGCAGGCGTCGCCCAGCCGCTCGAACACCTCGGGCCGACGTCCGGCGACGCCGCGCACCGCCGCCGTCAGCACCCGCTCGGGCGCGGCGCGGAAGGCCATCAGCAGGTCGGCGGCCGCCCCGCCGGCAGGCCGACCCGACCGGCCCCGCCACGCCGCCCCGGCCATCAGGCCGCCCCACGCATCGTCGGCGCCGCCGCGTCGGCGTGCCGGCGGATGAAGTCGGCGATCTGCGGGAACAGAAGGGTTCGGTTGGCGGCGTCCGCCCAGTAGGGGTTCATGAACACGCAGCGGACCAGCACCAGCCCGTCGGCGTCCCTCCGCCCGTCATAGCCGGCGAGGTGGCGGTCGATCAGCCGCGCGTAGCCCGCGCCGAGCGTGGTCCGCGAGGCGGACAACTCGGCCGAGGCGTGGATCGCGTCGAACAGGGCCGCGGTGCGCGCATTGGAGCTGGACAGGGCCTCGCCCTCCCGCGCCAGCGAAAAGCAGACGATGTTGGCGTCCACCGGCTCGAGGAAGCGCACCTCGGGCGCAGCCGCGGCGACGGCGCCGCGGAAGGCCCGCGCGGTCCGCACCGTCTCCGCCAGCAGGGCTCCCAGGCCTTCGGGCCCGAAGCCGAGCGTCCGGCCGGTCAGCCAGGTGGCGGCCGCCCCCGCCGCCGACCGCGAGCCCTCCAGCGTCGAGGCCCACTTGCCGTCGCCCAGCTCCGGCCGGTCGAGATAGGGGGCGTCGAAGGCCGATACGGCGTAGCGCGCCCGGTCCCGGGTGAGGAAGGCGCCGCAGGCGTACGGCACATAGCCCAGCTTGTGCGGGTCGATGGTGATGGAATCGGCCCGGCCGACGGCCCGCAGCGCCGCGGCGCTCGCCGGCGACAGGGCCGCCTCGTCCGGCCCGCCGAGGATCGAGCAGAGGAAACCGCCATAGGCCGCGTCGACGTGCCGCCAGATGTGGACCCCCTCGTCCCGCTCCCACGCCTCCAGCCGGTCGTGCACCGCGCCGACCGGGTCGATCTCGCTGGTTTCGGTGGTGCCGGCGACGCTGACCGCCGCCAGCACCGGCCGCCCCTGGGCGCGGGCCTCGCGGATCAGGCGGTCGAGATCCTCGACGTCCAGCCGCCCCTCGGCGTCGAGGGCGACGCTCCACAGCGACTCCTCGCCCAGCCCGAAGACGTTGGCCGCCTTCAGCCATGAATAGTGTTTGGTGCCCGGCGCCAGCAGCACCGGACCGAGGTAGTCCCGCCCCGCCGCCCGGCCGATGCGGGCCCAGACGGCCGCCGGATTGCCGACCGCGGCGCTGTAGCGGCGCAGGGTCGCGTCGGTCAGGCCGTGCCGGTCCCACAGCTCGCGGAACCGGTCCCAGCCCATGTGGGCCGCGGCGAAGACGTCGAGCGGCTCGCCCGTGGTCTCGGCCACGTAGAGGCCGAGGCTGAGCCAGTGGTCCATGCGGTAGCGCGCCCGCCAGACCGCCTCGAAATTGGCCACCGTGCCCCCCGAGGTGAAGTGACCCTGCGCCTCGGCCGGGTCGTAGCCCAGCATGGACGCCAGCATGGCGACGGCCTCGATCTCGATGACCGAGCCGACCCGGCTGGCTTCCTGGGAGGTGTTGTTGGGATTGTGCAGCATCGCCGCCAGCCAGCCGAACAGGGCCGGCAGCGAAATCTCAGCCTTCATGTGGCCGATGTAGCGGGGCGTGTGGGTCGGGGTCTCCGCCGTCAGCGCCTGCGCCAGCTCGTGCAGCCGCGCCGACAGCACGGCCCTGGCCTCCGGCGCCGCCGCCGCCTCGGGCGTGGCGGCGACGTCGTCCGGGAACAGCTTCTTGCGCCAGTCGAACCAGTGGTCGAGCAGGCCCAGCATCTCGGAACGGATCCAGCGCTCGTTCTCGCCGCGCGCGCCTGGGAAGTAGGTCGAGGCGATCGCGGTCGCGGGGGATTCGGGCATCACGGTCTCCGCTGGGGTTGATGGCGCCGCCGGGGCGCCGCGCCGTTGCGCCGGCTCAACCTCGGCGGTTCAGCCCGGACGGCTGAGAATCCACGCGCCGACGCCGAGCAGCACGGCGCCCGAGGCCGCCAGGGCGGCGGCCGGCGCCTCGGCCAGCCACAGCCCGGCCCAGCTGGCGGGCAGGCTGCCGGCGGCCAGCAGCTTCGCCTTGCGGGGAATGGCGCGGCGCTCGGTCCAGGCCCGGATCGCCGGTCCGAGGCTCGGGTGGCCCCGCAGCCAGGCTTCCAGCCGCGGCGACGACCGGGCGAAGGCCCAGGCCGCCAGCAGGGCGAACGGCGTCGTCGGCCACAGCGGGAGGACCACGCCGACGGCGGCCGCCGCGGTCGCCGCGACCCCGATCAGGCGCAGGCCCGGCCGGCCTGTCGCCGGCGCGAGCGCGAACGGCTCGGCGTAGCTGTTCAGGTCGGACGGGAAGTTGACGGGCGTCATGGCGGCACCATCCGCCGGTCCGCCGGCGCGCGCTTTGCGCCGCCGCAAGTCGGCTCAGAGGGATTTCCGCACCAGCATCGGCCCGTAGACGGCCGCGAAGCCGCCGAAGGCCAGCACCCAGAGTGCCGCCGAGATCCCGAGCAGCGCCGGCGTCAGGTCCGGCAGGAAGGGCGCTGCCACGCGCACCGCCGCCGCAAGGACGGCGAGGACGTAGATGGCGGTGGTGGCGACGTCGGCGGCCCGCGGGCGGCCCGTATGGCCGCGGCTGGCGCGGGTCATGACCGCAAGGGTCATCACGCCGATCCCCCCGGCGGTCAGCGCGTGAACGCCGGCGGTGAACGGCACGGCCGCCGGCGCCAGGGCGGACGCGCCCAGCAGCAGGAAGCCGACGGGCAGCCAGACGAAGCCGAGGTGGAGAATCCAGACCATGGACTCGGGCCAGGTCTGCCATCCCCGCCAGCGCGCCAGCCGAACGAGGCTCAGCACCCCGGCGGCCACCAGTGCGAACCCGGTCGCGGACGCTTGGGGCGCGACCGCCCACAGGACCAGCGCGGCGACGGTGACCACCAGCGCCGCCTTGTCGAACAGGCCGAAGGGCGTCGGGCGGGCCAGACCGCGCGGCAGGACCCAGTTCTGGGTGAAGCTGGGGATGATCCGGCCGCCGATCAGGGCGATCAGGGCGGTGATCACCGCCACCGCCGCCCGCTCCGCATGGGGCGCGGCCTCCGGCCATTGCGCCGAGGCGTGGAAGGCGATGTTGGCGCAGGCCAGCACGCTGACCATCGCCGCCACCGGCAGGTTGCGGCGGTTCTTCGCCGCCAGGATCTCGCGCCAGATCAGGGCCGCGAAGACGACGAGGAAGGCGACGTCGGCGACGATGGCGAACAGGCCCGCCGCGGCCGGCAGGAAGCCGGCGACCCGACCGGCCAGCCACAGGCCCACGAGGCCGGCCAGCGGCCAGCCCGAGACCGGAAGGCGGCCGGTCCAGTTCGGCACCGCGGTCAGCAGAAAGCCGGCGATGACCCCGGCGCCGTAACCGAACAGCATCTCATGGGTGTGCCACAGGCGTCCGTCCGTCCCGCCGATGGTCCCGTCGCCGAGGGTGAAAGACGCCACCCAGACCGGAACCGCCAGCGCGGCCCAGGTCGCCGCCAGCAGGAAGAACGGCCGGAACCCGTAGGTGAGGACCGCCGGGCCCCGCCAGGCCCGGATGCCGTCGCGCGTCGCACCCATGAAGACTCCACTTTGGAAAAGGATGCGGGGCGGAAGGGTCCACGATCCCCCCCGCCCCGCCAGCCCGCGACTACTCCGCGGGAAGGACGGCCGGCCTGGCCCCGACCCGCGGCTTGCGGGCCGCGATCACGAGCCGGGCTGCGAAGATCGCCAGCGAGAAGGCGCCGACGCTGAAGACGACGTCTCCGGGCACGCGCATCCAGACCAGCAGCTCGACCAGGGGCGAATGGATGACCGCCGGAGAGCGGGCGTACCACATGCCGTGCTCGATGCTGGCGAAGGCCTGAACCACCCCCATCGGCAGCAGCGACAGGAAGACCATCATCGCCACGCCGATGTTGAGCGACCAGAAGGTCACCGCCAGCAGCCGGTCGTTCCAGGCCAGCCGCGGCGCCAGGCCGCGCAGGCAGAACAGCATCAGGCCGATGCCCAGCATGCCGTAGACCCCGAAGAGCGCGGCGTGGGCGTGGGTGGCCGTCGTGTTCAGGCCCTGCAGGTAGTACAGGCTGAGCGGCGGGTTGATCATGAAGCCGAAGATCCCCGCGCCGAGCAGGTTCCAGAAGGACACCGCCACGAAGAACAGGATCGGCCAGCGGTAGGTCTGCACCCACGGGGCCACCTTGGTGTGACGCCAGGTCTCGAAGGCCTCGAAGCCGATCAGGGCCAGGGGCACGACCTCGAGGGCCGAGAACATGGCGCCGATGGCGATCACCGACACCGGCGTGCCGGCGAAGTACCAGTGGTGGGCGGTGCCGAGGACGCCGCCGGTCAGGAACACGATGGTGCCGAACAGGACCGCGACGTTCGCCGTCCGGGCGCGGACCAGGCCGAGCTTGACGAACAGCAGGCTGATCACCGCCGTGGCGAAGACCTCGAAGAAGCCCTCAACCCACAGGTGGACGATCCACCAGCGCCAGTACTCGACCATCGAGATGTGGGTGTGTTTGCCCCACATGAAGCCGGCCGCGTAGAACAGGCCGATGGCGATGGTCGACATGAACAGCACCGCCAGAACCGGCTTGCTGTCCGAGGGCGAGCGCAGCGCCGGCCACAGGGCGCGGCCGACCAGCACCAGCCACAGCATCAGGCCGACGAACAGCAGGATCTGCCAGAAGCGGCCGAGGTCGACGTACTCCCAGCCCTGGTGGCCGAACCAGAAGTTGGTGTGGATGTCGAAGACCTGCTGGACGCCCAGCCACTCGCCGGCCATCGAGCCCAGGACCACCACCACGAGGGCGACCCAGAGGAGGTTCACGCCCAGCTTCTGGAAGCGCGGCTCGTGGCCGGAGATCATCGGTGCGATGTACAGGCCGGTGGCCAGCCAGGCGGTGGCGATCCAGAACACCGCCAGCTGGGTGTGCCAGGTGCGGGTCACCGCGTACGGGATCCACTCGGAAATCGGGATGCCGTAGAAGTCGTGGCCCTCGACCGCGTAGTGGGCGGTCATGGCGCCGAGGCCGACCTGCAGCAGGAACAGGCCGATCACCGTCAGGAAATACTTGCCCGTCGCCTTCATCGAAGGCGTCGGCCGCAGGGTGAACAGCGGGTCCGTGGCCGGCACGGTCGGCGGCGCTTCGTGCTTGGCGCGGGCGTGCCAGAAGATCAGGGCGGCGACGCCGAAGATCAGCAGCAGCACGCTGGCGACCGACCAGACGATGTTGGCCGGGCTCGGCACGTTGTCGATCAGCGGCTCATGCGGCCAGTTCGAGGTGTAGGTGACGACGTCGCCGGGCCGGTTGGTGCCGGCGGCCCAGCCGCTCCACCACCAGAACGCAGCGATGTCCGCCCGGCGGGCGGCGTCGGGAACCGGGTTCTCGGCGATGGCGTACTGCTCGCGCAGATGGGAGAGTTCGACGTCGTCGCCCAGCAGCGCCTCGTAATGGGCGCGCACCTGCCGGATCGCCTCCGCCCGGTCGGCGGACACCGAAATGGTCCCGGTCGCCGGATCGTAGGTGTTGGTCCGGAACTCCCGCTTCAGGCGCGCCTTCAGCGCGGCCTGACGTTCGATGTCCAGCTGGGCCCAAGCGACGCCATGTTCGCGCCTCGCCCAGATATCGAGCAGCGCCGTGAGTTCGCGGTGCAGCTGGTCCGCGGACCAGTCCGGCGCCACATAGCCGCCGTGGCCCCAGACGGAGCCGACCTGCTGGCCGCCCATCGATTGCCAGGCCAGCTGGCCGTCCTGGATATCCTGCTTGGTGAACAGCACCTCGCCGGACGGCGCGACCACCTGCGTCGGCAGGGGCGGCGCCTGTCTGTAGATCTCGCGTCCCATCAGCCCCAGCACGGCGAACGACGCCGTCATGATCAGGGCGAGGACGATCCAAAGCCTCTTGGTTGTCATCTCTCAGTCCTCTGGCCGACAGGGACTCCCCCCGATGCGGCTTTGTCGGTTCCTTCGCCCGGACCGCCGCGCGAGACGTTGCGCCCGCGCAACCTCGAGGCGCGGAAGAGTCCTCACACCGCCTGCGCGTGACGGCGGGCCGGACCCGAGAGCTGGGCGTCGAAACAGGCGGCGATGGTCCGGACGAGGCGCGCGGCTTCGGCCGGTGCCTCGACCACCCGCCCCTCGCGCCGGCAAAGGCCGAGAGATTCGAGCTCGGCGATCGCCGCGAAGCAGGAATCAAGGGCTTCGGGCGCGAAGCCGCGATCGACGCACACGGCCCCGACATCGACCCGCAGGTCGCACATGATCCGCTCGATCACGGCCGCCCGCAGCTCGTCCTCCTCGGTCACCGGCAGACGGCGCGCCGTCGGCAGGCGTCCCGCCTCCACGGCCCTGCCCCAGGCGTCCGTGGCGATGGCGTTCTGCACAAAGCCCCCGCCGAAGCGCCCGATGCTGGACGGCCCCACCGGGATCAGCACCGGGGCGGGATCGTCCGTGTAGCCCTGGAAGTTGCGGCGCAGTCTGCCGGCCGCGGCGGCTGCGGCCAGCGGATCGTCAGGGCGGGCGTAGTGGTCGAGGCCGATCCTGACGTAGCCCGCCTCGACCAGCTCGCGGTCGGCGGCCTCGGCCTGGTCCCAGCGCCCCTGTGCGTCCGCGAGGTCCTCTTCGCGGATCATCACCTGGTGCTTCTTCATCCACGGCACGTGGGCGTAGCCGAACACGGCCACGCGGTCGGGATTCAGCGAGATGGCGTCGCGCGTGCTCGCGGCGACGTTCTCGGGCGTCTGTCCCGGCAGGCCGTACATCAGGTCGAAGTTCAGGGCCGCCAGCCCGGCCGCGCGCAGCCGCGCCACGACGGACGCCACCTGGCGGTAGGGCTGGATGCGGTTGACCTTCTGCTGGACCTCCCGGTCGAAGGTCTGCACCCCGAGGCTGACGCGGGTCACCCCTGCGCCCATCGCGGCGTCGATGAACTCTGGCGTGAGCAGGCCCGGATCGAGCTCGGCGGCCACCTCGGCGTCGGGCCTGAGACGGAAGGCCCGCCCCAGCACCGCCACCAGCTCGGCGAAGTCCGCGGGAGCGAGGGCGTTCGGACTGCCGCCGCCGAAGTGCAGGTGCTGCGTTCCGGCGTGTTCGGGGGTCGCAGCGGCCCACAACGCGATCTCGCGCTTCAGGGTCTCGAAGAAGGTGCGGACCCGATCATACTCGTGGAACACGCTCGTGTGGCAGCCGCAGTACCAGCACAGCCGCTTGCAGAACGGCACGTGGGTATAGACGGAGAGCGTCTGGTCCGGCCGGATCCGCCGCAGCCACGCCCGCGCCTCGACGTCGTCGTCGACCGGCGTGAACGCGAGGGCGGTCGGATAGCTGGTGTAGCGCGGCAGCGTCCGCCCGGCCTGCGCCAGCCAGGCCGGCGGCACAGCCGCCCCGGAGCCGACGGAGGCCGCCTTGAAGGAGTGCACCACGGTTGCCACAAGCCTCAAACAATGGAACGGGAGAGCGACGTCACGCCCCTGCGAGGGGGTTAGGCGGAATGCGGCACAGGTGAAATTTGGGTCTTCCACCTAAGGAACATCCCGGAGAGACGGGGAATGGCGAGCCCGGGCCGTTGGAGCCGGGCCTCCTCGCGTGGGCGCTTGCGGCGCGACGCTCCCGTCTCGGGCTTGTCGTCGCCATCCTGGGCACCCTGCTTGCCCTCGCCATCCGCCTCGCGCTGACGCCCTACCTCGACGACCGGATCGCCTTCCTGTTCTTCGTTCCGATCGTCGTCGCAGCGGCGGCGCTGGGGGGCCTGGGCGCCGGCGCCACCGCCACGGGACTGGGCGGGATCGGCGGGATGATCGTCACCTGGGCCGAACACATGAGCGGCGACATCGTCAGCGCCGTAGCCTTCGTCGCGGTCGGCGGCATGATCAGCGTGGGCGGGGAGATGTTCCAGTCGATGCGCGATCGCGCCGTCGCGGTGAACAACGACCTGCGCACGCGTGAGGCGCACCTCAGCTCCATCCTCGCGACGGTTCCCGACGCCATGGTGGTGATCGACGAACGTGGCGTGATGCGCTCATTCAGCGACGCCGCCGAGCGACTGTTCGGCTGGCGCGCCGAAGAGGCCATCGGGCAGAACGTCAAGATCCTCATGCCCTCGCCCTATCGGGAGGCCCACGACAACTACCTCGGCCGCTACCTGCAAACCGGGGAGAAGCGGATCATCGGCGTCGGACGCGTCGTCGTCGGCGAGCGCAAGGACGGGTCGACATTCCCGATGGAGCTGTCGGTCGGCGAGATGATCACGGGGCAGGAGCGGTTCTTCACCGGCTTCGTCCGCGACCTCACCGAGCGCCAGAGGACCGAGGCGCGTCTGCAGGAGCTGCAGACCGAGCTGGTGCACATCTCCCGCCTCACCGCGCTCGGCGAGATGGCCTCGGCCCTGGCGCACGAGCTGAACCAGCCCCTGTCGGCAGTGGCCAACTACCTCAAGGGCTCCTCCCGTTTGCTCAGGAGCCCCGAAGTGCCGCGGGAGATGCTCAAGGAGGCCATCGACCTCGCCGGCGAGCAGGCGCTTCGCGCCGGCGACATCATCCGCCGCCTCCGGGATTTCGTGGCGCGGGGCGAGACCGAGCGTCGCATCGAGAGCCTGCACAAGCTCATCGAGGAGGCCGGAGCGCTGGCGCTGGTGGGCGCCAAGGAGCACGGGGTCAGCGTCAAATTCCGTTTCGATCCCGCGATCGACCTCGTGCTCGCCGACCGGGTGCAGGTGCAGCAGGTGGTTCTCAACCTGATCCGCAACGCCATCGAGGCCATGGAGGACAGCCCCTCCAAGCGACTGGAGGTGCGCATTGCGGACGGCGGCGACCACCTCGCCCTCGTCAGCGTCTCCGACACCGGCTCGGGGCTGGCGCCGGAGGTTGCGGATCAGCTATTCCAGCCTTTCGTCACGACCAAGCGAACCGGCATGGGCGTGGGGCTTTCCATCTCACGAACGATCGTCGAGGCGCACGGCGGGCGCATCTGGGCCGAGCCCAATCCCGGCGGCGGCACCCGCTTCTGCTTCACCCTGATGACGGTCGACGAAAAGGAGCTCGAGAATGACGACTGAAGGTGTCGTTCATATCGTCGACGACGATCCGGCGGTGCGGAACTCGCTGCGCTTCCTGCTCAAGGCGTCGGGCTACGAGGCGGCGACCTACGCTTCCGGACCCGAGCTGCTCAGCCAGGCGAACGAGCTTCGCGCCGGGTGTGTGCTGACCGACGTCCGCATGCCCGAGATGAACGGCATCGAGCTGGTTCGCCAGCTGAAGGCGCAGGGCGTTGGCCATCCCGTCATCGTCATGACCGGCCATGCGGACGTGCCGCTCGCGGTCGAGGCCATGCGGGCCGGGGTGGTGGACTTCATCGAGAAGCCGTTCGACGACGAGGCGCTGCTCGCCTCGATCCAGTCGGCGATGGCCCAGAACGCCGCCACCGCCGGCGAGGACGCCGAGATCGGCGAGATCCGGTCCCGGCTGGAGCAGCTGACCACGCGCGAACGGCAGGTGCTGGAGGGGCTGGTCGCCGGCCAGGCCAACAAGGCGATCGCCTACGACCTCGAGATCAGCCCGCGAACGGTCGAGGTCTACCGCGCCAACGTCATGACCAAGATGAAGGCGCGCAGCCTCTCCGAACTGGTGCGGATGCGGCTGCTGGTCGGGCAGGCCTAGCAGGCGCCCGAACTGGCGCCGAGCGCCTGCTTCACCGTATCCAGCAGGCCGTCGTTCAGCAGCGGCATCTCGACGATCGGAGCGCCCGCGGCGAGCGCGCGCTGGCGCATCACCGCTTTCGGATTGGTGGCGATGAGGATGGCGGGCGCGGAAACGCCCTTGGCCCGCAGCTGCTCGAGCAGCTGCAAGCCATCCATGTCGGGCAGCTTGTAGTCGACCACCAGGCAGCCGGCGGCGCCCGGCCGCTCGCTGGCCAGCGTCTCGGCGCCGCTCGGATAGGAACTGACCTCCAGACCTTCCAATCCGAAGGAGAATTCGATGGCGTGCGTCACCGCCGGATCGCTCTCCACGAGGACGACCGTCGGGCCTGCTGGTGATCGGGACGTCCCGTTCATTGCAGCATCTCCTCGAGGGATTCCAGCTGGAGCAGCCGCACGACGCGGCTCGAGCGCGCCTCGATCAGGCCCGCCGCCTCCAGCTGCGAAAGCGTTCGCGACACCGTGTGGATGGTCAGTCCCAGGTAGTCGGCGAGATCCTGCCGGGTCATCGGCAGCTCGAACGCCGGACCTGCGCCGGTGCGAGCGGCGAAGTCGACAAGGAAGGCCGCCACGCGCTCCACGGCGCCATGCCGCGCCAGCACCAGGGCATGCTCCTCGCTGCGGTGGAACGCCCGCAGGCTGACCTGCCACAGGGCGCGCGAGAGTCGAGGATCGGCCGAGGCCAGATCCGACAGTTCGCTGCGCCGCATCACGTCGACGGTCGCCTGCGTCAGGGCGACGGCGGTGGCCCCGTACTCGACGCCGGCCTCCATGCCGATGAAGTCGCCCGGCAGGTAGAAGCTCATCACCTGGCGACGACCGTCCGAGAACAGGCGGTAGGTCGCGACCGCGCCCGCCCGGACCCGAAAGACCTTGTAGCTGGGCTCGGACTGGCGGAAGAGCTCGCGGCCGGCCGCGAAAACCTGCGTCGTCGCATCCTCGTCGAAGGTGTCGCACAGGCAGCACGGTTCGTTGGCGGATCTCGCCCGAAGAGGTTCGATCACCGTGCGGGGCGCCGTCGCGAGGTTGTAGGTGGCCATGCCGGAAGCTCCTTGCATGCCGCTCCACTAGGCCCCGCGCGGGCAGCGCGACACCTCGGTTTCGTCCCTAAGGAATTTCCCGAGGGTGCCGGAGAAATCGTGGCGCTCTACAGCAGCGCAAACTGCGGAGTCGTCATGCCTCACGCCGATCCCCGGCTGCTGCAACGCGCCGAAATGTTCGCCGGCCTGCCGCTCGAGGAGCTCGAGAACGTGATGGCGGCAGGCGTCGTGCGGCGACTGTCCGCCGGCGAGCGTATCTTCGCCCAAGGCGACGCCGGCGTGACCTGCCACAGCCTGCTCGAAGGACGCGTGAAGATCGTCCAGACCCTGCCGGACGGCTCCCAGTCGGTGCTTCGCTTCATCGGTCCGGGCGAGATGTACGGGACCGTCGCCGCCCTCATGGGTCAGCCCTTTCCCGCCGACGCCCTGGCCGTCACCGCGAGTCTGGAGGTTCGCTGGACCGTTCCGGCCTTCCGGGAACTGATGCGGCGGCACCCCGAGATCGGGGTCCGCTCCACCGCCTCCGCCGGGACCCGGCTGTTCGACCTGCAGAGCCGGGTAAGCGAACTCACCAGCGAGCGGGTCGAGCAGCGGATCGCCCGCACCCTCCTGCGCCTGGCCCGCAAGGCCGGCCGGTCCGTCGACGACGGCCTCGAGATCGATTTTCCCATCACCCGCCAGGACCTCGCCGAGATGACCGGGTCGACCCTGCACACCGTCAGCCGCACGCTGGCGGCCTGGGACGCTTCCGGCCTCACGGGCAGCGCGCGCCGGAGGATCGTGGTCCGGGACATCCCGGCTCTGGAAGCCGTCGCCGAGGGCTGACGCAGGCCGCCGCACCCGACGCCGGACAAGAAAACAGGGCCCGGAGAGAACTCCGGACCCTGCTTCCGCCCCTGCCCCACGGAGTCTTCAGCGGGCGAAGTACTCCGCAAAGCGACGCCGGGCGAGGTTCGGAGCCCGGCCGGCCGCCGCCTGGGCGGCCGCACGGTTGGCCGAGCCGTCGCCGACGATCACCAGCCCGACCATGCCCATGCTGTAATGCGGCGCGCACTTGACGCCATAGACCCCCGGCTGGGTCACGCGGAGCACATACTCGCGGCCCATGGCCCCGCGGGTGACCTGGACGCCCGCCGGCAGCATTCCGGCGATCGTTTCGGCGTTGTGGCCCGGATCGGTCGGCACAAAGCGGATGGTGTCGCCGGGCCGCGCCCGGACCACCGCCGGCGAGAAGACCATGGTCCCGCCGTCGCCGCGGTTCAGCATCTGGACCCGGTGTTCGGCGGCCGCGGCTTCCCCCGCCATGGCGAGGGCCATCCCGGCGGCGGCCAGGGAGAGGAAGGTGCGCTTCAGCATTGTCGTTCTACCTTGAAGTAACCGGCGCGGCCCTTGCCGCGTCATGGCCGTCTTCTAGGCGGCGGCTCCCGGCCTGACCTTGTTCGCGGACAAGATGACCGCTCCGTATGATTGCGGAGCGGCGGCGCCGTTGCCGGCGTCCTCCAGCCGCATCCGCTCGACGAGCGCCGTGTCCACCTTCAGGCACAGGACGTACAGCAGCCGCCAGGCGGCGCAGGCGTGCGCCGGCGCGTCGTAGCCTCCGGTCAGTCGGCGCAGCTCGTCGAGCCGCGCCGCCAGCATCCCATGGTCGGCGCGCAGCCCTGCTTTCAGCGCAGCCGAGGCCGCCTGCCCGGCGCCCCGGGCGAAGGCCTCATGCGCGTCGTGCGCCTCAAGGTCCTGGAGCAGGTCGTAGAGCTCGTCGACCAGCCCGTGCGGCCAGTGGTCGTCGGTCCCGTGGGCGCGTTCGCCGGTGCGCGCCAGGACCAGCGCCTCCTCCAGCCGCCGCCGGATCGCCTCGCCTTCCTCCCGCTGCAGCCGGTCGAGGCGTCGCCGGGCGTCCTCGCCCTCCGGCCGGTCGAGCTCGATCAGGGCGCTCAGGCCGGCGTTGAAGGCGGCGCGATCGACCGCGTCGCATCGCCGGACGCCCCATCGCTCCAGCGTCTCCGCCTCGAGCTGGTCGTCACCGGGAAGGAGTTCGTCGAGGAGAGAAGCCATGTGCGGGAGACTGCCGGAGCCCTGATCTTTCCACATTGCGCCGGCGCAACCCCGCCGCCGGCGGAATCGGCCAGCCTGCTTCGTCCCTGAGGAGGACAGCATGGCGTTCGACAATCCCCTGGCCGCAGAGATCTGGCGCGGCAAGTACAGCTTCCGGCCGTCCGAGGGCGGCGGCGACGAAACGATCGGGCAAACGTGGACGCGGGTCGCCGCCGCCGTCGCCGAAGCCGAGGCCCCCAAGGCCCGCGCGCGTTGGCGGGAACGCTTCGAAGCCGCCCTGACCGACTTCCAGTTCTTGCCCGCCGGCCGCATCCTGGCGGGCGCCGGGACAGGCCGGAACGTCACCCTGTTCAACTGCTTCGTCATGGGCACGGTGCCCGACGACCTCGGCGGCATCTTCGAGGCGGTGCGCGAGGCCGCCGTGACCATGCAGCAGGGCGGCGGCGTAGGCATGGACTTCTCCGCCATCCGCCCCTCCGGCGCGGCGGTGAAGGGCGTCGGCGCCGACGCTTCGGGCCCGCTCAGCTTCATGGACGTGTGGGACTCCATGTGCCGCACCATCCTTTCGGCCGGACAGCGGCGCGGCGCGATGATGGGCTGCCTTCGCATCGACCACCCGGACATCGAGGCCTTCATCGACGCCAAGCGCGACCCGGCGCGGCTGCGCAATTTCAACGTCTCGGTGCTGGTCCCCGACGCCTTCATGCAGGCGCTTCAGGCCGACGGCGACTGGCCTCTGGTCTTCGCCGGAGAGACCTTCCGCACCGTTCGGGCCCGCGACCTGTGGGACCGGCTGATGCGCGCCACCTACGACGTGGCCGAGCCCGGCGTGATCTTCATCGACCGGGTCAACGAGCGGAACAATCTTGCGGGCGTGGAGGTCATCTCGGCGAGCAACCCCTGCGGCGAACAGATGCTGCCGCCCTACGGGGCCTGCCTGCTGGGCTCGATCAACCTGGCCCGGCTGGTGCCGCACCCGTTCGCGGCCGACGCGGCGCTGGACGAGGCGAAGCTGGGCGAACTGACCCGCATCGCCATCCGCTTCCTCGACAACGTCATCGACGTCTCCCGCTTCCCCCTGCCGCAACAGGAAACCGAGGCCAAGGCCAAGCGACGCATCGGCCTGGGCGTCACCGGCCTGGCCGACGCCCTGGTGTTCTGCGGCGCCCGCTACGGCGATGAGGAGGCCGTCGCCCTCACCCGCCGCTGGCTCGGCGTCATCAAGCGCGAGGCCTACCGCGCCTCGGCCGAACTCGCCGCCGAGAAGGGCGCCTACCCGCTCTACGACGCCGCCGTCCTCGACACGCCGAACCTGAGAGACCTCGACGAGGACACCCGCGCCCTGATCGCGAAGCACGGCCTGCGCAACGGCTGCCTGACCTCCATCGCCCCGACCGGGACCACCTCGCTGCTGGCCGGCAACGTCTCCTCCGGCGTCGAGCCGGTGTTCGCCTGGTCCTACACCCGCAAGGTGCTGCAACCCGACGGCTCGAAGCGCGAGGAGGCGGTCGAGGACTACGCCCTGACGGTGTGGAAGCGCCTGCACGGGGACGAGCCCCCGCCGGAGCACGCCTTCGTCACGGCCCAGACCCTGACGCCCGAGCACCACCTGCGCATGCAGGCCGTGGCCCAGGAGATGATCGACAGCTCCATTTCCAAGACCGTCAACTGCCCCGAGGACATCGCCTTCGAGGCCTTCGCCGACGTCTACGTCCGCGGCTGGTCGATGGGCTGCAAGGGGCTGACCACCTACCGGCCCAACGCCGTCACCGGATCCGTCCTGTCTGCGGCCCCCACGACCCCGGCGCCGGCTCCTGCGCCCGAAGGTCCGGTGCTCGCCGCCCGCGACGAGGCGCTGGACGGCCGCACCTACAAGATCAAATGGCCCGACAGCCCGCACGCCGTCTATGTCACCCTGAACGACGTCGAGGGCCCCGACGGACCGCGCCCGTTCGAGATCTTCATCAACTCCAAGAACATGGAGCACTACGCCTGGACCCTGGGGCTGACCCGGATGATCTCGGCGGTGTTCCGGCGCGGCGGGGACGTGTCCTTCGTGGCCGAGGAGCTGAAGGCGGTGTTCGATCCGCGCGGGGGCGGCTGGCTCAACGGCCGCTACGTCCCGTCCCTGCTCGCGGCCATCGGCGGCGTCATCGAACGCCACCTCGCCCGGGACGCGGAAGCCTGCGCGGCGCACGAGACCACCGCCCAAACTCAGGACCAGGCTGCGCCTCCCGCGCCCGCCGCAGCCTCGAAGACCTGCTGCCCGCGCTGTGGAACGCCCGGCCTGGTGCGCAAGGAAGGCTGCGACACCTGCTTCGAGTGCGGCTACTCGAAGTGCGGCTGAGACCGGCGGCGGGGCGGTTCGTCCGCCCCGCCGCCCTCGCCCCTCAGTAGCGGTACTCCAGGCTCATCCAGAACTTGTCCGTGTCCGGGAAGGCGGCGTGGTCGCTCTCGAACCGCGCCCCTTTCACCTCCACCGACCAGTGCGCATCGATCGGCACGGCGGCCGCCAGGTCCAGTTCGCGACCGAGGCGGAAATCCCCGTCGGCGTCGTGGAAGACGTGAGCCTCGGCGGTCAGCTTCACGGTCCGCCCGAAGGCCGGTCTGTTCAGCGCGCCGCGCACGAAGAGATCGCGGACGCCGAAGGCGGGGGTGGTCGTGATCACGTCCGACCAGCCGAGGAAGCCGTGCCCCGTGCCCAGCGGCGTCTGGAAGCCCGAGACGCCGTCGCCGTCGAACCGTTCGTAGGCCGCCGCGACCGACCAGGCCGGCGCCTGGAGCCCGACCGCGATCGCCTGCAGGTCCAGCCGGTAGTCGGCCGGATTGGCGCCGTTGTCGGTCTGCACCGCGTATTCGCCGGCCCAGGTCGCAGACAGCCCGTCCCGCAGGGGCCGGGAGCCCGCCAGCCGCGCCCCGATCGTCGTCGAGGACATGGCGGGGGCGTCGTCCAGATCGATGGCGAGACCGAAACCGCTCAGCCGGCCCAGCGGCGTGTCCGCCTCCGCCTGCAACAGGTGGATGTCCCCGCGCCAGACGCCCTGCGGATGCTCATGGCCCAACGGCCGCTGGACGCGATCCGCGTAGATCCAGGTCGTCGTCACCGGCTTGAGCGCCGAACTGGTCACCCGCACCGCGTCGAAGGTCTGCTCGTTCTGGCGCCAGCCGACGTTTCCGACGAACCGGCTGTTGCCGACGATCAGCCGCTGGCGGCCCGCCACCACCTCGGTGTCCGGCAGCCCGGTCCAGCGCACCTGAGCCCGGTTCAGCTCCAGCGTCTCCCCGTCCGGCACGGCCGGCCGCCCGGGGACCGGATCGACCGGGGCGGTGTAGCGATCGTCGAGCACCGCCACCCCCTCGCCTTCGACCAGCAGCTGGAAGTCGTTCACCGTCGGCGAGCGCCAGCCGAGCCGGGCCCGCAGGGTCAGGGCGTGGGCCTGCCCGGCGAAGCCCTGCTGGTCCACCAGTTCGCTGCGCAGCCGGCTCTCGAACAGGACCCTCGCCCCGCTCTCGTCGGGCGTCTGGGCCGCCGCTGCGGCGGGCAGAAAGAAGGCCGCCAGGGCGGCGGCCGGCACGGCCTTGATCATGGCCACGTCTCCAGAAGAAAAAATGCGGCCGCCGGAACTCCCGGCGGCCGCCCGCCGCAATGCGCGGCTAGTGCTCCATGTTCGTCGGCGTGCCGGGCGCGGTCCGGAAGATGTCGGGGTTCTCGGGCCCGTTCACCTGGATGATCCCGGCCGCGCCGCGGTCGACGCGGCTCAGGGCGTGGTCGACCATGATGTAGTTGCCGGGCACCTCGAACTTCAGGTCCACCACCGTAGCCCCGCCCGGCGCGACCAGGACGGTCTGCACGTCCTGGATCGGCTCGCTGGTCAGCGACGCGTCCTGGTAGACGTTGTCGAAGATCTCGCCGATCACGTGGAAGCTCGAGATCTTGTTGGGCCCGCCGACGCCGAAGTAGATGCGGGCGGTCTCGCCGACGTTCACCTGCAGCGCGCGCTCCCCGGTCAGCGCCTTGAACGCGCCGTTCATGACGTAATAGGTCGGCTGCTCGTCGAGCAGGTTGTCGATGCTCTCGGTCAGCAGGCCCGGGGTGCTCATCGGCTCCTCGGTGTAGATCTCGCCCTGCATGACGTAGAACTCGTGGTCCACGGCCGGCAGGCCGCCCTCGGGCTCGACCAGGATCAGGCCGTACATGCCGTTGGCGATGTGCTGGGCCACCATCGGCGTGGCGCAGTGGTAGACGTACAGCCCCGGCTTCATCGCCTTGAAGGTGAACGACTTGTGCTCGCCCGGCATGGCGTTGGTCGCCGCCGCGCCGCCGCCCGGTCCGGTGACCGCGTGGAAGTCGACGTTGTGCATCATGGCGCTGCTCTCGTCGTTGGCCATGTTGACCTCGACGGTGTCGCCGACGCGGACCCGGACGAACGGCCCGGGCACCCGGTTGTTGTAGGTCCAGTAGGTGTAGCTGGTGCCGTCCTCCAGCTGGCCGATCACCTCGGTGGTCTCGAGGTTGACGACGTGGTGGCGCGGGCTGTTCGCGGTCAGCGGCCCGGGCAGGTCGGTCCCGCGGCGGACGATGTCGACCGCGGCGGGAGCCTCTGCGGCCTCCGCGGCGGGAACGTCCTGGGCGACGGCGGCGCCGGCGACCAGAGCGGCGGCGGCGGCGGTGGTGAGGAGGGCGAGGAGTTTCATCTCTTGGGTCTCCGGGGCGCTTCGATCGGCCCCAATGCGGTCCGTTTAGGAGCCGCCGGGAGGGCCAACGTTGCGGACCGACAACCTCCCCTCCGGGAGACTACCGAGGGGCGACGAGGGGAGATTTTTGTTGTGTCTTTTCCACTTGT
>MGLK01000014.1:99012-102807 GCA_001794825.1 Caulobacterales bacterium RIFCSPHIGHO2_01_FULL_70_19 | reverse complement strand
TGCTCCTCAGAGGCCGGGGCCGTCCTCGTCCTTAATCAGGATGCGCTCGGCCGCGCCGCGCACATCCTCGTACTGGCCCGCCCGCAGCGTCCACAGGAAGGCGACCACAGCCCCCGCGCCGAGGGCGAGCGACAACGGCGCCAGCACGAACACGATGTTCATCGACGACCTCCCACACGCAGCGCGTTCAGCGTGACCACCAGCGACGATCCGGACATGGCGATCGCCGCCACGAAGGGATTGACGAAACCGAGCATCGCCGCCGGCGCGGCGAGCAGGTTGTAGACGGCGGCGAAGCCGAAATTCTCCAGCGCCCGTCGGCGGGCCGAGCGCGCCACGTCCAGCGCCTCGACGACCGCGCCCAGTTCCTGTCCCGACAGCACCAGGTCGGCGGCGTTCTGGCTGGCTTCCAGCGCCGAGCCCGGGGCGATGGCGGCGTGCGCCCGCGCCAGGGCGGCGGCGTCGTTCAGCCCGTCGCCGATCATCAGCACCTTGCGGTTCGCCGACAGGCGATCCACCGCCTCGGCCTTCTCCTCCGGCGTCAGTCCGGCACGCCAGTCGGACACCCCCACCGCCGCCGCGGCCTCGCCGACCGCCCCGGCCAGGTCGCCCGACAGGATCTCCACCGTCAGCCCCCGCGCTTTCAGCGCCGCCACCGTGCCGGCGGCGTCGGCGCGCAGCCGGTCGGCGAAGCGCAGGCGCACGGGCGTCTCGCCCTCGACGCCGAACCACAGCTCCGTCTCGCCCTGCTTCAGGGTCGGGGCGCCCACGAAGGCGGCGCGGCCGAGGCGGGCGCGGCGGCCGTCGACGAGGCCCTCCACCCCCTGTCCGGCGTGTTCGGTGATCTCGGTCGCCGTAGGCCCCTCCCCGGCGGCGCGCGCCACGGCGCGGGCCAGGGGATGGCGCGAGGCGCGGGCCAGCGGCGCGACGCGGGCGACGATCTCCGGATCCGCCTCGATCAGTTCCGGCCGGCCTTCGGTGAGCACGCCGGTCTTGTCGAAGACGACGTGTTCGACCTCGGCCAGCCGCTCCAGCGCCGCGCCCGACTTGACCAGCACGCCGCGGCGGAACAGCCGCGACGAGGCGGCGACCTGCACCGCCGGCACCGCCAGCCCCAGCGCGCACGGGCAGGTCACGATCAGCACCGCCACGGCCCGGATCAGCGCCTCGCGCGGCCCCAGTCCGAGCGCCCACCCGCCGGCGAAGGTGAGGGCCGCCACGGTATGCACCACCGGCACGTAGAGCGCCGCGGCCCTGTCGGCCAGACGCACGTAGCGCGAGCGGTTCTGCGCTCCCGCCTCGACGAGGCGGGCGATCGCCGCCAGGGCCGAGTCGTCCGACCGGGCGCCGGCGCGCAGCGTCAGCAGGCCCGACAGGTTGAGGGCCCCGGCCCGGCAGGCGTCGCCCGGCGCCACGGTCTCGGGCGCGCTCTCGCCGGTCAGCAGGCTGTTGTCGATCTCCGAACGTCCGTCCTCCAGCACGCCGTCCACCGGGATGCGCTCGCCCGGCCGCACGCGCAGGCGATCGCCGGGCCGCACGTCGGCCAGCGGGATGGCCCGCTCGCGCCCCTCGCCGTCCAGGCGGGTGGCCGTCGGAGCCTGCATGGCCAGCAGGTCGGCGGCGGCGCTGCGCGCCTTGCCGCGCAGCACATGGTCCAGCCAGCGGCCGACCAGCAGCAGGAACAGCAGCATCACCGCGGCGTCGAAATAGGCGTCGCGGCCGTTGAGGAAGGTCTCGGAGAAGCTGATGACCAGCGTCAGGATCACCCCGATGGAGATCGGCACGTCCATGTTCGCCCGTCCCGCCCGCAGGGAGCGCCAGGCGGACTCGAAGAAGGGCATGCCGGCGTAGATGGCGCACGGCGCGCCGACGATGCCGGACAGCCACATCATCAGGGTGCGCGTGGCCGGGCCCAGTTCCTGTCCGAACAGCCCGGCCCACAGCGGCACCGAGAACATCATGGCGTTCATGGCCCCGAAGCCGGCCACGGCCAGGGCGATGATCAGACGGCGCCCCTCGCGGTCCCTCTGGTCCCGCGCCTCGCCGGGGTCGTACAGGGTCGCCTCGTAGCCGAGCTTCTCGAGGGCGGCGATCACCGCCGCCGGGTCGGCGCGGCCGTCGGAGAAGCCCACCGCCAGCCTGCCCAGCGACAGGTTCAGCCGGGCCGAGGCGACCCCCGGCAGGGCCGTCACGGCCTTCTCGATCTTGGCGATGCAGCCGGCGCAGCGCGCGCCGCGCACCAGCAGGTCGACGCCGGCGCGACCGTCCGCGCCGCGCCGGACGAAGGCGCCCATGTCGGGCGCGTTCGCCGCGTCCCAGGTCACGGCCATGTCAGTCTCCGGCTGGCCGTGAAGTCGCGGCCGGCGCTGTCGCGGGCCGCGACGGCCGCGTCCCAGGTGCCCGAAAGCGACGCCCGGGCGACGTAGAAGCCCGGCTCCGCCTCGGTCAGGGTCAGCCGCGTCCGGCCGTGCCCGGTGGCCGGCCGCTGCAGGTCGGCGCTGACGGTCAGCCCCGCCAGCGGGGCGCCAGCGGCGTCGCGCATCCACACCGCCACGCCGTCCGGCCGCGCCTCGGCCGCGGCGCGCCAGCCCAGCGCCGCCTGGCGCCGCTGCCGCTCAAGCTCGGCGTTGTAGAGCAGGCCGGCCTCGTACGGCTTGTTGGCGACCTGCCCCGGATGGGTCCGGTAGGCCAGGGTCAGGAAGGCGGCGTCGACGGCGACGACCAGCCCGAAGAAGGCCGTCACCCCCACGCCCACATGCCAGCCCTTGATGGTGAATCCGCTCATCGCGCATCTCCGAAGGTGAAGGCCGTCGGCACCAGCTGGCGTTCGTCGCCGGCGCGAACATCGAAGGCGGCGTCCTGCTGGCCCTGGCCGACCTGCTCGTAGGGCACGGTGACGAAGACGCGCACGGGGGTGACCCGGTTCGGCTCGACCTCGAACCGCAGGGGCTCGCCGGTCGGCTTTCCCGGACTGCTCAGCCGCGCGCCGTCGACGCCGCTGAAGCGCACCTCGATCGCGGTCGGTTCGAACCCGCGGTTGGCGATCTTGAGGGTGTAGCCGTTGCGCACGGCGCCGTCGCTCAGCCGGATCATGGCCGGGTTGCGGTCGCGCAGGGCGTGGACGTCCAGCTCCTTGCGGCCCATGAAGCCCCAGATCATCAGACCCGAAACCAGCGTCAGGGCCACAGCGTAGTAGAGGGTGCGCGGCCGGATCAGCCTGTGCTTCGGCTTCTCGCCCCGCGCCCGCGCGGCGACGGCGGCGTCGGTGTCGTAGGCGATCAGCCCCTTCGGCCGGTCCACCTTGACCATGATCTCGTCGCAGGCGTCGATGCACAGGCCGCAGTTGATGCATTCCAGCTGGGGGCCGTTGCGGATGTCTATGCCCATCGGGCAGGCGACCACGCAGGCGCGGCAGTCGATGCAGTCGCCGCGGCCTTCCCAGCTCTCGGACTTCTTGTGCGGTCCGCGCGGCTCGCCGCGATCGTAGCGATAGGTGACCTGGAACGACTGGTCGTCCAGCATGGCCCCCTGGATGCGCGGCCACGGGCACATGTAGGTGCACACCTGCTCGCGCATGTGGCCCGCGAACAGATAGGTCGTGCCGGTCAGCACCAGGCATGAGACGTAGGCGGTCATCGGAGCCTCGCCGACCCAGAAGGTCCGGATCAGGGTCGGCGCGTCGTGGAAGTAGAAGATCCACGCCCCGCCGGTGCCGAAGGCGATGCCGATCCAGACCGCGTGCTTGCCCAGCTTGCGCCACGCCTTGTTGAACGACAGCGGCGAGGCGTCGAGGCG
>MGLK01000014.1:61164-98997 GCA_001794825.1 Caulobacterales bacterium RIFCSPHIGHO2_01_FULL_70_19 | reverse complement strand
GTCGCCCTCGAACATCCGCTCGACGTGGATGTAGAGGTCCGTCCAGACCGTCTGCGGGCAGGCGTAGCCGCACCACAGCCGGCCGAACAGCGCCGTCGTCAGGAACAGCGCCAGCGCCGACATCACCAGCAGGCCGGTGATGAAGTACACCTCCTGCGGCCACAGCTGGATCCAGAAGAAGTAGAACCGGCCGCCATCGAAATCGACCAGCACCGCCTGGTCCGGCAGGGCGCCAGGGCGCTCCCAGCGGATCCACGGGGTGACGTAGTAGATCGCCAGCATGACGATCAGCAGCGCCCACTTCAGCCAGCGCCACGGGCCGTGGACCAGCTTGGGGTAGATCGGGACCCGGGCCTTGTAGAGCCCGGTCCCCTTTCCCTTCGCGCGCTGGCGTTCCGCGGCCGACACCGGGCCGCTGGAAGCGGCCGGCGTCTGGCGGGTCCGGTCGATGATCAGGGTCATGGCGCGGCCGCCGCAGCCCCCGCGTCTTCGCCCCCTCCGGCGTTGGCGTGGATGTAGACGGCCAGGGCCTTGATCACGCCCGGCGAGAAGCGGTTCTCCCAGGTCGGCATCACGCCGTTGCGCCCGTTGTGGATCTGCCCGGAGATCGAGGCGCGGTCGGAACCATACAGCCATTCCCGGTCGGTCAGGTTGGGCGCGCCCTGCATCTGGTCGCCCGTCCCGGTCGCCCCGTGACAGGCGGCGCAGTTGTCGGCGTACAACTGGGCCGCACGGCCCACCGCCGCTGCGTCGGCCTGCCGGCCGGACAACGACACGACGTATTCGGTCAGGTCGGAGACCTGGCGCCCGTTCAGCATCCGGTCGCGGCCGAAGGCCGGCATCATCGAGGTGCGCGTCTCGGCGTGGCCGGCGCGGACGCCGACCCGGATCGTGCGCTCGATATCCTCGAGCGTCCCGCCCCACAGCCAGACGTCGTCGCGCAGGTTCGGATAGCCCCTGGCCCCGGCTCCGCCGACGCCATGGCAGCTGGCGCAGTTGTCGCCGAACACCGACTGGCCGACGGCCAGGGCGTGGGCCTGCAGGTCCGGATCGCGCTCGATCTGCTCGAGCGAGGCGCTCATCAACTGCGCCTCGCGTGCGCCGCGGAGCGCCTGCAGGTCCTTGAGATCGGCGGCGACGTTGGCGCGGTCCGAATGTCCGAGGACGCCCCGGGTGTAGCCCGTGATCCCCGGCCAGGCCGGCATCAGGACCCAGTAGACGATGGAGAAGGCGATCGTGGCGTAGAATACCCACAGCCACCAGCGCGGCAGGGGGTTGTCCAGCTCACGGATGCCGTCCCACTCGTGACCGGTGGTTTCGACCCCGGAATGTTCGTCGCGGTGCGGCTCAGACATCTTCAGCCTCGTCATTTTCGAGGGGCAGTCGGGAAAGGTTGCGGTAGGCCTCGCGGCGCCCGGGAAGCAGGGCCCAGACCACGCCGGCGACGAAGATCGCGGCGAAGTAGAGGGTCCCGCCCTGCTGGGCGAAGCTGGCCACGGTTTCGTAGTCGAGGCCGCTCATCGCAGGTTCTCCGGGTCTTCCGCCTCGTAGGTGCGGAAGTCGACCATGGTGCCGAGCACCTGCAGGTAGGCGATCAGCGCATCCATCTTGGTCAGGCGGGTCGGGTCGCCGTCGAAGTCGCCCTGCACCACGTTCGGGCCGTAGCGCTGGCGCAGCTCCGAGGTCTCGCTGGCGAACGGATCCACCTGCGCCCTCAGGTCGGCGTCGGCGTTCTCGATCTGCTCGGCGGTGTAGGGGACGCCGACCGCCAGCAGGGCCCGCAGACGCTCACGCGTGGCGTGGGTGTCCAGATCCTGCTCCGCCAGGAAGCGGTAGGGCGGCATGTTCGATTCCGGCACCACCGCGCGGGGGTTCTTCAGGTGCTCGACGTGCCAGTCGTTCGAGTACTTGCCGCCCACGCGCGCCAGGTCGGGCCCGGTGCGCTTCGACCCCCACTGGAACGGGTGGTCGTACATGCTTTCGGCCGCGAGGCTGTAGTGGCCGTAGCGCTCCACCTCGTCCCGCAGCGGCCGGACCATCTGCGAGTGGCAGCTGTAGCAGCCCTCGGAGACGTAGATGTCGCGGCCGGCCTGCTCCAGCGGGGTGTAGGGACGCACACCCTCCACCTCCTCGATGGTGCTCTCCACCCAGAACAGGGGGGCGATCTCGATCAGGCCCCCGATCGACACCGTGATCACGATGCCGATGACCAGCCACAGCGAATGGCGTTCGAATTTCTCGTGTCGCTTCCACATGAGCGTTATTCCGCGGGCAGGGGTTGGGGTTCGATCGTCGAGGCGGGCACGGCGTCGGCCCTGCCCGCGGGCAGGCGGGCCGTCTTCCAGAGGTTCCAGGCCATGATCGTCGTGCCGGCGAGGAACATCGCGCCGCCGAGAACCCGGATGACGTTCTGGATGTGCTTGGCCGAGACCGTCTCGATGAAGCTGTTGGCCAGGAAGCCGTCCGGCGTGTACTCGCGCCACATCAGGCCTTCCATGATCCCCGAGACCCACATCGAGGTGATGTAGAGGACGATGCCGGTGGTCGAGATCCAGAAGTGCCACTCCACCAGGGCGTTGGAGTAGAGCCGGTCCTTCTTCCACAGCCACGGCACGAGGCAGTACAGGGCGCCGAAGCTGATGAAGCCGACCCAGCCCAGCGCGCCGGAGTGCACGTGCCCGACGGTCCAGTCGGTGTAGTGCGACAGGGCGTTGACGGTCCGGATGGACATCAGCGGTCCCTCGAAGGTCGACATGCCGTAGAAGGCGATGGCGACGACCATCATGCGGACCACCGGATCGGTGCGCAGCTTGTCCCACGCCCCCGACAGGGTCATCAGGCCGTTGATCATGCCGCCCCAGGACGGCATCCACAGCATCACCGAGAAGGTCATGCCCAGCGTCTGCGCCCACTGCGGCAGCGCCGTGTAGTGCAGGTGGTGCGGACCGGCCCAGATGTAGATGAAGATCAGCGACCAGAAGTGGACGATCGACAGGCGGTACGAATAGACCGGCCGCTCCACCCGCTTGGGCACGAAGTAGTACATCATGCCGAGGAAGCCGGCGGTCAGGAAGAAGCCGACCGCGTTGTGGCCGTACCACCACTGCGTCAGGGCGTCCTGGACCCCGGCGAAGGCCGAGTAGCTGCGCGCCTCGAGCAGTCCGACCGGCACCGCCAGGTTGTTGACGATGTGCAGGAGGGCGACGGTGACGATGAAGGCCAGGTAGAACCAGTTCGCCACGTAGATGTGGGGTTCCTTGCGCTTCCAGATCGTGCCGAGGAAGACCAGCAGGTAGGCGACCCAGACGATCGTCAGCCACAGGTCGACGTACCACTCGGGCTCGGCGTACTCGCGCGACTGGGTGATGCCGGCGACGTAGCCGGTGGCGGCCAGCACGATGAACAGCTGGTAGCCCCAGAACACGAACCACGGCAGCACCCCGCCGAACAGCCGCGCCTTGCAGGTGCGCTGGACGACCCAGAAGGAGGTGGCGATCAGCGCATTGCCGCCGAAGGCGAAGATCACCCCCGAGGTGTGCAGGGGCCGGATGCGGCCGAAGTTCAGCCAGCCGTGCTCCGGGAAGTAGAACAGATTCGGCCAGGCGAGCTGCGCCGCCGCCAGAACCCCCACGGTCATCCCGACGATGCCCCAGAAGGTGGTCGCGATCACCCCGGCGCGGATCACCCCGTCCGCATACTTGGACGGGTCCGAGCGGAAGTGGCCGTTGGCCACTCCGAGAGTGAGAGTCGACAAGGCGAGAACGCCCGCCGCCATTAGAATGTAGCCGTGAAACCGGAAGGCCGGATCGTCGGTCATGCCGGTCCCCAGCAGGGCCAGCAAGGTCAGTATTCCCACCGACAGGAACAGCCAGGCTACGTCGCCCGGCGTGCCTTCGGTCCTCGATTGTGTCGCCATGTTGCGGACGTCCCCACGCGAATTGGTGAAGCCTCCGTGCGCCCGATCGTGACCCTCGGCATTGCGCTAGCGCAAAGACGCACTCCGGGATTTCAGGGTGGGTGTCCGATCCCCCTGCGGCCTCGCGACGCGGCCGGCGCCGCCTGCTGCCAGGCGGATGCGGGGCGGGCCCAGGCGGCTCGCCTGATCGAGGAACGGAACTTCCGCCGCCCGCCTGTCATGGACGATCGCTTCCCGGCGGGCATGCCCGGCCCGGGCGACGTCTGCGGTCGCGCCGGCGGTGCGCTCACGGCCGGGGCGCTCCTGTCGCCGGAGCGATTGATTTCGCTCAATGCGGTCCGCCCGCGCGCGTCGCATCAGTTGGGCAAGGAAGGAGCGCCGCCATGTCCACCGGCCTGTCCGTCTTCGGCGCCGTCGCCCGGGAGACCAACACCTGGCTCGGGGCCATGGACGATCAGCCCGCCCCCGGAGAAAGCCGCGAGCTGCCGGATCGCCTTCCCGAACCGCCGAGCGCGCTCCTGCCCTCGGCGCACACCGTCTGACTGCAGAGTTTCATCATGTCCCGACCCGACCTGCTCTTCGTCCTGACCGACGGCGGCCGTGCGCGCCTTGTGACGCGCGCGCCGGAGGGCGCCCACTACGTCACCGTCGAGGAAATCGACAACACCGAAGACCTCCGCACCCTGCGCGGAGAGTTGAGGGCGAGCCCGCCCGTGCGAGTCTTCTCCAGCCATGATTCGCGCCGCTCGGCCGCCGGTCCCGAGGACCACCTCGCCTCCGCCAAGGAAGCGTTCATGGCCGAGGTCGCCGACCGCGCCGTCGCCAGGCTCGAGCGTGACCGGCTGGCCGGGGTCTTCCTGGCCGCCCCGCCGCGCCTGATCGGCGTCGTCGAGGAACGCCTGGACGGCCGTGCGCCGATCGTCGGCACGCTGACCAAGGACCTTACCAAGGCCCCGGACCACGCGCTTGGCGAGTGGCTCGACGAGGCCGCCCGGGCTCCGCAACTCAAGTCCTGATACCGTCATGCAAATTCCTCTCCAGATCACCTTCGAAGGCGGCCTGCAGCCCAGCGACGCCCTGCGGGCCCGCATCGAGCGCGAGGTCGAAAAGCTTGAGCGCTTCCACGACGGCATCATCGGGTGCCGCGTCGCCGTCATCGGCCGCCCGGGCCGGCGCCGCCACGGGGACCTCTATGCGGTCCACCTGCAGATCTCGACGCCCGGCGAGGGCGACGTGGTGATCGACCGCAATCCGCCCGCCGATCACGCGCACGAGGACGCCTTCGTCACCGTCCGCGACGCCTTCAACGCGGCGCGCCGGCGGCTTCAGGATCGGCGCCGGCGGGTGCAGGGCCAGGTCAAGCGCCACGAAGCCCCGCCGCAAGGTCGCGTGATCCGTATGTTCCCGGACGAGGGGTACGGCTTCATCGAGAGCGCCGACGGCCGCGAGGTCTACTTCCACCGCAACGCCGTGGTGAACGGCGGCTTCGAGCGGCTCGCCGTCGGAGCGGCGGTCCGCTTCGCCGAAACCGAGGGCGAGAAGGGCGCCCAGGCCTCGACCGTCCACGCCAACGGCAAGAGCTGAAGCTCGCCGGCGCGGTGCGCCCGAGGGCTGGTGCGAGCGGCGGGGATCGAACCCGCATGACCGAAGTCGAGGGATTTTAAGTCACACAGGCCAGTTCCAACCATCTGATACCGCTCGTCTTTCTATCACAGGTCGCCCCACTGTGTAAGAGAGTGTGTAAGCGCTGAACAACGATCCGGGTCGCTTGCAACAAGGTCTGCCTTTTGCACCAGCCTGTTTGGACGGAGCCCTTAGCCTTCGCAGGCGGCCCGCCCCGGGGGTTGTTCAAACCCTTCGACGAGCTGGTTCAGCCAGTGATCCGGGCGGAAGTGGTCTAGTCAGCATCACCAACAAGCCGACGGCGGTGTCGGTCAGGAACAGGAATGGCTCACCCCGGGGGCGGCGAGTTGGCGTCCCGCTGCACCTCCCGCGCGTCGCCAAGAATGTCGAGGCCCCCCTTGGCGGCCAAGGCTGCGACTAGGACGCCGACCAGGAGATCGGGCCAAGACTGATCCAGCCACATGACCAGTCCTCCGGCGATCAGGATGCCCCCATTGGAGGCGAAGTCGTTGAGGCTGAAGGT
Organism: Caulobacterales bacterium RIFCSPHIGHO2_01_FULL_70_19; assembly: GCA_001794825.1. Taxonomy (GTDB): domain Bacteria; phylum Pseudomonadota; class Alphaproteobacteria; order Caulobacterales; family Caulobacteraceae; genus Brevundimonas. The sequence goes on along the minus strand of MGLK01000014.1, from coordinate 92,935 downwards.
CTCGGCCGCCTTCATGTTGACGTCGTTGCTCTGCTGCCGACAGATCAGGAGCAAGCACACCAAGTTGATAACTGCGGCCACGACCGCGAGGACCATCATCGTGGGACCAACCGGCTCGGTTCCGGTGAGCGTCCGTCGCAGGGCGTCGAGCAGGACCAAAGCCGAGAAGATCAGCAGCATGACTCCGGAGACCTGGGCTGCGCGAGTCTTCCAGATCAGGGCTCGCCCGACGGCGATAAAACTGATCAGGTAAACGGCGGCGTCGGACCCGTTGTCGACCGCGTTAGCGAGCAAGGCGCTGGAGTCGGCGGCAAGGCCGCCGACTCCCAAGCTCACGAACAGCAGAGCGTTCAGGGCCAACACCACCAGAAGAGTGCGGCGCTGGAGCTGGTTCGTTTCGTGGGCTCCGCTCATTCTTCGATCCCTTCCGCTTTCCGGTGCTTCACGGCCTTGGCCGCGAAGGTGGGCAGGACCAGAAGGGTCAGGGCGGTCGCCGTCAGCAGGCCGCCGATGACGACGGTGGCCAGCGGCTTCTGCACCTCGGCTCCGGCGCCGTGAGCGATCGCCATCGGGATGAAGCCGACGATGGCGACCATGGCGGTCGTGAGCACGGCGCGAAGCCGGCTGAAGGCGCCCTCGATAGCAGCGAGGGTCGGGACTGCCCCCGCCGTCAGCCGCTCCCGAATGGCCTGCATCAGCACCAGACCGTTGAGTGTTGCAACCCCAGACACAGCGATGAAGCCGACAGCCGCTGACACCGAGAAGGGCATCCCTCTCAGCAGCAGCGCCAAGGCCCCGCCAACAAGAGCAAGCGGCACACATGCGAAGACCAGGCCGGCCTCCGCGAACGATCCCAGAGCCATGAACAGCAGAACGCCGATCAGGATGAAGACGATGGGAATGACCAGACCGAGCCTTTGCTCGGCGCGTTTCAGGTTTTCGAACTGGCCGCCCCAGTCGAGGCGCACCCCGGTCGGAAGCTGGACCTGATCGACCCGCTGCTGGGCGTCAGAAACGAAGCCGCCCAGATCGCGACCGCGCACATTGGCCTGAACGACCATACGACGGCTGCCGTCGTTGCGGCTGATCTGGTTTGGCCCCTCGGCGCTCTGGATGCGGGCGACCGAGGACAGGGGCACGGTCACCCCGGTCGAGGACACGATGGGCAGGGCTGCCAAGGCGGCCGGATCGTTGCGCGCCTCATCGGCAAGGCGGACCACCACATCGAAGCGGCGGTCGCCTTCGAAGATCCGGCCCGCTTCCGCGCCGCCGATGGCGGCCGAGACCGTCTCGGACACGTCGGCGGCCGACAGGCCGTAGTTGGCCGCGGCGAACCGGTCGACGCTGACCGTCAGGGTCGGCAGGCCTGAGGCCTGTTCGACACGGACGTCGGCCGAACCCGGGGTCTGGCGCAGGGCGTCCGCGACTTGGTCGGCGACCCGCTGCATCGTGGCGAAGTCGTCGCCGTAGACCATGACGGCCAGATCGGTCCTCACGCCAGAGATCAGCTCGTTGAAGCGAAGCTCAATTGGCTGGCTGAACTCGAAATTGTTGCCGATCTGCTGGGAGGCGACCTCCTCGATCCGGGCGATCAGCTGTTCCTTCTCGAGGTTTGGATCGGGCCAGTCACGCCGGTCCTTCAGAACGATGACGCTGTCGGAGATGTTCGGCGGCATCGGGTCGACAGCCGCCTCGGCTGTGCCAGTGCGTGAGAACATGGTCTCGACCTCGGGCTGGGCCGCGATGGCACGCTCCAGCGCCATCTGCATGGCGAGGGACTGCTCGAGGGAGGCCGAAGGGACCCGCAGCGCCTGCATGGCGATGTCGCCCTCGTCCAGGGTCGGGATGAACTCCCGCCCTAGGGAGGTGAAGGCGACGCCGCCGACGACGAGTGCGCCTAGAGCGGCGATCAGCACGATCTTCGGCCGATCGACCGCCGCGCGGATCGCGGGTTCGATCCAGCGCCGGGCCTTCCGTAGGATGAAGGTCTCGTGTTCGTGCGCGTGACCGTGTTCGTCGACCTCGACCTTATTGGGATCCCGCACCAGCAGCGCGGTCATGGCCGGCACGAAGGTGAAGGAGAAGATGAAGGCGCCGACCAGGGCGAGCATCACCGTCGCCCCCATCGGGATGAAGGTCTTGCCCTCGACCCCTTCCAGCATCAGCAGGGGGGTGAAGACCAGCAGGATGATCAGCTGGCCGTAGGCGGCCGGCTTGACCATCTGCCGCGCGGCCGCGCCAGCGACCTCGAGCCTCTCGCGCCGTGTCAGCATCCGGCCGAGTTCGGCGCGGCGCTGACTGAGCATCAGGAGGGTGTTTTCGACCACAACGACCGCGCCGTCGACCAGAAGGCCGAAGTCGAGCGCGCCGAGGCTCATCAGGTTGCCGCTGATCCCGAAGCGGTTCATGCCGATGACCGCGAACAGGAAGCTGATCGGGATCATCAGGGCCGTGATCGAGGCGGCGCGGATGTTGCCGAGCAGCAGGAACAGGACGACGATGACCAGCAGGGCCCCTTCGGTCAGGTTGCGCGCCACCGTGGCGATGGTGGAGTTGACCAGCGCCGAGCGGTCCAGGACCGTCACCGCCTCGATGCTTGGCGGCAGGGTCTTCTGCACTTCCTCAAGTCGGTCGCCGGCCGCCTGGGCGACGGTGCGGCTGTTGCCGCCGGCGATCATCAGAGCGGTGCCGAGGACGGCCTCGTGGCCGTCACGGCTGGCGCCGCCGAGCCGCGGGGCCTGTCCGATCTCGACGGTGGCGACATCGGCGACCCGGACGACCAGGCCGCTGCGGTTCACGACCGGCGCCTGCGCGAGGTCCTCGATCGTGAGAGCCAGGGCGTCGGTCCTGACGGTCAGGGCTTCGCCGGCCCGCTGGACGTAGCCGGCGCCGGCCTGGGTGTTGGCTCGATCGAGCGCCTGGATCAGGTCGCCCATGCCGAGGCCATAGGCCGACAGTCGGGCCGCGTCCGGACGGACGGCGTATTCCTTCACATAGCCGCCGACGGTGTCGACGCCGGCCAGGCCGGGTGCGGTCCGCATCTGCGGGGCGATGATCCAGTCCTGCACGGTCCGCAGATAGGTGGCGCGCGCCTGGGGCGTGGTGAGGAGTTCGCCTTCGGGCGTAAGGTAGTCCCCGCCCGCCTGCCAGCCCGGCTGGCCCGGACGTGCGATGTTCTCGGAGTTGAACGGCCTATAATCAACCGTCCACATCAGCACCTCGCCAAGACCCGTCGTGATCGGGGCCAGAGCCGGCTCGACCCCGTCGGGCATGGACTCGCGGGCCTGGGCCAACCGCTCGGCCACCTGCTGGCGGGCGAAATAGATGTCGGTCTGGTCGGTGAAGATGACCGTGACCTGACTGAAGCCGTTGCGGCTCAGGGAGCGGGTCGAGGTCAGGCCGGGAATCCCGGCCATCGCCGTCTCCAGCGGATAGGTGACCTGCCGCTCGATCTGCTCCGGCGCGAGCGCCGGGGCGACGGTGGTGATCTGAACCTGCCGGTTGGTGATGTCCGGGACGGCGTCAATCGGCAGTTTGGTGAGGTTGAACAGACCCACGGCCGCGACCAGGGCTGTGGCGAGAACCACGAACCAGCGGAAGCGGACGGAGGCCTCGATAATGGCTTTGAACATTCGATCCCTCCCCTAGTGGCCGTGCTCGGCTTCGCCCTTGGCCATCTCGGCCTTGAGCAGGAAGGCATTGGCGGCGGCGATGCGTTCGCTGCCGGTCAGGCCCCGCAGGATCTCCGTGCGGCCGGCCGCCTGGCGTCCGGCGAGAACGGGAGTGGCCTGGAAGCCGCCGTCGACCTGGACGAACACCACGGTGTTCCCCTCGACGGTCTGGACCGCCTCGGTCGGCACGGTCAGGCCGCCCGTCGACTGGCCGGTCACCACGGCGCCGGTCACGGCGGAGCCGGCCGGTGGCAGGGTGGCGCCGACCGGCCGGGCCCGGATGACGGCGGCGCCGCTCTCGCCCGTGCCCGCATCGGCGGCGACCCCGGTCACGACGGCGTCGAACTCACCGTTCGGGCCGGTGACCCGCATGGCGGTCCCGGCGCGCACACTGGCGGCGAGCGCCGGCGGGGCGTTGAACACCATCTCGACCCGGGAGGGATTTCTGACCTCGGCGACCACGCCGCCCTGGGCGACGAAACCGCCCCGTCCGACCTGTACATTGGTCACGACGCCCGAGATGGGGCTGGTGACGCTCAGCCTTCCGGACGCATTCGGCGAGCCCGCTGCGCTCGCGCGGGCGCGGGCGGCACGGGTCGCGGCCTCGGCGCTCAGCAGTTGGGCGCGGGAGGCTTCCACCTCCTGGCGCGCCACGATGCCCTGATCGGACAGGTTGCGATTGCGCTGATAGGCCTGTCGCGCCGCCTCGGCCTCGGCAGCCGCCGCATCGGCTTCCGCCCGGAAGGTCGCCGCCTCGCCGCTCACGACGCTGACCAAGGGCTGGCCGACGCGAACAGACTGGCCGGGCGCGACCAGCACGCGTTCGATTCGGCCGCCCACCGCCGCAGCGACCGCGGCGCGGGCATCGACCATGGGCTCGACCCGACCGGCGAGACGGGTCTCTCCACCGCCTCCCTGGCCGACACTTACCACCGTGATGCCGGCAGCCTGTATCTGCGCGGCCGAGAGTTCGATCCGTCCCTCGGGCGCCTCGCCTTCAGGACCGGGCTCGCTCTCGGCATGAGCGCCCTCGCCTTGCGATGCGGCGGGGGCCGGCTCCGACCGCTGGGTGGTGAGCCAGAGACCGCCGCCACCGAAAATCACCAGGGCGGCGACGCCGCCGATCAGCAGGGTCTTGTTGGACGTGATCTTTCGCATCACTGGGCTCCTTGGAACGGGGCGCGGCCATCCAGGCGCGCGAGATCGATCTCGGCGCGCACGCGCGCGAGACGGGCGTCGACGGCGGCGGACCGCGCGTTGATGAGGGCGGTACGGGTGACGCGCAGCTCGACCTGCGAGATGCGCCCGGCCTCGAAGCCGATCCGCGACAGGCGATAGGCTTCCTCGGCCGCGGTGACGCCGCCGTCGGCGGCCCGCACGCGGCTGGCCGAAGCCGACAGGCGCGCCACGGCGGCGGCGCGGTCGGCCTGCGCCTCCTGCCGGGCCGACATCAGACGCGCGTCCGCTGCGCGAAACTCGGCCTGGGCCGCCTCGATGTTCCCCCGGTTCCGGTCGAACAGGGGCAGAGGCATGCTCATCCCGAAAGTCAGGGCCGTCGCGTCCTCCGCCTCGAAACGACGGATGCCCACGCTCGCATTTATGTCCGGCCGGACCTGGGTGCGCTGCACGTCGATCCGGCGCTCGGCGGCCGAACGTTGCGCCTCGGCGACGCGCACCGTGGGAGCGTCGTTGATGACCGAGCGCCCGGTCATCGGCGCCTCGTCCAGCAGGCTCGCGTCGATGCTCGTCACCGGCACAGGGATCATCGCCACGGCGGTGAGGCGGGCATAGGCCGCGTCGCGTTCCGCGACCGCCTCGTCGAAGGTCGCCCGAGCCGAGGCGGCTTCTGCCTCGCCCTGGATGCCGCGCAGCAGGGGTTCGCGTCCCTCCTCGACCAGGGCCAGGGCCGCGCGGGCGTCCGCCACGGTAAGATTGAGGGCCTCCTCCGCCAAGGTCGCCCGGCGCTGGGCGGCTTCGGCTTCGGCATAGACCAGGGCCAGACGGCCGGCCGCGTCGATCACCGCAAGATCGCGCTCCACGCCGACAGCGCCGGCCTCGGCGCGGGCGGCGGCGATCCGCGCCGCCCTGCGTCCCCAGAGCTCGAGATCCTGGCTCAGCGCCAGGGTCGTGTCGGCGTTGTCCATTCCGGAGAAGGGACCCGAGCCGAACGCATTCTCGACATCGAGCCCCAGCACCGGATTGGGGCGCACGCCCGCCTGCCGGACGCGGGCTTCCGCGGCGTCGTAGTTGGCGCCGGCCTCGAGGGCGGCGGGGGTTTGGCCGAGCTGGGAGAGCAACTCGGCATAGGTCGGGGCGGGGTCAGCCCAAGCGGGACTGGCCAGGGTCGCCGCGAGGGCGACGAGCGCGCAGCCGACCGCGAGACGCGGTCGCCGGCGAAACGAGGGAGACATGTTCCATTTCCAGATTTCTGATCACGAAGAGGCGCCCGCGCGGGCGCAGGTCTCCGGTCAGAGTCTGGGCGGTCGCTTCAAACCTTCGGGCGCGAACGAAGCCCGGAAATCGTCCTGTCGGCCGCCTCGCAGCGGCGCTTCGCCGAAGGCGGCCGCGATCGGTTCCGCCCCTTGGGCTCGAGCGGTGGCGGTATGGTGACAGTGGCCGTGGGCGCAGATGCCGTGACCGCCCATCTTGCTGCTGTGGTCTCCTTCGCCTGGATCGTGTTCGGCCACGGCATGGGCGGCCGGAGGCTCCGGGATGCACGTCGCGGCATCAACGGCGGGCGCGAGGAAAAAGGCGGCGAAGCCAAGTGTCATCGCCACAATCAACTTCGCCCATGTCGTCGTCGACCAGGTCATCGCGCGCTCCATACTATCGTTCGGGGCCCCAGCCAATGTGTTACACAGTACGTTACAGAGGCTGCTTGTCCCGCTAGGGCGGGAGACCGGCCGATGAATGCGCCTGTGCGACGCCACGTTGGAGGCGGCTCGCCTGCGCTTGACCGGGCCCGCGCGTTAACGTCGGCGCGATGAGCGCTTCCACAGAGGGCGGTGCTGTGTCGGGCGGCAATCATGCCGGCCTCCCGGCAGGCTCGCCCCGTCTGACGCCACGAGCTTCCTCAAGCGCCTGACGTGTGATCGACCAGGCGGAATGCAGGAAGATCCCCGCCAACAGCGCGCCCGCAACCAGATCGGGCCAACGCGAGCCCGTCAGCCAGACCAACCCGCCTGCCGCAGCCACGCCAAGGCTGTGGATCAGATCGTTTCTTGTGCAGAGCCAAACGGATCGCACGTTGGCGTCGCCGTCCCGGAAGCGAATGAGCAAGGCCGCGGCCACCAGGTTGGCCGCGAATCCGAAAGCGCCAAGCCCGGTGATGACAACTCCCTCTGGCGCTGCGCCCGTCAGAGCCCGCCATGTCGCGAACGCGAGCACGCCGACACCAAGCGCTGCAAGGCTCGCGCTCTTCACGAGCGCCGCAGTCGCGCGGACCTGAACAGAACGCCCTATGACCCAGAGGCTCACGGTGTAGGTGACGCTGTCCGCGAGGAAGTCCAACGCATTCGCCGCGAGCGCGGCGGACGCCTGGGCGATGCTCCCGATCAGGACGGCGCCGAAGCCGACGAGGTTGATGGCTATCACGCTGACCAGCACGCGCCGGTAGGCAGGCGACGCACCGTCAAACTTAACCGCAGACCCGCAACACCCTACGGCCGACCGGCATGAGGCTTCATTCTGTTCCATGAAACCTGCCTACATGCTCTAGTCACTAGAGGATCAAGCGCCTATTTTTCCTTTCATGTCCGCCACCGCTCTTCTCACCATCGGCAAGCTCTCCGCCGCGACGGGCGTGAAGATTCCTACGATCCGCTTTTACGAACAGGCCGGTTTGTTGCCTGCGCCGCCACGGACCGCGAGCGATCGAAGAGTGTACGATGACGCTGCGGTTCGCCGGCTCGCCTTTGTTCGCCATGCACGCCAGCTGGGCTTCGATCTCGATGCGATCCGCTCTCTTCTCGATCTGGCGGATCAGCCGGATCGCACCTGCGCGGAGGCGAACCGGATCGCGGAACAGCATCTTAGGGAGGTTTCAGAAAAGATCCGACAACTGACGGCGCTCAAACGTGAGCTGTCACGCATGACGGCGGACTGCGCCGGCGGTCAGGTGTCCGCCTGCAAGGTGATCGAGGTCCTGCAGGATGCGACTTGTCCGCACCACTGACGCGTCACGAGGGCTCGGTGAAAGGAGGCCGCCGCGGCGCCGTCCGCGCTGGACCTTACGCGAGGGAAACCTGGAATTCTGCCTCGCGAGTTCAGGAAGGGAAAGGGCGGCAGTCCTGAGCCGGCGGACGCACGGCGGCAGCGACCAGAACTGAACGCCCGGCTTCCGTTCAGGACGTCAGCTATGAGGGGCGGTTTCCGGCGCGGAGGTCGAAGCCGAACCGGTCGCCGGCTGCGACGGCGGCGCCGGTTCTTCCTGAGCTGAAGGGGTCTCGTCACAGCACTTCATCTCGGCGTCGGCCGCCATGTCCTTGCAGCATTCGCAGCCTTCGGCCGCGAGCGCCGCGCCAGCGCTCAGCACGAACGCCGCCCCGGCCGCCGCCAGCAGTTTGGAAACATTCATCGTCGTCCTCCTAGTGAACCATGAAGCGAATTGAGCCGGACATCTCGTGGCCGTCCGCGCCTTCGGCGGTCCACGCCGCGGTATAGGTCCCCGGCGCGAGGCGCGGCAACGCAACCTCGACGGTCGATTCGGCCGCGGCCGCTGGGACATCGACGACGATCGGTGCCTGACCCTGCGCAGTAAAAGTCACCGTCTTCAGGATCATCGGATGGGGAAAGGTCACGCTGAACCGCTCAGGCGAGCCATGGGTCATCGCGCCGTCAGCGGGGACCGTTGTGACGCCCGACTGGGGCGCTGCCGCCGGGGCCTGCATGGTGTGGCCCGCATGCGGATCCTGCGCGGCGGCGGCTCCGGCGAACGCGAGCGCGGCTGTGATGGCGAGAGTGCGGATCATGGGAAGGTCTCCTTCAATCTAGAACCAGGCCTTGAGACCGACGACGAAGCGGGTGTCGTCGGGCTCGCCGCCCCGGGCCTCAATGTAATCGGCGGTGTCTCCAAGCGCGCGGCTCCACTCGACGCCGACGTAGGGCGCGAACTCCTTGCGGAACTCGTAGCGCAGCCGCAGGCCTGCCTCGACCGAGGACAGGCCGGAGCCGATCTCCAGTTCTGGAATCTCGCTGGCGGAGACGTCGATTTCGAGGCGCGGCTGGAGGATCAGGCGCTGGGTTATGCGCTGGTCGTACTCGGCCTCGACGCGGGCGGTCAGGTCGCCCTCGGTCGACAGAAAGGCCGCAGCGTCGATCTCCCACCAGTAAGGGGCCAGTCCCTGAAGCCCGAGGACAAGATGGGTCGTGTCCTCGCCGTCGGGTCGGAAATCCTGGCGTACGCCCGCCTGAACGTCCCAGAACGGCGTGACCGCGCGGCTGTAGAGCGCCTGGAGTTCGGCTTCTTCGAGATCGCCCCCGAAGTCGCCCTCGCCTTCCGACTTCCACCAGAAGCGATTAATGTCTCCGCCGGTCCAGCCCTGGACGTCCCAGAGATAGGTCTCTTCGTCGTCGCCGAACCCAGCTTCGAGGCGGTCGATGATGACAGCCGTGGTGCGCACGTCGCCGTTCTCGCGCACCAGGATCTGACGGGCGGCTGCCATGGCCTCGGTTCCGAAGACCAGGTCAGCCGCGTGGGCCGGACCGGCGAGGGCCGCGACTGGAAGCGGGTCCTCTGGCGGCCTCCCAGGGTTGTCGGCGCTGGTCGGCACGTCCGGCGGCCCCATGCTCATCGCCGACATGTCGTGGCCGGCGTGAGGGTCGGCTTGGGCGGGGGTCATGGTCGACATGTCGTGGCCCGCGTGCGGATCAATCTGCTCGACAGGCGGCATTGTCGACATGTCGTGCCCCGCGTGCGGATCCAGCGTCGCGGGCTGAGCCGGCATCTGATGGCCGGCGTGAGGATCGCTCACCGGCGCGGTTTGGGCGGGGGCCATGACATGGCCCGCGTGCGGGTCCTGCGCCGTCGGCCGGGCCGGCGTTTGGGGGCGGGGGGCCGGTTCGGCCGCGGGCCGTGTTGGCGCCGGCATGGCATGGCCTGCATGAGGGTCCTGGGCCTGGGCGCTGAAAGGGCTGGCCGCGAGGATCAGCGGCGCGAGGGCGATGGCGACGCGGTTCATGACGCGGCTCCGTCCATGGGCCGCACAGTGACGACGTTGAACATCCCCGCGTGCATGTGCATCAGCAGGTGGCAGTGGAAGGCCCAGTCGCCAGGCGCGTCGGCGGTCAGATCGAAGGTCACCTTGCCGCCGGGCGCGACGTTGACGGTGTGTTTGAGCGGCTGGTGCCCGGCCGGGCCGCCTGTGACCAGTTCAAAGAAGTGGCCGTGCAGGTGGATTGGGTGGGCCATCATGGTGTCGTTGACCAGGGTCACCCGCACTCGCTCGTTGCGCTCGAAGCGGATGGGCTCGACCAGCTCGCTGAACTTGCGGCCATCGAAGCCCCACATGAACCGCTCCATATTGCCCGTCAGATGGATTTCCATGGTACGAGACGGGGCCCGCTGGTCCTTGTTGGGGGCGAGGGACACCAGATCGGTGTAGACCAGCACCCGGTGCGGCACGTCCTCCAGCCCGATCGGCCGTTCACCCAGGCGATTGGCCGGGTCCATGGCGATGGCGTCTACGCCGACGCCGACCGCCATGTCCGGCGGAGCGTTCTCGGGGTCGCGCATGTTCATTCCGGCCATGGACATTCCGGCCATGTCTCCCGCCGGAGCCCCGCCTTGCGTCGAGGCTCCATGATCCATGCCGGTCATCGCGCCATGATCCATCCCGGACATACCGTCCATCGAACCGTGGTCCATCCCGCCCATGCCCATGTCGCGCATCGTCAGGTTCGGGACTTCACGCAGTGGCGGGACCTCGGCGGTCATGCCCAGGCGCGGCGCCAGGGTCGCCCGGCCCATGCCGGAACGGTCGATGGCTTCCGAGACGATGGTGTAGGCGCGGTCCTCGGTCGGCCGAACGATGACGTCGTAGGTCTCCGCCACCGAAATTTGGAACTCGTCGGTCTCGACCGGGCGCACATTCTCCCCGTCGGCCTGCACCACCGTCATCGGTAGCCCCGGAATACGCACGTTAAATATCGACATGGCCGAGGCGTTGATGACGCGCAGCCGGACCCGCTCGCCGGGCCGGAACAGCCCGGTCCAGTTCTCCTGCGGTCCGTGGCCGTTGATGAGGTAGGTGTAGGTCGATCCGTTGACGTCGAGGATGTCGCGCGGGTCCATCCGCATCTGGCCCCACATGCGGCGCTCCTCCAGGCTCATCCGGTCGCTGCCGTCGAGCAGGCCTGCGAGGGTCGTTCGCTGCTGGTTGAAATAGCCGGGACTCTTCTTCAGCTTGTCCAGGATTTCGTGCGGGTGCATGAAACTCCAGTCCGACAGCACCAGTACATGCTCTCGATCGTAGGCGACGGGATCGGCGCCCGCCGGATCGATGATGATCGGTCCATAGTGGCCCATCGCCTCCTGGAGATTGGAGTGGCTGTGGTACCAGAACGTCCCCGACTGCCGGATCGGGAACTCGTAGACGAAGGTCTCACGCGCCTTGATGCCAGGGAAGCTGATGCCGGGCACGCCGTCCATCTGGAACGGCACCAGCAAGCCGTGCCAGTGGATCGAAGTGTCCTCGTCCAGGGTGTTGGCCACCGACAGCCGGACGTTCTGGCCCTCCCGCAGGCGAAGCAGCGGCGCCGGCAGGACGCCGTTGATGGTAATCGCGTGCCCCGTCCGACCTCCGACGGTGAACGGCGAGTGGCCGACCGTCAGATCGACGTTCGGCCCGGTCAGCGTCGGCATGTCCGCCCGCAGGCCGGCCGAGCCGGTCTGCGCCCAGGCCGGCAGCAGGCCCTGCAGCCCCAGCAGCCCACCGCCGGCGGCGGCGCCACGGAGAAGCATTCGGCGATCGAGACTTGGGGTCGACATGGGCGATTGAATCCTTGGTCGGCTGTTCGGCCGTTCGTTTAGATACGCATCCCGGCTACGCGCCCCTTGCGTCAGGACGCCACAGCCAACGCGATCGTGGCCTTGTGCACCTTCCCATCATGGCAAGGTCAAGCGTCTGCGTTCGGCGACCAGGCCAGCGCCTCCGCCAGTTTCCTGCGAGCGCGAGCCACGCGAGTCTCCACGGCCTTGGGCGTAATGCGCAGGATAGAGGCGATCTCGGCATGAGACCGCCCTTCGAGCGTGGCGAGCAGGAGCGGCGCCTTGAGGGCGTCCGGCAGGTCGGACAGCGCCCGTTGCAGGGCCTCGGCCCTGCGCCGGTCGTCCAGACGGGTCTCCGGCAGGGGCGCCTCGTCGCCGACCGCGGTCGCCTCGGGCGCATCCAGTCCCATGACCCCTCGCACGACACGGCGCACCGCACGCCGACGGCTCCAATCGCGGCATTTGTTCAGGGCGATGGAGCGGAGCCAGACGTCGAATGGCCGCGCCGGATCATACCGCCGCAAGGCCAGCCAGGCGGAGGCGTAGGCTTCCTGAAGCACGTCGTGAGCCTCGGCCTCGTCGCCGACATAGCGGCGAACGAACCTGTAGAGCTCGGCCTTCGACGCGGTCATCAGGGCGGTGAATGCGGCTGCATCGCCGCGCGCCGCACGGGCCTCTATGCTGTCTTCGGCCCCCACGCGCCGCGCTTAGCCGGCGTCGTCGCGCAGGGCGTCGACCACCGCGGCGTCGAACACCTCGGCCTGAGCCGGTGTCAACACCGATCGCATCTCGAAGACATGGGCGATGGTCGCCTTCTGCAGATCTCCCATGGCGGCGTGGAAATGATCGACTGCGGCCTGGACCTGGGGCGTATCGCCATCGCTGGCTGCGATCGCAGCCGACAGTTCGCGATTGGCGGCGCGGACTTCCGCCTCTAACGCCGGTCGCCTCGCGGCGAAGCGGGCCTCGATGACGTCGAGCCGGCGATCCTGCTCGGCGCTCAGATCGAGCTTTTCATGAAGGACGCTGTGCAGACTCGGCGGTTGGCGCTCGCGCATGATCCAGGCCGCGCTTGCCCAGGTCGCCGCGCCGCTGGCCAGGGCCGCCAAAACCGCGGTCATGACGATGGCCTTCCACGTCGCCCTCATCCGCGAGCCTCCAAACCGGCGAAGGGTGAGAGCCCGGCCGACACGGTGAAAACCCGCAACTCGGACGGCCCCGGTCGGGGCGCCACGAGCATCAAACCTCCGTTTGCGATGCCGATCACCAGGGCGAAGGCGATGGCGGCGAGCCGGACCTGCCCCATACGAGCCCGCGCTCCGCGTTCGCTGATCCGCGCCCAGACCTCTTCCTCCACGCCTGCGAGCCCGGCGATGTCGCCCGGCGCGACCTGGCCGATCAGTCTGTCTATGTCGTCAGTCATTGCGCACCTGCGTCACGCCCCCTCTCCCATACGCGCCCGCTGAATCTTTCCCTCGCGAGGGGGCGAGCCGTCGCCCGCGTAGATATCAGAGAACGACCGGGAACGGCCCTGTCATCCGGGGGAAGCGATGTGAGCGCCTGGTCAGGCCCCGCGAGGGCTCCGTTTCCCGATGTGCTCGATCCGCTCACCGGCGTCAGGTTCTTCCTCGCGCTCGGCGTCGTGCTGTTCCATTACCAACTCTACTGGACGCTGCCGCCGGAGAGCGCAGGCTTGTTGAACCGCGCGCGCTTGGGTGTGGACGTCTTTTTCATCCTGTCGGGCTTCATCCTGACGCACGTCTATCTGCAAGGGGACCGGCCGCTGGACTATCGGCGGTTCCTGGCGGCGCGGTTCGCGCGGATTTATCCGGCCCACCTGTTCATCCTGCTGGCCATGCTGGGGCTCGTGCTTGCGGCGCCCCTGTTCGGGGTCGGGCTGGAGCCAGGCCGGTTCAATCCCGCAGACTTCGTCGGCACCCTCCTGCTCGTCCAGGCCTGGTTTCCGCGTGAGACCCTGGTGCTCTGGAATGGACCGGCATGGTCACTGTCTGCGGAGTGGTTCGCCTATCTCGCGTTTCCCGCCTACGCCGCCTTGGCGTTACGACTGCGGGCCCGACCATGGGTGCTGATCGCGCTCGCCGCGATACTGTTCGTCGCGCTGGATGCGATCTATCGCGTGCAGTTCGGACGCGTGCTGCCTCGGGCCGAAGACAGCATGGGCATCCTGCGGATCATCCCTGAATTCCTCTACGGCATCGGTCTCTACTACCTCGGGCAGCGCTGGACGCCTTCAGCGCGCGTGTCGGTCATAGGTGCTCTCGCCGCCACGGTCGCGCTGCTCGCCTTGATGCAGATCGGGGCCGACGATCGCATCATCGTGGCGGCCGCTGGGCCCTTCATCCTGTCGCTCGCGTTGTTGGCCAAGGCGGACGTTCGGACCTTCCTTTCCCACCCCGTCGCCCTGTTCGCCGGCGAAGCCTCGTTCGCGCTCTACCTCGTCCACATCCCCATCCTGATGGTCTGGCGCAATGCGGCGCAGGCCGTCGCGGGTTGGCCCGGAGATTACCGGATGGGCGTAGTTGAACTCATCGCCATGCTGGTGTTGACGCTCGTCGTCGCCGCCGCCATCCATGTCCTCGTCGAGCAGCCCGGCCGCCGCTGGCTCCGGGGGCGGATGGCGCCGCAGCGCGCCGACCCCATCGAAGCCAAACGATCCGTTCACAGCGATCAGGGAGAACCCTTTTGAACCCTGCGAACCTGAACCGTCGCCTGTTCCTGGGCGCGGGGGTCCTCATCGGCTTGAGCGGAACGGCCTGCGCCCAGACGCGCCCGTCGAGGAACCTGACGGTCTTCAAGACGCCGACCTGCGCTTGCTGCGACGCCTGGATCGCGCACATGCGCGAGGCAGGCTTCAGCACCACCATCACGGTTCTTCCGAGCCTCCAGTCAGTCCGCAGCAGTCGAGGAATGCCGGACGCCCTGGCCTCCTGTCATACTGGGCTGATCGACGGCTATCTCGTCGAGGGTCATGTGCCGGCTGCTGACGTCGTCCGGCTGCTGGCCGAGCGACCGACGGCGGTAGGCATCGCCGTGCCGGCCATGCCGCTCGGTTCGCCCGGCATGGAGACGCCCCAGGGGCACAAGGAACCTTACGACACTTTGCTGGTGCTCCGATCAGGAGCCACCCGCGTGTTCAATCGCCACAACCGACCGGTCTGATGCTCAGGCCATTCAGGTGATCCACAATCCGGAGCTTGCCATGTCTCGCACACCCCTTGCCCTCGTCCTGTCGTTCGCTGTGCTCTCGGCGACACCCGCTTTCGCCCAGGACCACGCCCACGGCCACTCCGACCCAGGCGCGGTCGCTGCGGAAGCGGCGGACGCGGCCACCGCCGTCGATGCCTTCCACGCCGCACTCAAGGCCGGCGACACGGTCGGCGCGCTGACGCTTCTGGCGCCCGATGTGATGATCTTCGAAGAAGGCGGCGCGGAGCGGTCGCGCGACGAATATGCGTCCCATCACCTGGGAGCGGACGCCGCCTTCGCCGCCGCCTCGGAGGCGACGGTGGCGCGCAGATCGGGCTGGGCCGACGGCGACATCGCGTGGATCACCAGCGAGGGCCGCACGACTGGCCAGTTCAACGGCCGCGCCGTGGATCGACTCACGACGGAGACGATGGTCCTCAAGCGGCACGCCGACGGCTGGCGCATCCACCACATCCACTGGTCGTCACGCGCGCCTCGCTAGACGAGGATACGGCGATGCGTGAAGGCTCGTCACCGAAGGCCTGCCAGCCGCCGCCTGGCTCGCCCTACTGAACGCTCTGAAAAGCGGCGTTGCAGGCCTCTTCGCAGCGGCGGCAAGACTCGGCGCAGATGCGGCAGTGTTCATGCATGTCCGCGTGGCGCTCACACTCCTCGGCGCACAGCCGGCAAGCTTCGGCGCACGCCTGCAAGGTCAGCCGAATGACTCCTTCGTTCGAGCCCGTCCGGCGAGAGGCGACGGCGCCAGCCGCAGTGCAGATGTCAGCACAGTCCTGGTTCAGTCGAATGCACTGGAGCAGGCTTTGCACCATCTCCTCGCCGAGACAGGCGTCAGCGCAGATCACGCAGGATTGGGCGCAGTCATAACATTCGTCGATGCACCGCGCGAGGGCGGTGTTGACCGAACCCCTGACGTGCGGGTGGGTGCTTATCATCTCTTGGGCGTGCATGGCGCTCTCCTTGGCTGGGGATGCGAAGCCAACCCGCCTTCGTTCGGGCGGTTCCAGAACATAAAGGTGAGGAGGGCGGCGCGAGGGGAGTCGGGCGCGCCTGCGTAGAGGGGCTACAGCGCGGCTGGCGGCGGAAGCGTTCCCATGACGGCGACGAGTCCAAGGATGGCGGCGCCAAGCGCGGCCTCGACCGCGATGCTGCGTCGAAGCCGCTGGAGGGCCGCGACTGGATCTTCCGCGCCCTGCAGCTTCAGCCCGAGCGAGGGCGTGAGGCGGTAGCGATTGTCCGCCGCCAACGCCAGCATCAGGACGAACAGCACCAGCTTGGCGATCAGCAACTGCCCATAGAGGTTGGTTCCCAAGCCTTCGAGCCGCTCCGGGCCGACCAGGAACCAGCTGTTCGCCAAGCCCGTCACCACCAACAGAGCAACGGCGAGGGTCCCCAGCCCGGCGAACCCGTGCAGGGCTCTATGAATCGCGAGATCGTCCTGCGCGGTTCGGCGCAGCAGCAGGATCGTCAGGGCGGCCAAGGCTCCCAGCCACAAGGCTGCTGCGACCGTGTGGATGACGTCGGCGACGAGATGGATGACGCCGCCCGGTCCTTCGGTCGCCGCGCCGTGGCCGGTCCAGGCAAAGCTGGCGGCGACAAGGAGTCCAAGGACCACCGTCAGCCACCAGATCGCCCTGCCAGGCGTCAAGCCGACAACCACGACAAGGCCAAGAAGGGCAATCGCGGCCCGCGCCACCATGGCCATGCCAAGGCCTGTCCCGGTGATCATGAAGGACAGGGACGCTGGCTTGACCGCTTCGCTCAGGGAACCCGCCATGACGGCGGTCTGGGCCACCAAGGCGGCAAGCGATCCAAGTCCGACCACGATCGCGGCCAAGGCCAGCGTCTGCCGCGCCCAGGTCAGATTCGGACCGTCGTCCCGCCTGAAGCTGTAGAGCAGGAACAGCGGCGCGCCGAGCAGGACGACAGCGCCGCTGTATTGAAGCCAGCGGAGGGCGATGACCGCGACTTCGAGCACGGCGTCAACGCACCGAGAAGGTGTAGGAACCCGTCATGCGGTGCCCGTCGCTCGATGCGATGCGCCAATCGACGCGATAGGCGCCGGCGGCCAGCGGACGGGCGAGGGTGCCGGTCAGTGTCTTGCCGTCCTCGCCGACCGAAGTGCGGATCGCGACCTTGTCACCCGCCGCATTGACCACGTCGAAGCCGGAGAACGCGGGAACCGTGCGCTCGCTAAAGGTCAGGGTGAGCGTTCGGGTCGACGCCACAGCCGAGTTGGGCGCGGGCGTCGCGCTGACGAGACGGGCGTGGGCCGCCGCCGGCCCAGCGACAAAGGCCACGGCCGCCGCGACGGCGATAAAGGGCGCGAAATTGAAGTTACGCATACTCAGTCTCCAGAGATTCGGCCGCTTCCGGCCCTTTGCTTCATTACGCGCGATACGGGCGCTTCCCTCGTGAGGGAGGATCGCGGCCGATCCAAGGACCGGCCGCGACACCCTTATGCGACGCCGTAGCCGGCTCGCTCGATAGCGGCCCGGACGCGGGCTTCGTCGGCCTCGCCTTCCACCCGCAGCGTCCCGGTGGCGATCTCGATCTCCATCCGGGCTTCTGGCGCCACCTCGGCCACGGCGGCCCTCACCGTCGCGGCGCAGCCGCCGCATCTCATGCGTTCAACCTTTAGCTCGATCATCGTCATCTCCTTTGTTGATCGACGATGAGGCAGGTGGGGTTTCCCAGCGTGGGAGGGTCAAGGGGCAACAACGGACTTGACCTTGCCATGATGGAAAGGGGCAGCAGAGGCGCGGAGGAGAACGATGATGTATCATGAACACCACAGCCATTCGACGACGCCTGCCGGCCAGGTCCAAGCCCATGGCACCTCGCTGAACCGTCTCGCCTTTACCGCTACGCTGCACTGTCTTTCAGGCTGCGCCGTGGGAGAGGTGTTGGGGATGGTCATCGGAACGGCGCTCGGATGGAGCGCCCTGTCGACCATCGGCCTGGCCGTGGGGCTGGCCTTCCTCTTCGGCTATGCCTTCACCATGATCCCGTTGCTGCGGGCCGGACTGGCGTTCGGGGCGGTTCTGAAGCTGGCTCTGGCGGCGGACACTGTCTCGATCGCCATTATGGAGATCGTCGACAACGCCATCATGCTGGTCATTCCCGGCGCGATGGACGCGCATCTGGACTCGTTTCTGTTCTGGGGCAGCCTCGGAGCCGCGCTCGTGATTGCAGGCGCCGCCGCCTTCCCCGTCAATCGCTGGCTGATTTCGCGAGGCAAGGGACACGCGGTGGTGCACAGGCGTCATGCGCACTGATCCGACCTGAGCCGGCGGGGCGCCACCTACCCCAGCCCTGTCGGCTGCGGCTTCCTGGAACAGGCCACGTTTGTTCGCGTTGGCCGAACGACAGCGATATTCCGGGAGCGTGGAAGATGAAAATGAGCTGGGGCCGCTTCGCGGCGATGATCGCGACCTCGACGGTCGTGATGTTCTTCTTGATGTATCAGCTGGTCTACAGCCTCGACCATGCACTGTTCAGTCTCAACCGCCTGATGGCGTCGCTCATCATGGGCTGCGTCATGGCGATGATCATGCTCGGATTCATGTGGAGCATGTATGAGGGCAGACGCACGAAGGTGGCCATCGTCGTGGCGGCCGCAATTCTCGGCGCCCTGATGCTCTATATGAACCGTGCACAGACCCTGGTGGATGACACCACCTTCATGCGCGCCATGATCCCGCACCACTCCATCGCCATCAACAACGCCAGCAACTCGCAGATCAGCGACCCCCGAGTCAGGGAACTGGCCGACGAAATCATCGCCAGCCAGGTCCGCGAGATCGAGGAAATGAAGTTGCTGATTGCTGAGATTGAGCGTGATGGGAAGCGCGGCGAGCGCCCCCTTCCTCCGCGCCCGGCCGTTCTAACTCCGGAGATGCAGCCGAAGATTCGAGAGGCGGTTCGGTAAGTACGGCCCCTCCGAACTGTTGCGCTCTTCCGCCTAGCCACCAGCGAGACACGACTTCGCACGGGAATATCGGTTCCCGTGCGATTTCGCTGACGTGAGTTTGATCAGCCAGTCGGCTGACCCGTTCCCGGCGCTTGAGCGGCCGCGCCCGAGCGGTGCTCGGCCACCCATTGCTCCAGTTCGGCGATCTCCTGCCGCTGCATGGTCATGGTCTTCTCCGCCATCTGGCGGAGCTCCGGGTCGGGGTTCTGCTGCATCAGCACCTCCGATATGGCCATGCCGCCACGGTGGTGCTCGATCATCTTGAGGGCGAACGTTTCCGACGGGTCCGCGCCGTTCGCCCGGCTCATGGCGAGATGCATCTGCTGCTCAGCCGCAGAGTAAGGCGTATCAGGGCCGGCCGGCATACCGCTCGGGCCGGCGGCCATTGCGGGATCGGACGACGTAGCCGCCGTATCGCCATCGTTCGTCTCGGGGTCCTCAGCCGGAGTGCAGGCCATCAGCAGTGCGGCTAGGGCGACGCCGGCAAGGCCCGTCTTAAGTCTTATCGAAATGGGTGGTTCTCCAATGGTGAAGCCTAGCGAACCGGCGGCGTGGCGCGAGGTTCCCAAAAGGGCCTTGACCTTCCCATGACTGGAACGTTCATCAGGAGAGGGACTTCCATCCTGGAGACATCCCGATGACCGCCACATCCCTGCGAACGCTCGATATTCCCGTGCTCGGCATGACCTGCGCCAGTTGTGTGGGGCGGGTCGAGAAAGCTATCCGGGCAGCCCCCGGCGTCAGAAGCGCCACGGTGAACCTCGCCGCCGAACGTGCGCGGGTGGAACTGGATGACGTGGGGTCTGCGGCGGCCGTGACCCAGGCGATCCGCTCCGCCGGCTACGAACCGATCGAACGCATTATCGAACTGAAGATCGGCGGCATGACGTGCGCGAGTTGCGTCGGCCGGGTCGAGCGCGCGCTGAAGGCCACGCCGGGCGTTCTGGACGCCAGCGTCAACCTGGCGACCGAGAGAGCCACGGTCCGGGTGCTGGAGGGCGCCGCTGATGCGCGCGCCTTGACGGATGCAGTGGCCAAGGCGGGCTACACCGCCGAGGCGGCGTCCGCGCCGGACGCAACCAGCGAGGATCGCGAGCAGGCTTCGCGCGCGGCGGAAATCCGCAGCCTGGGACGCGCCGTCGCCATCGCGGGCGCCGCGACCCTGCCGCTGTTCGTCATCGAGATGGCGCTGCACTTCGTTCCGGGCGCCCACGCCTGGCTTATGGACTCGATTGGCATGACGCCCTGGCGGATCGTCAGCTTCCTGCTGGCGACCTTCGTGCTCTTCGTCCCGGGTCTGCGCTTCTATCGAAAGGGCGTGCCCAACCTGATCCGGCTGACGCCGGACATGAACTCGCTCGTCGTGCTGGGCGCCACCGCCGCCTGGGCCTTCTCGACGGTCGCCACCTTCGTCCCTCAGTGGCTGCCGGCCGGAACCGCCAACGTCTATTTCGAAGCCGCCGCCGTGATCGTCACGCTGATCCTGGTCGGCCGCTGGTTCGAGGCCCGCGCCAAGGGGCAGACCAGCCAGGCCATTCGCCGTCTCATGACGCTTCAGGCCAAGACCGCGCGCGTGGAACGGGCCGGATCGGAGGTCGAACTGCCGATCGACGAAGTCACGCCAGGGGACGTGATCGTCGTCCGGCCCGGCGAGCGTGTGCCGGTTGACGGCCTGGTGTTGTCGGGAACCTCGTTTGTCGATGAGTCCATGCTGACCGGCGAGCCGACCCCGGTCGAGAAGATCGAGGGCGCCAAGGTCGTCGGCGGCGCCATCAACACCACCGGGGCCTTCCGTTTCCGGGCCGAGAAGGTGGGTTCCGAAACCGTGCTGGCCCAGATCGTGCGCATGGTCGAGGCGGCCCAGGGCGCCAAGCTGCCGATCCAGGCGCTGGTCGACAAGGTGACGGGCTGGTTCGTTCCTGCTGTCATCGCCATCGCCGTCCTGACCTTCGCGGTCTGGCTGGCGTTCGGCCCGCAACCGGCGCTGGGCTTCGCCCTCGTCAACGCGGTCGCGGTGCTGATCATCGCCTGCCCCTGCGCCATGGGACTGGCGACCCCGACCTCGATCATGGTCGGGACCGGCCGCGCCGCCGAGCTCGGCGTCCTGTTCCGCAAGGGCGAGGCGCTTCAGGCGCTTCAGGGCGTCGAGGTCGTCGCCTTCGACAAGACGGGCACCCTGACCGAAGGGCGGCCCGAACTGACCGATCTCACCGTGGCCGAGGGCTTCATGGAGGACGAGGTGCTGAGCCTGATCGCCGCGCTGGAGACGCGGTCGGAGCATCCCATCGCCCGCGCCATCATCCAAGCCGCCGAGGCGCAAGGCCTTCCCGTTCCTGATCCGGACACCTTCTCCTCGCGCCCGGGGTTCGGCGCCGAGGGTCGGGTCGGTGGCCGGCTTGTGCAAGTCGGCGCTGACCGCCTGATGTTGGGTCTCGGCCTCGACCTGTCCGCCTTCGCCGATCAGGCGCAGCGGCTGGGGGAAGAAGGCAAGAGCCCCCTCTATGCCGCGATCGACGGCCGCCTGGCCGCCATCATCGCGGTCTCCGATCCGATCAAGGCCACCACCCCTGCCGCCATCGCCGCCCTGCACGCGCTCGGGCTCAAGGTGGCCATGGTCACCGGCGACAACCGCCGGACCGCGGAGGCCGTGGCTCGACGTTTGGGCATCGACGAGGTGCGCGCCGAAGTTCTGCCGGACGGCAAGGTGGAGGCCGTTCGCGCCCTTCAGACCGGCGGCCGGCGCGTGGCCTTCGTGGGGGATGGCGTCAATGACGCGCCGGCTCTGGCGGCGGCCGATGTCGGGCTCGCCGTCGGCGGCGGCACGGACGTCGCCATCGAGAGCGCCGATGTGGTCCTGACCGGTGGCGACCTGCGGGGCGCCGTGAACGCCGTCGCCCTCTCCCGGGCGACGATGCGCAACATCCGCCAAAACCTGGTCTGGGCGTTCGGCTACAATGTAGTGTTGATCCCGGTCGCCGCAGGACTGCTCTTCCCCGTGTTCGGCTGGTTGCTGTCGCCCATGCTGGCCGCCGGCGCCATGGCCCTGTCCAGCGTCAGCGTCCTCACGAACGCGCTGCGCCTCCGTGGCCTCAGGTCCCGCTTCGAAGGAGTTGTCGCATGAATATCGGCCAGGCCTCCAAGGCGACCGGCGTTTCGACCAAGATGATCCGCTACTACGAGTCCGTCGGCCTGATCCGGCCGGCGGACCGGACCGAGAGCAACTACCGGGACTTCTCGGATCGGGACGTGAACGAGTTGAGATTCATTCGCCGAGCCCGCAACCTTGGCTTTTCGGTCGAGGAGATCACGCATCTGCTCTCGCTCTGGCGGGACCGGGACCGATCGAGCCGGGAGGTGAAGGCGATCGCCGACAAGCATGTCGCCGACCTCGACGCGCGGATCGCAGAGATGACCGCCATGGCCGACACCCTGCGCGACCTTGCGCGGTGCTGCGCAGGCGACGACCGGCCGGACTGCCCGATCCTCACCGACCTGTCCGCCTCGGCCGCCGCCCCTGCGAGCGCGACGGTGAAGACGTCCCGGCGCTCGCCGAGACCCGCCCTGGCAGCGTCCTGACGCAGTCGAATTGAGCCGGATGCATTGGGTCAGATCCTTGGTTCCGAACGTCAGGGCCGACACCATCGGGATGTAATCGGAGAATCCCGATTCTTGGGAGGTATGCGACTGCCCGCTCTGCTCATGCCGGATCGCGCAGCGCGTCAGGCCGGAATGCTGGACTCCGTGAAGGGGGCCTCTACACTTCGCGTCGGCGGGTTCCGGAATGGATAGGCGCTGATCTTGAGCCGGGGGACGCTTTGCGTCGGCGGCGATCAGAACTGAAACTCCCGGCTTCCGTACAGAAGTTCCAGACCCGCCCCCTTCTCTCATCCGTCCGACGGACGAACTTCAATCGACATCCGGGTCGATGATCCCAGCCCGTACCGCCACCGCCACGGCCTCGATCCGGGTGCGCACCCTGAATTTGGCGCAGGCTTTCTCCAGATTCCTGCGCACCGTCAACTCCGGCCATCCCGGATCGATCACCACCGTTCACGCCGATTCCGCCACCCTGGCCTTCGAGCAGCTGACCCTGCTGGTCCGCGAGTCCGAGGGCGGCCGCGATCTGCCGCGCGACGACATCCGCACCCTGCTGCACCTGATGGTCGATGTGGTCGTGCAGATGAAGAAGACGGACGGTCGGTTCCTGATGACGGAGGTCTGGCATGACCCGCTTCGCAAGCGCCGCGCCGGCGACTAGGGCCGGTCTGGTCGCGGTCGCCGTCCTCGCCGCCTCCGCCCTGTTCGCGGCCGGAGCCCTGACCATCGCCCTGATCGGCCTTGGGCGCTTCTCCGCCGACATCGAGCCGGCCCGCGTGCCGGGCTGGTTCCTCTATTACCGTCATGATCCCGACGTCCGGCGCTGGCTGGCGATCGGCGCCGGCGTGATGAGCCTCGGCCTGTTGATCCTTGTGATGGCCGCGGCCCTGGGCGTGCGCCGGCCGCTGCACGGCGCGGCCCGTTGGTCGACGGCGGGCGAACAGCGCAGGCACGGCCTGCGGGCGAAGAGCGGACTGCTGCTGGGCGAGGCGGCGGGCGAACTCCTGATCAGCGACGGGCCGGAGCATGTGATGCTCTACGCACCGACCCGGACCGGCAAGGGCGTCGGGGTGGTGATTCCCAATCTGCTGGCCTGGCCGGCCTCGGTCGTGGTCCTGGATATCAAGCGGGAGAACTTCAGCGCCACCGCCGGCTTTCGCGCGGAGGCCGGCCAGACCGTCCATCTGTTCGACCCGCTTGCGTCCGACGGGCGCACGGCGCGGTTCAATCCGCTCGACCACATCGACCGGTCATCCGCGGTCGCAGTGCTGGACGAGCTGCAGCGCATCGCGGGCATGCTGTTCCCCGCCCATAGCCATGCGGACCCCTTCTGGTCGGAGGCGGCCCGCACCGGCTTCATCGGCGTGGGCGCCTACGTCGCCGCCACGCCTGAGTTGCCGTTCACCCTGGGCGAGATTTATCGCCAGCTGACCGAGGGCGATCCGCGGGAGCGCTTTCCCAAGCTGCTGGAGCAGCGCCGCAAGAACGGCGATCCCCTGCCCAAGGGGGCGGAGACGGCGCTGACCGACTTCTGAAGTTCCGGCGAGAACACCTTCGCCTCGATCCGTCAGTCGATCACCACCCGGATGGGCTTGTGGCTCAACCCCCTTGTGGACGCCGCGACCAGCGGCAGCGACTTCGACCTGCGAATGATCCGTAGCGGTCGTCTGTCCCTGTACCTGGCCGCCTCGCCCGAGAACATGGATCGGGTCGCCCCGCTGTATGCCTTGCTGTTCCAGCAATTGGTGGACCTGAACAGCCGCGCCCTGCCCGCCCCGGGCGATCGTCCGACCCTCGTGCTGCTCGATGAGTTCGCCCGGCTTGGTCGGGCCCCGGTGCTGGCGCACGCCTTCGCCTGGGTGGCCGGTTACGGCCTGCGCCTCCTGCCCGTCATTCAGAGCCCCTCCCAGCTGCGCGCCCTGTATGGCCCGGACCTGACGGAAGACATTCTCACCAACTGCGGACTGGAGATCGTCTTCGCCCCCAAGGAGCTGAAGGTGGCTCAGGAGCTCAGCGAGCGGCTCGGCTACTACACCTATCGGGCGCGCAGCCGCAGCCGCCCGACCGGCCTCGGCCAGGGCCGGCGCAGCCTGACCGACTCCGACCAGAAGCGCGCCCTGATGCTTCCCCAGGAGCTGATGCAGCTCTCGGCCAAGGCGCTGATCGTCCTCAAGGCCGGATTGTCGCCCACCCGGGGACGCAAGCTCGTCTACTACCGGGACAAGCGCTTCACCGGCAGGCTCCGTCCGCCGCCGGAAACCGCCCACGCCCCGACGCCGATTCCGCCACCCATTGCGGCGCCTGCGCCCTCGCCCATCGACGACACCGACATGACCTTCGACAGCATCGTGCGCCGCTTCGCCGCGGAGGGTCTGAGGCCGCCGCCGCCCGGCGCCGGCGAGGCGGAGGTGCAGGCCTGGCTTGATCGCGTCGCCGCGCCCGCCGCGGCTCCGGCGCCCTTTGAGCGTCAACCATGACCCGCTCGCCGTCCAGAACCGTCCCGGCCAACCGGCTGGTGCCGCAGCCCGGCGCCTCTGGGGAGCGGCGTTCGCTCGACAAGGGGGATGTGCCCACCCAATTGCTGGACCGCTATCTGATCGAGCGCGACCGGCAGGGTCGCGCCGAGCGCTACTATCGCGACCACAAGGCCGCAGATCCCGTGTTCCGGGATCATGGTCGCGCCCTCTCGTCGCTCCACGCCTATCCGGACACGGTCGCTTCCATGCTTCGGGTCGCGCAGCACCGGAACTGGTCGCAGATCAAGGTGTCGGGAGACGAGGCCTTCCGCCGCGAGGTCTGGGTCCAGGGGCGGAGCCTCGGTCTGGAGGTGGCCGGCTACAAGCCCAGCGAACGGGACCGTCAGGCCGCCAACGAACCGGAGCGCGCCAAGGGGGGGCGCGCCGCGACAGAGCCCCGCAAGGAGCCCTCCCCCGAAGCCGTCAAGCGCCGCCTCGAGATGGCGGCCGTGGTGGTCCGCACCCTCATCGCCGACCCGGCCGCCCAGGCGCGCCTGATGGAACGGGCCTGGGCTCGCGTATGGCCGGAGAGGGAGAAGTCTCGCGCCCGCGATGCCGATGCAAGCCGGCGAGCGGAGCGGCGTCGGGAGCGCTAGGATCGCCCGGCGAATGACCGGAGAGCGCCGTGGCCGAACCCCTGATCGATGTCTGGGACGTCGAAACCTTCGACGCCGAACTTCGACAGCGGCTGGTGGAGAAGGCCGAGTTGCTGCGGGGCTATCATACGACGGCGCGCGAGAACCTCATCCAGCGGGAACTCTCGGATCGGACCGGCCCGTATCCGGACAACCCCTTCGCGGGGGACCACATCGAGCTGGCCGAAACGCTGATGGCGGTCATGAACCAGCGCACGATCCGGGCGTGGCACTACACCCGGCTGACTGATGCCGAGGCGGATCGACTGCGTCAGGACGGCGTCGTTCTCCCGTCATCGCAGTCCATCCGCGCCCGCCTGGACGCGCAGGTGGCTGCGGGGACCTTCACCCCCGAGATCGCCGACGCCCTGCATGCCGCCAGTCCCTTCCAGCGGGGCCAGGCCGACATTCGTTCGGGCCGGTTCTGGATGGTTTCTCATCCCCGCGACATCCGGGACGGCGGAGTCGAACTGCTGCTTGGAAACTGGGGCGGCGAAGGCGTCTACTTCTGGCTCTCAGACCCCGAACACCAGGCCCTCGTGGCCTCCATCGGGCGCGCCCGCGTCCTTGAGATCGCGGCGCCTTTGTCGACAAGCCGGCACGCCTTCTCGGCC
Organism: Caulobacterales bacterium RIFCSPHIGHO2_01_FULL_70_19; assembly: GCA_001794825.1. GTDB lineage: Bacteria > Pseudomonadota > Alphaproteobacteria > Caulobacterales > Caulobacteraceae > Brevundimonas. Next base: position 66,717 of record MGLK01000014.1, on the reverse strand, counting down.
GCCGAGGCGGTCATGGCCGCCTTCGCCCGCTCCATCGGATGCGACCCGGGGGCGAAGGCCTTCGATCTCTATGTGGGCGAGCCTCTGCCGCCCGAGGCGGTCCTGACGATCCATACCGAGGGAGACCCCGCCTTCGAGCGCATCGGAAACGGCTATCCGGCCCGCTATATTGACGCGGATCGGGGCCGGTGGGACGCGATCGAAGCGCAGATCGCGCGCCGCCGGCGCTAACGCGACCGATCCCTGGCGGGCTGCGGCCTCTCCCGATCCACGGCCAGCGCCCGGGCGAGGATCTCCCGGCGCGTCAGGACGGGCGGCAGGGAGCGGATGAACTGCTCCAGATCCTGCCCAAGCCGACGGTCGTCATCCGCCTTCGACACCTGCAGCCGCAAGGCCTCGACCACCAGCGTCCGCCGTATGGCCGCCTGCCGCTGACGCAGGCGCGTCTCCCAAGGCGGTTCGGAGGACGGTGGCTGGGCCGCCGACTCCAGCGCCCCCGCCAAGGTCTTCGGCAGCGGCCCGTCACCGCGCTCGAACCGTTCGCGCAGCTTGCGCACCGGCGTGCAGCGCGAAAACCGCGTCGGGGATGTCCTTGGGCGTCTCCGTCAGCGTCCCGTGCTCGCGCATCCGAGCATAGAGCGAGGGCGCACTCACCAGCGGCCTTCCCGGATTTCGACATCGAACCCGTGGGTCACCGAGCCGAAGGTCCGCAGCGCGTCCCTTCTCGCCGTGTCGAGTTCAGCTGCCGCCGCCTCAGTCACCGTGAATACGGGGCAGTCCTCCTGGCCGCAGTCGCAATGCCGCACGCCACCGTCGGCCAGCCGGGCCCTGAACAGCTCGCGCGTGAGGTCGAGCTTCTCGACGACGGTCGCCAACGTTGCCCGGACGGCGGCCGACCGGATGTGATGGCGTGACGGGATGCGCCGCACCTCAAGCCCTTCCCGCGTTCGCCACACGCCGGTGTTGAGCGCTTCGATGGTGTCGCTGATCGCCTGTTGGAAGGCCGGCAACTGGCTTTCACCCTGGAAGGGCGTGTGGAAGACGGGACGATCGAACACCGCCGCCATCAGCTGCAGTGCGTCATCGTCAGTCAGGTCCGGGAAATCGTCAATGAACCGGCGCAAATCCTCAGCGCCGCCGGGGAACGCCACGCCTTCCACGAACCGCCGCAACAGGAACTCGGCGTCATGGCGCAGATGCTCCTCGAACTCGCCGCCGGACCAGGCGTCGGCGTGCGTGACGCCGAGCGACCGTCCAAAGATTCTGACGTGGTCCCGTCGCTCCGACGAGATGTTGGCGCGACAGATGAAGCGTATGGCGTCGGGCTTTCCGGTCGGGGCATCGGCGGCCCGCCGCATGTCCCGTTCGGCCTTGGTCTTGGTGAGGCTGCTGCGATTGACGCATTGCACGACGGTTCGGCGATTAGGTTCATCATCGAAGACCTGCGTCCCGATGATGTCGCGGCCCAAGTCACTCCCTGTCTGGCCGTGCCAGGCGACATCGACCCAGCCCGCCCGCAGCAGGTAGGCGAAGACCAGGCGCTCGAAATCCACGCCGCCGAAGTCTTCGAAATGGATCGGCTTGACCACTGTTGTCGGCATCGCACTCACCCGTCTGGAAAGACGGGCGAGGCTCGGACACCTCGCCGATGATGGCAACTGGGAGTTGCCGCAACGGTCGACTTAAGGGCTGGGCTTGCCGCCCGCATCCCGTCCGTCGCCGCCCCTACGCCGCATAGACCGGCGCGAAACCGCCGCCGGGAGTCCTGAAGTTGGTGGTCTGGCCCTGATAGAGGCGGGCGGCGGCAAGAAGGGGCCTGGCTCGGTAGGTGTAGAGGCGGACGTCCAGCTTCAGAGACCGCACCTCGCCGTCCACGCGGACCCGGCGCTCACCGGGCGGGGCAACCTCCTGGGCGATGTAGCCGCCCTTGCTCACATGCGCCCAAACCCCGCGGGTGATCTTGTCGCCACGGTAGACCGCCTTGCCGCCGTGCCCGCCCGCGGGCTTGAAGAAGAACTGCTTGCGCTCGGCCCACATCGCTTCAGCGTTTTCCTTGGTCACGAGAATGGTTCTCGGAATCGCCGCCAGCGCCCGCTCGTGTCGATCCGGAAGCGCCAACGCGCGCACAGCCGCCGGGTCGGAAAGCAGCACCAGGTTCCGCTTGTCGGCCAGCAGAGCGTGATTTCGAGCGTTCGGCGTCACCACCACCGCCCCATCGAGGTAGGCGTCACGAAGCGGTCGGTGGTCTTCCGCCTCGAAAGCGAAATCCACGAGCCGGTTGTAGACCAGGTCGATCGCACGACCCCGGTGCGACAGCCGGCCGCCGGCGTGGTCGAACTCCGTCGGATCGGCGATCACCGCCTCGACGCCGCGCCGTTCGAACAGCGACTTCGCCAGCAGGAACTCCGGATAGAGGTACTGCTCCGTCGGCCTGTCGTCGACAATGGCGATCAGGCCGGGCTGCCCAGCCCTCCCTTGCGACGCCCATTCGTCGAGGAACATGCGCCAGACCGCCACCTCGAACGCTCCGGACCCGTCAACCGGAAAGGCCTCTCTCACCTCGCGACAGCAAGCGCTCTGCGCCCGCGCCAGCATGGCGTTGAGGAAGGCGCCGCCGGCGTTGGTGTTGATCTCGATGAGCCGCGGCCCGTCGTCGCCCAGATGGAAATCGTACCCCATGAAGGCGCCGCGAGGGCCAAAATCCCGCCGAGCGATCTCGGGCGCCCAGCTCGTCACCTGCTCCTGGTAGCTTGGGGTCTCGGCCGCCGCTTCCAAGGCCTCGACGACCACGGTCATAGCCGCGAGGTCCTCTTTGGAGACGAAGACGGGCCCGTTCGAGAATAGATGCGGACGCTCGGAAAGCAGGGCGTCGATTAATTGCGGATCTGAGGTTTCGCGGCTAAGGGCGGTCTCGAGCGCCGGCCGTTCCAGCGTGATGCAGAAACACGCCCGATTGAGCACCTCGTCCCGGCTCGGCCGACCGGCGTCGTCGTGCGTCATGCGACGTCCTCTTCCCTGTCTTCACAAACCCCGGCCCAGGAACGAACCTGCTTGTCCGGGTTCGTAAACCGAGCCGTCGAGTCGGAGCGACAGTGGCTGGTCTGATCCTCGCCATCAATGCCGGTTCATCCAGCCTGAAGTGCGCCCTCCATGACGAGCTCGGCGAACGGCGGGTCTGGAGCGCCTCCGTCGCTGGACTGGCCGGCGAATCGCGCCTGAGCGTCCGGCGGGAAGACGCGACAGAGTCTCGGCACGAGCCGCTCTCCGGCGGGCCGATGTCGGCCTCGCGAGCTCTGGACCTGCTGCTCGAGCGCCTGCGCGCCGCGAAGCGGCTCGGAGAGATCACGGCGGTCGGGCACCGGATCGTGCATGGTGGTCGGGACTATTTCGAACCCACCCCGTTGGACGGACGGGTGCTGGCGGACCTGCGGCGGCTTGCGCCGCTGGCTCCAGCGCATCAAGAGGTCAATATCGCCTGCGTCGAGACGGCCATGGCGGCGATCCCCGGCGTTCCGCACCTGGGATGCTTCGATACGGCCTTCCATCACTCCCAGCCCCGGCTTGCGCGCCTCTACGCCCTGCCCCGCGCCCTCAGCGGCGACGGCGTGATGAGCTACGGCTTTCACGGCTTGTCTTTCGCCTGGATCGCGCAGGCGCTGCAGACGGTCCTCGGCGAGCGGGCGGGCGGCCGGACCATCGTCGCCCACTTGGGCTCCGGAGCTAGCCTCTGCGCGCTCCATGACGGGCGCAGTATGGCCACGACCATGGGGATGACGCCCCTGGATGGGCTGCCGATGAGCACCCGCAGCGGCGCGCTCGATCCGGGCGTGGTCCTGCATCTGATTAGCGATCGGGGCCTGTCGCCCGACGCGGTCGCCGATCTGCTCACCCACCACTCCGGCCTGCTGGGCGTCTCCGGCCTTTCCGGGGACATGGAGGTCCTGCTGGACAGCGGCGCCTCGGAAGCCCGCGAGGCGGTGGACCTGTTCGTCTACCGCGCCGGTCGCGCCATCGGCTCTCTCGCCGCCGCGCTGGGCGGCCTGGACACCCTGGTGTTCACCGCCGGCATCGGAGAGAACTCGCCGGAGATCCGGCGGCGGATCTGCGCGGCCGCGGGCTGGCTCGGGGTCCGCCTGGACGAGGCCCGGAACACCGCAGGCGACCGACGCATCAGCGCCGGAGACTCGGCCGTCAATGTGCTTGTGCTCCCCACAGACGAACAGTCGATGATCGCCCGCCTTGCCGGCGACTGGCTCCGTCGAAGCCGAGGGTGAATTCCGCTTCCGCCAGGGGCCGCGGCGGGGGCAATTTCGGTTTGCGTCAGATCAAGGCGGCCCGTGGGGTCCCGGTTCAGCCTGCGTCGAGGGAGGTGCCGCGGCGGACACCCTGGCGAGGGGCTCACCGTTTCGCTGCGTATCCTTTGGAGGGAGGGCCTTGAGATGAGGACGAACCTGGGACTGGCGGCGAAGGTCGTGATCGGGCTCTTCGCCCTGACGCTCCTGGCCCTGCTGGCCTTCGAACATCGAATGCACCTGCTGGGATGGGCGCCTCTGCTGCTGCTCCTCCTCTGTCCGCTCATGCACTTCACGATGCATGGGCGACATGGCTCGCACGGGGGCCATGCACACGCCCCCCGCGCTCAAGACCCCGACAGCGGGCGCGCGCCATGACCCAGACACCCCAAGCCTACGGCCTCTGGTCCCTGGTGATCGTCAATTCCGTCCTATTCATTTTCTTCGCGCTCAGCTTCTTCAAGCCGCGGACGAGCCTCGACTGGCGGGCGTTCGGCGCCTTCAGCGCCTTCATCGTGGCGCTCTTCACCGAGATGTACGGCTTTCCGCTCACCATCTACCTGCTGTCGGGCTGGCTGCAGACGCGGTTCCCCGGCGTCAATTGGCTGTCGCACGATGCAGGCCACCTGCTGGAGATGACCATCGGCTGGAAGGCCAACCCCCACTTCGGCCCGTTCCATATCCTGAGCTTCATCTTCATCGGCCTCGGCTTCTGGCTGATTTCGACCGCCTGGTCCGTGCTCTACCGGGCCCAGAAGGAGGGCGTGCTGGCGTCCACCGGCCCCTACTCGCGGATGCGTCATCCTCAGTACGTCGGCTTCGTGCTGGTGATGTTCGGCTTCCTGTTGCAGTGGCCGACCCTCCTGACCCTGATCATGTTCCCGATCCTGGTCGTGACCTACTGGCGGCTGGCGTTGGCCGAGGAGAAGGCCGTGCTGGCCGAGTTCGGCGACGCCTACCGCCGCTACAAGGCCGTCACGCCAGCGTTTCTGCCTCGACTGGGCGCGCCCGCGGCCGCCTGACCCGCCTTCCGTCCAGGAGTTCCCTTGCGCACCGCGACCGTCGACGTCACCAGCTTCAGAACCCCGCTCGATCCCCTCGTGGTCGAAAAGAAACTCCGCGCCTTGCCGGGTGTCGCCCAGGTCGCGGCGAACTTCGCCTCGGCCTCGGCGACCGTCACCTACGACGAGTCCAGGACGAGCGTCGCGGCGCTGCGCCAGGCGGTGCGCGATTGTGGTTTCCATTGCCGGGGCGAGGTCCT
>MGLK01000014.1:19942-61153 GCA_001794825.1 Caulobacterales bacterium RIFCSPHIGHO2_01_FULL_70_19 | reverse complement strand
CGCGCACGGACCCCGGACGGCGAAGGGCGGCGACGCCCACTCGGCCCATGACGATATGGGTCACGGCCCCGGCGCCGACATGCAGACGATGGCGCGGGACATGCGCAATCGCTTCCTGATCAGCCTGCTGTTCACGATCCCGATCTTCTTCCTGGCCCCCATGGGCATGGACTTCATGAAGATGGAGCCGCCCTTCGGCCTGCCGCTCGAGCCGACTTTGTTCGTGCTCGCCAGCGCCGCGATCCTTTATCCGGGTTGGCCCTTCTTCGTGGCGGCAGTTCGGGCGCTGCGCCGCGGCGCCCTCAACATGGCCGTCCTCGTCCTGCTCAGCGTGGGCACGGGCTATCTCTTCAGCATCGGCTCGACCTTCTTCTACGACGCGCCCCAGTTCTATGAAGCCTCCGCCCTGCTGCTGGTGTTCATCCTGCTCGGCCATTGGCTTGAGATGCGGGCGAGGGCCGGCGCATCCGAGGCCATCCGCCATCTGATGGACCTCGCGCCGCCGACGGCCCGGGTGCGGCGGAACGGAGTCGAGATCGAAATCGCGACCTCGGCAGTGATCGTCGGCGACGAGGTCATCGTGCGGCCCGGCGGCAGGATCCCCGTCGACGGGACCATCGAGGACGGCCGTTCGGACATCGACGAGTCCATGCTGACCGGAGAATCCCTGCCCGTCGCCAAGGCGGTCGGCGACACCGTGGTCGGCGGCTCGATCAACGGCGCCGGGGCGTTTCGCTATCGCGCCACCCGGATCGGGGCGGACACCGCCCTCGCCCAGATCGTCAAACTGGTCCAGGAGGCCCAGAACTCCAAGGCCCCGGCCCAGTTGCTCGCCGATCGCGCGTCGCAATGGCTGGTGCTGGCGGCGATCGTCATCGGCCTCCTGACCTTCTCCATCTGGTTCTGGGTGATCGGCCAGTCGCTGCTGTTCGCCATGACCCTGACGATCACCGTCTTCGTTATCGCCTGCCCGGACGCCTTGGGCCTCGCCACCCCCATGGCGGTCATGGTTGGCACCGGCCTCGGGGCCCAGAACGGAATCCTCATCAAGGACGCCGCGGCCCTCGAGGAGTCGGTCAAGCTGGATGTCGTGGTCTTCGACAAGACCGGCACTCTGACCATGGGCGCGCCGAAGGTGGTGCAGGTCGTGCCCGCCGCCGGGCTCGACGAGACGGCCCTGCTCACCCGGGCCATCGCCATCGAGCAAGGCTCCGAGCATCACATCGCCAAGGCGGTGCGCGAGCGCGCCGCGGGTCTGCCGGTGGCGGTCGCCACGGACTTCCAGTCCTTCGGCGGCAAGGGCCTGATGGCGACCGTCGAGGGCCGTCAGCTGCTGTCTGGCAACCGCATCCTGATGGCCGAGCACGGCGTCGATCTCGGCGATCTCGCCGCCGAGTCCGAGCGCTTGCAGGGCGCCGGCCGCACCGTCGTCCATATCGCCGAGGAGGGTCGGATCATCGGCCTGATCGCCGTCGCCGACGCCGTGCGTCCCACCGCGCGTCAGACGATCGAGGCGCTCCAGGCGCTGGGGGTCAAGGTGGCGATGATGACCGGCGACAACCTCGGCACCGCCAAACGCATCGCCGATGAATTGGGGATCGACATCGTCCTGGCCGAGGTACTGCCGGGCGACAAGGCCGCGAAGGTCAAGGCGCTGCAGGACGAAGGAAACAAGGTCGGCATGGTCGGCGACGGCGTCAACGATGCGCCGGCCCTCACCCAGGCCGACGTCGGCTTCGCCATCGGCGCGGGGACAGATGTGGCGATCGAGAGCGCCGATGTCGTGCTGATGCGCTCCGACCCGGCCGACGTGGTCAAGGCGATCGCCCTCTCCCGCGCCACCCTGCGCAAGATGCACCAGAACCTCTGGTGGGCCGTCGGCTACAATGTCATCGCCTTCCCGTTGGCGGCCGGCGTCTTCTATCCGTTCACCCTCAGTCCGGAGATCGCCGCCTTGGCCATGTCCGGCAGTTCGGCCCTGGTCGCCATCAACGCCCTGTTGCTGAAGCGGACGCGGCTCGGGCCCCGGGCGCATGTCCGCCAGGGACATCCGCATCAAGACGGAGCGGCCCATGGCCAAGCCAGCGCCTGACGTCGCCCTGGCCCGGCGGGCGAAGGCCCTCGACACCCTCTCGGTTGTCGGCGCGGCGACCGCCGGCCTCGGCTTGGGCGCGCTGGCGGCGGGCGTTCTGAAGACCGCCGCGGCCCAGCCGTTCGCCGTCGGCCTGTTCGCCCATCTCGGGGCGATGACGGCCCGGCGCAGGCTGGACGCAGATCGGCCGGCCGCGTGGTGGGAAGAGGCGCTCTACTGGGGCTGCTGGGCGGCGATCCTCCCCTTGGCGAGCTACCTGGCCCTCGTCTGGTTGACGGTCTAGCTCCGCCGTCAGGCCTCGATCTCCACGAGATCCAGGTTCGCCGCGGCGTAGTCCAGGGCGTAGGCGAGCTCGCCCGGCGTCTGGGCATGGACCGTCAGCAAGGGGTCCCCAGCCGCGATCTCCTGGCCAAGGCGAACCTCCACCGCCAGCCCCGCCGCCTTGGCGTCCGGCGCGCCGGCGAGCTTCGCCAACCGGGCGACCTTGCGGTTGTTGATGTGGACGACGCGGCCGGAGCGGGTCGCCGCAAGCGGCCGCCGGAGGGCGGCGGCAGGCGGAACCCGCAGCCCGCCCTGGGCCTCACAGATCCGCTGGAACTTCGACCATGCGCGCCCGTCGGCGAGCGCTTGCGCGGCGGCTCCGAAGCCGTCGCCTTCGGCCACGGCGCCCGCCAGCTCCAGCACGGCGCCGGCCAGGGTGCAAGCCCGGCGCCGCAGGTCGTCGGGCGCGTCTGGATCGTTCTGCAGGACCGCGAGAACATCCAGCGCCTCCAGCGCCGGTCCCACGCCCCGCCCGACCGGTTGGGAGCCGTCGCTCTGCAGGCAGACGGCCGTGAGGCCGAACCGCGAGGCGGTCTCGACCAGGCGCTCGCCCAGGGCGCGGCCCGCTTCCTCGCTCCGGACTTTGGCGGTCGGGCCGACCGGGATGTCGAGAACGACGTGGGTGGAACCCGCCGCGATCTTCTTTGACAGCACCGAGGCGATCAGCTGGCCTTCGGTGTCGATGTCCAGCACCCGCTCGACGCGGATGAAGATGTCGTCCGCCGGACTGAGACGGACCGCGCCGCCCCAGGCCAGGCATCCCCCTTCGGCTTCCACCACCCGGCGCATCGCCGGAATGTCGAGATCGACCTTGGTCAGGGTTTCCATCGTGTCGGCCGTGCCCGCCGGCGAGGTGATGGCGCGCGACGAGGTCTTCGGCATGGTCAGGCCGAGGGCCGCCACGATGGCGACGACGATCGGCGTAGTGCGATTGCCCGGAAGGCCGCCGATCGAGTGCTTGTCGACCACAATCGGAGCGTTCCACGACAGCCGGTCTCCGGCCTCGATCATCGCTTGGGTCAGGTGGGAGGTCTCGTCGCCATCAAGCGGCCAGGCCGCGGTCGCGGTCAGGAAGGCCGAAAGGTGGATTTCGCTGTAGCGGCCGGCGACGACGTCGCGCACGATCCCGGCCATGGCCTCCGCGTCGAGGCGATGGCCGTGGATGCGCCGGCGAACACTCGATAGCGACTCCAGCGTCGGCGGATGGCTGACGTGGATGGGATCGCCCTCCTGAACGCCCAGCAGCGTCCAGGCCGCCTCCGACAGGGCCGCTTCGTCCGGAGCCAGCAAGGCGTCGCCATCGACCTGGAAGAGGGTCGCCTGGACCGCCCTGTCCCCCGCTGCGAGCAGCACCTGCGATCGGGCGGCCAGGCCCTCGGAGCGGCAGACGTGGCAGTCGCTCCGCATGATCACCACCGGCTCGTGCTGCGTATGCAGCCGCAGCCGGCGGGCTTTCAGCGTCGGCGCGCGATCGGCCAACCCGGTCAAAGTTCGAACACCTGTCCTTGAAGGGGAACCGACGCCTGCCAACCGAGGTCACGGTCGATCCTCACCCGGAGCGCCTCCGAGGCGGAAGCCTCGCCGTGCACGATGAAGGTCTCTCTGGGTGGCCGCTCGAAGCCCCCGAGCCAGCGCAGGATTTCGTCGGCGTCGGCGTGCGCCGAGAGCATGGGCAAGTCGGCGACCTCGGCCTGCATCGGGACCCACTGGCCGTGGATTTTTAACTCCCGGGCTCCGTCGGCCAAAGCCCGGCCGCGGGTGCCGGCGGCCTGGAAGCCGGAGATGACGATGGTGTTGCGCCGGTCGGGTCCCAAAGACTTGAGATGGTGGAGCACCCGGCCGCCGGTCGCCATGCCGCTGGCGGAGATGATGACCTTGGGCACGGTGTTGGTCATGATGGCCTTCGAGTCCTCGACATCGCGGGTGTAGGTGGCGACGGCGCAGACCGCCTCGCACACCTCCGGCGGCAGGCGGTGGTCTTCGCGATAGGCGTGCAGCAGGGCCGTGGCGTCGATGGCCATGGGGCTGTCGAGATAGACCGGGATCAGGCCGAGCCGGCCGGCCTGCTTCAGGCGCCACAGATGATAGAGCAGCGACTGCGCCCGACCGATCGCGAAGGCCGGAATGATCACGCTGCCGCCGCGCGCGGTGGTGCGCTCGATCACCTGGCCGAGGCTCTCGGTGGGGTCGCTGCGTTCGTGCAGGCGATTGCCATAGGTCGACTCCACGACGAGGTAATCCGCCTGCGGGACCAATTCCGGGTCGACCATCACCGGGTCGTCGTAGCGCCCCAGGTCGCCGGAAAACACGACACGGCGGCCGCCCCATTCGATCTCCGCCGTCGCGGCGCCGAGGATATGGCCGGCGCGGCGCAGCGTCAGCCTCGCGCCGGCGGGCAGGTCGATCGGCGTGTGGGTCGCGATCGGCGAGAAGAACTCCATGGCCCGCTCGGCGTCGCGCAGGCCGTAGAGCGGCAAGGCCGGCTTGTGTTTCGAAAAGCCCTTGCGGTTGGCGTACTCGGCGTCCTTCTCCTGCAGGTGACCACTGTCCTTCAGGATCAGTTCGGCCACCTCCCGGGTGGCCCGCGTGGAGACGATCGGCCCGCGAAAGCCATCGCGGACCAGCTTGGGCAGGTAACCGGAGTGGTCGAGGTGGGCGTGGGTCAGCACGACCGCGTCGATCGAGGCCGGATCGACGGGAAGCTTCGCCCAGTTCAGCTCACGCAGGTTCTTCAGCCCCTGGAACAGGCCGCAGTCGACGAGGATGCGGCGGCCATCGTGCTCCAGCAGGTGCTTCGAGCCGGTGACGGTCCCGGCTCCGCCCAGCGAGGTGAGGGTCAGCATCTTCAGGTCTCCATGGTCGAAAGGGCGGCCGGATCGCCGCGCCCGTCGAGGGCGGCCCGCTCCGGGCCCGTGAACAGATCGTCCCGCGCCCAGCCGCACAGGCCAGCCGCCGCGTCCACGGCGTGCGCCCAAGTGCAGCGGTTGGCGAACAGCAGGCCGGCGACATCGAGCGTTCCGCCGCGGCTGATGTAGCCCAGCGCCGTGGTCGAGCCTGGTCCGCCGTCCAGGCGGCGCAGCAGGCCCAGCATCGGCTCGGGCCGGGTGTGGCTGAGGATCACACGCGGCAGCGACGGGGGGAAGAACTCGGCCAGCCTCGCATCATCGACCGTCTGCGCGGCCTCGAGCGGATCCCGGGGCGCGCGGAAGCGGCCCGGCTCGATCAGAGCGGTGACGCAGGCCTGGCGCCCGCGCGCCTGCAGCCGCTCGGCCGCCTTCAGCGCTTCCTCGGCCTGGTAGGCGCCGATGGCGACGAACTGGATCTCGGCCTCGCGCGGGTCGCCGGCGAGATGGGCCGCGCCCGTCCGGACCAGCGCCTCCGCCTCGGCGCCGGTGAAACGGTGCGTCATGGCCCGCTTGGGCGCCACCACGCAGGCGATCTGGCCGCGGCGGCCATAGACGTCCTTAAGGGCGGCGACGGCGCTGTTCGCGTCGACCGGGAACAGCACCCGGGCGGCGTCCGACATCTCGCCCAGCAGCGCCTCGCCGATCGTGGGATCCTGGTGCGACTGCTCATTCTTGGCGTTCTCCCAGGTGTGGGAGGTTACGATCAGGGGCACGGAGATCCACCCCGGCCCCTGGTCGAGTTCGCGCTGATGCCGGGCGAAGATGATCTCCTGGCGCAGGCCGCCGAGCATCTTCATCGCGAACGCCTCGTAGCTGACGATCAGGTTCAGCCCGCCTTTGTTGCCGAGGGCCGCGCCGGCCACCGCCTCCTCGTTAAGGGCGGTGATGACGCCGCCGGCGACTGCTTCGTGCGTTCCGCGTTCGGGCGTGTTGACGCGGTGGCGGAGACGCTCGAGCGTCCGCCCCATGTGATTGCTGCGCAGTTCGTCGGGATTGCCCACCCGCACGCGCAGGGCCGGGTTCGCTTCCACAAGTTCCACGAACCAGCCGTCGATCGCCTCCATGGCGCAGCCCGGCGCGGCGTCCGGCTGGGCCCAGCTCGGCTGGGGCAGGATCGGGGCGGGCGGATGGCGCACTGCGGCCGGATGCCGGCTCTCCAGGGAGCGGCCTTGCGCCTCGTGGGTGGCCAGCGCGCCGACGGCGTCTTCCAGAACGGCGGGCGGCACGAACAGAACCCGGGCCGCGTCATGAAAGGCCTCGCGCGCAACCCTGTCGTCGCGGGGCGTGGCCGCCAGCGGAAGATTGTGCGCCGGGTTCGTGCCCGCGCCTGGAAAGCCGAAGCCCTTGACGGTCTCAGCGATCACATAGGGCATCGCCACCGGATACCGACGAGACGGGTCGGCGGCGAAGCGGGTCAGGCGCTCCTCGGCTTCGAGAACGGCCCAGGCGATGGCGGCGGGATCGCGGCCGTCCACCACAAACGGATCGAAGCCGCTCAGGCGGAGGTGCGCCGCCAGCCAGGCGGCGCCGCCTTCCTGGGCGATCTGCGTACGCTCCTCGATGCGGCGGCCATTGAGGATCATCACCGGGATCGTCAGGCCGCAGTCGTCGGCGCGCCACCAGCGGGGCGACCAGTCCGAGCCCCTCTGCTCCTCGAAGGCCCCGTCGCTCAGGAAGGCGACGAGACTCTCGCCCGGCAGAGGCATGTGGACGTACTGGACCTCGGCGAACCCGAGGTAGCCGCCCTCCGAGATCGCCCCGGCGGTGTTGGCGCCGGAATGGCTGCCGATCGGGACCGCCGGTCGACCGTCTGGCCCGATGGCGTAGGAATAGAAGTCGGCCACCAGGCGGGAAAGCCCCTCCTCGCTGCGGTCGTAGCGACCGCGCTGCGCCGGCGAGACGTCGCCGGTCAGGGCGTTGACGGCCTCTATCGCGGCCACGCAGTGGCCCTGCCCCATCACCCAGGAGCGGGTGACGCCAGAAAGCGCGTTGGCGACCAGATAGCCGACGAAGGCCGGGACCATGTTGAGGGAGCCGCCGGTATGACCTTCCGGCCGTGGTTTGAAGGCCTCGGCCGGCAGGTCGGCGCCCGTCAGGTCGACGCGCCGCGCATAGGTCATGTGGGCGACCATCCACATGCCGGCGCTGGTCAGGCGGTCGGCCGCGGCGAGCAAGCGGTAAAACCGGTCGAGGCCGGCTTCGTCGCGGTGACACAGACGCTCGGCGAGGGCCTCGATCCGGCCGACGGTCTCCGGCGCGTGGCGGATGACCCCGTAGCCCGCGGCCCAGGCTTCGAACGCGGCGGATCGGGTCGGCGGCATGTTCGCACCCCAGGATGGGCCGCTCGGGGAGGCCCGGGCGGCTCGTAAAGAACTACGGCCGCGCGACGGCCTCCCCCTCGCACGTTGTGACGAGATCGGAGGGTCGGGGCCTTTGGCGCTATTTCTCGGCGTCGGCGGCCTTGGCCTTCGCCATCAGGGCCTCACACTCGCGGTACTGCCGATCCATCTCGGCTTCCGACAGGGGCTTGGGCGGCGTCGCGGCCCCGGTCTTGTCACGCAGGTGATCGTGCCGCTGGCGCGGCTCCATGCCCGCGGCCACCACTGCCTTGCACCGTTCGTGCCTCTGGGCGGCGGTCTCCGGCTGCGCGGCCCGCGGCGTGATGGACGGGGCGAGATCCTGGGTCTGGGCGAGGGCCTGGCCGGCGGTCAGAGAGCCGGCCAAGGCCAGGGCGAGGAAGAGCGTGTGCATCGGTGTCGTCTCCTTGGATGCCCGATCTTTCAGGCCCGGCTCGGGGTGCGCATTGCGTTGGATCAAGGGGGGTGTTCACCCGCCCGTCGTCCAGCCGGGCGGATCGCTGGCCGGGAAGGATTCGACGCCGGCCAGTTCGACGGGGTCGACCGGTTCCGGCGGCCGCCGGCGACGCACCGGCCCCTCCGCCTCCCCGCCGCGCGCGAGCGCCGCCGACACCAGGGGCGCAAGCGGGATGGCGTTGCTTGGATGGGGAACCGAGTCGGTCGACACGATACGCCCGGCGACGGCCGACAACTGGTCGTAGGCGTCCGCGGCGAACACGCCGTGCACGACGGCGCAGACCGGGCGCGCCAGACCTTGCGCGGGCAACTGCCGGGCGGCTTCGATCAGGGTGCGTCCGGACGAGGCGATGTCGTCAATCAGCACCGGTTGTCGGGCGCGGAAGCGGGAAAGATCGGGGACGGCGATCTCGACGTCGCGGTCTCCATGCCGGATCTTGCGCAGGACGACGTGTGGGGCGCCCACCCGTGCGGCGACGGCGGAGACCCACTGTTCGCTTTCCTCGTCGGGTCCGATGATCAAGGGGTCGCGGACCTCCGCCGCGATCCAGTCCGCGAGCACCGACGCCGCATGCAGCACCTGGCCGTCGATGTCATAGAGGTCGGAAAGGGCCCTGTAGCGGTGCAGGTGCGGGTCGATCGTGGTCAGCCGGTCGAAAGTCGCGCTGACCAGCCGGGCGAAGCTTCGCGAGGTGATCGCTTCACCGGGCTTGAAGCGCCGGTCCTGGCGCATGTAGGCGAGGTAGGGGGCGACGAGATTCACCTCGGTTGCGCGGAGGTCGCGCGCGGCGTCCGCGGCGAAGATGAGCGGCAGGAAGGCGTCATCCGGCCGCGCCAGGGTGCAGACGATCTCGACACCGCAGCCACGCACGTCCGAAAGAATCCGGACATAGCTCTCCCCGTCCGGGAAGCGGCGGGTCTCCAATTCGCCCAGCCGCCATCCGCCGGCCGCCGCCAGGTTGGCCGCGAAGGTTTCGTTGCCGGGCATCGGCAGGATCACACGCATCAGCACCTCGCGAAGACCGATGAAGGCTCGGACGGAATTCCGGGGCCCCAAGACTCCTTACGCGGGTCCAGAGTGCCTCCCCTTGCGCCGGATCAAGGTGTCGGATGCTCACCACTGGCGTCGGAAGATGAGCCATCCGCCGCCGAGCAACGGCAGGCTGATGCCGACAAGGGCCGCCGCATGCGGCCAGAGCTCCCTCATCCCCGCCCCTTTCAGAAAGACGCCGGTGACGCTCTCCAGCGCATGGAGCAGGGGGCTCGCCTGGGCGGCGACCTGCAGCCACCGGGGCATGCTGTCGACGGGCGCGATGCTGCCGGAAAGGAAGAGCAGCGGAAACAGGCTGAAGAAGCTGGCCAGCATCGCCTGCTGCAGGGTGCTGGTGAGGGTGGCGACGAAGACCCCGATCGAGACCGCGCTCAGCAGGAACAGGAATTCGAGGGCGAAGAGCGTCGCCAGACTTCCCTCCATGGGCACGCCGAGCAGACGGATCACCAGCAGCGAGGGGAAGATCGACCCCAGGGTGATGATGATCGGCGGGACGATCTTTCCCAGAAACAGTTCGTGGGCGCGGATCGGCGTGACCCGGATCTGCTCCAGGGTGCCGTTCTGCTTCTCGCGCACCAGCCCCGCCGCCGGCAGGATCACCGCCAGCATGAAGCCGGCCTGGGCCAGCATGTTGAGGGCCGAGAAGCGGGTGTTGGTGAGATCGGGATTGTACCAGACGCGCACCGACGGCTGGACGCCGCCGCTCATCCGCATCGATCCCATGGTGCGGGCCTGGGTGAAGCGGGCCGCCATCTCGATGATGTAGGCACGGGCGCGGGCGCCGACGGTGGCGTTCGAGCCGTCGACAATGATGCCGAAGTCAGCAGGGCGACCGCCGTCCACCCGCGCGCCGAACCCGGGCGGAATCTCCACGACCGCGTGCAGTGTCCCCTTCCGCAGTTCGTCCGCCGCCGCGCGCGCCGAGTCGAACTGTCGCCTCAGGGTGAAACTGTCGCCAGCTGTCATCTCCTCGACCAGCGCCCGGCTCGCCGGACTGCGGTCGTGATCTACCAGGCCCAGCCCGAGGTCGCGCACGTCGAAGCCGATGGCCATGGTGCACATGACGACCTCGACCGTGGTCAGCCAGAAGACCAGGAACAGCACGACCGGGTCGCGCAGCATCTGCGCGAACTCCTTGCCGATCAGGCCCTGGAGCCGCCCGAACATCGTCAGGCGATCCGCTTGTTGAAGAGCAAGCTGGACAGGCCCAGCACAACCGCGGTGTAGCCGACCAGGACCGCCACGTTGAACCACAGGTCCGCCAGCCCGGCCCCGCGCATGACGATTCCGCGCGAGATGTTGACAAAGTACATGGCCGGGACTCGCGCCGAATAGCCCTGGAACAGCTCCGGCATGGTGAAGACCGGATAGATGAAGCCGGAGAACAGGAAGGCCGGCATCAGGGTCAGGATCAAGGTCACCAGCATGGCCGCGACCTGGGTCTTGACGAGGGTGGAGACCAGCAGGCCGATCGAGACCGTGCAGATCACGTAGAGCGCGCCCAGGGCGATCAGCAGCGCGAAGCTGCCGTGCATCGGGACCTTGAACCACAGGAAGCCGGCGGCCAGCACCAGGGCCAGCTGGGCGAAGGCGATGAGGGCGTAGGGCAGCAGCTTGCCGACGATGAACTCGAACTTGCCGAGCGGCGAAGCGTAGATTTGGGCGATGGTCCCCAGTTCCTTCTCGCGGGCGACGGCGAGCGCGGTCAGCAGAGGCGGAAAGGCCATCAGGATCACCGCGAACAGACCCGGTACGATGAAGTCGCGGCTGCGCAGCTGCGGATTGTACCAGACCCGCACCTGCGGCTGGACCGGCAAATCGAGCGTTCCTTTCGGGAAGGCGTGGATGATGGCCCGGCCATAGGCGGAAACGATGGCGGCGGTGGAGGCGTAGGTGCCGTCGACGAGGAATTCGACGGGGGCGTCCTCCCCCTTCCGCAGGCGGCGGCCGAAATCGGGCGGGATCACCAGGACGGCGCGGGCCTTGCCTCGCATCACCAGATGCTCCGCCTCCCCTTCGCTCTGGGGGCTGGCGGCAAGCCGGAAATAGCTGGTGTTGACGAACTGGTCGGCGAGGGCGCGGCTGGCGGCGCTCCGGTCGTGGTCGACGACGACCAGCGGCGCCTCCTCGACGTCGAAGGACAGGGCGTAGCCGAACAGGAACAGGATCACGAGCGGCATGAAGACCGCGATCCAGACCGTGATCGGATCGCGGACGATCTCCAGTGTCTCCTTGCGTGAGAAGGCAAGCGTGCGCGACAGCTTCATGCCGCCCTCGCCTGCCCGCGCGCGCGGGCGATGAATCCCAGGAAGACATCCTCGACCCGGGCCTCCGAGAGCCCCAACTCGGCCTGCAGGGTCGACAGCGGGCCAAGCGCGATCATCCGCCCGTCCATCATCAGGCCCAGACGGTCGCAGTAGGTCGCCTCCTCGAGATAGTGGGTCGAGACGATCACCGCGACGCCCTCGGCCGCGAGGGCGTCGATCAGCCGCCAGAACCGGAACCGGGCAAGTGGATCGACCCCCGAGGTCGGCTCGTCGAGGAACAGCACCTTGGGCCGATGCACGATGGCGCTTGCGAGCGCCAGGCGCTGGCGCACGGCGCTGGAGAGACTGCGGACCAGACCGTCCCGCGGCGCGTCATAGCCCGCCCGTTCGCAGGCCTGGTCGATCCGCCTCACCTGCTCGCCGCGCGGCGTCCCGTAGGCGCGGGCGAAGAAGTCCAGGTTCTCCTGCGCCGTCAGGTCGGTGAACAGGGAGACCTTCTGCGAGACATAGCCGATGCTGGCGCGGACCTGCTCGCTCTGGCGCGCCACATCCAGCCCGGCGACCAACCCGCGCCCGTCGCTGGGCGGCAGCAGGCCGCAAAGCATGCGGATCAGCGTGGTCTTGCCGGCGCCGTTGGGACCGAGGAGGCCCAGCACCTCGCCCGCCTTCACCGTCAAGCTGACATCGTCGACGGCGACGAAGTCGTCGAAGCGCCGGGTCATGCCCTCGGCCGAGACGCGAACCTCCGCCGATGGCGCGCGGGGCTCACGGGCCTCCTTCGCCGCAGTGACCGGCGCGCTGGCCGCGGCTACGACAGTGAAGGCGTCCTCCATGCTCGGCTCCACCGGCTCGAGAACCGGCGCGCCGGGCAGTCGAAGCGGAGCGTCGCCGGCCAACTGGATGCGGAACGTGTCGGCGGTTCTCTTCTGGAAGCTCAGCACCTCGGGCGCGGCGGTGAGCTGCCGCTCCAGCGCGGCGGGATCCGACGCGGTGACCCGATAGACCCGCCCGCGTGCGACGCCGCGAAGCTCGGCCGGCGATCCGACCGCCAGAGGGCGGCCGTCCCGGAGCAGCAGCACCCGGTCGCTGGCTTCGGCCTCGTCCATGTAGGAGGTGGCGAAGACGATGGAGCGGCCCGCCGTCCTCGCCGCATCGAGTATCTTCCAGAGTTCCCGCCGGGAGAGCGGATCGACCCCCAGGCTCGGCTCGTCGAGGATCAGCAGCGGCGGCTCGTGGATGAGATTGGCGCAAAGGGCCAACTTCTTGCGCATTCCGCCCGACAGCGCCCCCTCGCGCCGGCCTTCAAAGCGCGCGAGGCCGGCCATCGCCAGCAGCACCCCCTTGCGTTCCAAGTAGGCCGCTCTCGGGACGTCGCGGATGGCGGCGGCGAAGGCGAGATTCTCGGCGACGGTGAGGCGATCGTAGAGCGAAAAGCCCTGCGACATATAGCCGACCTGGGCCTGCACCCGCCCGGGCGCCTTGCGCACGTCCGAGCCGAGCACACGGCAGCGGCCCGAACTTGGCCGCAGTATGGCAGCCAGCATCTGCAACAGGGTGCTCTTGCCGGCGCCGTCCGGTCCCACCACGCCGAGGACCTCGCCGGGCCTTAGATCGAAGCTGACGCCCTCGAGGACGGTGCGCTCGCCGAACCGGCGCCCCAGGCTGTCCGCCGTGATCACGGGGGCGGCCGACATCCCTATTCCGGGATCTGCAGGGTGGCCGGCCAGCCCGCCGCCTCATCCCAGAGAATCCAGGCGTCGGCGGGCATGCCCGGCTTGAGCAGACCGTCGGGGTTGGGCGCTTCGAGGATCACGCCGTAGACGGTTCGACTGCGCTCGTCCGGGACGTGCACGTCCCGGGGGGTGAACTGCGCCTGGGAGTCGACGCGCGCCACCCGGGCCTGGAAATCCCGCCCCGGAAAGGCGTCGACGCGCAGGCGCGCCGGCCCGCCCAGCCGGACCTTGCCGAGGTCCGCCTCGGTGATGAACACCTTCAGCCGGATGGTCGACAGGTCGGCGAGCACGGCCACCGCCTGGCCGGGCCCGACCACCTCGCCGGGCTCGACGAGCCGCTCCAGGACTGCGCCGGTGATCGGCGCAGTCACCACCGTCTTGCCGCTCTGGGAACGGGCGAGCGCCAAGGTCTTGCCCGCCACGTCGGCCTGGGCGAGGGCTTCGGCCCGCTGTTGTCGCAGCACCTCGACCCGGTGAAGAGCCTCGGCGTAGGCGTCGCGCGCGGCGTCGAGACGCTGGGCGGGAAGGTAACCCTGGCTGCTCAGGGTCTCGTAGCGTGACAGATTGGTCCTTGCGGTCTCGGCATGGTGCGTGGCCAGGTCGATCTGGGAGTCCAGCTGAGCGCGGGTCCGCACCGCCGCCGCCTGCTGGGCCTCGGCGCGCTCGGTCATCAACTCGTAGTCGGTCCCCACGATCCGGGCCAGAAGACCTCCGGCCTGGACCGTCTCGCCTTCGACCGCGCGGATCTCCGCCAGGCGTCCGGACGCTTCGACGCCAACGCGCACCTCGTCGGCCTCGATCCGGCCACTGCCGTAGATGACCTGCGGCGGCTGAGGCTGGGGCTGCAGCCGCCAATAGGCGAGGCCGGCCCCGCCGGCGAGCACGACGAGGGTGATCGCGACGACCGTAACCCAGGTTTTGGCGTTCAGCTTCATGGCCGCCTCCCAAGGCCAGCCAACATCCGGCTTGGCGCGGGCGCCTTGCGCTGGATCAACCCGGCCGCGGACGAGGTCACGACGCGCCGCCCCCGCTGCGCACCGCGGGGCGGGCGCGTCGCCGTCGCAGCAGCAGATAGCCGGCGGGGATGACCAGCATGGACAGCAGCGGCGCGGTCAGCATGCCGCCGATCATGGGCGCGGCGATGCGGCTCATCACCTCCGACCCGGCGCCGTGGCCGATCAGGATGGGGAACAGGCCGGCCAGGATGACGGCTACCGTCATCGCCTTGGGTCGCACCCGCAGAAGAGCGCCTTCGCGCACCGCCGCCTCGACCTGTTCGGGCGACGGGGTCGGGCCCCGTTCGGCTAGGGCGTGCCGAAGGTATATCAGCATGACCACGCCGAACTCGGCCGAGACGCCGGCCAGGGCGATGAAGCCGACGCCGGTCGCCACCGACTGGTGGTAGCCGAGCAGGTAGAGCAGCCAGACCCCGCCGACGAGGGCGAATGGCAGGGTACCCATGATCAGCAGCGCCTCGTCGAGCCGCCGGAAGGTCAGGTAAAGCAGGCCGAAGATGATCAGCAGGGTGGCCGGAACCACGAGCAGAAGCCGTTGGCCGGCGCGTTCGAGGTATTCGAACTGGCCCGCATAGGCGATGCTGACCCCCGGCGACAGCCGTACCCGGGTCGAGACGGCCTGCCTCAGGTCGGAGACCACGGAGCTCAGGTCCCGGCCCCGGACGTCGACGTAGACCCAGGTGGACGGCCGGCCGTTCTCGCTCTTGAGCATGGGGGGCCCGTCGGCGACGCGCAGGGCCGCGACCGTGCCGAGGGTGATCTGCTGGCCGGACGGGGTCAGCACCGGCAGGGCGCGCAACTCCTCCACGCTGTCGCGAAGCTCGCGCGGATAGCGGACGCTGATCGGATAGCGGGCCAGGCCCTCGACGGTCTGGCCTATGGTCTCCCCGCCGATGGCGCCGGCGACGATCGACTGGACGTCGGCGATGTTCAGGCCGTAGCGACCGGCGGCGGCGCGGTCGATGTCGACGTCGATGTAGCGGCCGCCGGTCAGCCGTTCAGCCAGGGCCGAGCTGACCCCCGGCACGTCCTTCGCCACCCGCTCGACCTCGGCCGCGATACGGTCCAGCTCGGCCAGATCAGCCCCGGAGACCTTGACCCCGATCGGGCTCTTGATGCCGGTGGCCAGCATGTCGATCCGGTTGCGGATCGGCGGCACCCAGACATTGGACAGCCCGGGAACCTGAACGGCGCGGTCGAGCTCCTCCACCAGCTTCTCCGGGGTCATGCCCGGACGCCACTGGTCGCGCGGCTTGAACTGGATGGTGGTCTCGAACATCTCGAGCGGAGCCGGATCGGTCGCGCTCTCGGCCCGGCCCGCCTTGCCGAACACTGTCTTGACCTCCGGCACGGAGCGGATCATCCGGTCGCTGCGCTGCAACAGGCTGGAGGCCTGGGCGGCCGACAGGCCCGGCAGGGCGGACGGCATATAGAGGAGGTCGCCCTCATCCATGGCCGGCAGGAACTCGCCGCCCAGGCGCGACAGCGGCCAGGCCGCCGAAACCAGCACCAGCAGGGCGACCGCGAGCGTCAGCCGGGGTCGCCGCATCGTCAGATCGAGGGCGGGCCGATAGATGCGCGTGAGGACGCGATTGACCGGATTGTCCTGCTCGGCCGGAATCCGGCCGCGGATGAGATAGCCCATCAGCACCGGCACGAGGGTGACCGACAGGATCGCCGCGGCCGCCATGGCGTAGGTCTTGGTGAAGGCGAGAGGGGTGAACAGCCGCCCCTCCTGGGCCTGCAGGCTGAACACCGGCACGAAGGACAGGGTGATGATCACCAGGCTGAGAAACAGGGCCGGACCGACCTCGGCGGCGGCGTCGGTGATCACCCGCCAGCGCGTCTCACCTAGCGGGCGCTCGCCGGGATGGTCGTGCTCCCAGCGTTCGATGTGCTTGTGGGCGTTCTCGATCATGACCACGGCGGCGTCGACCATGGCGCCGACGGCGATGGCGATGCCGCCCAGCGACATGATGTTGGCGTTCACGCCCTGCAGGTTCATCACCAGCAGGGCGGCCATGACGCCGAGCGGCAAGGTCAGGATGGCGACCAGGGCCGAGCGGGCGTGCCAGAGGAACAGGCCGCACACCAGCGCCACAACGATGAACTCCTCCAAAAGCTTGCTGCTGAGGTTCTCGATGGCCCGGTCGATCAGGCCGGAGCGGTCGTAGACGGGAACGATCTCGACACCGGCGGGAAGGCTTGGCTTGAGCGTTGCCAGGCGGTCCCGCACGTCAGCGATGACGGCCTGGGCGTTCTCCCCCGAACGCAGCACGACGACCCCGCCGACGACCTCCCCTTCCCCATTCAGCTCGGCCACGCCGCGGCGCATCTCCGGTCCGAGCTGAACCGTGGCGACGTCGCCCAGGCTCACCGGCACGCCGCCCGCAGCGGTGCGGATCGGAACGGCGCGGAAGTCATCCAGATCGGCCAGGTAACCGCTCGCGCGCACCATGTATTCGGCCTCGGCCAGCTCCAGCACCGATCCGCCGGTTTCCTGGTTGGCGCGTTGCAGGGCGTCGGTCACCGCCTGGTGGGTGACGCCGTACGCGGTCAGCTTCACGGGATCCAGCACGACCTGATACTGGCGCACCATGCCGCCGATCGTGGCCACCTCCGCCACGCCAGGCACGGTCTTGAGCTCGTAACGCAGAAACCAGTCCTGCAGGCTGCGCAGTTGAGACAGGTCATGCCGGCCGGTCCGGTCGACGAGGGCGTACTGGTAGATCCAGCCGACCCCCGTGGCGTCGGGTCCGAGGGCCGGTCGCGCGGTCTCCGGCAAGCGGGCCTGGACCTGGTTGAGATACTCCAGCACCCGCGAGCGGGCCCAGTAGAGGTCGGTCCCGTCCTCGAACAGGACGTAGACGAAGCTGTCCCCGAAGAAGGAATAGCCGCGCACGGTCCGGGCTCCGGGCACCGACATCATGGTGGTCGCCAGCGGATAGGTGACCTGGTTCTCCACGATCTGCGGAGCCTGTCCCGGGTAAGGCGTGCGGATCACCACCTGGACGTCGGAGAGGTCGGGCAGGGCGTCCACCGGCGTGCTGCGGACGGCCAGCAGGCCGGCGGCGAACAGGGCCGCGGCGAGGATCAGCACCAGGACGCGGGCGCGCACAGACAGGCGAATAAGGGCGGCGATCATCAGTGCGCTCCCCCGTGTCCGGAGTGGCCGGACGCCTGGGCCGGACGCGGGGGCGCCGAGGTCCCGGACAGCGGACGAACCGCGACGCCGCTCAGGCTGGCCTCGGAATCGATGAGGAACTGGCCGGAGGCGACCACCCGCTCGCCCTCGGCGAGGCCCTGCAGGATCTGGGTCTGCCCGCCGGCCTCGCGGCCGATGCGAACCTCGGCGGCGCGGTAGCGGCCGTCCGCTTCCGCCAACATGACCAGCGTCCGGGTTCCGGTGCGGATCACCGCTTCGGACGGGACCAGCAGGGTCTCTTCAGTTCCGCCGCCGAAGACGACCTGGCCGAACATGCCGGGCCGCAGCCGTCCGCCGCGATTGGCGAGTTCCACCCGGGCGGTCAGGGTGCGGCTGTCGCCGGACACCTCCGGCAGCAGGGCGCCGAGCCGGCCGCTGAAGCGCTCGCCGGGGAAGCCGGCGAAGGCGACTTCCACTGCCTGGCCGACACGTAGCCGCGAAGCCTGCGCTTCCGGGACTGCGGCGTTCAGCCACACTGTGGAAAGGCCGTTCACCTCCGCCAGGGTCTGGCCCTGGGCGACCGTCATGCCGGCACGCACGCTGAGCGTGCGGACCACGCCGCCGGACGGGCTGGTCACCGTCACCGTGGTGCGCGGGCGACCGCTGCGCTCCACCGCCGAGATGAGCGCCTCCGGCATGCCCAGCAGAATCAGCCGCTGGCGGGCCGCCTGGGCCAGGCGCTCGTCGCCGGTCCCCCTGACGGCGAGGTATTCCGCCTGGGCGCCGCCCCACTCGGGGACCAGCAGGTCGGCCAGGGGCGCGCCGGCGGCGATCACGTCCCCCGGCGCCCGCCCGTAGACCCGCTGGACGAAGCCCCCTGCCCGCGCCTGGACCACGGCGACGTCGCGCTGGTTGAAGTCGACGACCGCCGGAACGGTCAGATCACCGGCCAGGACGCCCCGCTGGACGACGGCGTAGCGCGCGCCCAGGGCTTGGGTCAGGGCGGGATCGATCCGCACACCGCCCTGCTGCCCGGCCTCCGCCTCGTCGGCGTAGCGGGGGACCAGGGGCATGTCCATGAACGGCGACTTGCCCGGCGCGTCGAAATGCCGATCCGGAGCCATAGGGTCGTACCAGTAGAGCACGCGTCGCTCGGGTGCCTGGGCCGCCGGGGGCGTCTCGCCGGCCGGCAGGACGCGGACCACGGCGACGCCGACGGCGGCGCCGAGGATTAGCAGGCCGGCCGCGCCGAGGGCGAGCCGCAACCGGTTCTGGGCGATGCGGGTCATTGGGGGTCCTCCCCGTAGGTGAGCGAGATGCGGACCGCCTCGCGGACGATCAGCGCTTCGCGGTCCAGGGTTTCGAGGCGGGCGTCGGCGAGCCCGGTGAAGGCGTCGATGACGTCCGCCAGGCCGGCCCGTCCGGCGCCGTAGCTGGAAGTCTCGAGCGAGGCGCGGTCGCGGGCGGCCGGCAGCAGCACGTCGCGGGCTCGCCGCCACTGGTCGTGGTGCATCCGGTGCTCGGCGAGGTCCGCCTCGAGGGCGGCGCGCAGAGCCCGCGTCGCCGCCTCGCGTTCGATGCGGACCCGGCGGGCGTCGGCCGAGCGCGCCGCGATCACCGGATCCTGGCGGCGGTCGGCGAATAGCGGCAGGCTCACGCGCGCGCCGACCGAGACCATATCCCCGTACATCGGATCGCGCCGGCCGTAGCCAAGTTCGAAACTCCAGTCGGGCTGGCGTCCGGCCCGGGCGAGATCGGTTTCCGCGTCGGCGCGATCGGCGACCGCGGTCCAGGCGCGCAGGGTCGGGACCTGCTCCAGGCCGGCCCGAAGCCGTCCCTCGTCCAGAACCGGCTCGGGCGGCGGGCCATCGGCCTGCGGATCGGGCTCGCCGGTCCAGCGCGCGAGCTCGGCCCGGGCGCGCTCTTCGGCCGCGACCAGGGCGCTGCGACGGTCCTCCAGGGCGGCCTTCAGGCGGATGGGCGAAAGGGCGCCGGCCGGCCGGTCCTGACCCGAGGCGACGGCGGCAGGCGCGGCGTCCCACAGCGGTTCCAGGGCGGCCAGCACCTCGTCCAGGGCCTCGCGCCGTCGCTTGGCGTAATGCAGGTCCGTCCAGGCCAGGGCCGCGGCGACCCGGACCTCGCGACGCGTGATCTGCGACTGCATTTCGGCCACGCCGATATCGGCGGCGGCAATCTGGCGCTCGGCGCGGCGCCGGGCGCCGCTCGGCACGGCCTGCATGACCCCGACCCGGACCATGGTCATCTCGTCCCGACCGAACGAGCCGGCCATGGGGCCGGAGACCGGAAGGTTCTCGACCGCGACGGAGAGCTCGGGGTCGGGCAGTTGCCCGGCGGCGGGCGCAGCGGCCCGGGCGGCGTCGACCGCCAGGCCGCGGGCGCGGACCTCCGGCGCGTCGGCCGCGGCGCGCTCAAGCGCCTGGCCGTAGGTGAGCGGTCCGGCCAAGGACGGGGTGGCGAGCGCCAAGGCGAGGACGGCGGCGACGGCGGCCTGGCGACCCGCCGGCGGGTCGGCGATTCGGGAATGGCCGCGCCCGCCGACGCGCGCCCTCCCGCAGAAGAGAGCAGACATGGGATATCCGTGGTGTGGGGGCGCGAGCGCGCCGTTTCTCGGCCCGGACAGGGCCGGGCGGACCGGGAGAGGCTTAGGCCACGGTCCTGGGCGGCCTCAGAATCCCAGGCCCCTGGACCTCGTCCAGGCTCCGCTGCGAATCCGCACGCAGCCGCACCGTCGCCGCAGCCGGGATGGGCGTCCCGACGACGGCGGGAAGCACCGCGACGGGCGCCGCGCATCCCATATTGGCTATGCAGGCAGGGGTCCTATCCGAGCACGGCTGACCGCGCCCGGAGCGGTCCGGGTCCGTCATGCCCTCCATATCCGCGCAGTCGTCCATCGTCGCGGCCGCCTGGGCGGCCGACGGCGGGGTGGTCGCGTGAGCGCCGAACTGGCCGGCAAGACCGGCCAGGGCGAAGGCGACGAGGAGGGCTCGCAGCAGCGTCCACATGTTCGAAGTTGGCGCGCCTTCCATTTCGAAGTCAAAGAAATAGAACAGGACTACGGATAAATACGGAGGCGCATCAATGATTTATGTCGACAGGAAGACGGCGTGGCTTTACGCGCCGTCGCCGTCCTCCCCTCATCATCGCCGCCTCGAATACGCGCCTGCGACAGAAGACCACAGGTCGGTCTAGACCTGTCGTCCGTGCCGCGGGCGATCCGCGATCAGTGGACCATGAAGCGGACAACGCCGTTCATGACGTGGCCGTCGGCGCCCTGGGCCGACCAAGTCAGCACATGGTTGCCCTTGGCCAGCGCCGGCAACGGCACGCTGACCGCCGCGCTCGAGGCGGCGTCGGTCACGGCGATCGCCGCCGGGTCGGCCTCACCGCTCTTCAGGCTCAGGGCGGTCAGCCGCATTGGATGCGGGAAGGTGATGCTGAAGGCGGTCGGGGCGGTTGAGCCCATCCAGCCGTCGGCCGGGGTCGTGCGGACCTCGGCGGCCTGGGCGGCGGCTCCGGGGGCGGGGTGGTGCCCGGCATGCGGATCGGTCTGGGCCTGGGCGACGCCGGCCAGGACGAAGGCGGAAAGGGCGACGAGGACGGGAGAAAGCAGCTTGCGCATGAGGGCGGTTCCTTAGGTCTTCGGAGAATCCATGCCGGGCATGTCTGGCGGCATGTCGCTCATGTCGTGTCCGGCATGAGGGTCGGTCGGGGCCGGCTCGGTCGCCGGCGGGGGCACGGGCGCCGGTCGCGGCCGCTGCGGCGCAGCTTTCGGCGCGGGCGCGGGCGCGGCGGTCGCCGGGGTCTCGACAGCGAGGTCGGCGGGCGCCGCGGTCGCGGGCGGCGCGGCCGGAGCCGGCTCGGGCTGTTGCGCCGGCGGGGTTTCGGCCGCCGGTTGGCAGGCCGCCAGGGCGACGGCGGCGGCCAGCGGCGCCAGGAAGACGGGTTTCATCTGCAGTCCTTTCACGATCTAGAACCAGGCTCTCAGGCCGACGACGATCCGAGTATCCTCGGTGTTCCGTCCGGCGGCCTCGAGGTAGTCGGCCGTGCGGCCGAAGCGCTTCGTCCATTCCACGCCGACATAGGGCGCGAATTCCTTGCGGATCTCGTAGCGCAGACGCGCGCCGAGCTGCACCGAGGTCAAACCCGCACCGATCGATAGCTCGGGGATGTCCTCGGCCGAGAGATTCACTTCGGCGCGCGGCTGCAGGATCCAGCGATTGGTGATGCGCTGATCGTACTCGCCCTCGGCGGCGGCGGTGAGCTCGCCCTTGTTGGACAGGAACAAGGCGGCGTCGACCTCGAACCAGTAGGGCGCCAGCCCCTGGACGCCGATCACCAGGTCGGTCCGGTTCGCTACCGGCCGCCAGGTCTGGCGCAGGCCCGCCTGGACGTCCCAGAAGGGCGCGACGGCGCGGCTGTAGAGCGCCTGCACCCCCGCCTCCTCGACCCCCTCGCCGAACTCCCCCTCCCCTTCCGACTTCCACCAGAACCGGCTGATGTCGCCCCCGCTCCAGCCTTGGGCGTCCCAGGCGAACCCTTCCTCGCCGTCACCGAGGTTCGCCTCGAGCCGATCGAAGACCACCGCCGTGGTGCGGACGTCTCCGTTCTCCGCGCGCATCTGCTCCCGGGCGGCCGCCATCTCTGCCGGATCGAAGAGGAGGTCAGCGGCGTGCGCCGGGCCCCGCGACGCCGCCGGGGGGGCCGGATCCTCCGGCGGCCGGCCGGGGGTGTCGGCGCTGGTCGGCACGTCCGGCGGCATTGCCATGCCGGCCATGTCGTGACCGGCATGGGGGTCCGCCGCGACGGGAGCCGGCGTTCCTGGCATGGGGTGGTCGGCGTGCGGATCGCTCGGCGGAGCGGCCTGGGGTCGCGCCGGGGCGCCCATGTCATGGCCCGCGTGCGGATCGGCGCTCGGCGCCGGCGTCTCCGGCATGGCATGACCCGCATGCGGATCGCTCGGCGGAGCGGCCTGGGGTTGCGCCGGGGCGCCCATGTCATGGCCAGCGTGCGGATCGGCGCTCGGCGCCGGCGTCTCCGGCATGGCGTGACCCGTATGCGGATCGCTCGCCGGTGCGACTTGGGGCTGCCCCGGGGCGCCCATGTCGTGACCGGCGTGCGGGTCGGCGGCGGGCGATCGTTCCGGCACATAACCGGTCGGACAGGCCGGCGCGCCGGGTTGTCCGAGGCGCGCCGCGTCGGCCGTCGGCGCGCCCCGGCGGACGCAGCCGGCCCGCGGGGGCGCCGCCTGCCCGGCCTGGGGCGTCGAGAGATGGCCGGCATGCGACTGGGCGAAGGCCGGCGGGGCCGCGGCCAGGACGAGCAGATGCAGTGCGGCGGAGGCGCGGATCACGAGGCGGCTCCTTCGAGGGGGCGGACGGTCACGACGTTGAACATCCCCGCGTGCATGTGCATCAGCAGGTGGCAATGGAAGGCCCAGTCGCCGGGATTGTCGGCGGTCAGGTCGAAGGTCACCTTGCCGCCGGGCGCGACGTTCACCGTGTGCTTGAGCGGCTGATGGCCTGCGGGACCACCCGTCACCAGTTCGAAGAAGTGGCCGTGCAGGTGGATGGGGTGGGCCATCATGGTGTCGTTGACCAGGGTCACCCGCACCCGCTCGTTGCGTTCGAAGCGGATCGGTTCGACCAGTTCGCTGAACTTGCGGCCGTCGAAGCCCCACATGAACCGCTCCATGTTGCCGGTCAGGTGGATCTCCATCGTTCGCGACGGCGGGCGCTGATCCTTGTTGGGCTGCAGGGAGACGAGGTCGGTATAAACGAGCACCCGGTGTGGAACGGTCTCCAATCCCGTCGGCCGTTCGCCAAGGCGGTTGGCCGGATCCATCGAGACCATGTCCACGCCGACGCCCACCTCCATGTCCGGCGGGGCGTTGTCGGGATCGCGCATGTTCATGCCGGCCATGGACATGGCCCCGTCGCCGGACGCCGGGTCGGGGCTCGCGCTCCCATGAGCCATGCCGCCCATGGCGGCGTAATCCATGCCGGCCATGGCGCCATGGTCCATGCTACCCATGCCCATGTCCCGCATTGTCAGGTTGGGGACCTGGCGCAGCGGCGGGACCTCGGCGGTCATGCCCGGCCGGGGGGCGAGGGTCGCCCGCCCCATGCCGGAGCGGTCGATGGCCTCGGAGACGATGGTGTAGGCCCGATCCTCGGTCGGCCGGACGATGACGTCGTAAGTCTCGGCGACCGAGATCTGGAACTCGTCGACCTCCACCGGCCGCACGTTCTCGCCGTCGGCCTGGACCACGGTCATCGCCAGACCGGGGATGCGGACGTTGAAGATCGACATGGCCGAGGCGTTGATGATCCGCAGCCGGACCCGCTCGCCGGGGCGGAACAGGCCGGTCCAGTTCTCCGCCGGGCCATGACCGTTGATCAGGTAGGTGTAGGTCGAGCCGTTGACGTCGAGGATGTCGCGCGGGTCCATGCGCATGGATCCCCACATGCGCCGCTCTTCCAGACTCATCCGGTCGCTGCCGTCCAGCAGCCCGGCTAAGGTCGTGCGCTGGCGGTTGAAGTAGCCGGGGCTCTTCTTCAGCTTCTCGAGGATTTCGTGCGGACGCATGAAGCTCCAGTCCGACAGGACCAGCACGTGCTCGCGGTCGTAACCGACCGGATCGGCGCCCGCCGGATCGATGACGATGGGGCCGTAGTGCCCGAGCGCCTCCTGAAGCCCGGAATGGCTATGGTACCAGAAGGTGCCCGACTGGATGATCGGGAACTCGTAGACGAAGGTCTCGCGCGGGCGAATGCCCGGGAAGCTGATGCCGGGCACCCCGTCCATCTGGAAGGGCAGCAGGATCCCGTGCCAGTGGATCGAGGTGTCCTCGTCGAGGGTGTTGGTGACCGACAGCCGTACGGTCTGGCCCTCCCGCAGACGCAGCACCGGCGCCGGCAGCGTGCCGTTGATGGTGACCGCCTGCCCGGTCCGACCGTTGACCGTGAACGGCGTCCGGCCGATCGTCAGGCCGATGTCCGGGCCGGTTAGCGTCGGCAGGTCCGCTCTCAGGCCTGCCGAGTCGGTCTGAGCCCAGGCCGGCAGCAAGGCCTGCAGCGCCCACAGGCCGCCGCCTGCGGCGGCTCCGCCCAGCAGGGCGCGACGATCGAACTTCATACCTGGCTCCAGACTGGCGGCGTCCCGCGGCGAACCCGGCCTTCTTCCGGTCTACGCGCGCGCGGCGCGGCGCCCTCGGGCAAGTTGACGCAACGCGCGATCAAAGCGTCGTGCGGCCGACCGTTCCCGGCCCGCTCAGATCGCCCCGGCCGCGGGCCCCAGCGCTTCGGCCAGCTTGCGTCGCGCCCTGGCGACGCGGGTCTCCACCGCCTTGACCGAGACGCCCAGGATGGCGGCGGCCTCGGCCTGGCCGCGCTCCTCCAGCGCGGTCAGCAGGAGCGGCGCCTTGAGCCGGGCCGGCAGGTCGGCGATGGCCGCCTCGAGCCGGCCGAGCGTCTGGCCCAGTTCGTACTGTTCCGCCGCGCCCCGGGCCTCATCGGCGACGGCCAAGGCTTCGCGGTCGGCCAGGTCGGCGGCGCCCAGCAACCAATGTCTGACCCGCCGTCGGCGGCTCCAGTCCCGGCACTTGTTGAGCGCGATGGTCCTCAGCCAGGCCTCGAAGGGGCGTTTCGGATCGAAGCGGCGGATCGCCAGCCAGGCCGCGGCGTAGGTCTCCTGCACCAGGTCGTAGGCTTCGTCCGCGTCGCCGACATAGCGCCGGACGAGCCGATAGAGACTGGCCTTGGTGGCCAGCATCAGGCGTTCGAAGGCCTCCGGATCCCCGGCAGCGGCCCTGGCTGGCAGATCCTCGTCGGCCGTCACCGCCGCCTACTCGCCCGCGACCGCCAGCGCCGCGACCACGCTGCGATCGAACCGCTCGGCCTGGGTCGGCGTCATCACCGTTCGCATCTCGAAGATGTGGGCGACCGTGGCCTGTTGGAGGTCGCCCATTGCGTCGTGAAAGTGATCGATCGCCGGCTGCACCTTGCGGCTGTCGCCGTCGCTCTCGGCGATGGCCTGCGCCAGTTCCCGGTTGGCGGCCTGGACCCGCTGTTCAAGGGCGATCCGGCGTGTCGCGAAGCGCGACTCGATCGCCTCGATTCGGGCCAACTGACCCCGGTCGAGGTCGAGGTCGCGATGGACGATCTCATGCAGCGAGGGCGGCGTCTGCCGCTGCAGCACCCAGGTCGCGCCGCCCCAGGCGCCCATGCCGCTGGCGGCGATCGCCAGCACGGTGGTCACGGCGATGGATTTCCAGCCGATTGTCATCAGTGAACCTCCAGGCGCGCCAGGGGCGACAGAGCGGCGGAGGAGAACACCGACATCTCCGAGCCCGGCGGCCGGGCCAGGCTGGTCCCCAGACCGCCATTGGCCACGCCCACGCCCAGGGCGAAAACCACCGCGATCAGGCGAAGGCGCGCCGCGGTCCGCTCGGCCTGGAGCGCCCGAACCCGGTCCCAGACGTCGGCCTCCAGCCGATCCAGCGGCGCATCGCCCGTCGGGGCCCGTGCCAGCCACTGCTCGAGATTGTCCATGGTATCGCCCTTCACGCCCCCTCGTTCGAACTACGCGCGCCGGAGCCACGGCCCTCGCCGCGTCGCCCCCCGGCAGCCGGCGCCGCCGACGAGGGGGCCGCGACGCCGGCGCGTATCACCGGATAGCAAGCCTTGGTCCCTGGGGGGAGAATGATGTCGTCGCGGTGGATGGCGGCGGTCCTGACCGTCGGGGCCCTGCTGGTCACGGCTCCGGCCCGGAGCCACGAGGACCACGAGAAAGCGCCTCCTCCGGCCGCCGCGGCGGCCCGGCCCGGCGCGACGGCGGCCGCGCCCCCCTCAGTCGTGGATCACGCCGCCACGGGCCATGCCGCCTCGGAGGCGGCCGCCGAGCCCAAACCGATGCCGCAGCGCCTCGTCCGCTGGCTCGGTCGCTGGCATCCGGCCGTGGTGCATTTCCCGATCGCGCTGTTCCTGGTGGCCGCGGTTCTCGAGGCGGCGGCGGTCTGGGGACGACGCGCCTGGCTAACGGACGGGACGCGGGTGCTGATCGCCCTGGCCGCGCTGTCTGCCATCGGGGCCGCGGCCCTGGGCTGGTTGGCGATGGGCCTGCCAGGTCCGGTGGAGGACGCCACCCACACCCTCCATCGGTGGCTCGGGACCGGGATCGCGGCGCTCGGGCTGCTGGCTTGGTGGGCCAAGGAGCGATCGATGCGTCGGCAGTCTGGCCGCGCCGCGCGCGGCCTCTACGCGGCGGCGCTGGCCGCGGTGACCCTGGCGGTCCTGCTCAACGCCTGGCTCGGAGGCGCGCTGACCCATGGCGTCAACCATCTCCGCTTCTAGACGCCATCCCTTCCCCGATGTCCTGGACCCGCTGACCAGCATCCGCTTCTTCCTGGCCCTGGGGGTGGTGCTGTTCCACTACCAGCTCTACTGGACGCTGCCGCCGTCGGCCTCGGGCCTGCTGGACCGGACCCGTCTCGGGGTCGACATCTTCTTCATCCTGTCGGGCTTCATCCTCACCCACGTCTATCTGCAGGGGAACGCCCAACCCCGATACCGGCGCTTCCTGGCGGCGCGGTTCGCCCGGATCTATCCCGCCCACCTGGCCATCCTTCTGGGCATGCTGGCCCTGGTGCTGGCGGCGCCCCTGGCGGGGGTGGGCCTGGAGCCGGGTCGTTTCAACGCCCCGGACTTCGTCCAGACCTTGCTGCTGGTCCAGGCCTGGTTCCCGCGCCAGTCGTTGGCGTTGTGGAACGGGCCGGCCTGGTCGCTGTCCGCGGAATGGTTCGCCTACCTGACCTTTCCGGCCTTCGCCTGGATCGCCCTTCGTCTGCGCGACCGACCGCTGGTCCTGACCGGCCTGGCCGCCCTGTTCTTCCTGGCCCTCGACCTCGTCTACCGCAGGGTCTTCGGGGTGGTCCTGCCGCGGGCCGAAGACAGCATGGGCATCCTGCGCATCGCGCCGGAGTTCCTGTTCGGGATAGGCCTCTACTATCTGGGACAGCGGGTGGCGCTCTCCCCCCGGGCGGCGATCGCCGCCGTGCTGGCAGCGACCGCCGCCCTGCTCGCGGCCATGCAGATCCCGCTCGACGACCGCCTCATCGTCGCCCTCTCGGGGCCTTTCCTGCTGGCGCTCGCCCTGCTCGCCAAATCCGGCGCCCGCACCTTCCTGTCACAGCCGCTCTGGCTGTTCGCCGGCGAGGCGTCCTACGCCCTCTACCTGGTTCACCTGCCCGTGCTGATGGTCTGGCGCAACGCGGTTCAGAGGCTCGGCGGTCTCGGCGGCGACTATCGGATGGGCTTGGGGGAACTGGCGCTCCTGCTGATCCTGACCCTGGCCGCGGCGGCCGGAATCCACATGGCGATCGAGCGCCCTGGCCGACGGCTGATCCGCCGGCTCGTCGAACGGCGCGAACCTGTCCCCGGGCTGGAACAGGCGCGCAGCGTCCACAGCGACCAAGGAGAACCCTTCTGATGTCCCGCATGCCGATCGCGGCCCTGAGCCTGCTCGCCGTCCTTCTTGTCGCTCCGCCCGTCCTGGCCCACCCGACGCCAGCGCCCCAGGCCGCCTCCCAGGCCCAGAGCGAGGTCGCTGCCGTGCTGGAAGGCTACCGGGCCGCCGTCGAAGCGCTCGACGGCGAGGCCGCTGCACAGTTCTTCTGGCCGGAGGCGCAGGTCTACGAGCAGGGCGGCGTCGAGGGCCGCTTCGCCGACTATCTCGCCCACCACCTGGGGCCGGAACTGGCCGCGTTCTCGGCGTTCACCTTCGAGGACCGGCGCCTCGAGACGACGGTGGCCGGTGACCTCGCCTATGCGACCGAGACCTACCGCTACCGGATCGTCTTCAAGGATCCGACCCGGGCGGCGGTCGAGCGACGCGGCGTCGCCACCAGCGTGCTCGAGCGCCGCGATGGACGCTGGCGGATCATCCGCTATCATTCGTCTTCGCGGGCGCCGCGCCCGGCCGGCTAGACCTTTCCCACACGCCAGCCCGTCCAGGCCGCTGAAGTTCGCGGTCGTTTCGGCGCCTCGTCACCAACACCGAGCCTCCCGATGCCCCTGCCCGTTCTCGCCCGCCGCGCTGTCCTCGGCTGCGTTGTTCTGGCCGCCGTCGCGCCGGCCGCCGCCTGCGGCCAGGCGCGGGAAAACCACGCGATCGCCGTCTACAAAACCCCGACCTGCGCGTGCTGCGACGCCTGGATAAGCCATCTGCGGGGCGCCGGCTTCATGGTGTCGGTCAACATCCTGGCGGACCTGCGCGGCCTGCGCAGCAGTCACGGCCTGGCTGAAACGCTGGCGTCCTGCCACTCCGCCCGCGTCGCCGGCTACTTCGTCGAAGGCCATGTGCCCGCCGCCGACATTCGTCGCCTGCTCGCCGAGCGGCCCGAGGCGGTCGGAATCGCCGTTCCGGGCATGCCGCCGGGATCGCCCGGGATGGAGACGCCGGGCGGCGACCGCGAGCCCTACGACACCCTGTTGGTGCTGAAGAATGGCGCAACCCGCCTTTTCGCCCGCCATGACGCCCAAGCCTGAGGACCACGATGAAGGTGCTTCGACTCTCGACCCAGCTGCACAAGTGGATCGCGCTCGCCGTCGGCATTCAGGTGCTGTTCTGGGTCGCCGGCGGGCTGGTGATGACCGCCATCCCGATCGAGACCGTGCGCAGCGAGCACCATGTTCGCGAGCGCGAAGCCGTCCCCATCGCCTTCGACAGTCTCAGGAGTCCCGGCGACATCGCCCGCGCTCGCGGCCTGGCGGTGGCCGGCGCGGAGCTCAGGTCCACCCCGCGCGGCCCCGCCTGGATCCTGAAGCCCGCGAAGGGCGAACCGGTGACGGTGTCCGCCCTGACCGGCGAGGCCTTCCCACCCCTCGACGCCGCTCTGGCCCGGCGACTGGCTCAGGGCGCCTATCAGGGCGAAGGCGCGCCGACCGCCGCCGTCCTGCACGACAAGGCCCCCCAGGAGACTGGCCGCGAGGGGCCGATCTGGCGCGTCGACTTCGACGACAGGGAACGCACCACCTTCTACCTGTCGCCGCAGACCGGCGAGGTGGTCACCCGCCGCTCGGCGGTCTGGCGCTTCTACGACTTCTTCTGGCGGCTCCACATCATGGACCTGGAGAAGGGCGAGAACTTCAACCACCCGCTGATCGTCGTGGTCACCTTCCTGACCTTCACCATCGTCATCACCGGCTTCATCCTGCTCTGGATCCGGCTGGCGCGGGACTGGTCGATGTGGCGAGCGCGCCGCCGCGCGACGGGTGGCTGAACGCCCGGCTTTCGCCCGCCCGGCCGGCCGCACCGGTTAACGCCGCGCCAGGATGGCCTCCATCTGGTCGATCTCCCGCTGCTGGGACCGCACGATCCCGTCGCAGAGGCGGATGATCTCGGGATCCGTCAGGCGGGCCTCGCGGCACGTTAGGATGGCGCCCGAATGGTGCGGGATCATCGAGCGGAGGAATTCGTCGTCGCCGATCGCGGCCTGGGTGCGCATGCCCCAGAGGCTGACGGCGAACACCGCCGCGGCCCCGGCGCCGATCAGCAGGTTGGCGCGCCGGGACGGGAACATCGAGCGCATGAACAGGAGCATGACCAACCCCATCGGGGCGACCATCATCAAGGTCATGTAGACGTTGTTGAGGTTGAGGCGGAAGTGATCGGGCGTGGCGATCATCGTGTACATGACCAGGTACATGATCACGAAATCGATCGCGACTTCGATAAAGAGACCGCGGTACGCCCCTTTCATCTCCTGGCCCGGGTGTTCGGGATGGCTGTTGGCCATGGCGGGCGCCCTCCGGTTTGATCGCGGTTTCAGCCGCCGTGCTCCGAAAGCCAGGCCTCCAGCTCCCGGATGTCCTTCATGGACTCGTCGATGATCTTCCGGGCCTTCTCGCGAATGGCTGGATCGTCGCTCTGCTCAAGGACAATGCGGGACAGGTCCGCAGCGCCCTGGTGATGCGGGATCATCTTGCGGGCCCACAGGACCTCGCCCTCGCCGCTGGCGGCCATCATGGCCTGGTTCATCCTGTCTTCGGCCGCCCGGAACGGATCACCGGCCGGCCCGGCGCCCGTCGAGGGCGCGTGTTGTTCCAGCCATCGCTGCAGGTCGGCGATGTCCATGGTCTGCATGTCGACGGTCTTCTGGGCCATGCGCCGGATGTCGGCGTCCTGGGTGCTCCCCAGCGCCACGCGCGACATGTCGACGGCCCCTTGGTGGTGCGGGATCATCTTGCGCGTCCAGGTCTCGTCGAGCGTCGCCCCGCTCGCCGCCGCCATTGCCTGGTGCATCTTCTGTTCGGCGGCAGCGTAGGGCGTGGCCGGCCCGGCCGCCTGCGCCGGCGCGGCCGGCTGTTGCGCCTCGACCTTGGTCGCGCCGGGCTCGGCGCCCGGGCCGCAGGCGGCCAGAAGGACAAGCGGGGCGCCAAGATGAGCGACGGAACGGACGAGTCGGAGGGGCATGGCGGCTTACGGCCGGATGGCGTACGCGGCGTTCCGTGGCAAACGGGACGAAACCGTTCCGCGATCCGGCTCCCTTTGTTGCGAACGCCTGAACAACCCCGCCTTCCGGCGACGGTTCGACGGCCGCTGCGTACAGACCCGTCCACCCGGATGCCGGGCATGCGCGGACGCCGACGGTGATGTAGAAGAGTCCCCGGCGGGTTCCGGAACGATAGCGGTCGATCTTGAGCCAGGGGACGTCTTCGGCGTCGGCGGCGATCGGCTGTGAAACGCCGGGCTTCCGTACAGAAGTTCCAGGCCCGCCCCCTCCCCTTCAGATCGGATCGATCAGGCCGGTGCGGACGGCGAGGGCCACCGCCTCAATGCGGGTGCGGACCCGCAGCTTCGCGCAGGCCTTTTCGAGGTAGCTATCGACCGTTCGCGGCGACAACCCAAGAATGGCGCCGATGTCGGAGGAGCTCTTGCCGCGGCTGACCCAGGCCAGGCATTCGGCCTCGCGCTGGCTGAGCGCCAGGGGTTCTTCGGGTTTCGGGATCAGTTCCGGATGCATGGAGCATAACCTCATGGTTGCGCCCCACTCCCCGTAAATCGCGCCGGTTTTGCAAGCAACGTCAGAGTCTTGCGGGTTGTCCGCGGCTTTCTTGCGGGCCGGGAACTGACTTCTCCGGTCTGGTTGGACGGCATCGCTTGCGGCCGGTCCTGCCGGCGCCTAAACCGACCGCGTCGGGCGCCGTGAGATAGGCGCGGGGCTGGAGCCGGGGTTCGCCGATGGCGGAGGCGGCGCTCCGCGGCGAAGTAGCGGGCCTCTCGATCGCAGAGGATTCCAACGCCCGACCCCTCCGCCTTGCGTGTTGATTCCATTTGATTCATGGTCGTCGAGTCGGCGTTCGCGCCGATAGGGGCTTGGAATCCCCTGTGCGATATCAAAACCCAACGACCCGCGCCTGCGCGGTCGTCGCTTGTCCAGCGGCCGAGCCCGTGCATCGCGCGGCGCTGATCGGCTGAGCTGTCGCGCCCGCGGATTCCGGTCTCGCCCTTGTGGCCGGAGGAGCGTGGTGAGCAACGCCAAGGAGCTGGAGGCGGGAGCAGGAGACAGGCTGGACAGCCTGTTCCGCCGCTATGCGGCCTGGCTCGACGGGCGCCTGCGGAGCCGGCTCGGGCCAGACGAGGCGGCCGACATGGTCCAGGAGACCTATCTGCGGATCGCCCCCTATGACGGCGAGAGCATCCGCCATCCCAAAGCGTTCCTGCTGCGGGTCGCGCTCAATCTCGTGCGGGACGACCGCCGCCGGCAGGCGCGCCGCGCCAGGCTCCTCGATGAGCAACCGGCGGCCGAAGCCGAAGCCGCCTCGCAGCTGGACCAGATCCTGCTCAAGCAGATCGTCCTGACGATGCCGTCGCTCTACCGCGACATCTTCGTGTTGAACCGCTTTGGCGGTATGACTTACCCGGAGATCGCCCGCGCGCGAGGGATCAGCGTCAAGACCGTCGAGTGGCGGATGTCGAAGGCGCTCGAACATTGCGCGTCGCGGCTGGACGTTTAGGCGGGACATGATGACGGTCGACGAGGACGCCGACATCCGACGCAAGGAGACCGCTTCCTGGTTCGCACGCCTGAACCAGCGCAAGGTCTCGGCCGCCGATATCAAGGCCTTCAGCGCGTGGCGCCGCGTTCCCGAGAACGCCGAGGCCTACGACCGCATGGAGGCGGTCTGGGAGGCGACCGAGACCCTGGCCGACGATCCGGAGATCGCCGCCCTGACCAGACAGGCCCGGGAGGCCGCCAGCGCGCCCGCCCGGGCACGCGCGATGTTTTCGGACGTCCTCAAACCGCTGGGCGCGGCCGGCGCCCTGGTCGCCGTCCTGGTCGTCGGCCTGGGGGTCTGGAGCCTGTCGCGACCAGCCTCGTACGACACCGCGATCGGCGAGCAGCGCACGGTGCGGCTCGACGACGGCTCGCGGATCACGCTCGACACCGCCTCGAAGGTCGAGGTCCGCCTCGGTCGCGACTGGCGATCGGTCGTCCTGGTCGAGGGCCAGGCCCTGTTCGAGGTCGAGGGCGACGCGGACCGGCCGTTCGTGGTCACCGCCGGCGACACCCGGGTGACGGCGCTCGGCACGCGCTTCGACGTGCGCCGTGTCGGCTCAGGCGCCCGGGTCGTCCTCATCGAGGGTCGCGTGGCCGTGCGGGACGGCAAAGGAACCGACCGCGCCTGGTCGCTGGCGCCGGGGCAGCAGGTCCTGACCGCCGCCCCCCACCCGGCGGTCGCCGCCGTGGACGTGCCGACCGCGACCAGCTGGGCGAGCGGCCGCCTGACTTTCCGGGAGACGCCGATCGGCGAGGCCGTCGCCGAGGTCAACCGCTACAGTCCGCGCCCGATCGAACTGGAGGCGACCGAGTTCGCCGCCATCCGGGTGAGCGGCGTCTTCGACACCGGCGATGTCGATGGCTTCGTGGCCGCCCTGACCGATCTCTATCCCCTGCGGGCGACCCGATCGGCGGACGGGAGCATCGTCCTCTCGGACAGCGCCCCAAAATAAATCGCATACGGACTTAGGGGGCCCCGCGCGCCCGGTCGTCTCTTCCCCATCCCGCATGACGACGGGTAGAAAACAGGGGGAAGACCATGCGTATCGGTTTCAGTTCATCCGCGCTGGCCGCGTTGCTTTTGGCCTCGGCGCCGCCCGCCTTCGCACAGGCCGCCCAGGAGGCCGCCCGGCGCTACGAGATCGCGCCCGGCCCGCTCGATCAGGCGCTGCCCGCCTTCGCCCGGCAGAGCGGTCTGCAGATCCTCTACCCGGCCGCCCTCGTCGCCGGGCGCCGGTCTCCGGGGCTGAGCGGGACCCACACCCCCGAAGCGGCCCTGGCGGCGGTGCTGAAGGACACAGGCCTCGCCTGGCGCCGCAGCCGTCCTAACGTTTTCGTCGTCTACGACCCGGCCGCGCGGGCCGAGGCCGCCGCGCCAGAGCCCGAGCCAACCACCCTGGACGAGGTGGTGGTGACCGGCAGCCTGATCCGGGGCGTGGCCGACGGCCCCTCCCCGGTCGTCATCGTCACCCGCGAGGACATCGATCGCAGCGGCTACGCCACCGTCGCCCAGGCCCTCGCGGCCCTGCCGCAGAATTTCGGCGGCACGGCCAATGAAGGGGCGCTGCAGAACGGCGCCGACCGCAGCGCCACCAACGGCACCTTCGCCTCGGGCGTCAACCTGCGGGGCCTGGGCAGCGACGCCACCCTGGTGCTGATCAACGGCCGCCGCATGGCAGGCACCGGGGCCATGGGCGACTTCGCCGACGTCTCGACCCTGCCGACCAGCGCCATCAAGCGCATCGACGTGCTTCTGGACGGGGCCTCAGCCTTGTACGGCGCCGACGCCGTCGGCGGCGTCGTCAACATCATCCTGCGCGACGACTACGAGGGCGCCGAGACGCGGGTCCGGCTCGGCGGGACCGCCGACGGGGCCAGCGACGAGTATCAGTTCGGCCAGACCTTGGGCCGGCGCTGGTCTTCCGGCGGCCTGCTGGGAACCTACGAATTCTACGAGCGCGGCGCCCTGCCCGTGTCGGAACGGCGCCTGGCCGGGGACGCCGACCTACGATGGCGTGGCGGCTCCGACCGGCGGCTCAACTACGCCAGCCCCGGCAACATCGTCGTCTTCGATCCGGTCAGCGGCGGCTATGTCTCGGCGTACGCCATCCCCGCCGGACAGGACGGGACGGACCTGGAGCCCGGCGACTTCCTCGCCGGCCAGACCAACCTGAGCAACCAGCGGCTCGGCATGAACGTCCTGCCGCGGCAGACCCGGCACAGCCTGTTCGCGGCGCTGCGGCAGGACTTCGGGATGCGGATCGTGCTCACCGCCGACGCGCGCTACGGCCTGCGCGAATACGAGACCGTCTCGACGCCCTTAGCCACCCTGCTGACGGTCAACGGCGGCAACCCCTGGTTCGTGTCTCCGACGGGGGCGAGTTCGCACACCATCGCCTATTCCTTCGAGAACGACCTCCCAAACCCCGAGATCACCGGCGAGGCGGAGAGCGTCGGGGCCTCGGTCGGGGTCAAGGTCGACCTCTTCGACGACTGGCGGCTGGACGCCTATGTCGCCTACGCCTCGGAGGCGGGCGAGAACGGCACCCGCGGCACGCTGAACTCGACCTTCCTGCGCGAGGCCCTGGGCGCCGTGGCCGACAACCCCGCCACCCCGTTCAGCGCCGCGCGCGACGGCTATTTCAACCCGTTCGGCGACGGCGGCGGCAGCCCGGCGGCGGTGCTCGACTTCATCAGCTCGGGCCGCACCGCGACCTTGAGCAAAACCGGCGTCGCCTCGGCCAACCTGCAGGTCGATGGAACCGTGCTCACCCTGCCCGGCGGCCCGCTCCGACTCGCCGCGGGGCTGTCCTTTCGCGAGGAAACCTTCTGGCGCCGCAACGACAGCTTCACCTCGGGCGTGACGCCGACCACCGGCGTCCCCATGGACTCGAGCCGGCGGGTGGCGGCCGTCTTCGGCGAGCTGCGAATCCCGCTGTTCGGAGCCGACAACCGCCGGCCCGGCTTCGAGCGGCTGGATCTGTCGATGGCGGCGCGGTTCGAGGACTATGAGGACATCGGCCAGACGACCAGTCCCAAGATCGGCGTCGTCTGGGGCCCGACCGAAGAGCTGACCCTGCGCGCCAACTACGGCGCCTCCTACCGGGCCCCGGCCCTGCGCGAGCTCAACGACGCGGCGCGGGCCAGCCCGACCTTCCTGCCGCGCGGGTCGCAGCAGGTTCTGTCGATGATCCTCTACGGCGGCAACCCGGACCTCGAGCCGGAACAGGCCGACACCTGGACCCTGGGCGCGGAGTATCGGCCCGCCTTCGTCGACGGCCTGCGTCTCAGCGCCAACTGGTTCCGAACCGACTTCGACAACCGCATCGGCCAGCCGACCTTCGAGAACATCCTCGCGGCCCTGACCGACCCGGCCCTGTCGCCGTTCATCCAGCTGGTCGATCCGCTCAACAACGCTGACGACCGGGCCGCCGTCCAGGCCATCCTCGACCTGCCGACCACCGGCTTCGCCGACGCCTTTCCGGCGACCTCCTATGGGGCGATCGTCGACGCCCGCTACGTCAACACCGCCCGCGTCGAGGTCGAGGGGGTCGACGTCAGCGTCGGCTACGATTTCGAGGTCGGGGCCAACGCCCTCGACCTGAACCTGGCCTTCTCCTATCTCGGCCGGTTCGACAGCCAGGCCACGCCCAAATCGGCGGCCGTCTCCCTGCGCAACCGTCCCAACTATCCGGTCGGGCTGCGCGGCCGGGGCACGCTGGCCTGGTCGCGCGGCGACTGGGGCCTGTCCTCCTCGGTCAACTATGTCGATGGCTACGAAGACCTGGCCGGCGCCCGGATCGACCCCTGGGTCACCCTCGACCTGCAGGTCCGCTATGAGCCGCAGTCCGGCCCGCTGCAGGGCACGACCATTGCGCTCAACGTCCAGAACGCCTTCGACCGCGACCCGCCCTTTTACAACGCGCCCGAGGGCATCGGTTACGACGCGGCCAACACCAACGTCATCGGCCGCTTCATCTCGCTGCAGCTGACCCGGGCCTGGTGATGCGCCGTTTACTGGGTTGCGGCATGGCCGTCGCGCTGCTGGCGACGGCGGGTCCGGTCATGGGCCAGGCGCCTGAGCCGGTCACCCTCGAGGCCCTGCTGGACCAGGAGAGCCTCGGGTCGGTGCGGATCAGCCCGAACGGGCGCTGGATCGTGGTCGAGCGCCGGGCCGCCTGGTCGGCGGCGGCGACGTACCGCTTCGGGCTGATGACCCCGCACCTGCTCAGCGGGCTGGAGGTGCATACGTCCGCCGGGGTCCTGGTGCGCCGGCTGGAGGACCCGGGGCACGCCAATGGCTACGTCTCCGGGCCCTTCTCGCCCAGCGGCGAGCAGATGCTGGTCGTCCGCCTGCGCGAGACCGCCCGCACCCTGGGGGTCATGACCCTGGCCACGGGCGAGGTGCGCTGGCTGCCGCTGACCCCGGAGTTCACCGAGCTGGGCCGCACCGTCGCCTGGCGCTCGGAGACGCAGCTGGTGGTCATCGCCCGTCCGGACGGCGACCTGCCGCTGGTGTTCCGCCTCGGCGCCCAGACCGAGACGCGCAAGACGGGTCTGTGGCGGGCCTTCGCGGCCGGCCACGCGCCGTCCGCCGTGGTCATTCCCAGCGGCGCGGCTCGCGACAGCCGCGAACGGTCGGCGGCGCCGCGGCTGGTCCTCTTCGACCTCGCCCGCGGCGAGGAGCGGGTGCTGGCGCGCGGCGAGCTGTTCGACCTGGAGCTCTCCCCGGACGGCGGCGCCGTCGCGGCCCTGCTCAACGCCGAAGACCTGCAGGCGGGCGGGGAGACGCCGGTCGATGTCGGCACGCCGAGCCGGCGGCGACGCCTGCTGCTGGTCGACCTCGACCGGGGCGCGCCCGTCGAGCCCCTGCCCGATCAGGATTTCCTTTCGCACCTGCTGTCCTGGTCGCCGGATTCCCGGCGGCTGATCGCCTTCGGCCGCGACGCCGGGTCCCCCTGGCCCGACGGCCGCTTCTGGATCCTCGATCGCCGCGGGTCTGCCGAACCCCTCCGGCTCGGCGAGGCCCGCCCCTGGCTCGACGCCGAGGTCGGCCGGATTCCCATCGCCCGCGCCGGCTGGAGCGCTCGCCATCCGGTGGCCCAGGTTCGCACCCCCGGGAATGAAAGGGCCTGGCTTCGCGCCGGCCCGGGGTCGGGGTCGGCCCCTGTCCTCGAGCCGCGCGAGACCCTGGTCGAGGTCGGCGGACGCACCTGGATCGAGCGCGCCGACGGACTGCACCCTTTCGCCGCCGACCCGACCCCGCCCGTCCTGCCGGGTCGGCTGTGGGACCGCGAACGGGCGGCGGACGGCGGCAGCCGACAGGGCTGGAACCCGGACGGCGTCCAGCGGGGCCGGCGCGGCCTGGTCGGTCCGGACGGTTGCGTGGCCCGGCCGTCGGTCCCCGCGGCGCGGACCTGCCCCGCGCCGCTGACGGCCGACGAAACCTTGGTCGCCGTCAGCCTGACGCGGGACTTTCTGATCGCGCAGCGGCGAACCCAGGGCGGATCGACCGCCCTGCGCCTGCACGCGCTCGACGGCTCGCGCGAGTTGGTCACCGTCAACGCCGCCTTCGACGCCCTGGCCTGGGGGACGATCACGCCGATCGCCCATACGGGCCCCGAGGGCCAGGCCCTGACCAGCTGGCTGCTGCTGCCGCCCGGCGCCGCGCCGGACGACCGGCTTCCGGTCGTCGTGATCGTCTATCCCGGCGCGGTCTACGCCGCCGCCCCGGTCTGGCTGCGGCCCGGCGGCGAGCGTCTGCACATCAATCCGTCGGTGCTCGCCGCCGCCGGCTACGCCGTCCTCGTGCCGAGCCTGCCCAAGCCCGCCGGCGCCGGTCCCAGGTTGGACGACCTCGCCGACCGGATCGGGGCGATCGTCGACGCCGCCGCCGTCCAGGCCCCCGTCGACCCGGCCCGGATCGGCCTCGTCGGTCACAGCTACGGCGGCTATGGCGTGCTGCTGGCCGCCTCCCAGAGCGACCGGTTCCGGGCGGTGGTGGCGGCGGCCGGCTATGCAGACCTGTCGCGGGTCTACGCCCTGCCGCCGCACTTCCTGGTCTCGCCCGACGACGGGGTGCCGATCAACGCCCTGGTCGGCTGGGCCGAGACCGGCCAGGGGGCGATCGGGGCTTCGCTGCCCGACCAGCCCCAGGCCTATGTGGCGGGCAGCCCGCTATACGTCGCCCGCCGAATCCGCACGCCGACGCTGCTCATCGAGGGCGACCTCGATCCGGCCGGCGCCGATGTGCTGTTCGGCGTCCTCTACCGGCTCGGCCGCGAGGCGGCGCTGGTCACCTACGCCGGCGAGGGTCATGTCTTCGTCAGCCCGGCCAACCTGCGCGACCTGCACGCCCGCATCCTGGACTGGCTCGACCGCCATGTGCGCCCGGCGGATGTCGGCGATCCGCGCCTGCCAGCGCCGGGCCCAGACCTCCAGCACGGCGCCGACCAGTAGCCGGTTGTAGCCGGGGCTCCAGATCAGCCGCGCCTCCGTCAGCTCGGCCTCGAGCGCCCTGCGGTCGAGCAGGCCGTGGGCGGCCTGCAGACCGTCGAGCAGCAGCGGCGTCAGGGTCGGCAGGCTGGCGCGGGTCACCTGGCCGTAGAAATGGCTGAGGTCGCCCTTGCTGCGGCGCTCGACGATCATCGGCGGCAGGAGCGTCGCGAAGGCCTGCCGGGCCAGGCCCCGGTCCCGCACCCCGGCGATCAGCCGGTCGGCCGGGATGGCCAGGCAATGCTCGGCCACCGGCTGGCTGAGGAAGGGGTGCAGCAGGTCGCCCGCCCGGGCGCGCAGGCAGTCGCCCCAGAACAGC
Source organism: Caulobacterales bacterium RIFCSPHIGHO2_01_FULL_70_19 (assembly GCA_001794825.1). Lineage (GTDB taxonomy): Bacteria > Pseudomonadota > Alphaproteobacteria > Caulobacterales > Caulobacteraceae > Brevundimonas. The sequence continues at coordinate 21,916 of MGLK01000014.1, read as the reverse complement.
TGGGCGTTGACGAACTGCCCAAGTTGCCGGGCCTTGGCCGGCGGCAGGTCGTCGATGCCCTCCAGCCAGGGATGGCGGCGCGTCCCGGCGTTGGCCTGCTCGCCCGACGGGGCGCCGAGGGCGTAGCCGAGCACCGTCCAGGCCGAATGCCGGGTCCAGCGCGCCACGGCGGCGATGAAGGCCGGCGTCGAGGCGGCCAAACCCTCGCGGCGACGGCGGTCGACGACCACGGCCGGATCGGGCGCCTGGAAGAACACCGCGTCGCCGCCCTGGCCGGTGAGCAGCCCCGTCGCCCGGCGCCGGCGCATCCGCCCGGACACCTCGATGTCATAGGCGACATCGACGCCCTGCAGGGCGGGCCGCACGCTGTCGCCGAGCGGATTGAGCTGGGCCAGGGTGATGGCCTCGACCGGCTTTCGCACCGTGGTCAGGTCCAGACCCAGCAGCGACGCCGCCGCGATGGCGTAGGGGCGCTCGTCGCCCTCGCGCCAGTCGCCATGGAAGTTGAGGAAGCCGGCGCGGTCCGTGAGCCCGGCCGCCTTGAGGCTGGCGGCGGCGATGGCCGAATCCAGTCCGCCAGAGAGCTCGGCGACCAGCCGCCGATGCGGCGCGACCAGGGCCGCCACGGTCTTGTCCACGACGGCGACCAGACCCTCGTGGCTCTCGTCCCACCCCCGCCCGGCCCGGCAGAAGTCCGCGGGCCGCCAGACCGCCGCGGTCTCCGCCGTCTCGCCGATGACGCTGACCGCGCCCGGATTGACGGCGGTCAGGCCGCGCAGGGCCAGCCGGTCGCCGAGCAGTTCCGGCGTCCTGGCGATCTCCCCCAGCACCTCCCAGTCGATGGCGAGGTCGGCCGGCAGCAGCGTGTCGACAAGGCACGGCGGCTCGCGGGCGGCGATCACCGCCCCGCCATGGCGCCACCAGACGCAGTCCAGGGCGCCGGTGGGATCGCGCAGCAGGGCGAGGCGTCCCGCGTCGTCCCGCCAGACCAGGATGTAGCGGCCCCAACCCGAGGCGACGGCGCCCCGGGCCAGGTCGGCCGGGCCGGCGCTGCGCGAGATCACCGTCGACAGGAAGCCATCGGTCCCACGCCAGTCGCCGATCAGGAGGTGCTGGCGCCCGACCTGGCGGACGGCGTAGCGGGCCCGCGGCGCGAGCAGGACCTGGATCTCCTCGATCGGACCAAACGACCGCCAGCCCTCCCGTTCGAGGGCAGCCAGGACCCGGTCGAGCGCGCGTCGGTCGTCCTCGCCGGCGCGTCGCCGGTCGATCACCAGATAGCCGTTGTCGGCGGGACCGGGGACCTTCATCGGCAGTAGATCGGCGTATAGGCGCAGAGCCGCTCGACATCGTCGTTGAGACAGACGTCGCCGGCCTGGACCCAACAATGGGCATTGAACGGCCAGAGGCGCACGCCGAACACCCAGTCGGCGGCCAGACCGCGGCGGCGCAGGAAGGCGATCAGCATGGCCGAGCGCGGCAGGCATTCGCCTTCGATCGGAAGCCAAGGGCTGATCTTCCAGAACAACCGCGCCGCCGCCAGCACCGCGTCGGGATCGCGCGACAGCTCGCTCCGGGCCTCGGCGAGAGCCAGATAGGGGGCGAGCCCCTGCCCCGCCCGCGCCGTGCGAAGGTCGGCGACGACGCCGGCGGCGGCGAGCAGCGCCCGTGGCCCCGCCGGTCCGGCGAGGGGCTCATGGATGATGGATCGTACGGGCGGGGCCGGCGGCGCCCGCGTCCCGGACGGCGGCTCGGCCGCCAACAACCCCGCCTCGCCCAACGCCTCGGCCATCGGCCCGGGTGCGATCCCGCCTGGGCCGTTCAGGACCGCCGCGCCGCCGGGCAGGCAAAGGTAGGCGTCGCCGGCGATGTCGAGCACCGCCAGGTCGGCCCCGATGGCGACGGCGTGGACGTCCGGCTTGAGGTAGCGGGTCATCGGCGGGCTCCGGGACGAGACGGTGGGCGCCGATGACC
>MGLK01000014.1:13165-19934 GCA_001794825.1 Caulobacterales bacterium RIFCSPHIGHO2_01_FULL_70_19 | reverse complement strand
GGCCGCAGCCGGCGCCCTGGCCTTCAGCCCTGCTGCCAGAGCCGCACCGGGATCAGCTCGAAGTCGCCGGTGGGCGAGTCGGCGCGGGTGGCCTGCTCGGCCGAGCCCAGCCGGACGACGTCGGCGCGGACGCCGGTCGGCTCATAGAGACGGACCGGGATCAGCTCCATGTCGCCGGTGTGGGAATCGGCGCGGGTATTGCGCCGGGCGGAGCCGAGCCCGATCAGGCGCGGCGCGGTCTGGGTGTTCATGATGGAACCTCCTTGCACGGGACGGGATGCCCGCCCGCGCAGTCGGCGCGCGCCCAGCCCTATTTTCAAACTATATTCGCTCTATACTTTGACCCGACCGCCGCATGACTGCGAACACCGCCGGAGCGGCAAGCCGCCGACCGTCATGATAGGCGTCGACCTCGGCTCGCAACTCGGCGACACGGCCGGTCGCTAGCAACCGCTCCTGCCGGGCGATCTGTTCAAGGTCGGCGGGCTGAACCTCCCTCTCGACCGCCCGGATAGGGCGGAGCTGGAGCATGACCCGGCGATGGGCGCGGGTCAGGATGTCGGCGCCGGCCGCGGCCGCGATCGTCGCATAGAGGATTTCGAGGCGCAGATCGGGCGGCGACGGCGCCTCGGCGACGCGCAAAGCGGGCGCCGGCGCGGCGTCCAGCGCCCAGTGGGTCAGGCGGCGGTGCAATTCGTAGAGATCGGCGATGTCGGACGCCGTCGGGCTTGGCGCAAAATATCCGCGGCCCGGCCGATGCTCGATGACCCCTTCCCCGGCCAGCCGGGCCAGCGCTTCGCGCACCGGCGTGGGACTGAGGCGCAGTTCCTCGGCCAGGGCGGTGGCGACGAGCGGTTCGCCCCAGCCGAAGCGACCCGCCGCAGCGAAGCCTGCCAAGGCGTTGAGGGCGCTGTGGTAGGGATCGCGATCCTTCATCCCGCCCGCTCCCGGCCGCGGGGCATGAGGGCGGGAGGACGCGACTGTCGCGCCGGACCTGGCCGGCGGCGGATCGCGCCCCGACGGAATGCGGTATAGGACGCCGGTACGCAAGATTTCGCGATGTATCCGCAGGTTCTTTGCGTCATACCGCAAGGTTTTAGACACCGATTCTTTGCCATCTTTCATTTGAGGCTCCGGCGCCGCATTTTTCAACCAGTAGGGGTGCGAGAACGGTAGTCTCGGCGGCCCCAGCCGGCAGGAGTGAAGTCGAGGTCATGGAGCGCGCCGACCGCCAATCCCAGAGCGAAACCCTGTCCGCGGCCCTGCGCCTGATCCGCGCCCACCGCCGGATGAAGTCGGCGGACGTGGCGCGCGGGATGAACATGGCGCTGCGGTCCTATGAGCATTTCGAAGCCGGCGGCGGCCGCATCAATCTCGAGCGCGTGCATCGCTTCGCCGAGGTCACCGACAGCGACCCGCACGCCATCATGGCCGCCCTGGCGCTGGGCTCGCCGGCCTTCGCCCTGCGCTGCGCCGACAACAAGCTGATGACCATCTTCACCGTCGCCGTCCAGGAGTTCGACGAGGAGGTCGGCGACGCCATCACCGAGCTCGACGCCCGGACCATCATCAACACCTTCACCAAGGCGCTGAAGGACCTGGCGGTGCAGTCGGTGCGCCGCGACAGCGCCGCCGACGCCTGGCTCGAGCAACGGCTGCGCCGCCTGGTGTCGCCGACGAACGGCGACGGCGAAGGCCCCACCGGAGACGGCACACCGTAGACGGCCGACGGGCTCATTACGGACTGGCGGCGGAGGGGCCGCGTCCGGTTTGCTTCGGCCCGATGGCACAGTACGGGTACAGTAACCGCCAGGAGTCCCCCGGCGACCTCGATCGACTCTCCGAACGACAGCGCGACTGCCTGCGGCTGGCCGCCCGGGGCCTCACCTCGGCGGGGATCGGCGAACGCCTCGGCCTGTCGCCCCGCACCGTCGACGAACATCTGATGCTGGCCTGCCGAACGCTCGGCGTGCGCACCCGGGTCCAGGCGGTGGCCCGGCTGGCGCTCGAGGCGCGCGCCGCGCCGGAGACCCGAAGCTTCCTACCGTAGATTCCCCACGGGCCGCTGGCGGGTCGCGCGAGCAGGTCGGGATCGGTTTGCTGAACGCCAGACATGGAGTTCGCCTTGCTGGACCTCGGCCTCATCCTCAGCCTCGCCCAGGCCTGCGCGCCGCAGGTGGCGCCGCGGACCCTCGCCGCTGTCGCCTATGCGGAGAGCCGGTTCGACCCGCTCGCCATCGGCGTCAATCGGGGACCACGGCCGGCCCGCCGGCCCCGCGACCCGGCCGAGGCGGCCCGGACGGCGCGCGCCCTCATCGCCCGCGGCGCCAACCTCGACCTCGGCCTCGCCCAGATCAACAGCGACAATCTCGGCTGGCTCGGGCTGTCGGTCGAGGACGCCTTCGACCCCTGCCGCAACCTGACCGCCGCCGGCCGGGTGCTGCAGGCGGGATATCGCCCCGCCTCGACCAGCCCCGCCGACCGCCAGGTCGCGCTGCGGGCGGCGCTGTCCCGCTACAATACCGGCCATCCCGAACGCGGCCTGCGCAACGGCTATGTGGCCCGCGTCGAACGCGCCGCCGTCCGCCTCGCCCTGACGGCGCCCGGCCCCTCGCCGGAGCCGGAGCCGCCGCCCGCAGCGCCCCTCCCCGAGCCGCCTCCGCCGCAGGCCTGGGACGTGTTCGCCCGCGCCCCGCTTAATCCGACCGTCGTCTTCGCCGCGGTCCCGTCCGAACCCTGGAGAGTTCTCCCATGACCGTCCGCGTCTCCCGCGCGCGCCGCGCCGGCGCCGCCGGCGCCATCGCCCTGGCCAGCCTCGCGATCGTCGCCGAGCCGGCCTTCGCCCAGGCCAATGTCGAGGGGCTGCTGCAGAATGTCGTCGACATGCTGACCGGCAACACCGCTCGCCTGCTGGCGGTGCTGGCGGTGGTGGTGGTCGGCATCCTGTGGATGTTCGGCCTGTTCGACCTGCGCCGGGCCGCCATCGTCATCCTCGGCATCATCGTCGTCTTCGGCGCCGCCGAGATCGTCAACCTGATCACCGGGGGCGGCTGATGACCGCCCTGACCTGGCTCCTCGTGACCGCCGCCGTCCTGCTGGGCGCCCTGAGCCTGATGCTAGCCCTGCGGCTGATCTCGCCGCAGCGCTTCGCCCAGGCGGTGGCCGCCGGCGCGCTCGGCCTGGCGGCCTGGACGCTGCCGCTGCTGCTGGACGCCGCCCATGATTGAGGAGCGCCTGATCGAGGACCCGCTGTTCCTGGCCTGCACGCGCCCGGCCATGGTGCTGGGCGTGCCGATGGAGGCGATGGGCGTCAACGTCATTGTCTCGGGGCTGGTGTTCCTGGTGGGCGGCAGCCTGCTCTATCTGCTGGTCGCCCCCGTCCTCCACCTGGTCTTCCGCGCCATCTGCAAGGTCGACCACAACGCCTTCCGGCTGCTGCTGGTCTTCGTCGACACCAAGGGGCGGGCCCGCAACGGCGGCCTGTGGGGCGGCTCCTCGCCCACGCCCCTGCCCCTGGTCCGCCGCTACCGCATCGGGGAGCTCGCCCGTGGCTGACGCGAGCGTCTCCCCGGCCCGGCTGCGGCGCGAGGCGGACGTCCGCGCCAACCTGCCGTTCGCGCGCCATGTCGACGACCAGGTGGTGGCGCTGGACAGCGGCGCCCTGATGCTGAGCTTCCAGCTCGCCGGGGCCGCCTTCGAGACGGCGGACGCGCGCGATCTGAACGACTGGCACGTCAAGCTGAACCAGACCTGGCGCAACCTCGCCGACGAGCGCTTGGCAGTGTGGCATCACATCGTCCGGCGCGAGGTGGCGGCCGAGCCGGCCACCGGCTTCCGCTCCGCCTTCGCCCGCGACCTCAACGCCGCCTACGAGGCCCGGCTCGCCGGCCGGCGGATGTTCGTCAACGAGCTGTTCGTCACCCTGGTCCTGCACCCGGGCCGGGCGAGCGGCGAGCGCGCCGCGGCGATGATAGGGCGGCTGAAGGCGGCTCGGCGCGGCGGCCTCGAGGTCGAGGCCGAGGCGGTCAAGCGGATCCACGAAGCCGGCCGGGACCTCGCCCAATATCTGGCCCGCTACGCGCCCCGGCCGCTCGGCCTCTATGCGCGCGGCGGCCTGTGGTTCTCCGAACCGATGGAGGCCATGCGGCTGGTCCTGACCGGCCGTCCGGGGCGCGTCCCCATCGTCCGCGGCCACCTAGGCTCGGCCCTCTATACGGTCCGGGCGATCTTCGGCCGCGAGAGCCTGGAGCTGCGCGACGTCGCCGACGCCCACTACGCCGGCGTCCTGGCGGTCAAGGAGTATCCGGCCTCGACCCGCCCGGGCCTTTGGGACGCCCTGCTCAGCGCGCCCTTCCCCTTCGTGATCAGCCAGTCCTTCGCCTTCCTGTCCAAGGCCTCGGCCCGGGCGGTGATGGAGCGCAAGCAGAACCAGATGGTCTCGGCCCGCGACCGGGCCGCCTCGCAGATCGCCGGCCTCTCCGACGCGCTGGACGACCTGGTCAGCAACCGCTTCGTGATGGGCGAGCACCAGGCCTCGGTGCTGGTCTACGGAGCCGCCCCCAGGGACCTTGCCGACCACCTCTCCAAGGCCCGCGCCCTCCTGGCCGATTCCGGCCTGGTGGTGGCGCGGGAGGATCTCGGGCTGGAGGCGGCCTTCTGGGCCCAGTTCCCCGGCGCCTTCGCCCGGCGCACGCGCCCGGCGGCCATCACCTCGCGCAACTTCGCCGCCCTGGCCCCCTTCCACGCCCATCCGGTCGGCCAGGCCCGCGGCAATCACTGGGGGCCGGCGGTCGCCCTGCTGCGCACCACGGCCGGCTCGCCCTTCTGGTTCAACTTCCACGTCGGGGACCTCGGCCACACCTTCATCTGCGGCCCCTCGGGTTCGGGCAAGACGGTGGTGCAGAACTTCATGCTGGCCCAGCTCGAGCGGCTCGGGGCCCAGCAGCTGTTCGTCGACAAGGACCGCGGGGCCGAGCTCTTCGTGCGCGCCTGCGGCGGGACCTATCTGACCCTGCGCAACGGCGAGCCGACCGGCTTCGCGCCGTTCAAGGCCCTGCCGCCCAGCCCCGGCAATCGCGCCTTCCTGGTCGGGCTGGTGCGGGCGCTGGTGGCGCACGACGGCGAGCCCCTGACCGTCGTCCAGGCCCGCGCCATCGACGCCGGCGTGGCGGCGCTCGAAGCCCTGCCGCGCGAGCGCCGCTCGCTGACCGCCCTTCGCAGCCTGCTCGGCCAAGCCGACGGCGGCGGCATCGGGGCGCGGCTGGAGCGCTGGACCCGGGAGGGCCCGCTCGGCTGGGTGCTCGACAACGAGGACGACGCCCTGCCGCTGGAGGCCCGCTTCGCCGGCTTCGACCTGACCCAGGTGCTCGACCACGCCGAAATCCGCACCCCGGTGATGCTCTATCTGTTCCACCGCATCGCCGAGCGGGTCGACGGCCGCCGGCTGGTGCTGGACATCGACGAGTTCTGGAAGGCGCTCGGCGATCCGGCCTTCACCGACCTGGCCCAGGACGGCCTGAAGACCTGGCGCAAGCAGAACGCCCTGATGGTGTTCGGCACCCAGTCGCCGGCCGACGCCCTGCGCTCGCCGATCGCCCACGCCATCCTCGAACAGTGCGCCACCAAGATCTTCCTGCCCAACCCGCACGGCCAGGCGCGCGACTACGTCGAGGGCTTCGGCCTGACCGGCGAAGAGTTCCGGTTGATCCGCGATGTTCTGACCCCGGAGTCGCATCGCTTCCTGGTCAAGCAGGGCCACGACAGCGTCGTGGTCGAGCTCGACCTGACCGGCCTCGACGACGAGTTGGCCATCCTCTCGGGCCGCAGCGAGACGGTGGCCCTGCTCGACCGCCTGCGCGCCGAACACGGCGACGACTACGCGCTGTGGCGCTACCCCTTCCATGCCCAACGGAGGTTGCCATGAAGACCCGACTCCTCGGCGCCGCGAGCGCCGCCCTGATCATCCTGACCAGCGTCCCGGCGCAGGCGCAGGAGATCGTCCACGACCCGATGGCCTTCGCCAAGATGATCGAGGACGCCCGCACGGCACTGCAACAGCTGGAGGCTCTGAAGACCCAGATCGAACAGGGCGAGAAGCTGTTCGACAGTCTCAACCAGCTGTCGGACGTCAATGCCCTGGCCGACCAGCTCGGCCTGCCGGAGGTCCGCAATCCGCTGCCGGACATGGTCGCCCTGCGCGCCGCCGCCGACGGCGACCTCTCGGCCCTGGGCGCTCTGGCCGAGCGGGCCGAGGCCATCCGCCGCGAGACCCGCCTCTACGCGCCGCCGGCCGACGCGGCCGGGCCGGCCGAGGCCTATTACCGCGACAGTCTCGAGCGCTCGGGCCTGCGCACGGCCCGCGACCTCGCCCTCGGCGAAGCGGTCGGGCAGGCCGCCGACACGCGGCTGCAGGGTCTGGAGACCCTGCGACGGGCGCTGGATACGGCACCCAACGCCCGGGCGGTGATGGACCTCGACGCCCGCCTCGCCGCCGAACAGGCGCTGATCCAGAACGAACAGGTGCGGCTGCAGGGCCTGGCCCTGATGCAGGCCGCCGAGGCGCGGCTGGAGGAGCAACGGGCCCGAGAACGCGCCGAGGCCGCCCGGGCGGCGCGGATGAGCGTCTATGAGCGGGCCTTCAAGTGAGAGTTCTTCTGCTCGCCGTCCTGCTGCTGGGCGCCTGCGCGCCCGCCCCGCGCACGGCCGACGCCTTCGCGGCCGACCCGGCCGCCGCCCGCGCGGCCGTAGCCGCCTGCGACGCCGGCGAGCG
>MGLK01000014.1:5885-13158 GCA_001794825.1 Caulobacterales bacterium RIFCSPHIGHO2_01_FULL_70_19 | reverse complement strand
GCCGCGAGCGCATGGCCGCCTATCGGCGGGCCTTCTGAAGGAGGCGGCGATGCAGTTCCGGGTCTTCGAGCCGAGCTACGACTTCATCGACGCCCGGCTGAACGATTTCCTCGGCGACCGGCTGTCGTCGGTCATCGCCCAGGTGGAAGGCCCGCTGCGCGTGGCCTTGGTGCTCTACATCGTGCTCTACGGCTACGCCATTTTCCGCGGCGCGATCAGCGAACCGATCATGGATTTCGCGATCCGCGGCATCAAGCTGGTGTTCATCTACCTGCTGGCCACCACCGCCGCCTACGGCGACTTCGTCACCCGGCCGCTGTTCACCGACCTGCCCAACGCCCTGACCGAGGCGATCAGCGGGGCCGGGACGCCCAGCGTCGGCGCGGCCTTCGACCAGTTCTTCGCCTATGCCGCCTACCTCGGCGAGAAGATCAGCCGCGACGCCTCGGCCTTCAATCCGGCACCCTATGTCGTCTCGGCGGCGGTGTTCATCATCGGCGCCCTGGCCGCGGCGCTCGGCTTCGGGGTGGTGCTGGTCGCCAAGCTGGCCCTGGCCCTCCTGGTCACGCTCGGGCCCATCTTCATCGCCTGCGCCCTGTTCGACGCCACCCGCCGCTTCTTCTTCGGCTGGCTGAGCCAGGCGGTGAACTACCTGGTCCTGTTCGCCCTGATCATCGTCATCTTCCAGCTGGTGCTGTCGCTGGTGCGCGACCAGTGGGGGGCGATCGAGGGCGGCGACCCGATGATCGGCGGCCTGATCTTCATCGCCCTGTGCCTTCTGGGCGCGATCTTCTTCCTGCAGACCCCGGCCATCGCCGCCGGCATCGCCGGCGGGGCCAGCGCCGGCCTGGCCGACTTCGCCAACGCCGCCGCCCTCGGGACCAGCGGCTCCGGCCGCGCCGTCGGACCGCAGGAGGCCGGCCGCCAGCCGCCGCGCGGCGGCGGATCCATTCGACCCACGGGAGCCCGCTGATGACCCTTCCCCGCCTGCTCACCCTCGCCACCGCCGCCGCGATCCTCGCCGGCTGCGCCAGCCTCGGTCGCGACGACGCCCCGGTCTGCGACGGCCGTCATCGCCGCCCAGCCAACCCGCACGGCTCGACGCTCGTCCCCGCCGCGGCGCCGGCCCAGCCGGAGCCTCCCGCGCCGGCGTCGGAATCCCCACCCTCACGCTCGGCCGGCGGAGGCTGCGCATGACCGGCGTGCCCGCCCCCGAGCTGAAGGCCTATTTCGCCGAGGCCCGGCGCTGGGACCAGGACCGCCTGGCCGAAGCCCTGCGCTCGCGCCGCCTGGCCTGGATGGCGGCCGCGACGGCGGCTGCCCTCGCTGCGATTTCCGTCGGCGCCGTGGCGGCGCTGACGCCGCTGAAGACCACCGAACCGTTCGTGATCCGCGTCGACCAGGCGACGGGCGCCGTCGACGTGGTGCGCGGCCTCGGTCCGGGCGACGGCCCGGCGACCTATGACGAGGCGATCAGCAAATTCTTCCTCGCCCAGTATGTGCGGGCCCGCGAGGGCTATCTCGACGCCGCCGCCGAGGACAGCTTCCGCCTGGTCTCGGTCCTGTCGGGCGGCGCCGAGCAACGGCGCTGGGCCGACCTCTACCGCGGCTCCAATCCGGACAGCCCGCAGAACCTCTACGGCCCCGACGCCGAGGCGATCGTCAACATCCGGGCGATCGGCTTCATCAACGACGGCGTCGCCAACGTCCGCTTCCATCGCACCGTGCGGCGGGCGCAGCAGGTCGTCGAGAGCGATTGGATCGCCACCATCGCCTTCACTTACACCCGCGCCCCGATGTCCGAGACCGACCGCCTGCGCAACCCGCTCGGCTTCCAGGTCACCTCGTACCGCGCCGATCCGGAGGTCATCCGATGAACCGCCTGTCGACCGCCCTCGCCGTCGCCCTGACCCTCCTGGCCGCCCCGGCCGCCGCCTTGGCGGAGGAGCCGGCCGACCCGCGCATCCGCATCGTCGACTACGACCCGGACGCCATCTACCGGATCACCGGGGCCTACCGAACGGCGACCCAGGTGGTGTTCGCCCCCGACGAGACCATCCGCCACGTCGCGGTCGGCGATAGCGTCGCCTGGGAGGTCGCCGCCGAGGGCTCGGTGCTGTTCCTCAAGCCCCGGGAACGGCACCAGGCCACCAACCTGCTGGTGGTCACCGACCGCGGCGGCCAGGCCCGCCACTACGCCTTCGAGCTCGTCGCCGGCGAGGCCCGCGGCCGCACGCCCGCCTACCAGATCCGCTTCCGCTACCCGGCCGACGACCAGGCGCGGGCCCTGCGGGCGGTGGAAGCCGCGGCCGCCGTCGTCGAGACCCGGCTGGTCGGCCTCGCCCTGCAGCAGGGCGCGGTCGAAGGGCCGCGCAACCTCGCCTACTCCGTCCAGGGCTCGGCCGACCTCCAGCCCAGTGAGGTCTCCGACAACGGGCGGTTCACGGTGCTGCGCTTCCCCGGCGCCCAGGCCGTGCCGGCCATCTTCGCCGTCGCCGAGGACGGCAGCGAGCGGCTGGTCCCGTTCGACGTGCGCGGCGACTACGTGGTCATCCACGGCGTCGAGCGCGGCCTGCGCCTTCGCCGCGGCCGCCAGGTGCTGTGCATCTACAATGAGGCGTTCGACCCCAGGGGCGTCGGCGGCGAGACCGCCACCGCCTCGCCCCAGGTCGAGCGCGCCCCCGCGGGAGGCCGCCCATGACCGTCGAAGACCCCAGACCCGCAGCCGACGACGGCCCGGTCAGAACCGCCCCGGCGGAGGCGGATCGGGCGATCTCGCCGATCGCCGGCCGCTTCGGCAGTCAGCGGCGCTGGATCAGCCTGGCGGCCCTGGCCGCCGGCTGCGGCGTCTTCCTGCTGGCCACCTGGGACCGCGACGGCGCCGCCGAGCGGCCGGCCGACGCCGATACGCCGGCCCGGCAGCTGGTCCCGTTCGAGCCGGCGCGGCGGGAGCCCGCGCCCCGGCTGGCCGACGCGGCGACCGACCCGCTCGCCCCCGGCCTCGGCGGCGAACCCGGCCCGGAGGTCCCGGCGCTGGAGCCCCGCGCCGCCGGGGCCGGCCCCGCCCCGGCCGATCCGCGCCGCACGCTGCTGGAAAGCGCCCAGCGCGCGCCGGTGCTGGCCTACAGCCGCCCGGCCCTGTCGGCGCCGACGCCCGGCGGACCGGCGGCGGCCCTCGCGTCGCCGGCGGCCGCATCGCCGACGCCGCTCGACACCCTGCGCCAGGCCGGCCCGATCGGCCAGGCACTGGCGGGCCATCTGCCCGATCGCAACCTGTTGCTGGTCGCCGGCGCCGCCCTGCCCTGCGTGCTGCAGACGGCGATGGATAGCTCGACGCCCGGCTACGTCAGCTGCATCATCCCCAAGGACATCTATTCCGACAACGGCGCCGTGGTACTGATGGAGCGCGGCACCAGGGTGCTGGGCGAATACCGCGGCGGCCTGCAGCAGGGCCGCAGCCGCCTCTTCGTTCTGTGGACCCGGGCGGTGACCCCGACCGGCGTCGCGGTCGCCCTGGCCTCGCCGGCGGCCGACGCCTTGGGCCGCGCCGGCTTCGACGGCGACATCGACACCCACTTCTGGGACCGCTTCGGCGGCGCCCTGCTGCTGTCCGTCGTCGACGACGGCGTCCACGCCGCTATCGGCGAGGACGGCGCGAGCGGCGCGACCCGGTTGCCCTCCGACGCCGCCGGCATCGCCCTGCAGGGCTCGATCGGCATCCCGCCGACCCTGCGCAAGGCGCAGGGGGCGGAGGTGTCGATCTTCGTGGCCCAGGATCTGGATTTCGCCGGCGTCTACCGGCTGCGGGCCCGCTGATGGACGACACCGCCGTCCTCGACCACTACCTGGCCCCGATCCGCGCCTTCCTCGAGCCGGACGACGTCACCGAGGTGGTCATCAACCGGCCCGGCGAGGTGGGGGTCGAGCATGCCGGCCGCTGGGTCTGGCATGAGGCGCCGCAGCTCAGCGAGGCCTGGCTGCGCACCCTGGCCACCGCCGCGGCCGCCTTCACCAAACAGGACGTCGGCGAGGAGCGGCCGATCTGCTCCACCGTCCTGCCCGGCGACGAGCGCTGCCAGATCGTCCTGCCGCCCGCGACTCCGGCCGGCGCGGTTTCCCTGACCATTCGCAAGCCCTCGCGGCGTCAGCTGGGGCTGGCCGACTTCCAGGCCGCCGGCCTGTTCGACCGGGTCTCGTGCGGACGCGGCGGCGAGGCGGACGGGACCGACGCCGAGCTGGTGCGACGGCGCGAGGCGGCGGACTGGGCCGGCTTCTTCGACCTGGCGGTCAAGGCCCGGCGCAACATCCTGATCTCGGGCGCGACCGGCTCGGGCAAGACCACCTTCGCCAAGGCCCTGGTAGCGCTGATCCCCGACCAGGAACGGCTGTTGACCATCGAGGACACCCGCGAGCTGGTCGTGCCGCACCGCAACGTCGTCCACCTGATCTATTCCAAGGACGGCCAGGGCCTGGCCAAGGTCACCGCCAAGGCGCTGCTGGAAAGCGCCCTGCGCATGCGGCCCGACCGCATCCTGCTGCAGGAACTGCGCGACGGGACCGCCTTCTTCTATCTGCGCAACGTCAACTCCGGCCATCCCGGCTCGATCACCACGGTGCACGCCGATTCCGCCGCCCTGGCCTTCGAGCAGCTGACCCTGCTGGTCCGCGAGTCCGAAGGCGGCCGCGACCTGCCGCGCGACGACATCCGCGCCCTGCTGCACCTGCTGATCGACGTGGTGGTGCAGATGAAGAGAATCGACGGCGTCTTCCGGCTGACGGAGGTCTGGCATGAGCCGGCTCGAAAGCGTCAGCCCGGCGGCTAGGGCCGCCCTGATCGCCGCCGCCCTGCTGGCGCTGCTGGCGACCGCCGCCGTCGGCACGGCGCTGGTCGCCCTGGCCGGCCTTGGCCAGCTGGAGGCGGACATCGACCTCACCCGCGCCCCGGCCTGGTTCTGGTACTACCGCGAGGACCCCCAGGTGCGGCGCTGGCTGCGCATCGCCGCCAGCGCCCACGGCCTGCTGCTGCTGGTCGTCGCGGTCGCCGTGGTCGTCAACCGCCGCCGCCCGCTGCACGGCGCCGCCCGCTGGTCGACCCCGGGCGAGCAGCGCGCGGCCGGCCTGCGGGCGCGCCAGGGCGTCCTGCTCGGCCGCGCCGGCGGCGATCTGCTGATCTCGGGCGGCCCCGAGCATGTCATGCTCTATGCGCCGACCCGCACCGGCAAGGGCGTCGGCGTGGTCATCCCCAACCTGCTGGCCTGGCCGGGCTCGGTGGTGGTGCTCGACATCAAGTGCGAGAATTTTTCCGCCACCGCCGGCTTCCGCGCCGCCTCCGGCCAGACCGTGCTGCTGTTCGACCCGCTGGCGCGCGATGGCCGCACCGCCCGCTTCAATCCCCTTGGCCATGTCGATCGCGGCGACCCCGGCGCGGTCCTCGACGAACTGCAGCGGATGGCGGTGATGCTGTTCCCGGGCCACGACCATGCCGATCCCTTCTGGGCGGAGGCGGCCCGCGTCGGCTTCATCGGCGTCGGCGCCTATGTCGCCGAAACTCCGGACCGACCATTCACCCTCGGCGAGATCTTCCGCCAGCTGACGCGGGGCGATCCGCGGGCCCGTTTCCCGGCCCTGATCGCGGCGCGCCGGCGCGAGGGCCGGCCGCTGTCGGGGCCTTGCGTCGCGGCGCTCACCGACTTCTGCGCCTCCAGCGAGAACACCTTCGCCTCGATCCGCCAGACCATCACCACGCGGATGGGCCTATGGCTGAACCCGGCGGTCGACGCCGCCACCGCCGCCAGCGACTTCGACCTGCGCGCCCTGCGCCGGCGCGGGGTGTCGCTCTATCTGGGCGCCACCCCGGACAACATGCAGCGGGTGGCGCCGCTCTATAGCCTGTTGTTCCAGCAGCTGATCGACCTCAGCAGCCGCGCCCTGCCCGGCCCTGGCGACCGGCCGGTGCTGGTCCTGCTCGACGAGTTCGCCCGCCTCGGCCCCGCCCCAGTGCTGGCCCACGCCTTCTCATTCGTCGCCGGCTACGGCCTGCGCCTGCTGCCGGTGATCCAGAGCCCCTCGCAGCTGCGCGCCCTCTATGGACCCGACGTCACCGAGGAGATCCTGACCAACTGCGGCGTCGAGGTGGTCTTCGCGCCCAAGGAGTTGAAGGTCGCCCAGGAGCTCAGCGAGCGGCTCGGGTCCTACACCTACAGCGCCCGCAGCCGCAGCCGGCCGACCGGGTTCAGCCCCGGGCGGCGCAGCACCACCGCCTCGGACCAGCGCCGGCCGCTGATGCTGCCCCAGGAGCTGATGCAGCTGCCCGCCGACGCCCTGCTGGTCCTCAAGGCCGGCCTGCCGCCGACCCGCGGGCGCAAGATCATCTACTGGCGCGAGCGGGCCTTCACCGACCGCCAGCGCCCGCCGCCGGAAATCCCGGTCGCCCCCCGCCCGTCGCCGGGCGAGCCAGTCGAGAGCGACCTGGTCGCACCTCATAAGGACGACGCGCCCCCGCCGCTGGAGTTCGACGCCATCGTGCGCGCCTTCGCCGAGGAGGGCCTGCCGCCGCCGCAGGCCGGCGCCGGCGAAGTGGAGGTCGGCCAGTGGCTGGACCGGATGATCGACGCGGCGGTCCCGCCCGTCCACCCGGAGCGCGAACCATGAGGCCCCCGTCCCGACCCGACCGAACACCAACCGATCCCGCGCCGAACCGGCTGGCCCCCTCGGGCCAACCGGCCGCCGTGTCGCGGTTCAAGGGCGATCTGCCGCCCTCGCTCCTCGACCGCTATCTGATCGAGCACGACCGGCGAGGGCGCGCCGAGCGCTTCTTCCGCGACCATCGCGCCGCCGAGCCGGCGTTCCGGGACGCCGGCCGCGCCCTGGTCGCCGCGACAGCCTATCCCGATGTGGTCGCCGACATGCTGAAGATCGCCCGCCATCGCGGCTGGGCGGAGGTCCGGGTGCAGGGCGACGCCGCCTTCAAGCGCGAGGTCTGGGTCCAGGCCCAGGCCCTGGACATCACCGTGAAGGGCCATCGGCCGAGCGAGCGCGACCGGCAGGCCGCCGGTCAGCCCGCCCGGACCCCGGACCGGGAGACCGCGCGCGCCCGCGACGGCCAAGAGCCTCGGCGCGCGGCCGATCTGGAGGACCGCCTGCGGCGCGCCGCCGTCGTCGTCCGCGGCCTGATCGCTGATCCGGAGGTCCGGGCGCGCCTGCTCGCGCGGGCCTGGAGCCGCGCAGAGGCCCATCTCGAGCGCGCCGCAGCGCGGCGACCCCGCCCCGAACC
>MGLK01000014.1:0-5861 GCA_001794825.1 Caulobacterales bacterium RIFCSPHIGHO2_01_FULL_70_19 | reverse complement strand
GGGCGCGGCCGCGGCGTTGGCCCTGGCCGCGAGGTCGGCGCAGGCCTCCATCAGGGCCTCGAATGGCTCGGCGTCGTCCTGGAGCAGGCCATCCTCGATCATCCGGCGATAGTCCTCGCCCAGCGCCTCCAGCGAGGCGCCCTCCGGCTTCAGGCGCAGCCCACCCGAGACGGCCTGGCCATAGTCGATGACCTGGCCGTCGGCCGTCTCGCGGAAGAACATCGCCTTGTGGCGCGCAACCGCCGTCGCCAGTCCCCGATCAGCGATCGCCGTCGCTGCGAAGCCGGCGGCGTCGAGCCGCGCCAGATCGTGCCAGTGCCGGGAGAAGCGGTCGCCGCGCAGGCGCCCCTGGGCGCAGTAGACGTGCGCCGCCGTGGCCTTTTCCCAGAAGGTCCGTTCGGCCGCCATCACCCGCGGCGTGGCGGCCGGAAAGACCAGCCCGGTCAGGTGTGGGGCGGCGTCGCAGGCCACCGGCCGCGGCGCGCTCGGCTCGCCGGTCGCCCGCGCGCCGAACTCCAGCATCACGCTGGGCGAGACATAGCCCGTGCCGGTCCGGGTCGGCGCATAGTCGATGAAGGCCTTGGCGTCCTCGACGCGCACGGTCGCGGCGATCCCGTCGGCGGCCAGCCGCGCCTCCAGCGCCGGCCGGATCTGCGCCTCGACCCACTCGGGCAGGCCTCGCCGCACCGCTTCGGACCAGCGTCTTTCCTCGGCGCGACTGGCCGGGAGCGGGTCCTCCCCGGCCTCCGCCAGGCCCGGCAGCAGCCGCCGGATGTCGTAGGTGAGGTCGACGTCCTCGGAAAAGCGCTGGATGACGTCGTAGGCCTTGGACAGGGAGGTGCCGCCCTTGAAAACCAAGTGGTCTCCGAAGGGCGCCTCGAACAGGGCCTGCAAGGCCCAGACGACCCAGACGTCCTTCTCCAGCAGGTGGGCCGGGCGGCCCGAGGCCTCGGCGGCGACGCCCAGGGCGTCGCGACGCTCAGCCTCCGACAGGCGCAGGAAGACCTCAGCCATGCGCCGCCGATCGGCTGACGGACCGGGCCAGCCAGGTCGGCAGGCGCGGCCCCACCGCCACCAGTTCGCCGAAGGCCGAGGGGCCCAGCTTGCGCTTGAGCATTTCCAGGGCCGGCTCGACCTTTTCGGGCCCGAGCCAGGCGAGCGCGCGCACCGCCTCCCCGGCCGGCCGGCCAGCGAGCAGCAGCTGCCAGGGCGGCGCGTGTTTGAACTCGACGGTCTGCTTGCCGAGGCTGAGGGTGCGATCAGGCCCGCTGGTCAGATAGACCATGCGGATCGGCACCTGGGTCGTCAGGCCCAGCGAGTTCGCCGCCGCCGCCCCGTTGGCGGCGATCACCTCGCCGCGTTGCGCCCCGACCGCCTGCACCACCTTCTCGACGGCGGGCGGCCGGACCCCGAAGCGGCTTTCCAGCGGACGGACATAGAGGCCGCGGCCGGCGCGCAGCAGCCGGCCGGCGCGCACCAATCGCGACAGCGCCTGGTCCACGGCGGCGCGGCTGCCCAGGTGCAGCAGCGCCTTGGCGGCGATCGGCGCGCCTTCGGGCAGCGCCTGGGCGCGTTCCATGATCTGTTCGGCGAGGGCTTGCACGGCGGTTCTCCTGTCAGAAATATAGAAGAATTTCTGACAGCATTCAAGAACGGCCCGCGCCCTGCCCCTCATCGCCGACGCTCCGGCCCGGCAGACCCGTCACCCCGGCGCGACTTCTCGCGTTGGACGATCGCCTGCTCCAAGGCCTCCTGGCGGGTCCGCACCGGCGGCATGGCTTTGACGAACGCTTCCAGGTCCCGCGCCAAGGCCTGGTCGGCCGCCGAGGGCGAGCGCCGCAGCGCCAGGGCCTGGGCGACATAGTACCGCCGGACCTTCGCCTGCCGCTGGCGCAGGGCTTCGGTCCATGGCCCCGCCGCGCCCTCCGCCATCGCCTCGCGCCAGGCGGCGCGATCCCGATCCGACGGCGGGCCGGCCCCCGCCTCGAACCGCTCGCGCAGCTTGCGCAGGGGCGTGCGCTCGGCCTTGCGCACCACGCCGCGGGCCCGCCGGGGCGTCGCCTCGGCTTCGATCCCGCGCGCCCGCAAGGCAGCGGCGAAGGTCTCCCGCCACTGCTGCAGATCGGCCTTGCGCGGATTGAGCCGCCGGCCGTCCTCGCCCAGCATCCGGACCGTCAGATGCACATGCGGGTGCCGCTCGTCGGTGTGGCAGGCGAAGACGTAGGGATGCGTCCCCCCGAAGGTGCGGGCCGCGAAGTCGCGGGCGGCGTCCTGGGTCCGGAACGCCTCCGTCCCGGGCGGCATGCTGAGCACGATCGAGAGGCTGACGCCGCTGTCGCGTCGCCGGCCCGGCTCGGCGGCCACCTCCGCCATCCAGTCCTCTGCCAGGGTCCGGACCGCGGCCCGCCCCTCCAGCCGCTCGCCGTCGGGGCCCTCCAGCGGCAGGACACCGTTGCGGGAGATGTAGAGCAGGTGGCTGGAGAGGTGGCCGCCGTCGCGGGTGCGGCCGGTGATCTTGACCACCACCTCCGGGACGCGCCGCGCGATCCGCCCCAGCCGCGCGGCGGGCGACGCCTCCCCGGACCGGACGCTGACCCGCCCCGTCCGGTCGGTGATGCGGGCCCGCCGGGGATCGATCGGCGGCCGCACCGCCTCCTCGAAGCCGCGCACCTGGATGAAGTCGCTCATCCGGCCGCGTCCCAATAGCCGAGGTCGCCCTCGAAGGCGGCGCGAAGGCCGCGCAGCTCATCGCGGATCTGATCGGCCAGACCCTCCATCTGCGCGATCTCCAGGTCGAGCACCCGACACGGCAGGACCGCCGCGTTGAGCGCGCGGGCGATCTGGTTGACGTTGACCCCGATGCGCCGCAGCTCGCGCTGCACGCCGATGAAAGCCTGGGCCGACGGCGGCGTCAGTTGCGGCCGGTCATGCAGGCGCCGGCGCAGCAGGGCGACCGCCCATTGGGTGCGGCTGAGGCCCGCGCGCCGCGCCTCCCGCTCCAGGGCCGCAAGGTCGGCCTGGGTCAGGCGCAGGGTCAGCTTGGCGCTTGTCGGCCCACCTCCAGCAACAACCACCCGATCGCCGGCGTCCGCCGCCGCCGCCTCGATGACCCGCCGCAGCAGCCGCGAGCGCCCGCCCCGGCCGGCGGCGACGGCGTCGAACCGGGCGGCGAGATCCTCGTCGAGCCTGACGCTGAAGTGGGGCAAGGGAGCGGTCTCTGTGTGACATCGCCGGCGCAAAGCCTATCCTGCCCTAGACCGTCATCCCCTTCGCCCCGTAGGCCTACGGGTCTGCCCGCCCTCCCCTCGGCGGCCGGTTCCGGCCGCTCGCCCGCCGCCCTGAAGGGCGCCCCTCCAGGGCGGGGCTCGGGGATCCTCGCCTAAAGGTCCGCAGAGGTATGCCATGTGGACGACCTACCGGTATGGCGTGTACCCGCCCCACCTCGGGCGCCAGGCTGCCGCTGAATCAGCGCAACGGGAATCAGCGCATCACGGGAACGAGCGTAATCAGGTCTAGTCGGGTAGATCCTCAAGAGACCATACCTCGCAGCAGCGGGATCCTTGTTCCGCGATGGCGAGGCCCATAGGTTGGCTGCGAAGGAGTTCACTCAATGACCGCGCCTACCTCATCCACGGTGCTCGCCTTTCCGCCCAAGGCCGGCACGAAGACCGCCTCCTCCCAGGAGAAGATCTGGGGCAAGGCGGTGGTCGCCAACGGATACGCCGGCATTCCGTCGATCCTGATCCAGGCCCAGTCCCGGCTGGGGCTGACCGCCATGCAGTTCAACATCCTCGTTCAGCTGCTCGACTACTACCGCGACCCCCATCGCGCGCCCTTCCCGTCCCGCGCGGAGCTCGGTCGTCGGATCGGCGTGAAGCCCAAGACGATCCAGACCAACATGCGCCAGCTCGAACAGGCCGGTCTGGTGCGCCGGGAGATGCGCAAGACCGCGGCGGGGGACTGGGCGTCCAACATCTATCACCTCGACGGCCTGGTCGAACGGGTGAAGAAGCTCGAACCGGAGTTCACCGAAGCGCGCAAGGAACGGGAGGCCGCGCGTGCGCGCGTGTCCACCCCGGTGGGTCGCCGACGGTCGTAATCGCTGGGGCTGAAATTGATTTACCCCGGGGGCATGCTTTGCAGCAGAGGCGATCCCGGGGTGTACGCTGGTAGAGATAATCCATGACCCACCCTGATGCAAGGGCGGTCGCCGACGCCGACGGGGTGGAGGCGGCGCTCTCCCTCGAACGGTTCGCGCGCTATGTGGCCTGGGCCGGGGGCGATCGCCGCCGCGCCGTCGAACTCTATACGCTGAACACCCGGGTGTCCGAAGCCCTCTATGTGCCGCTCCAGGCTCTGGAGGTGGCGCTGAGAAACCGCATTCACGCGATGATGACTGAAGCCTCCGGCGCGGGCTGGTTCCAGCCCGAGGCCGGTCACGTCATCGACCGTCAGGCTGAACAGGTGCGGGCGGCGATCGCCGAACTGACGGAAGCGGGCAAGCCTATCGAGGACGGCCGCGTCGTCGCCGCCCTGACCTTCAGCTTCTGGACCT
Source organism: Caulobacterales bacterium RIFCSPHIGHO2_01_FULL_70_19 (assembly GCA_001794825.1). Taxonomy (GTDB): domain Bacteria; phylum Pseudomonadota; class Alphaproteobacteria; order Caulobacterales; family Caulobacteraceae; genus Brevundimonas. The sequence continues at coordinate 1,306 of MGLK01000014.1, read as the reverse complement.
CGATGTTCGGGCGCGAGCAGGACGATCTGTGGAAGCGCACCCTGCACCGGATCGCGACCCGCGATGGCAAATTCCTGTCGCGCAAGGCGTTCGCCACCCCGTTGACCCAGGTGCGTCTCCTGCGCAACCGCATCGCCCATCACGAGCCCATTCTCTACTGGGATCTTCCCAAGCATCATCAGGCGATCGCGGACATGACGCGGTGGCTGTCCCCGGCGATGGATGACTGGCGCGCGACGCTCGACCGGTTCGATCAGGTTCATCCGCCGGAGCGAATGCGCCTGGCGCGCCCCCGGGACGACGAGGCCTGAGCCCGACCGCTCTCCGCATCCCCGGGCCGGCGTCGCCGCCGGCCCGGGGATCGCTTCACTGCAAGGACCGCAGATAGTCGACGGCCTTCTGCGCGTGTGCGGCCGCCGAGACGATGAAGCGAGTGTCGTTCTTCAGCACCTGCAGCCAGCTGGCGATATAGGCCGCATGGTCCTCGCGGGGTTCGAGCGCCAGACCAAGATCCGCACACAGGAAGGCGGCGCCGATCTCGGCGACCAGCTCTTCGCGGGCATAGCCGGGATCGCCGAAGCGCTGGCGACCGAAGTCCCGGTCAAGGCGGGTGGGATGGCGCGTCCAGTGCGTCATCTCGTGGCCGAGGGTGCTGTAGTAGGCGTCGGCGTTCTCGAAGCATTCGAACGCCGGCATCTGCACATGGTCCGGCCCCGGCGCGTAATAGGCGCAGCCGCCGCCGTGGCGGATCTCGGCCCCGCAGTTGCTGAAGAAGGCGTCGATGCGGGCGATCCGCTCGTTCGGATTAATGTCGATCGTCTCCGGCTCGCCGTAGCGCTCGGGCAGGCCATCGATCTGGTCGACGTTGAAGACGGTGTAGGCCTTCAGGAAGGGGATGCGCTGCTCCACGCTCGCCCCTGTGTCGTCGGTCTCTTCGCGGACGACCTGGTTGGCGTAGACCACGGTGGCGCCGCGCTCGCCCTTGCGGACGTGGGCGCCGAGCGTCAGCGCCTGGCGAAAGGTCATCCAGGTCGACCGGCTGAATCCTCGGCTGGCGGCTTCGCCCCAGAGCAGGATGACATTGATGCCGTTGTAGGGCGTTCCGTCATGGCGAAGAGGGCGGCTGACGGAGGTTGAGGCCTTCCAGGGCTGGGTCCAGGGGCGGACCCCGGCTTCGAGCTGGGCGAGGATCTGTTGGGTGATCCGGGTATGGATGTCCGGGCGTGCGGGATCGGTGGGGCGCGTCATGGCGGCCTCCTCGAAATGGATTGTGGGAAGAAGGGGCGGCGGCGCGGTCCCCGCGCCG
>MGLK01000013.1:87421-104784 GCA_001794825.1 Caulobacterales bacterium RIFCSPHIGHO2_01_FULL_70_19 | reverse complement strand
GTCCGCGCCGCGGCGCTGCTCTCCGCCGGCGTGCGGCCGGTCAGGGTGGCGAGGCGGAACAGGGCGCCGTCGCGCTCGGCGCGCAGCGGCGGCAGGGAGGCGCGGGTGGTCTCCAGCGCCGAGCGGGCGCGGGCGACGTCCAGCCCGTTGCCGGAACCGGCGTCGAGAAGCCGTTGGGTCAGCTCCATCGTCCGGGTCTGCAGCTCGACGGTGCGCTGCGCCACGTCGAGGCGCGCGTTTGCCGAGCAGGCGTCGGCGTAGGCGCGGGCGGTCTCGGCGGCGACCGTGACGCGGACCACGTCCAGCGCGGCCGCGGCCGCGTCGGCGTCGGCGCGGGCCGCGCGGATGACCGATCCGACCCGCCCGAACAGGTCGACCTCGTAGGAAACGTCCAGCCCGACGTCGTATGTGTCTGTCTCCGGCGCCTCCGTCCCGGCGGGAAGCCCCGGCACGGTCGCCGCCGAGGGGCGACCGGTGCTGACGCCCGCCGTAGTCGTCGTCCCGGGCAGGCGGGCGGTGCGCGCCTCGCCCAGCGCCGCGCGGACGCGACGCAGGTTGGCGGCCGCCGCCTCGAGTTCGTTGTTGTTGGCCAGCGCCTCGGCGACCAGCGCGTCCAGCGCCGGGTCCTGGTACAGCCGCCACCAGTCGTCGCGCGCCGCCTCGGCGGACACGGCGGGCGTGGCGGCGCCGATGAAGGCGCCCGACGCCTGGGGGGGAAGGGCGGCGTCGGGCGCCTTCGGCCCGACCGCGCACGATGCCAGGAGGAGGCTGGCGCCGGCGGTTGCGGTCAGGAACCGGAGAGGGGGTCGTTGGATCATCACGCGTCTCCCGCCCGCGGCGAGGCGGACTGGGCTTCGATATGGGGGGGCAGGCCTTCGGTGGTCGGAACGGTGCGCTCCTTCTCCGGCGCCTTGGGCATCTTCGAGGCCAGCCAGCGGCAGAGGACGTAGAAGACCGGGGTGAAGACCAGGCCGAACAGGGTCACCCCCAGCATCCCCGAGAACACCGAGGTGCCCAGCGACTGGCGCATCTCGGCGCCGGGGCCGGTCGCCAGCATCAGCGGCACGACGCCGAAGATGAAGGCGAAGGAGGTCATCAGGATCGGACGCAGGCGGGTCCGCGCGGCGCGCACGGCGGCGTCCCAGCGGTTCAGCCCCTCGTCCTCGGCCTGCTTGGCGAACTCGACGATCAGGATGGCGTTCTTGGCCGCCAGCGCGATCAGCACCACCAGGCCGATCTGGACGAGGATGTTGTTGTCCAGCCCGCGCAGGTTGACCCCGATCATCGCCGCCAGCACGCACATCGGCACGATCAGCACCACCGCCAGCGGCAGGGTGAAGGCCTCGTACTGCGCCGCCAGCACCAGGAAGACGAAGACGACGGCGAGGGCGAAGACCACGGTGGCGCCGCCGGCCGACTGCTTCTCCTGCAGCGCCAGGCCCGTCCACTCGTAGGCGAAGCCCGGCGGCAGGGTGGCCTCGGCCAGCTGCTCCATGGTGGCGATCGCCTGGCCCGAGGACACGCCCGGCGCCGCCTGGCCCTGCAGCTCGGAGGCCGGGAACAGGTTGTAGCGCACCACCCGCGCCGGGCCGGAGTCCTCGCGCAGGGTGGCCACCGAGCCGATCGGCACCATGGCGCCCGAGGCCGAGCGGGTCTTCAGGTTGGCGATGTCGGCCACGTCGTCGCGCGAGGTCGGCTCCGCCTGGGCGGTCACCCGGAAGGTGCGGCCGAGGAAGTTGAAGTCGTTGACGTAGGACGAGCCCAGATAGACCCCCAGCGTGCTGAACACGTCGGCGGGCTGGACCCCCATCATCAGCGCCTTGTCGCGGTCGACGTCGGCGGCGATGCGGGGCGAGCCGGTGTTGTAGGTCGAGAAGACCTGCTGCACCTGGTCCGGCGCCTGGGCGGCGGCGCCCATCATGGCGAAGGTGGCCCCTTCCAGCGCGCGATAGCCGGCGCCGGAGCGGTCCTGGACCATCAGCTGGAAGCCGTTGCCGTTGCCCAGCCCCTGCACCGCCGGGGGGGCGATGACGAAGATGTTGGCGTCCTCGATGCCGTAGGTCGCGCCGGTGATGGCGCCGGCCAGGGCCGCGGCGCTCTGCTCGGCCGTCTTGCGGTCGTCGAAGGCGTCGAGGCGCACGAAGATGGTCGCGGCGTTGGAGCCGAACGAGAAGCTGGAGCCGTCGAGGCCGGCGAAGGCGACCATGCCCTCCACGCCCTCGGTGCCCTTGATGATCTCCGAGGCGCGGGTCATCACCGCCTCGGTGCGCTCCAGCGAGGCCCCCGGCGGCAGCTGCACGACGCCGATCAGGAAGCCCTGGTCCTGCTCGGGGATGAAGCCCGAGGGCGTGTCCATCAGACGCCAGCCGGTCAGGGCCAGCAGGCCGACGTAGACGACCAGCACGATGCCGACGGTGCGCACGAGACGGGCGGTCAGGCGGCCGTACTTGTCCGACAGCCAGTCGAAGCCCTCGTTGAACTGCCGGCCGGCCCAGCCGACGTAGTGCACGACCGTCCCCGGCAGACCCGGTTTCCGGGCATGGTCGTCATGCGCCTTGTGCGGCTTGAGCAGCAGGGCGGCCATGGCCGGCGACAGGGTCAGCGACACCAGCAGCGACACCACCGCCGCGGTCGAGATGACGATGGCGAACTCGCGATAGAAGATGCCCGGGATGCCCGGCACGAACATGGTCGGCACGAACACCGAGACCAGCACCAGGCCGATGGCGATCAGGGCGCCGGAGACCTCCTCCATGGAGCGGTGGGCGGCCTCGCGCGGGGTCAGCCCCTGGCGGATGTAGCGTTCGACGTTCTCGACCACGACGATGGCGTCGTCGACCACGATGCCGACCGCCAGCACCAGGGCGAACAGCGACAGCGAGTTGATCGAGAAGCCCAGCATCAGCTGAACGGCGAAGGTCGCCACCAGCGCCACCGGAATGGCCACGATCGGGATGATCGCCGCCCGCCAGGTCTGCAGGAAGACGATGACCACCAGCACCACGAGGATCACCGCCTCGAACAGGGTGTGCTGCACCGACTCCACCGAGGCGGCGACGAACTCCGTCGGGTTGTAGGCGATGTGAACGTCCATGCCCTGCGGCAGGTCGGGACGGATGGCCTCGATCTCCTCCAGCACGCGCTCGGCGGTGCCCAGGGCGTTGGCGCCCGGCTGCTGGATGATGGCGATGCCGACGCCGCGCTGGCCGTCGAAGAAGCCGCGGATGCCGTAGTCCTGGGCGCCCAGCTCGACCCGGGCCACATCGCGGACGCGGGTCACGCGGCCCTCGGCGTCGGTCTTGAGCACGATGTCGTTGAACTGGTCGGGATCGCTCAGGCGGCCCTGCACCTGCACCGGCAGCTGGAAGGCGGAGGCGTTGGTGGCGAAGGGCGGCTGGCCGATGGCGCCGGCGGCCGCCTGGACGTTCTGGGCGCGCAGGGCGGCGACGATGTCCGGCCCCGTCAGGTTGCGCGCCGCGGCCTTGGCCGGGTCGATCCACACCCGCATCGAATAGTTGCCGCCGCCGAACACCTGGACGTTGCCGACGCCCTCGACGCGCAGCAGCCGGTCGCGCAGCACCGACTGGGCGTAGTTGCCGACGTAGTCGTTATCCAGGCTGCGATCCGGGGAGGTCAGTCCCAGGATCATCAGGAAGCCCGACTCCTGCTTGTTCACGGTCACGCCGATCTGGCGGACCTGTTCGGGCAGGCGCGGCTCGGCCAGGGCGACGCGGTTCTGGACCAGCACCTGGGCCGCATCCAGGTCGGTGCCCGGATTGAAGGTGACGGTGATCGCCACCGCCCCGTCCGAGGTGGACGAGGACGACAGGTACAGCATCCCCTCGACGCCGTTGACCTCCTGCTCGATGGGCGCAGCGACGGTCTCGGCCAGGGTCTCGGCCGAGGCGCCCGGATAGGCGGTGTTGATGGTGATCGTCGGCGGCGCGATCTCCGGATACTGCGACAGCGGCAGCAGCGGGTAGGCGAACACCCCCATCAGGGTGATGAACACCGAGATCACGGCCGCGAAGATCGGCCGGTCGATGAAGAAGCGGGAGATGTTCATCGGCTCAGTCGCCCGACAGGCTGTTGGCGAAGGTCGCGGTCGAGGCCGGCGCCGGTCGGGTCACCGGAGCCTGGTTCTGCTGCGCCACCGGCTGGATGCGGCCGTTGCGGGGCTGGACCTTCATGCCCGGCGCCTGGATGCGCTGGACGCCGTTGATGATCACCCGGTCGGTGGCGCGCAGGCCGGAACGGACCACGCGCAGGCCGTCGACGAGCGGGCCCAGCTCCACCGGGCGCGGAGCCACGGAGCCGTCGGCGGCGACCACATAGACGATGCGCCGGGCCTGGTCGGTGGCGATCGCCGCGTCAGGCACCAGCATGGCCTGGTAGGTCCCCGCGCCGGCCAGACGCGCCTGGCCGAACATGCCCGGCTTCAGGAAGCCGTCGGCGTTGGGGATCACCGCCCGCAGGCGGATCACCCCCGAGGCGGTGTCCACGGCGTTGTCGGTGAAGTCGAGCGTGCCGGAGCGGGTGAAACCGGATTCGTCCTGCAGCCGGACCTGCACCGGCGCCGGGCCCTGGCGCGCCTGCCGCTGGTACTTCAGCAGCACCGCCTCGGAGCCGTCGAAGACGAAGTGGATCGGCGCGCTGGAGACGACCGTGGTCAGCACGTCGGCGGCCGAGGAGCCGCCCGCGACCAGGTTGCCCGGGTCGACCCGACGGTCCGACACCCGGCCCGAGATCGGGGCGGTGACGCGGGTGAATTCGAGATCCAGCTGGCGGGCGCGCACATTGGCGTTCGCGGCGGCGATCGCGGCCTCCGCCGTCTGCAGGGCGCCGCGGCGGGTGTCGACCTCGGCCTGGGAGATGGCTTGCGATTCGAGCAGGGTCTCGGCCCGGGCCAGCTCGCTGCGGGCCAGCGTCAGCTGCGCCTGGGCCTGCGACAGTTGCGCGCGGGCCGAGGCCAGCGCCGCCTGCGCCGGACGCGGATCGAGCGTGAACAGCAGCTGGCCGCGGCGGACGTAGTCGCCGTCGCGGAAGTGGACGCCGGAGACGTAGCCGCCGACGCGGGCGCGCACCTCCACCGACTGGGTCGCCTCGAAGCGACCGGTGAACTCGTCCCAGTCCTGCACCGTCTGCACCAGCGGCGTCGCCACGGTGACGGCCGGCGCAGGCGGCGCCTGCGCCTCGCTCCTGGGGGAACAGCCATAGAGCGCGCCCGCCACCAGGGCGGACGCGGCCACGATCTTCACCGTGCGCATGAAGCGAGTCTCCGAGTGGGGAGAAAAATCCCTGTCTTGTCGACTGGCGGCGATCGGGGAGGAAGCCGCTAGTCAACGCCCGGTGACTTAATGGTGATCGCGATTGCGCTTGTCAACGGGTGATGACAAAGCCATATGGGCGATGGGGCTATTCAGGGAGCCAAGTCTTTGTTTTGCCATGTCGCGCCCCGGCCGAGAAACGCCGAGGCCACCCGCGCCGCCATCCTGGAAGCTGCGCGCGAACGATTCGCGCGCGAGAGCTATGACGACGTGGGCATGCGCGACATCGCCAGAGACGTCGGCGTCGATGCGGCTCTGGTGTCCCGCTACTTCGGTTCGAAGGAGGATCTGTTCGTCACCGTGCTCGACAGCTGTTCGAACGGTTCGGAGCTGATGGAGGGCGACCGCGCCGAGTTCGGCCGCCGGGTGGCGCGAGCGGTGATCTTCGAGCCGGCGAAGGAAGGCAAGCTGAAGGGCCTGCTGATCATGCTGCGCTCGGTCGGCTCGACCAAGGCCATGGAGCTGGTCCAGCGGACGGGCAGCGAGCGCTTCTTCGATCCGTTCGCCGCCTGGGTCGGCGGCGAGGATGCGGCGGTTCGGGCCCGCCTCGCCTCGGCGACCATCATGGGCATGGCGGTCAGCCGCGAGATCACCGGCGGCTTCGGCCTGTCCCAGGAAGAGTGCGAGAAGATGTGCGCCCGCATGGCCGTCCTGCTGCAGGACATCATCGACGGCTGAGGCTCAGGCCCGCTTCTGGAACTTCCGGATCACGCCCGAGAAGGTCATCAGGATGCGCTCGCCGGCGTGAATCTGGCCGCGCACGAAGATCAGGCTCTTGCCGGCCCGTACGACCTCGCCGGTCGCCTCGACCAGCTCCCCGACGTACGCCCCGTCGATGAAGGTCGAGTCCAGCGACACGGTCACGCCCGACGCGCCCTCCATCTCCTGGTAGGCGGTCTGGAACAGGGCGATGTCGGCGAAGGTCATCAGGCAGCCGCCGTGCATCCGCCCGCCCGCGTTCATGTGCTTGGGCTCGGCGCGGAAGGCGCAGCGCATCCGCCCGTCCGGGTCCGGCCGGAAGTAGAAGGGGCCGACCACCTGGTCGAAGGTGCCGTGCAGGTCGTAGGTCTGCCAGCCCGCGAACTCGCCTTCCGCCACAGTGATCTTCGCGACCATGCCGAACTCCGCCTTCTTCTCGCTATCGCAATGCAGCATATAGGGGCGATGAGCGACCCCATCGAAGCGGCCATTCTCGAAAAACTTGCGAAGCTCGGCCCCGGAAAGAGCATCGAGCCGGCCGAGGTGGCCAAGGAGCTGCAGCCGGAGCAGTGGCAGCGCATGCTGCCCAAGGTGAAGACCACCGCGCTGGGGCTGATGCGCCAGGGCCGGCTGACCATCACCAAGAAGGGCAAGGCCATCGATCCGGCCCGCATGAAGGGCGTGATCCGCCTGCGCCTCCCGACGGCGGAAGAGACCGCCGCGGCGCTCGCCGCCCGCCCGCCCGCCCCCGGGGACGATGACGACCTCGACTGATCTTGAGGCGGTTCTCGCGGACATTCGCGCCTGCCGCGCCTGCCTCGGCCAGCTGCCGCACACGCCGCGCCCGGTGGTGCACGTCTTCCCCGAAACCCGTCTGCTGATCTGCGGTCAGGCCCCCGGCCGCCGCGTGCACGAGAGCGGCCGTCCCTTCACCGACCCGTCGGGCGACCGCCTGCGCGACTGGCTGGGCGTCGATTACGAGACCTTCTATGCCGACCGCCGCATCGGCGTCGCGGCCCAGGCCTTCTGCTATCCCGGCACGGCCCCGAAGGGCGGCGACTATCCGCCCCCGCGGCGCTGCGCCGAGCTGTGGCGGCCGCGCCTGCTGGAGCAGCTGCCGCGGGTCGAACTGACCCTGCTGGTCGGCGGCTACGCCCAGGCCTGGGCGCTGGGCGAGCGGACGAAGCGCGACATGACCGCCACCGTCGCCGGCTGGCGCGACTACGCTCCCGCCATCCTCCCCCTGCCGCACCCCTCGTGGCGCAACACCGCCTGGCTGAGGCGGAACCCCTGGTTCGAGGCCGAGGTGGTCCCCTACCTTCGGGACCGCGTCCGGGGCATTCTCGCCGCATGATCCGCCGCCTCGCCGCGCTGGCCCTCGCCCTCACCCTCGCCGCCTGCGCGACGCCCGCCGTCCAGCCGCCGCTGACGCCGCCGCCGGGGTTCGCCGGCCCTTCGCTCGAGGCGGACGCCCTGGTCATGGACGACGGCGCCCGCCTGCCCCTGGTCCGCTGGACGCCCGAGGCCGAGCCGTGGGCGGTGATCGTCGCCCTGCACGGCATGAACGACAGCCGCGCCGCCTTCCGCCTCGCCGGCCCGTGGTGGGCCGAGCAGGGAATCGAGACCTGGGCCTTCGACCAGCGCGGCTTCGGCGCGGCGCCCGGGCGCGGCGTCTGGGCCGGCGAGGCCCGCATGACGGAAGACCTGCGCACCGCCGTCGCCCTCGCCCGCCGCCGCCATCCGCAGGCCCTGGTCGCCGTCGCCGGCGAGAGCATGGGCGGGGCCGTCGCCATCGCCGCCTTCGCCTCGGACCGCCCTCCGGACGCCGACCGGGTGGTCCTGCTCGCCCCCGCCGTGTGGGGCTGGAGCAGCCAGGGGCCGGTCAACCGCGCCGCCCTGTGGCTGACCGCCCGGACCATGGGCGCGCGCGCCGTGGAGGCGCCGGAGTGGGCGGTCCGCGCGCTGCCGGCCTCGGACAACTGGCTGGAGCTGATCCGCAACGGCCGCGATCCCGCCAGCCTGCTGACCACCCGATTCGACGCCCTCTACGGCCTGGTCGATCTGATGGAGAGCGCCTCGCGCGGCCTCGGCGGGATGCGCGCGCCGACCCTGCTGATGTACGGAGCCAACGACAACGTCATCCAGCAGGGCCCGATGCGGCGCGCGCTGGAGCGGGCGGGGGCGCGGCCGGGCCTGCGCAGCGCCTGGTATCCGGACGGCTGGCATCTGCTGAACCGCGACCTGCAGGCGGAGACGGTGTACCGGGACGTGGAGGCCTGGCTGCGCCGCCCCGAGGCGCCGCTGCCCTCGGGGGCGGGTCCCGTCCTGCCCGCCCTGCAGGCCGGCGCTGGACGCGGGTGACCCACGCCGACGTGAAACCGCCATGCTTGCGGTGTTGAAGCGCGGCGCGTATCAGCCGCCAACAAAAAATTTCCGGGAGGCGCCTGCCCATGAGCATGACGCTGTTCGATTCTCCGTCCTTCGCGAAGCATGAAGGCGTTCACGCGGTCTACGACGAAAAGACCGGCCTGCGCGCCATCATCGCCGTCCACTCCACCGCCCGCGGCCCGGCCGTCGGCGGCACGCGCATGTGGAACTACGGCTCGGCGGCCGAGGCGCTGGAAGATGTGCTGCGCCTGTCGAAGGGCATGAGCTACAAGAACGCGGTCGCGGACCTCGAGATGGGCGGCGGCAAGTCGGTCATCATCGGCGACAGCCGCACCCAGAAGACGCCGGAGCTGTTCCGCGCCTTCGGCCGCGCCGTCCACACCCTGGGCGGCGTCTACTATGCGGCCGAGGACGTCGGCGTGTCGGTCGCCGACATCGCCGAAGCCCGCAAGGTCACGCCCTATGTGCTTGGCCTCAACGACGGCCCGGAAGCCTCGGGCGACCCCAGCCCGGTCACCGCCGAAGGCGTTTTCCGCTCGACCCTCACCGTCGCCCGTCGCCTGTGGAAGCAGGACGATCTGACCGGCCTGACCATCGCGGTCCAGGGCATCGGCCACGTCGGCGGCTATCTGGCCGACAAGCTGCACAAGGCCGGCGCGAAGCTGGTGATGACCGACGTCAACACCGCCCTGCTGTCGGAAGTCGCCGCCCGCACCAACGCCGAGATCGTCGCCCCCGACGCCATCTACGACGTCAAGGCGGACATCTACGCCCCCTGCGCCCTGGGCGCGACGCTGAACCCGCAGACGCTCGACCGCCTGACGGTCAAGGCGGTGGTGGGCGCCGCCAACAACCAGCTGGCCACGCCCGACATCGGCCAGACGTTGTTCGAGCGCGGCGTGCTCTACGCCCCCGACTACGTCGTCAACGGCGGCGGCATCATCAACGTCGCCTCTGAGATGAAGGCCCGCCAGACCGGCGGCGCCTATGATCCGCAGTGGGTGGAGGGCAAGCTGTCGCGCCTGATGGAGACGCTCGAGGAGGTCCTCGACCGCTCGGACGCCGAGAAGCGCCCGACCCACGAGATCGCCGACGCCATCGCCGAGGCCCGCATCAACGCGGCCGCCGAGCGCAAGGCGGAACAGCTGAAGGCCGCCTGACGGTCCACGACCGGATCTGACGCGTCGGTCGCGCATCCTCCGGCTGCACGGGAGGCGAGGCGACCGATTCGGGGCCCGCGGACACTGTCATTCTCCACCCGGAGACCGCTTCGGGTGGAGGGGCGCGCCCGACGAAGCGAACACAGCGAACACATCGGACTGTGTTTTCTGTTCGCGAGGGCCGCGCGCCTTGCCCGGACGATGGATTCGCCCCCTCGCGGTCGCCGGCGCATCATGCCGCATCCTGCTCCGTCTGATTCGGGCCGAGGCGCCATGACCGCAACCCACCGCAAGGGCTTCGATCCGCTGCTGATCGTGATGGCGATCGGCTTCGTCGTCGCGGTCGGTGCGCTCGCCTATCCCGCCTTCCGCGCCGATCCGACCAGCGCCCCGGGGCTGGTGCTGATCTTCACCGTCGGCGCCGTGGCCCTGATCGGGCTGTTCGCTTTCGCGCGCGGGGAGACCCGCAGGCCTTCGGGCGACGACGCCGTGGACCTGCTCGACGCCATGGCCGAGCCGGCGGCCCTGGTCTGGGCCACCGGGCAGATCCTCGCCTACAACGCCGCTTGGGCGGACGCCGGCGGCGCGACCGTCGCCCTGCCGCCCGCCCGGTCGGGGGGCAAGTCGGCCTCGGCCCTGTATATGGCCTTCGCCCAGGCGCGGGCCGGCGAGCAGGGGCGGGCCATCGTCGCTGTGGGCGACCGGGAGCTCGAGGTGCTGATCGGGCGGGCGGGGGAGGGACGCTTCCTGCTGCGCGCCGCGCCGGAGGCGGTTCTTCCGGTCGGCGCCCCGACGGTCGATCGTCCGCCCGTCGCCTCCAACGCCGCCGAGAGCCGGGCGATGGCCGCGGGGGCCCCGTTCGGCTCGGCGGTGATCGGGGCGGAGGACCTGTTCGCCGGCCGGATCGAGGAGCCGAACGCCGCCCTGGAGGTGCTCACCGGACCGGCCGCCGCGCGCGACGCGGCTTTCGGCCACCTGTTCGAGCCCGGTTGCGTGTCCGAGGCCCGCCTCAAGCTGGCGGCGGGCTCGTCCGGCCCCATCGATCTGGTCGCCCGCGCCCATCCCGACCGCATGCTGCACCTCTACGTCGCCCCCGAGGGCGACAAGCGTCGGGTCTGGCTGTTCGACGTCTCGGCGCAGAAGTCGATGGAGCTGCAGCTGTCGCAGGCCCAGAAGATGCAGGCGGTCGGCCAGTTGGCCGGCGGCGTCGCCCACGACTTCAACAACCTGCTGACCGCCATCCAACTGCAGCTTAGCGGTCTTCTGGAGCGCCATCCGGTCGGCGATCCCTCCTACGAGGGGCTGAACGAAATCCGCCAGACCGCCATCCGCGCCGCCGATCTGGTGCGCAAGCTGCTGGCCTTCTCGCGCAAGTCGACGGTCCGGCGCGAGCGGCTGGACCTGGGCGAACTGGTCGGCGAGTTCGCCGTCCTGCTGCGCCGCCTGCTGCGCGAGGACGTCCGGCTGGAGACGGACTACGGGCGCGACCTGCCGGTGGTGCTGGCCGACAAGAGCCAGCTGGAGACGGCGGTGATGAACCTCGCGGTCAACGCCCGCGACGCCATGCGCGGCGTGGTCGAGCCGGGTGATGCGGTGGTCACCATCCGCACGCGCCGCCTCGATCGCGACGAGGCGCGGCGGCTGGGCTGGACCCACGCCTCGACCGACGCCGTCGCCCTGATCGAGGTCTCGGACACGGGCCCCGGCGTCCCGCCCGAACTGCTGGACAAGATCTTCGAACCCTTCTTCACCACCAAGGCGGTGAACGAGGGCACCGGCATGGGGCTGGCCACCGTCTACGGCATCGTCGAGCAGGCCGGCGGGCACATCAACGTCGTCAACCTCGAGGGAGGCGGCGCCGCCTTCCGCATCTTCCTGCCCGAGGCGGCGGAGGCCGAGCTGGCCGAGGTGCCGCACGTGGAGGTCAAGGCCAAGGCCCCGCGCGACCTGTCCGGCGCCGGCCGCATCCTGTTCGTCGAGGACGAGGCGGCGGTGCGCGGCATCGCCGCCCGCCTGCTGCGCCAGCGCGGCTACGACGTCATCGAGGCCGCCGACGGCGAGGAGGCGCTGGAGCTGGCCGAGCAGCACGCCGGCCAGATCGACATGATGATCTCCGACGTGATCATGCCGGGTCTGGACGGTCCTTCCCTGCTGAAGAAAGCCCGGCCCTATCTCGGCGACGCGCCGGTCATGTTCATCTCCGGCTACGCCGAAAGCGACTTCTCCGACCTGCTGCAGGACGAGGCGGGGGTCTCCTTCCTGCCCAAGCCGCTCGACATCAAGACCCTGGCCGAGCGCGTGAAGCAGGAGCTCCACGCCTCCTGACCTATCGGTAACTTGCCAGCGGCGCCGTGCCGGGCTCCTCTGGCCGCCTTCGCTGTTCCGGGAGACCGCCATGCTCGATCGCCGCCGCTTCCTTCTGACGTCCGCCGCCGCCGCGGCGGCCGTCGCCGCGACCCCGGCGCTGGCGGGCGGGGGCCAGGCCGCGGCGTCGCCGGAGGGGCGCAAGGTCACCGCCCTGCTCGACCGCATGATGCAGGAGTTCCTGGCGGAATCGCCGGAGTTCATGACCGGCCTCGGCCTCGACACCGGGCCCAACGCTGCGGCCCGCGGGCGGCTCGACGACCGCTCCCTGGCCTTCGTCGACCGGTCTTTCGCCGCCTTCAGGGGATACGGGGCCGAGCTCGACTCGATCGACCGGTCCGCGCTGACCGGGATGGATGCGGTCAACTACGACACCACCCGGTTCATCATCGACGGCGCCGCGCTCGCGGACCGCTTCGACTACGGAATCCAGGCGCCGGTCGGCGGGGCCAACCCCTACCTCGTCAGCCAGCTGACCGGCAGCTACAGCAGCATCCCCCAATTCCTCGACACCCAGCACCCGGTGCAGACGGTCGCGGACGCCGAGGCCTACCTCGACCGTCTGTCGGCTTTCGCGACGGTGCTGGACGTGGAGACCGACCGCGTCCGCCAGGACTTCGCCGCCGGGGCGACGCCGCCCGACTTCGTGCTGCGCCGGACGGGCGAGCAGTTCGCCGCGACCCTCGGCGTCGATCCGGCGCAGTCCGGCCTGACGCAGTCGCTGGCGCGGCGCGCGGCCGAGGCCAATCTTCCCGGCGACTGGGCGGCGCGGGCCGAGCAGATCGTGCGCGACGCCGTCTATCCGGCCATGCGGCGTCAGGCCGAGGTCGTCGCCGGGGCCCTGCCCGGCGCCCCGACCGAGGCCGGCTGCTGGCGGCTGCCGGACGGCGAGGCCTACTACCGCTACGGCGTGCTCAGCTACACCACCACCGACATGGGCGGCGACGAGATCCACGAGATCGGCCTCGCCCAGGTCGCCGAGCTCAGCGCCCGCGCCGACGAGATCCTGCGCGCCGAGGGTCTGACCCAGGGCTCGGTCGGCGAGCGCATCGCCGCCGTCGCGCGCCGGCCCGACCAGCTCTATCCCAACACCGACGCCGGCAAGGCGCAGCTGATCGCCGACCTGAACGCACAGATGGCCGCCATGCAGGTCCGGCTGCCGGAGGTGTTCGGCCGGCTGCCGCGCGCCGGCGTCGAGATCCGCCGCGTGCCGGTCGAGATCGAGGCGGGCGCGCCGGGCGGCAGCTACCAGATGCCGTCGCTCGACGGCTCGCGGCCGGGCGCCTACTACATCAACCTGCGCGACACGGCCGAGACGCCGCGCTTCACCCTGCCGACGTTGACCTACCACGAGGCCTCGCCGGGTCACCACTTCCAGATCGCCGTGGCGCTCGAGGCCGAGGGCATCCCGATGCTGCGCAAGATGCCGCTGTTCTCGGGCTACACCGAGGGCTGGGCGCTGTACGCCGAGCAACTGGCCGACGAGATGGGGGTCTACGAGAACGATCGCCTGGGCCGGCTCGGCTACCTGCAGTCCTTCATGTTCCGCGCCGCCCGGCTGGTCGCCGACTCCGGCCTGCACCACAAGCGCTGGAGCCGCGAACAGGCGGTCCGCTACATGGTCGACACCCTCGGCGACGCGGAATCGACCATGACCACCGAGGTCGAGCGCTACTGCGTCTGGCCGGGCCAGGCCTGCAGCTACAAGCTGGGCCACACGGTCTGGGATCGCACCCGCACGGCCGCGAAGACCACGATGGGCGGCCGCTTCGACATCCGCGGCTTCCACGACATCTCGCTGGCCGCCGGCGCCATCCCGCTGGAGGTGCTGGAGCGGCTGGTCGCCGACTGGGCTGCGCAGGCCTGATGAAGACTTCGGCGGTGGTCGCTGTCAGTCTTGCCCTTGTAGGCGGGACTGCAGCCCGGGCCGATGAGATCTGCGACCGTCTTGCCGCATTTCACGCCGCCTCCTTTCAGGTTCCAGCGGATCCTCCCGGCCGACGCTGGGTCGAGGTCCGCTGGGTCGGAGGATGGATGGATTTCGAGGGTGGGTTCGGACTGCAGTGTGTGAGCTCCGACGACGAGGCCGCCAGGTCCCTTTGCGGCTGGTTGATCGAGAACACCTCGATGGAGTCCCGGAGCAATCTGCCCGTTCGAGTTCTGGAGTGCTGGGGATACCGCTTTCCGCGCCCGATTCCGTCGTGGGGCGAGTGGCGCGCTGACGTCTCCACGCTCCTCGATGAGCGCTGGTTGACGTTGGAAGTCGACCTCACGGAGGATGCGCCGGCGGTCCCCGCCGTCCGCCTGTCCTCTTTTGCTGAGGGTGAGGACGAGATTACCGCCGAGCTGCCCAAGCTGCGGTCGGGCACAGAGCCACGGGTGCCGGTTGCCGGAGTGTCGAGAGGATATTGGAATGATTGATCGCCGTCGTCTGCTTGTCTCCGCCGCCGCGGGGGCCGCCGCGGTCGCCGCGGGTCCGGCGATCGCCTTCGCCCGGGACGGCGACGCAGAGCTCGACGCCCTGCTGACCGGCTGGTTCGACGAGGACGTCGAGGACGCGCCGGAGAGCGCCACCAACCTCGGGCTCGACCGGGGCGAGCGGGCCCATCTGTCCTCGAAACTGAGCGACCGCAGCGCCGCGGCGTGGAACGAGGAGCGGGCCCGGGCGACGGAGCGCTGGCGGATCCTGCAGGGCTTCGATCGCAGCTCGCTCAGCGAAGCCGGGCGGATCAACTACGCCATCGCCGTCTTCCGGGCCGGGACGGCGGCGACGGGCGCGGCGTTCGACTACGGCTCGACCATGGGCGGCGGGCGGATGGGCCCCTACCTCGTCAACCAGCTGACCGGGGCCTACTTCACTGTCCCCGACTTCCTCGACACCCAGCACCGGGTCGAGGACCGCGACGGGGCCGACGCCTTCCTCGCCCGGCTGGCGGCGTTCGCTCCCGCCATCGACGCGGAAACCGAACGGGTGCGCGCCGACGCCGGCAAGGGCGTCGTCCCGCCCGACTTCATCCTCGACCTGACCACGGGTCAGCTGAACGCCCTCGCCGCCCAGTCGGCGGGCGACATGGCGATGATCCGGACGCTGGAGCGCAAGGCGACCGCCCTCGGCCTGAACGGCTACGGGGATCGCGCCGCCGCCCTGGTGGAGGCCGAGGTGAAGCCGGCCTTGGCCCGGCAGATCGCCGCCTTCGAGACGCTGCGGCCGACGGCGGTGCACGAGGCCGGCGTCCGCCGCCTGCCGGACGGCGAGGCCTTCTACGCCCACGCCCTGAAGCACTGGACCACGACGTCCCTGACCGCCGACGAGATCCACCGCATCGGACTGGAGCAGGTGGCCGGCATCAGCGCGTCGATCGACGAGATCCTGCAAGCGCAGGGCATGAGCCAGGGAACGGTGGGAGAGCGCATCGACGCCCTGAACAGGGACCCCGCCCAGCTCTGGCCTGACACGGAAGAAGGCAAGCTGGCCCTGATCGAGTCGCTGAACCGGCAGGTGCAGGCGCTCAAGCCGCGGCTTCCCGAGGTGTTCGGCCGGCTGCCGCGGGCAGACGTCGAGGTGCGCCGCGTTCCGCCGGCCATCGAGGCCGGCGCCCCGGGCGGCTACTACCAGGGCCCGCCGCTCGACGGCTCCCGGCCCGGCGCCTACTACATCAACCTGCGCTCGACGACGAACTGGCCGAAGTTCGCCCTGCCGACCCTGACCTATCACGAGGCCTCCCCGGGCCATCACCTGCAGGTCGCCCTGCAGCGCGAGACCGGGAGCCTGCCGCCCTACCGCCGCGCCAACGGCTTCTCGGCCTACAACGAGGGCTGGGCGCTCTACGCGGAGGCGGTGGCCGCCGACGACCTCGACGTCTACGCCGACGACCCGCTGGGCCGCGTCGGCTTCCTCATGTCCTACCTGTTCCGGGCCGTGCGGCTGGTCGTCGACACCGGCATGCACCACCACGGCTGGAGCCGCGAACGGGCGGTCCAGTACATGGCCGCCTCGGGCGCCAAGCCGCTCAACGCCGCCAACAGCGAGATCAACCGCTACGTCTCGATGCCGGGCCAGGCCTGCGCCTACAAGATCGGCCACACCGTCATCGCCCGCCTGCGGGCCGAGGCGGCGGCCAGGCCCGGCTTCGACCTGCGCGCCTTCCACGACCGCGTGCTGGTCAACGGCTCGGTGCCGCTTGCGGTGCTGGAGGAGCTGATGCGGGCCTAGACGCCCGCGCGCGCCTCGATCACCGCCGGATCGGCGTCGGCCTGGGCCAGCAACCAGTCGCGGAAACGGCGGATCTTCGGCGAGCGCCGGCGGCCCTCGGGCCAGACCAGGTGGTAGCCGGTGTGGAACGAGACGGTCTGGCGGAACGGGCGCACCAGCAGCCCGGCCTTGATCTCGCGCGCGAACAGGATCGGCGAGGCGAGGGCGACCCCCTGGTCGCCCAGGGCGGCGGCGACCTCGAGCACCTGGTAGTCGGCGGTCAGCCGCGTGGCCGGCCGCGCCCCGTCGCTGAGTCCGGCGGCGGCGAACCAGGCGCCCCACTCCTTCTCCATGCCGATCCGCGGCGCGTCGAGCAGGTCGCACGGGTGCTTGAGGTTCAGCCGCCCGGCCATGGCCGGGCTGCACACCGGCGTGAACACGCTGGGCATCAGCAGCTGGCTTTCGAGTCCCGGCCAGTCGCCGGACCCGGAGCGGATGCCGACGTCGAATCCCTCGCGCGACAGGTCCAGCACCGCCGGACTGGTGTCGAGCCGCACCGCCAGTCCGGGGTTCAGCAGCTGGAAGGCGCCCAGCCGCGGCGCCAGCCACTGGGTCGCCAGGGTGGCCAGGGTGGTGATCGACAGGATGTGCTCGTCCGCCTCGGTCAGGTCGTCGATGGCCCGACGCGGCAGGGTGATGGCCTCGGTCGCCGCGCGGGACAGGCGCTCCCCGGCCTCGGTCGGCTGCACCTCGCGCGGCAGGCGGCGGAACAGGCTCTGGCCCAGCCGTCCCTCCAGCGCCTTGATCTGCCAGCTGACCGCCGCCTGGGTCATGCCCAGTTCCTCGGCCGCCCGGGTGAAGCTCTTCAGCCGCGCCGCCGCCTCGAACACCCGGATCGAGGCGAGAGGAATTCCGGAGAGCGGATCAGCCATAAGTCAGCCTTGTTGCGTTAGCGGACATTCTGGTTTGTCGTCTCCGCCTGTCAAGCCGATATTCATCAGCATCAGAAGCGCCCCGGAGAGGAGGCTGTCATGGAAGAGATGTACCGCACGCATAAGGAACCTGCATGGGGTTGGGCGTCAGTCCTCGACGACTGGCGGCGCAGCCGCACGCGCCGCCGGCTGCGCGGGCCCGCCGCCGCCCACAAGCCGGGCGATCGCTGATCCGCATTTCCTGATCCGGTCCGTCGCAGGCGAATTCCCTTCCCCCGCGCGACCGTCGACCCCTCGGGGT
>MGLK01000013.1:84471-87413 GCA_001794825.1 Caulobacterales bacterium RIFCSPHIGHO2_01_FULL_70_19 | reverse complement strand
GGCTCCGGAGTCTCCTGCTCCCGGAGCCGGGCCGAGCCGGGCTTCACCGGACCATGAGACCGTCCGCATGCCGCAGGTCGTTGTGGATCGCCGTCGCCCCGATCGCCGCCTCGGCCGTGGCCACGGCGATCTGGTTCAGCCCCCGCACGACGTCGCCGGCGGCGTAGAGTCCCGCGACGCTGGTTCGCTGATGGGCGTCGACGACCAGCCGGCCGTCGTCCCCCACCGCCGCGCCCACCGCCCGCGCCAGCTGCGCATTGGGCGACGTGCCCAGGGCCGAATAGACGAGGTCGAAGGCGCGGGACGTACCGCCCCAGCTCAGCGCCGTCACCCGGTCGCCCTCCAGCCGCACATTGTCGATCGGCGCGCGGATCAGCTCGATGCCGAGCCGGTCCAGCTCGCCGTTCGCGGTCAGGTCCCCGGCCGGCCCGACATGGATGAGCGTCACCCGGTCGGAGTAGGTGCGGAGAAAGGCCGCCTCGCGCACCCCCGTGTCGTCGCGGCCGATCACCGCCACCGCCTTGTCCGCGGCCTCATAGCCGTCGCAGATCGGGCAGATGCGAACCAGCGCCCGCTCGATGGCCCGCTCGACGCCCGGCAGGTCGGGGTGGTGGTCCACGACGCCGGTGGCGAGAAGCACCGCCCGCGTCCGCACCTCGCGGCCGTTCAGGCGGGCGACGAATCCCTCCCCGTCGCGGGTCAGCCCGCCCACGGCTCCGGGCTCGACGGCGGCGCCGTACTCCTGCGCCTGCTCGGTCATCCGGCGCAGGATCGCGTCGCCCGTGATGCCGTGGGGAAAGCCGGGCATGTTGTGGCTGACCGGAATCCAGCAGGCGCGGGGCGATCCCCCGTCGGCGACCAGCACCCGTCGCCGGAAGCGGGCGAGGTAGGTGGCGGCCGTAAGGCCGGCGGGGCCGGCCCCGACGACGAGGATCTCGGGCAAGTCAGGATGGGAGGCGGAGGCTGGCATCGCCGCTTAACGCGCCGCGAAGGGAAACGGCTCGCGGGGGGCCTGACCGTTCCGCCTCGCCCCGGACGGCGAGCGGCGCCTCGCGTCCCGGGGTTTGCGCACCCGGCGACGGGGGCTATACCGCCGCCACCATTCCCCATCCCAAGTCAGAGGCGCGAAACCCGCATGGCCAAGATCAAGGTCGCCAACCCAATCGTGGACATCGACGGCGACGAGATGACCCGGATCATCTGGCAGATGATCAAGGACAAGCTGGTCTTCCCGTATCTGGACCTCGAACTCGACTATTACGACCTGTCGATCGAGAACCGGGACGCCACCGAGGACAAGGTGACCGTCGACGCCGCCGAGGCGATCAAGCGGCACGGCGTGGGCGTGAAGTGCGCCACCATCACCCCGGACGAAGCGCGGGTGAAGGAGTTCAATCTCAAGAAGATGTGGAAGTCGCCGAACGGCACCATCCGCAACATCCTGGGCGGCGTGGTCTTCCGCGAGCCGATCATCTGCTCGAACGTGCCGCGCCTCGTGCCCGGCTGGACCCAGCCGATCGTCGTCGGCCGCCACGCCTTCGGCGACCAGTACAAGGCCACCGACTTCCTGATGCCGGGCGCCGGCACCCTGTCGATCAAGTTCGTCGGCGACGACGGCCAGGTGATCGAGCACGAGGTCTACAAGTCGCCGGGCGCCGGGGTGGCCATGGGCATGTACAACCTCGATGAGTCGATCATCGAGTTCGCCCGCGCCAGCTTCGCCTACGGCCTGAACCGCAACTACCCGGTCTACCTGTCGACCAAGAACACCATCCTCAAGGCCTATGACGGGCGCTTCAAGGACCTGTTCCAGAAGGTGTTCGACGAGGAGTTCGCCGCCGAGTTCAAGGCCCGCGGCCTGACCTATGAGCACCGGCTGATCGACGACATGGTGGCCGCGGCCATCAAGTGGTCGGGCGGGTTCGTCTGGGCCTGCAAGAACTACGACGGCGACGTGCAGTCGGACGTGGTGGCCCAGGGCTTCGGCTCGCTGGGCCTGATGACCTCGGTGCTGATGACGCCTGACGGCAAGGTGCTGGAGTCGGAGGCCGCCCACGGCACCGTGACCCGTCACTACCGCCAGCACCAGAAGGGCGAGGCCACCTCGACCAATTCGATCGCCTCGATCTACGCCTGGACGCGCGGCTTCAAGCACCGCGGCAAGCTGGACGGAAACCAGGCCCTGATCGACTTCGCGGAGACGCTGGAGAAGGTCGTCGTCGACACCGTCGAAAGCGGCTTCATGACCAAGGACCTCGCGCTGCTGGTCGGCGACCAGCAGGGCTGGCTGACCACCGAGGGCTTCCTCGACAAGGTCGCCGAGAACCTGGACAAGGCCATGGCGGCCTGAGACATCGACGGCGTCGGGCCGGGAGGCCCGAACGGCCGACGAGCGCGGTGAACAGGAAGGGCCCGCCGGATTCGCGTCCGGCGGGCCTTTTCTTTGAGCCGATCCGCGCTTCGTGCATTGATGAACCGGTGTTCGGGAGATGCGCGTGAAGATCATCGGCAATCTGCTGCTGCTGGCCGTGATCGTGGCGGTGATCAGCTTCTTCGCCGCCCCGGCCGTGGCCTTCTTCGCCATACGGTCGGCGGCCGACGCCAACGATGCGGCGGCGCTGGCCCGCCTCATCGACTATCCGGCGGTGCGCCAGTCCCTGCGGCCGCAACTGGCCGGCAACCCGGCCGCCCAGGCGCCGGCGCCCTCCTTCCTGGAGGATCCCATCGGCGCCGTGCGACGCCAGTTCGAGGCCGGTGCGGTCGCCCCCGAAGACGTGGACGCCTATCTGACTCCCGCCGCGATCAGCGCGCTGACCCGGGGGGAGGGGCGCTTCGCCCGGCAGCGGACGGCCGCCGCCCCCTCTTCCCGCAGCGGCGACCCGATGCCGACTCCGGTCTACTGGGGCGTCAACCGGGCCCGGCTGGGGGTGAGCGACGAGGGC
>MGLK01000013.1:57495-84439 GCA_001794825.1 Caulobacterales bacterium RIFCSPHIGHO2_01_FULL_70_19 | reverse complement strand
GCGCTGCGCCCCCGGCCGCGCCCCCGCCCCCGGCCGCGGCGTCGGCGCCGACCGGGCGCAAGGCCGGCTGACGTCGCACAACCTCTGGCGGCGGCCTTCGACTCGGGGCAACCGTGGCCGTGGGGAGGCGTTACGACGCCGGAGGGATCGAATGAAGAAGCTGCTGATCGGGGTCGTGCTGGCCGCCGTCGTCGCCCTGGTCGCCGCCTGGGCCGTCGCGCCGGTGCTGGCGGCGCAAGGGCTGATCCGCGCCGCAAAGGCCGGGGACGCGCGCAAGCTGGAGGCGCTGGTCGACTTCCCCTCTCTTCGCCAGAGCCTCAAGGAGGAGCTCAACGCCGAGCTCGTGGCCCGGATGCGGCGCGACCCCGACATCGCGGGCGACGCCCTCGGAGGTCTGGGCCTGATGCTGGCCCCGATGTTGCTGTCCGGCGCCGTCGACACGCTGGTGACGCCGGAGATGGTCGCCGAGATGGTGGTCACCGCCGAGGCGCCGGACCCCACCCGCCCGCCCGAGCGCGAACCCGGCGACGCCCGCGACGCCGACGATATCCACCAGTCGTGGGGCTACCGCGACCTGAACCACTTCGCGGTCACCCTGACGGATCGCGACCGGCCGGACCAGCAGCTGGCCCTGATCCTCGAACGCCGCGGCCTGTTCACGTGGAAGCTGGCCGCGGTCGATATCGAGAGCGGCGGCCGCTAGGCCGCCAGCGCCGCCCGCACCGCCGCCAGGCCGGCCTCGGCCTTCGAGCCGTCCGGGGCCCCGCCCTGGGCGAAGTCGGGCTTGCCGCCGGCGCCCTGGCCGCCCATGGCCAGCACCGCCGCCTTCGCCAGGTCGGCGGCGTTGAACTTGCCGGCCATGTCGGAGGTGACGGCGACGGTGACCGCCGCCTTGCCGTCGGCGACGCCGATGAGGACCACCACGCCGGAGCCGACCTGCTTGCGGAAGTCCTCGGCCACGCCGCGCAGCTCCTTGCCGCCGACGCCGTCCAGCACCCGGGCGATCAGCTTGATCCCCCCGACGTCCTCGGGCGCCGCGGCGCCGCCGGCGCCGCCGCCGAGGGCCAGTTGCTTCTTCAGCTCGGCGACCTGCTTCTCCAGCGCCTTGACCGAACCGGTCAGGGCCTCGACCCGCGCCGGGACGTCGCCGGGCTGGACCTTGAAGCCCTGGGCCAGGCGGCGCGCGACGTTGGCCTGGGTCAGCAGGTGCTGGCGGGCGGCCTCGCCGGTGAGGGCCTCGATGCGGCGGACGCCGGCGGCGATGCCGCTTTCGGACACGATCCTGAACAGGGCGATGTCGCCGGTGCGGGCCACGTGGGTGCCGCCGCACAGCTCGACCGAGTAGTCGCCGTCGCCCGTCAGCGCCTTGCCGAGGGTGAGGACGCGCACCTCGTCGCCGTACTTTTCGCCGAACAGGGCCATGGCCCCGGCCTCGATGGCCGCCTGCGGGGCCATCAGCTTGGTCTCGGCGGGCAGGTTCTGGCGGACGATCGCGTTCACCTCGTCCTCGATGGCGGCGATCTCCTCGTCGGTCAGCGGGGCGTTGTGGCTGAAGTCGAAGCGGATGCGCTCGGCGTCGACCATCTGGCCCTTCTGGGCGACGTGGGGGCCCAGCACATTGCGCAGGGCCGCGTGCAGCAGGTGGGTGGCCGAGTGGTTGGCGCGGGTGGTCAGCCGCGCCTGCGGGTCGACGTGCAGGGCGACCCGGGCGCCGATCTCGAGGACGCCCGAGGTCACCTCGAGCCGGTGGGCGAAGAGGTCCCCGCCGTGCTTCTGGACGTCCAGCACGGTCGCCGCGCCGGTCTGGCCGGAGGCGTCGGTCCATTCGATCTCGCCGCGATCCCCGGCCTGGCCGCCGCCCTCGCCGTAGAAGGGCGTGCGGTCGAAGACCACCTCGGCCGTGTGGCCGGTCTCGACCCGGTCCACGGCGTGGCCCTCGTGGATCAGCGCCAGCACCTCGCCCGTGTCGTCCACGGCGTCGTAGCCGGTGAACACCGTCGGCCCGAGGCGGTCGCGCAGCGCCAGCCACTCGCCGGCGTTGGCGCTCTGTCCCGAGCCCTTCCAGTTGGCCTTGCCGCGCTCGCGCTGCTCGGCCATGGCCGCCTCGAAGCCGTCGACGTCGACGGTGAAGCCGCGGCGGCGGGCCTCGTCCTGGGTGAGGTCCAGCGGGAAGCCGTAGGTGTCGTAGAGCGCGAAGGCGGTCTGGCCGGCGATGATCCCGCCCTGCGGCAGGTCGCGGGTGGCGTCCTCCAGCAGGCCCATGCCGCGGCCCAGGGTGGTGCGGAAGCGGATCTCCTCCTGCTTCAGCGTGTCCTCGATGAAGGCCTGGGCGCGCTTCAGCTCCGGATAGGCCTCGCCCATCTCGGCCACCAGCGTCGGGACCAGCCGGTGCATCAGCGGGTCGGAGGCGCCCAGCAGGTGGGCGTGGCGCATGGCGCGGCGCATGATCCGGCGCAGCACATAGCCGCGGCCCTCGTTCGAGGGGGTCACGCCGTCGGCGATGAGGAAGGACGAGCTGCGCAGGTGGTCGGCGATCACCCGGTGGCTCGGCGCCCGGTCGCCCTCGGCCCGGGTGGAGGTGGCGTCCTCGGAGGCCGCGATCAGGGCCTTGAACAGGTCGACGTCATAGTTGGAATGGACGCCCTGCAGCACCGCGGCGATCCGCTCCAGCCCCATGCCGGTGTCGACCGAAGGCTTGGGAAGGGAACGGACGATCTCGTCGTTCTCCTTCTCGAACTGCATGAAGACGTTGTTCCAGATCTCGACGAAGCGGTCGCCGTCCTCGTTCGGCGAGCCCGGGGGGCCGCCGGGGATGTGCTCGCCGTGGTCCCAGAAGATCTCGGTGCAGGGACCGCAGGGACCGGAGTCGCCCATGGCCCAGAAGTTGTCGCTGCCGGCGATGCGGACGATCTTGTGGTCCGGGAAGCCGGTGATCTTCTTCCAGATGTCGAAGGCCTCGTCGTCGTCGATGTAGACGGTGACCATCAGCCGCTCGGGATCGAGGCCGAACTCCTTGGTGACGAGGGTCCACGCACGCTCGATCGCATGGTCCTTGAAGTAGTCTCCGAAGGAGAAATTCCCCAGCATTTCGAAGAAGGTGTGGTGCCGCGCGGTGTAGCCGACATTGTCCAGGTCGTTGTGCTTGCCGCCGGCGCGGACGCATTTCTGCGAACTGGTGGCGCGGCGGTACGGCGGGGTGGCGGCGCCGGTGAAGTAGTCCTTGAACGGCACCATGCCCGCGTTGACGAACAGCAGGGTCGGGTCGTTCTGCGGCACCAGCGGGGCGGACTGCACCTTCTCGTGGCCGTCGGCGGCGAAGAAGTCGAGGAAGGTGGAGCGGATCTGGTTCAGGCTGGCCATGGTTCGTCGCGGACGCTTCAGGGGAGGCTGCGTCCATATAGGGGTTTCGCCCCGAACGCATCACCCCTGGGGCCCGGCGTCAGCGCCGGGGGGCGAGGCGGGCGGCGGTGAAGGCCAGGGCGAGGCCGAACAGGGCGTGGGCGAGGAGACCGAGGCCGATCATCTGCGGCGAGGGATCGGGGCGCTCCGGGGCCAGCGAGAGGGGCACGACGACGGCGTTCATCACCCCGTAGACGAACAGGCCGAAGGCGAGACCCGGGAGCAGGGGACGGCGCAGCAGTACGGGGGCGGGCCCCGCCGCCGCCAGGTAAAGGCCGGCGAAGGCGATCGAGATCAGGAAGTGGGCGGCGAGCCCCAGTCCGGCGCTGACCAGGCCGCCCTCGAAGGCCGCGGTCCCCTGCAGGCCGGCGGCGACGGACTGGAGGATCTGCACCGGCGTGGCCGGGCGGTAGATGGCGAAGGCGGCGAGGATGTCCGCGGCCCCGGCGGCGAGGCCGGCGAGCAGGACGGCGCGGACGATCGAGGCGGAACGGCGGGCCATGGCGGTCTCCCTTGGGAGCAGGCTACCGCGCCCGCCGCGGGCCGGCCATATGGCTCAGCTTTCGTCGTCGTGGACGACGTCGTCGACGTGGCGGTCCTCGTCCTCCTCCTCGTCGGGGCCGTCGCCGACCTCGTCGGCGGCCGCCTCGTCCTCGGAGAGCAGATCGTCGAGGGCGTCGATGATGGCGTCGAGCTGTTCCGGCGTGGCCTCGACCGCGATCGAGCCGCCGCCGTCGCCCTCGATCTCGATGAGGTAGCCGTCAGGGGTTTCCGACAGGGTGAACTGGCTGAGGGACTGGACGTCGGCCATGGGAGTCTCCGGGCTGGGGCGGAGCACAAACGGCGGGGAGGGGGAAAAGGTTCGGGACGAAAAAAGGCCGCCCGACACGGGGTCGGGCGGCCGCTCCGTCCGGCCCGGCCCGGCGGGGTCGGATGGCGGGTCGGCGGACCCGGCCGGAGAAGTGCACGGTGATTTTTCGGGTGCACATCGTGCACATTCGGCAGGCGGACCTGACGTCAGCCCTCGAGATCCTGGCCCTCGTCGGGCTCGGGGGCGCCCAGCAGTTCGTCGGCGATCTTGTTGGTCGAGGCGCGCACCGCCTTCTCGATCGAGGCGGCGACGTCGGGGTTCGCCTTGAGGAAGGCGCGCACGTTCTCGCGCCCCTGGCCGATGCGCTGGCTGTCGTAGCTGAACCAGCTGCCCGACTTCTCGATGATGCCGGCCTTGACGCCGAGATCGATGATCTCGCCGATCTTGGAGATGCCCTCGCCGTACATGATGTCGAAGATGACCTCGCGGAACGGCGGGGCGACCTTGTTCTTGACCACCTTCACCCGGGTGGTGTTGCCGACCACCTCGTCGCGGTCCTTGATCGCGCCGGTGCGCCGGATGTCGAGGCGCACCGAGGCGTAGAACTTCAGGGCGTTGCCGCCGGTGGTGGTCTCGGGCGAGCCGTACATCACCCCGATCTTGTGGCGGATCTGGTTGATGAACAGGACGATGCATTTGGACCGCGAGATCGAGGCGGTCAGCTTGCGCAGCGCCTGGCTCATCAGACGGGCCTGGAGGCCGGGCAGGCTGTCGCCCATCTCGCCCTCGATTTCGGCGCGCGGCGTCAGGGCCGCGACCGAGTCGACCACTACGATGTCCACGGCGCCGGAGCGCACCAGGGTGTCGACGATCTCCAGCGCCTGCTCGCCGGCGTCGGGCTGCGACACCAGCAGGTCGTCGAGGTTGACCCCGAGCTTCTGGGCGTAGGTCGGGTCCAGCGCGTGCTCGGCGTCGACGAAGGCGGCCGTGCCGCCCTTCTTCTGGACCTCGGCCACCGTGTGCAGGGCGAGCGTGGTCTTGCCCGAGCTCTCCGGCCCGAACACCTCGATCACGCGGCCGACCGGAAGCCCGCCGATGCCGAGCGCCATGTCGAGGCCCAGCGAACCGGTCGAGACGCTCTCGATCTCGGCGACCACCCCGGCCTTGCCGAGCTTCATCACCGAACCCTTGCCGAAGGCGCGGTCGATCTGGGCGATCGCCGCCTCGAGCGCGCGTTGCTTGTCGCCGTCTTCCTTGCCCACCAGTTTCAAAGCCGCCTGTGACATCGCCTTCGTCTCCCTTGCCATGATTCCCATCTGGTTTCGGGAGAGACCCGCCTGGACCCGCCCCCTCGTTTCGTGAGCCGGACTATGTGCACGGTTTGTTCCGGTTGCCAATATGTTCTTTTCGGCGCGCGGGCGGCCTACGTCCGAATTTGACGTGTCGGTCTCAGGCTTCCGGGGCCGCCGGAGGGGTCATCGGCTCCACGAACCGGGCGGTCAGCGAGGCGGCCGAGCCGAGGACCAGAACGGCGGCGGCGGCGACCAGCAGGGCGCGTCGCATGCCGACGCCGGGCTCCATCGGGCGAAGCAGCATGGCCGCGAGCAGGGCCAGCAGGGCCAGCGCGCCCGGCAGGTCCATGCCGACGCCGACGACGGCGGCGAGGGCGGCCGAGGCCAGTGAGGGCCAGCGCGTCAGGCCGGGGTCGAGGGTCGCGGCGAGGCCGGCCGCCGCGGCCGCCAGCAGGCCGGGCCACAGCAACAGGAAGGCCGTGGCGGGCGCGGCCGCCTGGGCCGCCGCGCCGAGGACGAGGACCAGGGCGATCAGGCCGCTCCAGCCGCCCCAGGCCGAGCGCGCGGACAGGCCCGGGAAGGCCGACAGCCCCGCGGCGACCCCGCCGGCGCCGGCCAGCACCGGATCGAAACCGCCGTAGACCATCGCCGCGACCGCGACGAGCGCCACCCCGCCCGCGAGCCAGCGACGATCCAGCCGTCGCCGGCCGCCGACCAGCACAAGGACGAGGGCCAGCAGGGCCGCTGCGACGCCCGCTTCGAGCCACGGCAGGCGGGCGAGCAGGACGTAGTAGGCGTCGGCGCTCTCCGCCCGGGCCGCCATCGGCCCGCCGAGGAGGCGCACGGCCTGGGCGAGGACGAGGCCGGTGGAGAGGAACCACAGCCCGTCGACGGCGCCGCGGCCGATGTCGGCCAGGTCCAGGCCGGCGCGGGCCCGGGCGCGCCAGACGGCGAAGCCGAGCAGGAGCGCCGCGCCGGCCAGAACGCCCCAGCCCAGCGCCGGCGGGTGGGCGACCACGGCCCGGCCGAACAGGTCGGCGTAGACGGCGTCGCCGGTGCGGACGGGCAGCTCCGGCGTCCGCAGCAGGGCGTCGGCCGCCTCCAGCGCCTGGGAGCCGATATGCTGGACGCTGCCGGGATCGAGCGCCTCGGGCGTCGAAACGGCGGCGTGGTACTGCTCGGGACGCCCGATGAAGGCGAGGTTCAGCCCCTGCACGCCCCGATCGCGCGGCACGGTGAAGTCGGTGCCGTTGGGCATCATCTCGTAGACGAAGGCGGCCAGCGAGTTGGAGGTGACGCCGCCGTCGACCCGGCCGGCGACGCGGGCGAGGAGGTCGATGGTCTGCGCATTGCCGCGGCCGGTCTCGAACATCATGGCCCGGCCGCCGCCGCCCCGCGCCTCGAGGTTGACCACGGCGCCGATGCGGTCGCGCAAGGGGTGGCCGCCCCAGAAGATGCGGGCGCCGTCCAGCCCGATCTCCTCGGCGTCGGTGAGCAGGACGACGAGGGTGCGCGCGGCCGGCCCGCGGGCGCGAATGGCCCGCACCGCCTCCAGCACCGCCGCCACCCCGGCGGAGTCGTCGGCGGCCCCGGCCGACATCGGCACCGTGTCGTAGTGCGCCATCAGGGCCACGGCCGGGAGCTCCGGGTTCCGGCCCGGCAGGACGCCGATCAGGTTCACCGCCATGTAGTCGGCCGCCGCCGGGTCGCCGCCCATCTGGCGCAGGTAGCGCGCGGCGCCGCGCGAGATCGGGCCCCTCTGGGTCGAGGTCTGGAGACCCAGCCCCTCCATGCGGCTGAGGAGGAAGGCCTGGACGCGGGCGTGCTCGGCCGAGCCCAGCGGATGGGGCGCGCGGGCGATCTCGTTCACATCGGCGAGGGCGCGGCCGGCGGAGAAGGCGGAAGGAGGCGCGTCGGCCGGGGCGGGGCGTGGAACCTGAAGCGCCAGCACGGCCAGCAGAAGCCCGATCGCCAGCGATCCCGTCAGCCAAGCAAGCCGCATCGAGCCACCCTCCCCGGTGAGGCGGCCACGCTAGCCTCTGCCGGGGCCCGCGTCACCTCCGGGAACGGCGCCGCGATCGTGAGGCGTCCCGGCCGGAACGGCGTCCCGGCTTCGGCCATTCGGATAGCTCCAACCCTGAACGGAGAGTCCCGATGCACACCCCGAACGATCGCGCCGTCCACGTCCTGAACGACCTGATCGAGACCACGCTGGACAGCGCCCACGGCTATCGCAAGGCGGCCGAAGGGGCCGACAATCCCGAGTTCAAGGCCATGTTCAGCGAGCGCGCCGGCAAGCGCGAGGAGCTGTCCCGCCGGCTGCAGCAGGAGGTGCGCAGCTTCGGCGGCGAGCCCGAGGACGACCAGTCGCTCATGGGCCGGATCCACAACAAGTTCGCGGAGATGCGGGGCGACCTGATGGGTCGCGACGACAAGGGCGTGATCGACGAGGTCGAGCGCGGCGAGGACGTGATCAAGGCGAGGTTCGAGGCGGCCGCACGCGACGCCGACCTGCCCGAGCCGGCCCGCCAGCTGGTCATGACCGAGTACGCCTCGATCAAGTCGGATCACGATGCGATCAGCGCGCTCAAGCACCGGATGCACTGAAGCCGGATCCGGCGATCAGGAGCGGTCGTCCGTGCGGGGACGGCCGTTCCGGCCGGCGACGGGCGACCGGGGGGTGCGGGACCCGGACCGGCCTCGCTTACGGGAGATTGCCGGCGCTCAGGGCCGCCGGCGTTTCGCGCGGCAGAGGTCGCACCACTCCAGATCCG
Source organism: Caulobacterales bacterium RIFCSPHIGHO2_01_FULL_70_19 (assembly GCA_001794825.1). Taxonomy (GTDB): domain Bacteria; phylum Pseudomonadota; class Alphaproteobacteria; order Caulobacterales; family Caulobacteraceae; genus Brevundimonas. Next base: position 76,163 of record MGLK01000013.1, on the reverse strand, counting down.
GCCGGACGGGATGACGCCGCCACCGGTGCCGACGGCACGAGATCCGCCGCATCAGGTTCCAGAACCAACGCATACTGACCACGCCGCTCACGTTCCAGCGCCTCAACCGAAAGTGGAACGGACAAGCCCTGCCCGACGGGCGGGCAGGGCTTCCAACTCGACGATTCGACTGTGATCAGTCGCTTTCGCTGTCGTCGTCGGTGGCGGCGACGACGCCGGCGACGACGATGGCGGCGCCGACCAGCAGCACCGGCAGCGGAACGCCGGCGAATTCGCTGGCCTCGCCCGCTTCCGCCCCGATCCGGTCGCCGACGCGGGCGGCCGCCGAGTTGTTGGCAGCCGCCGCCTGGCCGGCGACGAGCAGAAGACCTGCGGCCAGGGCCGAGACAACCTTCTTCATGTTAACCCCTCTCGAAAACAATCCAGCGTCGAAGAACGCTGAACGGCATCGCTTGCACATAAAGGTGAAGAAGTCACCCCCGGGCGTATCTCGCGGGCAGGGTTTCATCCGTCCTTGCAGCACGTTCCCGTCGGTCAGGCGGCTTCCGGAAGGGACGTCGTCCGGTCAGCGCCGGGGACCGCGCCAAGCGGGCGTTCCCCACGGTACACCTCGACCCGGCGGGCGGTCGGCCAGGCCTGCGCGATACGGGCCGCGGCCTTCAACGCGCCGGCGTCGTCGGCGGCGTCGAGGACGCAGAGGTCGGCCACCGGCTGGTCCGGCAGCACGACGATGCAGAAGTAGGAGTCGAAGGTCTGGCTCATCGGAGCCGGACAACTACTGCGGCGCGAAGTCGTTCCTGTGATGGAATCCCGACAAACGTGCGTCAGGCGGCGCGTTTCAGGGCGGCGGGCGACTTGACGAACAGGCCCTTGCGTCCGGCGACGGGGCGGAAGGCGAGACTGTCGTCGCCGATCCGCTCTTCGGCTCCGAGGAACAGGCAGCCGTCGTCGACCAGCCGCCGCTCAAGCTGGTCCAGCACCTGCCCCCGCGCCGCGGACTCCATGTCATCCATGACGTGTCGGCAGAAAATCACGTCGAAGCGGGGGGCGTCGGCGGCCGGGGCGGTCAGCAGGTTGGCGCGCGCGAAGTGCGCGAGGGCGCGCAGTTCGGCGCGGGCGATCCAGGCGTCCTCGGCCTGGTCGAACCAGCGGAGCATGGTCTGCGCCTTCAGTCCGCGCTGGATCTCGAAGCCGGTGTAGGCGCCCGTGCGGGCCTTTTCCAGGGCCCGCCGCGACAGGTCGGTGGCGACGATCTCGACCGGGGCGCCAAGCTCCAGAGCGGCCATGCCTATGGACCAGACCTCCTGTCCTGTCGAACAGCCGGCCGACCAGATGCGGATCGGCTGGCCCGCCCGGGCCCGGATCAGGGCCGGAAGGAGCTCTCTGGAGAAGGTTTCGAACGCCGCCCGATCGCGGCGGAACCAGGTCTCCGGATTCAGCAGCGCCTCGATAATCGACCAGCCGAGGCCGGCGACCGGCTTCCCCCAGAGGGCCGCCAGCATGGCGTCGACCGTCTCGAATCCCTCGCGCCGCGCGACAGGGCCGAGGCGGTGCTCGGCCAGCTTCATCCGGTCGCGCGTCAGCCGGTAGCCCGCGCGCGTGGCCATCAGCGACTGGAGACGGTCGAAGTCCTCGGGCGACATGCGGTCAGACGGCTCCCACCTCGGCGAATTTGGAGCTCAGGATCTCCCCGTCGAACGGCTTCATCACATAGTCGTCGGCGCCGGCGGAGAGGGCCTCCGCGATCCGCTCCGCGCGCGTCTCGATGGTGCAGAACAGCACCTTGGGGCGATCGCCCCCCGGCAGCGCGCGCAGGCGGCGCAGGAAGGTCAGGCCGTCCATCACCGGCATGGACCAGTCGAGCAGGATCACGTCAGGCATCACGCCGGCGCAGAAGGCGAGGGCCTCGGAGCCGTCGGCGGCTTCGTCGACGTCGAACTTCAGCCCCTCGACGATGCGACGGGCGACCTTGCGGATGATCCGGCTGTCGTCGACGATCAGACAGGTCCTTGGGGTCACCGACTTTTTCCGTGAACTGAGCCCGCGCGGCGCCCGTCCCGCGCACCGACGCATGATCGCCGCAGGCCGGTTAACGAGTCCTTGGGAAGAGGGCTTAAGTCTCAGTTAGGCATGCGGGCGAGGAGCGACACCCGGCCTTCCTCGGCCTGCACCTCAAGCTTCCCCCCCGCGTCGGCGACGGTCAGCCAGAGCCAGTAGGGCTGGATCCACTGGCCCGGCAATCCCTCCGCGAGCGGGCGACCGCTCAAACCCGCCGTCGCCTCCGGCTTGAGACGCGCGCGCGGTCCCTCGGCCAAGCCCTCGATGACGAGGGCGTCGGACTCGCGCCGGGCGGCGGCCACCGCGGACCCGCCGGAGGGGAGCGCGGCCATGGCGAGGTAGGCGAGGTTCACCAGGGCGCGAGCCTCGGCGCGCGAAAAGCTCTCGTCGCCGACACGCCAGTCCAGTGAGGCGCGACCGCCGTCGGTGAGGCCCGCCACCAGCGCGCCCAGTTCGCTTCCCGAGAAGCGTTCGGCCGAGGTCGAGGCGCCGAAGGCCACCCGTGCGAAGGCCACGAGCGCGATCATCTTCCTCGCGCTCGCCTCGATCAGCCCCATGGCGTCGTCGCGCATGTCCTGGGCGGTCGGATCCCTGAGCAGGTCGAGTCCCGAGCCGATGGCGCCGGCGGGACTGATGAAGTCGTGGCACAGCTTGCCGGCGACGAGGGCGGCGAGGGCCTGGCCATCGGGCAGGGCGGGAGCGGAGGCGGCGTCGGTCATCGGGTCTTCGCGGTCACAGGACGGGACGGGCCGGACGCTGCCCTGATTTGCCGGTTCTTCAAACCGTCCGGATGCTCTATCGCAGCCCCATGCGTAACCGATTGTCCGAAGATCTCGCCTCCGGCGCGCTGGCCGAGGCGCTGGCCGACATCGCCGAAGAGGCGTCCGCCGTCATCCTGCCCTTCTGGCGCGCCGACGTGGTCGCCACGACCAAGGCCGACGACAGCCCCGTCACCCTCGCCGACCAGCAGGCCGAGGCGCTCATCCTCGCGCGACTGGCCGAACGCTGGCCGGACATCCCGGCCGTGGCCGAGGAGGCGGTGGCCGAGCACGGCGCCCCCGAGCGCCCGGGCGAGTGGTTCTGGCTGGTCGATCCGCTGGACGGCACCCGCGGCTTCGTGCAGGGGCGCGAGAGCTTCACGGTCAATATCGGACTGATCCGGGGCGAGGCGCCGGTGGCCGGCGTGGTGGCCGCGCCGGCGACCCGCACCACCTGGCGCAGCGGCCCGGCCGGGGGCGGGGCCTTCCGCCGCCGCTTCGGCGATCCGTGGCAGGCCATCCGGGTGCGCGAGCGGCCGGCGGCGCCGGTGGCGCTGCTCAGCCACAGCATGACGGACGAGGAGGCGGCGCGCCTGGCCGGACGGCACGGCTGCACCGCCTGGCAGGGCACGGACTCGTCGCTGAAATTCTGCCTCATCGCGGAAGGCCGATTCGACGCCTATCCCCGCTCCGGTCCGACCTCGGAGTGGGACACGGCGGCCGGGCAGGCGGTGCTCGAAGCGGCCGGTGGGCGGGTCATGGCCGAGGACGGACAGCCGCTCCGCTACGGCAAGCCGGGCTGGCTGAACGGCGGATTCGTGGCGCTCGGCGGCTAGGCGCAGCCGGGCGACGGCGTGTCGGGAAGGACGCCCGCCGCCCGCCGCGCGAGAGCGGTCGCGCCATACTCGCGGGCGGTCTCCATGGCTTCCGTCAGCATCAGGCCGACGGCCCGCGGCTGCGAGCCGGTCAGGCGCGACCGGGCCAGCGCGACGCGGGCCATGGCGATCTGGTCGGCGGCCCAGTCCACCGGCCGAACAGGTTCAGGCGCCGCGAGCCGGCCGCGAATCAGGGCCTCCAGAGCGTTGAGGGCCTCGACGTCCGCCACGGCCTCGGCGAGCGCGGCCTCGACGGCCAGACGCCGTTCCCGGGCCAGGGCGCCGAGCAGCAGTCCGGGCTGGCCGCCGAGGGTCTCGGCCCGCCTCACCGTCTCGAGGGCCGGGTCGCCGGCGTCCGCCCGGGCCAGAAAGACGGCGAGCCAGTCCATGGGGCTGTGGTCGGGGGTGAACTGGTCGGCGGCGGCCTCGAACAGGGATCGTCCCTGCACGGCGGCGGCCTCGTTCTTGGCGAGAACCGCCAGCGCCGCCATGCCGGCGCCGGCCAGGGCCAGGGCGCGGGCCCGGGTCAGGGGTCGCTGGTCCGGCGACGCCGTCTCGATGAGCGACCGCAGGTCCCGTCCGGCCTGATCGAGCAGCCGCGGATCGCGCCGCGCCACCCCGGCCTCGAGTCCCAGCGCTGCGCGTTCCAGGCGCAATTCGTCACTGGCGGGAGCCGGCAGGAGCCGGCCGGCGCCGTGAAGGGCGGCGTCGAGCAGGGCGGCGGCGTCGAGCAGCGCGCGCGCGTCCCCGGACAGACGCGCGCGGCGGGCGCTCAGCCGCGCGTGCAGGCTGGCGGCGGCGCAGCGGGTCGCCGACCGCTCGGCCGGCAGGGTCTGGATGTCGGACAGGGCGGCGGTCAGGGCGGCCGGCCCTCCGAACAGATCGAAGCGCAGCAGGTGAATCTCGCCCGACTCGATGGCCGCCGCCGCGGTCTGGTCGGGGCTGGCCGTCTGGCGGGCCGCGTCGGAGGCCGCGGCCGCGGCGTGGTCGAGGCTGGCGGCGCAGCCGGTCCGGCGGGCGTGCTCGCGCCACAGCGCCGAGGCTCGCATCCAGCCGTCGAAGGGGCGGGCGCAGGACACCCGGCCGGCGTCCACCGACTCGCGCCGCGCCTCCATCTGCACGAGGTCGGCGCCGACCAGCTCCAGCCAGCCGAGATCCTCGCTCTCGCGGGCCTTCTCGAACAGCTTCCTCAGGTCCCTGCCGAATTCGAACATGCGCAGCCGTGCTCCGGTCGTCCCGCTTCGGGACGAACGCGTCATCCCTTGCGGCTCACGAGCAAACGCAGCGCCGCGCCGCGGGTTCGCCCTGCCCGGAACGACATCTCAGCCGAGCCGGGGCGTGCGGTCGCGGCAGCGCTGCAGCTCGGCCGCAGTTTCGGGGGCGCCCGCGGCCAGCTCCCGCACCGCCCGGATGCGGGCGCGCGTCTGGTCCGCGTCCGCGGCCGCCGGCGACCGCCCGTTGGCCTGGGCGACCTGGATGGCGGTCAGGGACCAGTACAGCGCGGCGTCGTACAGGAGCCGGCCCTCGCGGCTCTCGCCCCCTTCAAGCTCCGACGCCGCCTGGGTCAGGCCGGCGCAGCGCACCACCGCATCGTAGGACAGGATGGGCCCCGCCGTCTGGCTGGCGGCCAGCGACAGCACGGCCAACAGGGCCTCTGCGACCATCTTCTCCTCCGGGGACGCCCGCTGCGGAGAGAAACACGCTCCGCCGGCGAGGGAAAGCCGCCGTCGTCCGCCCATGGTGAAGATGTCGGTAACCCGGTCGACCTATCGTCGCCGCAAGCAGGGGGGAAGGATGGACCTCGACCACCGGACCGACGAGACGAACCGCCGGGTGTTCATGACCATCGGGAGCGGGGTCACCGGCGCAGCGGTCGCGCGCCACATCGCGACGATTACGGCCGCGCGCCCGGAACTCGCCGCCTGGGACTGGATCCAGGACGTCCGGGACAGCAGCGGCGAGGTCGACAACGGCGACATCGAGACGGTGGCCCGGGCCTTCGGCAGGACCGGCCCGTGCTGGACCGTGTTCGTCAGCCACGATCCGAACCTGCGCCTGTGGTGCCGGGTCATGGACGGCATGTTCGATGGCCGCCTGCACCTGACCGCCGCGACTCCGGAAGCGGCGATCCGGGCGCTGGAGGGCGTCCGGTCAGACGCCGGGCTGGTTGTGGCCTGAACGCCGGGTCTGTCTAGCCCCGTTCCTTCGCCTTCATGAAGCTGACCTTAGGGAAGCGCTCGCCGACGTAGCCGGTCTCCCAGCTCGACTTGGCGAGGAACACCGGCTGGTCGTCGATGTCGCGGGCCATCTGCGGCCGGTACTTGCCGGCGAAGTCGTCGAGGTCCGCCTTGGTCCCCCCGATCCAGCGGGCCTCGGCGTAGGGCGAGGGCTCGAAGACGGCTTCCAGACCGTATTCCTCCCCGAGCCGGTCGGCCATGACCTCGAACTGCAGCTGGCCGACGGCGCCGACGATGAAGTCGGAACCGATCTCGGGGCGGAACAGCTGGGTGACTCCCTCCTCGGCGAGACCCTCCAGCGCCTTCTTCAGGTGCTTGGCCTTGAGCGGATCCTTGACGCGCACGCGCTGCAGGATTTCGGGGGCGAAGTTCGGCAGGCCGGCGAAGCGGATCAGTCCGCTTTCCGACAGGCTGTCGCCGACGCGCAGGACGCCGTGGTTCGGGATGCCGATCACGTCGCCGGCGAAGGCGTCCTCGGCCAGCTCGCGGTCCGAGGCGAAGAACATGATCGGGGCGTTCACCGACAGCTGCTTGCCGGTGTTCTGGACCTTCAGCTTCATGCCGCGGCGGAACTGCCCGGACGCCATGCGGAACATGGCGATCCGGTCGCGGTGGTTGGGGTCCATGTTGGCCTGGACCTTGAACACGAAGCCGGTGACCTCGGCCGAGCCGGGGTCGACGGTCACATCCTCCGGCGTCGGCGCGTTGCGGGTCTCGGGCGGCGCCTCCTTGCGGGCCTTCATCACCTTGGGCGCGGGCGCCCACTCCCCGATCGCCTGCAGCAGCTGGTCGATGCCGAAGTGACGGAGCGCCGAGCCCCACAGCACCGGCGTCAGGTGGCCTTCGAGGAAGGACTGCCGATCGAAGGCCGGGTAGCCCCCCTCGACCAGCTCCAGCGCCTCGGCAAGGGCCTCCTGCTCGCCCGCCTCGAAGAAGCGGTCGGCCTCGGCCAGCGGCAGGGGCTGGGGGTGTTCCGGGTCCTCGTCGGCGCCGGCGGCCTTGCGGGCGTAGGGCTGGAAGCGGCCCGTGCCGATCTCGACCATGCCGCGCAGACGGTTGCCGCTCTCCGCCGGCCACCACATCGGGGCGGGGTCGAGCTGCAGCCGGCTGGCGATGTCGTCCAGCAGGGCCATCGGGTCCTGGGCCTCGCGGTCCAGCTTGTTGATGAAGGTGATGATCGGGATGTCGCGCAGGCGGCAGACCTCGAACAGCTTCAGCGTCTGCGGCTCGATGCCCTTGGCGGCGTCCAGCACCATGATGGCGCAGTCGGCGGCGGTCAGGGTGCGGTAGGTGTCCTCGGAGAAGTCCTCGTGACCCGGCGTGTCGAGCAGGTTGAACATCTTGCCGTCGTGCTCGAACGTCATCACCGACGCCGAAACGGAGATGCCGCGCTCCTTCTCGATCTTCATCCAGTCCGAGCGGGTGCGGCGGTTCTCGCCGCGCGCGCGCACGGCCCCGGCGGCGCGGATCGCCCCGCCGGCCAGCAGGATGTGCTCGGTCAGCGTGGTCTTGCCCGCGTCGGGGTGCGCGATGATGGCGAAGGTCCTGCGGCGCAGGGCCTCCTGTTCGAGAGTCAGTTTCGACATGGGTCTTCCTTGGGCCGCGCGACCTAGCGCGGAAGCGCGACAAAGTCACCCGAGGGCGAATATCCCCTCGCAACGAAGGGTTTTCGGAGTCATTGTTCCCGCAGGCGAGACGACCCGGTCACGCCAAGCCGGGCGCCGCCTGAGGAAACGCAGGACAGGCCATGGCTTTGCACCCCCCGCTCGACCCCCCGCCCACCCGTGACGGACCGCATCCGGCGATCAGCCTTGCGCTCGGCTTCGGCGTCATCGTCGCCGGCGCGCTGATCGTCCACGTGGTCTTCAACGCACTCCTCTAGGGCGCGGGCGCCTCGGCCGGCTCGGCGGCCGGCTCCGGCACGGAGCCGCCGGGTTCCGGCCGGGGCGTCAGCTCCGTGGCGACGAGGTCCGGTTCGCCCGGCTCTCCCGACGACTGGCGGAGCCTCGCCCGCTCAATCAGGGTCGCCGCGGCCGAGGCTGAATCGCCGCCGTGCGCCGCATTGGCCAGCGGTTCCAGACGGGCGATCGCGGCATCGAACTCTCCCGCCTCCATCAGGGCGCGCGCGTAGGCGAGGCGGATCGACGGCAGCTGGGGCGCGAGCGTGAACGCCTGATCCCAGGTGACCAGGTCGTTCTCGGTCGGATAGTCGGGGGCGACCTCCCGGGTCCGGGCGATCTGATGCAGGGTGTAGTAGTGACCCGGGTCCACCTCGTAGGCCCGCGCCAGATAGGTGCGGGCCCGCCGCAACAGGGCGATGGTCTCGTCCGGGCGCTCCTCGGCCAGCCTGGTGTACCGGGTGGCCATGAGCTGCAGGGCCTCGACGTTGTCCGGCTCGCGCTCGAGCAGGCGGGCGAGCACCGCCTCTCCCACGTCCGGGTCGCCGAAGTGCAGCTCTGCGTGGCCCAGCTGAAGCATGGCGAAGGGGTCGTCCGGGTGGCGGGCCGCCAAACGCCGGACCAGCTGCGCTGTCTCCTCCCGATCCTCCTCCGGAACCCCGACCTTCAGTCGCTGGCCGATCAGAAGGAGGTCGTCGGCGGAGCGGGGGAGGCGGGTGATCGTGATCTCGGGCTGGGGGAACTCGGTGCGATAGGTGGTGATGTTGATCCGGCGGTACTGGCGGAGCGTCCGTCGAAGATCGGCGAGGGACATGCCCGTCGCCCGCTCCATGGCTTCCACCGGATCGCCGCCGCTCTCCAGATCCCGGATGTACCCGGCCAGCTGCTGGCGGCGCGTGTCGTCGCTCATGAACCAGTGGGTGAGCAGCCAGGCCAGCGGATAGTAGGTGTCGGAATGGCTGCGCCGCACCTCGTCGGGCCGCTTCGTCAGCAGCTCCTCCAGGGGGATCCAGTTCACGGCGAACAGGGTCGAGACCCGCCCCTCGTTGTAGCCGCCGACCGCCACGGAATCCGGCCGGATCTCGGCGGTCATGAAATATTCCGCCAGCCCCTCGACCAGCCAGCCGGGGTAGGTCGAGGTCGAGCCGATCTGGAAGCTGAAGTGGTGGAAGTACTCGTGGAGCAGGAAGTCCTGCTCGCTGTCCTGGATCGCGGCGGCGAAGATGTCTTCGCCGGTGGGGAAGTAGGTGCCGGCGACGTAGAGGCCCGTGGCGGGATTGATGTCGACCAGCCCGGAGCGGCCGTTGACCAGATAGATCGGCAGCTTGCGGGGAGCGGGTCGATCCAGCGGCAGTCCCATGCGCACGCGCAACAGGTAGTCGTAGATCTCCAGGTTGCGGACATAGCGGCGGAGGGCCGATTCGCTTCCGCGGGAGTAGACGACGAAGTTCGGACTTTCCGCCCGCCGCCATTCGGCTTGCCCGGGCGTGGCCACGGCGCAGGTGAACAGGGCGAGCGCCGCCGCCGCCAGATTGCGGATGGATGCCTTCATCGTCTCCCTCCCGGGACAGGTGGACCGCCTCGTGCTGCGCCGATTCAAGCCGCGCGGGACCCTAGTGGCCGGCGCCGGCCGCCGCGGCCTCCGCGGCCTCGGGCGGGGCGTCGTCGGCGGGGACCGCCTGGCCCAGGGCCGTGGCGATCATCTGCCGCGCCTGGCGGGTGTAGCGGCTGCGGTGGGGGCTGTTGGCCACCGGTCGAAGGGTGATCACGGCGGCCTCGTTCATGGCCCGGGACATGTAGGCCGCCCCGAGGCGCAGGCGGACTTCGAAGGACTGCGGCGCCAGCGCCGTGGCCGTCTCGAGGGTCATCAGGTCGTTGTCGTTCGGATAGCCGGTTTCGTGGCGGCGGACGTCGTTGATGGCGAGGTAGGTCCGGAAGTCGAGCGGATCGGCCTCATAGGCGCGCGAGAGATAACCCAGCGCCGCCCGCCGACGTCCTGTCGCCGCCTCGGGCGCGGTCTCCTTCTCCGCCATGTCCACGAGGAGGGCGCCCGCCAGCCGGAGGGCCTCGGGATCGTTCGAGCCCTCGGCCACAAGCGGTTCGAGGGCGGTGAACGCCGCGTCCAGATCGCCGGTCAGGCGACGGGCGCGGGCCTCCACCAGGGCGGCCATCCGCTCGCCGCGATGACGCCCGGCGGCGGCGAGGGCGCTGCGGATCAGTTCCGCCCGGTGTTCGGCATCCTCGCGGGCTTCCCGCGCCTTCTGGGCCTCCGACTTTCGCGTCGCGCCGTCGTCGTCGGCCGGTTCCTGCTTCACCGGCTCCCGGTCGAGGCGCAGGTCCAGCCACGCCATTTCGCTCTCGGGCCGCGAGAGGGAGGTCACCACGACTTCCGGCTCGGCGACCTCCAGCTGCGGCGTCAGAACGTTGATCGGGCCTGACACGTACATCCGGACATCGTGCTGCAGCTGCTCCGGGGTCCGGCCGGTCGCCGCCTGCATGGCCTCGACCGAGTCCTCGCCGCGGACGACGGCGGCCAGATACTGGCCGAGCATACGGGTCCGCTCGGGCGTGCTCATGAAGTAGTGGGTCATCGCCCAGGCCTGGGCGTAGTACAGGAAGGCCGGATAGCGGCCCGAGGGCGTGTAGCGCCAGGTCAGCACGTCCTCCATGCGCGCCCAGCTGTTGGCGCCGAGGTTGAGCGCCTGGATGCGTCCGGGGTGATGCCGCCCGAACTGGATGCGGTCGGGACGCACGTCCGCCGTCGAGTAATATTCGGCGAAGCCCTCCACGAACCAGGACGGGTAGGCGTTGGCCTTCATCTGGAACATGAAATGGTGGGCGTATTCGTGAAACATCACGACGTCGCCGCTGATGGCGTCCGTGTCCACCACCGCGTGGATGCGGCCGCTGTTGGGAGAATAGTACCCGGCCACCGATCCTCCGATGCCGGGGGAGGCCCGCTCCATGTCGCGCCGCCCGTCGGCGAGGAAGATCTCCAGCTTGGGAATCTCGTGCTCGACCTCGATCGGGTAGTAGGCGCGCAGGAAGGCGTCGAACCGCTCGATCTTCTGGGCGTACCGCCGGATCGTCTGCTCCGGCACGTCGCCATAGACGATGAAGTGCGCCGTCTCGGCGCGCTTCCACTCGGCGGCGGCCGGTCCCGCCGCAAGGGCGGCCCACGCGGCCACGGCGCAGGCGGCCGCCTTCAGCATCGACGTAACGGTCATGAGCGGACTCTCCCCCGAACTCCCCGCGCCACCCTAACGGGCAGGCGATCCGCGACTCAAGCGCGGATCGTGCGGCCGCGCCCCGCGGCCGGTCCGGTCGGAATTCCTTAACGACGTTCGGGAACGGAACCGCAAGCGCCTGCCGCTAAGGTGGCTTCAACGGGCCGTCATGAGCCCGGCGATGGCAGGTGTCCCCGATGCTGTTTCTGCTGAACGACGTGGTGTTCGACCTGGACGAGGCCTGCCCGGTCACGCCCGGCGACGCGCGCCGCTTCGACCGACTGGGGCTCGACTATGTGCTTGAGCTGGGCTGCGAGCTGTTCGCCGAGGACCCGCTGCTTCACCGCAACGATCCGCAACGCGCCCGCCGGCTGGCCTGGCTGATCCACGACCGCTCGCGCGAGGTCAACGCCGCCCTGTTCGCCGCGCCGTCGCCCGGCTGCGCGCCGGAACTGGTCGAGCCGCAGTTCTGCGCCCTGCCGAGGCCGGTGATGCAGCAGCTTCAGGCCCGGGCTTCGAAGGGCAAGCTGGACGCGGTCTCCGCCGACAAGGCGGTCTGGATGCGGCTGGCGGCCTGACGCCTAGGCGGCGACCTTTTCCGTGATGAAGTGGCGGCCCTCGCGGTCCTCGATCTCGACGATCCAGAGGTCCGGGTCGTAGCGGATCTGGCGCTGGAGATAGGCGTCCAGCTCCGCCTCGGACTCGCTCTCCACCGGCTGCATCCACAGGCGCTCGCCGTCCGGGCCGAAGGCCTCGCTGTAGAGCCGCGCCCGGCGGTTCGAAGTGTCGAACACCTTGACGATCACCGTGCCGGCGCGGGCGTCGCCCTTGCGCGCGACGGTGGCGAAGGCGCCGCCGATCTCGGCCCGGCGGATAAGGGCGGCCACCCAGACGTCGCTCGACAGAAGCAAATCGCTAACCCTGCTCGGAAACGTCACCGGAACGCCTGATGCGTAGGGTGTCGCCCCATGAGGATAGGGCAGAACGCCGTCAGGACCCAAGCCGCGTTGGCCGCGGCGATCGCGCTGCTGACTCCGGGAGCCGCGGCGGCGGGGCCAGCCGACGCCTACTACGAGCGCGCCTTCGTGGTCGCCGCCGACGCCCGTTGCGACCTGTTCCCCGCCCGGACGGCGGCCGCCCTGGCGGCCGCGGCGGCGCAGGCCCGCGGCGCAGCCCTTCGCGCCGGAGCCAGCCCGGTCGAAGTCGCCGCCGTCGCGGCCCGCGCGCGCAGCCGGGCCCGCGCCGTGGCCTGCGCGGACCCGCAGCTGACGACGGTGCGGCGGCGGGTCGACGACGCCTTCGCCGGCTGGTCGCGCACGCCGCGGATGACCTTCCCGGGCGCGCGGCTGGACTGGACGGCCGACCGCTACGGCTGGGACAGGGCGGGATGGCGGCTCAAACAGACGACCACCGTGGGCGCCTCGCCGATCGCCTTCGGCCTCGCGGGCAAGGGCGAGGCGCCGGAGCTGGCGGCGGTGATCAGCTGGCACGGCCGGCCGCGGCCCTATGCTGCACGGATGGTCCTGAGGGACCCGACCCGCCTGTCCCGCCCCTGGGTGGCCGGCAACAGCCTGCCGCCGTCCGCCGCCCGCGCGAGCTTCTGGGCTGCCGGCGTCGAGGCCGCCGATCCGGCCCTGAGGGTCGACGGGCAGCGGCCCGCAGACATCTGGCGTTTCCCGGCGGCGGCGGCGGCGGCCCTGGAAGCGCTCGATCCGCGCGAGGCGTTCGCTGTCGAGTTCCACTTCCGCGACGGCAGTGTGGCCACCGCCCGGCTTGAGGCCGGCGATTTCGCCGCCGGTCGCGCCTTCCTGCGGATGGGCCGCTTCTGAGGACGGACTAGCCGCCGTTGGCGAGGGGCAGAGGGATGACCTCGGCCCCGCCCTCGGGGGCGGGGGCCCGGGCGGCGAGCGCCACCGGCATCCGCACGGTCACCGCCGTGCCCTCGCCCAGGGTGCTGTCGATGGTCATCCGGCCGCCATGCAGTTCAGCGAAGGCGCGCACCAGCGACAGGCCCAGCCCGGTGCCGAGGCGGCGCTGCTCCAGCGCCCCGGCCTGCTCGAACGGGCGACCGAGGCGCCGCACGTCCTCGGGCGCGATGCCCACGCCGGTGTCGGACACGACGATCTCGAGATAGGGGCCGATCGCCTCGACGGCGACGGTGACCGTTCCGCCCGAGGGCGTGAACTTCACCGCGTTGGACAGCAGGTTCAGGGCGATCTGCTTCAGGGCGCGCCGGTCGGCGGAGACCTCCACCGCCTCCGGCGGCAGCACTCCGGAGAGGGTGAGGCCCTTCTCCTCCGCGTTGACGCGGACCAGCGCCATGGCCTGGGAGACCACCTCGCGGGCGTCGAAGCGCTCGCGCGTCAGCGTGTACCGCTCGGCCTCGATCTTGGAGACGTCCAGCAGGTCGTTGATCAGGTCCAGCAGGTGGCCGCCGGCCTGGTGGATGTTGTCGGCGTAGTCCGCGTAGCGGTCGGGCAGGGGCCCGAACAGTCGCTGACGCATGATGTCCGAGAAGCCGAGCACGGCGTTCAACGGCGTCCGCAGCTCGTGGCTCATGTTCGCAAGGAAGCGCGTCTTGCCGGCCTCCCGCGCCTCGGCCTCGGCCCGCGCGGCCTCCAGCCCCAGTTCGCGGGCGTATTGGGCCGTGGCGTCGTAGGCCTGGGCGATGATCCGCGGGTCGCCGGAGTCATCGAGGCGCCGGAAGACGAACTGGACCCGCCGGTCGAGCGACAGCCGCGGCGTCAGCGTGGCCGAACTCTCGTGTCCCTGGCCGGCCCGGTCCAGCGCGGCCAGCAGCCGCGGCCGGTCGGGGGCGTGGACCGTGGCGACCAGGCCCTGCTCGAACAAGGGGTCGATCGGCAGCGACGACGGCGGCCCGCCGTAGGCCGCCAGCACGCGTCCGCTGGGCTCCAGCACGAGCGTCAGCCCCGGCTGGGCCGCGAGCAGGGCCTCGACCCGTCGCACCTCCGCCTCGGCCGCCGCCATCCGCGCCTCGCGCTCGCGCCACGACAGTCGCACGGCCAGGGCCGCCGCCGCCGCGGTCAGCACCGCAGAAATCGCCGCCAGCGCCGGCAGGTGTTCCCCCGGGCCGCCAAGCAGCCAGGCCGAAAACAGTCCGGACAGGGCCGCCGCCGCCACCGCCGCCGCCCCGGCCTGCACCGGCCGGGGGCCGCCGAGCGCGATCCCTGCCGCCAGCGGCAGGAAGACGAAACCGGCGAGGGGCCCCGTCAGCCCGCCCGACAGTCCGGCGCTGGTCACGGCGGCGAGGGCCCAGAGCCCGAGGAGGCTCATCCGTTCCGGCGCGCCGTCGCGCTGCAGCAGCGCGAGGCCGGCGGCGCCGGGCGCGACCATGGCCAGCACGCCGTAGAAGACCGGGCCCTCGATCCCGCCGATCCAGCGCCCCCCGAGGGCGAGCAGGGCCGCGGCCACCGCCCAGCCGGCGTGCCAGGCGGCCAGCGCCGGGCGATCACCCGCGCCGGCGGGGGCCGTGCTTTCGATCGGGTCGGCGGGGCGGGGATCGGTCAATCGGAAACAGCGCGGCGGCGGGGGACGGGAAGGCGATGGATCAGCCTAGCCGCGAGGGTGAGTCGGCCATAGTCCGCACCCGTCTCAGGCGACTGCCGGTTGGGGAGAGGCGACGATTTCAGGGGATGGCGGCCACGGTTGTCGTTAACGCCGCGCCGGACTATCTGCCGTCGATGAGTTCAGGGCCTTCCATCGACGCCGTCCTCGCCGAGCTGGCGGAGGAGTTCGACCTCCTTGGCGACTGGGAGAGCCGGATCGGCTATGTGATCGACCTTGGGCGGGAGTTGCCGCCCCTGCCCGAGGCGGACCGCACCGAGGCCAACAAGGTGCCGGGCTGCGCGGCCCAGGTGTGGCTGGCGGTGCGCCGCGACGGCGATCGCCTGGACTTCGCCGCCGACAGCGACAGCGCCCTGTCCAAGGGCAACATCGCCCTGTTGCTCCGCCTCTACGCCGGCCGCACGCCCGCCGAGATCCTCGCCTTCGACGCCCGCGCGGCGCTGGACCGGCTGGGCCTGCCGTCGGCCTTGACGCGGCAGCGGGCCAACGGACTGAACGCCATGGTCGGCCGCATCCGCGAGGCCGCGGCGGCGGCTCAGAAGTAGAGGCCGCGGACCATCAGCGCCGGCCGCTCCCCCGCCTCATCCGTCACCCGCGCCTCGATCCGGTATTCGTCCGGCCGCGAGACGCGTCGGTTCCACGTCGGCGAATCCTCGCTCTCGGCGATCCAGCGGCGCGGATCGCCGAAGGCGCGGCGGCCCAGCCAGGTCAATTCGTTCGCACTGGCGCGGTGGGAGGAGAGGGAGCACGCGGTCGCGTAGGCCTGGCCGTCGCCATGGTCGACGGTGCCCTCTTCCAGGCGCAGGAGCCAGACGCCGTCCCGCGACACCAGGTCGACCTCCGACGCCCATTCGTCCAGCGGAGCCTGGTCGCCGACGGGTCGGCGGAAGTCCAGATCGCGGGCGGCCTGGATCGCCTTCTCGAAGCTTCTCGAGCGCTGGGCGTAGGGAAGGCAGACATCGACCAGCACGCGGGCGGTCAGGCGATCGTCGGCCGCCGAGCCTGGCGTCGGAGTGGCGGCGAGCAGCAGGCTGGCGGCGATACCGGAGACAATAATGGACTTCACGAGACGACCCCGACGAACGGCCGTCGGCGGCGCCGTTCAAACAAAAGCGCGCCCGACGGGGCGCGCTGCCAACGACCACCACCCTAGGCGGAACCGGCCTGCGGGCGGAAGTTACGAGGCTGTAACGTGCGGTCGCCGCCGTTCCGTCGCTCAAGCCAGTCGATAGTGCCGCGCCAGGGCCTGCAGGCCCTGCCGGAGCAGCATCTTGCCGGTCCGGCGCCGAAGTCCCAGCGCCTGCTCCGCGGCCTGAAGGGCTGTGGCGCGCACGCAGATCTGCTCGACCATGCCGCGAGCGGGTCCGCAGACCGACAGGGCCGCCTCGACGGCCGCCGCGGCGGCGAGGGCGCGGTCGCCCGGCTCGCAGCCGAGGCGCGATCCACCCCCGGCTCCGGCCCTGGGCAGGGCGTCCCATCGCATCGTCACCGAGGGCCCCCGCAGCGCCGTCTCGGCCTCGAGCGCCAGGCGGACGGCGGCGGCCACCTCGACCGGCTCCAGCCACGGTCGCCCGTCCGGCCCGACGCGCCGCGCCAGCCAGGCCACGGGCGTCTGGGCCAGGTTGGCGCGGCGGGTCGAGGCCTCCCCGTCGGCCTCCATGATGGTGCGCACGCCCTCGATCACGCCGGGACGGCCGGCCGCGGAGGCGGCGCTGGCCGCCTCCGCGCGCCGCGCGACCCATCCGCCGCCCCGGCGGGCGCGGAGACCGGGAGACTCGACCAGTCGCCGGAACACCGTCTCGTCCACGGTCAGCACCACCCGCGAACGCCGGTCGGGCCCGGCGCGCAGGGCGTAGGCCTCGCCGGCCGGCTCGATCCAGCCGCCGGGGCCGGCCAGCAGGCGACGCGCCCGCTCCAGCGCGCGGCTCACAGGCCCAGTTCGCACGCCGGCGCCTCCAGCACTTCGCGCACGCAGCGCTCCAGCCGTTCCAGCAGGGCGTCGAGCACCGGCCGGTCGCGCTCGTCCTCGGCCCAGCGGCACGCCGCGGCCGCGGTGGAGCGGTTCATGCCGAAGGCGTGGCCGACCCGTTCGAGCGGCCAGCCGAAGGCGATGTGGGCGAGGTACATCGCCAGCCATCGCGCCCGGCAGGCCCGCCCCTCCAG
Organism: Caulobacterales bacterium RIFCSPHIGHO2_01_FULL_70_19; assembly: GCA_001794825.1. Classification (GTDB taxonomy): domain Bacteria; phylum Pseudomonadota; class Alphaproteobacteria; order Caulobacterales; family Caulobacteraceae; genus Brevundimonas. The sequence continues at coordinate 59,362 of MGLK01000013.1, read as the reverse complement.
CCGCACGGCCCGGGTCATGCTTTCCACCGGCACGCCCGTCGAGGCGGCGACGATCTGTAGCGCGAGCCCCGCGCGCATGCGGTCGCGGCCGAACTCCGCGGCCCAGTAGGTTCCTTCCATTGACGCTGCTCCATCATCCACCGGCCGCCGGTCGTTCACCGCCGGCGGAGACGTAGGAAAATAATCCTTCTATGCGTCGGATTCGGACGTAGGGCAGGAGCCGCGGCGAAAAAGTCCCTCGTCTTGACTCCGGACTCTCGACGGCGATTCGCAAATCAGCCTAGATTCGTCGTTAACCAGTCGCGTTAACCCTTCTTAAGTTTTTGGAGGATTAACGTCCGAACAAGGTTACCCGGAAACGGGACAGTAACGTCCAACGCCAAGCTTTGCCTGGAGGGGCAACAAATGCGCGTCCTGCTTATCGAAGACGATCACGCGACCGCGCAGAGCATCGAACTGATGCTGAAGTCGGAAGGCTTCAACGTCTATACGACCGACCTCGGCGAAGAAGGCATCGATCTGGGCAAGATCTACGACTACGACCTGATCCTGCTCGACCTGAACCTGCCGGACATGAACGGCCTCGAAGTGCTGCGCCAGCTGCGCGTCGGCAAGGTCAACACCCCGGTGATGATCCTCTCGGGCACCTCGGAGATCGAGACCAAGGTCAAGACCTTCGGCGGCGGCGCCGACGACTACATGACCAAGCCGTTCCACAAGGACGAGCTGATCGCCCGCACCCACGCCGTGGTCCGCCGCTCCAAGGGCCACGCCCAGGCGATCATCCACACCGGCGAGATCGCGGTGAACCTGGACGCCAAGACCGTCGAGGTGAACGGCCACCGCGTCCACCTGACCGGCAAGGAGTACCAGATGCTGGAGCTCCTCTCCCTGCGCAAGGGCACGACCCTGACCAAGGAGATGTTCCTCAACCACCTGTACGGCGGCATGGACGAGCCGGAGCTGAAGATCATCGACGTCTTCATCTGCAAGCTGCGCAAGAAGCTGGCCACCGCCGCCGGCGGCAAGCACTACATCGAGACCGTCTGGGGCCGCGGCTACGTCCTGCGCGACCCGGCCGAGGGCTCGGTCAGCGCCGCCGCCTGACAGGCGCGACAATCGGATAAGGAAGCGCCCGCCGGGGAGACCCGGCGGGCGTTCTTCGTTGTGCTGAAACGCGGCGTAACCGGGTTTGTCAGCCTAGGTCTCCGTGACGGCGCTATGCGGGAGCATCGCAAGTCGGAGACTCCCATGGCGCTGTTCGAAGGCGTTTCGGCCTTTCCCCCCACCCCGATAGACGCCGCCGGCGTTGTGGACCTCGACGCCTTGCAGCGCAGGGTCGAGCGCCTTTCGGCGGCGAGCGTCGACTCCATCTGCGTTCTGGGCAGCACCGGCGCCTACGCCTATCTCGACCGGACGCAGCGCCGGCGGGCGATCGAGGCGGCCGTCGAGGCGGCGGGATCCACGCCGGTGCTGGCCGGCGTCGGAGCCCTCGCCACGGAAGCCGCCTGCGCCCTCGCCCGGGACGCCCGCGAGGCGGGGGCGGCGGCCGGTCTCCTGGCGGCGGTCTCCTACACGCCGCTGACGGAGGCCGAGGTGGAGGCGCATGTGGAGGCGGTCGCGGCGGCGGCCGGCGATCTGCCGCTGTGCCTCTACGACAATCCCGCCGCGACCCGGTTCGTCTTCGGTCCGCCGCTCCTCAACCGCCTCGCCGCGCTTCCGGCCGTGCGGGCGGCCAAGGCCCCTGCGCCGGCGGACGGCGATTTCGCAGGCGCGCTGGCGGCGGTCGAGGGCTCGGGCCTGCGTCTCGGCTTCAGCGGCGACGCGACGGCGGCGCAGGCGCTGCGGGCCGGCGGCGCGGCCTGGT
>MGLK01000013.1:42704-57484 GCA_001794825.1 Caulobacterales bacterium RIFCSPHIGHO2_01_FULL_70_19 | reverse complement strand
CCGCGCCTCGCCCTGGCGCTGGCGCGGGCGGCGCGGGCGGACGACCGGGCGCGGATCGACGCCGTCAGCGCCGACCTCGCGCCGCTGTGGACGCTGCTCTACGCCCACGGCGGCGTGCGGGTGATGAGCGCGGCGGCCGGCCTGCTGGGGCTTGGAGACTATCCGCCGCCGCGGCCGCTGGCGCCGCCGCCCGTTGAGGCGCAGGCGTCCTTGGCCGAGACGGTGGAACGGCTGGCCGCCCGCGAGGCGGCCGCCGCCTGAGACCTCAGCCCTGGGCGGCGTAGCCCTTGCCGCCGTTGGACGGCCGGCGGCGGCGCGGGCGCCGCTTCAGTTCGCCGACGGGCCGGGGCTCGGCGCTGCGGGGGTCGTTGTTGACCACCCGGGCGCGGTCGCCGGCCATCGGATCGTAGGCCGCCGCGGGACGCTCGGCGTGGTGGGTGCGGTCGCGGCCCGGCTTGCGCTGCCGGTGCGGCTGGCCGCCGCCTTCGGGGCGCACGCCGTCGCGATGCGGATTGCGGCCGCGGCGGCCGCGGCCCTCCTGCTCGCTCTTGCCGGCGCTGTCGATGCTGGCCTTCTTGCCCACGCCGGCGGCCATGATGGATGCGTCCAGCTGGGCCAGCTGCTTGTCGTTGCGGCGGTCGATCGCGGGGATCTTCTGCCGGGTGACCTTCTCGATGTCCTTGAGCAGCTTCATCTCGTCGCCGGCGACGAAGCTGATGGCGGTGCCGTCCGAGCCGGCCCGCGCGGTGCGGCCGATGCGGTGGACATAGGCCTCGGGCACGTAGGGCAGCTCGAAGTTGACCACGTGGGTGACCTTGTCGACGTCGATGCCGCGGGCGGCGATGTCGGTGGCCACGAGCACGCGCAGCTTGCCGTTCTTGAAGGCCTCCAGCGCCCGCTCGCGCTGGGGCTGGCTCTTGTTGCCGTGGATCGCCCCGGCCTCGACCCCGCCGGCCTCGAGATAGGCGGCCACCTTGTCGGCCCCGTGCTTGGTCTTGGTGAAGACCAGGCAGCGCGTGTAGCTGGGATCGGAGAACATCTCGGTCAGCAGGGCGCGCTTGCGGCCCTGTTCGACCCAGATCACCGACTGCTGGATGCGCTCCACGGTGGTCGCCTGCGGCGTCACCGACACCTTGACCGGGTCCTTGAGCAGCTCGCCGGCCAGCTTGCCGATCTCTGACGGCATGGTGGCCGAGAAGAACAGGTTCTGGCGCCGCGCCGGGAGGCGCGAGGTGATCTGGCGGATCGGCTTGATGAATCCGAGGTCCAGCATCTGGTCGGCCTCGTCGAGGACGAAGATCTCGGTCGAGGACAGGTCCAGCGTCTTCTGCTGGATGTGGTCGAGCAGGCGGCCCGGCGCGGCGACGAGGATGTCGAGACCCTGCTGCAGGGCGCGCTCCTGGGGGCCGTACTTCACGCCGCCGAAGATGACGGCGACGCGGAAGCCCAGGTGCTTGCCGTAGGCCCTGAAGCTCTCGCCGATCTGGGTGGCGAGCTCCCGGGTCGGCGACAGCACCAGACAGCGCGTGGTGCGCGGCACAGGGGCGGTGCGGTTGGCGGCCAGCCGGTGCAGGATCGGCAGGGCGAAGGCCGCGGTCTTGCCCGTGCCGGTCTGGGCGATGCCCAGCAGGTCCTTGCCGGTCATCACGTCGGGGATGGCCTTGGCCTGGATCGGGGTGGGCGTCTCATAGCCCTCGGCCTTGAGGGCGGAGAGCAGGGCCGGGTTCAGGCCCATCGATTCGAAGGTCGTGTTCGTCACGGTCGTCTTTCATGTGCGAAGGCGCGCACGACCGGGCTCGCCGGGTTCGACGCGCGCCTCCGGCCCCCTCGGGGGCGGGAAACGGCGTCGCCCTGCGTGATGGGACGACGAATGAACTCGAGGAGCCGGGGCGCTTCTACAGACAGGTCCCGAGGGACCCTCACGCACTGGAGCGCGCCGGACATCGCGTGGTGCGATGGGGGCCAGATGGACCTTCATTGCGGCGCGGTCAAGGCGGCGGGGAACCACAGCCACGCTCAACCGTCTCGACTTACGCGGCGTCATCACGGAATGTTACAGCGTCGCCTTCGAGGAAAAGCCCATGACGATGACGTCCCGCGCCAGTCTTCAGGTCGCCAGCGAGCTGGCCGCCTTCATCGAGGACGAGGCGCTGGACGGGACCGGGATCGGGGCGGACGCCTTCTGGAGCGGGACGGCCGCGATCCTCGACCGCTTCACGCCGCGCAACCGCGACCTGCTGAAGGCGCGCGACCGGCTGCAGGCGGCGCTGGACGAGTGGCACGCCGCCCGACGCGGCCGGCCGCACGATCCGGCTGCGACCGAGGCCTACCTGCGCACCATCGGCTACCTCGTCCCCGAGCCGGGGCCGTTCACCATCGGGACGGAGCGGGTCGACCCTGAGATCGCCACGACGGCGGGGCCGCAGCTGGTGGTGCCGTCCCTGAACGCCCGCTTCGTGCTCAACGCCGCCAACGCCCGCTGGGGCAGCCTGTACGACGCCCTCTACGGCACCGACGCGCTGGGCGACCTGCCGCCGCCGGGGGGCTACGACGCCGCGCGCGGCGCCCGGGTGGTGGCGCGGGCCAAACGCTTCCTCGACGAGGCGGCGCCGCTGGCGGAAGGTTCGCACGCCGCCGCCCCCGGCTACGCGGTGGTCGACGGGCGGCTGTCGCCGGCCTTGCGGGACCCGGCGCAGCTGGTCGGCTGGCGCGGCGACCCGGCGGCGCCCGGGGCCGTGCTGTTGCGTCACCACGGCCTGCACGTCGAACTGGTGCTGGACCGCGGCCACCCGATCGGCCGCGACGACCCCGCCGGGCTGGCCGACGTGGTGCTGGAGGCGGCGCTGACCACGATCGTCGATCTCGAGGACTCGGTCGCCGCCGTCGACGCCGCCGACAAGGTCGCGGCCTGGCGCAACTGGCTGGGGCTGATGCGCGGCGGCCTGGTCGAGACCTTCGCCAAGGGCGACCGGCAGGTGACGCGGGCGCTGGCGGAGGACCGGAGCTACACGGCGCCGGACGGCTCGACCCTGACCTTGCCGGGCCGCAGTCTGCTGTTCGTGCGCAACGTCGGCCACCTGATGACCACGCCCGCGGTGCGCCTGCCGGACGGCTCCGAGGCCCCGGAAGGCGTCCTCGACGCGATCGTCACCAGTCTGATCGGCCTGCACGACCTGAAGGGGCTGGGCCGCTTCCGCAACAGCCGCGCCGGCTCGATCTACATCGTCAAGCCGAAGATGCATGGGCCGGAGGAGTGCGCCTTCACCGACGACCTGTTCGACGCGGTCGAGGACCTGCTGGGGCTGGAACGGCGCACGATCAAGGTCGGCGTCATGGACGAGGAGCGCCGCACCTCCGCCAACCTCGCCGCCTGCATCCACGCGGTGCGCGACCGCATCGTCTTCATCAACACCGGCTTCCTCGACCGCACCGGCGACGAGATCCACACCTGCATGCAGGGCGGCCCGGTGGTGCGGAAGGCGGAGATGAAGGCGACGCCGTGGATCGCCGCCTACGAGGCCCGCAACGTCGCCATCGGCCTGGCCTGCGGCCTCGACGGCCGGGCCCAGATCGGCAAGGGGATGTGGGCCGCGCCCGACCGCATGGCCGAGATGCTGGAGCAGAAGGCGGGGCATCCGAAGACCGGCGCCAACACCGCCTGGGTGCCGTCGCCGACGGCGGCCACCCTGCACGCCCTGCACTATCACCAGACCGACGTCTTCGCCCTGCGGAAGGCGATCGCGGCGCAGCCGGTTCCGCCTCTCGCCGACCTGCTGACCCCGCCGCTGGCCGAGGGGCGCAACTGGTCCGAAGCCGAGGTCGCCGAGGAGCTGGACAACAACGCCCAGGGCCTGCTCGGCTATGTGGTGCGCTGGATCGACCAGGGCGTCGGCTGCTCCAAGGTGCCGGACATCCACGACGTGGGCCTGATGGAGGACCGGGCCACCCTGCGCATCTCCTCCCAGCACATCGCCAACTGGCTGCTGCACGGCGTCTGCACGGCGGAGCAGGTCGACGCCGCCCTGCTGCGGATGGCCGCGAAGGTCGACGCCCAGAACGCCGGCGATCCGCTCTACCGGCCCATGGCGGTCGACCCGGCGAACAGCCTCGCCTTCCAGGCGGCGCGGGCGCTGGTGTTCGAGGGAACGCGGCAGCCGAACGGCTACACCGAACCCCTGCTGCACGCCTTCCGCGCACGGGCGAAAGGAACGGCCCCCGCGCGGGACTGAAGGACGGGGCCGGGCGGACCGTCCCCAGTCTGACCCATGTTTAACTTGCGGCCCCCGGACGCGGACGACAGGGTAAGGCCGCACCAGAGGGGGATGCGCGCATGCTGACGATCGAGAACCTGACCCACGTCTATGGCAACGGAACGCGGGCGCTGGACGACGTCAGCCTGACCATTCCGAAGGGCATGTTCGGACTGCTGGGACCGAACGGGGCGGGCAAGTCGACGCTGATGCGGTCGATCGCCACCCTGCAGACCCCGACCTCCGGCTCCATCCGCTTCGGCGACATCGACGTGATCCGGGAGCCGGAAAAGCTGCGCCGCGTGCTCGGCTATCTACCGCAGGACTTCGGCGTCTATCCGCGGGTTTCGGCGTACGACATGCTCGACCACATGGCCGTGCTGAAGGGCATCGCCAACGGCCGCGAGCGCAAGGAGACCGTCACCGCCCTGCTGCACCAGGTGAACCTGTGGCCGGTGCGCGGCAAGGCGCTGGCGGGCTTCTCGGGCGGCATGCGCCAGCGCTTCGGCATCGCCCAGGCCCTGATCGGCAACCCCGAGCTGATCATCGTCGACGAGCCCACCGCCGGCCTCGATCCGGAGGAGCGCAACCGCTTCCTCAACCTGCTCGCCGAGGTCGGCGAGAACGTGGTGGTGATCCTGTCGACCCACATCGTCGAGGACGTCACCGACCTGTGCCCGCGCATGGCGGTCCTGGCCGGCGGCAAGATCCAGCTGGAGGGCGCGCCGACGGACCTGATGCACAGCCTCGAGGGCAAGGTCTGGCGCCGTGTCATCGACAAGGCCGAGCTGGCCGAGTTCCAGAAGTCGCACAAGGTGATCTCGACCCGTCTGCTGGGCGGCCGCACCGTGGTCCACGTGCTGTCGGAGACGCATCCGGGCGACGGCTTCGAACGCGCGCCGGGCGGGCTGGAGGACGTCTACCTCGCCACCGTCGCCGCCTCGCGCCGCGCGGCCTGAGGGGGCCACCATGTTCGGCAAGATCGCGAGCTTCGAATTCCGTTACCAGCTGCGCCAGCCGGCGTTCTGGGTCATCGCCATCGTCTTCGGCCTGCTGGCCTTCGGCGCCGTGGCCAGTCCGAACGTCTCGCTCGGCTCGGGCGGCAATGTGCACAAGAACGCCCCCTACGCCCTGGCCGGCGCGCACATCGTCTTCAACGTCTTCTTCATGCTGGCGACGACCGCGATCGTGGCCAATGTGGTGGCGCGCGACACCCAGACCGGCTTCGGGCCGATGATCCTGTCGACCCGGATCACCAAGGGGGCCTATCTCTACGGCCGCTTCCTCGGCGCCTTCGCCGCCGTGGCCCTGTGCTACCTCAGCATCGCCTTCGGCACCCTGCTGGGGACGCTCATGCCGTGGGTCGATCCCGAGACGATCGGGCCGTTCCGCTTCGGCGACTACGCCTACTCGTACCTGGTGTTCGGCCTGACCGGGGTGTTCCTCACCTCGGCCCTGTTCTTCACCCTGGCCACCGTCACCCGGTCGATGATGGCCACCTACATCGGCGTGGTGGCGGTGCTGATCGCCTATCTCGCCAGCACCGGCGTGCTGGGCAGCCGGCCCGAGTTCGAGACCGCCATGGCCTGGGCCGAGCCGTTCGGCAGCGGCGCCTACGCGCTGGTGACCAAGTACTGGACCGCCGCCGAGCGCAACACGCTGAACGCGCCGCTGGAAGGCGTGCTGCTGTGGAACCGGGTGATCTGGACCGGAGTCGGCATCGTGCTGCTCGCCGCCGCCTGGGCCCTGTACCGGCCGTCGCCCAAGGGCGCGAAGCTGCGCAAGCAGGAGCGGATGAAGGCGCTGGTCGAGCGGGACGCGCCGCCGGCGGCGCCGGTCGGCGGCCTGCCGCGCCCCTCCTACGGCTTCCGCAGCGGTCTGGCGCAGCTGGTGTCGCGCACCCGCTTCGAGATGGCGCTTGTGTTCAAGAGCCCGGCCTGGGTGGTGCTGGTGCTGCTGGCCTTCGCCTTCGCGGTGGCCACCCTGTTCTTCACCGGCGAGATCTACGGCGCGCCGATCCTGCTGGTCACCCGGGTGGTGATCACCGCCCTGACCGGCACCTTCGGGCTGATCTCCATGGTCATCGCCATCTACTATTCCGGCGAGTTGGTCTGGCGCGACCGCGACCGGCGCACGCACGAGATCGTCGACGCCACCCCGACGCCGGACTGGACCTTCCTCGTCCCCAAGACGCTGGCGCTGGCGCTGGTGCTGATCTCCACCCTGGCGGTGGGCGTTCTGGCCGGCGTCGTCACTCAGACGATCAAGGGCTACACCGACTTCGAGTTCGACAAGTACCTGCTCTGGTACGTCCTGCCGCAGGGCCTCAGCTTCACGCTGCTGGCGGTGCTGGCGATCTTCATCCAGTCCCTGTCGCCCAACAAGTTCGTCGGCTGGGCGATCATGGTCGTCTATCTGATCTCGACCATCGTGGCGGTGAACATGGGCTTCGACCATGTTCTGTACCGCTACGGCGCCGGCATCGGCGTGCCGCTGTCGGACATGAACGGCGTCGGCGACTTCGCGCGATTCAGCGCCGTGACCGACGCCTACTGGACCGCCTTCGCCATCATCCTTCTGGTCGTCGCTTGGGGACTGTGGCGGCGCGGGACCGAGACCCGGCTGTGGCCGCGACTGAAGCGCTTCCCGCGGCGCCTCGCCGGCCCGGCGGGCCTGATCGCCGGTCTGGCGCTCGTGGCCTTCGTCGGCCTCGGGAGCTTCATCTACGTCAACACCAACGTCTGGAACGACTACCAGTCCCGCGACGCCCGCGAGGCCGAACAGGCCGCCTACGAGAAGGCCCTGCTGCGCTACGAGACCACGCCGCAGCCCTCGGTCGCTCACATGCAGCTGGTCATGGACCTGCGGCCGCACCAGCCGAAGCTGACCACCCGCGGGACCTATGTGCTGGAGAACCGCACCGACGCCCCGCTCAGCGAGGTGCACCTGCGCTGGACCGAGGACCTCGAGATGGTCCGCCTTGAGGTCGAGGGCGCGACCGTGGCCCGCGAATGGCCGGAGTTCGAGTACCGGATCTACCGTTTCGCGACCCCGATGCAGCCGGGCGAACGCCGCACCGCCACCTTCGAGACGGTGCTGGAGCAGCGCGGCTTCCGCGCCTCGGGCAACACCACGCGGCTGGTCGACAACGGCGCCTTCGTGAACAACATGGAATTCGCCCCGATGATCGGCATGAGCCGGCAGGGGCTGCTGGACGACCGCAGCAAGCGGCGCAAGCTGGGCCTGCCCGCCGAGCTGCGGCCGGCGAAGCTGGAGGACGAGTCCGCCCGTCGCCGGAACTACATCGGCGCCGACTGGACCACCGCCGACATCACGGTGACCACCGAGGCCGACCAGACCGTGGTGGCTCCGGGCCGCATGGTGTCCGATGTGGTGCAGGGCGACCGCCGCACCTCGCGCTTCGTCACGGAGTCGCCGGTGCTGAACTTCTTCTCGGTGCAGTCGGCCGAATACGAGCGCACCGCCCGGATGCACGACGGCGTCGAGCTGGTCGTGTTCCACGACCCCGACCACGACCGCAACGTGCCGCGGATGCTGGACGCCCTGGCCGCGTCGCTGGACTACTTCCAGGCCGAGTTCAGCCCGTACCAGTTCCGGCAGGCGCGCATCGTCGAGTTCCCGGACTACGCCAGCTTCGCCCAGTCCTATCCGAACACCTTCGCCTGGTCGGAAGGGCTCGGCTTCATCGCCGACCTCTCGGACGAGACCAAGATCGACTACGTCACCTACGTCGCGGCGCACGAGTTCGCTCACCAGTGGTGGGCTCACCAGGTCGTCGGCTCTGACCAGCAGGGCGCCACCGCCCTGTCCGAGACCCTGGCCCAGTACTCGGCCCTGATGGTGATGGAGAAGCTGTACGGCCGCGAGCAGATCCGGCGCTTCCTGAAGGACGAGCTGGACGGCTACCTCAGCGCCCGCGGCATGGAGCGGCTGGAGGAGCTGCCGCTGATGCGCGTCGAGAACCAGCAGTACATCCACTACCAGAAGGGCGGGCTGGTCATGTACCTGCTGCGCGACCAGCTGGGCGAGGACGCGGTCAACCGCGCCCTGCGCCGGGTGCTGGCGCAGTACGCCTTCAAGGGCGCGCCCTGGCCGCGTTCGCTGGACCTCGTCGCCGCCCTGCGGGCCGAGGCCCCCGCCGACAAACAGGCGCTGATCACCGATCTGTTCGAGAAGATCACCCTGTACGACGTCAAGACCACCGGAGCGACCGCGACCCGCCGCGCCGACGGCCGCTGGGACGTCGCCGTCACCGTCGAGGCGCGCAAGCTCTACGCCGACGGCGAAGGGGAGGAGACCGAGGCGCCGCTGAACGAGAGCTTCGACGTCGGCCTGTTCACGGCCGAGCCGGGCAAGGGGGTGTTCGACGAGGCGGACGTAATCCTGGTCGAGCGCCGGCCGATCCGCTCGGGGACCCAGACCCTGCGCTTCGTCGTCGACCGCGAGCCCAAATTCGCCGGCGCCGATCCCTTCAACAAGTGGATCGACCGCGACTCGAACGACAACGTGCGGGCGGTGGACTGACGGCTCACCGGGTCCCGAACAGCCGGTCGCCGGCGTCGCCGAGGCCGGGGACGATGTAGCTGTGCTCGTTCAGCCGCTCGTCCACGGCGGCGGTCCAGATCGGCACGTCGGGATGGGCGGCGCGCAGGCGCTGGAGCCCCTCGGGCGCCGCCACCAGGCAGACGAAGCGCAGGTCGGCGACGCCCCGGCCTTTCAGCCGGTCGAGCGCGGCCACCGCGCTGCCCCCCGTGGCCAGCATCGGGTCGACCACGATGCAGCGCCGGGCGGCCGCGTCGGCGGGCGCGCGGAAATAGTACTCCACCGCCTTGAGCGTCTCGGGGTCGCGGTACAGGCCGATGTGGGCCACGTCGGCCTCGGGCAGCAGGTCCAGCATGCCGTCCAGCAGGCCGAGGCCGGCGCGCAGCACGGGGACGAACACCGGCGGCGCCACGCGGACTCCGGTCGTGGGAGCCACGGGGGTCTCCACCGGATAGGTCTCGAGCGGCAGGTCGCGGGTCGCCTCGTAACCCAGCAGGACGGCGATCTCGCGCAGCAGGCGGCGGAACTCGGCGGTCGGCGTGTGCTTCGCCCGCATGATCGACAGTTTGTGCCGCACCAGCGGGTGGTCGACGACGGTCAGGGCGGCGGGGGAGGGGCTTGCGGTCATCCGGGCAGCACACACTGCGCCCGGGCGCCTGTCCAGCCGGCCCTGAACGACTCCGTCGACGCCGCGTTGAGTCGGCCGAACAAGGAGTCCGCACCATGGCCGCCCGACCCACCTGGCAGGGGCATCTGAAGCTGTCGCTCGTGACCTGTCCGGTCGCGATGTACACGGCCACGTCCAGCCGCAGCCACGTCAGCTTCCACCTGATCAACCCCGAGACCAACAACCGCATCCGCATGATCCCGACCGACCCGGACACCGGCCCGGTCGAGCGCTCCGACCTGGTCAAGGGCTACGAGGTGTCGAAGGACGAATACGTGCTGTTCGACGACGAGGACTTCGACAAGGTCAAGCTGGAGAGCACCCGCACCCTGTCCATCGACGAGTTCGTCGACGTCGACGACATCGACCGCCTGTACTGGGACGACCCCTTCTACATCGTGCCGGAGAAGGGGGTCGGGACGGACGCCTTCGCCGTGATCCGGGAGGCCATGCGTTCGGCCGGCAAGGTCGCCCTCGGCTGCCTGGTGCTGCGCGGTCGCGAGCGGCAGATCGCGCTGGAGGTGCGCGGCAGGGGCATGGTCGCCTGGAGCCTGCGGGCCCACGAGGAGGTGCGCGACGCGGCCGACTTCTTCGACGACATCCCCGACGTCGAGGCCGATCCGGACATGGTCGACATCGCCGAACGGCTGATCGCCCAGAAGGAGGCCGAGTTCGACCCGACCCGGTTCAGGGACCGCTACGACGAGGCCCTGCGCGAGATGGTCAAGGCCAAGCAGAAGGGCGGCAAGGGCGTGGTCGAGGCCCCCGAGCCCGAGGACACCAACGTCATCGACCTCATGGCGGCGCTACGGAACAGCCTGAAGGGCTCGGCCTCGGGCGGCTCGCGCAAGGCTCCGGCGAAAAAGGCGGCCCCGAAGAAGACCGCGGCGAAGAAGACCGCGGCGAAGGCGCCCGCGAAGAAGGCTCCGGCGCGCAGGAAGGCGGCGTAGGGCCTACCTGCGCCTCTTCATTCGCCCGGGCGACGGGGCAGGCGAACGGCGTTCGGCTTGACTCCGCCCCACACTCCGCGCCATACACTGTGTGTCACACACTATGTGGCGGACAGGTAGGCGGACATGGCGGTCGATCCGGACCTCTTCGAGAGCATGAGGCTGGAGCTGCGGCGCGGCTCACTGGTGCTGGCCGTGCTCGCCTGCCTGCGGACCGAACGCTACGGCTACACGCTGCGGCAGGCGCTGGCGGCCGACGGGCTCGAGATGGAGGAATCCACCCTCTACCCGCTGCTGCGCCGGCTCGAGAGCCAGGGCCTGCTCGATAGCGAATGGCGCGAGGAGGAGAAGCGGCGCAAGCGCTTCTACCGCCTGTCGCCCGCGGGGACGGCGATGCTCGCCGCCCTGACCGACGAATGGCGCGGCATCAACGCCTCGCTCGACAAGCTTCTCTGAGGGAAGGGGGACCGTCCGATGGACATGATCGACCGCTATCTGGCCGCCGTCTCGGCCCAGCTGCCGCAGGACCAGCGCGAGGACATCGTCGCCGAACTGCGCGACCTGATCCTGAGCCGCTTCGAGGCGCGCGAGGAGGAGCTGGGCCGGCCCCTCGCCGACGACGAGCAGGAAGAGATCCTGCGCGAGATCGGCCATCCGCTCGTCGTCGCCGCCCGCTACCGCAAGGGGCCGGACTCGCTCGTCGGTCCGGAGCTGTTCCCCTACTGGCTGTTCGCCGTGAAGGCCGGCCTGCTGCTCGTGCTGGCGGTGCAGGCCGTCGGCCTCTTCATCCACCTGGTCAGCGGGCCGGCAGACGCCGGGCAGGCGATCTCGCAAGCCCTCCATGGCTTCATCGGCGGCGGCCTGACCCTGGTCGGCCTCGCCACCGCCGTCGCGGCGGGGCTGGAGCGCTACAACATCCGGCCGCGCTGGATGACCCACTGGCGGGTGAAGGATCGGGGCTCCTTCGGCCTGTCGGCCCCCGCGGCCTGGGGCGCGGCGGCGGCCGGCAAGCCGCAGGCGAAGGCCGTCTGGACCCCGAAACCGGCGGCGGCGCACTGGCCCGGCGGCGACCACCTGTTCTCCCTGCTGGTCACCGGCGTGTTCGTGCTCTGGTGGGTGGGCGTCCTGCAGTTTCCCGGCCTGATGAACATCGAGCTGCGCGGGGCCGACGCCGTGGTGCGCGGCGCGCCCGTGTGGACCGCCCTGCACGGCTTCATCCTCGTCTACGCCCTGGGGCACATGGCGGTCGACCTCGCCGGCCTCGCCCGGCCCACGGCGGTCCGGCTGCGCGGCGCCGGCCGCGCGGCCCTGGCCGTCGCCGGCCTGTGGCTGACCTGGGCGATCTTCGAGGCCGGCCACTGGTTCACCCTCCAGCGCGGCGACGAAACCGCCCGCATCGCCGGCGACGGGTCGATGCTGAACCTCGACACGCTGCGCGCCCTCGGCGACAGCGGGCGCGAGCTGTCCGGCGTGGCCGACAACCTGTCGATCGTGGCTGTCTGGGTGCTGGCGATGATGGCCGTCGGCCTGGTCTTCCAGCTGCTCGGCGGACTGTGGCGGCTGGCGCGCGGCTGACCGCAGGCGTTGAAGCGAAACGCCCCTGTCTGCGTTAACGGCCGGCGGCGATCCGGCCGCCGGGGCACGAGACGGTGGGCGTGACGCTGCAGCAGGGACTGGCCTTCGGCCTGGTCGGCCTGACCATCGCCGGCTTCATCTGGGGCCGGTTCCGCTACGACCTCGTCGCCCTTGCGGCGCTGGTGGCGGGGCTGGCGGTCGGGGTGATCCCCGCCGAGGCGGCCTTCGACGGCTTCCGCAACGATGTGACGGTGATCATCGCCGCGGCCCTGGTGGTCAGCGCCGCCTTCGCCCGTTCCGGCATCGTCGAGCTCGCGCTCAAGCGCGTCCTGCCGCTGCTGAAGACCGAGCGCAGCCAGGCGCCGGTGCTCACGCTCGCCGTGACCCTGCTGTCGATGGTGACCAAGAACGTCGGGGCGCTGGCGATCATGATGCCGGTGGCGATGCAGCTGACCCGGCGGACCGGCACGTCGCCGTCGCGCATCCTCATGCCGATGGCCTTCGGGGCCATGGCCGGCGGCATGGTCACCCTGGTCGGCACCTCGCCCAACATCATCGTCGCCGAGACCCGCGCCGAGCTGATGGGCGAACCCTTCGGCATGTACGACTTCGCCCCGGTCGGGCTGGCGCTCACCGCCATCGCCCTGGTCTTCCTCGCCTTCGGCTACCGGCTGCTTCCGAAGCACCGGCAGGGCGCGATCAGCCTCGGCGAGGCGCTCTCGGGCCAGGGCTACGGCACTGAGGCCCGCACGCCCGAAGACTGGGAGCCGGAGACCGTCAAGGCGCTGCGCGAGCGCGGAGCGGAGGTGCGCATCCTCGCCCTGATCCGCGGCGGCCGCCGGATTCCACGACCGCGCGGCAACCAGAAGGTCCAGTCCGGCGACAGTCTGCTGCTCGAAGGGGGCCCGGAGGCCCTCGAGGCCTTCCTCGCCGCCACCGGGCTGCGCCTGGTCCGCGACGACCACCCCATCGCCCGCGAACAGGCGACCGACGAGGTGCAGGTGGTCGAGGCGGTGGTCGGGGCCAACTCGCCGCTGGCCGGCCAGACGGCGCGGCAGGCGGACCTCTACAGCCAGTACGGCGTCAACCTGCTGGGCGTTTCGCGCAGCGGACACGAACTCACCCAGAAGCTGCGCTCGGCCCGGCTCAGGCCCGGCGACATCGTGCTGCTGCAGGGGGGCGAGGCGCGGCTGCCCATGGCCCTGCAGGCGCTCGACCTGCTGCCCCTGGCCGAGCGGCAGGTGCGGCTGGGCGGCTCCCGTCGGCGCTTCCTGCCGGCGCTCGTTCTCGCCGCCGCCATGTTGCTGGTGGGCTTCGGCGTGGTCCCGGTGGCGGTGGCCTTCTTCGGCGCGGCGGTGATCATCGTCGCCATGGGCGGGCTGAAGATGCGCGAGGCCTACGCCGCGCTGGACGGACCGTTGCTGGTGCTGATCGCCGCCCTCATCCCCGTCTCCGACGCGATCCAGCAGACCGGAGGCGCCGACCTGGTCGCGGGCCTGATGCGCGACCTGTTCACCGGCTTGCCCGGCGTGCTGGCCGTGGGCGGCCTGATGCTGGCCGCGATGGCCGTGACGCCGTTCCTGAACAACGCCGCCACGGTGCTGATCGTCGCCCCCATCGGCGCCAGCCTCGCCACCCAGCTGGGCTACGATCCCGACGCCTTCCTGATGGCGGTGGCGGTCGGGGCGGCATGCGACTTCCTCACGCCCGTCGGCCACCAGTGCAACACCCTGGTGATGGGGCCGGGCGGGTATCGCTTCGAGGACTACGCCCGGCTCGGCGCCCCGCTCAGCCTGCTGGTCCTGCTGGCCGGGCCGCCGCTGATCCTGCTGTTCTGGCCGCTCTGACGGTCCCGCCGCTCCCGTGTCCGAAAACCGCGAGACTCGCGGCCGGGCCGGGCGCAGGATGGCGGCCATGGAAACCGCCCGCGCACTCGACCAGGAGGCCTGCTACCGCGCCGTGCTGACGCGCGACGCCCGCTTCGACGGGCGCTTCTTCGGTTGCGTGAAGACGACCGGGATCTATTGCCGCCCGGTCTGCCCGGCGCGGACGCCCAAGCGGGAGAACATGGTCTTCGTCGCCTCCGCCGCGGCGGCGGAGGAGGCCGGCTTCCGGGCCTGCCTGCGCTGCCGTCCCGAGACCGCGCCGGACATGGGCGCGTGGCGGGGCACCTCCAACACCGTCAGCCGGGCCCTGGCCCTGATCGAGGCGGGCGCGCTGGACGAGGGCGACGTCGACGCGCTGGCCGGCCGTCTGGGCGTCGGCGAGCGCCACCTGCGCCGCCTGTTCCGCCAGCATCTCGGCGCCGCCCCGGTCAGCGTGGCCCAGACCCGCCGCGTGCTGCTGGCCAAGGCCCTGATCCACCAGACCGACCTGTCCATGGCCCAGGTGGCGCTGGCCTCAGGCTTCGGCAGCGTGCGCCGCTTCAACGAGACCTTCCAGGCGCTCTACGGCCGCCCGCCGTCAGCCCTGCGCCGGCGGGAAGAACGCGAGGCTCCGGCCGGGGTGCGGCTGAGCCTGCCCTACCGGCCGCCCTACGACTGGGACGCCGTGCTGGCGGCGCTGGCGGCGCGGGGCGATGCGGTGGAGGCCCGGCGCTGGACGCGGGATCTGGATCGCGACGTCGACGGCGCCGGCGGCTTCGTCACGGTCGAGCCCGGCGAGAAGGGCCGGGTTTCGGTGTGCATCGAGGCCGACGACCTGAAGGCGTTGCCGGGCGTGCTGGCCCGCGTGCGCCGGGTGTTCGACCTGTCGGCCGACCCCGAGGCGATCGCC
>MGLK01000013.1:38618-42694 GCA_001794825.1 Caulobacterales bacterium RIFCSPHIGHO2_01_FULL_70_19 | reverse complement strand
ACCTTGCCGCCGATCCCGTGCTGCGCCCGTTGGTCGAGGCGCGGCCGGGGCTGCGCCTGCCCGGCCGCTGGCTGGACGAGGGCGCCGACCCGCCCAGCGACCGGCTCGAGGCCCCGCGGCTCGCCGCCCGCGCCGAGGCCTGGCGTCCCTGGCGCGCCTACGGAGCCCTGCACCTCGCCGCGGCCGGGATCGACGCCGCAGACCTGATGGAGAACGACGATGCGAAACGCGCCGCCTGAGACCCTGACCCTCGACCGCCTCGCCACGCCGGTGGGCGAGGCCCTGCTGGTCGTCGACGCCGACGGCGCGGTCCGCGCCCTCGACTTCGCCGACTACGAGGCGCGCATGCGCCGGCTGCTGCGCCGGCACTGCGGCGCCGACCCGGTGCTGGTCGAGGGGCGGGCCCCGGAACCGGTGCGGCGGGCGGTGGAGGCCTACTTCGCCGGAGACGTCCGGGCGCTGGACGGGCTGCCGGTCAGGACCGCCGGCACCGCCTTCCAGCGGGCGGTCTGGGCGGCGCTGCGCACCATCCCCGCCGGCGAGACCCGCAGCTACGGCCAGCTGGCGGCGGCGGTGGGCTCCCCGAAGGCGGTGCGGGCCGCCGGTCTGGCCAACGGCCAGAACCCCGTCGCCGTCATCGTCCCCTGCCATCGGGTGATCGGGGCGAACGGAACCCTGACCGGCTACGCCGGCGGGCTGGAGCGCAAGCGCTGGCTGCTGGCGCACGAGGGGGCGGCGGTCGGCTGAGGCTCGCTTGACGGGTCGGCCGTTCTCGGCCCAGCTGCACCGCTGGGGGAGGCCTGCATGTTCACCATGTCCATGTCCACTGTATCCGTGGCGCTACTGATCGCGCTGATGTCGCCAGCGCAGGAGCCGCCGTCGGTTGCGGGCGACGACTGGGAGTTTCACGAGGACGCCGCGCGCGGCATGGTGGCCATGGCGCGTTATTCTGGCGGGCAGTCGGTGATCGTCCAGTGCAAGGGCGGTGCGCTGAACGTGCTGCTTGTCGGCCTTCCCGTAACAGGAGACGGACCTCGCGACTTCGAGGCGCAAAGGGCGGATGGTCGGCGGGATCGGCAGTCCTGGCGGCCGGGCGAAGCGCCGAACGTTCTGACCGCAACGGTCATCGGTCGGACGGTGCGTTTCCTGCGCCAAGGCGGCGACTATTCCCTTGCCTCGACCGAACCCGGGGCGCCGCCTGTGCGTGTCAGCTTCGATATGCCGACCAGTTTCGAAAACCTGGATCGGGTCATCGCCGCGTGCGACTGGCCGCTTGAGGACGAACGGGACCGGCTGGATCAGGCCGAGCCGGGCGCCTTTGAATGGGCCCGGACAGGCGGTCGCAGACAAGGACCGAGGGAGGGCGAGGGGACGCTGATCGGCGTCAGTCACCACAGCTGCATCATTCGCGGCCTGCGCCTCTCCGATTGCCGGGTGGATCACCAGCTTCCAAGGAACAGTTCTGACGGCGCGCGCGCGGCGCGGGATCTCGAGGGAACCCGGCTGAGCGCCAGCGATCCAGCCCAGGTCGAGGGGCGGGTCGTCTACCTCAGCACTTCCACCTCACGCTTCGCCGTGCGCACACAGTAGTCGGCTCGCCCTTGCATTTCGCCGCGATCCCCCTAGATTGTCGCTGCTTATGCTGAAAGTGAGCATAAGTCGGCGGCGGGCGAGATTGCCGGGCCGCCGTTCTTCGGACCTCTGATTTGCTCAGATCGAGCAAAAGGGTGGATGAAATGGCCGACGGGGCGTTCGGGCTGACGAAGGAACTGGAGCGGGCGACCGCGCCGGTCTGGGCCAAGGTCAAGGATCACGTCACGCCGCTGGAATGGCCGGCGCAGGCCGCGCTGATCGCCGAGATCAACGCGCTCAAGAAGGAGCGCGACGCCGTCATCCTCGCCCACAACTACATGACGCCGGAGATCTTCCACGGCGTGGGCGACTACGTCGGCGACAGCCTCGGTCTGGCGAAGGAGGCGGCGAAGTCGAAGGCGAAGGTGATCGTCCAGGCGGGCGTGCACTTCATGGCCGAGACCTCGAAGATCCTGTCGCCCGAAAAGACCGTCCTGATCCCCGACCTGCGCGCCGGTTGCTCGCTGGCCAGTTCGATCACCGGCGCCGACGTGCGCCTGATCAAGCAGCGCTACCCGGGCCTGCCGGTGGTCACCTATGTGAACACCACCGCCGACGTGAAGGCCGAGACCGACATCTGCTGCACCTCGGCCAACGCCGTGCAGGTGGTCGAGTGGGCGGCGAAGGAGTGGGGCGTCGACCGGGTCATCCTGATCCCCGACGAATACCTGGCCCGCAACGTGGCGGCGCAGACCAACATCGGCATCATCGCCTGGAAGGGCCGCTGCGAGGTGCACGAGCGTTTCACCGCCGACGACATCGCCGACATGCGCGCGGCGTATCCGGGAGCCGAGATCCTGGCCCACCCGGAGTGCCCGGAGGAGGTGCTGGCGGCGGCCGATTTCGCCGGCTCCACCGCGGCCATGACCGACTATGTGGCGGCGCGGAAACCGAAGCAGGTGGTGATGATCACCGAATGCTCGATGGCCTCCAACGTCGCGGGCGACGTCCCTGGCGTGCAGTTCATCGGCCCCTGCAACCTGTGCCCGCACATGAAGCGGATCACCCTGGAGAACATCCGCGACTGCCTGGTGAACATGCAGTTCGAGGTGACCGTGCCCGAGGACATGGCCGAGCGCGCCCGTCTGGCGGTGCAGCGGATGATCGACCTGCCGCCGCCGGCCGTTCCGGCCCGCTACGACATGATCAAGGCGCGGCATCACGTGGCGGTGGAGCTGATCTGATGCACTACACGCCGCCCGTGCGGGCGGTGGCGAAGGTGGATCGCCGCAGCCTGCGACTTCTCGCCCTCGTGGCCTTGTGGCTGCGCGCGGAAAAGGCCACGTCGGGCAGATGAGCGACACCGAAGCCCCCCGCCGCCCCGGCCCCTGGGATCCCAAGCCGGAAGAGGCCGCGCCCGCGCCCCGGGCGGAGCCGGCGCCCGCGCGCGCGGCCGCCGCCGAGCCGCCGCTGGACAAGGGTCAGCATCCGGTCTGGGCGATCGTCTCGACCCTGCTGCTGGGCGGCTTCATCTGGTGGCTGAGCGGCAGCTGGGTCATCGCCGTCGCCGCCATCTGGGGGCTGTTCGTGCACGAGTACGGCCACGTGCTGGCCATGAACCGCCTCGGCATGGGTCCGGCGCGGATCTACATCATCCCCTTCCTCGGCGGCGTCGCCCGCAGCCAGCGCCTGCCGCAGAGCGAATGGCATGGCGTGCTGGTCTCCCTGGCCGGCCCCTTCTTCGGGCTGCTGGCGGCCATCCCCTTCTTCGCGGGCTTCATCGCGACCGGCCAGGCGGCCTGGCTGCTCGGCGCGGCGATCATCGCCCTGATCAACCTGGTCAACCTGGCTCCCGCCCCGCCGCTCGACGGCTCCAAGGCGCTGGGCCCGGTGCTGGCGGGCATCCATCCGATGCTGGAGCGCCTCGCCATGATCGCGGTCGGCGTGCTCGTCGTCTGGTGGGGCCTGACCACCGGGCGCTTCATCCTCGCCGTCTTCCTCGGCATCGCCCTGATCGGCCATCTCAAGCGCGGCGCCTGGCGGCCCGAGGGCCGGCCGCTGACGGTGCGCGAGTCCCTGTCCAGCGTCGCCCTCTACGTGGCGACGGCGGTCGCCTGCGCCGGCGTCGGCGTGGCGGCCCTGATGCCGCTGGCCGAAGGCTCGCTGCCCGGAGCGCTGTCCGTCGCCGGCGGCTATCTCGGAATCGGCCGGTGACGAGCCGGATCGTTCACGACGGCCCGCTGATCATCGGCGGCGGCCTCGCCGGCCTCTCGGCCGCGCTGGAGACGGCCCCGCGCAACACCCTCGTCGCCACGCCGGCGCCGCTGCTGCAGGCCTGCTCCTCGGCCTGGGCCCAGGGCGGCGTCGCGGCCGCGCTGACCGCCGCCGACACGCCGGAGCTGCACGCCGCCGACACCGCCGCGGCGGGCGCGGGTCTGGTCGACGCCGAGGCGGCCCGGGCGCTGACGGCCGAGGGCCGCGCGACGGTCGAGTGGCTGGCCCGG
>MGLK01000013.1:0-38609 GCA_001794825.1 Caulobacterales bacterium RIFCSPHIGHO2_01_FULL_70_19 | reverse complement strand
CGCCGGCGGCTTCGCCGTCAGCCGCGAGGCGGCCCACTCGCGCGCCCGCGTCGCCCGGGTCGGCGGCGACGGCGCCGGCCGGGCCATCCTCTCCGCCCTGGTCGCGGCCGTGCGCGCCGCGCCGCATGTGCAGGTCTGGGAGGACGCCCGCCTGCGCGGCCTGCTGCAGGACGCCGACGGCCGGGTCCGCGGCGCCCTGATCGAACGCGGCGGCCGGCTGGTGGAGGTCATCGCCCCGGCCGTGGTGCTGGCGACCGGCGGCGCCGGCGGCCTGTACGCGCGCACCACCACGCCGACGGCCCTGCTCGGCGAAGGCATGGCCCTGGCCTGGCAGGCCGGAGCCGAGATCCTCGATCCCGAGTTCGTCCAGTTCCATCCGACGGCGATCGACGTCGGCCTCGACCCCATGCCGCTGGCCACCGAGGCCCTGCGAGGCGAGGGGGCCCGGCTGGTCGACCGCACCGGCGCCTTCCTCCTTGGCGACGCTCCCGACGCCGACCTCGCCCCCCGCGATGTGGTCGCCCGGGCGGTCCACGCGGCCCGCAGCGACGGTCGCGGCGCCTTCCTCGACGCCCGCGCGGCCGTGGGCGCGGAATTTCCCGAATCCTTCCCGGCGGTGTTCGCCGCCTGCATGCGCGCCGGCCTCGACCCGCGCGAGCAGCCGATCCCGGTCGCCGCCGCGGCCCACTACCACATGGGCGGCATCGCCGCCGACCTCGACGGCCGCACCACCCTGCCGGGCCTGTTCGCGGTGGGGGAATGCGCCGCGACCGGGGTGCACGGGGCCAACCGGCTGGCCTCCAACTCCCTGCTCGAGGCCGCCGCCTTCGGCCGTCGCGCCGGCCGCGCCGCCGCGACGGAGACCGTCGCCCGGGCCCGCGTCCTCCCCGCGCGTCCGCCCGCGCCGGACCTGCCGCCCCGGCCCCTGGCCCGCCTGCGTCTGGCGATGAGCGAGCTGGCCGGCGTGATCCGCACCGGTCCGGGGCTGACCAACCTGATCGCCACCCTCGACCAGCTGGACGCCGGCCGCGTCCCGGCCCTGCCGTCGGTGGCCGCACGCCTGATCGCCGGGGCGGCGCTGGACCGGCGCGAGAGCCGCGGCGGCCACTATCGCGCCGACTTCCCCGAGCCCGCGGCCGAGGCCCGCCACACCCGGCTGCGCAAACCCGCTCTCGTCCCCGCCGAATGATGCCCGAGGTCCGGATGATCCCGTCGCTGCCTGACCTGCTGATCGAGCCCGTCGTGCGGCTGGCGCTGGCCGAGGATCTGGGCCGGACCGGCGACGTCACCGCCCGGGCGTGCATTCCGGAGGGCTCGCGCCTGCGGGCCGCCTTCGTCGCCCGCAAGCCCGGCGTGCTGGCCGGGGTGGACTGCGTGCGGCTGGCGGCGCGGATCCTTGATCCCGGGGCGGCGGTCGAGCAGCGCCTGCGCGACGGCGCGACCTTCGAGGCCGGGGCGACCCTGGTGGAGGTGGAGGCCGACGCCCGCGCCCTGCTGGCGGCCGAGCGCACCGCGCTCAACCTGCTCGGCCGGCTGTGCGGCATCGGCACCCTGACGCGGACCTATGTCGAGGCCGTGGCCGGAACCGGCGTGCGCATCGCCGACACCCGCAAGACCACGCCCGGCCTGCGCGCGCTCGAGAAGCACGCCGTGCTGTGCGGCGGCGGCCTCAATCACCGCTTCGGCCTCGACGACGCCATCCTGATCAAGGACAACCACGTCGCCGTCTGCGGCGGGGTAGGGGAGGCGGTGCGCCGGGCCCGCGCCGCCGCCGGACACCTGATGAAGGTCGAGGTCGAGGTCGACGGACTGGATCAGCTGGACGAGGCCCTGGCCGAGCGTCCCGACGTGATCATGCTCGACAACTTCACCCTGCCGATGCTGCGCGAGGCCGTCGCGCGGGTGACGGACCGGCCGGCGCGCCCCGTGCTGGAAGCGTCCGGCGGCGTCAGCCTCGACACGGTCCGCGGCATCGCGGAGACCGGCGTGGACGTGATCTCGGTCGGAGCCCTGACCCATTCGGCGCCGTCGCTCGACATCGGACTCGACGCCCTGCCGGCCTGAACGGTCGAACGGCGCTACGGAACGAGGGCCCGGCCGGGCGGTTTCCCTTCCAACGGAAGGAGACGACCATGAGCCACGCCCCGAAGATTCCGAAAGAGCAGCGCAGCTACGCCGACAAGGGCGCCCAGAGCCAGACGCAGGCGGAGGACGCGGATCGCCGCGACCTGCACACCAACGTCCGCACCGGCCAGCCCGGCGACGCCGACGTCAACACCGCCCAGCAGGGCCGGTTCGGCGACATCAAGCAGAACACCACCCACCAGGGCTACCAGCAGGACCGCTGATCATGACCGACAACAACCAGCACACGCCGGAGCCGGTCGACGAGAAGCGCTGGGGCGGCCCGGGCTCGAGCCATCAGAACGCGAAGCAGGAGCCGCCCGCGTTCGAGGACCCGCGCGAGGGCGGTCCGACCAATCCGCGCAACAGCAAGATCTCGGGCGGCGGCGGCGAGCGCGACCTCAAGCACAGCCACATCGACGACCGGCGCTCGTCGAAGGGTCATCGCGACGCCTGACGGCCTCAGGTGGTCGGGGTGTCCGCGGTCTCGACCTGGACGGCCGCCGGCCGGGCCGCAGCCGGCCGGGCGGGGGTCGCCGGGGTCGGGACAGACGCCTCGGGCACGGACGCAACCGGCTGGGCCGCCGGCGCCTCGGCCGGGGCGCGGCCCTCCTGGGCGAGCAGCAGGTTGTAGGCCACGGCCCCCGCTTCGCGGACCGCTCCCGTGGGATCCAGACTGGCCTGCACGAGACGCGGAGCCTCGGCGTCGACCGAGGGACGCGCGGCGGCGTAGGAGAAGGCTCCACGCGAGCCGGCGCGGCCGCCGAAACGGTAGAACAGGTGGTCGCCGACCTGTCCCACACGGACCAGGGTGTGCCGCCAGCCCGGCGCCACCGCCGTGGTGTGGAAATGGGTGGCGTTGCCGACCCGGCCGTACACCTCGCCGGACAGGCCGGCGGAGGCGATCTCGCGGGCGCGGTTCCACGCCGCCCGGTTGACGCGGCCGCGCATCGACCCGTCGCAGGTGAAGCTGAACTGACAGCCCGTGCGGCGGCCCGCGCCCTGGAAGACCACGCCGCAGACGCTGTTGGGGAAGGCGGGATGGCGGACACGGTTGAGCACCACCTGGACCACGGCGCGCATCCCGTCGCGACCTTCGCCGCGGGCCTCGTAGTAGGCGGCCTGGGTCAGGCATTCGAGATCGCGCGAGGCGTCCAGCGCGGTGCCGAGGCGGAAGGGTTCGGCCGCCGTGGGGCCGCTCAGGCTGACCCGGCGCAGTCCGCCTTCGGCCGCTCCGGCGCGCAGCTGCTCCAGGCGGGCGGTGAGCAATTCGGCCTGTCGGTCGCGCCGGGCGGACCCGGCGACGGTGTAGGGGTCGTGGCGGCGGGCGATGGCCAGGGCGCTTTCGTCCAGTCCGCCGGCGGCCGCGGCCAGCGCCTCCTCGGTGAAGCCGGCGGCGGTGGCCCCCTCGATGCGCTCGGCCTGGGCCCGCAGGGTCGAGGCCTTGGCCGCCGCCCCGCCCAGCCAGGCTCCGCCGACGCCCAGTCCCAGCAACGCGCCGAACAGCGCCGCCGCCGTCGCGGGCCGGATCCGGGCCACATGATCGGCAGTCGGGGTCGCGCGCGTCTGCGAGGGAGTCGGCAAGGGCTCAATCCTGTTCGGCAGGGCGCAATGCCGCCCCCGGGTAGTCTCGCGGCCGGGCGACGAATGGGTCGCGAACCGGCTGCGGTGTAACGACGCTCGGCGAACGGCCGGGACGTCGAAGGAGGCGCCTTTAGCCAGCCGTTTGTGGCGCCAATGTGGTCGATTCGCAAGATTCAGGTGCGGCGCAACATCGCCCCGCCCTCGCGATGTATGTGGACAGTTTTTTCCCGTCTCGCCCGGTCTTTGTCTCAAGTCGCTGCGAGTTCTACTGTATTGTGATGCACATGCCCTTCACGGGAGTGCGCGACATCAGCTTATCCGGGCTGCCGGAAAGTGCCAGAATAGCCGGGCGCAAGATTCCGCGCGTCGCGCTGAACTGCCCGCCCGGCCGGAACCCGCGCCGCCACGGTGGCGTTGGAAGCGACACAGGAGATCCATCATGCGCAGCTTCAGCACCACCCTGGCCGTCATCGGCCTCGCTCTCGCCGCCACGGCCTGCGGGACGACGATCGAACAGAAGGCGGCGACCGGCGCCGTGGCCGGCGCCGTTGTGGCCGGACCGGTCGGGGCCGCCGTCGGAGGGGCCGCCGGTGCCGCCGTCGGCCACGCCGAGAAGCCGAACTGACACACCTTCGGGGCCGTCGGTCCGGGCGCGGTCTCGAAAACTTGCTTTCCGGCCCCATATGGGGTTAGCCGACCCGGCCGGGGCTGAGCGCCGCTCGCTCCGCGCCCGGGTGCACCTGGCCCTCCGATCAAGGATACGACGACTCCTCGCATGAGAGATCTGAAACAGACCGCCTTCACCGACCGCCTCGCCGCCCAGCAGGAAGCCAAGAAGGCGCTTCTCGCCCGCTTCAAGCCCAAGCCCGCGGCCCCCGACCCCGAATTCGAGAAGCTCGCTGCAAAGCGCGCCGCCGAAAAGGAGGCGCTGCGCCAGCAGCATGAGCTCGCCAAGGCCGAGGCGCGTCGCGAGAAGGCCGAAAAGGAAGCGGCCCGCCTGGCGGCCGAGCAGGCGGCCCAGGAGGCGGTCGAGGCCGCCCGGCGCGCGGCCCGCAAGGAGCGCAAGCAGCTCACCAAGGAAGAGCAGAAGGCGGCGCGCGACGCCCGCTACGCCGCCCGCAAGGCGCGCCAGCGCTGATCCGGCGATGCGGGCGCTCCGGCGCCCGTCAGTCGCCGTCCTTGCTGCGACGTCCGCCGCCCAGCACCTGCGCCAGCTGCTCGCCTGAATAGGGCTTGCGGAGGAACGGCCAAGGGGCGTCGGCCAGCGCCTCGTCGACATCCTCGCCGGCGTAGCCGGAGGTGAGCACGATGCGCATGTCGGGGTAGTCCCTGGCGCAGCGCCGGGCCAGTTCGATCCCGGTCATGCCGCCCGGCATGACCACGTCGCTGAGCATCAGGTCGAACCGCTCCGCCTCCAGCGCCTCCAGCGCGCGCGCGCCGGTCTCGGCCGTCTTCACCTCGAGACCGAGGGTCTCCAGAAGTTCGACCGCGACCGCGGCCACGCCGGGATCGTCCTCCACCAGCAGCAGACGGCGGTCGGCCAGACCGGCGTCCGTCCTCGCGTCCGACGGCGCGGGCAGGGCGCCCTCCCGGCGGTGGATGGGGGGCAGATAGATGCGGATGTGCGTGCCCTTGCCGACGGCCGATTCGATCCGCACGCCCCCGCCGCTCTGACGCGCGAATCCGTAGACCTGGCTCAGGCCCAGGCCGGTGCCCTTGCCGACGGCCTTGGTCGTGAAGAAGGGTTCGAAGGCCCGCTCGATGACCTCGGCATCCATCCCGGCGCCGTTGTCAGTCACGCTGACGCAGACGAAGTCGCCGGCCGGCAGTTCCGCGACCTCGCCGGCCGCCACCGTGCAGCTC
This sequence comes from Caulobacterales bacterium RIFCSPHIGHO2_01_FULL_70_19, assembly GCA_001794825.1. Lineage (GTDB taxonomy): Bacteria > Pseudomonadota > Alphaproteobacteria > Caulobacterales > Caulobacteraceae > Brevundimonas. The sequence goes on along the minus strand of MGLK01000013.1, from coordinate 33,038 downwards.
TCCGTCCGGACGGTGACGCGCCCCTGGTCGCCCAGCGCGTCGCGGGCGTTCACCACCAGATTCAGCAGGGCCGCCTCGAACTGGGCGGGGTCGACGTTCACCCGGGCGCCGCCGCGCCGGAGCTTGAGCCGGAACTCGATCGCTTCGCCCACCGCCCGGCGGAGCAGAGGCTCGCCCTCCCGGATCAGGGCGTTCAGGTCGGTCGGCTCGGGCCGCAGCGCCTGCCGGCGCGAGAAGGCGAGCAGCTGGTGGGTCAGGCCCTCGCCGCGTCGCGCGGCCGCGAGCGCAGCCTCGCCCAGCTTGCGCTGGCGGGCCGGATCGCCCGGGGAACGCAGCATCATGTCCAGCGCGCCGATCACGACCGTCAGCAGGTTGTTGAAGTCGTGCGCCACGCCCCCGGTGAGACGCCCGACCGCCTCCATCCGCTGGGCGTGCATGAGGTCGGCCTCGGCCTTGGCCTTCTCCGCCAGCGCCTCCCCGACGCGCTCTTCGAGCAGTTCGTTGATCCGCTTGAGGTCCTGCTCCGCCCGTTTGGCTTCGGTGATGTCGATGTTGGCTCCGACGTAGCCCTGGAAGTGGCCGGCGCCGTCGAAGCGGGGGATCCCTTCGCAGCGCAGCCAGCGTCGCCCGAGCTGCGGATGGTCGATCTCCATCAGCCCCTGGAACCGGTCGCGCAGGTCGACGGCGGTCTCGAAGGCGGCGCGGAAGTCGTGCAGGCCGAAATGCTCCGCGACCCGGGCCCAGCTCTGCGCCAGGTTCTCCTCGCCCACGTTGAAGAACGCCTTGTAGCGCCGGTTGGCGAAGGCGATCTCCCCGTCCGGGTCGGTCATCCAGATCTGCACCGGCGCGCTGTCGGCAACGGTGCGGAAGCGGGTTTCCGACTCCAGCAGCCGCGCCTGCGATTCGCGCATCTCGGTCACGTCGAAGGCCACCCCGACGAAGCCGATGGTCTCGCCCCCGGGACCGAAACGGGGGCGGGAGAAGGACTTCAGCCAGCGATACTCGCCGTCGTGGCGAAGGTAGCGCGCCTCCAGCGAGAAGGGCTGTCCCGAGGCCTCGCCCGCCAGCGACTCCGCGATGATCCGCTCCTGGTCGTCCGGGTGGACCATGGCGCGCCATTCGAGCAGGCGCGCCTCCTCGTAGGAGCCGCCGGAGAAGGCGACATAGGCCTGGTTGACGAAGGTGCGCACGCGGTCCGGCCCGGTGACCCAGATCAGCACGGGCGCCGTGTCGGCGATGGCGCGGAAGCGCTCCTCGCTCTCGCGCATCTCGGCTTCCGCCCGCGTCCGTTCGATCTCCGCCCAGGTGCGGGCGGCCACTTCCTGCAGCAGGTCGCATTCCTCGTCGGTCCACTCCCGCACTTCGGAATCGTGGGCGTAGAGGAAGGCGAGCAGACGGCCGCCCCGGATCAGGGGCGTGCGCATCAGGGAACGGGTGCCGAGACGCTCGAAGACATGGAGGGCGTCGCGGGTCCGGGGATCGTCCCGCACGTCGGCGATGCGGATGGTCCGCCCCTCAGCCAGATCGGCGATCAGCCCGGCCCCGAGATCCTCGAGCCGGAACTCGCCCGCGGCGCTGGCCACCCCGGTGGTCCAGTCGCGGCTCATCGACACCAGGCCGCGCTGCTGGTCGACCTCGCCATAGCCGATGCGGGCCGCGCGCAGCTCGGCGCCGAGAACCTCCTCGACCCGCGCCATGATCGCCTCGGGGGTCGTCAGGTCCCGCAGCGAGTCGATCAATCCGAGCAGGAACGACTGGCGACGTTCCTGCCGCGCCATCGCCTCGATCGCGTTCCGGCTGTCCGTCACGTCGAACGACATGCCGACGTAGCCCAGGAACACGCCCTCGGCGTCGAAGCGCGGGTTCACGGCTACGCGCATCCACCGCCAGGCCCCGTCGGCGCGGCGGAAGCGCACCTCGAAGCCGTAGGGCTCGCGCTGAGGCCGGTGCGCCTCCTGCGCTTCCGCCACCAGCGGCACGTCGTCCGGATGGATCGCCGCGCGCCAGACATGGCCGAGCAGGCGGTCGGCCGACTCCCCGTAGAAGGCGACCAGGGCGCTGTTGACGAACTCGACCTCGCCCTCGGCGTTGGTCAGCCAGACCGGCGAGGGCGCCGTGTCAGCCATGAGCCGGAACCGCGCCTCACTCTCGCGCAGCGCCGCTTCCGCCGTCTTGGCGTCGGTGATGTCCACGATGACGGCGATGTAGTCCTCGACCAGGCCGCCGGGGCCGGTGAGGGCGCGGATGCTGATCACCACCCAGACGATCGAGCCGTCCGGGCGGACGTAGCGCTTCTCCAGCTGGGCGCCGCCGCTGCGCAGGGCCTCGCGCAGCGCCTTGCGGGTTCGCTCGACGTCGTCGGGGTGGCTGACCGCCTCCGTCGTCAGCCCCACGACCTTCTCGTAGGGCACGCCCAGAATCTCGGCGTAGCGGGCGTTCGCGCTCAGGATCGAGCCGTCCAGCGCCACCCGGGCGATGCCGGCCGAGGCCTGGTCGACCATGGCCTGCAGCTGCGCCTCCCGCTCGCGCAGCGCCGCTTCCGCCGCCCGCGCGTCGGTGACGTCGACGTTGACGCCGATCATGCCGCGGAAGACGCCGTCCGCATCGACGCGCGGCCGCGCGTCGGTGTGCAGGGTCCGCCAGGCCCCGTCGGCGCGGAGGTACCTCGCCTCGACCTCGAACGGGCCGTGCGCCTCCGCTGCGGCGCGCGTCGCCTCCAGCACGCGCTCGCGGTCGTCGGGATGCAGGAACCGGGTGAAGTCGAGGTCGGCGCCGGCGTCGGAGAGCCCCCAGAACCGGCGCAGCGCCTCGTTCAGGTGCACGCAGGCGCCATGCTCGTCGCTCATCCACAGCATGACCGGGGCCAGCTCGCTGATCAGGTGCAGCCGCCCCTCGGTCTCGTCGATCCGGGCCGCGGACGCCCGCAGGTCCTCGACGGTCGCGTCGAGCCGCCACAGCGTCTTGCGGAGCGAGGCCGCGACGACGGTCGAGAACAGGCCGACGACGATGAAGTTGGTCGTGGCCACCACCCCCAGCCGGTTGCTGATCCCGGCCCCCATCGCATCGAAGCCGACCACGGCCCAGCCGCCGAAGAGGCAGGCGAACAGCGCGGTCAGACCAGCGATACGGCCGCCAGCGAGCGCCGCCGCGATCACCGCCGGCAGCAGGATCATGAAGCCGGTGACCTCGGCGTAGAAGCCTGACAGCAGCTTGCGCAGCAGCAGCATGGCCGCGGCGCAGGCGAGGCCGATCAGCACGGACGCCCACCACGGGCGACGGCCGACCCGCGCCAGCCGGCGCACGCCCCTATCGATGTCGACCAGATTGCGAAGGCCCGTGACCGCGCCCATTCACCCCCCACTCCGCGCGTCCGCGAACCTACAGCAACGCCTGTCCCCGGGATGCGTTCCGGTCGGAACCGGCCGCCGGAGCGACCATGACCCTGACCCGCGCCCCTGCGGTCCCGCAAGGGCGGGTCTGGACTCCTGCGCCGCCCTGCCCACATGGGTGGGGAAGCCTTGTTCTTGACCTAACGACGCTTTCTCGCCTGAAAAGCGCCGCGCTTGGTCGGCAGATGGACGGGCGCGGCGGTCGCGCCGGATGGAGCTGGGATTGGTCATCGACTGGGCAGGGCTGAACAGGACGACCCGCCGCCTCGCCGCGGCGGCGCCGGCGGCGCTGGCCGCGGCCGGCGTGGCCATGGCCGCCTCCTCGACGCCGCGGCCGGAGATCGATCGTCGCGCCGAGACGGTGCGCCAGCTCACCCGCGGCGACCTGTCCGACAAGGGACTGGCCGCCATCACCGCCCGCATGACGCCGTCCCAGCTGGCCGTCGCCCTCCGCCACGATCCGGGCGAGCGCCGCCCGGCGCTCTACGGCCTGACCCCGGGCTGGGAAAGCCTGACCCTCGCCGGCAAGCCCACGCTGGACTTCGGCGCCAACGGGCTGGAGGCGATCCGCCTCAACGCCGCCACGCCGGGGACGCAGGGCCTGCTGCGGGCCGCCCGACCTTTCGAGTTCCGCCCCGCCACCGCCGAGGACCGCCGCCGCGCCCGCCGCTGTCTGACCCAGGCGATCTATTACGAGGCGGCGCTCGAGCCCACCGAGGGCCAGGAGGCCGTCGCCCAGGTCGTGCTCAACCGGGTCCGTGACCCGAACTACGCCAACAGCATCTGCGGCGTGGTCTTCGAGGGGGCCGAGCGGACCACCGGCTGCCAGTTCAGCTTCACCTGTGACGGCTCCCTGGCGCACCCGCCGGTGCGCTGGGCCTGGGATCGCGCGGCGCGGGTGGCCGACCGCGCCCTGGCCGGCTACGTCGCCGCCCGCGTCGGCACCGCCACCCACTACCATGCCGACTACGTCCGCCCGTGGTGGGCGCCGACCCTCAACAAGCTGACCCAGATCGGGGCGCACATCTTCTATCGCTGGAAGGGCGTCTACGGCGAACCCGCCGCCTTCCGGCAGGCCTACGCCGGGCGCGAGCCGGCCATCGACGAGGCGCGTTTCGCCCGCCCCCGCCTGCAGCTGGCCGCCGACGCCGCCGCAGGCACGAAGGCGGAGCCCGACCCGACCGTGCGGACGGTCGAGATCGACGGGCAGACCCGGGTCGTCGGGGTGGCCTCCCTCGGCGGACGCCGCCAGCCGACCCCGTCCGAGATCGCGGCGATCAACGAACGTCTGGCCGCCTTCGAGCCGCCCGCGCCGCGTCCCGCGCCAGCGGTCGAGGCCCCCGGCGTGGTCGCCATGGAGGTCGAGGAGGTCGGTCGCCCCGCCTCCTGATATCCTCGCGGCCGCCGTGCAACGTCTCGACAATCTTGGCATTAATGCACAAGGACAGGCGCACGGCGCCGCTTGAGGCCCGTGCGTGCGACACCCTGACCAGACGCAGATCGCCGATGACCGGGCCTGGGACCGGCGCGAGGCGCTCGCCGCCATCGCCGACGCCATGCCGCAGATGGTCTGGTCCACCCGGCCCGACGGCTTCCACGACTACTACAACGCCCGCTGGTACGAGTTCACCGGCGTGCCGGAGGGCTCGACCGACGGCGAGGCCTGGAACGGCATGTTCCACCCCGAGGACCAGGAACGCGCCCGGGCGCGCTGGCGCCGCTCGCTGGAGACCGGCGAACCCTACGAGATCGAATACCGCCTGCGCCGGCACGACGGCGTCTATCGCTGGACGCTGGGCCGCGCCATGCCGCTGCGCAACGAGGCCGGTCAGATCGTCCGCTGGTACGGCACCTGCACCGACATCGACGACCTCAAGCGCATCGAACAGGCCAAGGAGCTGCTCAGCCAGGAGCTCAGCCACCGGATCAAGAACATCTTCGCGGTGGTCTCGGCCCTGATCGCCCTGTCGGCCCGCCGCTTCCCCGAGGCGAAGGGCTTCGCCACCGCCGTCCGGACCCGCATCAACGCCCTCGCCCGCGCCCACGAGTTCGTCCGGCCCCACACCGAGTCGTCGCGCCCGACGGTCGGCTCCATGACCCTGCACGCCTTCCTCACCGACCTGTTCAAGGCCTACGCCGGAGCCGACGGGGCGGGGCGTGTGCGGCTCACCGGCGACGACGCCAGTTTCGACGACCAGGCGGCGACCTCGGTCGCCCTGCTGTTCCACGAACTGGCCACCAACGCCGCCAAGTACGGCGCGCTTTCGACCGAAGGCGGCTGGGTCGACCTCGACACGCGCCGCACCGAGGAGCGCTTCGTGCTCAGCTGGACCGAGCACGGCGGACCGCCCGTCGAAGGCGAGCCGGAACGGACGGGCTTCGGCGCCCAGCTGGCCACCCTCTCGGTCGAAGGCCAGCTGGGCGGCCGTCTGACGCGCACCTGGGCCCGGGAAGGGTTGCGCGTGATCGCAGACCTCCCCGCCACGGCGCTGTCCCGCCGTCGGGCGGCGCTAAATGTCGCATCCCCGACACCACGCTGAAACCGCGAACGAACCGGGGCGTTCACTGTCGGCGCAGTATTGCGCGCCCAAGCAAGACCGACTCCCCGCCTGACCCCGAATGACCGCTCGCATCCTCATCGTCGAAGACGAAGCCCTCGTCGCCATGGAGCTCCGCTTCGTGCTGGAGGATCTCGGCCATCAGGTGGTCGGGACCGCAGCCGATGCGCGGACGGCGCGCAACCTCGTGCGCGAGACCGAGGTCGATCTCGCCCTGGTCGACATCCACCTGTCCGACGGCCCGACCGGCATCGAGCTGGGTCGCGAACTGGGTCAGGAGATCGGCGTCACCGTCCTGTTCATGACCGCCAACCCGGGCATGGTGCGCCAGGGCGTCGCCGGGACCATCGGCGTGCTCTCCAAGCCCACCGACGAGCGGGCGGTGCAGACGGCGGTCGACTACGCCCTGCGCCGCCGCACCGGCCAGCCGGTCCAGTACGCCCCGCCGCAGCTGCAGCTGTTCGGCTGAGACAAGGGCTCAGGGCTCAGGGCTTGGGGACGACCGCCCGACGAGCAGCCCCCGCATCCGCCCGACTGCCCTGATCCCTACCAGGCGCCGATCTTCTCGGCTTCCTTGTGCGCGATCGGGTGCCCCTCGGCCTTGTGATCCTGCTCGGCGAGGAAGCGCACCGCCTCCAGCGCCGCCATGCAGCCCATGCCCGCCGCGGTCACCGCCTGCCGGTAGACGTCGTCGGTCACGTCGCCGGCGGCCCAGACGCCCTCGATGGCCGTCGCGGCGGTGCCCGGCTTGACCACCAGATAGCCGCCGGCCTTGGTCTCCAGCTGGCCGGCGAACAGCTCCGACGACGGCGCGTGGCCGATGGCGATGAACACCCCGTCGGCGGCGACCTCCCGGGTCTCGCCGGTCTTCACGTTCTTCAGCCGCGCGCCGGTGACGTTCACCGCCCCCGTGGGATGGGTCTCCCCGAGGATTTCGTCGATGGCGGAATCCCAGATCACCTCGACCTTGGGATTGGCGAACAGCCGGTCCTGCAGGATCCGTTCAGCCCGGAACTCGTCGCGGCGGTGCACGACGGTGACCTTCGAGGCGAAGTTGGTCAGGAACAGCGCCTCCTCGACGGCGGTGTTGCCGCCGCCGACCACGATGACCTCCTTGCCGCGGTAGAAGAAGCCGTCGCAGGTGGCGCAGGCCGAGACGCCGAAGCCCTGGTACTTCGCCTCGCTCTCCAGCCCCAGCCACTTGGCCTGGGCCCCGGTCGAGATGATCACCGTCTCGGCCAGCAGCTCGGTCCCGGAGTCCAGCGTCAGCCGGAATGGCCGCCGCGACAGGTCGGCCTTGACCACGATGTCGTGGATCACCTCGGTCCCGACGTGCTCGGCCTGCTTCTGCATCTGCTCCATCAGCCACGGGCCCTGGATGACGTCGGCGAAGCCGGGATAGTTCTCCACGTCGGTGGTGATGGTCAGCTGACCGCCGGGCTGCAGACCGGCGATGACCACCGGGTTCAGCATGGCGCGGGCGGCGTAGATGGCGGCGGTCCAGCCGGCGGGGCCGGACCCGATGATGGCGACGCGGACGGTGCGGGGAGTGCTCATGCGCCTATCTAGGCGCGATTCATCGTCGGCGGGAGACGCTACGCGGGCCGATACGGCTGGAATCCGCAGCTGGCGGGGTCGCTGAGCAGAAACAGCGTCGGTTCGGACTGGCCGGGAAGCAGTCCGCCCGTCGCCACGGCGAGGCCGTCATGCTCGCCGACGAGCTCCAGCTCGTCCAGCGCGTACACGCGCGGAAGGCCGTGCTTCACATAGCGTCGTCCCTCGAAGGTGATGGGATCCCCGTCGCGGAACCACGAGCGGCTGGCCCCTGTCGGGTAGGGCGCCTGGTCCGGGTGCATCCAGCGCGTGCCGACGCGGATCGCCTGCCCGTGCACGTCGGCGAACGGCGGGTCGCCGTCGAAGAACAGGCCCACTTCGATCGGGATGAGGCTGTTGGAGCCCGGGACGTAGCCGCACCCGGCGCGCACCCGATCGGGCAGGAACGTCGGCTGTTTCGGCGCGGGCTTCGCCGCCTGGGGCTGCGAGACGAGGGCGGCGGCGAGGGCGAGGGCGGCGAGGAGCATGCGGGGATGCTAGTCTTGCGCGGCAGGGTCGCGCAACCGGGAGTCAGAAATGGGAAGCCGCAACTATCTTGGGATCGGCATCGCGCTGGGCGTGGCCATCGGCGCCGGCCTTGGCGTCGCCATGGACAACATCGCCGTGGGCGTCGGCGCGGGCATCGGCATCGGCCTCGCCATCGGCATCGCGATGGGCGCGGCGAAGCGGAAGGACGACCGCGACTGACGCCCGGTGGCGGCGGCCGCCTACAGGGCCGCACGGCCCATCCGCGCAAGTATCTCCCGCGCCGCCCGCTCCGTCTCGGCCAGCGGCGCGTAGCTCCAGGGCTCCAGCGTTCCGGTGAACGGTCGCGCCGCGCCCCGCTCGCGCAGGTCGGCGTGCAGGCGGGCGAACTTGTCCGCCTTCTTCAGCGGGACCATCGGCAGGATATGCACCGGCTTGCCGGTCGAGGCGGCTTCCGCCGCCATGTTGGCGCTGTCCTCGGTGACCAGCACGTGGTCGGCGTAATGCAGGAAGGCGAAGTACGGATTGTCCCCGGTCCCGTCCCAGATCCACCCGGGCAGGCGCGACAGGCGCGCCGTCATCGCCGCCTTCGCCGCCTCGGGCGTGCGTCGCGAGAAGGTCAGCATCAGCGAACCCCCGACGGCCTCGACCGCCGCCGCGATCCGCTCCGCCATCTCCGCCGCGTGCGCCTCCGGCAGGTCGTGCGCCCGCGAGCGCCCCCCGACCAGCACCGCCAAGCGCGGCCGCGGGAGGGGCTCCAGCCGGTCGGCGAAGGCGGGGGCCGCCTCGGCCAGACGGGCCGGCGTGACGCGATGCGGCGAGCCGGTGATCGACAGCACATTGGCCCCCTCGATCGCGTCGTGCCGGGGCGCGACCACCAGATCGAAGTCGCCGGTGCGCCAGCGCGGATCCTGGGTCTGGACCACGAAGGTCCGCCCGCCCGACCGGCGCTTGGCCATCAGCGACAGGGGCAGGGCGGCCCGGCCGGTGGCGATCCACACGTCCGGCCACGGCTCGCCCCCGGCCGGAAAGACGGGATCGGAAGAGGGGTCGAGCATCCACGGCGCCTTCAGCGCCGACGGCAGCCGGTCGAAGGCCTTGCGCCACTTCACGCGGCGGACGGAGATCTGCGCGGACGGCGAAAGGCGCCGGAGGGCTTCCGCCAACCCCAGCGCCTGGTTCTCCATGCCGATCCGGCCGTCCGAGACGACCTGGACCGAAAGCGGGCTCGTGGAGCCTACTTCCACTCGACCTTGAGGATCTCGTAGGCCTTCACGCCGCCGGGCGTGTTGACCTCGACCACGTCGCCGACCTCCTTCGAGATCAGGGCGCGGGCGATCGGCGAGGAGACGGAGATCTTGCCCGCCTTCACGTCGGCCTCGTGCTCGCCGACGATCTGATAGGTGCCTTCCTCTTCCGTGTCCTCGTCCACGACGGTCACGGTGGCGCCGAACTTGACCACGTCGCCCGACAGCTTGGTCACGTCGATGACCTGGGCGCGGCTGATCTTGTCCTCGATCTCGGCGATCTGGCCCTCGATCCAGCCCTGCCGCTCCTTCGCCGCATGGTACTCGGCGTTCTCGGACAGGTCGCCGTGCTCGCGGGCCTCGGAAATGGCCGCGATCACGCTCGGCCTTTCGACCGACTTCAATTGCTTCAGCTGATCGTCGAGGACACGGTAGCCCTCGGCCGTCATCGGCACTTTTTCCATGATGTCGTGAGTTTCTTGTTACGCCCGACTGAAAGACGACTCGGCACAGGGATCGCTGGGCGCGCGCGACCGGCCAAAGAGGGTAGGGCGCCCTGAGGAAAGGTTCAAGGGCGGGTCAGGCGGGCCGGTTTGCGGCCCCGCGTCCCGACCTGCCGGATCAGGCTCCACGCCAGCCAGCCGACCGCCGCCAGGCCGGCGGCCATGAACAGGGTCGACACGAACACCACGCCCGCGGCCATGAAGGCCAGCAGGAAGGCGACGGCGGCCGCCAGGGCGGCGACGATCTGGACGATCTTCAGGCGCATGGTCCGTTAACGCCCGGCCTTTCAGCCAGTTGCGGCCCGGATCGTGTTCATTCCGGGGCAGGCGCGTAGGCGTAGTCGCCGCCCCGCTCCAGCGCCCGGCGCCAGGCCGGCCGGGCATGGATGCGCCGCAGGAAGTCCCGGCAGCGGGGGCGGTCGGGTCCGAAGCCGATGCGCGATCCCGCGGCTTCCAGCGGGAAGCTCATCATGATGTCCGCCGCCGTGAAGGCCTCCCCGGCGAACCAGCCGCCGCGGCCCAGCTCGGCCTCCCACCAGGCGATATGGTCGGCGATCTGCGGCGCGATCAGGGCGGCGTCGACCTTGCGCGAGATGGCCTTGGCCACCGGCCGGATCAGCACCGGCGTCCGCTTCGGGACCTGGCTGAACACCAGCCTGAGCAGCAGCGGCGTCATCGCCGAGCCCTCGGCGTAGTGCATCCAGTAGGTGAAGCGCCGCGCCTCCGGCGTCCCCGCCGGCGGACGCAGGCCGGAGTCCGGGAAGGCCTCCAGCAGGTGCTCGATGATCGCCCCCGTCTCCGCGACCACCACCCCGTCGTGTTCGATCACCGGCGACTTGCCCAGCGGATGCACCGCCCGCAGCGCCGCCGGCGCCAGCAGCGTCTTCGGATCCCGCTCGTAGCGCCGGATCTCGTAGGCCGCCCCCAGTTCCTCGAGCAGCCACAGCACCCGCTGAGAGCGTGAATCGTTCAGATGGTGGACGACGATCATGGGCGCAGCTCCGGTCCGGCGCCCCGTTGTGGGCCGTTGACGCGGCGTCCGTCCAGAGCCGGCCGCCGCGGCGGCCGGTTGAGTTCCTGCCCGCTTTCGCCCTAAGCCGCCTGCATGACCGACGCCGCCGAAGAGCCCCGCCTGACCTCACTCGCCCACGGCGGCGGCTGCGGCTGCAAGATCGCGCCCGGCGTGCTCCGCGACATGCTGGCCTTCACCCCGCAGGCGGCGCCCTTCGCCGATCTGCTGGTGGGGACCGAAACCTCCGACGACGCCGCCGTCTGGCGCCTCAACGACGACCAGGCCCTGATCGCCACCACCGACTTCTTCATGCCGGTGGTCGACGACCCCTTCCACTTCGGCCAGATCGCGGCGACCAACGCCCTGTCCGACGTCTACGCCATGGGCGGGACGCCGATCTTCGCCCTCGCCATCGTCGGCATGCCCGTCAACGTGCTGTCGCCGCGCACCATCGGGCGGGTGCTGCAGGGCGGCGCCGCGGCCTGCACGGCCGCCGGCATCCCCGTCGCCGGCGGCCACTCCATCGACAGCGTCGAGCCGATCTACGGCCTGGCCGTCATGGGCCTGGTCCACCCCGACCGGGTGCTGACCAACCGCGGCGCCCGCCCCGGCGACGTGCTGGTCCTGACCAAGCCGCTCGGCGTCGGCGTGCTCAGCGCCGCCTTCCGGCAGGACCGGCTCGACGGCGACGGCTACCGGGCCCTGAAGGAGACCACCACCCGGCTGAACAGCTTCGGCGCCAAGCTGGCCGGCCGTCCCGGCGTGCACGCCCTCACCGACGTCACCGGCTTCGGCCTGCTGGGCCACGCCCTGGAGATGGCCCGCGGGGCGGGCGCCACGGTCGAGATCGGCGCCGCCCCGCCGACCCTGCCCGGCGTGCGCGACCTGCTCGAGGCGGGCGTCCGCACCGGCGCCTCGACCCGCAACTGGGCCAGCTACGGGACCGAGGTCGACCTGCCGGACGGGCTGGAGCCGTGGCGGCGCGACCTGCTCACCGATCCCCAGACCTCCGGCGGCCTGCTCATCGCCGTGGCCGGGGCGGAGCTGGACGGCCTGGCCGCCTTCGCCCGCGTCAACGGGACCGGCTTCGACGTCGTCGGCCGGGTGGTCGAGGGCCCGCCCCGCGTCCGCGTGGTTCCATGATCCGCCGCACCACGGACCTGTCCCCCGCGGCCCGCGACGGCTTCGACGCCCTGATCGACGTGCGCAGCCCGTCGGAGTTCGCCGAGGACCATCTCCCCGGCGCGATCAACCTGCCCGTGCTCGACGACGCCCAGCGCGCCGCCGTCGGGACCGAATACGTCCAGGGCTCCAAGTTCGAGGCCCGTCGCCATGGCGCGGCCCTGGTCGCGCGCAACATCGCCGTCCACCTCGAAGGCCCCCTCGCGGCCGTCGGCGGCGGCTTCCGGCCGCTGGTCTACTGCTGGCGCGGCGGCCAGCGCTCGGGGGCCATGGTCGCCGTCATGGACCAGGTCGGCTGGCCGGTGACGGTGCTGGACGGCGGCTACCAGACGTGGCGGCGCCAGGTCGTCGCCGCCCTCTACGACGCGCCCCTGCCGCACCGCCTCGTCGCCCTCGACGGCCCCACCGGTTGCGGCAAGACGGCCCTGCTGCAGGCGCTCGCGGCCCGCGGCGTGCAGACGCTCGACCTCGAGGCCCTGGCCGCCCACCGCGGCTCGCTGTTCGGCGCCCTGCCCGGCGGCCAGCCGTCCCAGAAGGCGTTCGAGACGGCGCTGCACGACGCCCTGTCCCGCCTCGACCCCGCCCGCCCGGTGGTCGTCGAGGCCGAGAGCAGCCGTATCGGCGAGCGCGTGCTGCCGCCGTCCCTGTGGGCCGCCCTGACCGCCGCCCCGGCCGTCGAGCTTTCCGCCCCGACCGGGGCCCGCGTCCGCCGCATCGTCGCCGGCTACGGCGGCATCGCCGCCGACCCCGCCGCCCTCGACGACGCCCTGACCCGCCTGCCGCGCCACCATGCGAAGGCCGAGATCGCCGAATGGCGGGCCATGGCCGGCCGCGGCGAGATCGCCGCCCTCGCCGCGGCCCTGATCGAGGCCCACTACGACCCGGCCTACCGCCGCAGCGCGGCGTCGCGCCGACGCCCCGTGCTCCAGCGGCTCGACCTTCCCGACCTGTCTCCCGCCGCCTTCGAGGCCGCCGCGGCCGCCCTCGCGGAAACGCTCGACCGGATCGCGCCGTCCGCCTAGCTTCGCCGGATGACCCGCTCCCGCACCGCCGCCGTCCTGTCCTCGCTCAGCCTGCAGGTCCTGACGGCGCTCGTCGCCGGCCTCGCCGCCGGGGCCGCCGCCCAGGCCTGGGGCGTGCCGGGCGGGGCGGGGACCGTGGCCATGGTCGAGGGCGTCGGCCAGCTGTGGCTCAACGCCCTGCGCATGACCATCATCCCGCTGGTCTTCAGCCTGCTGGTCACCGGCATCGCCTCGATCGCCGACGCCGCCGCCACCGGCCGGCTGGCGCTGAGGGCGGTCTGGGTCTTCGCCGCCCTGCTGGTCGGGGCCACCCTCTACGGCGTCCTCGCCTCCCAGGGCCTGCACGCCCTGTGGCCGATCGACCCCGAGGGCGGCCGGCTGCTGCTGGCCGGCGCACACGGCGACGCCGCGGTGCGCGAGAACCTCGGCGGCGGCGGGCTCGGCGCCTTCCTGACCAGCCTCGCCCCGTCGAACCCGATCCGGGCCGCCGCCGACGACGCCATCCTCGGCATCGTGGTCTTCGCCATCGTCTTCGGCTTCGCCGCCACGCGCCTGCCGGCCCGTCTGCGCCAGCCGATGACGGTCTTCTTCGAGGCCGTGGCCGAGACCATGGTGGTCATCGTCCACTGGGTGCTGCGCGCCGCCCCGGTCGGCGTCTTCGCCCTGTCGCTGGGCGTCGGCCTGCGCGCCGGCCTCGGCGCCGCCGGGGTGCTGGGCCACTACATCGCCCTCGTCGTTCTCTCCCTGATCGGCCTGATCCTGCTCACCTACGTGGTGGCCGTGCTCTGGGGCCGGGTCGGTCTGCCGCGCTTCGCCCGCGCCGCCGCCCCGGCCCAGGTCGTCGCCTTCTCGACCCAGTCCTCGCTGGCCTGCCTGCCGGTGATGGTCGAGCGCGCCCGCGACCGCCTCGGCGTCTCGGCCGCCACGGCCGGCCTCGTCCTGCCGCTGGCGGTGGCGGTGTTCCGCATCACCTCCACCGTCGCCAACCTCGCCGTCTGCATCTACGTGGCGCACCTGTACGGCATCGAACTGACCCTGGGCGTGCTGATCGCCGGCTCCCTGACCGCCCTGGCCGTCAGCATCGGCACCGTCGGCCTGCCCGGCCAGGTCAGCTTCTTCGCCTCCATCGCCCCCATCGCCATCGTCATGGGCCTGCCGCTCGAGGTCCTGCCCCTGCTGCTGGCGGTGGAGGTCGTCCCCGACATCTTCCGCACCATCGGCAACGTCACCGCCGACCTGGCCGCCGCCCGCATCGTCGAGGGCCGCGACGCGACCGCCGATCCGGAGGCTGGGGCGGGGATCTAGGTCCGGGCCGGACCGGCCGGGGGCGCCGGTCGCCCGAACAGCAGCTCCGGGGTCATCTGCTTCAGCCGGTCCGCCGCCTTCATCAGCGCCTCCGCCTCGGCCGCCCGGCCCTGGCTGACCATCCACGCCGCCCGCCACATGGCGCACTCGTAGGCGACCTGCGGATCGATCCACGGCGGCATCGGCTCGGGCTCCGGCGGCGCCGCCCGAGCCGGGGGCGGCGGCCTCGTTGCGTCGGAGGCGCCGCGCACCGGCTTCAGGTCCAGCTGTCCGGCGATGCGGTTGCGGGTCCAGCCCTCCAGTCGCGCCCGCCGCCTCAGGTTGGACAGGCCGACGTCGAAGCGGCGGGCCACCGCCGGCGCCGGCTCCCCGGCGATGTAGGCCGCCTTCACCTGCGCCCAGGTCTCGGGCCCGCGGTACTTTCTCAGCCGATGGTGGTCCATGCGGCGAAGGTGGCGCCGGGATGCGTCAGATCCGGTCGCAGGCGCGGCGCCGGTTGTCGCCCTTGTCGCGCCGCCCCGTCGCCGCCGTCCACCCGCCCTCGCCCTCGCGTCCCCGCGATGTCGCGCAATATCGCGCCGGTGTCTCGCCGGTGTCGCGTCGCTTTCGCGGTCCCGGACTGGCGGGAGCGTCCGTCCGGCCCCCGTCCTGCGGGACGCGGACTGTTCAATGACTGTCCGGAATCGTCGCGAACTGACCGGCTGGGCCTGCTGCTCAGCCCGGTCGCCGCAGCAGCGCCTCGGCCGCCGTCACCGAGGCTTCGACGCCGGTGATCACCGACGGCCGCGCCTCGATCCGGAACAGCGGCGAGTGGTGTCCCGGCGCGTCGTCGACCGCCTCCGGCGCCGTGCCGCCGACGCTCATGTAGACGCCCTTCACCCCGCTCTCCGGGGTGACGAAATAGGCGAAGTCCTCCGCCCCCATGCCGGTGCGCGGCACCTCGATCAGGACGCCCTCGCCCAGGCTCTCGGCCAGGGCGGCGCGCACCCGGGCGGCGGTCTCCGCGTCGTTGATGGTGGGCGGCGTCGTCTCTGTGGCGGAACGGGTCACGGTCGGCAGGCGATCCTCGGGCACGCCCAGCGCCAGCGCCGTGTTGCGCGCGATCCGGTCGATCCCGTCCAGCAGCTGCTGGCGGACCTCGGGACTGTCCGAGCGCACCGTCAGCTGCAGGTCGACCCGGTCGGAGATGATGTTGTGCTTGATGCCGCCGTGGATGGCTCCGACCGTGACCACGGCGCCCTCCAGCGGATTGGTCTCGCGGCTGCGCAGCGACTGCAACGCCACCACGATGTGCGAGGCGACCAGCACCGGATCGACCCCGAGGTGCGGATAGGCCCCGTGCGTTCCGACGCCGTGCACCGCGATGTCGACGCTGTCCGAGCTCGAGGCGGTGATGCCCAGCGGCGCCTCGACCCGCCCCGTCGGCAGGTCGGCGGCGACGTGGAAGGCCAGCGCGTAGTCCGGCTTGGGGAAGCGCGCGTACAGCCCGTCCTCGATCATCGCCCGGGCCCCGAAGATGCGCTCCTCGGCCGGCTGGGCGACCAGCACCAGGGTGCCGGACCAGTTGTTCCGTCGCGCCATCATCTGCCGCGCCGTTCCGACCAGGGCGGTGATGTGCACATCATGGCCGCAGGCGTGCATGACCGGCTTCTCGACCCCGTCGGCGTCGACCTGGGTGACGGTCGAGGCGTTGGCCAGGCCCGACTGCTCGCGCAGCGGCAGACCGTCCATGTCGGCCCGGATCATCACGGTCGGGCCTTCGCCGTTGCGCAGGACGGCGACCACGCCCGTGCCGCCGACGCCCTCGGTGACCTCGTAGCCCAGCGCCCGCAGCTCCTGCGCCATCCGCGCCGCCGTGCGCACCTCCATCCCCGACAGCTCGGGATTGCGGTGGAAGTGGTCGAACAGCGCGCCCAGGTTCGCCTCGTAGTCCGCCTCGACGGCGGCCTTCAGCGCGGCGTCCTCGGCCGAGGCCGTCCCGGTCAGCAGGCCGGCGACGGCCAGGGCGATGAGTCCGGTGCGTGTCATGATGCGTCCCCTCCCACGAAGGAGACGACTGTAGACCGCCGCGACGGCATGGCAACGCTGGCCGGATCAATCCGTCGCGGACGGCCGCAGGCGGATCCGCCGGCGGGTCAGGCGTATCCCTGCACCGGCCGCACATCCAGCTCGCCGGCCTTGATGGCGGCGATGGCCTGCGCTGCGGCCACGGCGGCCGGAACGGTGGTGTAGTAGGGGATCTTCATCATCAGCGCCGTGCGACGCAGCGAGAAGCTGTCCTGCAGCGACTGCTTGCCCTCGGTGGTGTTGATGACCAGCTGGACCTCGCCGTTCTTCATCGCGTCGACGATGTGCGGCCGGCCCTCCAGCACCTTCTTCACATGCCCGACCGGCAGGCCCTGCTGCTCGAGGAAGGCATGGGTGCCGCCGGTGGCGATCAGGCTGAAGCCTTCGGCCAGCAGGGCCCGGGCGGCGTCCAGCACGAACGGCTTGTCGGCGTCCTTGACCGAAACGAAGGCGCAGCCGGAGACGGGCAGAAGCGTGCCGCCGCCGATCTGGCTCTTGGCGAAGGCGCGGGCGAAGGCGGGGCCCAGGTCGGCCTCGCCGTCGCGCCGCCAGTCCAGACCCATGACCTCGCCGGTCGACCGCATCTCCGGCCCCAGCACCGTGTCGACCCCGGCGAAGCGGGCGAACGGGAACACCGCCTCCTTGACCGCGATGTGGTCGTAGGTGCGGTCCTTGAGGCCGAACGACGCCAGCTTCTCGCCCGCCATCACCTTGGCGGCGATGGCGGCGACCGGCGCGCCCATGGTCTTGGCGACGAAGGGGACGGTGCGGCTGGCGCGCGGATTGACCTCCAGCACGAAGATGCGCGGGCTGTCGCTGTGCGGCTCCTCGATCGCGAACTGCACGTTCATCAGGCCGCGCACCTTCAGCGCCCGCGCCATCGCCTCGGTCTGGCGCTTCAGCTCGGCCACCGTCTCGGCCGACAGGGAGTAGGGCGGCATGGAGCAGGCGCTGTCGCCCGAGTGCACCCCGGCCTCCTCGATGTGCTCCAGCACCCCGGCCACGAAGACCGTCTCGTCGTCGCACAGGGCGTCCACGTCCACCTCGGTGGCGCGGTTCAGGTAGTGGTCGATCAGCACCGGGTCGTCGCCCGAAACCTGCATGGCCTCATGGACGTAGCGGTCCAGCTGCTCGCGGTCGTGCACGATCATCATGCCCCGTCCGCCCAGCACGTAGGAGGGGCGCAGCACCACCGGATAGCCGACTTCCTCGGCCTTCTGCGCGGCCTCCTCGGCCGAGCGCGCCAGCCCGTTCGGGGGCTGCATCAGCCCGATCTCGTGCAGCATCTGCTGGAACCGCTCTCGGTCCTCGGCCAGATCGATCGAGTCGACGCTGGTGCCCAGGATCGGCACGCCGTCGGCCTGCAGCGCGTGCGCCAGCTTCAGCGGCGTCTGGCCGCCGAACTGGACGACGACGCCCAGCAGCTCGCCCTTCGCGCGCTCGACGTCGATCAGCTCCAGCACGTCCTCGGCGGTCAGCGGTTCGAAGTACAGCCGGTCCGAGGTGTCGTAGTCGGTCGACACGGTCTCGGGGTTGCAGTTGACCATGATCGACTCGACGCCGATGTCGTCGAAGGCGAAGGCCGCGTGGCAGCAGCAGTAGTCGAACTCGATCCCTTGCCCGATCCGGTTCGGCCCCCCGCCCAGAATTATCGCCTTCTTTCTGCTGCTTGGGTCCGCTTCGCAGGCCGGAACCTGGCCCAGGGCGCCGGTCTCGTAGGTCGAGTACATGTAGGCCGTGGCGCTGGCGAACTCCGCCGCGCAGGTGTCGATGCGCTTGAACACCGGCCGCACGCCCAGCGCGCGGCGGGCCTTGCGCACCTCGGCCTCGGTCGTGCCGGTCAGCTGCGCCAGCCGCGCGTCGGAGAAGCCCTTCGACTTCAGCCGGCGGAACTCGGTCGCCTCCGTCGGCAGGCCCTGCACGCGGATGTGCCCCTCGGTGCGCACGATGTCGGCGATCTGGCGCAGGAACCACGGCTCGTACGAGCAGGCCGCCTCGACCTCCTCGACGGTGAGCCCGTGCCGGAAGGCCTGGGCGATGACGCGGATGCGGTCCGGCGTGGGTTGGCCCAGGGCGCGCAGCACCGCCGCCTTGGCCGAGGTTTCGTCCTCGACGTCGGCGACGCCGTCGATCTCGACCTCGTTGAAGCCGGTCAGGCCGGTCTCCAGCCCGCGCAGGGCTTTCTGCATCGACTCCTGGAAGGTGCGGCCGATGGCCATCACCTCGCCCACCGACTTCATCGAGGTGGTCAGCAGCGGTTCCGACCCCGGGTACTTCTCGAAGGCGAAGCGCGGGATCTTGGTGACGACGTAGTCGATCGACGGCTCGAACGAGGCCGGCGTGACCTGCGTGATGTCGTTCTGGAGCTCGTCCAGGGTGTAGCCGACGGCCAGACGGGCGGCGACCTTGGCGATCGGGAAGCCGGTGGCCTTCGAGGCCAGGGCGGAGCTGCGCGACACACGCGGGTTCATCTCGATGACGACCATGCGGCCGTCCTTCGGATTGATCGCCCACTGCACGTTGGAGCCGCCGGTCTCGACCCCGATCTCGCGCAGCACGTTGATCGAGCCGGTGCGCATCCGCTGGTATTCCTTGTCGGTCAGAGTCAGCGCCGGGGCCACGGTGATCGAGTCGCCCGTGTGCACCCCCATCGGGTCCACGTTCTCGATCGAGCAGACGATGATGCAGTTGTCCGCGCGGTCGCGGACCACCTCCATCTCGTACTCCTTCCAGCCGAGCACGCTCTCCTCGATCAGCACCTCGGTGGTCGGCGACAGGTCCAGCCCGCGCTCCACGATCTCGCGGAATTCCTCGACGTTGTAGGCGATGCCGCCGCCGGTGCCGGCCAGCGTGAAGCTGGGGCGGATGATGGCCGGCAGGCCGACGAAGGCCAGGGCGTCGTCGGCCTCGTCGATGTGGTGGATGGCCTTGGACCGCGGGCTCTCGAGGCCGAGCTTGTCCATGGCGTCGCGGAATTTCTGGCGGTCCTCGGCCTTGTCGATGACCTCGGCCTTCGCCCCGATCATCTCAACCCCGTGCCGGGCCAGCGCGCCCGAACGCTCCAGCGCCAGCGCCGTGTTCAACGCCGTCTGGCCGCCCATGGTCGGCAGCAGGGCGTCCGGCTTCTCGGCGGCGATGATCTTCTCGACGATCTCGGGCGTGATCGGCTCGATGTAGGTGGCGTCGGCCACCTCGGGGTCGGTCATGATCGTGGCCGGGTTCGAGTTGACCAGGATGACCCGGTACCCCTCGGCCTTCAGCGCCTTGCACGCCTGCACGCCCGAGTAATCGAACTCGCACGCCTGCCCGATCACGATCGGCCCCGCCCCGATGATCAGGATGGACTGGATGTCGGTCCGCTTGGGCATGGGCAGCACTCGCGCGCGCGAACCCGGCGCAGGCGAGCGGCCGGCGCGGGATCGGTCGGGTTGTCGGTTAAGCGGCCCGTCTAGAGAAGGGGCGGGCGGGGAGCAAGGTGAAATGCGGTGTCCCCGACGGCGCGAAATTGTGACCTTGGCGCTACGCTGCCACGCTCGAGGCGACGCTCAACCAGACTTAGAGGCTTTGGGAACACACTGTCGCCTCAATCGGCTGCCCGGTAGGCGGTTCATCGGCGGAATTGTGTCCGTGAGATTGTCTGCGGCCAATCTTCGACGCTAGCCTGCCGTTCAATCATAAGTGCATCAGGATATCATCGATGACATTGCGCAAGCGACTCCGCGACACCTCCGCCCTCGCGGGACTGGCCGCCGTTCTCATCGCCGCTCCGGCGTTCGCCCAGGAGCCGAGCCCGCAGCCGAACGAAGACCAGGATGAGGCGTCGGAGCTTGGCGAGATCGTCGTCACCGGTTCGCGCATTCCGCAGAACGAGTTCACCAGCCCGTCGCCGATCCAGGTCCTGACCGCCGAACGCGCCGAGCAGCGCGGCCTGAGCGACACCGCCCAGCTGCTGCAGAGCTCGACCCTGGCCGCCGGCTCGCCGCAGGTGAACGCCACCATCTCCAGCGCCTTCGTGACCGACGGCGGCCCCGGCTCGGCCACCATCTCGCTGCGCGGCCTCGGCGCCAACCGCACGCTGGTCCTGCTCAACGGCCGCCGCGCCGGCCCGGCCGGCACCCGCGGCGGCGTCTCGGCCTTCGACCTCAACGTCATCCCGCAGTCGGCCATCAACCGCGTCGACGTCCTCAAGGACGGCGCCTCCTCGATCTACGGCTCCGACGCTGTGGCGGGAGTCGTCAACCTGATCACCGAACGCGCCCGCGACGGCGGCGAAATGTCCGCTTTCGCCAGCGTCCCCTTCGAGGAAGGCGGCGAGCAGTTCAACATCTCGGGCTCGTTCGGGAAGACCTTCGACCGCGGCTACCTGAACTTCTCGGCCGACTACTACCGCCAGGAGAAGCTGGCCGCGGGCGACCGCGACTACCTGTACTGCCGCAACCAGTACGTCTTCGAGCCGGGCACCAACACCCGCGCCGACCGCATCGACCCCCGCACGGGCCAGCCGCAGTGCACCGACCTCACCTGGGGCCAGGTCTACGTCTACGGCGCGGACTTCTCGGGACGCGCCGGCCGCTTCCAGTATGACTACGACGGCGACCTCGGGAACTACATCCCGGTCAACAACGGCAGCGCGGCCTATCCGACGGCGCCCGCCGGCTTCTACCTGGTCAACTACGACCCCGCCTCGCGGGCCGTGGTCAACAACCTGCACCCGTTCGCCCTGGAAGAGTCGATCGTTCCGGAAACCGAACGCTACACCGCCTTCGTCGAGGGCGCCTACGAAGTGGGCGGCGGCGTCGAGGCCTATGCGGAACTGCTGCTGAACCGGCGCGAGAGCCGCACCGACAGCTACCGCCAGTTCTGGAACTACACCTACACGGCCAACTTCTGGGACTACTATGGCAACCCGGGCGGCCTGGTTGGCGACCCGCTGACCGGATTCACGGGCCTGAACCTTCTCAGCGCCACGCCGATCACGGACCACTTCGACCAGTCGCAGACCGTCGACTACACCCGCCTCGTCGGCGGCCTGCGCGGCGACTTCCGCGGCTGGAAATGGGACGTCTTCGCCCAGTACAGCCGCTCGGACGGCGACTACACCTCCGACGTGATCCTGCAGGACGCCGTCGACTCGACCAGCTTCAAGACGAGCTCGTGCGTCGGCACCAACCTGCCGGTCAGCGGCCGTCCCTGCATCGACGTCGACTTCACCGATCCGCGCTTCCTGGCCGGCGACCTGACGGCGGAAGAGCGGGCCTTCCTGTTCGACACCGAGACCGGCAACACGGTCTACGAGCAGTACTACCTGGAAGGCGGCATCGCCGGCACGCTGTGGGAGCTGCCGTCCGGCCCGCTGGGCATGGCCGCGGGCTTCCACCTGCGCAAGGACGAGATCGTCGACACCCCCGGCGCCGTCACCCTGGCGGACAACAGCTGGGGCCTGTCCGGCGCCGGCGTCACCGAGGGCGAGGAGACCACCAACGAGGTCTACGTCGAGTTCGCGGTGCCGCTGCTGGCCGATCTGCCGTACGTGCAGGGCCTCGATCTCTCGCTGTCGGGCCGCTACACCGACACCGACACCTCGGGCGACGCGACCACCTACAAGGTCGGCCTGAACTGGGCGGTCAGCGACACGATCCGCTTCCGCGCCACCCACGGCACCTCGTTCCGCGCTCCGGCCCTGTTCGAACTCTACCTCGCCGACCAGACCAGCTTCATCGGACAGCGGAACATCGACCCCTGCCTGAATCTCGACCAGCGCGTGGCGGACGGCACCCTGCAGACGACCGATCTGATCTACGTGAACTGCCGTAACCCGGCCGGTCCCGGCGGCGGCGTGGCGGGCGACTTCACCGGCGGCGTGTCCTCGGCCGAGGTCGTCACCGGCGGTGGTCTGGGCGTGCTCGAGCCGGAAACCTCGCAGGCGACCGTCATCGGCGTGGTTCTCACTCCGCCGGAGAGCAACCTCAGCATCGCGGTCGACTACTTCGACATCAAGATCGAGGACCAGGTCGACGTGCTGGGCGCCGGCGGGATTCTGGCGGCCTGCTACCTGTCGGAGAACTTCCCGAACGATCCGATCTGTTCGCAGTTCGACCGGAACCCGACGACGAGCGCGATCGACCAGGTTCGCGACAGCTACCTGAACGTCGCCGAGCAGAACAACCGCGGTCTGGACTTCACCACCCGCTGGTTCCACGACTTCAGCTGGGGCACGCTGAGCCTCGACAGCCAGACGACGTGGACGCTGGAGTCGAACCAGTCGACCTTCGCCGACTTCGGCACCGACTTCCTCGGCGACATCGGCAACCCGGAACTGGTCGGCAACATCAACGCCACGGTCTCGCGTGGTCCGTGGACCGCCTTCTGGGGCTTCGACTGGATCGGCAACCAGGACAACCGGCCTGACCGCATCCGCAACGGCCAGTCGCTGTTCCAGGTGATCGATGGCCGCACGACCCAGATCAAGGCGGACGCCGAGTTCACCGGCTTCCACAGCGTCTCGCTGACGTACGAGTCGGACGGCGACGGCTGGGCCGGCGGCTGGACCCTCTCGGGCGGCATCGCCAACCTGTTCGACGAGCTGCCGCCGGCGGCGTCGTCGACCGCGGTCGGCACCCAGGGCAACTCGATCCTGGCGTCGCAGTACACCGAGGCCTACTACGGCCGGCGCGCCTTCGTGCGCCTGTCCAAGTCGTTCTGATCAGTAACGCTTGACTGACCGGAGGGGCGGCGGAGAAATCCGCCGCCCCTTCATCATGTTCATCGTGCGCCATGGCGCACGGCACTGGCGGCTCCGGCCGCCGCGAGGCGACCGTATGGCGATCATCCGAGGCATCAAGGACACCCTGGACGAGAAGGTTACGGCTTTCCCGCAGGTCCCGCTACGCCAGCCCGTGCTGGTCAACAGCATTCCCAAGGGCGGCACCCATCTCCTGCGCAACATCCTGCGGATGTTCGTGCCGGTGGCGCAGCATCATGACCGGGACTTCGTGCAGATCCCGAACATGCATCTGCACCTGGACGCCTTCAATCCGCACGCCCCGCGGCTGGCCGCCGGCCACCTGCTGTTCAGCGATCAGTCGCTGGCCAACATCCGCCACGCGCGACATATCCTGCTCGTTCGCGACCCCTACGACTGGGTTCTGGCGCGGGCCCGGTTCTTCGTCTCGGAAGAGTTCGATCAGGAGAACATCCAGCACCTGAAGACGCCCGGCCTCTACAGCGCCGAAGCGATCCTCAACATGATGATCTTCGGCATCCACCAGAAGTCGCCGGCGCTCATCGACATCTACACTCACAACGCTGCGGCCTGGCTCGGCACGGGCGTGCATCTCGTCCGCTACGAGGATGCGGTCCGCGCCGTGACGTCCCTCGAAACGGATGAGGCCGAGACCTTCTTCGCCGACCTGCTGGACGCGGCCGGCATCGATCGGCCCGGCGACTGGCGCGAGCGCGTCGAGATCGGCGCGGACCGGAGGCTGAGCCGCACGGCGCGGGAGAACCTCAAGCTGCCCGCGGGACTGGAGTTCCCGGCGACCTTGCCGGAGACCCAGCGGCGGCTCGTCGACTTCCATGCCCCCGGACTGCGGGCCCTGCTGGGCTACGCCTGACCGGTCCGGGCGCCGATCCAGCCGGGGAGGTCGTCGATCCGCTCGAGGACTGCGAAGCGGGGATCGTTCTCGGGCGCGTCGGCCAGTTCATGCGCCCAGGTCACGGCGTAGGGAATGTGGACGGCCCATGCGCCGGCGGCGAGCGCCGGCAGCACGTCGGACCTCATCGAGTTGCCGACCATGACGGCTTCCGCGGGGCCAGTGCCGTGCCGGTTGAAGATCCGGTCGTAGGTGTGGGCGTGCTTCTCCGAGACGATCTCGACCGCGGCGAACAGGTCGCCAAGGCCTGAGGCGGCCAGCTTGCGCTCCTGGTCCATCAGGTCGCCCTTGGTGATCAGGACCAGGCGGTGGCGCTCGGCGAGAGCCGCCAACGCCTCATCCACGCCCGGCAGCGTCTCCACCGGGTGGGAGAGCATCTCGCGGCCGGCCGCCAGGATCTCGCGCACGACGGCCGGAGACGCCTGTCCGCCGGTTAGCTCCATCGCCGTCTCTATCATCGACAGGGTGAAGCCCTTCACCCCGTAGCCGTAGAGCCGAAGATTTCGCTGCTCGGTCGCCGACAGTCGCGCCTCGATCTGCGCCCGGTCTCCATGTTCCGCCAGCAGTTCGACGAACCGGTCGTGCGTCAGCCGGAAGATCGTCTCGTTGTGCCAGAGCGTGTCGTCGGCATCGAGCCCGATGGTCGTGATCTTCATCGGCGCTCCATGCCCGTGCGAGCCACCCCATGCAAGCCGCAGGCCGGGCCCCCGGAACGCGTCGTGGTGAACGGGCGCTTGACCATGTTTGTCAGGGAAGCGTTCGCGAACTGCAGGCATGCTTCCGGGTCTTTCCCGGGGGGCCGTCCACAGGAGTCGGTCATGGGATTGTCTACGGAGCGGCCCGAACCGGTCCGGCCAGATGCAGAGCGGACCCGCGATACGACGAGGGCCGTCGCTGCGGCCGAAAGCGCCAGCTATGCGCCCCCCACGCCGTCCGGAGCCCGGCCGGCGCCCCCGCGCCGCGGCTACGCCGAGGCTTACGAGAGCGTGACCTTCACGGTGGTGACGCGGGCGCAACGCGAACTCACCGTCACCCTCGCGGCGCAGCCGGTGTTCGACCTCGGCCGGTCGACGCCGGTGGCCCGTCGCGTCCGGCGGATGGTCCGGCACCAGGGCGGCGAGCGCGCCCTGCTGGGCCTGGGCCGGCGGACCATCGAGCCGGTCGACCTGCACCGGATTGACCTGATGACGCTGCGGGAGGGCCTCGGCCTGCTGCGGCTCACGCCGCGGGACAGCGGCGTCTTGCCCGCCTACTGGCGGACGGTGGCGTCGAGCCGCGGCCGCTTCGCCCTGCTGTGCACCGAGCTTCAGCACGCCCGGGCGCCCGGGGCCCTCCTTGTAGAGGTGCTGGGCGGGATCGAGCAGGCGCCGCCAGATGCCATCGCCGAGGCCATCAGCCACTTCGAGACGGCCGCCCAGGGAGTGGTGCTTCACATCGCGCCGGATGCGGCGGCCGCGCAGCGGCTGTGCGGCGTCGGCGCGCGCTGTCTGGCGATCGACTTTGCCGGCGTCGAGCATGAGCACGCGCGCGACTGGCGGGGCGCGGCAGCGCTCATCCAGGCGGCGCGCAACGCCTGCGGGCAGGTCCTGCTGCTCAACCTGAGACCCGATCGGGGACTGGCGGCCCACGCCGCCGGCGCCACCCACGCCGTCTTCGCTGGCATGGATCCGCTGAGCGTCTGATCCTGGTTGACGGGGCGGGGCGTGGCAGGCCTCCTGCGTTCATGCAGACGACCTTGCCCGCGCGCCTCTACCATTGTCCCGACGCGTGGCGGCGGGAAAGGTCCGCAGTGTACCAGCGGGCCTGGTTGTTCCTCGGGCACGAGGGCGAAGTCCCGGCCGAGGGCGACTGGCTGGCGAGCGCGATCGCAGGGATGCGCCTGCTGATGGTGCGCGGCCGGGACGGCGCGCTGCGGGTGTTCCACAACGTCTGTCGGCATCGCGCGGGGCCGCTGGTGCAGGGCGAGCGCGGCCGCTGCGAGGGGGAACTGGTCTGCGCCTACCATGGCTGGCGCTACGCCCTCGACGGCCGGTTGCGGGCGGCCACCGGGTTCGGGACGGCCGACGGCTTCGATCCGCGGGAGCACGGGCTGTTCGAGGTGAGATGCGCCACCTGGCGCGGGCTGGTGTTCTTCAACCTCGACGGGGAGGCCGCCCCGCTGGAGGACCACGTCGCGCCGCTGGAGCGACTGCTGGCGGAGCGCGGGCTCAGCCTGCCGGAGCCGGCGCTGCGGCGGACGCATGAACTCGCCTGCGACTGGAAGGTCTATGTCGAGAACTATCTGGAGGGCTACCACATCGGCGCGGTGCATCCGGTGCTGGCGGAGGAGCTTGGCGGCGCCGAATACCGCGTATCGGTTGAAGGCGAACTGGTGGTGCAGGAAGCCGCGGGCGTGAACGATGGTCCGCAGGCGGGAGTGTGGGGCTGGCTGTGGCCGAACCTCGGGATCAACGTCTACCGGGACGGGGCGATGCTCGAGCGGATGACGCCGCTGGGGGCCGGTCGCACCCGACTGGACTACCTGTTCCTGGCCGACGGCGGGGAGGCGGCGCTGGGCGACGCCGTCAAGGCGTCGGATCGGCTGACTGCGGAGGACGCGCGCATCTGCGAGGCGGTGCAGGCGAATCTCTCGGCGGGCGCCTATGATCGGGGCGTGCTGAGTCCGCGGCACGAGTCAGGCGTGGCCTGGTTCCAGTCCCGCATCGCCGAGGTTCATGCATGAGCGACGTCGCCCGTCCCGTCCCCTTGCCGGAGGAGCCGCTGGCGGACCGGCACAAGCTGGGCTGGGGGCTGGCCGCGCTGGTCGTGGCGGGCAACATGATCGGCTCCGGCCTCTATCTGCTCCCCGTCAGTCTCGCCCCCACCGGCGGCTCATCCCTGATCGGCTGGCTCGTGGCCGCGGCGGGTGCGGCGACCCTCGCCCTCGTCTTCGGGGCGCTGGGACGTCTCCAGCCCGACGCCGACGGTCTGGCGGGATTCGCCGAGCGCGGTCTGGGCCGGTACGCCGGCTTCAACGTCTCGCTGGCCTTCTGGGCGGCCTGTCTCGTGGGCAATGTGGCCGTGGCGGTGGCGGCGACAGGCTATCTCGGGTTCTTCTGGCCCGTGCTCAGGGATCCGGTGGCGGCGACCTTCTGCAACCTCGCGATCATCTGGACGGCGACGATCGCCTACATTTTCGGAACCCGAACCGCGTCGTGGCTCGCGGCCGCCGCTCTCGTGATCGGTCTGGTCCCGATCGCCATCGCCGTGGTGGCGGGCGCCCGCGCCTTCGACCCGGCCCTGTTCGCCGCCTCCTGGAGTCCGTCCGGCGCGCCTCTGTTCGAGTCCGTGCCGGCCTCGCTGGCCATCATCTTCTGGGCCTACCTGGGCGTCGAGAGCGCCGCGGCCCTGTCCCGCCGGGTCCGCAATCCCGGGCGGGACGTCGGGCGCGCGTCTGTCGCCGGCGTGGGGCTGGCGACGGTGGTCTACGTCGCCGCGACCGTGTCGGTCTTCGGCGTGATCCCGCTGGCGGACATCGAAGCGTCCTCCAGCCCCTACGCCGATCTGGCGCAGCGGGTGTTCGGCGGCTCCATCGCCGGGCTCGTGGCGGTCTGCGCCATCGTCAAGACGATCGGCACGGTCGGCGGCTGGGTCATGATGGGCGGCGAGACGGCCCGGGCCGCGGCTCGCCACGGCTATCTGCCGTCGGGCTTTGGCGCGGGCGACCGGACGCCGGTCGCCAATCCCCTGCTGGGGGCCGCCATCATGAGCGTGGTCACCGTCCTGTCCGGACAGCCCACCCTGGGCGGGCAGTTCGGCCTGCTGGTGGGCGTGACCTCGGTCCTGACGCTGGTCGTCTACGCTGTGTGTTCGGTGTCCCTGTTCCGGCTGGCGCAGCGTCCGCGCACCCGGATCACCGCCGGCGCGGGACTGCTTTTCGCGGCGGCGGCGATCGCCTTCGCGGCGCCCGGGTACGTCCTTCCTTCGGTCGGTTTCTTCGCGCTGATGCTCGTCGCCTGGTTCGGCGTGGTGCGCCGTTCCGCGCGGCGCGGTTGACCCGGAGCCGGGCGACGCCTAACGACGCCGCCGTTTGCTTGCCGGGATTCGGCTGTATGGAGCGCCCATGACCGAGAAGCTGCTTCCAGGGGTTACGGGCGTTCTGGCGCTGGCGGACGGGACCGTCCTGCAGGGGCTGGGCTGCGGCGCCGTGGGCCGGGCGCTCGGCGAGGTGGTCTTCAACACCGCCATGACGGGTTACCAGGAGATCCTGACCGACCCGTCCTACATGAGCCAGATCCTGGCCTTCACCTTTCCGCACGTCGGCAACACCGGGGTGAACGTCGAGGATGTCGAGCAGATCGGCGGCGGCGCGGAGACCTCGGCGCGGGGCGCGATCTTCCGGGACCTGCCGACCGATCCTGCGAACTGGCGGGCGGACGACGGTTTCGACGGCTGGATGAAGCGCCGGGGCGTGGTTGGTCTGGCCGGGGTCGACACGCGCGCCCTGACCGCCCGGATCCGCGACTCCGGCGCGCCGCACGCCGTGATCGCCCACGATCCGGAAGGCCGCTTCGACCTCGACGCTCTGGTGGCGCAGGCGAAGGCGTGGAGCGGGCTGGTCGGGCTCGACCTCGCGAAGGACGCCACCACCCTGCAGTCGTTCGACTGGAACGAGGGCCTCTGGGACTGGCCGGAGGGCTATCCGCGGGTCGACGCCAAGGATCGCTCGGTGGTCGTGGTCGACTATGGCGTGAAGCGCAACATCCTGCGGGCGCTGGCCTCGACGGGGGCGAAGATCACCGTGGTCCCCGCGACCACGACGGCCGAGGAGATACTGGCCCGCAATCCCGACGGGGTCGTGCTGTCGAACGGGCCCGGGGATCCGGCCGCCACCGGCGAGTACGCGGTCCCGGAGATCCGCAAGCTGGTGGAGAGCGGCAAGCCGGTGTTCGGCATCTGTCTCGGCCACCAGATGCTGGCTCTGGCCCTCGGGGCGAAGACGGTCAAGATGGAGCAGGGCCATCACGGGGCCAACCATCCGGTCAAGGACCTGACCACCGGCAAGGTCGAGATCGTATCGATGAACCACGGCTTCACCGTCGATCGCGACAGCCTGCCGGACGCCGTGGTCGAGACCCACGTCAGCCTGTTCGACGGCACCAACTGCGGCATCGCGCTGAGGGATCGACCGGTGTTCAGCGTCCAGCACCACCCGGAGGCGTCGCCGGGGCCGACCGACAGCCTCTACCTGTTCCAGCGCTTCGCGGATTCGATGAAGGGCTGAACCCGGTCAGGGCAGGGGAGCGAAGCTCTTCTGCTCGCGCAGGGCCGAAGCCTTGCGGATCGCGACAGGAGCGGCGTGAAGCCAGTAGGCTGCGTCGTCGAGCCGGTTGCTGCGCCGGCGCTCGACGCCCCGCAGACGTCGCAGGGCGGCGTTCTGGAGGAGCCGCGCGTGCAGGGCGCGCGGCGGGAGGTCGGCGATGGGCGGGGAGCCGGGGACGGCGACGGCGTCGGGGCCTTCAGGCTCCACCGCCGGACGGGCGACGGCGACGAACATGTGATTCTCGCTCCCGGGCGGGTTTGCGTTCTTCGCCGCGTCGCCGCCGGACCCCGCGCCGTTCTGGAGCGGACGTATGGTTAATCCACAGCCCTTGTGGATAGTTCCATAGAAAAATGTCCGGAATCAGATGGTTATCGGCCGGGTTTCGCCTTCCTGGTTAATGAAAGGTAAATCGCCGCTTTTGGCTGAGTCGCGCGCTATAAGGCGGTCGTGCGCTTCGACGAACGCTTCCTTGAGGAACTGAAGGCCCGCCTTCGGCCGTCCGACATCATCGGGCGGACGGTGAAGCTCAAGCGGCAGGGGCGCGAGTACGTCGGCCTGTCGCCCTTCACCAAGGAGAAGTCGCCGAGCTTCTTCGTCAATGACGACAAGGGCTTCTTCCACGACTTCAGCTCCGGCAAGCACGGGGACGTCATCAGCTTCCTGCAGGAGACGGAGCGGCTGAGCTTCGTCGAGGCGGTGCAGCGGCTGGCCGGGGAGGCGGGCATGGCCCTGCCGGCGGAGGACCCGCAGGCGGCGGAGCGCGAGCAGAAGCGGCAGGGGCTGTCCGACTGGATGGACCTGGCCCAGAAGTGGTTCGCCGCCAACCTGCGCCGCTCGGCCGGCAAGGCGGCGCGGGAGTACCTGGAGCGCCGGGGCCTGCCCGAGGACCAGTGGGAGCGGTTCGGGCTCGGCTATGCGCCGAATGACCGCGAGGCGCTGAAGAGCGCGCTGATCCAGCGCGGCGCGAAGCCGGGGGAGCTGGTCGAGGCCGGGCTGCTGATCGCGCCGGAGGGGGGCGGCAGCCCCTACGACCGCTTCCGCGACCGGCTGATGTTCCCGATCCTCGACGCGCGCGGGCGGATCGTCAGCTTCGGCGGCCGGGCGATGAACCCCGACGATCGGGCCAAATACCTGAACGGTCCGGAGAGCCCGCTCTTCCACAAGGGCGCGACCCTGTACGGCCTCCCGGAGGCGCGGCGCATCCTCGGAGCCGAGAGCAGGTCCGACCAGGCCGTCGTCGTGGTCGAGGGCTACATGGACGTGATCGCCTGCCAGCGAGCCGGCATCCCGGCCGTGGCCCCGATGGGCACGGCGTTGACCGAGGAGCAGATGGAGCGGCTGTGGCGCGTGTCGCACGAGCCGGTGCTGTGCTTCGACGGCGACGCCGCCGGCCGGCGGGCGGCCTACCGGGCGATCGATCGGGCCCTGCCGCAGCTGAAGCCCGGCCGCTCCTTCCGGTTCGCCCTGCTTGAAGGCGGAAACGATCCGGACGACATCCTGCGCGAGCGCGGCGCGCCGGCGCTGCGGCAGGCGCTGTCGGCGACGCGCCCGTTCGCCGAGGTGCTGTTCCAGAAGGAGGCGGAGGCCGAGCCGCTGGACACCCCCGAGCGCCGGGCGGGATTCAAGGGCCGCCTGCGGCAGGCGGCCTCGGCGATCCAGGACCGGGATCTGGCGGAGCAATACCGCCGGGAGCTGTTCGACCGTTTCGACGCCCTGTTCCCGCCGCGGAAGCCCTCGTCGGGAGGCGGCGGCGCCGGTCCCGGAGGCGGTCGCCGCTTCGGCCCGCCGCCGGTGCTGGGGCAGACGGCGGAGGGAGCCCAGGCGATGCAGTCGCTGAGCCGCGCCATCGAGCCGGTCGCCGCCGCCCTCGCCCATGGCGCGGTCGACGATCCGGAGCGGATGGACGACCATCTGGAGGCGATCGCCGCCCACGGGTTCGGCGACAGGGCGCTGGACGGTCTCGCACAGGAACTGGTGCGCCTGCGCTTCTCCGGCCAGGACCTTGACTCTGCTGCGCTCCGTCGCCATCTGGCGCAATCGGGTCATGACGTCTTGATGCGCGAGGTCGAGAAGGCGGCGGCGAAGTCCGGCGCGCCTTTCCTGGCAGCAGACAAGCCCCTCGCCGAGGCGCGGATCCGTTGGTCGCAGGCGTTCGACGCGCTCACGCGCGTCGCCGCCCTGGAAGACGCCCTGTCTTCGGCGCGCACCGTGCCGGGGCAGGACGAGGCGTTCCGCAGGCTGAAGGCCGAGCGGGACGCGCTTCGCCGTGCGATCAAAACCGGAGAGATTTGGGAAGACAGCGCGAGTTCGTAACCAACGACCTCGCCACGTGTTGTATTTGGCGGCGGGCCGGACCAGCCCTCCACCCGGAGAAATGACTGAATGAGCGCCCAGACCGAGACGCAGGAAGCCGAAGTGCAGTCCGACGGCCCGCTGCTCGACCTCACCGACGCCGGCGTCAAGAAGTTCATCAAGCAGGCCAAGACGCGCGGCTATGTGACGATGGAGGAGCTGAACAAGGTCCTTCCGTCGGAGGAGGTCACGCCCGACCAGATCGAGGACACCCTCGCCATGCTGAGCGAGATGGGCGTCAACGTGGTCGAGGCCGAGGAGGACGCGCAGGAGCAGCAGTCCGAGGGCGGCGAGGTCGCCGAACGCGCCGAGACCGCCGTGGCGGAGACCCCCGCCAAGGCCGCCTACGACCGCACCGACGACCCGGTGCGCATGTACCTGCGCGAGATGGGCTCGGTGGAGCTGCTCTCCCGCGAGGGCGAGATCGCCATCGCCAAGCGCATCGAGGCCGGTCGCGACGCGATGATCTCGGGTCTGTGCGAGAGCGCCCTGACCTTCGAGGCGATCATGGTCTGGCGCGACGAGCTGGCCAACAACCGCATCCTGCTGCGCGAGGTGATCGACCTCGACGCCACCTACGGCGTGCTCAACCCGTCTTCCCTGCCGCACAACCAGCCGCCCGCCGGCGAGGCGCCGGCCAAGGAAGAGGGCGGCGAGGAGAAGCCTGAGGGCGACGAGGACGACGACGACTTCGACGACGGCGGCGGCATGTCGATCTCGGCCCTCGAGGCCGAGCTGCGCGACGGCGTCATGGAGGTGCTGGACGCGATCGCCGCGGACTTCGGCGCCTTCCGCAAGCTGCAGGACAAGCTGGTCGAGGCGCGGCTGAAGGGCGAGACCCTCAGCGCCAAGGACCAGAAGGCCTACGACCAGCTGACGGCGGACATCTCCGGCCGGCTGAAGACCATGAAGCTGAACAACAATCGCATCGAGGCGCTGGTCGAGCAGCTCTATGCGATCAACAAGCGACTGATGGGTCTGGAAGGCCGGCTGCTGCGCCTGGCCGACAGCTACGGCATCTCGCGGCCCGAATTCCTGAAGGCCTATTTCGGCCGCGAGCTGGACCCGAACTGGGCCGAGACCGTCAAGGACATGGGCGTGCGCTGGACCAAGTTCAGCGAGAACGAGGCGGCCCAGATCGCCCAGATCCGGGGCGACATCGCCGCCGTGGCCACCGAGGCCGGCCTGCCGATCGACGACTACCGCCGCATCGTCCAGACCGTGCAGAAGGGCGAGCGCGAGGCCCGTCAGGCCAAGAAGGAGATGGTCGAGGCCAACCTGCGCCTCGTGATCTCCATCGCCAAGAAGTACACCAACCGCGGCCTGCAGTTCCTGGACCTGATCCAGGAGGGCAACATCGGCCTGATG
>MGLK01000012.1:215069-248537 GCA_001794825.1 Caulobacterales bacterium RIFCSPHIGHO2_01_FULL_70_19 | reverse complement strand
CGATCAGAGCCTGAGAAGGAGGCGCTCTGCGCCTCGATAACACCTCCGCCCCACGCCAGCTCAGCGCGTTTCTACACGGCCTCGACTCACAGCGGCCGTTAGAGACGTCCGCTTCTCGCCATCTGGAGCTGATCCTTAGCCGCCGTCGGTCGGCTCGAACCGATTGGCCGGAATGCGGAAGTAAACGCGGCCGTTCGCCTCCGGGTCGGGCAGCCGACCTCCGCGAATGTTCACCTGCAGCGCGTAAAGCATCAGGTTGGGGAGCGGCAGGGTGGCGTCACGCCGCTCGCGCAGGGCGACGAAGTCGGCTTCGGAGCGCTTGCCGCCCACGTGGATGTTGTCGGCCTTCTGCTCCGCCACTGTGCTGAAGCATGCCGGGTCCCGGCCGTCGGGGCCGTAGTCGTGGCCGACGAAGACTCCCGTGTCGTCCGGCAACGCGAGAATGTCCCCGATGCTGCGATACAGGGCGTGGGCGTCGCCGCCGGGGAAGTCCGCTCGGGATGTGCCCGCATCGGGCATCATCAAGGTGTCGTGGACGAAGGCGTTGCCCCCGATCACATAGGTTATGGAGGCTAGGGTATGCCCTGGCGAGAACATCACGCGGCCCGCCAGGTCGCCGACCCGGAAGGTGTCGCCCGTTCTGAACAGCCGGTCCCACTGCCTGCCGTCGGTCGGGAAGTCGTCCGGCAGGCCGTAGAGGTCCTTCCACAATGTTTGGACCTCAATCACCTTCTCGCCGATGGCGGTCGGGGCGCCCAGCCGCTCCTTCAGCCACGGCCCGGCCGAAAAGTGGTCCGCGTGAGGATGGGTGTCGAGAATCCACTCCACCTTGAGCGCCCGCTTCTGGACGAAGGCGAGGATGGCTTCCGCGTTACCCGTTGAGGTCGCCGCCGCCTTCTCGTCGAAGTCCCAGACCGGATCGATGATCGCCGCCGCCTGCGTCGCAGGATCGATGACAACATACTGCCAACTGCCGGTCTTCGCATCGTGGAAGGCGGCGATCTCGGCGCCGCCCTGGGTATGGGTCTGCATCGCTTCGCTCCGGGAGTTTGGAGGACGACCGCGCCGTCCTCCTGCAGGAGTTCATCATTGAAGCGGTCAATCCGGGACTGGTTCCGTCTCGGTCCGGTGTGTAGCCGGCTACCGCGCACCCCCTTGGGCGGACCTGATCTGGCCCACCACGACGGCTAGCTGTCCCGGCGGCAGGGCCCCCGGGATCATCTGGCCGTTGATGCTGAACGCCGGGGTGCCGCGCAGCGCCATGGCCGTCGCCTCGGCGCTGACCCGTTCAAGCACGGCGTCGATGTCCGCGGCATGGGCGGTCATGTCCTGCTCAAGCCGGGCCATGTCGACGCCCGCTGACCGGGCGAGGCGTTCCACGTCGGCCTCGCCGGAGATCGGCGTCGGCGAACCCATGAACGCATTGTGCACCGCTTCATACTTGCCCTGGAACTGCGCGGCGATCGCCGTGCGGGCGGCCAGTTGCGACGGCGCCCCGAAGATCGGCCACTCCTTGTAGAGAATCCGGACCTTGGGATCGGTCTGGACCAGGGCGGTCAGGTCCGGCTGCATCTGCTTACAGTAGGGGCAGTTGTAGTCGATGAAGCTGATGATCGTGACATCGGCCTCGGCCGCCCCGATGAAGGGAACGCCCGGGTCGCGGAGCAGGTCGTTGAAACCGGTCGGGACGATGGAGAGCGGGTTCTGGGCCGGTTCGGCTGGAGCGGCGGCGCTATTGCCGGCGTCGGCCGGGCCGCAAGCGGCCAGGGCGAGGGCGAGCGCGAGAATGAAGGCGGGCGCGAGGGTGCGCGGTGTCATGGCAGTCTCCTGGTTGGGGGTCAGCGTTCGAGCCGGCGGATTTCGGCGTCGATCTGTTCAGGGGCGATCTCGCCCATGTGAGCCTTGGCCAGTCGGCCGTCGGCGTGGAGGAACAGGGTCACCGGGATGCCGGCGGTCCCATAGTGGCGCGGCACGGCCATGGTGTCGTCGAAGAGCACATGCTTCAGCCGCAGGCCCTCTGTGGCGAGGAACCGGCTCGCGTTTTCGGCGCCTTCGCCTTGGTTTACGAACAGGAAGCGGACGTCGCGGTGGCGCGCTTCGGCTTGGGCCAGGGCCGGCATTTCCCGCCGGCAGGGGGGGCACCAGGTGGCCCACAGGTTGATCACGGTGGGCTGATCGACCGGTGCAGCCAGGTCGACTGGCGGGCCAGACAGGGCGGCGAGGGTGAGCGGCGGTGGCGGGAGGGCCTCGGTGGCGGAGGCAAGCTGATAGGCGACGTTCCACACCAGTGCCGCTGCAGCCGTCGGCGCGACGGCCCATGCCATCAGCCGGCGGTCGCGGAGGAACACCATCGAGGCGACGATGACGACCAGCAGGACCCAGGGCCAATCGAAGCCGCCCTGCCAAACCGCGAAGGCGCGTAGCGGATCAGCGTGGAAATAGTCCCAGTGGTCGATCACATGGGCCAGCCGGGCGATGACGATGCCGCCCAGCGCCACCGTCGTGCTCCAGGGATTGAAGCGAGGGCTGATCCGGACCGCCAGCCAGCCCGAGGCGAGCATGAAGACGAGCATGCCGAGCAGGATGGAGAACCGCTCACCCGACAGGACTATGGGGCCGAGTTCGATGGCGTTCATGCGGCGGCTCCGGCGCGGGCGAGGGACTCCAGCACCTCGGCGGGGCCGATCTCGCCGATCAGGCGGGTGCTGGCGGGCTCGGAGGCCGAGGCGTCCAGGAAGATCATCGTCGGCGGACCCACGACGCCGAAGGTCTCGAGCAGGTCCGTGGTCGCCGGCGTGGTGTGGGTGACGTCGACCTCGATCAGGCGCGCGTCTTGCAGCGCCGTCTGGACCTCAACAGCGGCAAAGACGGTGCGGTCGATGACCTTGCAGCTCACGCACCAATCGGCGGTGAAATAGACCAGCGAGGGCAGCCCGGCCTGACCGGCGGCGGCGACGGCGGTCGAGAGCGCGTCCGGGTCGGAGACCACGGCCGCAGGGGTTGCGGGTTGCGTCGCCGGATCGGTCGATGCCGGCCCGGTCAGCCCTGACAGAGGACGCCACGGGTCTTCAGCGCCTGAAGCCGCTCCGGCCATGAGGAAGATGCTCCATACCGCTGCCGCCAGGCCACCGGCGCGAGCCGCACCCGCCCACAGGCCCCGACTCCGGGTCTGGCGGAACAGCCCCAGCAGCACGGCGAGGAGCAGGGCGAGAGCCGCGCCGAGCAGCAGGGTGGCGAACGGCGGCAGTATGCGGGAAGACAGCCACCAGGCCGTGACCAGGAACAGAAAGCCGAACGCGGCTTTCACCCGCTCCATCCACGCCCCGGCCCGCGGCAGGACCCGGCTCCCCAGTGCGCCGAAAGCGACGAGAGGCGTGGCCTTGCCGAGGCCGAGCGCGAACAGCGCCATGGCGCCGAGAGCGAGATCGCCGGTCTGGGCGATATAGAGCAGGGCGCCGGCCAGCGGAGCCGTGACGCAGGGCCCGACGATCAGGGCGGAGGCGAACCCCATCCCCGCGGCCGAACCGAGGGAGCGCCGCCCGTTGGCCGATCCGGGGCCAGAAAGCCGGGAGGTCCACGCCGACGGGAGTTGCAGTTCGTAAACGCCGAACATGGACAGGGCGAGGGTCACGAAGATCAGCGACAGCCCACCAACGGCCCAGGACGACTGCAAGGCCATCTGGAGGTTGCGCCCTGAACAGGCGGCGGCGACTCCCAGAAGCGCGAAGGCGATGGCGAGTCCTAGGCCGTAGGCGACAGACAGTTGGAAGCCTCTTCGGCCGCCCGGCGCATCGACGCCGCGGCCGATGACCCCGGCCAGGATCGGATACATCGGGAACACGCACGGCGTGAAGGCGAGGAGCAGACCGAAGCCATAGAAGGCGAGCAGCACCCAAGCCGTCCCCCCGTCCAGCGCTAGGCGCTCGATCATGCCTCCGCCGGCCTGAAGCTGGACGTCCGCCGCGCCACTGATCTTGGCCGGACTGTTCGCCGCAGCCGGACTGTCGGCGGTTCCGGTTTCGACTTGGACGGGCGTCGCGGCCTGCAGCGCGAGGGCGGATGCAGCGATGGCGGCGGCGGGTTCCGCGGCCCGGGTCGCAAGCGGCGTCTCTCGCGCGGGGCCCTCCGGCACGGGCGGCAACGCGACCGTCTCCGTCATGGGCGGGTAGCAGATCGAGTCTTCGAGGCAGCCTTGATAGGTGATGTTTACGACGCCCGGGTCATCGGCGGCGGTTAGGACGGACGACTCCAGGCGCGCCTGCCCCCTGTCGTGCCAGACCTCGACGGTTCCGAAAGCGGGATCGTTCTTCTGTTCGCCGGCCTGCAGACGAAGGGACAGGCTCTTTTCGCCCGTCTCGTCCGTGGCGACCGTATGTTGTCGGTAGAGGTAGTGACCCTCGGCGATCGCCCAGTTGAAAACGACGTCGCCCCCGGCGGAACGCGTCACCTCAAGCCGGAAGGCTTCTTCCGGCGGAAGCTGCGCCACGGCAGGGGCCGCCGCGATCAAGGTGAAGGTCGCCAGCAGGGCCGCATACAGGTAGGACATCAGACGGATCATGCGCGGCTGGTCGCGGGCGCACCTTAAGTCACGCTTAAGCGAGGAGCGGCACGCCCTTCGTCATGAGATTGCTGGTCGTCGAGGATGACGCCGTCCTGCGGGACGGCCTGCAGGTGGGACTGTCCGCCAACGGCTGGACCGTGGATGCCGTCGATCGGGTCGAGGACGCCCTGACGGCCTTGTCATCGACCGTGTTTGATCTCGTCGTCCTCGATCTTGGACTGCCGGATGGCGATGGTCTGGAGGTGCTGCGCTATGTCCGCGCCCGCAAGGACGAGGTCGGCGTGGTGATCCTGTCCGCGCGCGACGCGGTGGCGGATCGGATAGAGGGGCTCGACACAGGGGCCGATGACTATCTCGCAAAACCCTTCGACCTGAATGAGGTGGCCGCCCGCCTGCGCGCTGTCCGCCGACGTATGCTGGGTCGCGCCACGCCCGCGCTTCGTCACGGTCTGCTGACCCTTGACCCGAAGGCCCGGCTTGCGTGGTTCGGCGATGAGAGCCTGCTTCTCTCGCGGCGCGAGTTCGCCATACTCGAAGCCCTCGTCGAACGCCCGGGCCAAGTGATTTCGAGAAGCCAGCTAGAGGAACGGCTCTACGGTTGGCAGGAGGAGATCGGCAGCAACGCGGTCGAAGTGCACATTCATCACCTGCGCGCCAAGTTGGTGCCGGGGGTGATCCGAACCGTGCGCGGCGTGGGATACACGCTTTCATGAGATCCATCCGTGTCCGTTTGTTCGCCTTCCTCGCCGTCGTCACCGTGGCGGTATGGGGAGCGTCGGCCGTCTGGATTCAGGTCCGGACAGAGGCGGAAATCCGGCAGGTGCTGGACCGACGTCTGATGGAGTCGGCTCGCATGGTGTCCAGCCTCCTGGGCCAGGGCGGACTACCGGTAACAGCCGCTGCGATCGGCGGAGGCTCAGACACGTTTCCGTCCCCTGCCCGGGGGTTGGAGCGTCAGTTGTCCTGCCAGATTTGGTCGTTACGGGGGCAGTTGGTCAGTCGCTCCGAGGGGGCTCCGGCGGTGCGCCTTGCGCAGACCGAGGGCTTCTCGGAGCGCGTCATCGAGGGCGAGCCCTGGCGCATCTACACGATTCAGAACCGGACGGCTGGCGTCCAGGTGATGGTCGGAGACCGGCTCGCGGTTCGTGAGCGTCTGGTGGGTTCGATCATCGCCGGTCTCGCCGTCCCCGCCGTCATCGGTCTGGGGATTCTGGGCGGACTGATATGGTGGTCGGTCGGCCGTGGGTTGGCGCCCGCGCGGCGGCTCGCGGACGCCCTCGTCGCGCGCAGTGCTGAAGACCTGCGCCCCCTTGAGACGACGGGAGGGGTGCGAGAGTTGGCGCCTATGGTCGCTGCGCTCAACGGCCTGATCGACCGCCTTGAATCCTCCCGCCGCCGCCAGAGGGAATTCACGGCCGCGGCGGCGCATGAACTCCGGACCCCGCTTGCCGGGATGCGCGTGCAGGCGCAGATCGCGGCGGCCGCAGCCGACCCCAAGGTGCGGGCCCGAGCCGTCGAGCAGATGGTCGCATCGGTCGACCGGACGTCCGCGCTGGTCAGCCGACTACTTGAGATGGCCCGAGCCGATGAGGTGTCGGAGCAGCCGCTGGAACGGCGTTGGACGCCGCTCACGCGGATCGTGACGCCGGATGCGGGAAGCTGCCCCGTCGAGCTGGAGCTCACGTCGGCGGCCGCGGCTCTGGAGCTGAACGTCGATTTCGAGAGGGTCGGCCCCTTGTTCGCGAACCTCCTGGCCAACGCTTGCGCCCATGCCCGCAGCCGCGTGCGAGTGGATGCCGCGATCGGCCCGGAGCACCCGATCCTGATCGTGGAGGACGACGGTCCCGGGGTGAGTGAGGCCGACCTGCCCCGGCTGGGGCAGCGGTTTTATCGCGGACCGAACGCGGTGACAGGCGGGGCGGGTCTGGGCCTTTCGATCGCCGAGGTCTCGGCGACCGCCCACGGTTGGCGGCTCGCCTTCGGGCGCTCGCCCATTGGGGGGCTCCGGGTTGTCGTGCATATGGACGCGGGGTCCGTCCGCCGCGTCTGACGGCGCCTCCCCCGGCGTCCCAAGCAAGGTTGATCGCCTCCTGCGGCCAGCCCCGGTTCGACACCAGGCGCGGTCTGCACGTCGGTTGCAACATCCGGGCGGCCAGACGGTTTCAGGACGGAAGGAGTCCTGCATGGCCTACTATTACAGCAAGATCACCGAGCTCCCCTTCGCAGAGGCCGTGGCCCGGACCCGAGAGGCGCTGAAGGATCAGGGCTTCGGCATCATCACCGAAATCGATGTCACCGAAACCTTCAAGCAGAAGCTCGATGTCGCGTTTCGGCCCTACGTCATTCTGGGGGCCTGCAATCCGAAGGCTGCCCACGAGGCGCTGCTCCACGAGGACAAGGTCGGGGTGATGCTGCCCTGCAACGTCATCGTCCAGCAAAGGGAAAGCGGCGACGGCAGCGAGATCGCCGCCGTTGACCCGGTGGCCTCGATGTCGGCCATCGCCAACCCCGGGCTGAAGGCGAAGGCCGAGGAGATCGGCGGCAAACTCCGCCAGGCGCTGGATGCGATCTAGGGGAGCGGCATGCGACCGGCCGGGACGCCTCCGACGACCCCGTCCAGCGGGTCAGAAGATCGGAATCGCCCGCCCGGGCTTCGATTGGAGCCGAGCCTAGAGCGATCCTTCGCGTTCCTTCACCGGGATCATCAGATACCGAACCCCGTTGGCTTCCGCCGGAGGGAGGCGACCAGCCCGCATGTTCACCTGGATGGACGGCAACAGCAGTTTGGGCGCGGACAGGGTCGCGTCACGCGTCGTCCGCATGGCGACGAAGTCGTCCTCCGTCACCCGGTCGCTGACATGCACGTTGTGAAGCATCTGGTCGCCCACGGTGGTCTCCCAGGCGTATTCGTCGCGGCCCGGGGCCTTGTAGTCGTGACACATGAACAGCTGGGTTTCGGCCGGAAGGGCGAGCAGCCGGCGGATGGAGCGGTAGAGCTGACGGGCGTCGCCGCCGGGGAAGTCGGTTCGCGCCGTTCCATAGTCGGGCATGAAGAGCGTATCGCCGACGAACACCGCGTCGCCGATCCTGTAGCTCACGTCGGCGGGCGTATGGCCGGGCGTGTGGATCACCTCGATCTCCAGTTCGCCCAGCGGCAGGCGATCGCCATCCGCCAACAGGCGATCGAAGTCTCCGCCGTCCGCCACCAGATCAGAGGCGTTGAAGATCGGGCGGAAGATGCGCTGCACGTCCGTAATGCGCTCGCCGATGCCGATCTGCGCCCCGGTCTTCGCCTTGATATAGGGCGCGCCGCTCAGGTGATCGGCATGGACGTGGGTCTCCAGCGCCCAGCGGACGTTCAGCGCCAGGCGGTCGGCCTCGGCAAGCACGGCGGCGACCGACCGCGTGTCGACCTCGCCGGATGCGGGGTCGTAGTCCAGCACCGGATCGATGACGGCGGCCTGGCGGGTTTCGGGGTCGAACACCAGATAGGTGATGGTGTTGGTCGGCTCGTCGAAGAAGGGGCGGATTTCAGCGGAGAGGCTCACGGGGGCTCCATGTGTCTGTGGTGTTGACACATGTATTAGCATTGTCTAAATTAGACAAGCCTAATGGAAACCCCCGATGAACACTTTTTCTGACGCATCCCTGGACGCGCTCGCCGCCAAGGCCGGCGAAGCCGCTCGCCTGCTGCGCAACCTGTCGAACGAGCATCGGCTGCTGATCCTCTGTCACCTGTCGGCGCAAACGGAGCTGTCCGTCGGCGCCCTGGTGGAGGAGGTCGGGCTCAGCCAGTCGGCCCTGTCGCAGCATCTGGCGCGGCTGCGGGAAGACGGGTTGGTCGCCTACCGGCGAGACGCCCAGAGCCTGCACTACCGCATCGCCGACCCTGACGTGGTTCGCGTGCTCGCCGTGCTGCGCGACATCTATTGCCCTGAACTCTCCCCCGCCTCGCGCGGGCAAGCCTGAGGAACACCGCCATGACCGCCAAACCCATCACACCGGAAGCCGCCGCCCGCCTCATTGCCGACGGCGCCCTCCTCGTCGACATTCGTGAAGCCCAGGAGTGCGCCGAGGTCATCGAGGGCGCCCAGAACGCCCCGATGTCGTCCGGCGCCGCCGGAATCGAAGCGAGCCCCGGCCAGCCCGTGATCTTTCACTGCCGCACCGGCCGGCGCACCGAGATGAACGCCGAGGCGCTGGCCGCCTCCGTGCCGACCGACGAGGTCTACCTCCTGCAGGGCGGCATCGAAGGCTGGCAGGCGGCGGGCCTGCCGGTCTCGCCCATCAACGACCGTAGCTAATCGAGCAACCAGCATGAACACCATCAGCCCTGTCGAGGCCGCGCGCCTCTGCGCCCAAGGCGGCGCCATCCTTGTCGATGTCCGCGAGCCGGACGAACACGCCCGCGAGAAGATCGACGGCGCGGTGTCGCTGCCGCTCTCGTCCTGGGACGACGGCCATCTCAGCACCGGCCCGGTCATCTTCCATTGCCGCAGTGGGGCCCGCACCGAGGTGGAGGCCCATCGGCTGAAGCAGAAGGCCGGAGACTGCCAATGGTTCGTGCTCGAAGGCGGGCTGGACGGCTGGCGGCGCGCCGGTCTGCCCGTCGCCAAAGACGCGCGGCAGCCGCTTGAGCTGCAGCGCCAGGTGCAGCTCGCGGCGGGATCGATGGTGGCGCTGGGCACCCTCGCCGGCCTTCTTGTGTCGCCGTGGTTCCTTGCGGTTCCGCTGTTCGTCGGATCTGGGCTGACGTTCGCCGGCGCGAGCGGCTTCTGCGGCCTTGCCCGCCTGCTGGGCCGTGCGCCGTGGAACCGGCGCATGAGCCACGCCGGGGCAGCCTGATGGACGCGCTGCAGGCGGCGCTGGCGCTTGGTTCCGGCTCTGTGGTGGGCTTCACCCTCGGCCTCGTCGGGGGCGGCGGGTCGGTGCTCGCCGTGCCCTTGCTCGTCTATCTCGTCGGGGTGACCAACCCCCATGTGGCGATCGGCACGAGCGCTGTGGCCGTCGCGGCGAATGCGCTCCTCAACCTCGCGAACCATGCCCGCAGCGGAAACGTGAAGTGGCGCTGCGCGGCCGTGTTCACGGTCGCGGGCGTCCTCGGCGCGGTCGTCGGGGCGTGGTTCGGCCGGCAGATGGACGGAGAAAGGCTGCTCGCGCTGTTCGCGGTGCTGATGATGGTGGTCGGCGTGCTGATGCTGCGCAACCGCAAGGGGGTCGGTCTGCCGCACGTCACCCTGGGGCGCGACAACTTCCCCAAGCTCGTCGGCTTCGGCCTGGCCACCGGCCTGCTTTCCGGCTTCTTCGGCATCGGCGGCGGGTTCCTGATCGTGCCTGGACTGGTCGCCGCAACGGGCATGCCGATCTTGAACGCAATGGCGTCGTCCCTGCTCGCCGTAACCGGCTTCGGCGTGGCCACGTCGGCGAGCTACGCCTTTGCGGGGTTGGTCAACTGGACCATCGCGGGCCTGTTCGTGGCCGGCGGGTTTGCGGGTGGACTGCTCGGGACACGTGTGGCGCGCCGCGTGGGACAGAGACGAGGGGCCCTGAACGTCCTGTTTGCGGGTCTGATCTTCGTGGTCGCGACCTACATGCTCGCCCGGACCTTCATGGCGTTCTGAGATACGTGCCCCGACCCGCCAAGAGGGGATCAACATGCACCGCCCCCGGTCGGGCGCGAGCTCGGCAACGATCGCCGGAGTCTGATCCCAGGAGGGTCGCCAGAGTCCGCTCCTGGCGCGGTGCTGACTTTGGGAGGGACCCGGCTGCTGTCCGGATTGCCTCCGGTGCTGCTGAAAGCTACACGGGCAGTCGGAGCCCTTCTTTGCCGCACCTGTTTCGCCACCTCTGCATCGGTCTGTGCGTCGCCCTCCTGGCGGCCATGAACCTGCATGGGCTGTCGGAGTCGCAGCATGCGGTGGGGCACGCCGCCGATTGGCCCGCTGTCGCGTTGT
Organism: Caulobacterales bacterium RIFCSPHIGHO2_01_FULL_70_19; assembly: GCA_001794825.1. Lineage (GTDB taxonomy): Bacteria > Pseudomonadota > Alphaproteobacteria > Caulobacterales > Caulobacteraceae > Brevundimonas. The sequence goes on along the minus strand of MGLK01000012.1, from coordinate 238,022 downwards.
CCGAGGCGCACGAGGATCAACATGCGGCCCATGTCCATGTGGCTCCGGACGAGGCTCCCGATACCGACACTGATCGCGACAGTGACGGAGCGATCCCTGTCGGGCATCACCATCATGGCGGCAGTGACGTTCAGGCCGCCATGCCGGCGTCAGGTCGGGTCGTGACCGAAACGTCACCCTCCGCGTCCGCGCTCCGCCGACCCGGGCCTGATCCCGCCATGTCGAGCCATACCGGCGACGGGCCAGAACACCCTCCAAAACGGATGCGCACGGTCGTCTGAACCGGCGCGGCCGTTCGGCTGCGCGCAACCCGTTTTCCGGAGATACCCTTGAAGACCCCGATCACCGGCTCGGCCGGATCGTGGGCGCGTTTCGCGGCCGTTTCGGTTGCAGCGCTCTCACTGGCGGCCTCGCCGACCCACTCCGCCATGGCGCAGGAACCGCCCGGCTCTGCCGCCAATGCGCCTACGCTGTCCCTTGAGCGGGCGCTCGCGCGCTCCGTCGAGGTCGACCCCGGGCTGCCGGGCGTGGAGGCGCGAGCGCGCGCCGGAGACGCCGCCGTGCGTCAGGCCGACGTCCGGCCCAATCCGACGCTGGGCCTGATGGTCGAGAACCTGCCCACGCTGGGTGGGGGGAACATCATCGACCGAACCGAGACGACCCTGTCCTACGAGCAGCGGTTTGAACGGGGCGGCGACCGGTCGGCGCGCGTGGCTCTGGCGCGAGGCGAAGCCGTCTTGGTCCAGGCCGAAGCCGCGATCCGGCGGCTGGACCGCCTTGAACAGGTGCAGCGCGCCTGGGCCGAGGCCCTCGGCGCCCAGGCCGATCTTGAAATCGCTCGCGAACGTCTCGCCCTGGCCGAACGCTTCCAGACGGAAGTGCAGCGTCGGGTCGACATGGCGCGTGACCCCCTGTTCGCCGGCGCCCGAGCCGAGGCGGAACTCGCGCAGGCGCAGATCGACTTCGACCAGGCCGAACTACAGGCCCGCCTCGCCCGAGCAACGCTGGGACGTTTCTGGATCGGCGCTTCCGACTTCTCACTGGACCCGGCGGACTTCGAGGACACCAGCGCCGCCCGCGAAGCCGCAGGTGACGCCGCCGAGATCGATCTGGCGGTCCTGGCCGCGCAGCGCGACGTTGCCCGCGCCCGGGTCAGCGTCGAACAGGCCCGCGCCACGCCGGATGCGACGGTCAGCGTCGGCGTCCGGCACTTCTGGGACGGGCAAGACCTCGGCCTGGTCGTCGGCGGCTCCATTCCGCTGGGCCGCTATGACCGCAACGAAAGCGCCATCGAACGGGCCCGGTTCGAGGGCGTCGCCGCCGAGGCCGACATGGCGGCGCTCCGGCAGGAGCGCGAACGGGAGATCGCCCGACTTCAGGTCCTGCTCGCGTCGCGGGCGCTGGAGGCGCGACGGATAGCCGAAGAGACCCTGCCGCAGGCGGAACGCGCCGTCGTGCTGGTGCGCGACGGCTTCGCCCGGGGCGGCTTCACCTACAACGACGTCATGGCCGCTCACACAGCTCTCCTGACGACGAAGGCCCGCCGGGTCGCCGTCCTCAAACAGTTCCATATCGACCGCGCCCGCCTTGACCGGCTGACAGGCGCGCACGCCGACCTACTCGGCCTGGAGACCCAACCATGATCCGGCACACCCTCTCGCGGCGCGTGCTCGCCGCCTCGTTCGTGGCCCTCGCGGTCGGCCTCTCCGCCTGTGGGCAGGGATCGGCGGAGAAGGCCGAAGGTGAAGCCGCCGCCGGTGAATACGAACGCGGACCCCATCGTGGACGGATGCTGCGCGACGGCGACTTCGCGCTGGAGATCACCCTTTACGAGGAAGGGCCCGAGCCGCTGTTCCGCCTCTATCCCTACGTCAAGGACAAGCCGGTCGATCCGCGGCAGGTCCAGGCCGCCATCACCCTCAGCCGCCTCGGACCGAAGACCGACCGCTTCACCTTCACTGCCGAGAACGACTATCTGGCCTCGCCGGGCGTCGTTTTCGAACCCCACTCCTTCGACGTGGTCGTGACGGCTGCGCACGGCGGCAAGCAACATCGCTGGGCCTACGCCTCCTACGAAGGCCGCACGACCATTTCGCCAGAAGCCGCCCGCGCGGGCGGCGTCACCGTCGAGCGCGTCGGACCCGCGACCCTCGGCGAGACCCTGCCGCTGACCGGCCGGGTCGAGATCACGCCGGAAGGCCAGGCCGAGGTCCACGCCCGCTATCCGGGACGCGTGATGGCCCTCAACGTGGCGCTCGGCACGCGGGTCTCGCGCGGGCAGGTCATCGCCCGCGTCGAGTCCAGCGAGAGCCTTCAGACCTATGCGATCACCGCGCCCATCTCCGGCATGATCGTGGCCAAGAACGTCAATGTCGGCTCCATCACCGGCGGCGGCGAGCCAATGCTCATGATCGGCGACCCGACCCGGCTGCACGCGGAGTTCCTGCTCTATCCGCGCGACGCAGAACGGGTGCGCGCCGGCCAGCCCATCACCGTCAAGAGCCTCGCCGGCGACTACAACTTCAACGGCCGGATCGAGTCGGTTCTGCCTTCGGCCGACCTGACCAGCCAGGTTCTCGTCGCCCACGTCGATCTGCCGTATCAGGGCGGCATCTGGCGGCCCGGCCTGGGCGTGTCTGGCGAGGCGCAGGTTGGAGCCGGGCAGGTTCCTCTCGCCGTGCGCACCAAGGCGCTCCAGCCGTTCCGCGACTTCACCGTCGTCTACGCCCGCTTCGGCAACACCTACGAGGTGCGGATGCTCGAACTCGGCCGCCGCACGCCCGAGTGGACTGAGGTCCTGAGCGGCATCGACCCCGGCACCGAATATGTCGTGGACGGCGCCTTCCTGATCCGCGCGGACGTCGAGAAGTCCGGCGCGAGCCACGACCACTAGGGGCTCGCATTATCATGCTCGAACGCATCATCGCGCTGTCGATCCGCTTCCGCTGGATCGTCATGGCGCTCGTGGTCCTGGCCTGCGCCGTAGGCGTCTGGAGTTTCCAGCGCCTGCCCATCGACGCCACGCCGGACATCACCAACGTCCAGGTCCAGATCAACACCGAGGCTCCCGGCTTCTCGCCGCTGGAGTCGGAGCAGCGGATCACCTTCCCGGTGGAGACCGCCATCGCGGGCGTGCCGGGGCTGGAATACACCCGCTCCGTTTCCCGCTACGGCCTGAGCCAGGTGACGGCCGTCTTCGAGGACGGCACGGACATCTATTTCGCCCGCCAGCTGGTCAACGAGCGGCTCCAGGCGGCGCGGGGCCAACTGCCCGAAGGGCTGACGCCCGAACTCGGCCCCATCGCCACGGGGCTGGGCGAGATCTTCATGTACACGATCGAGGCGGAGCGCGGCGCGCGGCGGCCCGACGGCGAACTCTATACGCCCGAGGACCTGCGCACCCTCCAGGACTGGGTGATCCGGCCGCAGCTGCGCAACACGCCCGGCGTCACCGAGGTCAACACCATCGGCGGCTTCGAGCGACAGTATCACGTCACCCCTTGGCCCGACCGTCTGGTCGCCTACGGCGTCACAATGGCCGAGGTGGTCGAGGCGCTGAACCGCAACAACGCCAATGTCGGCGCGGGCTACGTCGAGCGTTACGGCGAGCAGTATCTGGTGCGGGTGCCGGGGCAGGCCGAGAGCCTTGCGGACCTGGGCGCCATCATCGTCGCCAACCGCAACGGCGTGCCGGTGCGGGTCGCCGACGTGGCCGATCTGGTCATGGGCGAGGAACTGCGCACCGGCGCCGCCACCGAGGACGGCCGCGAGGTGGTTCTCGGCACGGTGTTCATGCTGGTCGGCGAGAACAGCCGCACGGTCGCCCAGGCCGTCGCCGCCCGGCTGGACGAAGCGGCCAAGGCGCTGCCCGCCGGGGTTAGGGCTGTGCCGGTCTATGACCGGACCGATCTGGTCGACCGGGCGATCCACACCGTCGAGAAGAACCTGCTCGAAGGCGCGCTGCTGGTCATCGTCGTGCTGTTCCTGCTGCTCGGGAACATCCGCGCAGCCCTGATCACCGCCGCCGTCATTCCGATCACCATGCTGATGACCATCACCGGCATGGTGCGCACCGGCGTGTCCGGCAATCTGATGAGCCTCGGCGCGCTCGACTTCGGCCTGATCGTCGATGGCGCCGTCATCATCGTCGAGAACTGCCTGCGCCGCTTTGGCGAGGCGCAGCACCGGCTGGGCCGTCTGCTCAATCGCGACGAACGGTTCGCCCTTGCGGCCTCTGCGTCCGGCGAGGTGATCCGGCCGTCGCTGTTCGGCGTGCTGATCATCACCCTGGTCTATGTGCCGATCTTCGCCCTCACCGGCGTCGAGGGGAAGATGTTCCACCCGATGGCGATCACCGTCGTCATGGCGCTGACCTTCGCCCTGATCCTATCCCTGACCTTCGTGCCCGCCGCCGTGGCCATGTTCGTCACCGGCAAGGTCGAGGAGAAGGACAGCTTCGTCATGCGCGGCGCCCGGCGGTTCTATCAGCCGGCGCTGGACATGGCGCTGAGGCTGCGCGTGGCCTTCGTCGCCGTGGCCGTCGCCCTGGTCGCGATCGCGGCGCTCGGCGCCAGCCGCATGGGCTCGGAATTCATTCCGAATCTCGACGAGGGCGATATCGCCCTGCACGCCTTGCGCATCCCCGGCACTTCGCTCAGCCAGGCCGTGCAGATGCAGACGGCGCTGGAGCGGCGCATCGCCCAGTTCCCCGAGGTCGAACGGGTCGTCGCCAAGATCGGCACGGCCGAGGTGGCCACCGATCCCATGCCGCCCTCGGTCGCCGACACCTTCATCATGCTCAAGGACCGCAAGGACTGGCCCGACCCGCGCAAGCCCCGCGCCGAACTGCTGGCTGAACTCCAGGCGGCGGTCGCCGAGATACCGGGAAACAATTACGAGTTCACCCAGCCGATCCAGATGCGGTTCAACGAACTGTTGTCAGGCGTCCGGGCCGATGTCGCCATCAAGGTCTTCGGCGATGACCTCGACGAACTGCTGGAGGTCGGCAACGCCGTCGAGGGCGTGATTGGCGGCATCGAGGGCGCCGAGGACGTCTCGGTCGAGCAGGTCACCGGCCTGCCCGTGCTCCAGATCAGACCGGACCGCGCCGCCCTGTCGCGGCTCGGCATCAGCATGGAGGACGTCCAGCAGGTCGTCTCGGCCTCGATTGGCGGCGTCGTCGCCGGTCAGGTGTTCGAAGGCGACCGCCGCTTCGACGTGGTCGTGCGCCTGCCCGAGACCCTGCGGGAAAACACCGAGGCCATCGGCCGGCTGCGCATCCCTGTGCCCGGTTCGGGGGGAACCGCCTTCGTCCCGCTGGAGGAGATCGCCACGATCGCGGTCGAGAAAGGGCCGAACCAGATCAGCCGCGAGGACGGAAAACGCCGCGTGGTGGTCACCGCCAATGTGCGCGGCCGCGACCTCGGCTCCTTCATCGCCGAGGTTCAGGAGAAGGTCGGCGCCGAGGTCGAGGTCCCGGCCGGCTACTGGATCAGCTACGGCGGCACGTTCGAGCAGTTGATCTCGGCGGCCAAACGCCTCCAGCTGGTGGTGCCGGTGGTCCTGCTGCTGATCTTCGGCCTGTTGTTCGCCCTGTTCCGGTCGGTGAAGGACTCAGCCATCGTCTTCTCCGGCGTCCCGCTGGCGCTGACCGGGGGTGTTGCGGCTCTGGCGATGCGAGGGCTGCCGCTGTCCATCTCGGCGGCGGTCGGCTTCATCGCCCTGTCCGGGGTGGCGGTGCTGAACGGCGTCGTCATGGTCAGCTTCATCCGCACCCTCATCGCCGAGGGCAAACCGCTCGGCGAGGCGATCCGCGAGGGCGCGCTGACCCGGCTCCGGCCGGTGCTGATGACCGCCCTGGTCGCCAGCCTGGGCTTCGTGCCCATGGCGCTGAACGTGGGGGCCGGGGCCGAGGTCCAGCGTCCGCTGGCGACGGTCGTGATCGGCGGGATCATCTCCTCGACGATCCTGACCCTGCTGGTCCTGCCCGCCCTCTACAGCCTCGTCCATGGCCGTCCGCCTCGCCCGGATGGGGTGCAACCCGGCTGGCCTTCCCGTCTCCCCTTCAAACGGAGTAACGCATGACCCTCGCGACCCATCGATGGGCCGCCTGGCTGAGGACGCCTGCGGGCGTCCTCGTGCTCGGGCTGCTGATCCTCTTCCTCAACGGGCTGCTCACGGCCGCCTTCGCCCACGGCGTGGCCGAGGGCGACAAGGGCTATATCCAGGAGACCTCGGGCTTCCTGTTCTGGCCCTTCGTCTATCTGGGGGCCAAGCACATGGTCACCGGCTACGACCACCTGCTGTTCCTGCTCGGCGTGATCTTCTTCCTCTACCGGATGAAGGACATCAGCATCTATGTGACGCTATTCGCCATCGGCCACTCGACGACCCTGCTGCTGGGCGTGCTGACCGACATCAGCGTTTCCAGCTATCTGGTCGACGCCGTCATCGGTCTGTCGGTCGTCTACAAGGCGCTGGACAACATGGGCGCCTACCAGCGCTGGTTCGGCTTCCAGCCCTCGACCAAGGCCGCGACCCTGATCTTCGGCTTGGTCCACGGCTTCGGCCTGGCCACCAAGCTGCAAGACTTTGACCTGTCGTCCGACGGGCTGATCGGCAATCTGATCGCCTTCAATATCGGCGTCGAGGCGGGCCAGCTTCTGGCGCTCGGCGCGATCCTCATCGTCATGGGCTTCTGGCGGCGAACGACCGGTTTCTGGCGGCATGCCTACGCCGCCAACGTCGTCCTCATGACCCTCGGTTTCATTCTGGCGGGCTATCAGCTCGTCGGCTTCTTCGTCGCCTGACCGGAGACCTCACCATGTATAACGCCAACAAGCCCGACGCCTCCGAACTGCCCTCAACCGGCCGGCTGCTGAAGTCCACCGGCATCGCCGTGGCGGTCGCCTCAGCGCTGCTCGTCACCGTGGTGCTCCCCGCCGAATACGGCGTCGATCCGACCCGGGTCGGCTCGCTGCTGGGCCTGACCGAGATGGGCCGCATCAAGATGCAGCTGGCGGCGGAAGCCGAGGCAGAGGAAACCGCCGCGCCCCCGGCGGCCGCTCCCGTCCCGGCGGCTTCGGCGGCGCCGACCGCCGCTTCGGCCACCGCCGGAGCGCCCGCGACCCGAACTGACGAGACGGTGCTGACCCTCGCGCCTGATCAAGGGGCCGAGATCAAGCTGGTCATGGAAGAGGGCGCGAGCGTCCGTTACGTCTGGTCGAGCAGCGGGGGGCGGATCAACTACGACATCCATGCCGACCGGCCCGGAACGCCCTACCACGGCTACGGCAAGGGCTCGTCCCAACGCGAGGAAGGCGAACTCGTCGCGGCCTTCACCGGCAGCCACGGATGGTTCTGGCGCAACCGCACCGGGGAGCCCGTGACCATCACGCTCCAGACCACGGGCGCCTATTCCGAGGTCAAGCGGGTCGTCTGAGGCACGCCGTCTCTACCCCTTCGTCGTCGGCCAGCGGTGGTGCTGCGCGTCGATGACGAAGGGATGAGCGTGGACGCCGTCGGCAGCGTGCTCCGCAAGGTGCGGATCGTCCGGCGCAAGCTCATCGTGCCGGTGCGGCAGGTTCTCCGGGTCGTGGGCGGGCCAGATCAGCAGGGCGACGACCGTCCCCGTCGCGCACAGCCCCGCCAGCACCAGGAAGGCCGCCCCGGGATCGGCCTCGGCGCTGACCAGACCCGCCACGGGATAGGCGATGAGCCAGCAGGCGTGGGACAGGGCGAACTGCGCCGCGAACAGTGCGGGCCGGTCGCCGGCGGTCGAAGATCGTCGCAGCGCCCGGCCTGCCGGGGTGATGGTCAGGGAGTAGCCGAACCCCATAACGACCCACAGCGCGAGCAGCGCGGGATAGCTGACCGCGAGCCATGGACCGGCCAGGAGCACGAGCGTCATCGCTCCGGCTCCGAGCACCATCGCCGAGCGGTCGGGCAGGCGCGCCAGCAGGCGAGGCAGGATCACCGCCGCTGTCATCGACCCTCCGCCGAACGCCGCCAACGCCCAGGCCGTGGCCTGCTCCGACAAGCCAAAGCGCGACTGCACCAGCACCACGGTATTGACGAACACCATCGCCCCGCCGGCCGCCGTGGCCAGGCTGACGGCCAGCAGGCCGCGTAGACGCGGAGTGAGGGCGAACAGCCGAACGCCGCCAGTGAGCCGTTGCAGGAACGGTCGGGGCTGAGCCGCGCTGATGGCGGGCAAGGCCGCGCTGACGACAAACAGGGCCGAGACGACGAAGCCGACCGCCGTGCCCGCGAACAGGTTGCTGTAACTCATCACCGCCAGCAGCAGCGCGGCCAGGACGGGGCTGGCCACGCTCTCCAGATCAGCCGCCAGCCGCGAGAGGGACAGGGCCTTGGTGTATTCCGCCTCGTCCTCCAGCAGGTCAGGGATCATGGCTTGGAACGCCGGGGTGAAGGCGGCCGAGGCGACGTAGAGCGCGGTCATCAGGGCGTAGACGTGCCAGGCCTCGCCGACGAACGGCAACGCCGCCGCCACGCCGGCCCGCACGATGTCGAGCGACACCAACAGCGTCTTCCTTGGCAGGCGAGCCGCGAGGGCGCTCGCGAAGGGCGCCACCCCGATATAGGCGACCATCTTGATCGCCAGCGCCGCGCCGAGGATTTCCCCGGCGCTTGCGCCCGCCAGATCGTGGGCCAGCAAGCCCAGCGCGACGGTCGCCATGCCGGTCCCGAGCAGGGCCGCGACCTGGGCTAGGAAGAGATGCCGGTATGCGGCGTGGCGCAGAGGCGAAAACATACGGATCACCCTGTCTTCCGGATGCGGCCTCTGAGAACCCTTGGCGTCAGAGTGAGTTCAGCCCGCCATCGCTCTTGTTGCGAGATATCTGATGTCCGCTTCCTTCCGGTGAGCCAATGTCCGGTTCTGATGCTGTGGACGGCTCTCCACCCCACCGGCAGCTTCGGCTTCCGGTTTGAGCTGGAGGAGAGCCATGGGTCAGGTAGTCACGATCGGATTGGATATCGCGAAGTCGGTGTTCCAGGTGCACGGCGTCGATGCTGAGGGCGGCGTGGTCATAAGGCAGAAGCTGACGCGAGCGCGGCTGCTGAAGTTCTTCGAGAAGCTGGCGCCCTGTCTGGTCGGGATCGAGGCTTGCGGAACGGCGCACCATTGGGGGCGCGAGCTGATCACCCTGGGCCACGACGTCCGGCTGATGCCGCCGAGCTATGTGAAGCCGTACGTGAAGCGGCAGAAGAATGACATGGCTGACGCGGAGGCGATCTGCGAGGCGGTCACCCGGCCAACCATGCGTTTTGTGCCGGTGAAGTCGCCGGAACAGCAGAGCGTCATGGTGCTGCACCGGACCCGATCGATCCTGATCCGGCAGCGCATCCAGATCTCCAACGCGATCCGTAGCCACATGGCCGAGTTCGGCATGGCCGCCGGGGTGGGCCGGCAGGGCCTCCAGGCGCTGATCGCGATCGTGGAGGATTCCTCGGATGCCAGAGTGCCGGCGGAGGCGCGAGGCTGTCTTGGCATGCTCGCCGCGCAGTTGCGGCTGGTGAACGAACAGATCCTGGACACGGATCGACTGATCCGGACCAACGCCCGGTCAACGGAGGTCGGCCGGCGGCTGATGGAGATCCCCGGCGTGGGCCCGCTGCTGGCCAGCGCTCTGGTCGGCGCGATCGCCGATCCGAAGGCGTTCAAGACCGGCCGCAACCTGGCGGCATGGATCGGCTTGGTTCCGAAGCAGAACTCCAGCGGCGGCAAGGAGCGGCTGGGCGGCATCACCAAGCAGGGCGACAGATACCTGCGACAGATGCTGGTCGTCGGCGCCCTTGCGGTCGTGCGCTACGCCGTCAGGAACGGCACACGCCGGCCGTGGCTGGTCCAGTTGCTCGCCCGTCGAACGCCGAAGGTCGCGGCCGTCGCTCTGGCCAACAAGACCGCGCGGATGGTCTGGGCGATCATGACTTCGGGTGAGCGCTACAGGGAGCCGCTGGCGGCATAAGGACAGGTCAAGGCTGAGCGCCGAGGCCGACGAACTTGGGAAGGGCGGACAGGATGTAATGCGACAGCCGGTCGATACCGGAAGGCGGGAAAACCCACTTGCGCCAGAGCGCCTCGAGCGCGTGGTTTTGGTCGGGACCCGTCTTCGCGGAAGGCATTATGGCCAGCGGTCATGCGTACCGCACCAACAGGTCGAACACATGGCCGCACCGACCAGCGCAGCAGAACATCAGATCACCCTTGCCAACGGGGAGCCGTCCACACATGGCGCGAAGGTGCCCTCCCCTGCCCCCAGGCATGACTGAGGCTCCCCTCGGACCTGGGGGTCGCTTAGCCCGGCACCGTGGCGCATCGAGGGGTCCAGCATTCGCGGGGGTCACTGCGGGGGTAGAGCTGAACCTATTCTCGCAAATGCCGCTAACCGCGAGACGCTGGGCAGACACCCTGTCCGCCAGCTCTCCCCGTCCCGTCGGATCCGTGGTATGAAAGAACGTCGCCACGGGGGGCGTGATGACCGTCAGGAGAGTTCGCGTTCGATCGCGCCGGGGCCGCCCGGCTCTGGATCGATGGAGGCCCCTCGTCTGCCTGGCGGTGGCGGGGCTGGCCCTGTGCCTGCCTGACCGGCCGCTGGCGGTCCCGGCGCTGCCGTCGGAATGGCGGCCTCACCGGACCGCCCGTCTGAACGTCGTGCAGCCTCTTCCCGAGCCCGCCCCCCGCCGGCTGAGTCAGGCCGAGTTCGACCACGTCTGGAGCCGAACCAAGCTCGCCATGGCCGCCTGCAACAGCGCGGTGGAAGCTGTTCAGCTGAGCTGGCGCGTCCGCGGCGAGGTCCCGAGCAACGCAGCCCTCCGGCTCGTCCGGGAACGCTGCCAGCGAGGCTCCGTCGAGGTCGGCGAAGTGGTCATTCCAGCTTCGGCTCGCGCCGGCGTCGGGGTCATGCTCGAACAGGCGCGGGAAGCCTGCCAGCGCAGCATGGTCGAGAAGCAGCTGGGCCTGGCCGCGCTCAGAGGACTGGCCGAGACGCCGCCGGACAGTCTGGAGGCCTACGAGGCCCGGATCCGGATCGAGGCGGTCCCGCGCAGTTCGGTCAACTGCGGAGCCAGTTTCGCCGCCGCCGCCGCCGCCGCCCGCCTCCATATGGCGGAATTGGAGGTGCCGGGGGCCTGAGCCCCCGTATCAGGGGTCGGACACAGCCGGCAGCGTTTCCAGCTCGTCAGCGGAGAGGCTGCGGACCTGATCGAGCACCGCCGCCCGCATCTGCTCGAGCCGCTCTGCGCAGGCGTCGCGCGCCAGGCCGACGAAGGCGAGCATCTGGGCCAGTTCGGCCGAGGTGAGACGTCCGGGCCGTCGGGTGCGGATGGCCACGCCGGCCAGCACTGGCCGATCGCCGACGCGACGCAGCAAGGCGACCGTCCCGGTCTCGCCTACCAGGCGCGCGTGGGGTCCGGAGAGTTCGTCGCGGAAGGCGCACAGATGTCGGTAGAAGGCCGGCCCGACGCCGGGGCCGTCGAGGGTCGCGTCATCCAGCAGATCGGCGCGACGGGCCGCCTCGAAACTGTCGACGAACTGGACCACGCCGTGACGCAGCAGGGCGATTTCGACGATTGCGTCCGCTCCCCCGGGATCCGGCGCCGGGCGCCGGCTGCGCGCGTGGACTTCGGAGAGCGCCTCCCGGGCCTGGTCCATCGCGGCGAGGATGGCCGCGGCCTCGGCCAGTCGCCGCGCCTCGGGCGTGTCGAGGAGCCGCACCTCGTGCGCGCCGAGCGGCGCGGACGGCACGCCGCGGCGGCGGCGGAACACGGTGGCGGCGACGGCCATCAGACGGGCCTTCCGGCCCCGCCCGCTACTCGGGTCTGCCAAGCCCCTCATCCTCCACATACCGGCATCGACGGCCCGCCGCCCGGGCGCACTCGTCCGGCGCACAGACGGGACCGGCCGCGGGTCGGGGCCGGTCCCGCCGGACCGCTTACGGGGTCTCGGTGATCAGCAGGTTCGCGGCGGCGGTGCCGCCCCCGAAGGTGCCGACCCAGATGTCGTAGGTGCCGCTCTGCGGGCGGTTGAAGCGCACCTCGGCGTCGCCGTCGCCCCAGCTGTCGTCGTCGCAGTACCAGCGGCCGTCGGGGCCGTTGATGATCAGGGTGGTGTCGGTCGACGAGCGGGTGCGGAACACCAGCGGCAGGCTGCCGGCGCTGTAGGTGACCTCGAAGTCCGGCGCGGCGCTGATGTTGCCGACGCAGGCGCCCGGCAGATCGGTGTCGGTGTAGGCGTCGATGGAGCCTCCGGCGGTGATCGAGACGCGATACGGATCAGGCGTGAAGCCGGCGTTCAGGCGGATCTCGCCGAAGTTGGCGGTGAGGCCGGCGTTCTGGGCTTGGGCGACAGCCGGCGAGAGGACAGCAGCCGCGAGGGCGAGGCTGCAAACGATGGACTTCATGATGGTTCCCCCCCGGCACAAGCGCCGGATGGGAAATCTCTCGCGTGCAAACCCGCCACCGTCAAGCGAGCGCAGGCCTCGCAGAGAACATTGGTCGCCAACTTTGAACCAGGGGCGCTCGGGGCCGGGGCTTGCATGTTTCACCGTTACAGCATACTGGAACATCCATGTCCGCCCCCTACCCGCTCGGAGCCGAAGCGACCGCCCGCAACCGCGTCGCCCTGTATGACGCGATCCTCGCGCTCAGGACTCGCGAAGAGGTCGACGCCTTCCTGACCGATCTCTGCACCCCGGCGGAGCTTCGGGCCTTCACCGAGCGTTGGCAGGTGGCGCGGCTGCTCCATGCGGGCGGCCGCTCCTATCGCGAGATCGCCGCCGAGGCGCACGCCAGCCCGACCACCGTCGTCCGGGTCGCCCGGTTCCTGAAAGAAATGCCGCACCAGGGCTATCGGCTGGTGCTGGAACGCCTGAAAGCCTGAGTTTCCGACATGAGTACAGTCCAGGGGCGGCTCCGTATCGCCGTCCAGAAATCCGGCCGTCTGGCCGAACGCAGCCTCGACCTCGTCCGCGACGCGGGCCTGCGGGTGGTCAAGGGCAACAACGACCTGCTCTACCGGGTGGAGAACTACCCGATCGACCTGCTGCGGGTGCGCGACGACGACATCCCGACCTTCGTCGCCGACGGCGTCTGCGACCTCGGCATCGTCGGAGAGAACGTGCTCGAGGAGGGCCGCAACGGCGGCCCCGTGGCCGAGGTGGTCATGCCGCTCGGCTTCGGTCGCTGCACCCTGAAGATCGCCGCGCCGCCGACGCTGGACTATGTCGGACCGGCCTCGTTGCAGGGCCTGCGTGTCGCGACTTCCTACCCGCGCATCCTGCGCCGGTGGCTTGAGACCGAGGGGGTGCAGGCGGACATCGTCACCATGCGCGGCGCCGTCGAGGTGGCGCCGCGGCTGAAGCTGGCCCACGCCATCTGCGACCTGGTCTCCACCGGGGCCACCCTCGAGGCCAACGGGCTGGCCGCCCGCGATACCGTGCTGGACAGCCAGGCCGTTCTCATCCGCGCGCCCGAGGCCCCGGAACCTGCGCTGGCGGAACTGCTCGACAGCATCGTCGAGCGTATGGCCGGCGTCGTCGCCTCCCAGGGGGCCAAGTACGTGATGCTGAACGCCCCGCGCAGCGCCCTGGACGAGATCACCGCCATCCTGCCCGGCGCCGGAGCCCCGACCGTCATGCCGCTTTCGGGCCGCGACGACGCCGTGGCGGTGCACGCCGTGTGCCAGGAGGCGGTGTTCTGGGAGACGCTGGAGCGCCTCAAGGCGGCCGGCGCGTCCGCCATTCTCGTCCTGCCCATCGAGAAGATGATGTGATGCGCCGGATCGACTGGAGTTCGCTGGACGCGAGCGGGCGCAAGGCCGCGCTCGCCCGGCCCGCCCGCCGGGGCGACGCAGCCGTCGTCGACGGGGTCCGCGCCATCATGGAGGACGTGCAGGCGCGCGGCGGCGCCGCCGTGACCGAGTGGAGCCTCAGGCTGGACGGCGCGCCGCCGCGCCGCATCGCCGTCACGCCCGAGGTCGAGGCGGCCGCCCGCGCCGCACTTCCGCCCTCGGCCACCCGGGCCCTGCGCATAGCCGCCGAGAACGTGCGCGTCTTCCACGAGGCGACCCGGCCCGAGGACTCGCCGTGGATCGAAACCACGCCCGGGGTGCGTTCGCGGCTCGCCTGGCGGTCGATCGGCTCCGCCGGCCTGTACGTGCCCGGCGGCACCGCCCCGCTGTTCTCCTCCCTTCTGATGCTGGCGATTCCGGCGGCGGTGGCCGGGGTGAAGCGGCGCATCGCCGTGACCCCGCCTCCGCGCGACGGCGCCGATCCCCATCCGGCGATGATCGTCGCCGCGGCCGAATCCGGGCTGGACGCCCTGTGGCTGGTCGGCGGCGCCCAGGCCATCGCAGCCCTCACCTTCGGCGCCGCGTTCGAGGACGGCGAGATCGAGCCGGTCGACAAGCTGTTCGGTCCCGGCAACGCCTGGGTGGCCGAGGCCAAGAAGCAGGCGACGGCGCGGTCCGGAGGGCCGGCGGTCGACATGCCCGCCGGGCCGTCGGAGCTGATGGTGATCGCCGACCGCCACGCCGATCCGGAGATCGTCGCCGCCGACCTGCTCAGCCAGGCCGAGCACGACGCGGACGCCCAGGTGCTGCTGGTCTCCGAGAGCCGCGGGCTGATCGAGGCGACGCTCGCCGAGGTCGAGAGGCAGCTGGAGACCCTGCCTCGCGCGCCGATCGCGCGCGCCTCGCTGGCGCAGGCTCGGGCCCTGCAGGTGCGGGATCTGGCGGAGGCCTGCGAGGCGGCCAACACCTACGGGCCGGAGCACCTGTCGCTGCAGACCGTGGACGCCGAGGCGCTGCTGCCGCGCATCACGGCCGCCGGAGCCGTGTTCGTCGGTCGTTGGGCCGCCGAGACCCTGGGCGATTACGCCGCCGGCCCCAGCCACGTGCTGCCGACCGACGGGGCCGCCCGGACCCTGGGCGGCATCTGCACCGCCAGCTTCATGACCTGGATGTCGGTGCAGACCGTCACCGAGGCGGGGGCGGCGCAGCTGGCGCCGGCGGCGGCGCGTCTGGCCCGGATGGAAGGGCTGGAAGCCCACGCCCGCGCCGCCGACCTGAGGACCGGATCATGAGCCCCCTGCCAGCCCCCTTCCCCCCGCTCGTCGCCGGCGGCGACGGACTGGAGCGTTATCCGGAACCGCCGGCGGCGCTGGCGGTCCGGATGGCCGCGGTCTACGGCGTCCCGGCCGACAGCGTGCTGCCGGTGCGCGGCGTCACCCATGGGCTGGAGCTGGTCTGGCGCATGGCGGCCCGCGCCGGGCTCGCGGTCGAGGCGCCGGAGGCGCAGCCCTTTCTCGCCCTGGCCGACCTCTACGCCAGCCCGCCGGCGGGCGCCGGCGTCGCCGCCGTGGTGGTGCGGGGCGGCGGGTCTCCGGAGGCGGTGGCCGAGACGGCCGCCCGCGTCGCTCCCGCCCTGCTCGTCGTCGACGAAGGCTGCATCGAGTTCGGAGACGCCGCCTCGGCGGCCACGGTGATCGCCGACCAGCCCAACCTGGTCGTGCTTCGCAGCCTGTCGCTGGCGTCTGGCCTGGCGGGCGCGCGGGTCGGGGCGGCGCTCGGCTGGCCTGATGTCCTCGCGCGGCTCGCCGCGGTGATGGAGCCTCACGCCCTGCCGACGAACTCCATCCGCCTGGCGCTGCAGGCGCTCGATCCCTCGCGGCTGATCGAGACCGGCGAGCGGATCGCCGCGGTGCGAAGCGAGCGAAGCCGGCTGGCGGCGGCGCTGGCGACACGGATGCCCGTCGAGCCCGGCGAAGGCCCGACGCTGGACGTGCGCCCCGAGGACATCGATGCGACCCTGGCCGATCTCGCCCGCCTCGGCGTGTCGGCGGAACGGGACGGCGACCGTCTTCGGCTGCCGGTGGCGGCGAAGGCGGCGGTGAACGGTCGCCTGCTGGCGGCGCTGGGAGTCGCCGCAGCCGGCGCCCGGCCGAACCGCACCGGCGAGGCCGTGCGCGATACGAAGGAGACGCGGATCGTCTGCGCCGTCGACCTCGACGCGGCCGGGCCGGTGCGCATCGCCACCGGCGTCGGCTTCTTCGACCACATGCTGGAGCAGGTGGCGGCCCACGGCGGGTTCTCGCTGCGGCTGGCCTGCGAGGGCGATCTGCACACCGATCCCCACCACACGATCGAGGACTGCGCCATCGCCCTGGGGCAGGCCCTGAGGCAGGCCCTCGGCGAACGCCGCGGCATCGCCCGCTACGGCTTCGTCCTGCCCATGGACGAGGCCGAGGCGAAGGTGTCGATCGACCTGTCCGGACGCCCCTATCCGGTGTTCGAGGGCGCGTTCGCCACGCCCTTCATCGGCGACTACCGCACCGACCTGACCGCCCACGTGTTCCGCTCGCTGGCCGAACACCTCGGCGCAGCGATCCACGTCTCCGTCACCGGCGACGACGACCACCACAAGACCGAGGCCGTTTACAAGGCCTTCGGCCGCGCCCTGCGGCAGGCGATCCGCATCGAGGGCGAGGCGGTGCCCAGCACCAAGGGGGTGCTGTGATGACCGCCTCATTCCGCCTCGTCCGTCCGGGAGGAGAAGGATGAGTTCCGTCACCCTCCTGTCCTACGGCGCCGGCAATGTCGCTTCGGTTCAGTTTGCGCTCGAACGCCTCGGCGCGACCGTCCGCCTGACGGCCGACCCGGCCGAGGTCGCCGCCGCCGAGCGGCTCATTGTGCCAGGCGTCGGCGCCGCGGGCTTCGCCATGGCCCGCCTGGCGGAGCTCGGGCTCGTCGAACCGATCCGCGATTTCCCGCGGCCCCTGCTCGGAGTCTGCCTCGGCCAGCAGCTGCTGTTCGAAACCAGCGAGGAGGGCGGCGGGACGCCCATGCTGGGCCTGATCCCCGGTCAGGTCCGCCGCCTGCAGCCCGGCCCCGGCCGCACCGTGCCGCACATGGGCTGGTCGCGGCTGGAGATCGTGCGCGACGACCCCTTGCTGGAGGACCTCGACGAGGAGAGCTGGGCCTATTTCGTGCACAGCTTCGTCTGCCCCGACGGGCCGGCGACGCGCGCTCGCGCCGAGTACGGCGGCGCGGTACCGGCCGTGGTGCGGATGGCCAACCGCTGGGGCTGCCAGTTTCACCCGGAACGCTCGTCCCGGACGGGCGCCCGCATCCTGCGCAACTTCCTGGAGCTGCCCGCATGATCGTCTATCCGGCCATCGACCTGAGGCACGGCGCCTGCGTGCGGCTGATGCACGGGCGATTCGACCAGGTGACCCAGTACGATGAGCGGCCGGAGGCCCGCCTGGCCGCCTTCGCCGCCGCGGGGGCGGCGTGGGTCCACATCGTGGACCTGGACGGCGCCGAAGCCGGACAGGCCCGGCAACACGACCTCATCGGCGAGCTGGCGCGCGCCGTCGACGTGCGCATCCAGTCGGGCGGCGGAGTCCGCTCCCGGGCTGACGTGGAAACCTTGCTTGAGGCCGGGGTGGGCCGGGTCGTGGTCGGCTCGCTGGCGGTGAGCGCCCCGGAGACGGTGGCGGACTGGCTGGCCGCCTACGGGCCCGAGCGGATCACCCTGGCGATCGATGTGAAGGCGGACGGCGGCCGGTACGTGCCCGCCCTGAAGGGCTGGACCGAGGCGGCCGGAGTGGATCTCTGGGCGGCCCTCGACCGCTATTCGCCGGGGACCGTCCGGCACCTGCTGGTCACCGACGTCGGCCGCGACGGCGCCCTGACCGGCCCCAACTTTGAGCTGTTGGCGCAGATCGTCCAGCGGCGACCCGACCTGCAGGTGCAGGCGTCGGGCGGCGTCGCCTCACTCGACGACCTCGCCGCCGCCCGCCGGCTCGGCTGCGCAGGCGTCATCGTCGGGCGGGCCCTCTACGAAGGCCGGTTCACCGTCGACCAGGCGCTGGCGGCATGACCGCGAGGCGCATCATTCCCTGTCTCGACGTCAAGGACGGTCGGGTGGTCAAGGGCGTCCGCTTCGAGGGCCACGTCGACATGGGCGACGCCGCCGAGCTGGCGGCGCGCTATCGTGACGCCGGCGCCGACGAACTGGTCTTCTACGACATCACCGCCAGCCCGCAGGGACGTACGCTCGACTACGGCTGGGTGCGCGACATCGCCCGGCTGCTGGACATCCCCTTCTGCGTAGCGGGCGGTATCCGCACCGTCGAGCAGGCCAGCCGCTGCCTCGACAGCGGCGCCGACAAGATTTCGGTCAACACCCCGGCCATCGAGCGGCCGGAGCTGATCGGCGAACTGGCGGACCGCTTCGGCGGCCAGAGCGTCGTCGTCGGCGTGGACTCGCGCCGGGTCGGCGAGGACTGGCTGGTGCATCAGTACACGGGCGACCCCTCGCGCAGTCGCGGGGCCGGTCGACGTACGCTGGACTGGATCGTCGAGGCGCAGGCGCTGGGCGCCGGCGAGATCGTGCTCAACTGCATGGACGAGGACGGGGTGCGGCGCGGCTACGACCTGGAACAGCTGAAGGCGGCCCGGGCGCGGCTGACCATACCCCTGGTCGCCTCCGGCGGCGCCGGGGAGGCCCGGCACTTCCGCGACGTGTTCGAGCAGGCCGATGTCTCCGGCGCGCTGGCGGCCAGCGTGTTCCACTCGGGGACGCTGGCGATTCCTGAACTGAAGGCGGCCCTCGCGGCCGCCGGTATCGAGGTGCGGCCATGATCGAGATCGACGACGTGGACTTCGACAAGGGCGGCGTGCTCGTGCCCGTGGTGGTGCAGGACGCGGCCACCCTGCAGGTGCTGACGCTCGCCTACATGGACCGGCCGGCGCTGGAGGAGACCGTGGCCTCCGGCGAGGCGACCTTCTTCTCGCGCTCGCGCGGCGGGCGCTGGCGCAAGGGCGAGACTTCCGGAAACCGGCTCGACGTCGTCTCGATCACGCCCGACTGCGACGCCGACGCCCTTGTGCTCAAGGTCCGTCCCCGCGGCCCCGCCTGCCACCTCGGAAGCACCAGCTGCTTCGGCGACGAGGACGCGCCGGGGCTCGGACGGCTGGGGCGGCTGGAGGCGACCATCGCCGCCCGCGCCGCGGCCGACCCGGCGACGAGCTGGACGGCGCGCCTGCTGGCCGAGGGGCCGAAGCGAGCGGCCCAGAAGGTCGGCGAGGAAGGGGTGGAGACGGCGCTGGCCGGCGCCGCCGGGCCGGACGAGGAGCTGGCCTCCGAAGCGGCGGACCTGCTTTACCACCTGCTGGTGCTGCTCCGGGCGCGCGATCTGCCCCTGCAGACGGTGCTCGATGTGCTGACGGCCCGGGCGAAGGCGGAACGCTGAGCCGCGGAACCGCGCCACGCCGCGCGCGGTTTTCCCTGCATGGATATGGAAGCGCAGATCGTCGCGGCCCTCAGGACCGAACTCCAGCGCCAGGCCGCGGATGCGGGCGACGCGCTCCGCATAGCCGAGGCGAGCTCCGCACGCGTGCGGATCGAGGGCTCGGTGGACCTGGAGGCGCTGGCCATGGCCGTCGCCGGCACGGTCGCCGGCGGGCCCTAGGATCCCCGGCTTGCGGGACGGAAACGGCGGGAGCTAGGCTGTCGGCGTCCCCCATCGGAGTGTCCCCATGCCGCCAGCCTCCGCCGCCGCCGGCTGGCGCTTCTGGATCGACCGCGGCGGCACCTTCACCGACGTCGTGGCGCGTGCGCCGGACGGCCGGCTGAGCACCCACAAGCTGCTGTCCGACAACCCCGAACAGTACGCCGATGCGGCTGTGGAAGGCGTGCGCCGGGTGCTCGGGGCCGGTTCGGAACCCCTTCCCGCAGGGCTCGTCGATGGGGTGCGCATGGGCACGACCGTCGCGACCAACGCCCTGCTGGAGCGCAAGGGCGAGCCGACCATCCTGGCGATCACCCGCGGCTTCGGCGACGCCCTGAGGATTGGTTGGCAGAGCCGACCTGAATTGTTCGCAAGGCACATCCGGTTGCCTGATCAACTCTATGACCAGGTTGTGGAAATCGATGAACGTGTTCACGCCGACGGGACTGTGGACAGATCTCTGGATATCGTGGGGACGAGGCGGGGATTGCAGGCTGCGTTCGACGCCGGCTTTCGTGCGGTCGCCATCGCCCTCGTGCATGGCTGGCGCTATCCGGAGCACGAACGACAGGTGGCGGCGATCGCCTCTGAAATCGGCTTCGCCCAAGTCTCCGTCAGCCACGAGGTCGGCGCGCTGATCAAGCTGATCGGCCGCGGCGACACCACCGTGGCCGACGCCTACCTGTCGCCGGTGTTGCGCGCCTATGTCGACCGCGTCGCCGGCGAACTGGGCGAGGCCACGCCGCTGCTGTTCATGCAGTCGAGCGGCGGCCTGACCGCGGCGGACGCCTTCCGCGGCAAGGACGCCATACTGTCAGGTCCGGCCGGCGGCGTCGTCGGCATGGCCGAGACCGCCCGCGCCGCCGGCTTCGAGCGGGTCATCGGCTTCGACATGGGCGGCACCTCGACCGACGTCTCGCACTTCGCCGGAGAGTACGAACGGACATCGGACGCCGTCGTCGCCGGCGTGCGGCTGCGCGCGCCGATGCTGTCGATCCACACCGTGGCGGCGGGCGGAGGTTCGATCTGCCGCTTCGACGGCGCCCGCCTGCGGGTCGGGCCGGAATCGGCCGGCGCCGTCCCGGGCCCCCTCGCCTACCGACGCGGCGGCCCGCTGACGGTCACCGACTGCAACGTCATGCTCGGCAAGCTGCGGCCCGAGTTCTTTCCCTCCGTCTTCGGGCCCGGCGCCGACGAGCCGCTCGACGCCGGCGCGGTGCATGCGGCCTTCGAGGCCGTGGCGGCGGAGGTGACGACGGCGACCGGGCGCGAAACCTCGCCCGAGGCGCTGGCGGAAGGCTTCGTCACCATCGCCGTGCAGAACATGGCCGAAGCGATCAAGTCGATCTCCATCCAGCGCGGCTACGACGTCACCCGCTACGTGCTCAACTGCTTCGGCGGCGCCGGCGGCCAGCACGCCTGCCTGGTCGCGGACGCGCTCGGCATGACGAAGGTGATGCTGCACCCCTTCGCCGGCGTCCTCTCCGCCTACGGCATGGGTCTGGCCGAGGTGCGCGCGATCCGCCAGGCAACCGCCGCCCTGTCGCTGGAGCCGGCCGGGGACGACCGGATGGCGGCGCGGATCGCCGGACTGGCTGCCGAGGCGCGAACGGAACTGGCGGCGCAAGGGTTCGCGGAGGACCAGATCGTCACGACCGCGCGCGCCGAGATCAAGTTCGCCGGATCCGACACGCCCCTGAACGTCCCCTTCGGACCGGCGGCCGGGATGCGGGCGGCGTTCGAGACCCTGCACCGGCGTCGCTTCGGATTCTTCGCCGCGGACAAGCCGCTGGTCGTGGAGACGCTCGAGGTCGAGGCGGCCGGGGTTTCGGACCGGGTGGCGACCGCACCGGAGATGGCGGCCGGCGACCCGGCTCCCGCGCCGGTCGACACCGTTCCGGTCCGAATGGCGGGCGAGCGCCGCCCGACTCCCGTGTGGCGGCGCGAAGCCCTCCCGCCTGGCGCGACGGTCGACGGCCCGGCGGTCATCCTGGAGGACACCGGCACCACGGTGGTCGAGCCCGGCTGGCGCGCGACAGTGGACCCGGCGCTGAACCTGATCCTCGAACGGGTCGTGCCCCTGCCCGCCCGCACCGCCGTGGGAACCGCGGTCGACCCGATCCTCCTGGAGGTGTTCAACAGCCGTTTCATGGCCTGCGCCGAACAGATGGGCGAGGCGCTGAGGGCGACGGCCTGGTCCGTCAACATCAAGGAGCGGCTGGACTTCAGTTGCGCCGTCTTCGACGCGTCCGGAGCCCTGATCGCCAACGCCCCCCACATCCCGGTGCACCTCGGCTCCATGGGCGAGAGCATCCGCACCGTGATCCGCTCCCGCGGGGACGCCGCCGACGGCCGCGGCATGAAGCCGGGCGACGTCTACATGCTGAACGCCCCCTACAACGGCGGCACGCATCTGCCCGACATCACCGTCATCCTCCCGGTGTTCCTCGGCGGCGACGTCTCGCCCGCCTTCTTCGTCGCGGCGCGCGGTCACCACGCCGACGTCGGCGGGATCACGCCCGGCTCGATGCCGCCCGGCTCCCGCACGGTCGAGGACGAGGGCGTCCTGATCGACGACTTCCTGCTCGTCGACGCCGGCGCCCTGCGCGAGGCGGAGACGCGGGCCCTGTTCGCCTCCGGGCCTCACCCGTCGCGCAACGTCGACCAGAACCTCGCCGACCTGAAGGCCCAGATCGCGGCCTGCGCCCGTGGAGCCGACGAGTTGGCCCGCATGGTCGAAGAGTTCGGCCGCCCTGCGGTCGAGGCCTACATGGGCCACGTCCAGGCCAACGCCGAGGAGGCCGTGCGCCGCGCCATCGCCGCGCTGAAGCCGGGTTCCTTCGCCCTGGAAATGGATGACGGTGCGGTCATCCGCGTGCGCATCGACGTCGATCCGGCGACCCGCGGCGCAGTGGTCGACTTCACCGGGACCAGCGACCAGCGGCCGAACAACTTCAATGCGCCGCTGTCGATCACGCGGGCAGCCACCCTCTATGTGTTCCGCACCCTCGTCGACGACGCCATCCCGCTCAACGAAGGCTGCCTGAAGCCCATCCGGCTGATCGTGCCGGAAGGCTCCATGCTCAGTCCGCGCTACCCGGCGGCGGTGGTGGCGGGGAACGTCGAGACCAGCCAGGCCGTCGTCGACGCCCTGTACGGCGCGCTGGGCGTGCTGGCCGCGAGCCAGGGGACGATGAACAACTTCACCTTCGGCGACGCCGCCCGCCAGTATTACGAGACCATCGCCGGCGGCTCGGGGGCCGGCCCGGACTTCGACGGGACATCCGCGGTGCAGACCCACATGACCAACAGCCGGCTGACGGACCCCGAGGTGCTGGAGACCCGCTTTCCGGTCCTGCTCGAGGAGTTCTCCATCCGGCGCGGCTCGGGCGGCGCCGGTCGCCATCGCGGCGGGGACGG
>MGLK01000012.1:95154-215053 GCA_001794825.1 Caulobacterales bacterium RIFCSPHIGHO2_01_FULL_70_19 | reverse complement strand
GCCGATGACGGCGGCGATCCTGTCCAACCGGCGGCGCGTTCCACCATTCGGCGTCGACGGCGGCGAGCCGGGCGCAGCGGGCGTCAACCGGATCGAACGGGCGGACGGCTCGACCGAGGGACTGCCGTCGACGGCCGAGGTCCAGATGCAGCCGGGCGACGTCTTCGTCATTGAAACGCCCGGCGGCGGCGGCTTCGGCGACATCTGAGGACTTTTCGAGGGGCGCGAACGGCGCAACTCTCGCGCGGCAAACGGAGGGGATCGTCGCATGTGGGTTCTACTCGGCATCGCCGTGCTGGTCGGCGGCTTCGTGGCGCGGCTGAATCCGCTGGCGGTGATCCTCGCCGCGGCGGTGGTGACCGGCGTCGCCGCGGCGTTCGCGCCCGGGGTCGGCCTCCCGGAACTCTGGGCGGCGGCGCTCGACACCATCGCGGCCTTCGGCAAGGCCTTCAACGACTACCGCTACATCAGCGTGATCTGGCTGGTCCTGCCGCTGATCGGCATCCTCGAACGCTACGGCCTGCAGGAGCGGGCGCGGATCCTGATCTCCAGGGCCCGCGGCGCCACCACCGGCCGGATCCTGCTGGCCTATTTCATCCTCCGCCAGATCAGCGCCGCTCTCGGCCAGACCAAGCTGGGCGGGCACCCGCAGATGGTCCGGCCGCTCATCGCGCCAATGGCCGAGGCGGCGGCTGAAGCCCGGCACGGGGACCTGCCGGACGCCGTCCGCTACCGGGTCCGCGCCCACGCCGCGGCGGTCGACAACATCGCCCTGTTCTTCGGGGAGGACATCTTCATCGCCATCGCCTCCATCCTGCTGATCAAGGGCTTCCTCGAGGCCAACGGCATCCTCGTCGAACCCCTGCAGCTGTCGGTCTGGGCCATCCCCACCGCCATCGCCGCCCTGCTGGTGCACGGAACCCGGCTGGTGCTGCTGGACCGGTCGTTGACCCGTCAGGTCGCCGCCCCGGAGGCCGGCCGATGATCACCCTGCAGTGGCTCTACATCTTCGCCGGCCTGGTCTTCCTCGCCTTCGCCCTGCTCAGCGCCGGCGACCGGGCCAATCCGAAGCGACTGGGCAACACCGCCTTCTGGGGCCTGCTGGCGGGCAGCTTCCTGTTCGGATCGTACCTGTCCGATCTCGCCAACGGTCTGCTGGTCGTCGCGCTGGCGGTGCTCGCCGGCTTCAAGTGGCTGGGACAGGGCCGGCCGGCCACCACCACCGGCGAAGAGCGGCTGGCCAGCGCCGAGCGCCGCGGGGACTGGCTGTTCGTCCCCGCCCTGCTGATCCCGGCGGTCGCCCTCCTGGGCGCGCTCGTCCTCGACAGGACGGTGATCTTGGGCGTTCCGCTGTTCGGGCCGGAACAGCCGACCCTGATCGCGCTGGGACTCGGAGTGGCGGCCGGGCTGGCGCTGGCCATGGCGTGGCTGCGACCGCCGGTGCTGGCGCCGCTGCAGGAGGGCCGGCGGCTGATGGATGCGGTCGGCTGGGCCGGCGTCCTGCCGCAGATGCTGGCCGCCCTGGGGGCCGTCTTCGTCATCGCCGGCGTCGGGGACCGCATCGGCGATCTGTTCGCGACGTACCTGCCGCTGGACCACCGGCTGCTGGCGGTGATCGCCTACTGCGTCGGCATGGCCCTGTTCACCTTCATCATGGGCAACGCCTTCGCGGCCTTTCCCGTGATGACCGCCGCCGTCGGCCTGCCGCTGGTGGTCGAGCAGTTCGGCGGGAACCCGGCGATCGTCTGCGCCATCGGCATGCTGTCCGGCTTCTGCGGCACACTCACCACCCCGATGGCGGCGAATTTCAACGTCGTGCCCGCGGCCCTGCTGGACCTGCCGGACCGCGAGGCGCCCTTCAACGGCGTGATCCGGGTGCAGGTCCCCACAGCGGCTCTCATCCTGCTGATCAACGTCGCCCTGATGTACTTCCTCGCTTTCCGGTTCTGACGCATGCCCACGCTCGACGCCAACCTCGCCTCACGCTTCGCCTCGGTCGCGCTGGGTCATGTGACCCGCGAGTATCCGAACAAGCTGGATCACGTCATCACCGGGCCGGAGGACGTTCGCGGGCCCCGGGAGCTTCATCCCATCTTCTTCGGGAGCTTCGACTGGCACTCCTCCGTGCACGGCTGGTGGACCCTGTTCACCCTGCTGCGCCGCTTTCCGGAGATGCCCGAGGCCCCCCGGATCCGGGTCCTCGCGGACGAGCTGTTCACCGAGGCCAACGTCGCGGCCGAAGCGGCCTATCTGGACCGTCCGGGCAGCCGGGGCTTCGAGCGTCCCTACGGTTGGGCCTGGCTGCTGATGCTCGCGGCCGAGATGGATCGACACGAGGACGACCGGGGCCGGCTGTCGGCCAGCCGGATCCGCCCGCTGGCGCTGGCCTTCGCCGAGCGCTTCCGCGCCTTCCTGCCCCTCGCCGCCTATCCGGTTCGGGTGGGGACCCATTACAACACCGCCTTCGCCCTGCGGCTCGCGCTCGACTGGGCGGAAGCCAACGACCCGGCGCTGGCCCGGCTGTGCCGTGGCAAGGCGCTGGACTGGCACGCGGGTGACCGCGACTGCCAGGCGTGGGAGCCGTCGCAGGACGAGTTCCTTTCGCCGGCGCTGATGGAGGCCGCGCTGATGCGGCGCGTCCTTCCGGAGCCTGAGTTCCGCGACTGGTTCGACGCCTTCCTGCCACGCCTGGCCGAAGGCCGGCCGGCGACGCTGTTTCGGCCCGCGAGCGTCAGCGACCGCTCCGACGGCAAGATCGCCCATCTCGACGGCCTCAATCTCAGCCGGGCGTGGTGCTGGCGCGAGATCGCCGGCGGCCTGCCGGAAGCCGACGCGCGCGCCGCGGCGGCGAAGAAGGCTGCGGAGGCGCATCTCGCCGCCGCCCTGCCCCACGTCAGCGGCGACTACATGGGCGAGCACTGGCTGGCGAGCTTCGCCTTGCTGGCGCTGACCGTCTGAACGCGGACTGCGTCAGCAAGCGTCACCATAACAGGCGGATGTAACTCGGCTTCTTGCGGGCTGGCCCGAAATGCAACATCGTTCCGTCTCTCCCGGAGAGAGAGACCATGTTCGAGACGCTCCGCTGCCGGTTGAAGGGCGGGCACCTCTTTGTCGACAGTCGCAGCCACCCGGGCATGCAGACCTGCGTCCGCTGCCGTATGCGGAAGCCTTTCGAAGGTTCGGGCGACGCCAAGGCCGTTGCCGGTGATGAAGCCGGGAAGCCCGGGAGCTAGACCAGCCGGCTCTGCACCACGGCCGCCGCGATGAAGCCCGCGAACAGCGGATGCGGCGCGAAGGGCCGGCTCTTCAGCTCCGGGTGGTACTGGACCCCGATGAACCACGGGTGATCCGGCCGCTCGACGGTCTCGGGCAGCACCCCGTCCGGCGAAAGGCCGGCGAAGACCAGCCCGGCCTTCGCCTCGATGGCGTCGCGGTAGTTGATGTTGACCTCGTAGCGATGCCGGTGGCGTTCGCTGATTGTGGTCGAACCATAGATGTCGGCGATCTTCGAGCCCGGCTTGAGCGTGGACTCATAGGCTCCCAGCCGCATCGTGCCGCCGAGATCGCCCCCGGCCGTGCGCTTCACCCGCTCATTGCCCTGGGTCCACTCGGTCATCAGACCAACCACGGGCTCTTCCGTCGGCCCGAACTCGCTCGAGGACGCCTTGGGGAAGCCGGCCAGATTCCGGGCGGCCTCGATCACCGCCATCTGCATGCCGAAGCAGATGCCGAAGTACGGAATGTTGCGCTCGCGGGCGAAGCGGGCGGCCTCGATCTTGCCCTCCGAGCCACGCTCGCCGAAGCCGCCCGGCACCAGGATGGCGTGCGCCCCCTGAAGGCGGACGTCGCAGGCCTCGCGGTCGCCCTCGAAGGTTTCGGCCTCGACCCAGTCGATGTTGACCTTGACGTTGTTCGCCACCCCGCCGTGGTGCAGCGCCTCGATCAGCGACTTGTAGGCGTCCTTCAGCACTGTGTACTTGCCGACGACGGCCACGGTGACCTCGCCGTCCGGGTGCAGCCGTCGGCGGGCGATCTCCTCCCACCGCGACAGATCCGGCGCCGGCGCGTCCGAGAGGCCGAAGTGGGCCAGCACCTCGGCGTCCAGACCTTCGCGGTGATAGTCCAGCGGCACAGCGTAGATGTCGGCCGAGTCCATCGCCTGGATGACGCTGCTTTCGCGCACGTTGCAGAACAGGCCGATCTTTCGCTTTTCCTCTGGCGGGATCGGGAACTCGCAGCGGCACAGCAGGATGTCGGGCTGGATGCCGATGGAGCGCAGCTCCTTGACCGAGTGCTGCGTCGGCTTGGTCTTCATCTCCCCGGCCGTCTTGATAAACGGCAGCAGGGTCAGGTGGACGAAGCAGGACTGGCCGCGCGGCAGGTCCTGGCCCAGTTGGCGGATGGCCTCGAAGAACGGCAGCCCCTCGATGTCCCCGACCGTGCCGCCGATCTCGACCAGCACGAAGTCGACGGGCTCGCCCTCGTCCGTCAGCGCCGGGGACAGGCAGAACTGCTTGATCTGGTCGGTGACGTGGGGGATCACCTGGACCGTCGCGCCCAGATAGTCGCCGCGCCGCTCCTTCTCGAGGATGGTCTGGTAGATGCGGCCAGTGGTGATGTTGTCCGACTTCGCCGCCGAGACGCCCGTGAAGCGCTCGTAGTGGCCGAGGTCGAGGTCGGTCTCGGCCCCGTCGTCGGTCACGAACACCTCGCCGTGCTGGTACGGGCTCATCGTGCCCGGATCGACGTTGAGATATGGGTCGAGCTTGCGCAGGCGGACCTTGTAGCCACGCGCCTGCAGCAGCGCGCCGAGAGCGGCTGAAGCGAGGCCCTTTCCAAGCGAGGAGACCACGCCGCCGGTGATGAACACATAACGAGGCATGGGGAATCACCTTAGCGCCGATTCGGCGCCGCTACTCCGGAGACTTTGGGGGCGGGAAGAGAAGGCGGGGATAAACGCCCCGCCCACCTTATTCGGTCGGGGCCGGCTGGGCCGGGGCGGGCGCGGCGGCGGCGCCCGACAGGCTCGACTCCAGATCCTGCAACGACGGAGCCGCCGGCTGGGCCGGGGCCGCGGGATCCACGGCGGGCGCCGAAGAGGTCGGCGGCGGCGCGGCCAGTTCGCCGACCGCGTCGGCGTCGACGATCGACCGGCTGGCCCGGTCCATGTTGCCGACGATGGTCAGGCCGATGGCGCACAGGAAGAACAGGATCGCCAGGATCCAGGTCGTCCGGGTCAGCAGGTTGCCGGCGCCGCGCGCGGTCATGAAGCCCGACGGACCTCCCCCCATGCCCAGCGCGCCGCCTTCCGACCGCTGCAGCAGGATCACGCCGGCGAGCGCGACCGAAATCAGGATCATGGCGACGAGGAGAATGGTCTGGAGCATGGCGGCCGATATGTGTGGCGCGGACCCGCGCCGATCAAGCGGCGGCGTCTATCATGGCGCAGGAGCGGGGGCTAGGGGTCAGGCCGCCCGCACGATGGTCAGGAAATCCGCGGCCTTCAGGGAGGCTCCGCCCACCAGGGCGCCGCCCACCTCGGGCACGGCGAGGATGGCGCGGGCGTTGTCCGGCTTGACGGAGCCGCCGTAGAGGATCGGAGACGCCGCCGCCGCCAACCCCAGACGTTCGATCATGGCGGCTCGCACGGCGCGATGCACCTCCTCGATCTGCTCCAGAGTCGGCGTCAGTCCCGTGCCGATCGCCCAGACCGGCTCATAGGCCACCGCGAACTCGCGCCCGCCCGCCGCCAGCGGCAGCGAATTCAGAACCTGGCCGCGCACCACCTCGACCGCCCGGCCCGCTTCGCGCTCCGCCAGGGTCTCGCCGACGCAGACGATCGGAGCCAGTCCGGCCTCGAGCGCCGCCGCGGCCTTGGCGGAGACCACGGCGTCGGTCTCGCCGTAGCCCTGACGGCGCTCGGAGTGGCCGAGGATCACCAGCGTGGCGCCGGCGTCCTTCAGCATCTCGGCTGACACGTCGCCGGTATAGGCGCCGGACCGCTCCGCCCGGCAGTCCTGTCCTCCGACCTCGACAGGCCCGCCCTGCAGAACCGCGGCCATGCGGTCGATCAGGGTGGCCGGCGGACACAGGGCGACGCGGCAGGCGGCCGGCGTTCCCTCGAGATCGGCGCGCAGCGCCTCGGCCTCGGTCAGGCTGGCGCCCAGACCGTTCATCTTCCAGTTGCCGGCGATCAGCTTCACGGATTGTTTCATGGGCGCCTGTTTAGGGGGCGATCACACCCAAGCCAAGCCGTCGGATCGCTCTCGTCTTGCCGGGCGGGTCGATGAACCCCTATAGGCCGAAGCGGCTACTCTCGCCGTCCATCCGTCCAGGACCGACCATGCTCACCGCGTTCCGCAACTTCGCCAAGTCACCGTGGGCCATCGGCCTGCTCGTGCTGCTCGCGCTGGGCCTGCTCATCACCGGCGGCACCCAGATGGACGTTCTGGCGAATCTGGGACCGAAGCACGTCATCAGCGCCGGCGACCGCAGCGTCGACGCGCCGGAGTTCCGGGCTGACATGGAGCGCATCCGCGCCTCGGCGCAGGAGCAGTCCGGGCAGGCGGTGAGCTTCGAGCAACTGGTCGGCGAGGGCGGCCAGCTGGTCCAGTACCTGCGCCAGCGTTCGCAACAGCTGGGCTTCATGGCGTGGGCCTGGGACGCCGGCGTCCGCCCGGGCAAGGAACTGGTCCTGCGCCAGATTCGCCAGGCTCCGGGCTTCTTCGACTCGGTGACCGGCCGCTTCAGCGAGGAGCAGTACCGCTCGGTGCTGGCCGAAAACAACGCCACGCCGGAGATCTTCGAGGAGCAGCTTCGCGACGAGGTCGTGACCCGTCACTTCGGCGCGGCGATGGGGGCGGGCGCACGCCTGCCGCGCGTCTACGGCGCCGTCCTTGCCAACCAGGCGATGGAGACTCGCGACGGCCGCTGGTTCACCGTGACGCAGGCCATGGCGGGACGGGCCCCCACGCCCACCGACGCCCAGTTGACCGCCTTCATGAACCAAAACGCTGCGCGGCTGCGTCAACCGGAATTCCGCTCGGGCACGCTCGTGCTGTTCGACAACCCCGCCGACGTCTCGGGCGCCATTACGGACGAGCGCATCCAGGAGCGCTTCGAATTCCGCCGGGAAGCCCTGTCCCGGCCCGAGCGGCGCACCTTCGTCACCCTGACGGCCCCGACGCGGGCCGCCGCCGAGCGCATCGCCGCCGCCCTGCGCGCGGGCCAGGCTCCGGACGCCGTCGGCCAGGCGAACAATCTCCAGCCGGCCCGGTATGAGGACACGCCGCGCAGCGCCGTCAGTGACCCCGCCGTGGCCGCGGCGGTGTTCGGCCTGACCGAAGGCCAGGTCTCCGATCCCGTCCAGGCCCGGGTGGGATTTGTCGTGGCCCGCGTCACCGGCGTCACGCCCGGACAGGCCGTGACCCTCCCCGAGGTGCGCGACCAGATCATCCAGGAGCTTCGCCAGGAAGACGCCCGCGCGGCGGTGTTCGAGCGGGTCGAGGCCTACGACAAGGCCCGCCAGGAAGGAAAGTCGCTGGAGGCCGCGGTGGCCGAGGTCGGCGCGCGCACCCTGCAGATTCCGCTGGTGACCCGCGAGGGCCGCAGTCAAGAGCAGCCCGGCTTCACGGCCCCGCCGCAGCTGCTGGATGCGATGTGGTCGCTGGGCGCGAACGCGGTCAGCGAAGTCGTCGAGGCCGGCGGCGGCCAGTACTTCGTGGTGCGCGTCGACCGCATCGTGCCGCCCGCCCTGCCCTCGCTGTCGGAGCCGGGCGTCCGCGCCCAGGTGGCTGCGGCGTGGACGGCGCGGGAGAACGCGCGTCTGCTGAACACCCGGGTCGAGGCCCTGGCCTCGCGCATTCGCCGCGGCGAGGACCTTGCAGCGGTGGCCGCCTCCGTGGGCGCGAACGTGACGACCGCCACGGGGGTGAGCCGGCAGGACCAGGCCCGCGGCCAGGGCGTGCTGGCGGGCCTGTTCACGGCCGGCCGCAACGAGGTCTTCTCGCAGCAGCAGAGCGAGGACAGCTTCGTCATCGGCCGGACCGACCGGATCACGCCGCCCAATCCGACCCTCGCCGCCCGCATGGCCGAACAGTTCCGCGCCCGCATGGCGCCCGACAGCCTGAGCGCCCTCGGCGAGACCGCCGTGGTGGCGGCGGCGGAGCGGGTCGGGGCCGAGTACGACGAGGTCGAGGCGCGCCGGGCCCTGGGGCTGGAGACCGCCCCGGCGGCCGCTCCGGCGGCGCCGGCCGCGCCCGCCCAATGACCCCATCCGTCTGCGGCGGCGCCGACGTCGTCGTCCGCCGGCTGGTCGACGATCTGGAGACGCCGGTCTCGGCCTTCCTGAAGGTCGGCTGGGGCCGCCGCCACGCCATCCTGCTCGAGTCCGTCGAGGGCGGCGCCGTCAACGGCCGCTATTCCATCATCGCCCGTGACCCCGACGTGGTCTGGCGGTGCCGCGACGGCCGCCCGGAACTGGCCCGGGGCGACGACATCGTCGCCGAACGCTACGCGCCCGACGGCCACGACGCCCTCGCCTCGTTGCGCCGGCTGATGGCGGCGTCGCAACTGGCGCTGCCGGACGACCTGCCGCCGATGGCGGCCGGCCTTTTCGGCGTCTTCGGCTACGACATGGTGCGGCTGCTGGAGCCGCTCGGCGCACCCAACCCCGACCCCCTGAACCTGCCGGACGCGGTGCTGACGCGGCCGGGGCTGGTGGCGATCTTCGATTCGGTGAAGCACGAGATCGTGCTCGTCGCCCCCTGCTGGGGCGACGGCGATCTGGCCCCTGACGCCGCGCGCGCCGCCGCCGAGGCCCGGCTGGACCGCTTCGAGCGCGAACTGCGCGCGCCCCTGCCGGCCATCCCGGCGCCCGTCGAGGCGTCCGGCCCGGACTTCCGTTCTCCGGTCGACGAGACGGCCTTCGGCGGCATGGTCGCGCGCGCCAAGGACTACATCGCCGCCGGCGACATCTTCCAGGTCGTGCTGAGCCACCGTTTCTCCGCCGCCTGGGACGCCGACCCCTTCGCCTTCTACCGCGCCCTGCGCCGGCAGAACCCGTCTCCCTACCTGTTCTTCCTCGACTTCGGCGATTTCCAGCTGGCCGGCTCCAGCCCGGAGATCCTCGTCCGCCTGAAAGAGGGCCGGGTGACCATCCGCCCGCTGGCCGGCACACGCCCGCGCGGCGAGACCCCGGAAGCGGACCGGGCGCTGGAGGCGGAACTGCTGGCGGATCCGAAGGAACGGGCCGAGCATCTGATGCTGCTCGACCTCGGCCGCAACGACGTCGGCCGGGTCTCCGCCCCGGGCACGGTCGAGGTCACCGAGAGCTTCGTGGTCGAGCGCTACAGCTCGGTGATGCACATCGTCTCGGATGTGCAAGGTGTCGCGGACCCCAAGCTGGACGCCGTCGACGCCCTCCTCGCGGCCCTGCCCGCCGGCACCCTCTCCGGCGCGCCAAAGGTGCGGGCGATGGAGATCATCGACGAGCTGGAGAGCGTGAAACGCGGCGTCGGCTACGGCGGCGGCGTGGGCTACATCTCGGCGGGCGGCGAGGCGGACATCTGCATCGTGCTGCGCACCGCGTTGTTCGCCGACGGCCAGGTGCATGTGCAGGCTGGCGCCGGCGTGGTGGCCGACAGCGATCCCGCCGCCGAATACGCCGAGACGAAGGCCAAGGCGCGGGCGCCGATGCGCGCGGCGGGCGAGGCCTGGCGCTATCCGTTCGGGAACAGGGGCTGAGCCACGGCCGGTTCGTCGAAGCGCACCCCGGGCCCCAGCACCATGACTCCTGCCATCAGCACCGCCGCCGAGGCCGCCAGCGCCGCGGCCCCCAGGGCCGAGATCGCCCCGCTCCGCGTCGGCGGCGTCTCCAGCAGTCGTCGCGCCCGTGCGATTGCATCCTCGGCCATGCGCCCCTCCGTCGCGGCGAAGGTTCAGCCGGATATGGTTAACCTTTCCTTGCCGCAACGCCGCTTGGCGCGCCCTGCCTTCCCCCCTAGAAGCGCTGCATGATCCTCGTCGTCGACAACTACGACAGCTTCACCTGGAACCTGGTCCACTACCTCGCGGAGCTGGGCGCCGAGACGCGGGTCGTGCGCAACGACGACCTCACCGCGGCCGAGGCGTGGGAGCTGGCGCCCGAGGCGGTGCTGTTGTCGCCGGGCCCCTGCTCGCCCAACGAGGCCGGCATCTGCCTCGACCTGCTGGCGACCGCGCCGGAGGCCATGCCCATCTTCGGCGTCTGCCTCGGCCACCAGGCCATGGGCCAGGCCTTCGGCGGCGAGGTGGTGCGGGCCAAGGCCCTGATGCACGGCAAGACCTCGCCGATCGAGCACGAGGGCCGCAGCGTGTTCCGGGGTCTGCCCTCGCCCTTCACCGCCACCCGCTATCACTCGCTGGCCGTGAAGCGCGAAACCCTGCCCGAGGTGCTGGCTGTGACCGCCTGGACCGCCGACGGCGAGATCATGGGCCTGTCGCACCGCACGCGGCCGATCCACGGCGTGCAGTTCCACCCGGAGTCGATCGCCACCGAGCACGGCCACGACCTGCTGGCCAACTTCCTCGATCTGGCGAACGTCCGCCGAACGGCGATGGTCTGATGGCCGACGCATTCAAACCCCTGCTGGCCAGGCTGGTCGACGGCCGCGTGCTGTCGGGCGAGGAGGCGCACGCCTTCTTCGCCGCCTGCCTGCGCGGCGAGCCGACCCCGGCCCAGGTGGCGGCCGCCGTCACCGCGCTGCGCATCCGCGGCGAGACGGTGGACGAGATCGTCGCCTTCGCCAGCGCCATGCGCGAGGCCGCCCTGAGTCTCGACCACCCTTACGAGGTCGTCGACACCTGCGGCACCGGCGGGGACGGCCAGCACACCTGGAACATCTCGACCGCCACCGCCCTCGTGCTCGCCGGGGCCGGGCTGAAGGTCGCCAAACACGGCAACCGGGCGATGAGCTCGAAGTCGGGATCGTCCGACGTGCTGGCGGCGCTGGGCGTCAATCTCGCCGCCACCCCGGCGCAGCAGCGCCGCTGCCTCGACGAGGCCGGCATCGCCTTCCTGTTCGCCCCCACCTACCACGGGGCGATGCGCCACGTCGGGCCGGTGCGCGCCGAGATCGGCTTCCGCACCGTGTTCAACCTGCTGGGGCCGCTGTGCAATCCGGCCGGGGCGCGGCGGCAGGTGATGGGCGTCTACGACCCCGCCCTGCTGGCGCCGCTGGCCGAGGTGCTGGGGCGGCTGGGCGCGAAGCGGGCGTGGACGGTCCACGGTCAGGGGCTGGACGAGTTGACCACCACGGGCGTCACCGAGGCGGCCGAGTGGAAGGACGGGGCGGTCCGCCGCTTCACCGTGACGCCAGAGGACGCCGGCCTGCCGCGCGCCGACCTCGCCGACCTGCGCGGCGGGGATCCCGAGGCGAACGCCGCCGCCCTGCGCGACCTGCTGGACGGAGCGCCGGGCGCCTATCGCGACGTAGTGCTGCTCAACGCCGCCGCCGCGCTGGTGGTCGCCGACAGGGCCGCCGATCTGCGCGAGGGCGCCGGCCTGGCGGCGGAGACGATCGATTCCGGCGCGGCCCGGTCCGCCCTCGCCCGCCTCGTCGAGGTCAGCCACGTGCCGGTCGAGGAGGCGCCGCAATGACCGACGTGCTGGCCCGCATCGCGGCCTACAAGCGCGAGGAGGTCGCCGCGCGCCGGTCCGCCCTGTCGCAGGACGCGATCGAGACGCGGGCCCGCGCCGCCACGCCCCCGCGCGGCTTCCGGGCGGCCCTGCAGGCCCGTTTCGAGGCGACCGGCCGCCCGGCCCTGATCGCCGAGATCAAGAAGGCCAGCCCGTCGAAGGGGCTGATCCGCGAGGACTTCGACCCGCCGGCGCTGGCCCGCGCCTACGAGCGCGGCGGCGCGACCTGCCTGTCGGTGCTGACCGACGGGCCAAGCTTCCAGGGCGGCGACGCCTTCCTCGGACAGGCGCGCGAGGCCACCGCCCTGCCCTGCCTGCGCAAGGACTTCCTCGTCGACCCGTGGCAGGTGGCCGAGAGTCGGGCGCTGGGGGCCGACTGCATTCTGATCATTCTCGCCATGGTCGACGACGCGCTCGCCGCCGAACTCCTCTCCGAGGCCGGGCGATTCGGCATGGACGCCCTGATCGAGACCCACGACCAGGTCGAGATGGAACGCGCCTGCCGTCTGGGCGGCGATCTGGTCGGGATCAATAACCGCTCCCTGCGCACCTTCGAGGTCAACCTTGAGACCACCGAGCGGCTGGCCATGCTCAGCCCGGTCCGCGCCCTGCTGGTGGCTGAAAGCGGCATCTTCACGCCGGACGACGTGGCGCGGGTCTCGGCGGCCCACGCCCAGGCCATCCTCGTCGGCGAAAGCCTGATGCGTCAGGCCGATGTCGAGGCGGCGACGCGGGCGCTGCTGGCTTGAGTGAGCCCCAACCCAAGCTGAGCTCGGCGAAAGTCACGTTCGCGATCCTCGGCGCCATCGCACTCCTGTTCATCGGCTGCGTTCAGATCTCCACCGAAGGCCGGGTATTCGACGTCAAGGGAAATAACGAGCTGTTCGGCGGGCTCTGCCTCCTGGCCGGCGCGGCGCTCGCCTTCTGGCTCTATCGCATAGCCTTCAAATCGAAGCCGTCATTCGCTCTCCATCACGACCGGCTTGAATTCTACTGCTGGTCTCAGCCCGTCCATTTTCGTGACATTGATGAGATCGTCTTCGAACCTGGGCAGTTCTGGATGAAGCGCGCGCCCTTGCTCGCCCTCCGACTAAAAACCGGTTCGATCCAGCATCTCCCGTACGGCTTGATGACACATGGGCCTGATAGTTTCGCGGAACTCCTGACTGCGGCCCTGCAGGATTATCGGGACAGGGCAAAGAGCGACAGAGACGCGTCCGCGGCAGCGGTAACCGGACCTTAACCGGAACAGCACAGGAACACCTTGTGGACGTTTGCGGTTTGTTCCGTTAGCGTTCCCGTCAACGGGATTCGCCTCGAGGTCTCCATGCTCACGCGCAAACAGCACGAACTGCTGATGTTCATCCACGAACGGATCAAGGAGACCGGCGTCTCCCCGTCCTTCGACGAGATGAAGGAGGCGCTCGACCTGGCGTCGAAGTCGGGCATTCACCGGCTGATCACGGCCCTGGAGGAGCGCGGCTTCATCCGCCGGCTGGCGCACCGGGCGCGGGCGCTGGAGGTGGTCAAGCTGCCGGAGCAGGCGACGACGGGGGCGCCGCGCGGCCATGCGGGATTCACTCCGGGCGTCATCGAGGGCGGCGGTCGCCGCGCCCCGGCCGAGCCGGCCAACGACGCGCGCGAGCTTTCGCTGATGGGCAAGATCGCCGCCGGCACGCCCATCGACGCCATCGAGCACGAGCAGGCCCGCTATCCGGTGCCGGAGGCCATGCTCGGCGCCGGCGAACACTACCTGCTGGAGATCGAGGGCGACTCGATGATCGAGGCCGGCATCCTCGACGGCGACCTGGTCATCATCAAATCGACCGACCACGCCAACTCGGGCGAGATCGTCGTGGCCCTCGTCGAGGGCGAGCAGGCCACGCTGAAGCGGCTGCGCAAGAAGGGCGCCTCGATCGCGCTGGAGCCGGCCAACCGCAACTACGAGACCAAGATCTTCGGCGCCGACCAGGTGGCGGTGCAGGGCAAGCTGGTCGGGCTCATCCGCCGCTACCACTGAGACAGAGCGCGGCCGGTCCCGGCTCTTCGCTGCGCTTCGGCCGGGATGACAGTTGAGCAGAGCGTACGTGTCATCCCGGAGGCGGTGCAGCCGCCATCCGGGACCAGGGACGATCGCCGCGCGCCTCCGCCGCCCATCTGGCGCGCCAGCCCGTCGCCGCCGGCCCGTCACGCCACAACTCGACCGCTCCGCCGCGCGCCCAGTCCACCGCGTCGAGCACCAGCCGCCCCTCGCATGAGGGCGGAAGGACGGCGACTTCGGCGCGGATTCCCACCACCGCCGCGGCGCGGCACAGCTCATTGAGTTGCTCGACCGACGGCGCCCGACGTCCCCACCACAGGGCGACGGGTCCGGCTCCCGCTTCGGCCGGCGCGCAGGCGAAGCGCGAACACGCCCAGCCCTCACCGGGTCTCTGGACCGCCTTGAGCCCCCGCCGCCGAGACCAGACGTCGACCGCGAACCGGCGCACGCCCGGGCGCACGACGACCGCCTCGCCGCCGCTGACGAAGGCCGCCTGGGCGCCCCCTTCGCCGATCCAGAGTTCCGGCGCGGGCGGACGCGGCCAGACCAGCACCGCGCAGGCGAACGGCAGGCCCAGCCAGCGCAGCGGCCCGCGCCACAGGCAGCAGAACAGCACCCCGAGAAAGGCTGTCGGCAGGGCGGCGTCCGGCGCGCTGGCGACGGTGCGCACCGCTCCCGGCAGGGCCGCGACCCAGCCGCCGACGGCCAGGGTGGCGCCGATCCCCTGCCCGGCGAGCCACAGGAACGGCGCCCCGAGCCCGAGCGGCTCCAGCAGGGCGCCGAGCGCCAGCGCCGGCATCACCAGAAAGTCCGAGATCGGGGCGACCGTCAGATTGGCCAGCAGGCCGTACATGGCGGTGCGGTTGAAATGCTGCATGGCGAACGGCCCGGTGGCGGCGCCGGCCACGAGGCTGGCCAGGACAGCCGCGCCGAGCCAGGCGCCCGAGCGCTGGACCGCCAGGATCGGCCACGGGGCCGAGATCTCCTTCGGTCGGCGGGGCCAGGCCTCCACCAGGGCAACCAGGGCCGCGGTGGCCGCAAAGGACATCTGGAAGCCCGGCGTCACGATGGCTTCGGGCTGCAGCGCCAGCACTACCAGCGCCGCGACAGCCAGGGCGTGCATGGTGATGGCCTGCCGATCCAGCAGGACGGCGAGGAAGGCGATGGCGGCGGTGATCGCCGCCCGCTCCGCCGGCGGCGGCGCGCCGGAGACGACCAGATAGGTTCCGACCGCGATCAGCCCGGCCCACGCCGCCACCTTCTTGCCGGAGACCCGCAGCGCCAGCCATGGCCAGGCCGCGACCAGCAGGCGAACCAGGAAGAAGGCGAAGCCGCCGACCACCGCCATGTGCAGCCCGGAGATCGACAGGATGTGCGCGAGGCCGGAGTCCCGCATGACGTCCACCTGGGCCGGGTCCAGCCACGCCTCGTGGCCCGTGGTCATCGCCGCCGCCACGCCGCCCGTGCGCGGCCCCAGCCGCTCCACGATCCGCCGGGCCAGATCGTAACGCAGGCCGTTGATCGCCATGGTTCGCCGCAGGGACGCCGGCGGCTCCGGGAGCAAGGCCGGCCGCGTCTCGCCGATCGAAAAGGCCACGCCGCCCATGCGCTGGAAGTAGGCGTTGCGGCCGAAGTCGTAGGCTCCCGGACTCGCCGGCGCGGGGGGCGGATTGAGAATGGCCCGGAGCCGGATCGGCTGCCCCGGCTCCGGCGTTTCGCCCCTCACCGTGGCGCGCAGCCGCACCGGGACGGCCTCCGGCGCCAGGCCCCGGATCCGCACCGGCGCGAGCACCACCCGGGGCCCCGCGGCGCCGGGACTGTCCACGTCGACCACCCATCCCTCGACCACGGTCGGACGCGCCATTGGGGGGGCGACGGGCGCCGCCACCTCGTCCGTCCGCAGCTTCGCGCAGGCCAGACCGAGCGCGAAGCAGGCCAGCAGCATCAGCGGCAGGGTCCAGCCGCGCCGGAGCCCCGTCCGCCGCGCCACCAGCCACGCGACAGGAGCGACCAGCGCCGCCAGCGTCAGCGGCCACAGCGGCGGCTCCGCCTCGAGGGCGAAGTAGGTCGCGCAACCGCCGCCGAACGCCACCGGCGCCCACAACCGCCAGCGGAGCGCCTGGGCGTCGATCTGGTCCCTCAGGAAGCGCCGGACCCGCGCCGCCGGGGTAGGCTTCGCCGCATCCGGCGCTATAAGGGCGGCCCGACCGGACCGACCCGCCATGACCTCATCTGACTCGAAGCCCGAAGTG
The DNA here is from genome assembly GCA_001794825.1 of Caulobacterales bacterium RIFCSPHIGHO2_01_FULL_70_19. Taxonomy (GTDB): domain Bacteria; phylum Pseudomonadota; class Alphaproteobacteria; order Caulobacterales; family Caulobacteraceae; genus Brevundimonas. Next base: position 199,083 of record MGLK01000012.1, on the reverse strand, counting down.
GTCACCCGCTTCGCCCCCTCGCCGACCGGCTACCTCCACATCGGGGGAGCCAGAACAGCGTTATTCAACTACCTGTACGCGCGGGGACGCAACGGAAAGTTCCTCGTGCGGGTCGAGGACACCGATCGCGAGCGCTCGACCGACGCCGCGGTCAAGGCGATCTTCGACGGCCTGGCCTGGCTGGAGCTGTTCGCCGACGAGGAGCCCGTGTTCCAGGCCTCGCGCGCCGATCGCCACCGCGAGGTGGTCGACCAGCTGCTGGAGAGCGGCTGCGCCTACCGGGACTTCCTCTCCGCCGAGGAGACCGGCGCCCTCCGCGACGCCGCCAAGGCCGAGGGCCGCGCCTTCGAATCGCCCTGGCGCGACCGGCAGCCGACCGTCGACGATCTGGAGAAGCCGCACACCGTCCGCTTCCGCCGTCCCCTCGACGCCGCCGTCGTCGTCGAGGACGCCGTGCAGGGGACTGTGCGCTGGGAGTCCTCGGCGCTCGACGATCTCGTCATCCTGCGTTCCGACGGCGCGCCGACGTACAACCTCGCCGTGGTGGTCGACGACCACGACATGGGGGTGACCCACGTCATTCGCGGCGACGACCACCTCAACAACGCGGCGCGGCAGAGCCTGATCTACGACGCCCTCGGCTGGGACCGCCCGACGTTCGCCCACATTCCGCTGATCCACGGCCCGGACGGAGCCAAGCTGTCCAAGCGCCACGGCGCCCAGGCGGTGCACGAGTACGCCGAGATGGGCTATCTGCCCGAGGCCATGCGCAACTACCTCGCGCGCCTGGGATGGAGCCATGGCGACGACGAGCTGTTCTCCGACGAGCAGGCCCGGGCCTGGTTCGACCTGTCCGGCGTCGGCAAGGCCCCGGCCCGGCTCGACTTCGACAAGCTGGCCCACGTCAACGCCCACTGGATCCGGATGGCCGAGGACGACCGGCTGGCCAAGCTGACCCTGGACGTGCATCTGGCGCGCGGCCATCGGCTCGCCGAGGACGACGAGGCCCGGCTCCTGCGCGCCATGCCCTTCATCAAGGACCGGGCGAAGACCACGCTGGAACTCGCCGACCAGACGGCCTTCGTCCTCCGGCCGCGGCCGCTCGCCCTCGACGACAAGGGCCGCGCCCTGCTCTCAGGGGAGTCGGGCGAGCGCATCGGCCGCCTTCGCGACCGGCTGCGGCTGTTCGCCAGCTGGGACGTCTTCGCCCTCGAGGCGGAGCTGAAGGCCTTCGCCGAGGAGGAGGCGGTGGGCTTCGGCAAGATCGGGCCGGCCATGCGGGCGGCCCTCACCGGCGGCGCGACATCGCCGGACATCGCGAAAACGTTGGCCGCTTTGGGGCGGGAAGAAGCCCTCGGCCGCTTGGATGACGCGCTGCAACAGACTAAGTGACGTTCACAATCGAAACGCGGCCGGCGCCTCCCCGCGCAACAGCGCCGCAGGATCATGAAGGGGCCCAGATGACCGAACAAGCCAAGGCCGCCGGCACGGCGACGCTCACCCACGGCGACAAGTCCGTCGAACTGCCGGTGCTTGCGGGCTCCACCGGCCCCGACGTCATCGACATCCGCAAGCTGTACGGGGCGACCGGCGCCTTCACCTACGATCCGGGCTTCACCTCGACCGCCAGCTGCGAGTCCGCCCTGACCTTCATCGACGGCGACAAGGGCGTGCTGCTGCACCGCGGCTACCCGATCGACCAGCTGGCCTCGCAGTCGAACTTCGTCGAGGTCTGCCACCTGCTCCTGCACGGCGAGCTGCCGACGGCGGCGGAGTACGAGAAGTTCGAGAACAGCATCACCATGCACACGATGCTGCACTCGCAGTTCGACCGCTTCTTCGAGGGCTTCCGTCGCGACGCCCACCCGATGGCGATCATGGTCGGGACCGTCGGGGCTCTTTCGGCCTTCTATCACGACAGCCTGGACATCAACGATCCGGTCCAGCGGAACATCTCGGCCATCCGCCTGATCGCCAAGATGCCGACCATCGCGGCGCGGGCCTACAAGTACCACATCGGCCAGCCCTTCGTGTCGCCGCGCAACGACCTGAACTATGCCGAAAACTTCCTGCGCATGTGCTTCGCCGTGCCGGCTGAGGACTATGTGGTCAATCCGGTGCTGGCCCGCGCCATGGACCGCATCTTCATCCTCCACGCCGACCACGAGCAGAACGCCTCGACCTCGACGGTCCGCCTGGCCGGCTCGTCGGGCGCCAACCCGTTCGCCTGCATCGCCGCCGGCATCGCCTGCCTATGGGGCCCGTCGCACGGCGGCGCCAACGAGGAGGCGCTGAACATGCTCAAGGAGATCGGCACGCCGGAGCGCATCCCCGAGTTCATCGAGGGCGTGAAGGCCAAGAAATACAAGCTGATGGGCTTCGGCCATCGGGTCTACAAGAACTACGACCCGCGGGCGAAGGTGATGCAGGAGAGCGCCTACGAGGTGCTCGAGGCCGTCGGCGACCCGAACGATCCGCTGCTGCAGGTGGCCCGCGAGCTGGAGCGCGTGGCGCTCAACGACGAATATTTCATCGAGCGCAAGCTGTTCCCGAACGTCGACTTCTACTCGGGCATCACCCTGTCGGCGATGGGCTTCCCGACCACCATGTTCACCGTGCTGTTCGCCCTGGCCCGCACCGTGGGCTGGATCGCCCAGTGGCAGGAGATGATGGAGGACCCGTCGCAGAAGATCGGCCGCCCGCGCCAGCTGTACACCGGTCCGACCGAGCGCGACTACGTGCCGATCCAGAACCGCGGCTGATCTTCGCCAGACCGTTCGAGGCGCCGGAGCGACGGCTCCGGCGCCTTTCTGCTGCCGGGAGTTCCCTCAGACTCCGGACCGCGCGAGCGGCCGCGGCCTGAAAGGCCCGAGTTCGATGCTGGCGTCGCGGGTCCGCCAGCGCAGGGCGTAGACCTGAAGCTCGACCGCCCCCTCCGGAAGCGCCGCCTCGAGATCGAACCGACCGCCCGCCGCCAGCCGGCTCGCGCGGGCGCTGAGCTCGCCCGTCAGGCCGCCGCTGCGGTCGAGGAACCGGATCTCGACGGAGAGGTCGCGACAGGCCTCGGCGCCGAGATTGCTCAGCATACCCCGCCAGACGGTCGCGCCGGAATCGGTCCTGGTGAGCTCGCTGCCGGCCAGCGCCAGGTCGTTCTGCTCGTCGACCGGCTCGTCGACCACGATCGACAGCCCCATCAGCCCGGCGACCCCGACCGCGCTGGCGATCATCCATCGCCGTCCGGGGCGAAGCTCGCCGATTTCCGCCTCTCCGGCCATTGCCTTGCCTCCGCAGCTGGGGGAGGCTCACACCTGCCCTGCGCGCCGGGTGAGCGGCATGAGCAAGTCATGAGGATGTGCTGAAACATGGCGCCCGGCCGCTACCGCTTCGAAGGCTTCCTCCTCGACCCCCGCGACCGCCAGCTCCGGCTGGATGACACGCGGGTGGAGCTCAACGCCCGTTACCTCGACGCCCTCGCCCTTCTGGTCAGCGAACAGGGCCGCCTCGTCTCCAAGGACCGCTTCCTGGAGGAGGTGTGGCGGGGCGTGCCGGTGACCGACGAGGCGCTGACCCAGTGCATCCGCACCCTGCGGCGCCAGCTCGGCGACGACGCCGGACGGCCCCGCTTCATCGAAACCGTGCCCAAGCACGGCTACCGCTTCATCGCCAGCGTGGAGAGGCTGGACGAGGAGACCGCCGATCCGGCCGCTCCGCCGACCGCGCCGGCGTCGCCCCCCCGGACCGGCGGCCTGCCCGAAATCGCCTTCCTCGGCGTTGCGGGGATGGCGGGCGGCGGCGGGGCCGGGGCGCTCGGGGGCCTGTTCTATGGCTTCGTGGGCGCGTCCCAGCCCTTGCAGGGGGGCATGGGGGCGGCGTCGGTGCTCCTCGTCCTGATCTGCCTGACCGTCCTCGTCGGCCTGATCGGGGGCGTCGGCGTGGGAGCCGGCGTCGCCTCGGCCGGGTTCGCCTCCGGCCGACCGGGCCCCTGGAGCATCCTCGGCGGAGCCCTCGGAGGGATGATCGTGGGAGCGGTGGTCAAGCTGCTCGGCACCGACGCCTTCAACCTGCTCTTCGGACAGTCGCCCGGAGACATCACCGGCGCGACCGAAGGCGCGTTGCTGGGCGCGGCGGTCGGCCTCGGCGCCTGGCTCGCGAGCCGCGGCCCCCGCTCGCTGCCCCTGCGCCGGAGCGTCGCCGCGACCGCCTTGGCGGGCGGCGCAGCGGGCGCGGCCATCCCTCTGCTCGGCGGACGGCTGATGGGCGGCAGTCTGGACCAGCTCGCCGCCCGCTTCCCGCAGTCCCGCCTGCGCCTCGACCAGATCGGGACTCTGTTCGGCGAGGCCGGGCTCGGGCCGGTGAGCCAGGTCGTGACCGGGGCCCTGGAGGGGGCCCTGTTCAGCGCCTGCGTCGTCGCCGCGATGATCCTCGCCCGGCGCAGCCTGTCCGGAGGCGGATGGCGCGCCCTGCTCGACGCGACGGCGCGGCCCCGGCCCTAGCGACCGGTCGTCTTCGCTGCGATCACCCTCAGCACAGTGTCGGCGGCGATCTCGGACGGATGACGCCCGTGACGCCCCATGAGGTCGAGCGCCTCGGTCTGCCGGATCGCCTGCGCCCGCCGCGCCTCGGGATCGCCCAGCAGGCGTCCGACCTCGGCGGCGAACTTCTCAGGCGTGGCGTCGTCCTGGATCAGCTCCCGGGCGATCTCCTCATCCGCGGCGTGATTGAACAGGGTCGCGTACTTGCCGGTGAAGAAGGGCCGCATGATCGCGTAGCTGAGCGGCTGGAAGCGGTAGCCGATGACCATCGGCACGCCGGCCACGGCCAGCTCGGACGACACCGTGCCGCTGGTCGCCAGGGCGACCGTCGCCGCCAGCATGGCGTCGTACTTCTCGCTCTCCTGGACCAGATGAATCCGGAACGGCCAGGAGGCGACGCGGCTGGCCACGTCCTCGGCCACCGGACCGGCGGCCACCACCGCCACCTCCAGCGCCGGATCGGACCGCTTCAGCCTTTCGACGGCGGCCTCGTACACGGGCGTCATCAGGCGGATCTCGGACCGGCGGCTGCCGGGCAGGACCAGCAGCAGGTCGGCGTCGGGAGCGATCCCGCGAGAGGCGCGGAACCGGGCCGGATCGGCCTGCTCCAGGTCGATATGGAGGGCCTGCGAGCCGACGACCGTCGTGGCGAGGCCCTGACGCTCGAACCAGGGCGCGTCGAAGGCATAGAGCGCGAGCAGGTGATCGACGGTCGCGGCGAGGGTCTTCGCCCGCCCCGGGCGCGAGGCCCAGACCTGCGGCCCGACGTACTTGATCAGGGGGATGTGCGGCCTGGCGGCGCGGATCGCCTTGGCCACCCGGATCGTGAAGCCCCAGCTGTCGATCAGCACCACCGCGTCGGGGTTCTCGGCGATGGCCAGCGCAGCGGTGTCCGCGACGCGACGCTTCACCGTTCCGTAGGCCTTGAGCCCCTCCAGCCAGCCGAGCACGGACAGCTCCGCGATGTCGAACGGGCTCTGCACGCCCTCGGCGGCCATCTTGGCGCCGCCGACGCCGACGAAGGCCACGTCGTCGCCGAGCCGGGACTTCAGCGCCCGCGCGAGCCCGGCGCCCAGGTCGTCGCCGGAGGCCTCCGCGGCCACCAGCATGATCTTCAGGGGCCGGCTCACGCCGTCCCTCCGGAGGTCTCTCCCCAGACGTAGAGCCCGAGGCGATCGGCGGCCTCGATGATCGCCGGCCGGTCGATCACGATCAGCCGGCCCGCCACGCCGCCGATGCCGGCCAGGCCGGCTGCGGCGGCCAGCTCCACGGTGCGGGCGCCGACCACCGGCATGTCCACCCTCAGGTCCTGGATCGGCTTGGGCGCCTTGGCGAGCGCGCCCTTGCGGTCGCCCGGCGAGCCTCGCAGGTCGGCGGGCAGTCCGGCGACGCGCACCAGCATGGCGTCGGTGCCCTCCTGGGCCTCCACGGCCAGCACCAGGCCGTCGCAGACGACCGCGCCTTGCCCGATATCCAGTTCACCTGACTTTTCCGCTACATGAAGCGCCTTCCTCAGGTCGAGAAGCTGCTCTGCAGTCGGCTGGACCGCCCCCAGGGCGCCGGCGGGCAGCGTCTCCCCGCCCAGGATGTCGTCCGCGCCCTCTACCGCGAATCCTTCCGCCTCGAACACGGACAGGATCTTGCGCAGCAGGGCGTCGTCGCCCTGTGAGGCCGCCTTGACGATGCCCGGCAGCAGGGTCGCGCCCTTGAAGTCGGGCTTCAGGGTGCGGAAATCCGGGCGGTTGACGATCCCCGCCAGGCAAACCGCCTTGCAGTCCGCCTTCTTCATCGCCGACAGGATGCGGCCGATCTCGGCCATGCCCGCGTCGACCCCTGGATAGTGCGCCAGGTGTGGGTCGGCGAAGCCCGCCAGCCGCACGACGAACACGGGCCGACCCTCGGCCTCGCAGCGGGCCGCCACCGACAGCGGCAAGGCCCCGCCCCCGGCGATCAGGGCCAGCTTGCCCCTCATTGTTCCGGCAGGCACAGGGGCCGCCGGCCGCCGTCGCGAATGAAGGCGACGATCTCCATGATCTCCGGCAGGTCGGCGTAGCTCGCCTCGACCGCCTCCAGCCGCTCGGCAAAGGGCGCCTCGTCCCGCTCGAACAGGTCGCGGTAGGCGGCCAGAAGGCGCCGGATGGCGTCCTTGCCGTAGCCCTTGCGCTTGAGCCCGACGAGGTTGAGCCCGTGCAGGCTGGCGTGATTGCCCCAGGCCGAGCCGTAGGGGATGACGTCGCGCGTCACCGCCGCCAGACCGCCGACGATCGCCCCCTGCCCCACCCGGCCGAACTGGTGCACAGCGCACAGGCCGCCGAGGAAGACCCGGCTGCCGACCCGCGAATGGCCGCCCAGCGTGGCGTGGTTGGCCATGGTCACGTTGTCGCCGACGACGGCGTCGTGGCCGACGTGGGCGCCGGTCATGAACAGGCCGTTCGAGCCGATGGTGGTCAGCTTGCGGTCGCCCGGCGTGCCCCGGTTGAAGGTGCAGTGCTCGCGCACGAGGTTGTCGGCGCCGATCTCCAGCCGCACCGGCTCGCCCTTGTAGCCCCCGTGCTGGGGGTCGCCGCCGATGACGCAGAAGGGATGGATGACGGTGCGCGGGCCGACGGTGGTGTCCTGCTGGACCACCACATGGCTGACCAGCCGCACGCCCTCCGACAGGGTCACGCCCGGCCCTACGGTGCACCAGGGACCGATCTCGACGCCGTCGGCGAGCTCCGCCTTCGCGTCGACGACGGCTGTCGGGTGGATGTTCATGCCGCCGGCTCCGCCACGGTCACCACCATGGCCATGAACTCGGCCTCGGCGGCCAGCTTGCCGTCGATGAAGGTCTCGCCGCGGAACTTGAAGGCGTCGCCCCGGGCCTTCGTCACCTTCACCTCCATGCGCAGCTGGTCGCCCGGCCGCGCCGGCTTGCGGAAGCGCACGCCGTCGATGGACATGAACATGATCACCTTGCCCTCGACCGAGACGTCCAGCGTCTTGGACATCAGCAGCGCCCCCGTCTGGGCCATGGCCTCGACGATCAGCACGCCCGGCATCACCGGATCGATCGGGAAGTGGCCCGGAAAGAACGGCTCGTTGTGGCTGACGTTCTTGATGCCGACGATCGAGGTGTTGGCGACGAAGTCCTCGGCCTTGTCGATGAGCAGGAAGGGATACCGGTGCGGCAGCCGCCGCATCACCTCTGCGTAGTCGATCTTTCCGTCGTCGCTCATTCGTCCGTCTTTCCCGCGCGGGCCTTTCCGGCCGCCTGTTTGGACACCCAGACGGTCTCGCGCAAGAACTGACGGATCGGTTTGGCCGGATAGCCGGACCAGGTCTCGCCCGGCGGAATGTCGGCCAGAACGCCGGCCCCGGCCGCCACGCGGGCTCCTTCGCCGATGGCGATGTGGTCGCCGATCCCGGCCTTGCCGCCGAAGATCACGCCGTCGCCGACGGTCACCGATCCCGAAATCCCGGTGTGCGCCGCGATCAGGCAATTGCGGCCGATCACGCAGTTGTGGCCGATCATCACCAGGTTATCGATCTTGGTGTTCTCGCCGATCACGGTGTCGCCGTACGCTCCGCGGTCGATGCAGCTGTTGGCGCCGACGGTGACCCCGTCCTGCAGGATGACGCGGCCCAGCTGGGGCACGTCGACAGGGCCCGAGCGCGATCCCGCCGCCCCGAACCCCGCCTCGCCGATCCGGGCGCCGGCGTAGAGCTTCACCCGGTCCCCGACCAGGGCGAAACCGACCGTGACGTTCGGGCCGATCACGCAATCCCGGCCGATCTGGACCCCGGGCCCGATCACGCTGTTGGCCCCGATGCGCGTACCGCGACCGATGCGGGCGCCCCGGCCGACGACGACGCCCGGTTCGGCCGCGACGCTGTCGTCCTCGGCCGCCTCGGAGAGCGCGATGGGCGACAGTTCCCGCGGCCGGTGGAGCAGCAGCGAGGCCTTCGCCCAGGCGGCCTGCGGCTCGCCGGAGACGATCAGAGCCGAGTCGGGCGGCACGGCGTCGACCGCCGCAGCGGGCGCGATCACGCAACCGGCGGAGGTCGTCCTCAGGGTGTCGAGGAAGCGGCGGTCGCCGAGGAAGCCGACGTCGGCCGGCCCCGCGGACGCAAGCGGGGCGACGGCGGAGATCATCCGCTCGCCGCCCCGCAGGACTTCGCCCCCGATCCGCTCCGCCAGGCCGGCGACGCCCAGCGCCGGCAGGCTCTCGAAGAAGCGCGGATCGGGCATGGGCGGATTACTGCTGCTGCTGGACCGGAACCGGCATGCGGTTGAAGGCCGGCAGGCTGGGCAGCTGCTGGTTCAGGCGCTGGAGGACCAGTTCGCTGATCTCCATCTGCGGGTTCAGGTAGAACACCTCGGCCCGGTTCAGCAGGATGCTGCAGCCCCGCTCCTGGTAGACCGCCGCGACGATCGGATCGACCGCCGCGCCCAGGGCGCGACGCTGCATGAACTCGGTGTACTCCAGCTCCTGCAGGCGCGTCTGGCGCAGTTGCTGGAACTCGGCGAAGCGCTGCTGGAGGGCCTGGGTGCGCTGCTGACGCTCGGCCTCCGGCAGGCTGGCGCCGCTGGTGGACAGCGCCTGGTCCTCCGCCTCGATCGTCTGCTGGTACGGAGCCAGTTCCCCCGCGATCTCCTGCTGGAGCTCCTGCAGACGGGCGTTCAGCCCCTGGCCGGCGGTGGAGCGGGCGAACACCCCCTGGAGGTTCAGGGCGCAGAGACCGGCGATCGGAGCGCCGTGCTGAACCGTCGGCTGCTGGGCCTGGGCCTGGGCGGAGCCGGCGAAGAGGACGGCGGCGATGGCGAGCGCGCTGGTGGCGAGGATTTTCATGGGTGGACTGCCTGTGCGACGGGTCGAGGGACCCGCATTCCTAGAACTGGGTGGAAGTCGAGAAGCGGAAGGTCTCGGTCTTGTCGTAGTCTTCCTTGCCGAGAACATGACTGAGGTCGAACCGGATCGGTCCCATCGGGGACCGCCAGTGGATGCTGATGCCGGCGGAGGCGCGCAGCGACAGCTCGTCGACGATATTGGCGTCGGGCAGGCCCTGGGCGTTGACGGTGTAGCGGTCGTCCAGCAGGCCGAGGGTGCCGACGTCGGTGAACAGCGACGTGCGGATGCCATACTCTTCCGGAAGACCGTTGGGAACCGTCAGCTCGAGGGTGCCGATGGCGTAGAAGTTGCCGCCGAGCGCGTCCGTGGTCCGCAGATCGCGCGGCCCCATGCCGGCCGTCTCGAAGCCCCGGAAGCTGTTGCCGCCCTTGAAGAACCGGTCGTTGATCCGGATCGGATCCCCGCCCCAGCCCGTCACATAGCCCGTCGAGGCGCTGGCGGTGACGACCCACTCGGGCGAGATGCCCCAGTAGGCGGAGACGTCGGCCTCGGTGCGGACGTAGTTCACATCCCCGCCGATGCCGGCGAAGTCCTGCCGCAGCGACCCGGTCCAGCCGCGCGTCGGACGGATCGGATCGTTCCGGCGGTCGACGTAGAGGGTGTAGCCGGCGGAGGAGTTCAGGAACGAACCCACCTGGTCGCACAGGGCTGTCGAGCCGACGCCGCCCGTGCCGCAGTAGTTGGACGGGACGATGATCTCGTCGCTCTTGAGCGAGTAGCGGGTGCTGAACAGGGTGTAGCCGTTCAGGGGATAGGACAGCCGCACCATGCCGCCGGTCGAGCGGTAGTCGTACGAGGAATACTCGCTGAGATCGTAGCGCGAGTGGAACAGGTCGAAGCCCGCCCGCAGGTCCCGTCCGAGGAACTTCGGCTCGGTGAAGCGGAAATCGATCTGCTGGCGCAGCGAGCCCCATTCGAGGCGGGCGACGACGTTCTGGCCGCGCCCGCGGAAGTTCCGTTCTGTGACGCCCAGGTTCACGACGAAGGAGTCGACCGAGCTGAAGCCGGCGCCCACCGACAGTTCGCCGGTCGGTTGCTCCTCGACCGTCACGTTGACGATCGAGCGGTCCGGCGCCGAGCCGCGCGCCTCCTCGACCGTCACGTCCTTGAAGAAGCCGAGCGCGCGCAGATTGTTGCGTGAACGCTCCAGCAGGGTGCGGTTGAAGGCGTCGCCTTCGCTCAGCATCATCTCGCGACGGATGACGTTGTCCAGGGTCCGGGTGTTCCCGACCACATTGATCCGGTCGACATAGACCCGCTGGCCTTCACGCACCCGGAAGGTCACGTCGACGGTGTCCGTCTCCGGGTTGGCGCGATACTCCGGGTCGATCTCGACGAAGGCGTAGCCGGCCGAGCCGGCGGCGAAGGTCAGGGCGTCGACCGCCTGCTCGATCTTGTCGCTCTCGTAGAGGTCGCCCTCCCGGATCGGCAGCAGCAGGCGCAGGAAGTCCGGGTTCAGCCGGTCGTTCTCGGTGACCACGTCGACGTTGCCGAAGTTGTAGCGGTCGCCCTCGTCCAGGGTCAGGGTGATGGCGAAGGCGCTGTCGTCCAGGGCCAGTTCGCTGATCGCCGACACCACGCGGAAGTCGTAGTAGCCGCGGTTGGTGTAGAACTTCCGCAGCTGCTCCCGGTCGTAGTCCAGACGGTTCGGATCGTAGTTGTCGTTGCTGGTGAACAGCCGCCACCACTGCGACTGCTTGGTGACCATCACCTCGCGCAGGTCGTTGTCCGAGAAGGCTTGGTTGCCGAGGAAGGTGATCGCGCGGACGCCGGTCTCGGGACCCTCGTCGATCTCGAAGATGACGTCGACGCGGTTCTGGTCCAGCTGGACGATCTTGGGCGTGACCGTCGCCGAAATGCGCCCGGACAGCCGGTAGAGCTCGACGATCTTGCCGACATCCTCCTGCACCCGCGCGCGGGTGTAGATTCCGCGGGGACGAAGGGTGACCTCCTCGGTCAGCTTGTCGTCGCTGATCGCGCCATTCCCCTCGAACACCACCTGGTTGATGATCGGGTTCTCGACGATCTCCACCACCAGGTCGCCGTTCGGCTGCACGCCGAGCTGAACGTCGGCGAACAGCTGGGTGCGGGTCAGGGTCCGCACGGCCACGTCCAGCACGGCGGCGTCTACCGTGTCGCCCGGCTGGATCGGCAGGTAGGACAGGACCGTGGTCTGGTCGATGCGCTGGTTGCCGCGCACCAGGATGCGGTTGACCTGCACCCGGTCCGACTGCGCCGGGGCCGGAGCCGCCTGGGCGGGCTCGGGCTGGACCTGGGCCGCCGGCGGCGCCTCGGGCGGAGTCTGGGCCAGGGCGGGCCCCGCAAGACCGGCGGCGACGGCCAGCGCCAGCAGGCTGGGGCTCGCGGCGCGGGCGAAACGAAGGGCGGACGCGTCTTTTTGGATCATGCGGGAAACCATCGGGGGCTGGCGTCGGCTCATCAGGCGAGCCCGCCGAGGAATTTGAACAAGCTGAGCTTCTGCAGGTCGTTCCAGGTTGCGAACAACATCAATCCCGCCAGCAAAGCAAGACCGACGCGGTATCCCAGCTCCTGGACGCGGGCCGGCACTGGCCGGCGCGCCACAGCCTCGTAGCCGTAGAACATCAGGTGGCCCCCATCCAGAACCGGAATCGGGAGCAGATTAACGATCCCCATTCCGACCGAAACTATGGCGGCGAACTGGACCAGCGTCAGGGCCAGATAGGCCGCCACCAGGGGAGCCGGCGCCTCGACCGAGACGGCCTGCTGGGTCACGCCGCCGGCGGCCTTGGCGATGCCCAGCGGCCCGTTCAGCAGATCACCGGATTCCTTGCCGACGAAGATCCGGCCGAGATAGCGGAAGGTCGACCCGATGACCGCGCCGATGGTGTCGATCCCCTTCCCCGCCGCCTCGATCGGGTTCAGCCGGCGGAAGGTGTAGTCCTGCGGCAGCGGGTACATGTTCAGGCCGATGCGGGCGATGCGCACGCGGCCGGCGACGGCGTCGTCCTCGATGCGCCGCTCCGGGGTGGCGACCAGGCTGACGGTGCGGCCGCCGCGGTCGACGGTGAAGGTCATCGGATCCCCGGCGCTGAGGATGACCATGCGGGTCACCTCGTCGCCGCCGCGCACCGCGCGGCCGTTGACGGCCGTGATCAGGTCGCGCGGCTGGAATCCCGCCTCCGCCGCCGGCGAGCCCGGGACGACCTGGGCGACCCGGGGGGCGACGATCTGCTCGCCCACGACGCTGAACAGCACGGTCAGCAGCGCCACCGCCAGCAGGAAGTTGGCGGCCGGTCCGGCGAAGACGATCAGGGCGCGCTGCCACACCGGTTTGAAGTGGAAGTAGTCGCGCTCCGCCCCTGGCCCCTGCTCGGCCACGATGCGGCTCTTCAGCTCGTCCAGCCCGGCCCGGTCGGGAACGCTGGAAGCGTCCAGATCCCCCGCGAACTTGACGTAGCCGCCCAGCGGAATCCAGGCGAGTCGCCACTCGATGCCGCGTCGGTCGACGCGGCTCAGGAGCGCCTTGCCGAAGCCGATGGAGAAGCGGTCGACCTTCACGCCGAAGGCGCGGGCGACGAGAAAGTGGCCCAGCTCGTGGATGGTGACGATGAACGTCAGCACCAGCAGGAAGGGCACGATGTAGAGCAGAGCCTGGCCGAGAAAGCCCGTCATGCCGGTATGGGTCCCTCCGCCGTTCAGGCCGCCGCCGCGAGACCCCGGACGATCGATTCCGCCGTTCGTCGCGCCTCCGCGTCCACGGTCAGGGCCGCGGCGCAGACGCTTTCGGAACCGGAATCCACCCCCGAGGCCGTCATGCGCGACAAGGTGTCGGCGACGACTGCGGCAATATTGAGAAAGCCCAGGCGACGGTCAAGAAAGGCGGTCGCGGCCACCTCGTTGGCGGCGTTGAAGACGATCGGCGCCGCACCGCCCGCCTCGAGCGCCTCGCGCGCCAGTGCCAGCAGGGGGAAACGGCGCGTATCCGGAGCCTCGAAGGTCAACTGGCCAAGGGCCGCCAGGTCCAGCCGGGGCGCGGGCCAGGCGATCCGGTCCGGCCAGGCGAGGGCGCAGGCGATCGGCGTCTTCATGTCCGGCGGCCCCATCTGCGCCAGCGTCGAGCCGTCGATGTACTCGACCATGCTGTGGATGATCGACTCCGGGTGCACCACCACGTCGATCCGCTCCGACGGCGTATCGAACAGGTAGGCCGCCTCGATCATCTCGAGACCCTTGTTGGCCATCGTGGCGCTGTCCACCGAGATCTTCGCGCCCATGCTCCAGTTCGGATGCGCCACGGCCTGCTCGGGGGTGATGCCGGCCATCGCCGCGGCCGGCGTGGTGCGGAACGGTCCGCCCGATGCGGTCAGCGTCAGCTTCGCCACCTGTTCCGGGGCGTGGTGCGGAAAGACCTGGAAGATGGCGGAGTGTTCCGAGTCGACCGGGATCAGCCGCCCCCCGGAGCCGCGCACGCGCCCGATCAGGCCGGGTCCGCAGCACACCAGGCTCTCCTTGTTGGCCAGCGCCAGCGTCGCGCCCGTGCCTGCCGCAGCCCAGGCCGAACGAAGCCCGGCGGCCCCGACGATTGCGGCCATCACCCAGTCGACGGGTCGGGTCGCCGCTTCGGCGATCGCCTCGTCTCCGGCCGCCGCCTCGACGCCTGAGCCCGCCAGCGCCTCGCGCAGCTCGCCCAGCCGGCCCGGGTCGGCGGTGACCGCCAGTTTCGGCTTCCAGCGCCGGGCCTGTTCCGCCAGCCGGGCGATGTTGGCCCCGCCCGTCAGGACCTCGACCTCGAAGGTCCCCGAGCCGCCGGCCTCCGCCTGCGCCATCAGGTCGAGCGTCGAGCAGCCGACCGAACCGGTCGACCCCAGCACGGTGACTGTCCGGTGAATCACGACGCCCGCTCCACCAGGATCGCGATCAGCCGTCCGCAGGCCACGACCACGGCCGCGAACATCAGGCCGTCGACCCGGTCCAGCAGCCCGCCATGCCCCGGAATCAGGTTGCCGGCGTCCTTGACCCCGTAGCGCCGCTTCAGCGCGGACTCCCACAGATCGCCGGCCATGGTGGCGACCGCCGCCGCCAGGCCCAGCAGCGCCCCCCATGCGGGTCCGATCCCCATGTCGAGAAAGGCCGCCAGAAGCGCGCCGGCTGCACACCCGGCCGCAAGGCCTCCGATGAAGCCGGACCAGGTCTTGTTGGGCGAGAAGCGCGGCCACAGCTTCGGCCCGCCGAAGGTGGAGCCCGCCAGATAGGCCATGATGTCCGAGGCCCAGGCCACGGCGAAGGCGAACACCGTCCAGGCCAGCCCCACCGCGGTCGAGCCGTCGCGCAGCCAGATGAGCAGCACCGCGGGCCAGCCGAGATAGAGCACGCCGTAGGCCGCATCCAGCGCCTCCTGGCCGCGACTGCGCGCAAAGACGCCGGCCGCCACGGCGCAGAACACCAGCATCACCAGCGCCAGCGACAACTGTTCGACGTGGGCCGAGATGACGGCGGCGAACAGGCCGAAGGCCACGGCTCCGGTCATCAGCCGCCATGCGCGGGGCGCGCTCATCATCGCCCACTCGATCGACAGCAGCAGGCAGGCCGCCAGCATGATGCCGAGGAACCACAGACCGCCGGCCCAGATGGCCAGCACCGCCGCGGGCGCCAGCACCACGGCCGAGGCCGCCCGCAACCCGATCTCGCGGACCTTGACCGCCATCAGCCGGCCGTGCCCGTCAGCGCGGTCGGGCGGCCGCCGAAGCGGCGCTCGCGGGCGCGAAACCGGGCGACCACGTCGGCCAGCGCTTCCGGCCCGTAGTCCGGCCACAGAATGTCCTGGTAGACCAGTTCGGCGTAGGCCGCCTCCCAGAGCAGGAAGTTCGACAGCCGCTGCTCCCCGGAGGTGCGCACGATCACGTCCACGGGCGGTCCGTCGGCGGTGGAAAGGCCGGCCGCGAGCGTCTCTTCGGTGAGCGGGCCGGTCGCTTCTCCGGCGGCGACGCGCTCGTAGTGCCGCCGCGCCGCGTCGACGATGTCGGCCCGGCCGCCGTAGTTGAAGGCGACCTGGAGCAGGAATTTCTCGTTGCCGGCCGTGGTCGCCTCTGTGCGGGCGACGATCTCGGCGATGTCGGCCGGCAGGCCCTCGCGCCGGCCCAGGATGCGCACCCGCACCCCGTTGCGGTCCAGCTTGCGCAGGTCCGCCGCGACATAGGCGCGGACCAGCCCCATCAGGTCCGAGACCTCGTCCGCGGGACGGCGCCAGTTCTCGGTGGAGAAGCCGAACACGGTCAGGCAGCGGATGCCGAGATCGGGCGCGGCGCGGATGGTCCGCTTCAGCGCCTCGACTCCCTCGCGGTGCCCGGCCGCGCGCGGCAGGCCGCGGGCCGCGGCCCAGCGGCCGTTGCCGTCCATGATCAACGCGACATGGCGCGGCCCGTCGGGCTGGAGACTGGAGGGTTCGGCGGACATGCGCGTCTATCCTACGGCAGAACGCGCCGTCAGACCTGCATGATCTCGACTTCCTTGGCCTTCAAGGCTTCGTCGATGCGCTTGATCGCCGCGTCGGTGTCCTTCTGGACTTCGGCTTCCATCTTCTTCTGCTCGTCCTGGCTGATCTCCGAGGCCTTCTCGGCCTTCTTGAGATCGTCGTTGGCGTCGCGACGGACGTTGCGGACGGCGATCTTCTGCTGCTCGGCGTACTTGCCGGCCAGCTTCACCAGGTCCTTGCGGCGCTCCTCAGTCAGCGGCGGGATCGGGATGCGCAGGGTCTGGCCGTCGACGATCGGGTTCAGGCCCAGCCCGGCGGCCCGGATGGCCTTCTCCACCGACACCACCATGCCGCGGTCCCAGACGTTGACCGAGATCATCCGCGGCTCGGGCACGCTGATCGCCGCCACCGCGTTCAGCGGCGAGGTCGAGCCGTAGGCCTCGACCTGCACGGGATCCAGCAGGCCGGCGTTGGCGCGGCCGGTCCGCAGCCCGGAGAACTCCTCCTTCAGCGCAGCCACCGCCTTGTCCATCCGGTCGCGGTAGCTCTTGAGGTCTGGCTTGGCCATGTCGTTTCTCTCGCGTTTTCTTTGGTCTTGTCAGACGGACTTGCCGTCGCCGCTGATCACGGTGAAGGCGCCCTCGCCCCGCAGGGTGCGCCGGAGCGAGCCGTCCTCGCGGATCGAGAACACCACGATAGGGATGCCGGAGTCACGCATCAGCGCCACGGCCGAGGCGTCCATCACCTTGAGGTCCTTCGCCAGAACCTCCTGGTAGGTCAGGCCGTCGTAGCGGGTGGCGGTGGGGTCCTTCTTGGGGTCGGCGGTGTAGACGCCGTCCACGCTGGTTCCCTTCAGCAGGGCGTCGCAGCCCATCTCGGCGGCCCGCAGCGCGGCCCCGGAGTCGGTGGTGAAGAAGGGCGCGCCGACGCCGGCGGCGAAGATCACCACCCGGCCCTTCTCCAGGTGCCGCAGCGCGCGGCGGCGCACATAGGGCTCGGCCACGGCGTTCATGACCAGGGCGCTCTGCACCCGGGTCTGCACGCCGATCTTCTCCAGCGCCGCCTGCATGGCCAGGGCGTTCATCACCGTCGCCAGCATGCCCATGTAGTCGGCCGAGGCGCGGTCCATGTCCCCGGCGGCCTTGCTGAGGCCCCGGAAGATGTTTCCGCCGCCGATGACGAGGCAGATCTCCACGCCCTCGCGAGCGACCTCGGCGATCGCCCGGGCGACGTCGGCCACGGTCTTCATGTCGATGCCGTAGCCCTGGTCGCCCATCAGCACCTCGCCCGAGACCTTGAGCAGGACGCGCTTGTAGCGGAACTCGGACGGAACGTCGGGCATCGGGCAACCTTGGGGGACGGCGGAATCGGCCCCTTATAGGTAGGCCCGGCCGCGCTTCAAAGCCTCAGGATGATGGTCTCGACGATCGGCCGGCGATCCCAGATCTGGATGCTGGCCTTCTTCAGCGCCCGCGCCACCGCCTGTTCGACGACCAGTTCGTCCGCCAGCGCCTCGCCCTTCAGTCCACGGACGACCTGTTCGACCCGTTCGGCGAGGTCGTCCAGCAGGTCGCCGAGCGGGCTGTCCTCGTCGCCCGGCAGGCCGAGACCGCGCACGTCGATGTCGGAGACGATCTTGCCGCGCCGGTCCATGGCGAAGCTGACGATCAGCACCCCGTTCGAGGCCGCGTGGCGCCGCTCGCGCAGGGCCGAGCCGGCCTCCTCGACCAGCATGCCGCCGTCGACGTAGAGCCGGCCCGAAGGCACCTCGTCGATGATCCGCGCCGGTCCCGGCGCCAGCAGCACCATGTCGCCGTTGCGCGGCGTGACCGTCTCGGGAACCTGCATCTCCTTCGCCAGCAGGGCGTGCTCGGCGATGTGACGACGCATGCCGTGGGTCGGCACCGCCACGTGCGGCCGCGCCCACTGGTACATCTGGCGCAGCTCGTCGCGGCACGGGTGGCCGGAGACGTGGATGCCCGGGTGATCCTTGTCGGTGTAGATGCGCACCCCGCGCTCCGACAGGGTGTCCTGCAGCCGGCCGATGGCCAGCTCGTTGCCGGGGATGACCCGCGACGAGAAGATGCAGTGGTCGCCGCGTCCCAGCTTGACGAAGGGGTGGGTGCCCTCGGCCACCCTCGACAGGGCGGCGCGCGCCTCGCCCTGGCTGCCCGTGCAGAGGTAGAGGATCTCGTCCGCCGGCCACTGCCGGGCCTGCTCCTCCGAGAGGAAGGGCTGGATGTCCGACAGCATGCCGACCGACTTGGCGGCGGCGGTGATGCGGTGCATCGACCGCCCCGCCAGCGCCACGCGCCGCCCGGCCGCCTCGGCGGCCCGGATCACGCTGTCCATGCGGGCCACGTTCGAGGCGAAGCAGCCCACGGCCACCCTGCCCTTCAGGCCCGAGATCAGCTCGGCCAGGGCGACCTTCACGTCGCCTTCCGACCCCGCCACGCCTTCCTGGAAGACGTTGGTCGAGTCGCACACCATGGCCAGCACGCCCTCGTCGCCGAGGCGGCGGATGGTGTCGATGTCGGTCCGCTCGCCGACCACGGGGTCGTTGTCGATCTTCCAGTCGCCGGTGTGCAGCACCGTCCCCAGCGGCGTCTTGATCGCCAGACCGTTCGGTTCCGCGATCGAGTGGGTGATGGTCACCATCTCGACCTGGAACGGGCCCAGGTCGATCTGCCCGCCCAGCGGCACCTCGTGCAGCGTCACCCGGTCGAGGATGCCGGCGTCGCGCAGCTTCTCGCGGATCAGGAAGGCCGTGAAGGGCGTGGCGTACAGCGGCGCCTTGATGCGCGGCCAGAGCCAGCCCAGCGCGCCGATGTGGTCCTCGTGCGCGTGGGTCAGCACGATGCCGATGATGTCCTCGCCCTCGAGGAAGCTCGGATCGGGCACGATCACGTCGACCCCGGGGGTGGAATTGTCGCCGAAGGTGACGCCGACGTCGACGACGATCCACCGGCGATTGTCGGCAGGCCCGAAGCCGTAGGCGTTCAGGTTCATGCCGATCTCGTTGGACCCGCCCAGCGGCAGGAAAACGAGTTCGTTCGATTGTTGCTTTGTCATTCGCCCTTCAGGTGGGTGTTCCGCCGCCAGATTTCCAGCAGGCCGCGGATGGTCAGGTCGGGATCGAAGGCGTCGATGCTTTCGGTCGCCCCCTCGAACAGGGAGGCGACGCCGCCGGTTCCGATGACGGTCATGGGCTTGCCCCACTCGGCCTTGATGCGCGCCACCAGTCCCTCGATGAGGGCGATGTAGCCCCAGAACACGCCGGACTGCATGTTCGACACCGTGTCCTTGCCGATCACCTTCTCCGGCTTCTGGATGGCGATCCGCGGCAGCATGGCGGCCGCCTCGTGCAGGGCCTGCAGGCTCAGGTTTATGCCCGGGGCGATCACTCCGCCCTCGAAGGCGCCGTCGGCGGCGATGACGTCGAAGGTGGTGGCCGTGCCGCTGTCGATGACGATCAGGTCGCCGGAATACTTCAGGTGCGCGCCCAGGGCGTTGACCAGCCGGTCGGCCCCCGCCTCCTTCGGCTTCAGGATGCGCACCGGCATCCCCAGGTCGACGTTCTCCCCGATCACCAGCGGTTCGACCTCGAGATAGCGGCGCGACAGGTTGCGCAGGTTGAAGATCGACTGCGGCACCACGCTGGAGATGATGCAGCCGTCGAGGTCGCCCAGCGTCAGGCCGCGCATGGCCAGCAGCTGGGTCAGCCAGACCGCGTATTCGTCAGCCGTGCGGCTGGCCTCGGTGGCTGTGCGCCACTGGGCGATCCACTCCGCGCCGTCGTGCACCGCAAAAAGCGTGTTGGTGTTGCCCTGTTCGATCGCCAGCAGCATCAGCCGCCCTCCCCGAAGAACACGTCGCCCGCCGAAATCAGCCGCAGGCCGCCGTCGGCGAGCCTGAGCCGCAGCGCCCCGTCCGGAGCCACCCCCTCGGCGCGCCCCTCGACAGTCTCATGTCCCAGCCGCGCCGTCGCCGGCCCGTCCAGCCCGGGCGTGCGGGCGCGCCAGGCGTCCAGCACCGGCTCGAAGCCCAGCGTCTCCCATCGGTCCATCCAGACGGCGAAACCCTCGGCCAGTTCGCGGGCGGCGACCTCCACCGTCGGGGGCGCGGCGGCGTCCGCTGAGAGGTGCTGCGCCAGCGCCGTGGCCGGCCGCTCCGTGCCCGCGGGGACCTGCGCAAGGTTCACCCCGATCCCGACCGCCAGCCACAGGCCGCCGGCGGCGTGGACGCCGGACTCCACCAGCACGCCGGCGACCTTCTCGCCGGCCAGCATCACGTCGTTGGGCCATTTGATCGTGACCAGCGACGGGGGCGCGTAGCGGTCCAGCAGGTCCGCCACGGCCAGGGCGGCGAGGAAGGTCACCTGCGCCGCCTCGGCCGGCGACTTCCGGGTTGTGGCCAGCAGGGTGGCGAACAGATTGCCCGTCTCGCTCTCCCACGTCCGGCCGCGCCGCCCGCGTCCGGACGTCTGCCGGCGCGCAGCGATCCACAGCGGTCCGGTCTCGCCGGCCTCGGCCCGGCGGCGGGCCTCCGCATTGGTGGAGTCGGTCTGGTCGAGCAGCAGGACGGGAGCGGCGTTCGCCACTCAGCCCACCCCGTAGCCCACGGCGGCGGCGGCGGCCCAGGGCTCCAGCCAGGTCAGGCCGACGATGACCAGCGGGAAGCTGAAGGCGGCGCAGGCGAAGGCGATGGTCCTGGCCTCCAGCGGCGCCCGGTCGGTCGGCGCCTGTTCGGGCGCCGGATCGAACCACATCACCTTGATGATCCGGAGGTAGTAGAAGCCGGCCACGACCGAGGCCACCAGACCGGCGGCGCCGACCATCCAGTAACCCGCCTCGGCGGCCGCGCCGAACACCGCCCACTTGCCCCAGAAGCCGGACAGCGGCGGCATGCCGAGCACCGACAGCGACAGGATGGTCAGGGCGATGGTCGTCAGCGGCCGCTCCTTGCGCAGCCCGGCGAGGTCCTGGATCGAGCGGATCGGCCGGCCGTTCCGGCTCAGCGAGAGCAGCAGGGCGAAGAAGCCGAACTGGTCGATGACGTACAGGGTCATGAACAGCAGCATGGCCTGGACGCCCAGCGTCGTGCCCGCGGCGATGCCGAGCAGGGCGTAGCCGATGTTGGCGATCGACGAATAGGCCAGCAGGCGCTGGATGTCCTTCTGCACCAGGCCGCCGAAGGCGCCGACCGCGAAGGAAATCAGCGAGATCAGGATCAGCACCTGGGACCACTGGTCGTGCGAGCCGGCGAAGGCGCCCTCGAGGGTCCGGGCGATCAGCACCATGGCCGCCACCTTGGGCGCGGTGGAGAACAGGGCCACGACCGGGGTCGGCGCCCCCTCGTAGACGTCCGGCGTCCACATGTGGAATGGCGCCGCCGAGACCTTGAAGGCGAGGCCGCAGATCAGGAACACGAGGCCGAAGATCAGCCCCGTCGACGGATTGGCCGCGGCGTAGGCCGCGATCTCGTCGAAGCGCATCGAGCCGGTGAAGCCGTAGATCAGGCTGGCGCCGTACAGCAGCAGGCCGGACGACAGCGCCCCCAGCACGAAATACTTCAGGCCGGCCTCGGAGGCCTTCAGGTCGTCGCGGTGGAAGGCGGCCAGCACGTAGAGGGCCAGGGAGTGCAGCTCGATGCCGACGTAGAGCGAGATCAGGTCGCCCGAGGACGCCATCATCCCCATGCCGGCCGATGCCAGCACGATCAGGATCGGGTACTCGAAGCGGGAGATGCGGGTGCGCCGCATCCAGCCGGCTCCCAGCACAATGGCGACCGCGCTCGACAGGAAGATCACCGCCTTGCCGAACACGGCCAGCGGATCGGCCACATAGGCGCCGTTGAACGCCTGGCCCAGCGGTCCGCTCACAGCCAGGACGGTGGCCGCGATCAGCAGGGCCACCGAAAGGCCGGAGACGAGCCCGACGGCCCGGTTGCCGGCGAAGGCGCCGACCATCAGCAGGATCAGGCCGCCGACCGCGAGCGCGATCTCGGGGGCCGAAAGCTGCAGGGCGGAAATCAGGTCAGGCATCATTCTCTCACCCGCCGATCGCGAGTTGATAGGCGGTGGTCACGGCGCTCACCGAGGCCTCGGTGTAGTCCAGCACCAGTCCCGGCTGAACGCCGAGAATCAGGGTGCCGAGGATCAGCGGCGTGAAGATAAGGATCTCGCGGCGATCGACGTCGGTGATCGCCTTCATGGCCGGGTTGGTGATCTCGCCGAACATGACGTTGCGGTACAGCGTCAGGGCGTAGACCGCCGACAGGATCACGCCCGAGGCGGCCACGAAGGCCGTCCAGGTGGATGCCTGGTAGATGCCGGTCATGGTCAGGATCTCGCCGATGAAGCCCGAAGTCCCGGGCAGGCCGACGTTGGCCATGGTGAACAGCAGGAAAATCGCCGCGAACCACGGCATGCGCGCCGTCAGGCCGCCGTACAGGGCGATCTCGCGGGTGTGCATGCGGTCGTAGACCACGCCGACGCAGAGGAAGAGCGCGCCCGAGATCAGGCCGTGGCTCAGCATCTGGAACACCGCCCCCTGCACGCCCTGGTCGTTGCCGGCGAAGATGCCCATGGTCACGAAGCCCATGTGCGCCACCGACGAATAGGCGATCAGCTTCTTCATGTCGGTCTGCCGGAAGGCGACCAGCGAGGTGTAGACGATGGCGATCGCCGACAGGGCGAAGACCAGCGGCGCGAACATCTCGGACGCCTGCGGGAACATGGGCAGGTTGAACAGGATGAAGCCGTAGCCGCCGAGCTTCAGCAGGATGCCGGCCAGGATGACCGAGCCCGCCGTCGGCGCCTGCACGTGGGCGTCCGGAAGCCAGGTGTGCACCGGCCACATCGGCATCTTCACCGCGAAGCTGGCGAAGAAGGCGAGCCACAGCAGAGGCTGGGCCTGTTCGGAGAAGGCGAAGGTCTTCAGCTCCGGAATGCTGGTGGTGCCGGCGGTGTAGGCCATCCACAGCATGGCCAGCAGCATCAGCACCGACCCCAGCAGGGTGTAGAGGAAGAACTTGTAGGCCGCGTAGATGCGGTTCGCCCCGCCCCACACCCCGATGATGATGAACATCGGCACCAGGGTGCCTTCGAAGAAGATGTAGAACAGGAACAGGTCCAGCGCCGTGAACACGCCGATGACCAGCGTCTCCAGCACCAGGAAGGCGATCATGTAGTCGACCACGCGCTCGGTGATCGTCTTCCAGCTGGCGAGGATGCAAAGCGGCATGAGGAAGGCGGTCAGCAGCACGAACAGGATCGACACGCCGTCGACGCCCAGGTGGTACTCGGCCCCGCGGAACCAGCCGAAGCGCTCGACGAACTGGTAGGCGGGGTTCGACGGATCGAACGCCGCGACCAGCACGATCGAGACCACCAGCGTCAGCAGGGTCGTGGCCAGCGCGATCCAGCGCGCCAGGCCGTCGACAGAGCCCTTGCTCATCAGGCGCGCCAGCAGCAGCACGCCCGCGCCGACCAGCGGCAGGAAGGTGACCAGGCTCAGGATGTAGGGGATCTGGGGCAAGATCAGGCTCCCCACGCAGAGATGGCGAACGCGAGGAACAGGCAGAGACCGATCAGCATCACGAAGGCGTAGAAATAGACGTAGCCGGACTGGAAGCGGCCCAGGCCGCCGGCGAACTTGCGCGACAGCCAGGCGAAGCCGTTGGGCCCGCCGCCGTCGATGATCTTCACGTCGCCGACCTTCCAGAACAGGTCGCCCAGCGCCTTCGCGCCGCGCACGAAGATGAAGTCATAGACCTCGTCGAACCACCACTTGTTGTAGAGGAAGCGGTGCAGGAGGCTCCCGCGCTCGGCCATGCGACGCGCCATGCCTTCCCTGACCAGATAGATCCACACCGCGAAGGCGGTGCCGATCAGGGTCAGCACCAGCGGCGACCAGACCACCCAGGTCGGGACCGCATGGGCCTCGTGCAGCACATGGTTGCTCGGGCCGTTGAAGATGGCGCCGCGCCAGAACTCGTTCTCGTGGTGGCCGGTGAAGAACGGCTCGAACAGCCGGCCGGCGGCGATCGCGCCCACCGACAGCACCAGCAGCGGCACGAGCATGACCATCGGGCTCTCGTGCGGCTTCAGCGGGCCGTGATGGCCGTGCCCGTGGTCGTCGTGGGCGGCGTCCGCATGGGCGTGGTCGTCCTCGAGCGGTTCGGAGTGCGTCTCCAGCTGCGCCGAAGTCGCGTGATCGTCCGCGTGGTGCGCCCCCTCCTCCTTCCACACCGGCTTGTTGTGGAAGGTCATGAACACCAGTCGCCACGAGTAGTAGGCGGTCAGGCCGGCGGCGAAGATGCCGACGAAGAAGGCGAACAGGCCCATCGGCGAGTGGTTGCTGGCCGCCGCCGCGAAGGCGCTCTCGATCACGATGTCCTTCGAGTAGAAGCCGGCGAAGCCGCCGACCCCCGGAATGCCCAGGCCGGTGATGGCGATGGTGCCGATCATCATCACCGCATAGGTGACGGGCAGCAGCTTCGCGAGCCCGCCCATCCGCCGCATGTCCTGCTCGTGGTGCATGCCGTGGATCACCGAGCCGGCGCCGAGGAACAGCAGGGCCTTGAAGAAGGCGTGGGTGAACAGGTGGAACATGGCCGCCTCGTAGGCGCCCACGCCCGCGGCGAAGAACATGTAGCCGAGCTGCGAACAGGTCGAATAGGCGATGACCCGCTTGATGTCGTTCTGGGCCAGGCCGACGGTGGCGGCGAACAGGGCCGTGATCGCGCCGATCAGGGCGACGGTCTGGCTGGCCACCGGCGCGTACTCGAACAGCGGCGACAGCAGGCAGACCATGTAGACGCCGGCGGTCACCATGGTCGCCGCGTGGATCAGGGCCGACACCGGGGTCGGGCCCTCCATCGCGTCGGGCAGCCAGGTGTGCAGGAAGAACTGGGCCGACTTGCCCATGGCGCCGATGAACAGCAGGAAGGCGGCCAGGTCGAGCGCCGACCAGGTGTGGCCGATGAACTCCCAGCCCGTCCCGGCGCGTTCCGCGATCATCGGGAACAGCTCGGCGAACTGGATGGTGCCGAACATCCAGAAGACGGTGAAGATGCCGAGCGCGAAGCCGAAGTCGCCGACCCGGTTGACCACGAAGGCCTTGATGGCGGCGGCCGAGGCGGTCGCCTTCTTGTACCAGAAGCCGATCAGCAGATAGGACGCCAGCCCCACCCCTTCCCAGCCGAAGAACAGCTGCATGAAGTCGGCGGCGGTGACCAGCGCCAGCATGGCGAAGGTGAACAGCGACAGGTAGGCGAAGAACCGCGGCTTGTCCGGGTCCTCGGCCATGTAGCCCCAGGAATACAGGTGCACGAGCGACGACACCGTCGTCACCACCACCAGCATCACCGCCGAGAGGGCGTCGATGCGGATCGACCAGTTCGAGACGAAGTCGCCGACATGGATGAACGGCGCCAGGGTGACCGTGAACGGCTCAAGATGGCCCCAGGTCCACTGGGCGAAGACGATCCAGGCGACCACGCACGAGAAGAACAGCAGGCCGGTGGTGACCGCCTGGGAGGCGACGTCGCCGATGCGGCGGCCGGTCAGGCCGGCGATGGCGGCGCCGAGCAGCGGGGCGAGAACGCCCAGGGTGACGAGGGTCTCGAGGTTCACGATCAGCCCTTCATGACCGAGGCGTGGTCGACGGCGATGTCGCCGCGGTTGCGGAAGAAGGTCACCAGGATGGCCAGGCCCACGGCCGCCTCGGCGGCGGCGACGGTGAGCACGAACATGGCCATCACCTGCCCCGACACATCGTTGAGGTAGGCCGAGAAGGCGACGAAGTTGATGTTCACCGACAGCAGGATCAGCTCGATCGACATCAGGATGATGATGACGTTCTTGCGGTTCACGAAGATGCCGAACACGCCGATGGTGAACAGGATGGCGGCGACCGCCAGGTAGTGCTGCAGGGTCACGACCATCAGACCAGATCCTCGGGCTTCACGCCGGCGCCCGTCGGGACCGACTTGATCTCCATCGCCTTGTTGCGGTCGCGGCCGACCTGGCGGCTCACGTCCTGGCGCTTGATGTTCGGCTTGTGGCGCAGGGTCAGGACGATGGCGCCGATCATGGCGATCAGCAGCACGATCCCCGCCGCCTGGAAGATGTAGACGTAGTCCGTGTAGAGCACGCGGCCCAGCGCCTCGACATTGGTGGCGTCGGGGTTCGGCGTGGCCGGTCCGGCCGAGGCCGCGACGGCGCCGCCCTGGGCCACGACCAGCGAGATCATCACCATCTCCGCCAGCAGCACCCCGGCCACGATCACCGCCAGCGGCAGGTACTTCGCGAAGCCCTCGCGCAGGCGCACGAAGTCGACGTCCAGCATCATCACCACGAACAGGAACAGCACCGCGACCGCGCCGACGTAGACGACGACCAGCAGCATCGCCAGGAACTCCGCCCCCAGCAGCACGAACAGCCCGGCCGCCGAGAAGAAGGTCAGGATCAGCCACAGCACGCTGTGCACGGGGTTGCGCGCGGTGACGACCAGCAGACCGCCGATCACGGTCACCGCCGCCAGCACATAGAAGGCAATGCCTTGCAACATCGGAGGCCAGAGCCCCTTTCGGTTATGGGCGGCGATCCCGTCCGGAATCGCCCTCCCCGGTCAGCGGTTGCGCCTTAACGGTAAGGCGCGTCGAGTTCCAGATTCTTCGCGATCACGCGTTCCCAGCGGTCGCCGTTCGCCAGCAGGCGTTCCTTGTCGTAGAGCAGCTCCTCGCGGGTCTCGACGGTGAACTCCTGGTTCGGCCCCTCCACGATGGCGTCCACCGGGCAGGCCTCCTGGCACAGGCCGCAGTAGATGCATTTCACCATGTCGATGTCGTAGCGGGTCGTGCGGCGGCTGCCGTCGGCGCGCGGCTCGGCCTCGATGGTGATGGCCTGGGCCGGGCAGATGGCCTCGCACAGCTTGCAGGCGATGCAGCGCTCCTCGCCGTTCGGATAGCGGCGCAGGGCGTGCTCGCCGCGGAAGCGCGGCGACTGCGGGTTACGCTCGAACGGATAGTTCACCGTGGCCTTCGGCCGCGCCATGTACTTCAGCGACAGGCCGACGGCTCCGATGACGTCGAGCATCAACGCGCCCTTGGTCGCCTGGACGAGACGGGTCAGCATCAGCGGTTCTCTCTTTCGACGCCGCGGCACAGTTCTTCCTTGCGCGGATCGTCGTCCTTGGTGATGCGGCAAAGCCGCTGGCGTTCGGCGTAGTCCCGCTCGGCCGCCTGCTGGCGCCGCTCCCACTGGTACACCGAGGTCGGCTCCGGCTCGTAGATCGGCACGGCGCAGGCCGAGGCGCCGGCGGCGAGGGCAAACAGGCCGGCGAGGATCAGAGCCCGGGTCATGCGCCCCATCCGTAAACGTATGAGGCCACGCGCCAGCCAGCGACCACCACCACGGCCACGAGCGAGGTCGGCAGGAAGATCTTCCAGCCCAGCCGCATCAGCTGGTCGTAGCGGTAGCGCGGCACGAAGGCCTTCACCATGGCGATCATCGCGAACCAGAAGATGATCTTCACGAACAGCACGCCGAACAGGAACAGGTTGGCCAGGAACTGCGGCCAGCTGTCGAGGAAGTCGGTCGGGAAGCCCGGATTCCAGCCGCCGAAGAACAGGAGGCTGATCATCGTGCACATGAAAACGATGTTGGCGTACTCGCCGATCATGAACAGCAGGTACGGGGTCGAGCTGTACTCGACCTGGTAGCCCGCCACGAGCTCCGACTCCGCCTCCGGCAGGTCGAACGGCGGACGGTTGGTCTCGGCCAGGGCCGAGATGAAGAAGATGATCGCCATCGGGAACATCACCACGATGGTCGGCCAGCTCGCCAGCCCGCCGCCGAAGGCGAACCAGTTCCAGATCCAGCCCTCCTGGTCGGCGACGATCTGCGTCAGGTTCATCGTCCCGGCCAGCAGGATGACGTTGACGATCACCAGGCCGATGGAGACCTCGTAGGACACCATCTGCGCCGCCGAGCGAAGCGACCCGAGGAAGGGGTACTTCGAGTTCGAGGCCCAGCCGCCCATGATGATGCCGTACACGCCCAGCGAACTGATCGCGAAGATGTACAGGATGCCGACGTTGAGGTCGGAGATGACCCAGCCCGGGGCGAACGGGATCACCGCCCAGGCGATGAAGGCGAGCACGAAGGTGATCAGCGGGGCCAGCAGGAAGACGACCTTGTCGGCGCCGGCCGGGACGACGATCTCCTTGAGCACGAATTTGAAGAAGTCGGCGAACGACTGCAGCAGGCCGAAGGGCCCGACCACGTTCGGTCCCTTGCGCATCTGCACGCCGGCCCAGATCTTCCGGTCGGCCAGCAGCAGGAAGGCCAGCGAGATCAGGATGCCGACGGTCACCAGCAGGATGCCGCCCGCCGTGATCAGCGTCCAGCCGAGCGGGCTCGACCAGAAGGTCGGCGGGATCAGGCCCCAGAGATAGACCGCCAGCCAGCCGAGGCCGGCCAGGAGCGCCAGACCGACCACGGTCAGGAAGATCGCGGCCAGCGGGTTCTTCGGACGGGAAGGAACGACGTCGGTCATCGGTTACTCCGCCGCCATCGCGACCGGGGCGATCCGCTGGACGGACAGCTCGGCCATCGTCGCGCTGGCGCGCGCGATCGGGTTGTTGAGGTAGGGGTCGCGCACCGGCGAGGCGAAGGCGATGTCGCCCAGGTCGCCCTTGCGGCCGAGGCTGGCGACGTCGAACGTCGCCGGAGCCGGCAGGTAGTCGATCCGCCCGAAGGTCGGGTGGTCGGCCATCAGCTTCGCGCGCAGCTGGTCGAGGGTGTCGTACGGCAGGGTCTGGCCGACCATGGCCGACAGCGCCCGCAGGATGGCCCAGTCCTCCTTGGCCTGCCCCTTGGGGAACACCACCCGCTCGGCCATCTGCACCCGGCCCTCGGTGTTGACGTACAGGCCGCCCTTCTCGGTGTAGGCGGCGCCCGGAAGGATCACGTCCGCGCCGTGCGCGCCGCGATCGCCATGGCTGCCCAGATAGACCTTGAAGGCGCCGGTGGCCGAGGCGTCGATCTCGTCGGCCCCCAGCAGGAACAGCAGGTCGAGGGCGCCCTTCTTGACCATGTCGACCGCCGACAGCCCGCCCTCGCCCGGGACGAAGCCCATGTCGAGGCCGCCGACCCGCGCCGCCGCGGTGTGCAGCACGTTGAAGCCGTTCCAGCCGTCCTTGACCACGCCGACCTTCTTCGCCAGCGCGCCCAGGGCGTTCAGCACCGCCGGTCCGGTCTCGCCGCCCAGCGCCCCGGCGCCGACGATGATCGCCGGCCGCTCGGCCTTCGACAGGAAGTCCATCGCCGCCTTCGGCAGCTTGGCCAGGGTCTTCGAGCCCGCGCCCAGCCAGGTGTAGGGGAAGGTCAGGTCGACCTGCTCGCCGATCAGGCCGATCTCGCTCTTGCCGGCCAGCCACGCCTTGCGCAGCCGGGCGTTCAGCAGCGGTGCCTCGACGCGCGGGCTGGCGCCGACGATCAGCACCGCATCGGCGTTCTCGATCCCCGCGATGCCCGAGTTGAACAGCCAGCCCTCTCGCGGCCCGTGGCCCAGGGCGCTGCCGTCCTGACGGCAGTCGGTGTTGGGCGAGCCGAGGGCGCGGAACAGGTCCAGCGCCGCCTTCATCGACTCGGCGTCCTGCAGGTCGCCGGCGACCACCCCGATCCGGTTGGCCGGCGCCGCCTTCAGCTTGCCGGCCACCAGCCCCAGCGCCTCCTCCCAGGAGGCCGGGGCCAGCCGCCCGTCGGCGCCGCGCACCCAGGGCCGGTCCAGCCGGCGGCGCTGCAGGCCGTCGACGACGTAGCGGCTCAGATCAGACAGCCACTCCTCGTTGATGCCCTCGTGCACCCGCGGCAGCACGCGCATCACCTCGGCGCCCTTGGAGTCGGCGCGGATGTTCGAGCCCAGGGCGTCCATGACGTCGATGGTCTCGGTCTTCTTCAGCTCCCACGGGCGGTAGTGATACTGCCACGGCCGGTGGGTCAGGGCGCCGACGGGGCACAGGTCGTTGACGTTGCCGGACAGCTCGCTGTCGATGTTCTTCTCGAGATAGGTGGTGATCTCGGCGCTCTCGCCGCGCGAGATCATGCCGATGTCCGGGACGCCGGCCACCTCGGTGATGAAGCGGACACAACGGGTGCACTGGATGCACCGCGTCATGAAGGTCTTCACCGTCGGACCCATGTTCTTTTCTTCGACGGCCCGCTTGTTCTCGGCGTACCGCGAGCCGTCCCGGCCGTAGTACATCGACTGGTCCTGCAGGTCGCACTCGCCGCCCTGGTCGCAGATCGGGCAGTCCAGCGGGTGGTTGATGAGCAGGAACTCCATCACCCCTTCGCGGGCCTTCTTCACCATCGGCGTGTCGGTGAAGATCTCCTGGCCGTCGGCGGCCGGCAGGGCGCACGAAGCCTGCGGCTTCGGCGGTCCGGGCTTCACCTCGACCAGGCACATGCGGCAGTTGCCGGCGATCGACAGCCGCTCGTGGTAGCAGAAGCGCGGGATCTCCTCCCCCGCCCGCTCGGCGACCTGGAGCACGGTCATGCCGGGCTCGAACTCGATCTCTACGCCGTTGACCTTGGCGACGGGCATCAGCGGGCCTCTTGCTCAGCAGCCACGGCGTACTGCTCCGTGGCGGTCGTCCCATCCGGGAGCGTCGTGTTGATGGTGATGGCCTCGCCGTCAAGGACGAAGCGCACCGCCGGGTCGCCGGACTGGTTCATCCAGCGGGCCTGTTCGGGATCGGCGGCGTCGGCGGGCCGCCACGTGATCAGGTCGCCCTCGACGCGGCACAGGGCCCGGCGACGGCCGCCATCGACCGGGGCGGCCCAGGACAGGTTGACCACCTCTCCTTCCACCCCGTCGACCTGCATGACCTCGATCGTCTGGCCGTGGATCGCGGCCAGCCCGGCGCGGCAGACGCGGCGCAGGTCGGCGGCGGTCAGCAGGACCGGCGCGGCGGGCGCGGCGTCGGACGCCGGCTCGGTCGCCGACACCGTCTCCGCCGCCGACGGCGCAGGCGCGTCCGTCCGCTCGCCGCAGGCGGCGAGGGCCAGGACGGCCACCATCGGGAGGGCGGTCAGGCGCATGCTCACTCCGCCGCGATCGCGTGGCCGGCGAAGTTCGCGCGGCGGCTGCGGTAGTTGGCGATGCGCTCCTCGATCTCGTGGCGGAAGTGCCGGATCAGACCCTGCACCGGCCACGCCGCGGCGTCGCCCAGGGCGCAGATGGTGTGGCCCTCGACCTGGCCGGCGACGTCCAGCAGCAGGTCGATCTCCGACGGATCGGCCTCGCCGACCGCCATCCGCTCCAGCACCCGCCACATCCAGCCGGTGCCCTCGCGGCACGGCGTGCACTGGCCGCAGCTCTCGTGCTTGTAGAAATAGCTGATGCGGGCGATCGCCTTCACCAGGTCGGTCGACTGGTCCATGACGATGACCGCCGCGGTGCCGAGGCCCGAGCGCATCTCGCGCAGGCTGTCGAAGTCCATCAGCGCCGTCTCGGACATCTCGCGGGTGATCAGGGGCACGGACGAACCGCCCGGGATCACGGCCTTCAGATTGTCCCAGCCGCCGCGCACGCCGCCGCAGTGCTCTTCCAGCAGCTGCTTCAGCGGGATCGACATCGCCTCTTCGACATTGCACGGCCGGTTCACGTGGCCGCTGATGGTCATCAGCTTGGTGCCCGTGTTGTTCGGCCGGCCGAAGCTGGCGAACCAGTCCGCGCCGCGGCGCAGGATGGTGCCGACGACGGCGATCGACTCGACGTTGTTCACCGTGGTCGGGCAGCCGTACAGGCCGGCGCCGGCCGGGAACGGCGGCTTCAGGCGCGGCTGGCCCTTCTTGCCCTCCAGCGACTCCAGCAGGGCCGTCTCCTCGCCGCAGATGTAGGCCCCGGCGCCGTGGTGGATGTAGACGTCGAAATCCCAGCCGTGGACGTTGTTCTTGCCGATCAGCTTGGCTTCGTAGGCCTGCTTGACCGCGGCCTCCATGCGCTCGCGCTCCAGCACGTACTCGCCGCGCAGGTAGATGTAGCAGGCGTGCGCCTGCATCGCGAAGCTGGCGATCAGGCAGCCCTCGATCAGCAGCTGCGGATCATGGCGCATGATCTCCCGGTCCTTGGCGGTGCCGGGTTCGGACTCGTCGGCGTTGACCACCAGGTAGTGCGGGCGGTCCTTCACCTCCTTGGGCATGAAGGACCACTTCAGCCCGGTCGAGAAGCCCGCGCCGCCGCGTCCGCGCAGGCCCGAGTTCTTGACGTTGGTGATGATCCAGTCACGCCCGAGGTCGAGCATGTCCTTCGTCGCGTTCCACGCGCCGCGCTTCCTCGCCGCCTCGAGACCCCAGTCCTGGAGCCCGTAGAGGTTGGTGAAGATGCGATCCTTGTCCTCGAGGATTCCGACCATGGCCGCTTACAGTCCTTCCCGCAGACGACGCTTGTGGTGCTGCGTACGCATGAAGATGGCCGCCAGGACCATGGTCCAGCCGACCGCCAGGCAGCCGTAGGCGAAGGTCATGACGCCGTTGTCGAGGCCGGCGACGCTGTAGCGCACGCCGAGCGCCAGCAGCGCCCCGAGCACGATCAGCCCCAGCCCGCCCCAGCGGATCGGCCAGGCCACGCGGCGCAGCTCGCGCCGGTAGGCGGCGCGCCCCTCCTCGGTGTTCAGGTCGGGCGTCATGCCGGGACCGGATCGCTGTTGGGCAGCTTCCTGATCGGCTTGGCGGCCGAGCCGTCGTAGAGCTTCGGATCGGTCAGGGTCAGGGCCCCGCCCTCCGGCTCCGAGCTGTTCCGTCCGACCCGGGAGCCCGGCTTCGGCGACTTGCCGGCGGCGAAGTCGTCGATGATCTCGCCGATCGTCTCGGGGGTCAGGTCCTCGAAATAGTAGTCGTTGATCTGGGCCATCGGCGCGTTGGCGCAGGCGCCCAGGCACTCGACCTCCTGCCAGGTGAACTTGCCGTCCTTGGACAGGGTGTCCTTCGGCCCGATCTTCTTCTCGCAGACCTTCATCAGGTCGCCGGCCCCGCGCAGCATGCACGGCGTCGTTCCGCAGACCTGGATAAGCGCAGCCGTTCCAACGGGTTCGAGCTGGAACATGGTGTAGAAGGTCGCCACCTCCAGCACCCGGATGTAGGGCATGCCCAGCAGTTCGCCGATGGCGCGGATGGCGGGCTCGGAGACCCAGCCCTCCTGCTTCTGGACCAGCCACAGGATCGGGATCACCGCCGAGGCGCGGCGGTTTTCGGGATACTTGCTGATCCACCAGTCGGCCTTGGCCTTCGTGGCCTTGGAGAAGGCGAACGAGGCCGGCTGTTCCTTGGCGAGACGACGAACGCTCATCAGACTTCCAGTTCCGAGACGACGACGCCGTCGCCGATCATCTTCTTTCGAACGGTCAGGATCCTGTGCTGTCCCTGACGGCGCAGCAGCACGTTGTGCTGGTAGGTCTCCCCGCTCATGTCGGTGGCGGAGTAGCTGACGATCTCCCAGCCCTGCCGGACTGCGTCGCTGAGGGGCTTGTCGCTCATCGGTCGACCTCGCCGAAGACGATGTCGAGCGAGCCGAGGATGGCCGAGACGTCGGCCAGCATGTGGCCGCGGTTCATCCAGTCCATGGCCTGCAGCGAGCGGAAGCCCGGCGCCGAGATCTTGCAGCGGTACGGCTTGTTGGTGCCGTCCGAGACCAGGTAGACGCCGAATTCGCCCTTCGGCGCCTCGACGGCGGCGTAGACCTCGCCCTCGGGCGTGCGGAAGCCCTCGGTGAACAGCTTGAAGTGATGGATGAGCGCCTCCATCGAGCGCTTCATCTCGCCCCGCCGCGGCGGGGCCACCTTGTTGTCCTCGACCAGCACCGGCTCGCCGGGGCAGTTGCGCAGCTTGTGGATGCACTGCTCCATGATCCGCACCGACTGCTTCATCTCCTCGATGCGGCAGAGGTAGCGGTCCCAGCAGTCGCCGTTCTTGCCCACCACGATGTCGAACTCGAGATCGGCATAGCACTCGTACGGCTGCGACTTGCGCAGGTCCCAGGCGATGTCCGAGCCGCGCAGCAGCACCCCGGTGAAGCCCCACTCCAGCGCCTGCTGCTTGGAGACCACGCCGATGTCGACGTTGCGCTGCTTGAAGATGCGGTTCTCGGTGACGAGGCTCTCGATGTCCTTCAGCGCCGCCGGGAACTCCAGGCACCAGCGGCCGATATCGTCGATCAGGTCCGGCGGCAGGTCCTGGCGGACGCCCCCCGGGCGGAAGTAGTTGGCGTGCAGGCGCGACCCGGAGGCGCGCTCGTAGAACACCATCAGCTTCTCGCGCTCCTCGAAGCCCCAGAGCGGCGGCGTCAGGGCGCCGACGTCCATGGCCTGGGTCGTCACGTTCAGCAGGTGCGACAGGATGCGGCCGATCTCGCTGTACAGCACGCGGATCAGCTGGCCCCGGTACGGCACCTCGAGCCCCAGCAGCTTCTCGATGGCCAGGCAGAAGGCGTGCTCCTGGTTCATCGGCGCCACGTAGTCGAGGCGGTCGAAGTACGGGATGTTCTGGATGTAGGTCCGCTTCTCCATCAGCTTCTCGGTGCCGCGGTGCAGCAGGCCGATGTGCGGATCGACGCGGGTGACCAGTTCGCCGTCCAGCTCCAGCACCAGGCGCAGCACGCCGTGCGCGGCCGGGTGCTGCGGGCCGAAGTTGATGGTGAACTTGCGGTCGTCCATATCCCGCGCGTGTTCGGTGCGGGTGTCCGGCATGTCGTCGAACGCGCCGGTGTCCAGGCCGACGCCGGTCGTCGCCCGCACGGCGGGGGTGTCGCCCTCGGCCATCAGCCCTTCACCTTCTCGTCGCCCGGCAGCACGGGGGCCGGGTAGTCAGCGCCTTCCCACGGCGACAGGAAGTCGAACTCGCGGAACTCCTGGGTCAGCGACACCGGTTCGTAGACGACCCGCTTCTGGGTTTCGTCGTAGCGAACCTCGGTGTAGCCGGTCATGGGGAAATCCTTGCGCAGCGGATGTCCCTGGAAGCCGTAGTCGGTCAGCAGCCGGCGCAGGTCCGGGTGATCGGAGAACAGCATGCCGTACATGTCGAACGCCTCGCGCTCGAACCAGTCCGCGGCCGGATAGACCGACGTGACGCTCGGCACCGGCTGGACCTCGTCGGTCGACACCTTGACGCGCACCCGCACGTTCCGGGTCAGCGACAGCAGGTGGTAGACCACCTCGAAGCGCTCGGCCCGGTCCGGATAGTCGACGCCGCAGATGTCGAGCAGCTGCTGGAAGCCGAAGCGGTCGCGCAGCGCCGTCAGCACCTCGACGATCCGCTCGCGCTCGGCGATCAGGGTCAGCTCGCCGAAGGCCACGTGCGCCTGCACGCCCAGGGCGCCGACCATCTCGGTCCCGAGCGGCGTCAGCGCCGTCTCCAGCTCCTGTTGCTTCACCAGAGAGGTCATCGCTCGATGGTCCCCGTGCGCCGGATCTTCTTCTGCAGCTGCAGCAGCCCGTACAGCAGCGCCTCCGCCGTCGGCGGGCACCCCGGCACATAGGCGTCGACCGGCACAACCCGATCGCACCCGCGAACCACGGCGTAGCTGTAGTGGTAGTAGCCGCCGCCGTTGGCGCAGCTGCCCATCGACAGCACGTAGCGCGGGTCCGGCATCTGGTCGTAGACCTTGCGCAGGGCCGGAGCCATCTTGTTGGTCAGGGTGCCGGCCACGATCATCAGGTCCGACTGACGCGGGCTGGCGCGCGGGGCCATGCCGAAGCGCTCCATGTCGAAGCGGGGCATCGACGCCTGCATCATCTCCACGGCGCAGCACGCCAGGCCGAAGGTCATCCACATCAGCGAGCCGGTGCGGGCCCAGTTGATCACGTCGTCCAGCGACGTGGTCAGGAAGCCGCGCTCGCCCAGCTCCATGTTGACCTGTTCGAAGAACTTGTCGTGGATCGCCGGGTCGTAACCCTCGACCATCGAACGGGCGCCCTGGCCGAAGGCGACCGGCGAGGTCGCGCCCACCTTCACCGGCGACGCGCCCTGGTTGCCCTTGCCGATCAGCGGCACGGTGTTGGTCGTCACTCCCATTCGAGCGCGCCCTTCTTCCATTCGTAGATGAAGCCGACGGTCAGCACGCCGAGGAAGATCATCATCGACCAGAAGGCGAACACCATTCCGGCCCGGCTGAGATCGAACATCGACACCGCCCACGGGAACAGGAAGGCAACCTCGAGGTCGAAGATGATGAACAGGATCGAGACCAGATAGAAACGCACGTCGAACTTCATCCGCGCATCGTCGAAGGCGTTGAAGCCGCACTCGTAGGCGGACAGCTTCTCGCTATCGGGGTTTTTCGGCGCCAGCACCCAGGCGGCGAGCATGAATCCGAGACCGAGAACCGCCGCGATCCCGGTGAAGATCACGATCGGCAGATATTCGAGCAGGAATGCATTCATCCGGAGGGACCTCGTCCGCCGCGGAGGGAGGGGCGGAATCGGCGCTTTCTAGACCGGGAGCCGCCGGGGTTCAAACCCATGCGGCGAAAGGTTTTTCTTGCGAACGGTTCGCAAGTTTCAGCGCCCGGCCGGTGGTCTTTACGCCGCTCGGCGGGCGCCCGGAAAAACTGTGAAATGGCCTCTTATCCTCGCTTGACAGCGGACGGCGCCCCCGCCTAAACGACGCCCCTCGCCGCGACGCACTGCTTCGCGGCCGGGAAACGCGGGTGTAGCTCAGTTGGTTAGAGTGCCGGCCTGTCACGCCGGAGGTCGCGGGTTCGAGCCCCGTCACTCGCGCCACTTCCCTTGAAGTGGCGCACCGCATTTCCCCCTCCTGACATCGGTACGCGGTCATGTGACGCCCCTTGGCGCGCGTCCGACTATCGGCGGCCGAGCCGGCAACCGTCGCCGATCCTGTCAGCCCGGGCGCATGGAATCGCCTCCGCCAGGCGGCCGGCCGGATCCAGTCGGGCCACGAGGTTCGCGGCGTCCGCACATCCGACTTCATAAAAGGAGCCGGCGGAGCTGCGCCCCATCGGCCGCACCGCCTCGACCTGACATCCCGCCAGCGCACCCGGCCCCAGCCGCACCGCGAAAGCCTCAGCCTCCTCCGCCTCGGTTGTCAGCCGGCAGCGCCCGCCCTCGCTGCGCACCGTAAGACAATCCGTCGCGGACCAGCCGTCGGCGTTCTGCGCGAGCCAGAAGCCGTCGGGGCCCCGGCAGCCGACCTCGAATATCAGCCTGCCTGCGTCGTCCGTTCCGACCAGTCGCCCGTCCTCGACGACGCAGGCGACGCCGGCCGCAGCCGCCATCCGCGTGAAGTGCCGCCGGGAGTCCCGGTTGCCGCCCAGCCGGCAGGGCGACTGACCTTCGGCCAGCACCAGGCAACTGATCACCGGGCCGCCGGGTCGATCGACGATGACGAACCCTGGAGCTTCGCCGCAGGCCACCTCGAAGTGGGTCGCGCCGTCCACGTCGCGTCCCCTTACGAGGGCGTCCTCGACCCGGCAGGCGACGCCGGCGCGGTCCACTGCGTCCTGCGCCGCGATCCGACTCGATGCGTCAGCCAAACGGCCCCGCCAGGTTGTCCCGAAATCCCGAATCTCCTGCGCGCTGGACGCTTCGGCGCTCAGGGCCAGGATACAGAACACAAGGCCCATGAAAGCCTGCCGCCCCGCCCCTGAGGCTGCCCGGTCCATGCCGCACCCCATGACCATCCTCGAGGGCCGCTGCATCAGTCCGCGACCGGTGAAATGACGGCGGGGCCGGAGGTCAGCGTCGGCGGAGCCGGCCCCTGACGCGCGGGAACCGCGGCGACCGGCCCGGATGCTATTGCCGTCCCGCCACCAGCACGTTCTGGACGCGCCGGCCCAGCGGATCCCGCGACTGCCACGTGTCGCCGACGTCGGCCTCGATCATGTCGGTGCAGAAGCGCGGGATCAGCATGTTGGGCCGGATGTTGGTCAGGCAGACCCGCTCCCCCCGCACGCTCCATCGCGCCGCCAGCCGCCGACCGTCGGAGAACTGGGCGGCGTAGGTGCCGTCCGGATTGAACCAGTGCTTGACCCAACCGCCGTCCGGATAGCGCGAGACCACGGTGTTGCCGAAGGCCGAGTTGATGTCGGCCCGCCCCGGACCAGCTGTCAGACAGACGACGGCTACGCTCGCCACGGCGATCGCTCGCAACATGCCGGAACCCCACTATGACCCTTCCCGGACCAAACTATTAACGATCCGTAAGCCTCTGCCAACCCCGGACCTGCGACGCACGAATAGTTGACTCTGGCGTGGGGGCTTCTATATGCGGCCCACGTTTCGGGACAGGACTGGCGAATCCGCGCCGCCCGCTCGCCCATGGCAAGGGCGGTTCCGCGACATCGTTCGGAGGCCCGATGCGCGGGCGTCCCCCTCAGTCCCAGGACCTCATGACCGAATTCTCGAATCTGGGCCTTTCGCCCACGACCCTTCAGGCGGTCGCCGACACCGGCTACACCACCGCCACTCCCATCCAGGCCCAGGCCATTCCGGTCGCCCTCGCCGGCCGCGACGTGCTGGGCATCGCCCAGACCGGCACCGGCAAGACGGCCGCCTTCACCCTGCCGATGGTCGACCGCCTGTCGACCGGCCGCGCCCGGGCGCGCATGCCGCGGGCCCTGGTGCTGGCTCCGACCCGCGAACTGGCCGACCAGGTTGCGGAGAGCTTCGCCAAGTACGCCAGGGGCACCAAGCTGAACTGGGCCCTGCTCATCGGCGGCGTATCGATGGGCGATCAGGTCGCCCTGCTCAACAAGGGCGTGGACGTGCTGATCGCGACCCCGGGCCGCCTGCTGGACCTGTTCGAACGGGGCAAGATCCTGCTCACCGGCGTCGAGATCATGGTGGTCGACGAGGCGGACCGGATGCTCGACATGGGCTTCATCCCCGACATCGAGCGTATCTTCAAGCTGACCCCGCCGCGCCGTCAGACCCTGTTCTTCTCGGCCACCATGCCGCCCGAGATCACCCGGCTGACCACCCAGTTCCTCAAGGATCCGACGCGGATCGAGGCGTCGCGGCCGGCGATGACCGCCGAGACCATCACCCAGTACATCGTCCGCATCCCCAGCTCCGACCCCAAGGCCAAGCGCACGGCGCTGCGGGCCCTGGTGAGCCGCGAGGACGTCCGGAACGGCATCGTCTTCTGCAACCGCAAGTCGGAAGTCGACATCGTCGCCAAGTCGCTGAAGCGGCACGGCTTCGACGCTGCGCCGATTCACGGCGACCTCGACCAGTCGCTCCGCATGAAGACCCTGGCGGACTTCCGCTCGGGAGCGCTGAAGATTCTGGTGGCCTCTGACGTCGCGGCCCGCGGCTTGGACATCCCCGACGTCAGCCACGTCTTCAACTACGACGTTTCGCACCACGCCGACGACTATGTGCACCGGATCGGCCGCACCGGTCGCGCCGGCAAGCTCGGCCAGGCCTTCATGATCGTCACCCCCGCGGACGACAAGGCGCTCGACAAGGTGCTGAAGCTGATCAAGAAGGACCCCGTCGAACTGTCGCTGGACGGCGTCGACTTCGCCGCGATCAGGGACCAGCCGCGCCGGGACGGCCGTGGCGACGACAAGCCCCGGCGGGGCCGGGGCGATCGTTCGGCCCGCGCCCGCGGCGAAGGACAGTCTGCAGAAGCGGCCCCGACGGCCCCCACGGCGTCGGCCGAGGCTGTTGAGAGCAGCCCGCCGGTCGGAGAGGACGCCGCCGCGCGGCCGCGTCGCAGCCGCAGCCGCCGCTCTCCCGACAGGGTCTCCGAGGCGCCGGAGGCCGCGGCGATCGCAGCCGAACCGGAGGCGACGGCTCTGGCGCAGCCTGCAACCGAACGCCGCCCGTCGCGCGAGGCCCGCCGCCCCGAGCGTAGACCTGCTCCGGCGGCCGACACGCCGCGCACCGGCGACGGCCGTCCGTTCGGCGAGGCCGAAGTTCCCGCCTTCCTGCGCCGTCCGGTTCCGCTGAAAGCCTGACGCCGCCGGCCGTCACGCTTAACCCGCCGTTACGGAACGCTGGTCTAGCCTCCTGCCAGCGACCGCCCGCGGAGGGCGGAGGGTCAGGGACGCCTGCATGCCGGCATCGGTAGAAACCACCCTTCGGGGACCGGAAGCCTACAGCCTGTCGCGGCAGGTCATCGACGAAATGGAGCGCGCCGGCGTCTGGCCGACTCCGGTCAATTTCGAGCTCTGGCTGCACGCTCTTGGCGACCCGGAGGGGGCGCTGGGCCGCGAGATCCGCCGCATCCTGGCCGCCGCCGAGCCATTCACGGAGGCGACCGCCGACATGCTGGCGGCCGAATACCTGCCGCGGGGCCGTCTGAGCGAAGAGATCCGCGACGCCGGGCGGGTGCTGGACCGGGAGCTGGCCAGCGTCTCGAACGCCATCGCCAGGGCTCATCGCACGCAGGCCGCCTACGGCCAGACCCTCGACAAGGCGGCGACCAGCATCGACGCCGCCGGGGATGGCGGCGAGCTCAAGACCATCGTCACCGGCCTGACCGCGGCGACCCGCCGGGTGCAGCGCGAGAACGAGACCCTCGAGAAAAAGCTGGACGCCTCCACCCGCGAGGTCGCCCGGCTGCGCGAGCATCTGGAGCAGGTGCGGCGCGACGCGATGACCGACGCCCTGACGAATCTGGCGAACCGGAAGGCCTTCGACGAACATCTCGCCGCCGCGTGCGACCAGGCCGACGCCGAGGGCGAGACCCTGATCCTGGCGGTGCTCGACATCGACTACTTCAAGCGCTTCAACGACACGTGGGGCCACCAGACCGGCGACCAGGTGCTGCGCTACGTCGCCAGCGTGATGGGCCGCTCGGCCCGTCCTCCCCGCGTGGCGGCGCGTTACGGCGGCGAGGAGTTCGCCATGATCTTCCCGAACGAGACGCCCGAACAGGTCGAGACCGCGCTCGAGGCCATCCGCAAGGAGATCGCCTCGCGCAGCCTGAGGCGCCGATCGACCAACGACGAACTCGGCGCCGTCACCATTTCCGCCGGCTTCGCGGTGCGTCGGCCCGACGAGTGCGGTTCGGCGCTCCTGGAACGCGCCGACGCCGCCCTTTACGCCTCCAAGCGTGCGGGCCGGAACCGGGTGACCTCGGCGGAAACCCGCGACCGCGCCGCCTGACGAACGCGCCGGCGCGAATCCGGTCAGGGTGACCCCAATGCGCAGCTTCGCCTTCGCCGTCGCCTACTGGTCGCTGTCCATCGCCTACACCCTGGCGGCGGTGGTCGCGGCCCTGCTTCCCGGTCGCCGCGCCACCGGCTGGATCATCCGCCGCTACGTCCGTCGCATGGTGCAGGCGATGAGGCTCCTCGCCGGCATCGACATCCGGTACCGCGGCGAGGATCGCCTGCCTGCCGGCGCCTTCATCCTCGCCGCCAAGCACCAGAGCTGGGGCGACGGCTTTTCGGTCTACGACCGCTTCGAGGACCTCGCCTTCGTCACCGGCGACCACCTCGAGAAATTCCCGTTGATGGCGACGGTGCTCGGCAAGCTCGGCGCCATCGTGGTCAACAACTGCGGCGGCCGAGAAGCCCGCGAGGCGCTCAAGTCCCGCGCCGCCGACGCCCACCGCGAGGGCCGACGGATCCTGATCTATCCCGAGGGCAATCTGGCCCGGATCGGCGAGAAGTACCGCTACCGCTCCGGCGTCTGGCACATGTACCGCGACTTCGACATGCCCGTGGTCCCGGTCGCCACCAACCTCGGCCTGTTCTGGCCGCAGGAGGCGTTCCGCAAGACCCCGGGCACGGCCACGGTGGAGTTCCTCGACTCCATCCCTGTCGGCCTGCCCAAGGACGAGTTCCTCGCCCGGCTGGAGTCGGCGGTCGAGGACAGAACAGCCGAACTGGTGGCGGAGGCGACCGGCCGGCCGGTCACGCCCGCCGTGCAGGTCCCCACCCCCGACGAGGCGGCGCGGGCGGCGCGAACCGGCGCGCCCTGAGGCGGCTTCAGTTCCCCATTGAGGCGCGCACGCGGGCGATCAGGGCCGGCGCGTCGGGGTCCAGCTCGGTCATGCGCGTCATCATGGCCTCCTCCATCCGCTGTCGCGCGGCGATCACAGCCGGATCCGCCAGAGCGCGCTCGCGCAGCGGAGCGAAATAGGATCGCAGCTGATCCGCTTCCCCTGCGAGAAGGTTGAGTTTGGCGTTGTCCCCGGCTTCACGCGCCTCGGCCACCTCGGCGCTCAGATCGCGCGCCCTCGCCTCGCGTCGGGCGAAGTCCCGGTCGAGTCTCTGCATCGTCGCCCGGAGCGCCGCCTCCAGGTGGCTCTCGGCTTCCTGCACGGCCGGCGCCTCACGCGCCTGGACCAGCAGCGCCAGCGCCCGGGACTGGTCGTCATCCTGCAGCGGCGCGCCCGCAAACGCCGGCGCGGACGCCGCGAGGACGAGGGCGAAGGCGGCGGCGGCGAGACTACGGATCATCACGGACTTCCTGCTGGCGGGGGCGAGACAGCTCGCGGGATAGCACCGGCCCGGTGAACATCCGGAACCTGACGGCGTCCCGCCCTAGTTCGCGGGGATCACCGCACCCTGGTACTTCTCCGCGATGAAGTCCTTCACCGCCTGTCCGCGCAGCGCCTCGGCCAGTGCGCGGATGCGAGGGTCGTCGCGATTGTCGGGGCGGGCGACGAGGTAGTTCACATAGGGGCTGTCGCCGCCCTCCATGGTCAGCGCGTCCCGCCGGGGGTTCAGCCCCGCGTCCAGGGCGTAGTTGGTGTTGATCACCGCCATGTCGACCTGGTCGAGCACTCGCGGCAGGGTCGCCGACTCCAGCTCGCGGAAGCGCAGGTTCTTCGGGTTGGCCGCAATGTCGCGCAGGCTCTGCAGCGGATTGGCCGGATCCTTCAGGCGGATCAGACCGGCGTCCTGCAGGAGGATCAGCGACCGGCCGATCGAGGAGGCGTCGTTGGGCACCGCCACGTCCGCCCCGTCCGGCAGGTCGGCGAGGGAGCGGTGGCGGCGCGAATAGGCGCCGAGCGGCTCGACGTGCACTCCCGCCACCGTGATCAGCCCTGTCCCTCGGGCGGCGTTGAACTCGTCCAGATAAGGCTTTGTCTGGAAGTAGTTGGCGTCCAGCCGCCGCTCGGCCAGCTGGGTGTTCGGCTGGACGTAGTCGTTGAACACCTTGATCTCGATCTCGACGCCCTCGGCCGCCAGCGCCGGCTTGATGTGCTCGAGAATCTCGGCGTGCGGCACGGCCGTGGCCCCGACCAGCAGCGGGGCGTTCGGATCGACGTCCGCCTCCCCGCCCCGGCTGCAGGCGGCGAGGGTCAACGCGGCGGCGGCGACGAAAAAGGAACGGCGGAGCATGGAGGGCCTTTCGGGAGAGCGATCAGCGGTGGGAAACGGCGGCGACCAGCCGGTCGCCGAGCATCTGGAGCCCCTGCACCAGCAGCAGGAGCAGCACCACGGTGACGATCATGACGTCGGTCTGGAAGCGCTGGTAGCCGAAGCGGATGGCGAGGTCGCCGAGCCCTCCGGCCCCGACCACGCCGGCCATGGCCGTGTAGCTGACCAGGGCGATGGCGGTCACCGTCGCGCCGGCGAGGATGCCCGGCAGGGCCTCGGGCAACAGGGCGCGGGTGACGATCTGGAGGGTCGTGCCACCCATCGCCTGCCCGGCCTCGACGACACCCTTGTCCACCTCCCGAAGGGCGGTCTCGACCAGGCGGGCGTAGAAGGGCGCCGCTCCGACCACCAGCGGCGGAATGGCCCCGGCCACCCCCAGCGAGGTGCCGACCAGCAGCACCGTCACCGGCAGCATGACGATCAGGAGGATGATGAAGGGCACCGAGCGCAGCACGTTGACGACGAACGACAGAACCGCGTTCAGCACCGGATTCGCGGCCAGCCGCCCCTTGCCCGACAGGTACAGCAGCACACCGAGCGGCACGCCGAACAGCACCGTCAGAGCCAGCGACCCGCCCAGCATCAGCAGGGTGTCCACGGTGGCGCGGCCGATCTCGGTCCAGTCGACATTGTCGAACATCAGGCCGCCTCCACCCGCACGCCGCGGTCGGTCAGCCGGGCGACAGCGGCCTCGGCGTCGCCGCCGGTGAAGGCCACCGTCAGCTGACCGTAGGGTTCGCCGCGGATGCGGCTGATGCGACCCGACAGGATCGAATAGTCGACGCCGACCGAACGGGCGACGCGGCTCAGCTCCGGCTCATAGGTGGCCGCGCCGCGGAAGGTCAGCT
This sequence comes from Caulobacterales bacterium RIFCSPHIGHO2_01_FULL_70_19, assembly GCA_001794825.1. GTDB lineage: Bacteria > Pseudomonadota > Alphaproteobacteria > Caulobacterales > Caulobacteraceae > Brevundimonas. The sequence goes on along the minus strand of MGLK01000012.1, from coordinate 154,989 downwards.
TCGCCAGCCGCGCCCCGGGCGGCACGACCGAGGCGTCGAACGCCTCCTCGCCCTCGGCCAGCATGGCGCGGGTGGTCTCGTGGTGCGGATGCAGGAAGACGTCCGCAGTCGCACCCTGCTCCACCACTCGACCGTCCTTCATCACCGCCACCCGGTCGCAGACCCGGCGCACCACCTCCATCTGGTGGGTGATCAGGACGATGGTCAGGCCCAACTCGCGGTTGAGCTGGTCGAGCAGGGTCAGGATGTCTTCCGTGGTCTCGGGATCCAGCGCGCTGGTCGCCTCGTCGCACAGCAGCACCTTCGGCTCCGTCGCCAGGGCGCGCGCGATGCCGACCCGCTGCTTCTGCCCGCCCGACAGCTGGGCCGGATGCTTGCGGGCGTGCTCGGCCAGCCCCAGCCGCGCCAGCAGCTCCGCCACGCGCCGGTCGACCTCGGCGCCCCCCCGGCCTTCCAGCCGCAGCGGAAAGGCCACGTTCTCGGCCACCGTCTTCGCGTTCAGCAGGTTGAAATGCTGGAAGATCATGCCGATACGGCGCCGCGCCGCGCGCAGCTCCGCCGGCGCCAGGGCGGTGATCTCCTGGCCGTCGACGAACACGCGACCCGCGTCGGGCCGCTCCAGCCGGTTGATGGTCCGCACCAGCGTCGACTTCCCCGCGCCGGACCGGCCGACCACGCCGAACACCTCGCCGGCGGCGATCTCCAGGTCGACGCCGTCCAGCGCCGTGCGCTCGCCCGCCGCGCTGCGGAAGCGCTTCGTCACCCCCTGCAGACGGATCATTCTTCGGCCTTCGCCGGGACGATGGTGACGCTCTCGCCGCAACCGCAGGCGTCGGTCTCGTTGGGATTCCGGAAGACGAACTTGGAGGCCAGCCTGGTGGTCTCGAAGTCGATCTCCGCGCCGATCAGGAACAGGATCGCCTTGGGGTCGATCACCACCGTCGCGCCCTTGTCCGTCACCACCTCGTCGAACGGCTGGATCTCCTCGGCGAAGGCGAAGGTGTACTCCTGCCCCGCGCAGCCGCCGTTCCTGACGCCGACGCGAAGCGCCGCGTGTCCGTTGGCCTCGCACAGCTCGCGCACGCGGGCGGCCGCCGCCTCGGTCAGGGTGACCACGGCGGGACGGGGACGGCGCGGACGGGCGCTGGTCTGAAGTTCGCTCATGCGCGCCTCAGAACATGTTGAGCGAGAGCTTGGCCTCGTCGCTCATCTTCGAGGGATCCCACGGCGGATCGAACACCAGTTCGGCCCGCACCGAGCGCACGCCCTCGACCTTGCGGATGGCGTCCTCGACCCAGCCCGGCATCTCGCCCGCCACCGGACAGCCCGGCGCGGTCAGGGTCATCTCCACGGCCACGTCCCGGTCGTCGGACAGGTCGACCTTGTAGATCAGCCCCAGCTCGTAGATGTCGACCGGGATCTCGGGGTCGTAGACGGTCTTCAGGGCCGCGACGATCTCGTCGGTCAGGCGGTCGATCTCGGCCTGGTCGAGCGCGCCCTTCTGCGGCGCGTCCCAGGCGTCCTGGAAGGCGGCGTCGTCGGGCTTTCGGGCGGCTTCAGACGTCATGCGAAGAACTCACGGGCCTTGGTCAGGGCGTCGACGAACGCGTCGGCGTCCTCGACGGTGTTATATAGGGCGAAGGAGGCGCGGGCGCTCGACGTCAGGCCGAACCTTTTCGCCAGCGGCTCCGCGCAGTGCAGTCCGGCCCGCACCGCCACTCCGTAGCGGTCCATCACCTGGGCGATGTCGTGGGCGTGGGCCCCGTCGACGGTGAAGGTCAGGATGGCCCCCTTCCCTTCAGCCTCGCCGATGACGCGCAGCCAGTTCACCCCCTCCAGCCGCGCCCGGGCGTGGTCGTAGAGCGCATGCTCATGGGCCAGCACCGCCTCGCGATCGAAGCCCTCCAGCCAGTCGATCGCCGCGCCGAGACCGATCGCCTCGAGGATCGGCGGCGTCCCCGCCTCGAAGCGGTGCGGCGGCTTCGCATAGGTCACCCGCTCGCGCTCGACCGTCTCGATCATCTCGCCCCCGCCCTGGTACGGCGGCAGGGCTTCCAGCGCCTCGGCCGTCCCGTACAGCGCCCCGATGCCGGTGGGGCCGTACAGCTTGTGGCCGGTGAAGACGTAGAAGTCGCAGCCGATGGCCTGCACGTCGGGCCGGGCGTGCACCGCCCCCTGGCAGCCATCGATCAGCACCTTCGCCCCGGCCGCGTGCGCCAGCCGGACGATCTCGCCGACCGGATTGATGGTGCCCAGCACGTTCGACATGTGGGTCACCGCCACCATGCGGGTCTTCGGACCCAGCAGCCCGGCGTAGGCCGCCATGTCCAGCGCGCCGTCGTCCAGCACCGGGATCCACTTCAGCACCGCGCCGCGCCGCTCGCGCAGCAGGTGCCACGGCACGATGTTGGAGTGGTGCTCCATCTCCGAGACGATGATCTCGTCGCCCGGCCGTATGTTCTGCCCGAAGCTGGAGGCCACCAGGTTGATCGCCTCGGTGCCGCCCTTGGTGAAGACGATGTTCGAGGCCGCCGGCGCGTTCAGCAGCCGGGCCACGCTCTCGCGCGCCGCCTCGAAGGCCTCGGTCGTCTCGTTGGCCAGGGTGTGCAGCCCGCGGTGAACATTGGCGTAGCTGCCCTCCATCGCCGCCGTCAGGGCGTCGATCACCGCCCGCGGCTTCTGTGCCGAGGCGGCCGAGTCCAGATAGACCAGCGGCTTGCCGTTCACCGTTCGCGACAGGATGGGGAACTGCGCGCGGGCGGCGTAGGGGTCGAAGCGGGCGGTCACAGGCGAGCCGTCAGCCATTCCCGCACCACCTCTCTCGGACCCTCGGGCTCGATCCGGTCGACCACCTCCATCAGGAAGGCCCCCGTCAGCAGGGCCCGCGCCTCGTCCAGCGGCAGGCCTCGCTGCTGCATGTAGAACAGCGCCGCCTGGTCCAGATTCCCCACCGTATTGCCGTGCGCGCACTGCACCTCGTCGGCGTAGATGATCAGCTCCGGCTTGGCGTCGACCTCGCCCCGCTCCGACAGGATCAAGGCGTGGTGGCCCATCCGGGCGTCGGTGCCGTCGGCCCCGCGCTCGACGATGATCTTGCCCTGGAAGACGCCGCGCGCCGTGTCCTTCACCACCCCCTTGGTCAGCTGCGAGGTGGTCCCGTCGCGGCCCAGGTGGTCGACGACGCTGGTCAGGTCGGCGTGGCGGCTGTCGCCCAGCACATAGGCTCCGTCCAGCCGCACCTCGGCGCCGTGGCCCGGATGCGAGACCTCGGTCTCCAGCCGTTGCAGCTTCGCGCCCGACGCCACGATCGTCTGACGATACCGCGCGCCCCGCGCCAGCCGCACCGCCGCCTGGGTCACCGAGATGGCGTCCGCGGGCTCGTCGGTCAGCACGAGGCGCGTCACCTCGGCGCCCTCAGCGAGATCGAGTTCCAGCCGGTTGTGGGCCACATAGCCGGCGCCCTCGCCCTCGTGCGTCTCCAGCACCAGCAGCTTCGCGCCGGCGCGCGCCGAAATGCGCGCGTGGACGGCGTGGCCGGCGCCCTCGGCCTTCGAGATCAGCCGCAGCCGCACCGTCTGCTCGCCGCACAGGACCCGCGCGCTGGCGTCGACGGGCCGGCCGTTGACGAAGACCATCGGCTCGCCGCCGAGCGCCTCGAACGGTCCCCCCCCCGCGACCGGCACCGCGGCCGACGGCGACGGCTGCGGCGCTTCGCGAAGAAACTTCCTCAGATCGCTGTATTTCCACGCCTCCGTCCGCCGGGACGGAAAGCTGGACGCGTCCTTCAGATCGAGGATCGGTAGGGCGCTCACGCGGCTTCCGGCAGGTACTTGTCGTACCCTTCCGCCTCCAGCTGGTGCGCCATCTCCGGGCCGCCCGAGGCCACGATGCGGCCGGCGACCATGACGTGCACCCGGTCCGGTTTGATGTAGTCCAGCAGCCGCTGGTAATGGGTGATGACCAGCATCGACCGCTCCGGGCTGCGCAGGGCGTTGACCCCGTCGGCGACGATGCGCAGGGCGTCGATGTCCAGCCCCGAGTCGGTCTCGTCGAGGATCAGCAGCGACGGCTCCAGCAGGGCCATCTGCAGGATCTCCATCCGCTTCTTCTCGCCGCCCGAGAAGCCGACGTTGAGCGGCCGCTTCAGCATGTCGAAGTCCATCTTCAGCGCCTGCGACGCCGCCCGGACCAGCTTCAGGAAGGCGGGCGCCGAGACCTCCTCCTCGCCGCGCGCCCGCTTCTGGGCGTTCAGGGCCGTGCGCACGAAGGTCAGGGCCGGGACGCCGGGGATCTCGATCGGATACTGGAACGACAGGAAGACGCCCCTGGCCGCCCGCTCGGCCGGCTCGAGCGCCAGCAGGTCCTCGCCGCGCCACGTCACGGCGCCCTCGGTCGCCTCATAGCCCGGCCGACCCGACAGGGCGTAGCCCAAGGTCGACTTGCCGGCCCCGTTCGGCCCCATGACGGCGTGCACCTCGCCGGCCGGAACGTCGAGCGACAGGCCCTTGAGGATCGGCTTGTCGCCGACGGAGACGTGGAGGTTGGAGATGGAGAGCATGATGAGTCTCAGATGGCGCTTAGGAGCCAAAAAACAGCGAAAAGTGGAATGAGCGCGATCGGCCCTCCGAGCAGGACCCAGAGTCCGCGCCTGCGGTAAACAGCGATCACCCCGATTGTAACGACCAGCCAACAGACGGGACCGATCACCATCCAGTAGGCGAGACCAACCGCGACTCTTTCCCCCGCATCAGAACTGGCCAGCGGCTCGCCCAAGACAAAATATGCCAAGGCTAGCGTGCTGCTGACGGCCAGCACGAAGCTCCCAACTGTCGACCACCTATATGCGTTCTCGAGATGAGTGGCCGTCACCCCACGCTCCCTTCCAGGCTGATCGCCACCAGCTTCTGCGCCTCGACGGCGAACTCCATCGGCAGCTCCTGCAGCACGTCGCGGACGAAGCCGTTGACCAGCAGGGCCACCGCCTCCTCCTCCGACAGGCCGCGCTGCTGGGCGTAGAACAGCTGGTCCTCGCTCAGCCGCGTCGTCGTCGCCTCGTGCTCCAGGTGGGCCGAGCCGTTCCGGGCCTCGATGTACGGGATGGTGTGCGAGCCGCAGTCCTTGCCGATCAGCAGGCTGTCGCACTGGGTGAAGTTGCGCACGCCCGTCGCCTTGGGGTGCACCGACACCAGCCCGCGGTAGGTCGAGTCCGACTTCCCCGCCGACACCGCCTTGGCGATGATCCGGCTCCTCGAGTTCTTGCCGAGGTGCACCATCTTGGTGCCGGTGTCCGCCTGCTGGTGACCGTTGGTGATGGCGATCGAATAGAACTCGCCCGAGCTCTCCTCGCCCTTGAGCAGGCAGGACGGATATTTCCACGTCACCGCCGAGCCGGTCTCGACCTGGGTCCACGACACCTTCGACCGGTCGCCGCGGCAGTCGGCGCGCTTGGTGACGAAGTTGTAGATGCCGCCCTTGCCCTCGGCGTCGCCGGGGTACCAGTTCTGCACCGTCGAGTACTTGATCTCGGCGTCGTCGAGCGCGACCAGTTCGACCACCGCGGCGTGCAGCTGGTTTTCGTCGCGCATCGGCGCCGTGCAGCCCTCCAGATAGGAGACGTAGCTGCCCTTGTCGGCGATGATCAGGGTCCGCTCGAACTGGCCCGTCTGGGACGCATTGATGCGGAAATAGGTCGACAGCTCCATCGGGCAGCGCACGCCCGGCGGCACATAGACGAACGAACCGTCCGAGAAGACCGCGCTGTTGAGGGCGGCGAAATAGTTGTCCGACACCGGCACCACCGAGCCGAGGTATTTCCGCACCAGCTCGGGATGCTCGCGGATCGCCTCGCTCATCGGCAGGAAGATCACCCCCGCCTTGGCCAGCTCCTTCTTGAAGGTGGTCACCACCGACACGCTGTCGAACACGGCGTCGACCGCCACCTTCGGCGCCCCCTCGACGCCCGCCAGCACCTCCTGCTCCTTCAGCGGGATGCCCAGCTTGGCGTAGACCTCGAGCAGTTCGGGATCGACCTCGTCGAGGCTCTTCGGCCCGACCTTCTTCTTCGGGGCGGCGTAGTAGTGCAGGTCCTGGTAGTCGATCGGCTCGTAGCGGACCGAGGCCCAGGTCGGCTCCTCCATGGCCTGCCAGCGCTCGAAGGCGGCCAGCCGCCATTCCAGCATCCACTCGGGTTCGCCCTTCTTCTCCGAGATGAAGCGGACGATGTCCGCATTCAGCCCCTTGGGCGCGAACTCCTGCTCGATGTCCGAGGTGAAGCCGTGCGCATACTTTTCCAGCGCGGCGACGGCTTCGACGGTTTCCTTGACGGCGGCCATGGTTACGCGACTTCCTTCGCGCGCTCTCTCAGGCGCGCGCTATGCTTCTGCCACGCCGCGACCCAGGCGTCGGCGAAGCGGATCCAGTCCTGTTCGGTGGTCCCCCAGCCGCCCGAGATGCGCACGGCGCCGGTGGCCAGCGGCTCCAGCCCCATCGCCAGCATCGTCTTCGACGGCTTGGTCTTGCCCGAGGAGCAGGCGCTGCCGGCCGAGATCATGATCCCGGCCAGATCGAGGGTGATCAGCTGCTGCGGGCTATCCCAGCCCTCTACGGCCATGAACAGGGTGTTGGGCAGGCGCGGCGCCCCCGCGCCGACGATGGTCGCCCCCGCGGCCCTGACCTTCGCCTCGGCCGCGTCGCGCCAGCTCGCGTGGGCCATCGCCTCCGGCAGGTCGCGTGCGGCGCAGTCGGCGGCGACGCCGAAGCCGGCGATGCCCGGCGTGTTCTCGGTGCCGGCGCGCAGCCCGCGCTCCTGCCCCGCCCCGTGCAGGATCTTCACCGCCTCGCGTCCGGCTTTCAGCACCAGGGCCCCGACGCCCTGCGGCCCACCCAGCTTGTGGGCCGAGAGGGTCAGGCTGTCGGCGTCCAGCTCGCGCACGTCGACCGGGATCTTGCCCGCCGACTGGATGGCGTCGACATGCAGCCAGCCGCCGGCGGCGCGGATCCACTGCGCCGCCTCTGCGATCGGCTGGATCACGCCGCTCTCGTTGTTCGCATGATGGATCGCGACCAGCGGCCGGCCCGGCCGCTTCAGGGCGTCGGCCAGCCAGGCCAGATCGACCACGCCCTCGCCGTCCACGGGCAGCACCTCGACCGGCGCGCTGGAGACGGCGGCGGCCTCGGCCACGCAGGGATGCTCGGTCGCCGACACGATCACGCGCTCGCACCCGGCCGCCAGGGCGCTGGCCACCGCCTGGGCGTTGGACTCGGTCCCGCCCGAGGAGAAGACGATCGCCGTCGGGTCCGCCCCGACCAGTTCGGCCACCCTGGCGCGCGCATTCTCCACCCGCGCCCGGGCCCGCCGGCCGGCGGCGTGCACGGCGTTGGGATTGCCGCCGTCGGCCAACGCTTCGGCCATCGCCTCGCGAACCTCCGGCCGCACCAGGCCCGACGCGTTGTAATCCAGATAGACGCTCACGCCGCCGCTCCCATCGCAGGAACCGCCGCCGTCCGGCGCCGCCCGCCGGTGCGGTTCATCACCACGTCCTCCAGCGATACGGCGGCCAGATAGGCGTGGATCTCCGCGCCGAGGTCTTCCCAGAGATTGTGGGTGATGCAGCGCTCCCCGCCCATCATGCAGCCCCGGGGCGACGAGTGGGCGATGCAGCGGGTGGCGCGGATCGGTTCGTCCACCGCCAGCACGATCTCCGCCACCACCGTCTCGTGGGCGCCCTTGGCCAGCCGGTAGCCCCCGCCCGGCCCGCGCACGCTCTGCACCAGGCCGCTCTTCCGCAGCCGTGCGAACAGCTGCTCCAGATAGCTCAGCGAAATCTCCTGCCGCGCGGCGATCTCGGCCAGAGACACCGCCCGGCTCGCGCCGTCGGGCCCGCGCCCGTTCCTGGCGAGGTCCGCCATGGCCATCACGGCGTATCGTCCCTTGGTCGACAGTCGCATCGCGCACCCTCAAAAATCGCGCGCTTTTCGGGGCTCCTGTGCTAGAACCCGCGCCTTCGCGAAGGCGGCGCAGCGCAGGCGGGACTTAGAAAGTCCTACTGGCGTGGTCAAGTATTACGCGCCTGCGAAATGACAGTTGAACACGGGATATTCGACCGCCCATGCCTGAAGTCATCCTGCCCGGCGCGTCCGGACGCATCGAAGGCCGCTACTCCCCGGGCAAGCGCCCGAACGCCCCGATCGCCCTGATCCTGCATCCGCACCCCAAGGCGGGCGGGCACATGAACAACCCGGTCGCGGTGACCCTCTACCAGCTGTTCGTCAAGCGCGGCTTCGCCACCCTGCGCTACAACAGCCGCGGCGTCGGCAAGTCCCAGGGCGAGTTCGACTCCGGCGTCGGCGAACTGGCCGACGCGGCCACCGCGCTGGACTGGCTGCAGGCCAACAACCCCGCCGCCTCCCAAACCTGGGTCGCCGGCTACCAGTTCGGGGCCTACATCGGCATGCAGCTGCTGATGCGCCGGCCCGAGACCGACGGCTTCATCTCGGTGTCGCCGCCGTCGAACATGTACGACTTCAGCTTCCTCGCCCCCTGCCCCGCCTCGGGCCTGTTCCTGCACGGCACGGCCGACACCATCGTGCCGCCGGTCGAGGTCGAGCGGGTGGTCAACAAGCTGCGAACCCAGAAGGGCATCGTCATCGACTACGAGCTCGAGGAAGGCGCCAGCCACTTCTGGCAGGACCACCTAGACGCCGTCGAACGCCGCGTCGGCGCCTATCTCGACAAGCGGCTGGCCGAAAAGCCGGCCTGAGGCCGGCTCCGGCGGCTCAGGGCTGCGGCGCGGCCGCCTCCCCCCGCGTCTTCCACAGCGACCAGATAACCCCCGACGCCAGGATGGCGGCGGTGATCGCCAGCGACCACTCGGCGGGAATTTTCCCCAGCCCGGTCAGATCGGCGACGAACACCTTGCCGCCGATGAACACCAGCAGCACCGCCAGCGCCTGCTTCAGATAGGCGAAGCGGTGGATCACCGCCGCTAGGGCGAAATACAGCGCCCTCAGGCCGAGGATGGCGAAGATGTTCGAGGTGTAGACGATGTACGGGTCGGTCGTGATGGCGAAGATCGCCGGCACGGAGTCGACCGCGAAGATCACGTCGGCGATCTCGATCATCACCAGCGCCAGGAACATCGGCGTGGCCCACCACACCATCCGCCCCCGCGCATCCGGCTGGCGGACGAAGAATTTCTGGCCGTGCAGCTCGTCCGTGACCCGCAGCCGGCGGCGCATCCACCGGACCATCGGATTGGCGCCGACATCGCCGTGGCCCTCGCCGGCGAAGAACATCTTGACGCCGGTCAGCACCAGGAAGGCGGCGAAGACGTAGAGCACCCAGCCGAACTGGCTGACGAGGGCGGCGCCGGCCCCGATCATCACGGCTCGCAGCACGATGACCCCGAGGATGCCCCAGAACAGCACCCGGTGCTGCAGGGCCCGCGGAATGGCGAAGTAGCCGAAGATCATGGCGATGACGAAGACGTTGTCCATCGCCAGGCTCTTCTCGACCGCGAAGCCGGTCAGGTATTCGATGCCCGACTGCCGCCCGAGCTCCCACCAGACCCATCCCCCGAAGACCAGGGCGATGGCGATGTACATGCCCGACAGCAGCAGGCTCTCGCGCACCCCGATCTCATGCTGGTCGCGATGCAGGACGCCGAGGTCGAGCGCCAGCAGCGCCGTGACCACGGTCATGAAGGCCAGCCACATCCAGGCCGGCTTGCCGAGCCACTCGGCGAGCAGGATTTCCATTGCAGGTTTCCGGAATTCTGGCGGCGTCAGGCGCTGTGGGGACGGGGCTCGGGGGTCTCGGCCTGGCGCGCCTCGAGGGCGGCGATCCGGTCCCGCGCCGCGAGCTTGCGCTTCTTCAGCTCGGCCAGGCGCTGCGGATCCGCGCGGCGGCTCCGCTGTTCGAGATCGATCATGTGTGAAAGCCGCGCATGGTCCCGGCGGGCGCGGTAGAGCTGGATGTGCAGCATCGTCCTCTCCTCTGTGAGGAGCGGCTCGATGCCTGACCGGGACGGGAAACGGCTGGGCCCTGTCACGCATCGAGCACGCTCGATGCGGACCGACATCACGACCACGTGGTCGCCAGAGGGGCCCGGTCCGCAGAACCAGACTATGCGGCCGCCCGACGGGCGGCAACGCGACAAACTGTCAGCCGCGGCTCAGTAGAGCAGGAAGCGACGCCGCGCCTCCTCCCACGCCTGCTCGTCCGGCCGGGCGAGAGCCTCCAGATCCTCCGGAGCCGCCGCCCCGTCGTCCACCCAGTCGCGCAGCCCCGACCCGCCGTTGATCACGTCGATGGCGAGGCGGTCGAACACATATTCGTACGGGAAGTCCCGCCACAGCGGGTAGTCCGGATGCAGCCGCCGGATCGCCTTGAAGGCCAGCGCCTGCAGCCGCCACGGCCGGAAGGCGGCGTGGTCGTAGGCCGGGTCCTCGACGTGGATCTGGACTCCGGCGCACAGCTGGCCGACGTGCTTGTGAAAGGTCGGCTGGAACCACAGGTCGCGCAGGCGGCAGCCCTCCAGCCACTGCGGCGCCAGCGCCTGCATCTCCGCGATCACCGCCCGGGCGTCGAGGTCGGGCGCGCCGAACAGCTCCAGCGGCCGGGTGGTGCCCCGACCCTCGGACAAGGTGGTCCCCTCCAGCATGACCGTCCCCGCGTAGGCCCGCGCCATCGACAGGTTCGGCGCGTTCGGGCTGGGGTTGATCCAGCTCCGCTCCCCCAGCGGCCAGCCGAAACCCGGAGCCTCATCCGGCGCCCAGCCCTGCATCCCGACCACCTGGTACTCCAGGTCGAGGTTGTGCTGGTCGATGAACCAGCGCCCCATCTCGCCCAGCGTCATGCCGTGCCGCATCGGCATCGGCCCGGCGCCGACGAAGCTCTCGTATCCGGCCCGCAACGTCAGCCCTTCGACCGGCCGCCCCGCCGGATTGGGTCGGTCCAGCACCCACACCGCCTTGCCGTGCTTCGCCGCCGCCTCGAGCACATAGAGCAGCGTCGTCACGAAGGTGTAGATGCGGCAGCCGAGGTCCTGCAGGTCGACCAGCAGGACGTCGAAGGTCTCCATCGAAGCGTCGGTCGGCCGTCGCACCTCACCGTAGAGGCTGAACACCGGGATGCCGAGCCGGGCGTCGGTCTCGTCCGGGCTCTCCATCATGTTGTCCTGCAGGTCGCCCCGCATGCCGTGCTGCGGCCCGAAGGCGGCGGTCAGGGTGATGTCCGGATGCGCCGCCAGCGCGTCCAGCGAATGGGTCAGGTCCGCCGTGACCGACGCCGGATGTCCCAGCAGCGCCACGCGGCGCCCCCGCAACGCCTTCGACACCGCGGGCTCGGTCAGCAGGCGGTCGATGCCGAACTTCATGAAGCCTCCGGCGCCGGCAGCTCCAGCGCGAACGAGTCGGGATGATGGAAGTCCGGCTTACCCGGAGCATGGGCCAGGGCCCAGTAGGAGATACGGCCGTCCAGATCCTCCACAACGGCGGACAACCCCACGCGCCACGGTACGGCGTCGCAGCCCAGCACGCGGTCCAGGTCGAAGGTGGCGGCGCAAACGAGGCTGCGATCGTCCCTCGTCCGCTCAGGGTCGCGCATTTCCACGCCGGGGTGGGCGTACATGCCTTCCCGATAGGCGGTGAACTCATACGCGTCCCAACGTCCCTCCGGCGACAGATTGAGCTCGCAATACCCCCCGCCCTCCTTTGCGACGAAGGCCTCGAAACAGGTGGTCCGCCAAAGCTCTCTGGCGCGCGAGGGCCTGACCCTTTCCGGCACGCGTATCCCGGAGATGTCGCCAGCGACCCGAAAGCGAAGCGAGAGTCCCGGAATCCTCGGCCGCAGGACCTCGACCGCGATGGTCACGGGGGGGCCGGGCGTTTCGGGGTGCGGCGTGAGGGTGACCAGCATGCCCCACCGATAGCGCGACCTTGACGTCGGTCAACGCCGACCGTACCCGGACGCCATGTTCGCCCGCGCCACCCGCATCGGCCTCTACTATCGCCCCTCGTACTGAACGAGCGGCCGCGAACCCCTGCGCCGCACCCGCCGGCGCCGAACTCACCTGACGGCCGCCGGCTTCCCTGCTAACGGAGCCGCCATGAGCGACCAGCCCTTCAAGTCCGAGTTCCTCCGCACGCTCGAGGCGCGCGGCTACATCCACCAGATCACCCACCCGGCCGAGCTCGACGAGGCCGCCGCCGCGGGCGTGGTCACCGGCTACATCGGCTTCGACGCCACCGCGCCCTCGCTGCACGTCGGCAGCCTGATCCAGATCATGATGCTGCGCCGCCTGCAGCAGGCCGGGCATAAACCCATCGTCCTGATGGGCGGCGGCACCACCAAGGTCGGCGACCCGACGGGCAAGGACGCCTCGCGCCCCCAGCTGACCGACGCGACCATCGCCGCCAACATCGCCTCGATCCGCACCGTGTTCGAGAAGTTCCTGACCTTCGGCGACGGACCGACCGACGCGATCATGGTCGACAACGACGACTGGCTGTCCACCTTCGGCTACATCCAGTTCCTGCGCGACTTCGGCACGCACTTCACCGTCAACCGGATGCTGGCCTTCGACTCGGTCAAGCTGCGGCTGGAACGCGAGCAGCCGATGACCTTCCTCGAGTTCAACTACATGCTGATGCAGTCGGTGGACTTCCTGGAACTGAACCGCCGCTTCGGCTGCACGCTGCAGATGGGCGGCTCGGACCAGTGGGGGAACATCACCTCCGGCGTCGATCTGGTCCGCCGTGTCGACCACAAGGCCGCCTTCGGCCTGACCACGCCCCTGCTGACCACCGCCTCGGGCGGCAAGATGGGCAAGACCGCCCAGGGCGCGGTCTGGCTCAACGCCGACCAGCTGAGCCCCTACGACTACTGGCAGTTCTGGCGCAACGTCGACGACGCCGACGTCGGCCGCTTCCTGCGCCTGTTCACCGACCTGCCGCTGGACGAGGTGGCGCGGCTGGAGGCGCTCGAGGGCGCCGCGATCAACGACGCCAAGAAGGCGCTGGCCGACGCCGCGACCACCATGCTGCACGGCGCCGGTGCCGCCGCCCACGCCCGCGGCGCCGCCGAGGCCGCCTTCGAGCAAGGCCGCCTGTCGGCCGATCTGCCCACGGTGGAGCTGCCGCGCGACGAGGTTGTCGGCGCCATGCTGGCGGCCGTGGCGACCAAGGCCGGCCTGACCGCGTCCAACGGCGAGGCCCGCCGCTTGGCCCAGGGGGGCGGCTTGCGCCTGAACGACCAGGCCGTCGGCGATGGCGCCCGGCTGGTCGAGGCCTCTGACCTGACCGCCGACGGCGTGCTCAAACTCGCCGCCGGCAAGAAGAAGATCGTCCTCGTCCGTCCTGTGTGAGAGAGCTCATGACCGAGATCACCGAAGGCGCGAAGGCTCCGGCCTTCGACATGGAGACGGCCGGCGGCGGCCGCGTCTCGTCGGCGTCCCTCGCCGGCCGGCCCTACGTCCTCTACTTCTATCCCAAGGCCGACACGCCCGGCTGCACCACCGAGGGCCGGGACTTCTCCGCGTTGATCGGAGAGTTCGAAGCGGCGGGCGCGACCGTGATCGGCGTCTCGCGTGATCCGGTGAAGAAGCTCGACCGCTTCCGCGACAAGCACGACCTGACGGTCGTCCTCGCCTCGGACGAGCCCGGCGACGTCACGGCGTCCTGGGGCGTGTGGGGCGAGAAGAAGCTGTACGGCCGCACCTACATGGGGGTCGAACGGGCCACCTTCCTCGTCGACGGCGAGGGCCTGGTCCGCCGCGCCTGGCGCAAGGTCTCGGTCAAGGGCCACGCCGCGGAAGTGCTCGCGGCCCTCAGGTCGCTCTGATCCCTGAGCGAATCTGGTCTTGTTCCGGTGACGCGAGTCTTTCGCCAGATTCGCGTCTGCAACTGACAGGCGAAGTTTCGACCCGAATACCGGCCGAATTCCCGCGAATGCCGGCGAGGATGGTTAACAAGTCGTGAAGAGACTTGTCCCCAAGCGCTGCCGTGGCCCATAAAGCCGGCCGAACGTGGGGGCGTTGCGTTATGGCCGAACCGGAGAGGACACGAAGACCTTCTCTGATCGGGCGGTGGTTTCCGGTCCGGTACGTGTATCTGCGCGACGGCGACGAGGTCCGCGCCTGGGCGCTGACGCCGGCGCGGCAACTGATGGCGGCGACCGCCGCTGTGCTGCTGGGCGCCTGGTTTCTCGTGGCGTCCGGCGGCTTCCTGTACGATCTGGTGCTCCAGAACCAGGCGGACCGTGCGGTGGCCCGGACCCGGGCGGAGGCGGAACGTCTGAACGCGGATCTGCAGGCCCGGCTGGACAGCGCCGTGGTCCGCATGAGCGCCACCACCGGCTCGCTTGACCAGATGGCCGCCATGGTCGAGCGGCGCCACGCCGCCCTGACCCAGGTGATGAGCCTGTTCCGCGGCGTCGACGGGGCCGAAACCCTGCTGGCTCCCTCGCCCGCGCCGGATCCGGCCCGCAGCACCCCGGTGCAGCGCATAGTGGCCGTTCGCATGGACCAGGAGCGCCTGATCGCCCGCGCCGAGGATGTCGCCCGCACCCGCGCCGAGCGCCTGCGCCTGGCCTTTCGCCTCGCCGGTCTCAACCCGGCCGCCTATGCGCCGCGCGACACGGCCCTGGGCGGCCCGCTGGTCGAGGCCCGCGATCCGCACGCCCTGGGCGTGGTCCTCGACGTGGACGAGGCCTTCGCCGTCCGCATCCGCAATGCGGCCGACAATCTGAACGACATGCGCCGGCTCGCCGACGCCGCCGAGGGCCTGCCCTTCCGCCGGCCGACCCAGTCCCGCACCACCTCCGGCTTCGGGGTTCGCTTCGATCCGTTCAACGGCCGCCCCGCGGTGCACCAGGGCCAGGACTTCGCCGGGCCGCTCAACACGCCGATCTACGCCACTGCGCCGGGCGTGGTCTCCTACGTCGGGCCCCGTTCAGGCTATGGAAACGTGGTCGAGATAGACCATGGGCGAGGCTTCAAGACGCGTTTCGCCCATCTCAACTCCATGATCGTCCGCGCCGGCCAGCGGGTCGCCCTCGGTCAGCGCATCGGCGGCATGGGAACCACAGGACGCTCCACCGGCGTCCATCTGCACTACGAGGTGTGGATGGACGGCCGCCCGCAGAACCCCGCCCGATTCATGAGAGCCGGAGACCAACTTGTTCAACAAGACTAAATCCCCCGCCCCGCAGCCGCAGCAGCCGCGCGCCGCCTCCGGTTCGGCCATCCCGCCCCTGCCGGACCTGCCGGCGCCGGGCGCGGCCCCCGCGGCCCGCGCCCCGTCCCCGGCTCCGGCCAGCTCCCGCGGCCTGTCGACCCTGTCCTCGGACCTCCAGTTCGAAGGCAACATCTCCGGCGGCGGCGACCTCCAGATCGACGGCGCCATCAAGGGCGACGTCCGCGTCGGCCGCCTGATCGTCGGCGAGACCGGCGCGGTCGAGGGCGGCGTCTCGGCCGACTATGTCGAGGTCCGCGGCCGCATCGTCGGCAATGTCTCGGGCAAGCAGGTCAAGCTGATCGCCACCGCCTACGTCGACGGCGACATCACCGCCGAGCAGCTGTCGATCGACATCGGCGCCTATTTCCAGGGCCGGGTGCTGCAGGGCCGCCGCGAGGCTCCGCCCGCCGCCCGACCGGCTGCGGCCCAGCCCTCGACTCCGGCCGCCAGCGCCACCCCGCCGCACGGGGACGATCGCCCGCAGGTCATCGACATGAAGCCCGGCGCCGCCTGATCCGCCCGATCCTGAAGAACAAAGGCCCCGGGGTGATCCCGGGGCCTTTTTCATTCCGCCGTGGAGCCGCGGGTCTCGCCGACGCGGGCGGCCAGCGCCGCCCCCATGAACTGGTCCAGGTCGCCGTCGAGAACGCCCTGGGTGTCCGAGGTCTCGACGTTGGTGCGCAGGTCCTTGACCATCTGGTACGGCTGCAGGACGTAGCTGCGGATCTGGTGTCCCCAGCCGATGTCGGTTTTTGCGTCGGCCAGCGCCTGGGCCGCCGCCTCGCGCTTCTGCAGCTCCAGCTCGTACAGCCGGGCGCGCAGCATCTTCCACGCCTGCTCGCGGTTCTGGTGCTGCGACCGTCCCGCCTGGCAGGCCACCACCGTGTTGGTCGGCACGTGGGTCAGGCGCACGGCCGAGTCGGTCTTGTTGATGTGCTGCCCGCCGGCCCCGGAGGCCCGGTAGGTGTCGGTGCGCACGTCGGCCGGATTGATGTCGATCTCGATGGCGTCGTCGACCACCGGCGAAACCCCGATCGAGGCGAACGAGGTGTGCCGCTTGGCCGCGGCGTCATAGGGGCTGATGCGCACCAGCCGGTGCACGCCCGATTCCGACTTCAGCCAGCCGTAGGCGTTGGGCCCCTTGATCTGGATCGTGGCCGACTTGATGCCCGCCTGTTCGCCGGCTTCCTCGGCCTCGACCTCGACCTCGTAGCCGTGGGCGCGGGCCCAGCGGGTGTACATGCGCAGGAGCATGCCGGCCCAGTCGTTCGACTCCGTGCCGCCGGCGCCCGAGTTCACTTCAAGGTAGGCGTCGTTGCCGTCGGCCTCGCCGGACAGCAGCGCCTCCAGCTCGGCCCGGGCGGCCCGCTCCTTGATCGCCTTCAGATCGGCGCGGGCGCTCTCCAGCGCCGCCTCGTCGCCCTCCTCGTCGGCCATCTCGGCCAGCATGATCCCGTCCTCGAGACCCTGCTCCATCTCGCGGACGGCGTTGACCTGCGCCTCCAGCCGCGAGCGATCGCGGCTCACGGCCTGGGCCTCGTCGGGCCTGTCCCAGAGGGTCGGGTCCTCGACCCGGGCGTTCAGCTCGTCCAGCTTCCTGAGTGCGGCATCCCAGTCAAAGACGCCTCCTGAGCAGAGCGATGCTCTGCTCGATGTCGGCCTTCATGGCCTCGACATCCGGTCTCATCGCAAACTCCTGCGACAACAAAAGGGAACGGCGCGCCGTTCTCGGGCGCGCCGTGGTGACCCCTAACTAGGGCCTCAGTAGAGTCCGCTCAAGTCCTCCGCCGGCTCCTTCTTGGGCGGCGGCGGGGTGGCCGGCGGGGCCGGAGCGTCCGAAGGCGTCTGGCCGGCCGCCGCCTCCTGCTCGCGCCGGATCACGTCGTAGTAGTTCTGCGGTCCGGTCGGCTGCGGCGGCGGCGCGGGCCGCTCCTCCTCCCGGCGACGCTCGGTGCCGGGGCGGAAGGCCTCCTCGATGCCGTTGACGGTGCGGAACACCGCATTGGCCGGCCGCACGAACGGACGCGCCGGGCGCTCCCGCAGGGCCACCTGCATGAAGTCGATGAACACCGGCACCGCCGTCGCCGCCCCTGCCTCGCCGGAGCCCAGCGAGCGGTTGTCGTCGAAGCCGATGAAGACGCCCACGACGATGTCGGACGAGAAACCGACGAACCAGGCCGAACGGTACTCGTTCGTCGTCCCGGTCTTGCCGCCGACCCACTGGCCGAGGCTGCGGGCGCGCACCGCGGTGCCGCGCTGCACCACGCCCTCCAGCATCGAGCTGATCTGGTAGGCGGTGATCGGGTCGATCACCTGCTCGCCGCGCGGCTCCAGCCGCGGCGACTCCTGGCCGGTGAACGGCCGGCCGCAATCGCGGCAACGGCGCTCGTCGGCGCGGAAGATGGTTTCGCCGTCGCGGTCCTGCACCAGCTCGATCAGATAGGGATCGATGCGCCGGCCGCCGTTGACGAAGGCGGCGTAGGCGGCGGTCAGATCATAGGGCGTGGTTTCGCCGGCCCCCAAAGACACCGACAGATTCGGCTGGAGCGTGTCCGACACGCCCATCTTCTTCGACAGGTCGACGATGTTGCGCATGCCCACCGCCTGGGCGAGGCGCACGGTCATCACGTTTCGGGACAGCTCCAGCCCCCGGCGCAGCGTCTGCGGGCCGTAGTACTGTCGGCTGTAGTTCTCGGGGCTCCAGCGCGTGCCGTTCGGGCCGCCGGCGAAGCTGATCGGGGCGTCGAGCACGATCGACGCGGGCGTGTAGTCGCCCTCCAGCGCGGTCGCATAGACGAACGGCTTGAAGGCCGAGCCGGGCTGACGCCGG
Organism: Caulobacterales bacterium RIFCSPHIGHO2_01_FULL_70_19; assembly: GCA_001794825.1. Taxonomy (GTDB): domain Bacteria; phylum Pseudomonadota; class Alphaproteobacteria; order Caulobacterales; family Caulobacteraceae; genus Brevundimonas. Next base: position 136,925 of record MGLK01000012.1, on the reverse strand, counting down.
GCCTGGGTCGCGCGATTGAAGCTGGACAGGGCGTAGGAGTAGCCGCCGACCATGGCCAGCACGCGGCCGGAATAGGGTTCGATCGCCACCAGGGCGCCGTTCACCTGGGGCACCTGCTTGAGGGCGAACTGGCCGTTGCGCGGCTCCACGAAGACCAGGTCGCCGCGGCGCAGCTGACGGTTGGCGTTGGCCCAGGCGGCGTCGTCGGCCAGCAGCGTTCCCGTCCGGTCGCTGCGCGCCGTTCGCACCCGGACGGTGTTACCGGACACGCTCTCCACCGCCGCCGCCTCCCAGGCCCGGCGTTCGGGCGGGACGGTCTGCTTCAGCGCCTCTTCCTGCCAGCCCTCCGCGAAGTCCGTCGTGCCCCAGGGCCCCCGCCAGCCGTGGCGGCGATCGTAGTCCTCGAGCCCGCGCATCAGCGCATTGCGGGCTGCGGACTGGAGCTGCGGATCGAGCGTGGTCCTCAGATAGTAGCCGCCGCGGTTGACCTCCTCCGCGCCGAACTGCTGGATCGCCCGCCGGCGCGCCTCCTCCACGAAGAAGTCGGCGTCGCGGTACTGGGCGCGGCGGGGCGCGTCCTGGGTGACCAGCGGCCGGGCGCGCGCCTCGGCATAGCTGGCCTCGGTCAGGAAATTGCTCTCCCGCATCTCCCGCAGCACCCAGTTGCGGCGCTCCAGGGCCCGCTGCGGATGGCGCTTCGGGTGGTAGTTGTTGGGGCCCTTCGGCAGGGCGGCGAGATAGGCGGCCTCGTCCGGCGTCAGCTGGTCCAGCGACTTGCCGAAATAGTTGAAGGCGGCCGCCGCCACCCCGTACGAGCGGTAGCCGAGGAAGATCTCGTTCAGATACAGTTCGAGGATCTGCTGCTTCGACAGGGTCGCCTCGAGGCGGTTGGCGAGAATCGCCTCCTTCACCTTGCGATTGATGCTGGTCTCGCTGGTCAGCAGGACGTTCTTCGCCACCTGCTGGGTGATGGTCGAGCCGCCCTCGAGCCGCCGCCCCGTCGCGGCGTTGAAGACGTTCTTGAACATCGCCCGCCCCAGGCCGGAAACGTCGACGCCGCCGTGATTGAAGAAGTTGCGGTCCTCGGCCGCGAGGAACGCCTGGATCACCGGCAGCGGAATCTGCTCGTAGGGCACATAGATGCGCCGCTCGTCCGAGAACTCGCCGATCAGGGTTCCGTCCCCGGCGTAGACGCGGGTGGCGGTGGCGGGCCGGTAGTCGGCCAGGTCGGTGGCGTCCGGCAGGTCGTGGAACAGCCAGGCGGCGTAGATCGTCACGATCAGGCCGGCGAGGGTGATGCACCCCAGAAGGGCGACGCCGGCCAGAACGAACCAGCGTTCCGGGATTCTGGCCTGGATATCCTGCAAACGGAGCATGAAAGCCGTTTAGCCCGCGTCGGGGGCCTCCGCCAGAGCCGCCGGAGAGGCGCCTGCGCGGCGCTCCAGCTCCTGTCGCGCGGCGGCCACGACGGCGGCATCCATATCGACCTGCGCCGCCATCCAGCGCAGGTAGTCGTCCGGCGGCTCGGCCCATGACCGGCCGCGATGCTTGCCGAAGGGGATCCGGTCCAGCCGCCGCGGCTGGCGGGTCCATTCGATCATCTGCTCGACCGAGGCCTCGGCCAGAAGCTCGATCAGCAGGTGGGCGGTGACCCAGGCGTCGGGACCGGCGCGGTGGGCCGGGTTGGCGAGAGCCCGGTCCAGCTGCAGCCCGCGCCAGTAGCGGAGCACCTGGTTCGAGTGCCCGGGCGCCTGCGGCCAGACCGCCTTGGCCGAGCGCACCGTGCATATCCACGGCAGCCCGCCCGTGGCGGTGTCGGCGATGAAGGCCCGCTCGAACTGGGCGTTGTGGGCCACCATCACGTCGGCGGGGTCGGCGAACATGGCGCGCAGGGCGTACTCGTCGCAGTGCGGATCGGCGTCGCAGAAGTCCTCGGGCGTCAGGTGGTGCACGGCCATGGCGTGGACCGAGATCTCGCCGCGCGGCCGGAACAGGCGCGACACCGGAGGCAGGGCGCGCCAGCCGGCGCCCTCGCGCACCACATCCACGAAGCCGACCTCGATGATCTCCGAGGTCCGGTCTCCGCCGGTGGTTTCCAGATCGACGACGCGAAGGCGCATGGACGTCAGATAGGCGTTTCAGGCGCCGGACGCATCCGCGGCCGTCGTCGCACAGGTCAGGGCTGGCCGGAGGCCGTCCGGGCCGACGCCATCTGCAGGCCGGCGGCGGGGGCGTCGAAATATCGGTCGATCCCTTCGGCCACGGCTCGCATCAGCCGGCGGCGCGCGCGGCTGTCGCCGAGCAGGCGCTCGTCCTCGGGATTGGTGATGAAGCCCATCTCCAGCAGCACCGCCGGCACGTCGGGCGCCAGAAGGACGGCCAGGCCGGCGTCGCGGTGGCTGCGGCGCAGCAGCGGATGGTCGGCCTCCTCGAGCTCGCCCAGCAGGGTGCGGGCCAGTCGGGCGGAGCGGTTCTGGGTGGCGCGCTGGGTCATGTCCAGCAGGATGCGGTCCACCGAGGCGTCGCGTCCCGGCAGGTTCAGGCTGCGCTGCCAGTTCTCGCCGCGGGTGAACTCGCGCACGGCCCGGCCGGCGCCCTGTTCGGACAGGGTGTAGACGCTGGCGCCCCGCGTCGCCGGATCGGCGCCGGCGTCGGCGTGCAGCGAGATGAACAGGTCGGCCCCGGCCTGCCGGGCGATGGCCACCCGCCGGTTGAGGCCCACGTAGACGTCCCCGTCGCGGGTCAGCCGCACCCGGTACCGGCCCGACCGCTCCAGTTCCTGCTTCAGCGTGCGGGCGGCGGCCAGGGTGATCTCGCTCTCGTTGACGCTAGCGCCGCGAGCGCCCGGATCGCGCCCGCCGTGGCCGGCGTCGATATAGATCAGCGGGCGCTCGACGGGCCGTGCGGGCCGCTCCACCGGCCCGGGGCGGCTCGGCGTCCGTCCGGTGGCCTTGAGGTCCACGACATAGCGGTAGTGGTCGACGCCGTCCCCCGGCGCCAGCAGGAAGCGGCGTTCGATCTCGGCCGAGGTCGCGAGGTCCAGCTCCAGCCGCGCCGACGCGCCTGTTCCGGCGACGCGGTAGCCGCGAACCAGCCCCCGACCGCTGCCGGACAGCCGTTCCGACGGCGCCACGCCGGACAGGGCGAGCACCAGCCGACCGTCCGAACCGGGCTGAAGCACCTGGCCGCGAGAGGTGCGGTCGAGATCGACGACGACCCGGGTGCGCTCGGCGTCGCCGCCAAACCGGACGCGCAGCACCTCGCCCGACGCGCCCGACGCCAGGCCGCGCCCGGCCGCAAAGACCGCCACGCAGAACACGACGAACGCCAGCGCGATCGTGATCTGATCGCGCACGCTCCACTGCGACGGCTTCAAACGCGACAAACCGAACATTCGCCCGGAACCCACCTTATGCATTGCGGGCATTTTGCCAGAACGTCCTCGCCAACGGGTTAAGGCGAACGCGCCTTTCATTTCGCGTCTGCGATGACTATGCTCCATTCGCTCGCGAACGATCGCGTCCTTCCTGCCTTGGCGGAAACCGGACGCGCCCTCCTCGCGGCGATGCTTTCACTGATCCGAGGATCGGCCGGCCGCCTTGGCGCCGACGATTCGACGACCGGGCCCGGAGCGCCGCTTCACAGCGCGCGGCAGGCCCAGGACCGACTGAACCCGATGGGCGTAACCGCCAGCCTCACTCTCCGGTCCGATCCGACCGACACCGCCCGCGGCGCCTGCCGCGGGGACGAGGCTGCGCGAAACCGCGCCCCCACCCCCATTCGGCGAGCCGCCCCGCCCGTCAGCCGCGCGCTGACTGGCCTGGCCCGAGCGCGCCAGAGAGAGACCCTTCATGTCAAAGACCATGTTGATCGACGCCGCCCACGCGGAGGAAACCCGCGTTGCGATCGTCGAGGGCCGTCAGGTCGAGGAATACGACTTTGAATCCCGCGCGAAGCGCCAGCTTCGCGGCAACATCTATCTCGCCAAGGTCACGCGGGTAGAACCCAGCCTGCAGGCCGCCTTCGTCGAGTACGGCGGCAACCGCCACGGCTTCCTGGCCTTCAACGAGATCCACCCGGACTACTACCAGATCCCGGTCGCCGACCGCGAAGCCATCATGGCCGAGGCGTCCAGCGACGAGGACGCCGAGGATGATCTGGGCCGCGAGAGCGCCGACGAGGAGCACGAGGGCGGCCTCGCCGACGAGGAGCGCCTGAAGCGCCGCCTGATGCGGCGCTACAAGATCCAGGACGTCATCAAGCGCCGGCAGATCCTGCTGGTCCAGGTCGTCAAGGACGAGCGCGGCGGCAAGGGCGCGGCCCTGACCACCTGGCTGTCGCTGGCAGGCCGCTACTGCGTGCTGATGCCCAACACCGGCAAGGGCGGCGGCATCTCCCGCAAGATCACAAACGCCGCCGACCGCAAGCGCCTGAAGGCCGCGGCGGCCGCGCTGGACGTGCCGCAGGGCATGGGACTGATCATCCGCACGGCGGGCGCCAAGCGCACCAAGGCCGAGATCAAGCGCGACTACGAATACCTGCTGCGCCTGTGGGAGACGATCCGCGAGACGACGCTCCGCTCCAACGCCCCGGCGCTGATCTACGAGGAGGAGAACCTCGTCCGCCGCGCCGTGCGTGACATGTTCGACAAGGACTTCGACGGCATCCAGGTCGAGGGCGTCGAGGGCTTCAAGGAAGCGCGCGACTTCATGCGCGTGCTGATGCCGTCGCAGGCGAAGAAGATCCACCTCTACCAGGGCTCGCGGCCGCTGTTCGCCTCGAACGGCATCGAGGAGATGCTGGCCCAGATCCACCAGCCGACCGTGCCGCTGAAGTCGGGCGGCTACCTGGTCATCAACCAGACCGAGGCGCTGGTCGCCATCGACGTCAACTCGGGTCGCGCCACCAAGGAGCGCAACGTCGAGCAGACCGCCTTCAAGACCAACATGGAGGCCGCGGTCGAGGCGGCCCGCCAGCTGCGCCTGCGCGACCTCGCCGGCCTGATCGTCATCGACTTCATCGACATGGAGGAGTCGAAGAACAACCGGGCGGTCGAGAAGGCGCTCAAGGACGCGCTGGCCAAGGACCGCGCCCGCATCCAGATGGGCAAGATCTCCGGGTTCGGCCTGATGGAGATCAGCCGTCAGCGCCGTCGTCTCGGCGTGATCGAGGGCGCTACCGAGATCTGCCCGCACTGCCAGGGCGCCGGCCGCATCCGCTCCGCCGAGAGCGCGGCCCTGATGACCCTGCGCGCGGTCGACATCGAGGCCGGCAGGAACGGCGCCGGCACGATTCACCTGCGGGTCTGCACCGCCGTCGGCCTCTACATCCTCAACCACAAGCGCGACTACCTGCAGCGCCTGCTGGCCCAGCGCGGCCTGAACGTGGTCGTGCTGATCGACGACACCCTTGGCCAGGGCGAGCACGCCATCGAGCGGACCGAGACCAACGAGGACTTCACCCCGCCGGAAGCGTCCGAGGCCTGGGTGGACCTCGAGGACGACTTCGACGCCAGCGCCTGGGAGGACGAGGAGGAAGAGGAGGACGAGGACCTCTTCCTTGAGGACGAGGACGAAACCGCGGGCGAGGAGCTCGAGGGCGAACCGCGCGAGCGTGTCGAAGGCGAAGGCCGCCGGCGTCGCCGTCGCGGCGGACGTCGTGGCGAGGGCGAGGCCGTCGAGGCCGCTCCCGTCGCCGCCGAGGAGGACGACTCCGAGGGCGGACGCCGCCGTCGTCGGGGCCGCCGCGGCGGTCGCCGCATGCGCGAGGACGGCGAACGCGACGCCTTCTTCTGGGTCCGTGGCCGCACGCCGTCGCTCGACGATCCCTATGTCTGGTTCGACCCGATCAATCCCGAGCGTCCGCAGCCGCGCGCCGAGGCCGCGACCGACGCCGCGGAGGCCGCCGGCGCGCCCGCTCCCGAGCGGATCGAGGGCGAGACCGCCGGCGAGCGCAACGGCCGCTCGCGGCGCCGGCGCGGCCGGGGTCGCGGTCGCGACCGCGGCCTCGACGCCGCCCCGACCGCCGAAGCCGGCGAAACCATCGAGGCTGCGGCCGAACCGGCCGTGAGCGACGCGGACGCCGCGCCGGTCGAGGAGGCCCCGGCCCTGATCGAACAGCCCAAGCGTCGCCGGGTGCGCCGCAAGGTCGCCGCCGACCTCGCCGGCGAGGCGCCGGTCGTCGCGGAGGAGGTCGTCGAGGCCGAGGCCCCGTCCGTGGCCGAACCGGCCGCGGTCGAGGAACCCGCCCCCGCCGTCCCCGAGCCCCGGCCGCTGCCGGAGCCGACGGAGGACGTCGTCGAGGCGGCTCCGGCCCTGCCGGAGGTCGACGTCGCGGCCCTGATCTCGGAAGACCCCAACCAGATCGTCGCGCCGCCGGATAAGCCGAGGCGCGGATGGTGGCGCCGCTGAAAGGCCGTGATTAGATTGTGAGGATCACGACGGGCGGGGGCGTCCGAGGCCTGGAGGAGTTCGCCATGTCATGGCTGTCCCGAAACGCCGCCCGCCTGATCGGCGCCGCGTCCGCCGCCGGGCTCGTCCTGGCGTCGGCCGCGCCCGCCGCGGCCCAGAGCGTCATCCGTGACACCGAGATCGAGGGGATCATCCACGAGTGGTCCGCGCCGGTGTTCTCGGCCATGGGGCTCGAACCGTCCGAGGTCGAGATCCTTCTGATCAACGACGAGGAGCTCAACGCCTTCGCCACCCGCGGGCGGATCATGGGCCTGAACACCGGGCTCATCCTGCGCACGGACAGTCCCAACGAGCTCCTGGGTGTCGTGGCCCACGAGGCCGGGCACATCCGCAACCGGCACACCCTGCGCGACGGGGCCCAGAACGCCGGCATGCAGCCCCTGCTGATGACCATGGCGCTGGGCGCCCTGGCCATCGCGGCCGGCGCGCCCGACGCCGGCGCCGTGCTGCTGGGCAACAGCCAGTATTTCGGCACCCTGAGCGCCTTGCGCTACATGACCCACCAGGAGGGCGAGGCCGACAACACCGGGGCCCGCGCCTTGGAGGCCGCCGGCGAATCCGGCCGCGGCCTGGTCACCTTCTTCGAGAATTTCCGCTCGCAGGAAGTCTTCTCCGACGCCCGGCGCTATCCCTATTTCCGCAGCCACCCGCTGTCGTCGCAGCGCATCGAGAACCTGCGCCGCTTCGTCGCTGAACAGCCCAGCTATTCGAAGACCGACAGCCCGGAGCGGATGGCCCAGCACGCGCTGGTCCTGGCCAAGATCCACGCCTTCATGGACGCGCCGAACACCACCCTGCGGGCCTGGCCCGAGAGCGACGCCTCCCTCCCCGCCCGTTACGCCCGCGCCATCGCCTGGTACCGGGACGGCCAGACCGAACGCGCGCTGGCGGCGGTGGACGCCCTGCTCGCCGAACAGCCGGACAACGCCTTCTTCTGGGAGCTGCGCGGCCAGATCCTGTTCGAGGAGGGTCGCCCGGCCGAAGCCATCGATGCCCACCAGAAATCCGTCGACCTGATGCCGGACGCGCCCCTGCTGCGCATCAACCTGGCCCACGCCATGATCGAAACCCAGGATCCGGACAGGCTGGCCGGCGCGGTCGACCACCTGAAGCGCGCGGCGGCGCTCGAGCGCGACAACACCATGGCCTGGCGGCTGCTGTCGCAGGCCTACGCCAGCCAGGGCAAGGAGGGCGAGGCGCGTCTGGCCTCGGCCGAGATGTACTTCGCCATGGGCGCGGAGGAGCAGGCCACCCAGTTCGCGCTTCGGGCGCGGGACATGCTCCGGCCAGGCACCGCCGAGTACACGCGCGCCATGGACATCGTCTTCGCCTCCGGCGCCACACAGGAAGACGTCGACGCCCTCGACCGTCGCAACAGCCGCAACCGACCCGTCGTCGTGCCCGCCTCCGGCTGAACCAGGGAACAACCGATCGCATGACCGAAGCGCCTGAAACGACGCCCTCGCCGCCGCGCGCGCGCCGCCTGTTCACCGCCGAACGCGGCGTCGTCGCGGCGGTGGCCATGTCGGCCCTCGCCCTGGCGCTCGCCGTGGTTCCGTACGCCACGGGCGGCGGCGGGTTCGACCAGAAGGTGCGGGCGTATCTGCTCGAACATCCCGAAATCCTGCAGGAAATGAGCGCGGCGCTGCAGGCGAACCAGGACAACGCCCTGGCCGACGCCATCAATCAGCGCGCCGCCGCCAACCCCGGCCTGCTCGCCGTCGACGCCGACGACCCCGCCTTCGGCCCGGCCGACGCGAAGGTCACGGTGATCGAGTTCTTCGACTTCCGCTGCCCCGGCTGCAAGGCCACCGCGCCCGAGGTGCTGCGCCTGATGCAGGCTCATCCCGACGTGCGCTTCGTGTTCAAGGACTGGCCGATCCTCGACCGGGGCACGGAGGTGACCTCTCACTACGCCGCCCGCGCGGCGAACGCGGCTCACCGCCAGGGCAAGTACCTCCCGGTGTTCCGCGACCTGATGGCCGAGCCGGCGCTCGATCCGGCAGCCGTCGACCGCATCCTCGCGGCGAACGGCGTCTCGCTGCCGGAGGCCGAGGCGACCATGCAGAGCGTCGGCGTCGCACGGCACCTGACCGAGATCCAGGCCGCCGCCCAGACCCTCGGCCTGGTCGGCACCCCGACCTTCTTCATCAACGGCCGCGCCAGCCCCAGCATCCAGCCGGCCGACATCGACCGCGCCATCCGCGAGGCCAAGGCGCGCGGCTGACCGTCAGCCGCAGTCGACGCCTTCGATGATTCCGGTCGTCTGGTCGAAGCGGACGTTCAGCCGGTCCGGCCGGTAGTCGCGGGTCGTCGGACAGGTGGTGCAGACGATGCGGACGTTGGCGTCCCGCGGGAAGGTGACCGCCCCGACATGGGAGCCGATCAGCGAACGGGCCCCCTCGGCGTCGCAGCGCCCCGGCTCGCCCGTCGGGCCCGTCCCGGGACCCGTCGGGCTCGGCGCGCACGCCGCGAGAAGCAACGCGCCCGCCGCGGGAATCGCCCGGCGGCTCATCCGCACTCGACCCGACGGATCACGCCGGTCGCCTCGTCGTAGAAGATGTTCAGCCGGTTCGGATTGTAGTCCATCGTCACCGGACAGGTGGTGCACGCCACCCGCCAGGTCTGGCCGGCCGGCGTTGAAGGGATCTCCGAACGGTTGCGACCGATCAGGTAGCGATACTGGTCGGCCCGGCACTGGGTCGGGGCTCCGTCCGACGGGTTCGACGGTCCCGGATCGACGGGGGCCGCGCAGCCGGCCATCAGACCGGCGGCGGCCAGGCTCAGCATCAGCATTCTCATGGCAGGGCTCCTTGGCGGGTCAGCCGCAGCGGACCTGTTCGACGACGTCGGTCTGCGCGTTGAAGAAGATGTTCAGCCGGTAGGGCGAGAAGTCCTCGGTGATCGGACAGGTGGTGCAGGTGACCCGGCGGTTCACCACGTTCACCGGAACGGGGATCTCGGTCTTCGGTTTCCCGACCAGCCACTGCAACTCGCCCGCCCGGCAGAGATCCGTGGTGGAATCCTGCGGCACACGGCTGCCGACCGGCGCCAGGCTCACCTGGGCCCGCTCCACCGCGCGGGGAGTCGGCGCATCGGAAGCCGGGCTGGCGCAGCCGGCCAGCGCCGTCAGCGCGATCAGGCCGCCTTTTCCCAGCGCCCTTCCGGCGACTGCCGCCAGTAGGCCAGGTTCGCCCCTTCCTGCTTCAGCACCTTCCACCGCTCCCGGGCGGCCGTCAGGGAATGCTCGTCCCGCCCGTCGAAGATGATGAAGCATCGTTCGTAGCTCTCCGTATCGCCAAGCTCTGCGTCGTCCACGATGAACAGCGCCTGAGCGCCGTTCAGGTTCTCTCCGGTCTCGCTCAGCAGGATCGGCTGGCGCTCGGCGTGGGGCTCGGTCGCCCGGCCGTGGGCGAGGAAGCTGTCGTCGCGCCAGGTCCACAGTCGTTCGTCGATCTCGTCCAGAAGGCGGCTGCTGTTGACGCGCACCAGGGCCCGCCAGCCCCGTTCGCGGGTCTTGTCGAGCAGGCCCGGCAGCACCTCTGGCAGCCCGGAGCGCTCCAGATGGTAGAACCAGATTTCGCTGCGGGTCTCCGGCATCGCCGTTCGATTCGTCCATCAGGTTTCGGCAGTCGCCGCTCCGTCGAACCTATGCCACCGTCGCCTCTCCACCAAGGGAGGGGTTCGCATGCACAATCTGTTTCGGGCGGTCGGGATCGCCGGCGCGGCGATGGCGCTGGTCGCCTGCGAGACGATGCCGCAGAGCTATGGCGGGATGCCCGACTACAGCGCTTCTCCGAGCTACGGCACGGTCACCCTTTCGGCCGGCTTCGAGCCCGATCCGCGGGTCGTGGCGCTCCAGTCGGGCGGCAGCATACCGGCGTCGAACGTGTCGTCCTCCTGCAGCGGCTACATCGCCGGCGCGCCGGACGTACGCCTCAACTACCAGGCCGGGGGCTACCCCCTGATCCTGTCAGTGGCGTCGTCCAGCGACACCACCCTGGTCGTGAACGGTCCGGACGGCAGCTGGTACTGCGACGACGACGGCGGCGTGAACGGTCTCAACCCGTCGCTGCGCTTCGGCTCGCCGCAGTCGGGGCAGTACGACATCTGGGTGGGGACCTACGGCAGCGGGGCCCTCCAGGCCGCGCGGCTGCACATCTCCGAAGTCGACAGCCAGTAGACGCTAGTCCTGGGGCGCGGTCGGCGACACCACCGCCGTCCCCGCCGTCGGAGCGGGCGCAGCCGCCGGGGCCTCGACGACGACCGGCGTCTGGGCCCGGGCCTCGGCCGCCCGCGCTTCCGCGCCGGCGCGCGAGGCGTCGGCCTGCGCCCGGGCCGCGTCGGCGCGCGCCATGTCGATGCTGGCCTGCGCTCCCGCCACCTGTCCGGCGATCAGCGCCTGTTCGGCCTGCGCCTGCGCCGTGGCGGCGTCCATCTGCGCCTCCAGCAGGGCGGCGTCCGCCTCCGGCTCGCTTCCGCGGGCGAACAGGATCCACAGCGCCGCCAGCAGCACCAGCCCGCCGAGGATGCCGGCGATCCACCAGCCCGTGTTGGACTCGCGCACCACGACCGTCTCGACCGTTTCGGTCACGGCCGGACCGGTGGTCGTCACCGTCTCGGTGACCACAGGATCGCCCGCAGCCGGGCGGCGCGGGTCAAGGGGATCGGTATAGGTCACGGTCGTTCCTCCGGTTGCCCGCTCCGAACGGCCCCGCTCGCTCCCCGTTCCGCCGGTTAACCCTTCCGCCTCAAGACCAGCGCGCTCCAGGCGTCGCGGTGGATGCGCCGCTCCAGCACGAAACCGCGCGACAGGTAGGCCGCCGTGACGCGCCGCTCCTGGGTCCGCAGAAGGCCTGAAAGTATGGCCACGCCCTCCAGCTTCAGCGCCTCCTTGATGTCCTGAGCCAGCGCCACCAGCGGCGGCGCGAGGATGTTGGCGAAGACGAGGTCGTAGGGGCCTTCGCCGCGCACCTTGCGGTCGTTCAGGCCCGAGGCGTGCACGAAGCGCGCCCTCGCCTGGTTCAGCGCCGCGTTCTCGTTGGCGATCCGCACCGAGGGGGCGTCGATGTCGGTGCCGACCGCCACCCGTGAGCCGGTCCGCGCCGCGGCGATCGCCAGCACGCCCGTGCCGCATCCGACGTCCAGCACGCGCTCGAACCGCTCGCGCTTCAGCAGTTCGTCGAAGGCCAGCAGGCAGCCGACGGTGGTGCCGTGGTGGCCTGTGCCGAACGCGGCGCCGGCGTCGATCTTCAGGTTCACCCGGTTCGGCGGCACTCGCCCCTGGTCGTGGGCGCCGTAGACGAAGAAGCGTCCGGCCTCGACCGGCGGCAGGCCCGACAGCGACATGGCCAGCCAGTCGGCGTCGGCCAGCTTTTCAACGGAGACGGTCAGGCCCTCTTGCGCCTTAAGGCGCGCCTCGACTCCGGCGGCCTCCTCGTCGGTCGTCGGAAAGGCGTCGATGCGCCAGACGCCACGGTCCTCGTCCTCCTCCAGGATCGAGTAGGTGGCGCCTTCCAGCAGCGGATCGGCGTCGAGGGCGGCGGCGGCGGCTTCGGCGATCGCGCGGGGACCGCGGGCGATGATCTGAACAGCGGACTCGGACATTTCTCAAACGCAGTTATGATCGCGAATCGAGGCACGCGCTGGCGTGCGCTCTGTCGCCAGCAACCGCACTATCCGGGGGATCGGGGAACACATGGCCAAGACACCGTCCAAGTCGAGCACAGCGGCGCCGAAGGCGGCGTCCGCCGCTTCCAAGCCGAAAGCGGCGGCGAAGTCGAGCGCTTCGCCGAAAACAACTGCGGCCAAGGCGCCGGTGAACGCCCCGGCGGCGAAGTCGACCGCGGCCAAGGCTCCGGCGAAGGCGGCTGCTCCGAAGGCCGCCGCGGCCTCCAAGGCGAAGACCACGGTGTCCGCCCCGGCCAAGGCTCCGGCGAAAACCGCCGCTGCAAAGACCGCCACGCCGAAGGCGGCGTCTGCGAAGACGACGAAGAGCGCACCCGTCAGGGCCGCCGCTCCGAAGGCTGCGGCGAAGCCGGCTGCCGCAAGGGCGGCTGCGCCCAAGCCCGCCGCTTCCAAGGCCGCCGCCCCGAAGGCCGTGGCTGCGCCCAAGGCGGCGGCGCCCGCCAAGGCCGCCGCGCCCAAGGCTCCGACGGCCGCCACGCCCAAGCCGGCCGCTCCGGCCGCCAGCCCCGCGCCGACGATGACGGCCGCCGCCGCCGCGGCCCCGAAGGCTGCGGCGAGCAAGCCCGCCGCCCCGAAGGGCTTCTTCGCCCGCCTCGGCGAGATGATCTTCGGCAAGCGCTGATCGCCGCCGGAAATGACGAAGCGCCGGAGGATCGCTCCTCCGGCGCTTTTTCGTGCCTGATGCGGCGGGGACCTATTCCGGCAGGTCTTCCGCCAGGATGGCCATTTCGAACATGAAGCTGCCGGCCTCGTCCTCGTCCTCGAAGACGACGCCGATGAACTCGTCGCCGACATAGACCTCGGCCGAGTCGGCCGGCTTGCCGCGCGGCTTCACGATGATGCCGCCCGTGTTGAAGGTGCGCTTCAGGTGCGTCTCGACGCGCTTCATGTCGGCGGCGTTCATGGGCTTTCCTCGGGTCTCGTGTTGGGCGCGGACCCTAGAGAAACGACGGGCCGGGGGAAAGGCTCAGATGACGAAGTCGTAGACGATGTCGGCCAGCGTATGGTCCATCGTCCGGGCCGGCGCCTCGCCCGTCGGGCAGTTGACCAGCCGCGCCGGCACCCCCGCCACGGTGCAGCCCGCCGGCACCGGCTTCAGCACCACCGAGCCCGATGCCACCTTGGCGTAGTCGCCCACGGTGATGTTCCCCAGCACCTTGGCCCCGGCCCCCAGCAGCACCCCCTTGCCGATCTTCGGGTGCCGGTCGCCGCGCTCGGCGCCGGTGCCGCCCAGCGTCACGGCGTGCAGCATCGACACCTCGTCGCCGACCACCGCCGTCTCGCCGATGACGATGCCGGTGCCGTGGTCGAGGAACAGGGCCGAGCCCAGCCGCGCGGCCGGGTGGATGTCGATCTGGAACAGCTCCGACATGCGGCTCTGGAGATGGAAGGCCAGGGTGTCGCGCCCCTGCTTCCACAGCCAGTGCGCCACCCGGTGACCCTGCAGCGCCTGGAAGCCCTTGAAGTAGAGGAACGGCTGCAGCAGCGAGCGGATCGCCGGATCGCGCTCGGCCACCGCCTGCAGGTCCGCCTCGGCCGCCGCCACGATGGCCGGGTCGGCCTCGTAGGCGTCGCGACAGACCTCGCGCACCGACATGGCCCCGAGCTCCGCGTCGCCCAGCTTGCGCGCGATCTGGAAGCTCAGCGCCGCCGACAGGTCGCCGTGCGACAGGATCACCGCGTTCATCTGCGAGGCGAGGTGCGGCTCATTGCGCGCCGCCGCCTCGGCCGCCTCGCGCAACTGCGACCACACGTCGGTGCGGGCGGCGACGACTTCCAGCTTCGGCATCGGCGGCTCCATCAAGCGGCGATCATACGCTGGCCAGCAGGGCCTTCGCCAGTTCGGGCGGCAGTTCGCCCTCGCGCGCCATATGGTAGGCCCTGAGCGCCGTCGCCAGCGTGAACATGTCCCGGATCGCCCCGCGCCCGATCTCGCGCAGCAGGTCGCCGAACGGGACGCGGGCGACGCGGATCACCTCGGTCGGATCCAGCTCCCCCGTCGCCGGCGACAGGTCCCACGCCAGCCAGGCGATGGCCCGCTCGTCGGTGATCGAATTGGCCATTTCCGCCTTGTAGGCCTCGCGCCACACCGCCGCCTTCAGGCCCGCCTCCTCGGCCAGCTCGCGCTGGATCCCCGCGAACGGGTCCTCGTCGAACGGCGCCCCGCCCTCGGGCATCTCCCACGACCAGTTCATCAGGGCGAAGCGCTGCTGCCCCACGAGGGTCACCGTGCCGTCCCCGTGCAGCGGCAACACTCCGACCGAGATGTTCTTCGGCCGCATCACCACATAGTCGGACTCGTGCCCCGTCGGCGCCACCGCGTGCTGGCGGGTCAGCCGCATCCACGGATTCTCGAACAGCAGCTCGACCTCGCCCTCGCCGCGCCACGGCGGCGGCCGGTCGGTCCCGTTGTCCCAGGCCGGGGTCGGGCGGTCGGCGTCGAAGGCGGTGCGCGAGTCGGTCATCTCCCGGGTATGGCGCAGCGGCGGCTGCGGCACTAGCTAGGCGGCATGACCGACGCCGACCTGGGCGCTTCGCTGCCCCTCCCCGTCCCCTCGCCCGAGCTGGAGCGCCGGCTGGCCACCCGGCGCTCGGCCCCGGCCCAGGCGCTGGCCGCCCCCGGCCCGTCCCCGGCCGAGGTGGAGCGCATCCTGGCGCTCGGCGCCCGCACCCCCGATCACGGCAAGCTGTTCCCGTGGCGCTTCGTGGTGATGGGGCCGGAGAGCCGGGCCGCCCTCGCCGCCCGGCTGGAGCCCCTCGCCGCCCGCCAGCCCGACCCGGCCAAGGCCGTGAAGGTGCTCAGCAAGCTGACCTGCCCGCCGCTGACCATCCTCGTCGTCTCGGCCCCGGTCACCAGCCTGAAGGTGCCCGAGTGGGAGCAGCGTCTGTCCGCCGGCGCCGTGTGCATGAACCTCGAGCACGCGGCCAACGCGCTCGGCTATTCGGCCAGCTGGATCACCGACTGGTACAGCTACGACCCCGACGCCACGGCCCTGCTCGGCCTCTCCGGCCTCGAGCAGGTCGCCGGCTTCATCCACATCGGAACCCTGGCCGAGCCGCCGCTGGAGCGGCCGCGGCCGGACCTGCCTTCCCGCACGACCTACCAGGCCTGAGCCAGGGTCGCCTCGACCGACAGCCCGGTCGCCACCGCCAGCGCCAGCGTCACCGCCACCAGGGCGGCGAGCAGCAGGCCTTCGGTGCGGTCGCGGAACGGGCGCATGACGCGAGCATGGGCGGATTCGCCTTGACGGACGATTACGCCGGCGCGCCCGCCAGATACCGCCGGTGCAGCAGCGGCTTGCCCAGCCAGTAGCAGAGCTCCGCCGGCCGCTCGACGTCCCACACGGCCAGGTCGGCCGCCTTGCCCGCCTCGATCGTCCCGATCTCGTCCGCCAGCCCCAGCGCCTTCGCCGCGACCCGCGTCGCCCCCGCCAGCGCCTCCTCCGGCGTCAGCCGGAACTGCACGCAGGCCAGGTTCAGCGCCGCCGTCATCGAGGCCACCGGCGAGGTGCCGGGGTTGCAGTCGGTCGCCACCGCCATCTCCACCCCGTGCCGCCGCAGCAGCGCCACCGGCGGAAGCTGCGTCTCGCGCAGCATCAGGAAGGCCCCGGGCAGCAGCACCGCCACCACCCCCGCCGCCGCCATCGCCTTCACGCCCGCCTCGGCCGTGTGCTCCACATGGTCCGCCGACAGGGCTCCGTAGCGCGCCGCCAGCGCCGCCCCGCCGCCGTCCGACAGCTGGTCGGCGTGCAGCTTGACCGGCAGGCCCAGCGCCCGCGCCTTTTCGAACAGACGCCCGACCTCCTCGACCGAGAAGGCGATCGGCTCGCAATAGGCGTCCACGGCGTCGACCAGCCCCTCGGCGTGCGCCGCCGGGAGAATTCCATCCACAGCCTTGTCCACATAGGCGACGCGGTCCGCCCGGTGCTCCGGCGGCACGGCGTGCAGGCCCAGATAGCTGGTCCGCACCCGCACCCCCGCCTCGCGCCCGATCCGCCGCGCTGTGCGCAGCATCTTCAGCTCGCTGTCGCGGTCCAGGCCGTAGCCCGACTTGATCTCCACCGTGGTCACGCCCGTGGCCTTCAGCCCCGCCAGCCGCGTCAGGGCCGAGGCGTACAGCGCCTCCTCCGACGCCGCCCGCGTCGCCGTCATGGTCGAGACGATGCCGCCCCCGGCCCGGGCGATGTCCTCGTAGGAGACCCCGTTCAACCGCTGCTCGAACTCCCCCGAGCGGTCGCCGCCGAACACGAGATGGGTATGGCAATCGACCAGCCCCGGCGTCACCCAGCGCCCGTCCAGGCGGTGGGTTTCCACAGGCTTGTCCACAGGCGCCTCCGCCCGGGCCCCGGCCCAGACGATGCGGCCGGCCTCGATCAGCACCGCCCCGTCCTCGATCGGCCCGAACGGGGCGCCGCCGGGGACCATGGTCGCCAGCCGACAGTCGGTCAGGAGCAGGCCGGTCATCGGCTCCTCCGCAGACGGGCTGCGGCTTCGCCCAGGGCGGAGGCCAGATCCCGGTCGACGATCTGCTCTGGATTCAGGCTCGAGAAGACCTGCCAACGCCCCCAGTTCCAGGGCCGCCAAGGATCGTCGGCCGGTCGTGTCCGTCGCGCGAATGCGACCACGACGCCCCGCGGAACCGGCGGGGGTCCGCAGTCTCCCTGCTCGCCGGTCCGCATGAAGCTCCGCGACGGCGGCCGATCCCCCTCCACTGCAGCGATGGGCTCGAAGGCGGAGCGGCTACGCAGCGGCTCGGATCTGGCCCGCGCGAGGAAGACGGAGTCGGCGTCGAGGCGGGCCTGACGCTGGTAGTACCTCTGCCCGTCGACGCCGAGAAACAGCTGCGTGCAGGACAGGGCGTCCGACGCGAGCAGCGCGGCGGCCATCCCGATCGAGGCGGCGACGCTGGACCTCATCGCGCCTCGAACCCCGCCAGCAGTTCGCAGAACCACCGCCCCGCCGTCAGCGAGCCGAGGTCCCCCACCTCCAGCGACGGATCGTATTCGGTCAGGTCCACCGCCCTGACCTTCGGGTGCGCCCCGACCACCCGCGTCGCGTCGAAGAAGTCGTGCACGCTCACCCCGCCGGGCCGCGCCCCTGGCGAGGCCGGCCACTGGCTGCGGTCGATGACGTCGATGTCGAAGTCGACGTAGATCGTCTCGACCAGCCCCGACAGCCGCTCAAGCTCCTCGGCCACCACGGCCGCCAGCCCTCGCTGGCGGCACTCCCGCGCCGTCCGCACCGAAATCCCCGCGGCCATCGCCGCCTCGTGCGCCCGCAGGGTGTTGGCGAACGGCGCCAGTCCGACCTGGCTGACCCGCTCGCCCGCCAGCCCGTCCTCCAGCAGCGCCCGCACCGGATTTCCGTTGGTCAGGCCCTGGTCGGTGTCGCGCAGGTCGAAATGGGCGTCCAGCGTCAGCAGGCCGACGCGGTCGAGGCCGAGGGCGTGGACGCCCGGGCGGGTGATCGCGTTGTTGCCGCCGACCAGCACCGTCAGCGCCCGCCCCGCCTGCCCGTGCGCCGCGTCGCGGACCGGCGCGAACGCCTCCGCCGGCGCCAGCGCCTTCACGAACACATCGCCGGCGTCGTGCACCCGCGTCGCCAGCTCCCGCCCGGTCTCTACGTCGTACGTCGAGAACCGCGGCAGCACCGCGCGCAGCGCCTTCGGCCCCAGGTCGCACCGTCCCGGCGTCAGCGATCGCTCGTTGACCCCCGCGCCGATCAGCGCGACCCCCGCATCGGGATGGCTTCCCACCAGATCGGCGACCGAGCGCCAGCCCAGGGCTTCTGAATCTTTCATCCGTCCACATAACCCCTTCTCCCCTTGCGGGAGAAGGTGGCGGCCGAAGGCCGACGGATGAGGGGTCGCGCCGGCGACGGAGTCATCGACTCAAATCCTCATCCGCCGGAGAGACCCCTCATCCGGCCTCGCTTCGCTCGGCCACCTTCTCCCGCAAGGGGAGAAGGAGCTAAGAGGGGCCATGTCGACTCAACAGACCCCGAACGCCCGCGTCATCCGCGCCCCGCGCGGCCCGGAGATGAGCGCGAAGACCTGGGCCGCCGAGGCGGCGCTGCGCATGATGATGAACAACCTCGACCCCGAGGTGGCCGAGCGCCCGGAGGACCTGGTCGTCTACGGCGGCATCGGAAAGGCGGCGCGGGACTGGGCGTCGTTCGACCGGATCGTGGCCGAGCTGCGCGCGCTTGAGCCCGACCAGACCCTGCTGGTCCAGTCCGGCAAGCCCGTCGGCGTGTTCCGCACCCACGAGGACGCCCCGCGGGTGCTGATCGCCAACTCCAACCTGGTCCCCAAGTGGGCGACCTGGGAGCATTTCCACGAGCTCGATCGCAAGGGGCTGATGATGTACGGCCAGATGACGGCCGGCTCGTGGATCTACATCGGCACCCAGGGCATCGTGCAGGGCACCTACGAGACCTTCGCCGAGGCCGGACGCCAGCACTACGGCGGCGACTGGTCGGGTCGGTGGATTCTCACCGCCGGCCTCGGCGGCATGGGCGGGGCCCAGCCGCTGGCGGCGACCATGGCCGGGGCCTCCTGCCTCGCGGTGGAGTGCCAGCGCAGTCGCATCGAGATGCGGCTGAAGACCCGCTACCTCGACGTCATGGCCGAGACGCTGGACGAGGCTCTGGACCTGCTGAAGCAGTCAGTCGAGGACAGGAAGCCGGTATCCATCGGCCTGCTGGGCAACGCCGCCGAAGTCCTCCCCGAACTGGTGAAGCGGGGCGTCCGCCCCGACCTGGTCACCGACCAGACCTCGGCCCACGACCCCGTCAACGGCTACCTGCCGAGCGGCTGGACCGTCGCCGAGTGGGAGACGAAGCGCCAGACCGACCCGGCCGCCGTGGAGGCCGCCGCCCGCGCCTCCATGGCCGTCCACGTCCGCGCCATGCTCGACTTCCACGCGCAAGGCGTTCCGACTACGGACTATGGCAACAACATCCGCCAGGTCGCCTTCGACGCCGGGGTGGAGGACGCCTTCGCCTTTCCCGGCTTCGTCCCCGCCTACATCCGCCCGCTGTTCTGCCGCGGGATCGGCCCGTTCCGCTGGGCCTCCCTGACCGGCGACCCGGAGGACATCCGCAAGACCGACGCGGCGATGAAGCGGCTGTTCCCCGACAACGCCGGGCTGCACCGCTGGCTGGACATGGCCGGCGAGCGCATCGCCTTCCAGGGCCTGCCGGCCCGCATCTGCTGGATCGGCCTCGGCGACCGCCACCGCGCCGGCCTGATGTTCAACGATATGGTGGCGTCGGGCGAACTGTCGGGGCCGATCGTCATCGGCCGGGATCACCTCGACTCCGGCTCGGTGGCCAGCCCGAACCGCGAGACCGAGGCGATGATGGACGGCTCGGACGCCGTGTCCGACTGGCCGCTGCTGAACGCCCTGCTGAACACCGCCTCGGGGGCCAGCTGGGTGTCGCTGCACCACGGCGGCGGGGTCGGCATGGGCTACAGCCAGCACTCGGGCGTGGTCATCGTGGCCGACGGGACGCCGGAGGCGGCGAAGCGGCTGGCGCGGGTCCTCTGGAACGACCCGGCGACCGGCGTCATGCGCCACGCCGACGCCGGCTACGAGATCGCCCGCGAGGCCGCTCGCGAGCACGGCCTCAACCTGCCCTCGCTCCGGTGACCCTCTCCCAGCGGGAGAGGGAGACCGCGCACGACGGCGCAGCCGTCGTCCCCGCGCGATCGGGTGAGGGTTGGCTCTCGCCCGCTTCACACCAGCCCCTCACCCTTTCGCGCAAGGACGGATGCTGACGCATCCGTGCGCTCAAGCCCTCTCCCGCCGGGAGAGGGATCAGTGATACCGGACTCGCCATGACGAACATCCAGATAGGCTCCGCTCCCCTCACCCTGCCGCAGCTGCGCGCCGTCCTCGACGGCCCGGTCACGGTCACCCTGACCGACGCCGCCTGGGCCGCTGTCGACAAGGGCGCGGCGACCATCGCCGCCATCGTCGCCGAGGGCCGCACCGTCTATGGCGTCAACACCGGCTTTGGCCTGCTGGCCAACACCAGCATCGCGCCCGAAGACCTTGAAACCCTTCAGAAGAACCTCGTCCTCAGCCATGCCTGCGGCGTCGGCCCCCTGCTGGAGGACGCGATCGTCCGTCTACTGATGGTCCTGAAGGTCGCCAGCCTGTCCAAGGGCGCCTCGGGCGTCCGGCGGGAGACGCTCGAGACCCTCGTCGAGCTGGTCAACGCCGACATCCTGCCCTGCATACCGTCCAAGGGTTCGGTCGGAGCCTCGGGCGACCTCGCCCCGCTGGCGCACATGAGCTGCATGCTCATCGGCGTGGGCGAGGCCCGCGCGAACGGCGAGACCCTGTCCGCCGAGGCGGCGCTGGCCCGCATCGGCCGCCGGCCGCTGACCCTCGGCCCCAAGGAGGGGCTGGCCCTGCTCAACGGCACCCAGTGCTCCACCGCCCTGGCCCTGGCCGGCCTGTTCGCGGCCGAGGCCTGCTTCGCCGCCGCCGTCGCCGCCGGGGCCCTGTCGGTCGACGCGCTCAAGGGCTCCGACGCGCCCTTCGACCCGCGCATCCACGCCCTGCGCGGCCAGCCGGGCCAGATCGACGTCGCCGCCCGCCTGCGCGGCCTGATGGCCGGCTCCGCCATCCGCGACAGCCATCGCCACGACTGCGCCAAGGTGCAGGACCCCTACTCCCTGCGCTGCCAGCCCCAGGTCATGGGCGCGACGCTGGACGTGCTGCGCAACGCCGCGGCCATGCTGGAGCGCGAGGCCAACGCCGTCACCGACAATCCGCTGGTGTTCATCGATGACGGCGACGTCATCTCCGGCGGGAACTTCCACGCTGAACCCGTTGCTTATGCAGCCGATCAGATCGCCATGGCGCTCTGCGAGATCGGCAACATCTCCGAGCGCCGCACCGCCATCCTCGTCGACCCCAAGATGAGCGAGCTGCCCGCCTTCCTGGTGCGGGAGAGCGGCCTGAACTCCGGCTTCATGATCGCCCAGGTCACCGCCGCCGCGCTCGTCGCCGAGAACCGCATGGTCGCCCACCCGTGCGTGATCGACACGGTGCCCACCTCCGCCAACCAGGAGGACCACGTCTCCATGGCCACCCACGGGGCGCGCCGCCTGCTGGACATGGCCGAGAACACGGCGACGGTGGTCGGCATCGAACTCCTGGCCGCGGCCCAGGGTATCGAATTCCACCGTCCGCTGAAGTCCTCTCCGGACCTCGAGCAGGTCTGGTCCATCGTCCGCGAGGCCGCCGCGCCCTACGCCTCGGACCACTACTTCGCCCCGGATATCGAGCGCGCCACCGCCGGGGTCCGCGCCGGCCGCTACCGGCCGTTCGCCGGCGACCTGCTGCCCTCGGCCTGAGGTTCTCCACGACCGGTTCTGACGTAGCGCAGGCGCAGGATCGAAGGGTCGGGTCTTTGACAATCGAATACGACCGCCCCGGGGATTTCACCCGGACGGAAAACTGGTGGAGAATCGCCGGGACTTTGATTTCCTTGAGTTCGATGCGAACGATGCGAACACATCGAAGACTGTGACCTGTGTTTTCGAGGCCGCTTCGACCGCCTTCAGTCCTGCAGCGCCGCCTTGGCCAGGGCCGTCAGATTGGCCGAGCCGGTGCAGAAGCAGACGGTCCTCAACTGCCGGATGACCGTCTGAAAGTGGCTGACGACCGCCTCCGTCGACTCCGTCGCCGCCGCCAGCACCCCGGCCGCCTGCCCGACGATGTCGGCGCCCAGCCGGATCGCCCGCGCCACGTCGACGCCGTCGCGGATGCCGCCGGAACCGATGATCAGCGTGCGGGGGCAGGCCGCCCGCGCCCCGGCTATGGCGCGGGCGGTGGGAATGCCCCAATCGGCGAAGGCCGCGGCGTGCGCCTTGTCGACCCCGGCCCCGGCGCGCTCCCCCTCGACGCTGGCCCAGTTCGACCCCCCGGCGCCGGCCACGTCGAGGCCGGCGACGCCCATGTCCGCCAGGCGTTTCGCCGTCGCCGCCGAGAGACCTGCGCCGGTCTCCTTGACCAGCACCGGCGCGTCGAGGGCCCGGACCAGCGCCTCCAGCGCTGCGCCGACGCCCCACCAGTCGCGATCGCCTTCCGGCTGGCAGGCCTCCTGCAGCGGGTTCAGGTGCACCACCAGGGCGTCCGCCGCCACCATGTCGATCACACGCCGCGCCTCGTCGACGCCGAAGCCCCGGGTCAGCTGCGCCGCGCCGATGTTCGCCAGGATCGGCGTGTCGGGGGCCTTCAGGCGAAGGCTCATGTCGAGGCCTGGCGTCGGCCCGTCGTTCGCCAGGGCCGCGCGCTGCGAGCCGACCGCCAGGGCGATGCCGAGGTGCTGGGCGGCCTCGGCCAGCCGGGCGTTGATCGCCTCGGCCCGCGTCGGTCCTCCGGTCATGGCGCTGATCAGCAGCGGCGCCTTCAGCCGCCGCCCCAGGAAATCGGCCCCGAGGTCGATCTTGCCGTGGTCGAGGTCCGGAAGCGCCTCGTGGACGAACCGCACGGCGTCGAGGCCCGTGTCCAGCCGGTGCCGCGCCTTGCCGGCGAGGATGACGTCGAGGTGCTGGTCCTTGCGGGCGGCGATGTCGGTCAAGATCCGGCTCCGGCGGCAGCCCCCCGCCGAGCCTTAGCCCAAGCCGACGCCGCCGCGAAGCCTCAGGGTTGCTTCTCGACGATCAGGGCGTAGGCGCCCGTCTGCCCCTGCTGGAAGGTTCCGGCCCGGATCTCGTACGTCCCGTCCGACGGCGCCGTCCATTCCAGCTTCGAATGGGTGTCGGACAGTCCGTCGTCGTCGCTGCCGAGGACCTCGAACGCGCCCTCCTCTCCCGGGCGGCCGATGACCACGAAGCTGTCGACCTCGTTGGACGCCATGATGATGGTCAGCTTTTCATCCTCCTTCAGCGTCACCCGGTAGGCGTCGTAGAAGCTGTTGTCCTCCGCCGTGGCGTCGGACTCGTCCAGGGAACCCCGGGCGGTGGCCCCGACGAGAATGCTCCCCGGTTGCGGCTGCGGACCTCTGTCGATCAGCTCCAGCGAGTACAGCCCTTTGCCCTCGGGCCCGTAGGCCGACGCCCGGAGCACATAGTCGCCGTCTTCCGGCAGGGTGTAGTTGAGGCGCGAGTCGGTGCCCTCGCCGAGCCCGTCGTCATCCGACGCCAGCGCCGAGAACTCGCCCTCGGCGCGACCGATCCGCAGGACGGTGTCGAAGTCCCCGGAGCGCATGATCGCCTGGATGCGCTGGCCCTGGCGGCCGGAGAAGCTGTAGCCGTCGAACCCGCGATCCTCCGCGTCGCGGGAATCGCCCTCCCCGATCTCGCCTTCGAGGGTCGTGCCGAAGGCCAGCGGCTCCGGAGCCCGCTCCGGCTCGATTTCAGTGAGGGAAAGGCTGTAGTCGCCGGTCGCGCTCGTGAAGCCGCGGGCCTCGATGACATAGGCGCCGTCCGCGGGAAGGGAGAAGATCAGCCTGGAGTTGGCGCCCTCCGGCCCGCCGTCGTCGTCCGTCGCCAGGCTGTTGTTGGCGTCGTCGAACAGCTCCAGGTAGGTGTCGAAGTCCGACGAGACCATATCGATGCGGACCCGCTGGCCCGCACGGCCCTGGAACCGCCAGGCGTCGGCCGGAACGCCGTTCAGGCTCTGTCCGTCGTCCTCGGTCAGCGCCCCCTCGACCGTATCCCCGATCGCGATCGGCTGCGCCGGCAGCGGCTCAGGTCCTTCCGATAGCGTAAGGCTGTAGGCGCCCTCCGCCCCCGCGCCCAGCGGCGTGACCCGGATGACGTAGCTCCCGCCTTCCGGCGCGGTGAACACCAGCCGCGAGTTCAGCCCCGCGCCCGGACCGTCGTCGTTCATGGCCAGCTCTTCGAAGGCGCCGCCTTCCATCCGCCCGACCCGCACCACCGGATCGAAGTCCTCGCTGTCCAGCGCGATCGCGAGCCGCTCGCCCTCCCCGGCCCGGAAACTCCACGCGTCGTAAGGCCAGCCGTCCTCGCTCTCCGGATCGCGGGCGTTCAGCTCGCCCTCCACGGTCCGTCCCAGCCGGATGGCCGAGGGGCGCGGGGCGGGTCGCGCCGGAGGCCGCTCCGCGAGGCTCAGGCTGTAGGCGCCGTCTCCCGCCTCCCCAAGAGTCCGCGCCCGCAGGACGTAGGTACCCGTCCGTTCCGCGGTGAAGCGCAGGCGGGCGTCGGTGCCCTCGCCGAGGCCGTCGTCGTCGAAGGCCAGCGGCTCCTCGCCGCCCTCTGGATCGTGCAGGGCCAGGGCGGCGTCGAAGGCGGAAGAGCGCATCACCGCCTCCAGCCGTTGTCCGGCCCGCGCCTCGAAGGCATAGGCGTCGAAGCGGTAGAAGCCTTCGGGATGGCGCGCGTCGCCGTCTGCGATCTCGCCCTCGACGCTGTCGCCCACGGCCAGCGGCTGGACCTCCTGCGCGACGGCGTCCGTCGCCGCGACGGACAGCGCCAGCCAGCTGGCGGCGGCGAGAATCATCTGACGGCGCATACGGGTCCCCTCAATGCGCCCCGATCATAGACGCCGAACCCGCCCCTCTGTAAATCGCGGGGACCGCACGATTCCTGACGACCGGAGCCGAACCATGACGGCCGACCCTGCACGCGCGACCCTGATCGACGGCAAGGCCTTCGCCGCCGCCCTGGTGGACCGGGTCGCCGCCGCCGCCGCCCGGCTGGAGAAGAGCCATGGCGTCAAGCCGGGCCTGGCCGTGGTGATCGTCGGCGAGGACCCGGCCAGCCAGATCTACGTCCGCAACAAGGGCGAGACGACGCAACGGGCCGGAATGCGTTCCGACACCCACCGCCTGCCCGAAACCACCTCCCAGGCCGACCTGCTGGCCCTGATCGGCGCGCTGAACGCCGACGCCGGCATCCACGGCATTCTCGTGCAACTGCCCCTGCCGTCGCATATCGACAGCGCCGCGGTGCTCGCCGCCATCGATCCGGACAAGGACGTCGACGGCTTTCACGTGGTCAACGCCGGGCGCCTGGCCGTCGGACTGCCCGGCCTGGTCCCCTGCACGCCCCTCGGCTGTCTGATGCTTCTGAAGCACGAGCTGGGCGACCTCACCGGTCTGAACGCCGTCGTCGTCGGCCGTTCCAACATCGTCGGCAAGCCGATGGCGCAGCTCCTGCTCGGCGAGAGCTGCACCGTCACCATCGCCCACTCCCGCACCCGCGATCTGCCCGCCCTGTGCCGAACCGCCGACATCCTCGTCGCCGCCGTCGGTCGGCCGGAGATGGTGCGCGGCGACTGGATCAAGCCTGGCGCCACGGTGATCGACGTGGGCATCAATCGCGTCCCCTCGCGCGATCCGGAGAAGGCCGCCGCCGGGAAGACCCGGGTCGTCGGCGACGTCGCCTTCGACGAGGCGGTCCTCACGGCGGGCCGCATCACTCCGGTGCCGGGCGGCGTCGGGCCCATGACCATCGCCTGCCTGCTGGCGAACACCTATACGGCCGCCTGCCGGGGCGCCGACGTGGAACCGGAGCCGTTGGACGCTTGAACCGTTCGGCGTCCGGGCCAATAGTCCGGTCCACGGTCCTCTGGAGACGCCCCATGTTCCGCCTCTCGCCCCGCGCCGCGGTTCTGGCCGCCGTTCTGATCACGACACCCGCTGTTTCCGGATGCGGCATCAACGCCATCCCCACCAAGGAAGAGGCGGCGAAGGCGCGCTGGGCCGACGTCCAGTCCCAGTACCAGCGACGCGCCGACCTGGTGCCGAACCTCGTGGCGACGGTGCAGGGCGCGGCGATCCAGGAGCGCACCACCCTCACCCAGGTGGTTGAGGCCCGCGCCCGCGCCACCAGCGTGCAGGTGACGCCCGAGACGCTGACCGACCCCCAGGCCTTCCAGCGCTACCAGGCGGCGCAGGGCGAGCTGTCCCAGGCGCTGTCGCGTCTGCTGATGGTGGTGGAGAACTATCCGCAGCTGCAGTCGAACCAGAACTTCCTCGCCCTGCAGTCGCAGCTGGAAGGCACCGAGAACCGGATCGCCGTGGCCCGTCGCGACTACAACGAGGCGGTTCGCGACTACAACACCAGCCTGCGCACCTTCCCGACCGTGATCTGGGCCAACACCATCCACGGCGGCTCGGAGCCGATGCAGCTGTTCACCGCCACCGAGGCCGCGCAGTCGGCGCCGGGCGTCAACTTCGACGCCCTCAATCCGGCGACGCCCGGCGGGGCGCCCGCTTCGCCCGCCGCCGCGCCCGGCTCCGCCCCGCCGGCCGCTCCCGCGCAGTGAACCGCGCTCGCGCTTTTCCGGATACCCCGCGGCTGGCCGCCGCGACGACGGCGCTGCTGTCCGTCCTGTGGCTCCTCCTTACCGCCCTGCCCGCGTCGGCTGAACCGCGCTTCCCGGAGCTGACCGGCCGCGTGGTCGATCAGGCCGGGCTGCTCTCGCCGGCCAAGGAAGCCGAGATCACGGCCCGCCTCGAGACGCTGGAGCGCGACACCACCGACCAGGTGGTGGTGGTCACCGTCGAGGATCTGCAGGGCTACGCCATCGAGGAGTATGGCTACCAGCTGGGGCGGGCGTGGGAGATCGGCCAGGCTGGCAAGAACAACGGCGTCCTGCTCCTCGTGGCCCCCAATGAGCGCAAGGTGCGGATCGAGGTCGGCTATGGCCTTGAGCCGGTCCTCACCGACGCCCTCTCGGCCCTGATCATCCACAACCAGATCCTGCCTGCGTTCCGCGACGGCTATTTCGAGCGCGGCATCGACCAGGGCGTGGCCGCCATCGAGGAGCAGCTGAGACTCGATCCCGCCGAGGCCCAGGCCAGGGCGGCGGCTGCGGACAGTCCGGAGGCCGGAGCGCCGATCGGTCCGATCATCTTCATCGCCGCGATCTTCCTGTTCATGGCCCTGTCGCTCGCCGGCGGGATCGCCGGGCGCGGCCGTCGACGCAGGGGCCATGGCGTAGCGCCGATCCTGATCTGGGCGGCGTCGGAGGCGATGCGTAGCGGAAGCCGCGGCGGCGGCTCGTCGTGGGGCGGCGGCGGGTTCGGCGGCGGCGGCGGCAGTTTCGGCGGCGGAGGCGCGTCCGGCGGATGGTGATCAAGCAAAGAAGCCGGGCCGAGGCCCGCATCGCCGCCGCGATCGCCGAGGCCGAGACCCGCACCTCGGGCGAGATCTTCTGCGTGCTCGCCGGAAGCGTCTCGTCCTACCGCGACGTGTCTCTGACCTGGGCTGCGGCCGCGGCGTTGATCCTGCCGCTTCTGCTGATCCCGGCAGGTTTTGAACCGTCATGGGTGCCGGGGTTCAGCGGCGGATGGGAGGCGGGGCATCTGGCGGCGCGGGACATCACCGTCGGGCACGCCCTGGCCGCCTACGCCCTTCTCCAGGCGGGCGTCTTCCTGCTGACGTTTCTACTGACGTCCATTCCCGCCGTCCGGCGGGTCGCCACGCCGCGCCGGATCCGGACCGCCCGCGTCCGCCGGGCGGCGCTGCAACAGTTCCTCGCTCACGGGCTGCACGTGACGGAGTCGCGCACCGGCGTGCTGTTGTTCGCCTGCATGGCCGACCATCAGGTCGAGGTCATCGCCGACGAGGGCATCCACGCGAAGGTGGACCAGGCGATCTGGGCCGAGGCGGCCGAGGCGCTGGCCATCGGTCTCAAGCGGGGCGACGCCGCCGGCGGGTTCGAGGCGGCCGTTCGCCTTACCGGCGCCGTTCTCGCCGAGCATTTTCCGCCCGGCCAACGCAATCACAACGAACTCGACGACCGGCTGGTCGTTATCTGAACCGGTCCAAGCGCCGCCATTCCCTCTTCCGCGGGCGCGATCGTCACCCGCCATACGGAAGCCCATGCCACGCCTGCTGACCTACAATGTGCACCGATGCGAAGGCGTCGACCGCCGCGTCGACGTCGGCCGGATCGCGGCGGTCATCGCCGAGCACGAGCCGGACATCGTCTGTCTGCAGGAGCTCGACGTCGGACGCGCCCGGACGGGATACGTCGACCAGGCCTGCTCGATCGCCGAACGGCTTTCGATGAGCTATCACTTTCATCCGGCCATGCGGGTCGAGGCCGAGCTCTATGGCGATGCGATCCTGACGCACCTGCCGGAGCGGCTGATCCGCTCCGGGCCCCTGCCCTCGGTGCGCGGCGTTCCGCGGCTGGAGCCGCGCGGGGCCCTCTGGGCCGCGATCGAGGTCGGCGGAGCGACCCTGAACGTGATCAACACCCACCTGGGGCTCGTGCCTCGGGAACAGCGGCTGCAGGCGGCGGCGCTGGTCGGCGATCAGTGGCTGGGACATCCGGACTGCACCGGCCCCACGTTGCTGACCGGCGACTTCAACGCCACCTCCGTGACCCGTCCGTACCAGACCCTCGCCCGCCGTCTCGCCGACTGCCAGCGCACGCTGGGCCTCCGGCCCTCGGTCAAGACCTTCCCGTCCAGCTTCCCCGCCATCCGGATCGACCACTGCTTCACCAGTCCCGAGGTCGTGGTGACCGCCGTCCGGGCGCCCTTCTCGCCCCTCGCCCGCATGGCTTCCGACCACCTGCCGCTGATCGTCGACTTCGAGATCAGGCCCGCGGAAGCGACTGGCGACGCTGTGACGGGGCCCGGCGCCGCCACGGCCTGAAGGCGTCCGACGGCGAGGTCGGATCGCCGATCTGGAACTCGGCCACGAACTGTTCGAGGCTGGAGGGGGGCGTGGCGCCCAGCATGCGCATGCGGCCGCTGTCGAAAC
The DNA here is from genome assembly GCA_001794825.1 of Caulobacterales bacterium RIFCSPHIGHO2_01_FULL_70_19. Classification (GTDB taxonomy): domain Bacteria; phylum Pseudomonadota; class Alphaproteobacteria; order Caulobacterales; family Caulobacteraceae; genus Brevundimonas. The sequence continues at coordinate 108,062 of MGLK01000012.1, read as the reverse complement.
GCCGGACGGCCTCCCCGACGGAACCTGCAAGCGCCTCGGCCGCGGCGAAGGCGTCGCCGTCCACGCCGATCCAGTGGCCGATCGTGCGGTGGCGGAAGCGCCTGATGGCCTCCCGTCCCGCCTCGGTCCCCGGCTGCGCCGCGACATCGCACTCGGTATCGAACCCGAACGACCGGTTGTTCAGATTGGTGGAGCCGATGCGGATGATCTCGTCGTCATAGATCGAGACCTTGGCGTGCACGATGATGCGCCGGCCGCCGGCGGTGTGGGGCGTAAAGGCGAAGAAGCGGTTGTGCTCGTCGGCCTGTTCGAGGCGGAACAGAACCTCGGACCGGGCCGTGTCCATGGTCATCCGGTCGAACCAGCTGGGGCTCCCGCCGGTGGTGACGAGGACGATCTCCGGTCCGTCGGGATCGCGCAGGCGCTCCGCCAGGGCGGCGGCGATGACGGGCGAGGTGAAGTACTGGTTCTCCAGATAGATGAGCCGCCGCGAGCGACGGATGGCGTCGACGTGCAGGGCCTCGTTCTCCCGGACTGCAGCGCGCTCGCGCCGTTGCGGCTCGGTCCGGGCGACGGCGACCGACGCATTCTCGAAGTCCGGCTCGACCCCCTCCGGCCAGGGATCGACTTCCCCGGGCTCGACCACGGTTCGTTCCCCGGTGGCGCGCCGCCATCTCTCCCGCGCCAGATCCCCGAGAGCGCGCGCGGCCGGTCCGTCCATGACACACATGACCTCGTGGCGCGGCGGCGCCAGCAGCCCGGAGGGCAGGCAGCGGCGCGGGTCGAAGTCCTGATGCTCGTGGGAGTCCCAGCGGTCGACCGAAACGTCGCCGCCGCCGCAGAATGCGACCTGGTCATCGATGATGACCGCCTTCTGATGGTGACAGGAGCCCAGCGCCATCGGAGGATCGAGCCGGAACTCGACCATGCGCTTCCGGAACCACGCGTGGGCGCGCTGCGGAAAGAAGCCTTGCGAGGCGGCGATAAGCAGCGGCGACTTCCAGATCAGCAGCCGCACGTCCAGATGAGGCCGCGACTTGACCAGCATTCTGAGTTGATGACCGAACTCGTCGGCGGGGCCGCTGGCTCCCTCCGGATCGAGGCGCGTGCGAGGATCGAACTGCCAGCCTAGAAGGACAATCGAGCGGGTCGCCTTGCCAATGGCCGAGTTCAGTGCGGCGAAATAGGCGGCGTTCTCCATCAGGATCGCAAAACGCGGCGCAGTCTCGACCCGCCAGCAGTTGCGGCCGGGGGCGAACAGGCTCTCCAGATTGTCATCCATGCCGCTGGCCTGCCCGATTCCTGTGACGGCGGCATGCGCCTCCCCGGGGCAGGAGACGCGCACTGTCGGTTTCCGTTCCACCCTCCCGCCGCCAGGGTCAACAGTGACGCTTTGTTCATCTAACGCCGCATTGCCGGACGCGAAGAATGGGCGCATAAAAACCGGTGCACTGGACAGGGGGTCGGCGATGCAGGCGCTGATCGAGTTGATCGCCGGCTTCGTCGCCTTTCTCGCTGCTGCGGCGCTGTCGCAGTTCGGCCTCGACCTCACCACGCCCCAGGAGAACCAGCGTGAGATCCACCGGATCCGCGACTGCGGCGGCGAGAAGGCCGCTCCCGCGGTGCTGGCCGCCCGACGCGAGGCCGGGCGCGAGTGCTGATTTGCGGGTTCGACGACCCCCGCAGGGAATCGTTTCCGCTCGCCTTTGCGCCTCGCGATTGAACCGCTAGGGTCGGCGGCCCGAGCGTCAGCCCCGACGGCGCCGCTCCGAGACGAGATAGCCGCCTGATGAAGCCTCCCCGCCACCGGCCGCCGCTGAACCTGACCGAACCCGAGCCGCAGACGCCCGTCGAGGAGGCGCGAGAGGCCGACGACCAGGGAGACTCCGGAAGCGGTCCGGGAGACGCCGGGCCGGAACGGCCGATGTCGGAACGCCGTCGGCGTCGACTGGCCGAAGAGCGGCAGGCCGCGGCTCGACGGGGCGGCGAGCAGCCGGCTCCGCCGGAAGCCCCGGTCGTCGCGGCCGAGCCTGAGCCCGAGCTCGCCCGCCCGGCGCCGCTGGCTGAATCCGCCGGCGCGCCTCCGGCGGCCTGGACCGCGCCTGCCGCGCCCTCCGTCCGCCGTTCCGAGTCGACTGCGCCGACGGGTCGCCACGCCTATGTGATCGCCGGCGTCGCAGCCGCCCTGTGGATCGGCGGGGTCGCGGCCTGGGCCGCCTTCGAGACCGGTTCGGGCGCCGTGGATCTCCAGCCGCTCCGTCTCGCCCTCTACGCCCTGATCGCCCTGGCTCCGGCAGGGCTCGCCATCATGCTGGCGCACGCCGTGCGGCAGGGGGCGGGGCTCGCCGCCGAGACCCGACGCGCCCGCGACCTGTCGGACGCGCTGCTCGCCCCGACCGCCCTGGCGGCCCAGCAGACGGGCGAGGTGCTGCAGAGCCTGCGCATGGACATCGACCAGGCCTCGCTTGCCGCCGAGCGCGCGCGCAACGAAATGGCCCTGCTGCGACAGGCGCTGGCGCAGGAGGCTGCGCACCTCAACGAGGCGGCCGAGACGGCCGGTCGCACGGCGCGGCGACTGGCCGAGCAGCTGGGCCGCGAACGCGATCAGATGCAGAGCCTCGGGGTCCAGCTGGACAACCAGGCGGCCGGTGTCATCGACGCCGTCGAACGGCAGTCGCGCATGGTCGTGGACGCGTCGGATCTCGCCCAGACCCAGCTCCGGGAGGCGGAGGCCGCGCTCGCGGCGCGGGCCGCCGACCTGGCCGCCGCCGCCGGGGAGGCGCAGGACGCCGCCCGGCTCGCCGCCGAGGACCTGGCGCGACAGACCTTGCGGCTTGAGAACGCAGGAGCGGGCGTCGCCGAGCAGATCCAGTCGGTCGAGGAAGGCCTCGGCCAGCAGCGGGCCGCCCTGGTGACCGCCGCCTATGCGCTGCGGACCGATCAGGAGGATTTCTCCGCCCAGGTCGAGAGCCAGCGAGCCCAGCTGGCCGAACAGCTGTCGGCGGCCCGAACGGCCGCGGGCGAACTGGGCGACACCTCGCTGCGCACCACCGAGACCGTGCGCGACCTCGTCGAGGCCGCGACCGACCAGTTCCGCGCCCTCGTGGAGATGTCGCAGCGCGAGGCGGACGGCTTCGACGCCGCGACCAAGGTCGCGCTGGATCGCTTCGAGGCCTTGGCGGCGGAAGCGCGCGATGCGCTGATGGAGGAAACCCGCCGCGCCCTCGCCGCAATGCAGGCGACGGCTGAAGAATCGCGAGCTGCGGCGGCGGAAGCGGTCCAGCAGGCGCAGGTCCGCGCCGACCGGCTCGGGGAGGCCCTCTTCGATGCAGCCCGGAAAGCCGACGAGGCCGCGGACGCCCGCGTGGAAAGCGCGCGCCGCATCGTCGACGAGACCGGCAGCCTCGTGGACGCCGCCGGCGAACGTGCGCTGGAGCGCCTCGAGGTGGTGGTGGAGCGAATGGACGCCGCCCTGTCGCGGATCGACGAGAGCCTCGGCGAGCTGGACGATCGCGCCGCACGTCTGCCGGAGGAGGCCCGCGAGCGGATCGACAACGTGCGGCGCTCGGTTGAGGAAGGCCTGGCCGCCCTCGCAGCCGCGTCGCAGAAGGCCGCCGCCGACACCGAGGCCCTGGACGCCGGCTTCCAGGAACGGGTCCGTCGGAACTACGACATGCTGACCGAGGCGGTGCGTCTGATGGGTGTTGTTTCAGGCGAATCCACGCCGGCCCGGCGGCGCCCCGAAGCGGCGCCTGAGTCGGTACAGGCAGGGAGAGCGGGCCGTCCCGACGAGCCCCGCGGCTTCGGCCTGCGCGGGCGACTGAAGCTGGAGCCGGCCCCCGCAGCCGCGCCCCCGCCTTCGCCTTCGCCGACAAGCGGCCCACTCGGCTGGAGCGACCTGATCGACGACGGGCCCGGCGAGGCTCCGCTGGACCTCGACACGCCGGCCATGCCGGACCTCGGGACCTCGGGAGAGGATCTGGAGGCGGTCGGCGACCGGATCGTCGCCGCCGTTCGCCGGATGGGGGTCGATCCCAATGCATTGCTGCCCCGCTCCCGGGTCGAGGAGGCGGCGCGGGCGGTCGGTGCGCGCGATCCGGAGGGGGCGCGTCAGATCGTTCGCAAGGTGGCCCCGGCTGCGGTCCGCAGCGTCTCCCGCCGCGTCCTCACCGACCCAGCCCTGCGCGCCGACGCCGAAAGCTACGTGCGCGCCTTCGGGCGCCGCCTCGCCGCTGACGCCGAGTCGGGCGACACGGCCGGGGTCATCGGACGCCTCACCTCTGACGGCGGACGGGCCTTCATGCTGCTCGATGCGGCGATCGGCGACCTGGCATGAGCATCGGCCGGGGTTGACGCCGCAGCGGCGGCGCCGACACGGTGCCGGCGATCGCCGCGCAAGCTTGAGAGATCCTGTTGATGGCAGACGTCGCACACGCTTCTCCGGACACCCGGCCGGGCCTGGTGATCTGCGCCTGGGAGCCCGACGAGACAGCCTGGGATCCGATCGAGGACCTTTCCGGCGAGCCCTGGAATCCGGCGGGGGCGCAGACCGACCCCTTGCCCGCGGACGAGCCCGGGCCGTTGGCCGACGCCTTGATCACGCGCCTGGCCGATCCTCGGCGCCGGGCCCTGCTGCTGGTCGGTCGAACCCGGACCGGCGACAGCTTCCGCCTGCAGATCCGGGCCGAGAACAGGACGATCGACGGCGCGGGCCGGCTCGATGACTCGGGTCCGGCCGTGGTGCGGACCACGGCTCCGGCCGCCGAGATGGTGCAGGCCCTGCGCGACGCCGGGCTGGCCGCGGAAGCGACCTCGGAGGCCGAGGGCGACGCCGGCAGCTATCTGCTCTACCGGGTCCTGTCAGCGCTCCCGGACGAGGCCGACGCGCCTGCGGTCGGGCTGTTGCGGGCTCCGCTCAGCGCATCCGACGCCGCCGTGCAGCGGGCGGTGAAGGCCGCCGCCCAGGCCATGGCCCGCCACCTGTCGCCCCTGCCGCGTTCGCGGCCCGCCTAGTTCAGCCGCCCCCGCAGGGGCAGCGCAGCCAGCAGCCCGGCCGCGGCCATCACCGCCATCGCGCCGTAACCGCCCGCTCCCCAGCGATCGTACAGCGGCCCGGAAAGCGCCGTCGCCACGCCGATCAGCACTCCGGCGGAGAGCACCGAACTCAGGGTCTGGGCGGCGGTCTGGGCCTCCCGCGGCGCCAACCGCTCGACGATCTGGACGCCGGCCAGGAAGGTGGCGGCGAAGGTCAGGGCGTGCAGGGCCTGGAGCGGCCACAGCAGCCACAACGGCGGCGCGAAAGCCATGGCGGTCCAGCGCACGACGGCGGCCAGGCATCCGGCGACCAGCAGGGCCCAGGGGCCGACGCCCGCCCGCCGACGCCACGGCTCGAACAGCCACATCAGGGCGATCTCGACGACGACGCCGAAGGCCCACAGCTGGCCGGTCGTCGCCTCGCTGATCCCCTGCGCCTTCCACAGGATCGCCGAGAAGGCGTACTGGAAGGCGTGGGCGGCCTGGACGGCGCCGATGGCGAAGATGGCGGTCATGAATACCGGGTCGACCACCAGACGGCCGAGCCCGCGAAAGCGTTCGCGACCTTGCAGCGGCGCCCCCTCCCCGACCGGCTCGGCCGGCAGGACCAGGGCGCCGGCGGCGGCGATGCCCATGCCCAAGGCGACGACCCAGACCACCACCAGATCTGCCGGCGCCGTCACCAGCAGCGCCCCGACGCCGACGTTGGCCGCGACGAAGGCGGCCGAGCCGCAGCCGCGCGGGAGGGCGAAGGTGAAGCCGTGTCGCGCCGCGAGGCGAAGCGTCAGGACGTCGGACAGCGGGATCAGGGCCGCCGCCGCCGTCGCGCCGACGAACCAGCCGACCGCCCGCACCGTGAAGATGTCCGTCAGGCCGGCGCCGGCGTAGCCGGCCGCCATGACCGCCCCGAGCAGGGCGATGGGCGCCCGGCGGGTGCGGAAGCCGTCGGCCCAGACCGCCAGCAGGGGCCCCGTGACCGCCCGACCCAGCATCGGCGCCGCCAGCAGGGCGCCGATCTCGGCCCCGCTCAGCCCCTGCGCGCGGAACCACAGGCCGGCGAAAGGAAGGCTGACGCCGGTGGCGCCGAAGAGCAACACATACTGCAAAGCCATGCGGGCGGCGGCGTTCATGCGGGCGCGCATAGCAGACGCGGCGGATTCTGTCGGCTAGCGTGCGCTGATGAGGGGGAATCGGGTTCTCGCCGCGTTTGCGGCCCTGAACGGCGCCATGGCGGTCGGCCTCGGCGCCTTCGCGGCGCATGGCGCGGGGCCCGCCGTGAAGGCGCTCCTGACCACGGGCGCGCACTATCAGCTGGTCCACGCCCTGCTGGCGCTGGTCTGCGCCCTGTGGACGGCGGGCGGGCGAACCGGCGTGGTCGCCGGCTGGCTGGCCGCGGCCGGCGGCCTGGTCTTCGCCCTCGCCCTGTCCTCCATCGGCCTTCTCGGCCTCGCCTTCATGGGAGCGGTCGCCCCGGTCGGCGGCGTCCTGATGATCTCGGCTTGGCTTTTGCTGGCCGGCGCCGCATTGCGGCTCACCACCCCTTCCGCCGAGCCTCGCAGAGAGACCGATTGAGTATGGCCTTCCCCGCGCCTGAAGCCCCGCGCCGCGACCTTTTCCCCGAGATCGAGCCCTACGCCACCGGCTATCTGCCGACCGGGAGCGTGCACGAGGTCTGGTACGAGGAATGCGGCAATCCGCAGGGTCTGCCGGTGGTGGTCCTGCATGGCGGCCCCGGCGGGGCGGTCAACCCGGGCATGCGCCGCTTCTTCGACCCCGCGAAGTACCGCATCGTCCTGTTCGACCAGCGCGGCTGCGGCAAGAGCCGGCCGAACGCCTCGCTGGAGGACAACACCACCTGGACCCTGATCGAGGACATCGAGCGCCTTCGCGAGCTGCTCGGCATCGACAAATGGGTGGTGTTCGGCGGCAGCTGGGGCTCGACCCTGTCGCTGGCCTACGCCATCACCCACCCGGAGCGGGTTTCGGCGCTGGTGCTGCGGGGCATCTTCCTGCTCACCCGGCCGGAGCTGCGCTGGTTCTACCAGGACGGAGCGTCGCACATCTTCCCCGACGCGTGGGAGCGGTTCGTCGCCCCCATCCCGGAGGACGAGCGCCACGACCTGATGGGCGCCTACTACAAGCGCCTGGTCGGCGAAGACCGGGCCGAGCGGGAACGGTGCGCCGTCGCCTGGTCAAGCTGGGAGGGCGAGACCGTCAGCGTGCAGGGGCCCTCTGCCCGGCCGGAGAAGTTCGCCGAGCCGGAGTTCGCCGTCGCCTTCGCCCGGATCGAATGCTGGTACTTCGTCAATGGCGGCTTCTTCCCCGAGGAGGGCTGGCTGCTCAAGAACGTCGATCGCATCCGGCACATTCCGTGCTGGATCGCCCAGGGACGGTTCGACGTGGTCACGCCGATGACCAGCGCCTGGGCGTTGCACCGGGCGTGGCCGGAGGCGAAGCTGGACGTCGTCGGCGACGCCGGCCACGCCTCGAGCGAGCCCGGCATCATCGACAGCCTGGTGCGCGGCACGGACTGGGCGGCGTCGCTGTAGATTGTCCGACACCGGGTCTCCCCCACCTGCGGGGCAGGATCCGGTTCGCCTACTTCGGGTTCGTGCTGCGGACCATTTCGGACAGCTGGAAGCCGATGCGGCGAGCTTCGCGCTCCCCGGGCTTCTTGCGGGCGTTCAGGAGCACGTTGATCTGCGCGTAGTGCTGGATCAGGCGCACCGGACGGCCGTCGGGGTTCTTGCCGGTGAAGAGAATGAAGTCCGGCCCCCAGAAGCCGACGTCCTCGATCTGCATGACGCCGTCGCCTGGCACGCCGACGATGTGAGCGGCGACCTCCTCGTCCCGGTCAAGGCTCTTCTCGAAGTCCTCGATCAGCTTGGAGAGGCGGACGAAGGCCCATTCGGCGGGGTTCTCGCGCATGTGGACGCCCTCGGTGAGGGCGGCCTTCTGCTCGGGCGAAGCGGCCGGCAGCATGGGCTGGGGACAGGGCTGCTCGCCCCAGTCGGGGACGAATTCGGGCAGCACGGAATCGGTCTTGGCGTCGCTCATGTCCGACCGTAACGCGCGAGAGTCGCGATCAGAACAGGCCGTGTCCCTTCGGCAGCTCGGCGTACCGGTGGACGCGCGTCGACAACACCAGTCCGAAGCCGAACATCACCGTCATCATCGACGAGCCGCCGTAGGACAGCAGCGGCATGGGCACGCCGACCACGGGAGCCATCCCCATCACCATGGCGCCGTTGATCAGCACGAACAGGGCGAAGAAGGCGGTCATGCCGGCGGCGGCGAGCCGTCCGAAGTGGCTGTGGGCCAGCGAGGCGATGCGAAGCGCGATGAGGATCACCGCGACGTAACAGGCCAGCACGGTGAAGGACCCGACGAAGCCGAACTCCTCGGCCACGGTCGAGAAGATGAAGTCGGTGTGCCGCTCGGGCAGGAACTCGAGCTGGCTCTGGCTGCCGAGGCCATAGCCCTTGCCGAGCAGCCCGCCGGAGCCGAGCGCGATCTTCGACTGGATGATGTTGTAGCCGGTGCCCGACGGGTCGGCCTCGGGGTCGAGGAAGGTCAGCACCCGGTTGCGCTGGTATTCGTGCATGCCGAACATGACGAACGGCGGTATGGCGACCACGGCGGCGGCGGCGCCCGCGACGATGACCCGCCAGCTGAGGCCGGCCATGAACATCACCGCCGCCCCCGTCAGGCCGATGATCATCGCCGAGCCGAGGTCCGGCTGTTTGGCCACCAGCAGGAACGGCAGGCCGATCATGCCGGCGGGGATCAGCAGCTTCCACGACCAGCGCGCCTCCTGGGCGGTGTGGTTGTGGTACCAGCGTGCCAGGGCGAGGACGAGCCCGAGCTTCATGAACTCGGCCGGCTGAATGCGGGTGAAGCCGAGGTTCAGCCAGTTCTTGGCCCCGGCGCCCGCCGGCTGGTAGCCGAGCGGGGTGAACTCGATCATCAACACCAGCACGAGCAGCACGCCGTAGAGCGGATAGGCCGCGCGGAACCACCATTTCGGGTGGACCATGGCGAGGACCAGCATGGCCACCAGCAATCCCCCGAAGCGGATCAGGTGGGGCGCGGCCCATGGGGTCCAGCTTCCCCCGGCGATCGAATAGAGCATGCCGGCGCCGACGCAGGCGATCACGGCCAGAAGGCTGATCAGCCGCCAGTCCAGCTCCGCGATCTTGGTCGACAGCCGGTCGCGTTCTCCCGGACGGGTCAGGGCGGAAGCGGTCATCGGGGCGGCTCCGCCAGATAGGGGCGCGGACCGCTGGTCGCCGTCGGCGGCGACGGGGCCGGTCGCGGCGAGGCCGGCGGCGCGACGACCTCCGCGCCGGTGACCTCGCCCCCGGGGCCGGCGCCGCCCTCCCCCTCGTCGGCGCCGGCGGGCGCCTGCGGCTCGGGCGGAAGCGGGCGCTCGATGCGGGCGCGCATGTCGGGGTCCTTGAGGAGGACGGTCTTCATGATCTCCCGGGCGCGGGGCGCCGCGTCCGCGGAGCCGCCGGACGGCGCATGCTGGATGATCAGGGCGATGGCGTAGCGCGGCGCGTCGTGGGGGGCGAAGGCCACGAACAGGGCGTGGTCGCGACGGGACCAGTCGGCGTTGCGCGGGCCGCGCGACTCGCCCGGACGGTAGTCGCGGGACTGGGCGGTGCCGGTCTTGCCGGCCATCTGAATGTCGCCGAGGCCGAGCTGCGACGCCCGATAGGCGGTGCCGGTGACGTCGTTGGCCACGGCGGCCATGCCGCCGCGGACGATGTCCAGGTGTTCCCGGGAGAACGGCAGGTCTGGCACGGCCGCGCCCGACGGCCGTTCCACGCCGCCCACGGACTTCACCAAACGCGGATGGATCGCCTTGCGGCCGTTGGCGATGCGGCTGGTCATCACCGCCAGCTGCAGGGCGTTCACCGACAGCGCGCCCTGCCCGATCGCCACCGACAGGGTCTCCCCGGGGTACCAGGTGGGATCGTCGTCCCAGCTCGTCGCCTCGGTGTACTCACGCTTCCACCGCGTCGAGGGGACGATGCCCTTCGACTGGCCGGCGATGCCGATCTCGTAGACGTGCCCGAAACCGAGGTCCCTGGCCACGCGGGCGATGCGGTCGACCCCGGCGCGGTTGCAGAGATGGTAGAAGTAGGTGTCGCACGAATTCTTGATGGCGTTGTGCATGTCCATCGCCCCGTGGCCGCCCGCCTTCCAGCAGCGGAAGGTGCGGGCGCCGTAGCGATAGCCGCCGGTGCAGACCACCCGTTCGGTCGGATCGATCCCGGCGTCGAGGAAGGCCAGGGCCGACGTCATCTTGAAGGTCGAGCCCGGCGGGAAGGTGCCGTAGATGGCCTTGTCCAGCAGCGGCTTGCGCTCGTAGTCGCGCAGGGCGTTGTAGATGCGGCTCGGCACGCCGCTGACGAACAGGTTGGGATCGAACGACGGCGCCGAGACCATGCACAGAACGTCGCCGTTGCGGATGTCCATGACGACGCAGCCGCCGGACTCCTCGCCGAACACTTCCAGCGCGCGGTTCTGCACGTCGGCGTCGAGAGTCAGGACCACATCCTTGCCGGGGATGGCCGGGCGCGAGCCGCCCACGTCCTCGGCCACCACGCGCCCGCGCGCGTCCACCTCGACGCGATTGCCGCCGGCCTCGCCGCGCAGGTCGGTGTCGAAGGCCTTCTCCACCCCCTGCCGGCCGATGCGAAAGCCCGGATTGTAGAGGATCTCGGGGACCTTCTCCCCGCGCTCCTCGATGGCCTCGATGTCGCGGTCGTTGGGCTTGGCGACGTAGCCGATGACGTGGGCGAAGGCCCCGCCGAAGGGGTAGAAGCGCGCCTCGTGCATGTCGGCCATCACGCCGGGCAACTCGTTGGCGTACAGGTTGACGCGGGCGAACTCCTCCCAGGTCAGGTCGCTCTTCACCGGCACCGGCGAGAAGCGCGGGGCCGCGTTGACGTCGCGGATGATCGAGCGGCGACGATCCATCGTGTCCGGCAGCAGCCGGCCGAGCAGGTCGAGCGTCTGGTCGAGGTCCTTGGTTTCGTCGCGGACCACCAGCACCCGGAAGCTGGGCCGGTTGCCGGCGATGACCACGCCGCTGCGGTCAAGGATGCGGCCCCGCGGCGGCGGCACCAGACGGAAGTTGAACTGGTTGGCGCTGGCGAGGGTCGTGTACTCCTGCGCCTGGACCACCTGCAGCTGGGCCAGACGGCCGGTCAGGGCGAGGCCGCCGAGCGCCGTCAGACCGCCCAGCACGAAGGTGCGGCGCAGGAAGGAGCCCTGCCGCTCGTTCGGGTCGGAGAAGAAGATCGCGGGTTCCGAACTCATCGGAACCTCACGTCGCCGTCCTCGAAACGCTCGATCATGCGGTCGGCGAACGGGAACAGCAGCAGGGTTGGCGCGACCTGGCCGAGCAGGGCCAGGATCGAGGGGGGATTGGAGGCGACGACGCTGGTGACAAGCCAGGCGAGGAGGAAGGCCAGGCCGCAGCAGGCGGCGTACCAGACGAAAAGGACCGCGGTCTCTTGACCGATCAGGAAGCTGCGCGAACCCAGCACCACGGCGTAGACGCCCAGCAACGCGAGCGGCCAGAGGCCGAGCGGGCCATACCAGAAGACGTCGAGGAACAGGCCGAGCGCGGTCAGCACGACCGGGGCGACGATCGACGGCCGGATCAGCGGCCAGGCGAAGGCCAGCACCATGGGGATCACCGGCTCCGGGAGGTGCAGGCCGAAGAGTTCGACGGGGGTGGCGAGAAGGATGGTGGCCGCGACCGTGATCAGGGCCGGAATGAAGATCCACTGCACCGGGCCCACCACGCGGACCGGGACGGGGCGTCTCATTCGGTCCCCCCTGTCGCGGGCGGCTCGGCAGCCGTCGCCGGCGGCGGAACCGCAGCGGCGCGTTCGAGGGCGGCCTGGGCCGCGGCGGCGCGCCGGGCGGCGGCGTCCTCGGCCGCCGCAGCCTGTTCGGGCGTCGCCTCCGACAGGGTCTCGAGCGCGGCGAGCGGGCGGGCGTTCAGGGCCTCCGGATCGACCAGCTGGCCGAAGTCCTCGAACATCAGGATGCGGACGTAGTCGATCGCCCCGCGATCGCTGAACAGCTTCACCCGCCAGCTGCCGTCGACGCCGCGGGCGGCCACGCCGATGGGCAGTCCGCGCGGGAAGGCCCCGCCGTCGCCGGAGGTCAGGATGCGGTCGCCGGCCTGGACCGAGTCCACGCCGCGCACGAATTCCAGACGCGGATTGCCCGAGCCGTCGCCGGTCAGGATCGCGCGGGCGTCGGTGCGATCGACCAGGACCGGGGTTCGGCTGGCGACGTCGGTGAGCAGAAGCATCCGGCTGACGTTGGGCGAGGTTCCGACGATCCGCCCCACCAGGCCGTGCTCATTGATGACCGGATTGCCGACCTTGATCCCGGCCGCCGCGCCGATGTCGAGCAGGCGCGCGTTCGAGAAGGGGCCTCGGGAATCGGACACCGAGCGGGCGGTGCGCATCGGCACCGGCGGCTCGGGCCGGATGCCCAGCATGGCCTCGTAGCGTGCGTTGATGTTCTTCAGGGCGATCGCCTGGTCGCGCCACGGCTCGAGCTCGGCCAGCTCGCGCCTGAGCCGGCGGTTCTCGGAGACGGCGAAGAAGTAGCCCCCGATCCCGTCGGCGAGGTGGCCGAACCAGCGCACGGGCGCGGCGAACACGCCGCCGACCGGTCCGGCGACGGTTTCAACGCCCGCGCGGGCGGGCTGGTAGGGCGAGGCGTCGCCGCGCGTGTCGCTGATCAGCAGCAGGACGGCGCCGACGCCGCAAACGACGACCGCGACCGCCGCCGTCCAGGCCAGCGGCACCTTGAGGTTTTCGAACGGTCCGTCGCGAAAC
>MGLK01000012.1:16475-95146 GCA_001794825.1 Caulobacterales bacterium RIFCSPHIGHO2_01_FULL_70_19 | reverse complement strand
CCGATACGTCGAGCCTATCGCAAAATCCGGGCCAGATGGGAACCGGCGCTCGCCCCGATATGACAGTGATTTGAGGCGGCCTTGGGGGCGTCAGAGGGCGGAGTCGAGGACGCCCTTCATCCAGCGCGGGTGCTCAAGCACGCGCCCGCAGCCGATGGCCACGCACGACAGCGGATCGTCGGCGACCGAAACCGGCAGGCCGGTGTGGTCGCGGATCTCGGCGTCCAAGCCGCGCAGAAGGGCGCCGCCGCCGGTCAGCATGATGCCCTTGTCGGCGATGTCGGCGGCCAGTTCCGGCGGAGTGGCCTCAAGCGCCACCTTCACCGCCTCGACGATCTGCGAGACCGGCTCGGCCAGGGCCTCGGCCGCCTGGCGCTCCGAGATGCGGACCTCGCGCGGGACGCCCTGCATCAGGTCGCGGCCCTTGACGTCGATCGACAGGCCTTCGCCGTCGGCCGGGATGCGGGCGGTGCCGATGTCCTTCTTGATGCGCTCGGCGGTGGTCTCGCCGATCAGCAGGTTATGGTTGCGGCGCATGTAGGAGATGATCGCCTCGTCCATCTTGTCGCCGCCGACGCGCACCGAACGCGAATAGACGATGCCCGACAGCGACAGGACGGCCACCTCGGTGGTGCCGCCGCCGATGTCGACGACCATGGAGCCGGTCGGCTCGTGGATCGGCAGGCCGGCGCCGATGGCCGCGGCCATGGGCTCGTCGATCAGGCCGACCCGGCGGGCCGAGGCGTTCAGGCAGGAGTCGTTGATGGCGCGGCGCTCGACGGCGGTGGCGCCGGAGGGCACGCACACGATCACCTTGGGGTTCACGAAGCCCTTGCGGTTGTGAACCTTGCGGATGAAGTGCTTGATCATCTCCTCGGCGACCTCGAAGTCGGCGATGACCCCGTCGCGCATGGGGCGGATGGCCTCCATGTGGCCGGGGGTGCGGCCCAGCATCTGCTTGGCCTCGATGCCCACAGCGTGGACGATCTTGCGGCCGCCGACGTTTCGGAGCGCGACCACCGACGGTTCGTTCAGCACGATGCCCTTGCCCTTCATGTAGATGAGGGTGTTGGCGGTGCCGAGGTCGATGGCGATGTCGTTCGAGATCGCGCCGAAGACGTGGGAGAACATGGGCCTGGGATACCGTTCGTTCGGGCCTGGAAGGGCGTGGGTCTGACCTGATCGTCCCGGCGAGGCCCCGGCTGCGCGCATCCCCATGAGCGCAGCCTCCTGATCGTCTTCGCCTGACCGACCGTCGGCCCGTTTGCCCGTGTCACGTGGCGATTACAAGTCCCTGCGCCCGGCGGCCGACATCAACCGCAGCTTGGCGGTTCACGATACCGTCAGCAACGCTTTCCGGGCCGGTCGCTCAGGCGGGGTGCAGGCCCTCCATATGCAGCGCCTTCTGTACGCAGGGACGGGACTGGACGAGGGTCAGGTGGGCGTTCAGCTTGGGAAAACGATCCGGGTCCAGAAGGTCCTCCAGTCGCAGCCAGCGGGTGAAGACCGAAAGGTAGCCGTCGGCGACGGTGTAGCGCTCGCCGAGCACCCAGGGGCCCTTCAGCAGGTGATGCTCGACGATGTCGTATTTCGCCAGGGCTGTCTCGAGCGCCCGCGCCCTCGCCTCGCCTTCCAGCGGCGGGCGCGAGAACAGGACCTTGCCGATGGCCGGATGCAGGCTGGAGGCGAGGAAGCCGTTCACGCGGTGCATCCGGGCCAGGTCGAACGCGGCGTCGTCGGGCGGCAGCAGGTCCGCCTCAGGGTGGGTCGCGGCCGCGTACCACATGATGGCGAGGTTCTCGGTCAGCACGCCGTCGTCGGTGACCAGCGCCGGCGTCACGCCGGCCGGATTGACCGCCAGATACTCGGGCGTCTTCTGCTCGCCCTTCGACAGATCGATCCGCTTCAGCTCGTAGTCGGCATGGGCCTCCTCGAGAGCGATGTGGGAGGCCAGGGCGCAGGCGCCGGGGGAATAGTAGAGCTTGAGCATCGGACTCCTCCGGTGGACGACTGGAGGGGAAACGCTGCGGGACGCGGTTCTTTCCCTAGTCCGGCGCGCCGGCGGCCCGTTCGCGCCGCTTCACGAACTCGCGCACGGCCAGCATCAGGCCCAGCCAGACCACGGCGACGGCGGCCAGGATCAGCGAGGTCCAGACGCCGTCGCCGGACACCGCCGAAACCACCGCCCCGCCGAAGAAGGCGACCAGGGCGGTCTTGGGCAGAACGCCGAGGGCGCAGCCGGCGAGATAGGACCAGTAGTTCGCCCGCGCGGCGCCGAAGGCCATGTTGACGACGATGAAGGGCGCCGAGGGCACGTTGCGGATCATGAAGCTGGCGTAGAAGGCGTTGCGGCCGACGAAGCGCTTGAGCCGTTCGAGAGTGCGGCTGTCGAACCGGTCCACCAGCCGGGCCGTCGGCCCCCTGCCCAGCCAGTAGGTCACGCCCGCCGAGACCACCGTGGCGACCCAGCTGTAGGCGAAGCCGAGGTTCGGCCCGAAGGCGACCACGCAGGCGGCGATCAGGATGAACTGGGGGGCGCCGATGAAGGCGGCGAGCACGAACAGGGCGACCGTGGCGGCGAAGGCCCACGGACTGCCGGCGTAGCCGGCCAGCCACGCCTCCAGCCGTGCCTCGGTGGCGAGGCCCAGGTGGCTCTTGCCGAAGACGAGCAGGCCAACCGTCGCGCCCAGCAACAGCGCCGCCGCCAGCGCGGTGCGCCAGCGGCGGGACTCCATGTTGAGAATGAACTCAAGCAGCCGACGCATGCGCCGCGCTTAGCATCCCGCAAGGGACGGCGGAACCGGTCCGCCGCCCGCCGGGTCAGGCCGCCATCTTCCAGGCCGGCTCGAGGGCCTCGTGGGGCGGGCAAGGCGCCACCTCGCCGGCAGGCAGCCCGCCCAGTTCGTTGGCGTAGCCGTGGTTGACGTCGCGGTGGTGCGCCTCGTCGGCGCGGACCACCAGCACCACGTCGCGCAGGGTGGCGTCGTCAGGCAGACCCCAGTAGCGCTTGGCGATCGCGGGCGCCGGCACGTTCGGGCTGCGGCCCTCGTCGATCTCGGCGAGATAGTGGGTGTAGCTGATCACCGCCTCTTCCTCGAAGTAGCCGACGACGCGGTGCGCGGTCTTGTTGTGCACCAGGTAGAGGGCGAAGAAGAACAGGTAGAAGACCCACTGCACCGAGACGATGACGAAGCGCTCGAAAAGCGTCGGCTTCGAGATCTCGATGAAGGTCATCAGGTGCATGCGCTCGTTCTCGGCCTCGTCCATCAGGGTCTTGATCCAGCCCTTGTCGTCGCACATGCGGCGCAGGCAGCTGAGGTGGTTGATGGTGGCGCCGACCATGCCGGGCACCGCGGCGACGGTCTCCAGCACCACGGCCCGATGGCCGTAGCGTCTGGCGAAGAAGGTATCGGCGCAGAACCGCAGCAGCTTGGTGAAACCGAACGCGACCCGGTCGGACAGGCCCTTCGGCTGGTGATGGACGGACAGGTCGACGAGGGGGGCGGTCATGGGAACGATCTCCTGCTGGTCCGACGCCGGGGGGAGCGGCGTCAGGGATGAGCAGGGTTCTAGGGACCTGCTGACCGCCTCGATATTCGGGTCTTTCCACTAGGGGATTGCCCGGAGCGCTCGCGGCGGGGCGCAGGCTGGCATTTGCCCGTCCCTTCGCAACTGCGTAAGGATCGCCCGCCGTTCCTTCCGGAGTCGCCATGTCGAGCCTGCAGTCCGCCGCCCTCGCCCGCGTCAAGCCTTCGGCCACCCTGGCGGTGACGGCGCGTGCGCGGGAGCTGAAGCGCGAGGGCCGCGACGTGATCGGGCTCGGAGCCGGCGAGCCGGACTTCGACACGCCGGAGAACGTCAAGGAAGCCGCCATCGCCGCCATCCGGCGCGGCGAGACGAAATACACCGACGTCGACGGCATCCCCGAGCTGAAGGCCGCCGTGGCCGCCAAGTTCGCGCGCGAGAACGGGCTGACCTACGGGACCGACCAGATCCACGTGGCCCCCGGGGGCAAGACGGTGATCTACAACGCCCTGCTGGCGACCCTGTCGCCGGGTGACGAGGTGATCGTGCCGGCGCCCTACTGGGTCAGCTATCCCGACATGGTGCTGCTGGCCGGGGGCGAGCCGGTCACCGTGGTCGGACACGAGTCCGACGGCTTCAAGCTCAAGCCGGGCTCGCTTGAGGCGGTGATCACCGCACGCACGAAGTGGGTGATCCTGAACAGCCCGTCGAACCCGACCGGGGCCGCCTACACCCGGGCCGAACTGGAGGCCCTTGCCGAGGTGCTGCGCCGGCATCCCCAGGTGTGGGTGCTGACCGACGACATGTACGAGCACCTGATCTACGGCGACTTCGACTTCGTCACCCTGGCGCAGGTCGCGCCGGACCTCGCCGACCGCACGCTGACGGTGAACGGGGTCTCCAAGGCCTACGCCATGACCGGGTGGCGCATCGGCTACGCCGGCGGGCCGAAGCCGCTGATCGACCTGATGCGCAAGGTGGCCGGCCAGACCACCAGCAATCCGTCCTCGATCAGCCAGTGGGCGGCGGTCGAGGCCCTGAACGGGCCGCAGGACTTCATCGCCGAACGGGCGAAGCATTTCGAGCGTCGCCGCGACCTGGTGGTGTCGATGCTCAACCAGGCCTCCGGCGTGCGCTGCGCCACGCCGGAGGGCGCCTTCTACGTCTATCCCTCGATCGAGGGGCTGATCGGCAAGACGACCGAAGGCGGCGCCGTCATCGACAGCGACGACGCGTTCGCCGCCGAACTGCTCGACGCCGAGGGCGTCGCGGTGGTGCAGGGCTCGGCCTTCGGCCTGTCTCCGTATTTCCGGGTCAGCTACGCCACCTCGGAAGAGGTGCTGGAGGAGGCCTGCCGCCGCATCCAGCGGTTCTGCGCGTCGCTCAGATAGCCTTCTCCCCCGGAGGGGAGAAGGACTCCGGCCTCAGATCATCGCCATGCCGCCGTTGACGTGCAGGGTCTGGCCGGTGACGTAGGCGGCCTCGTCGGAGGACAGGTAGACGGCGGCGGCGGCGATCTCGTCGCCCTGGCCGAGGCGGCCGGCCGGGATCCTCGACAGGATTGCCTCGCGCTGCTGGTCGTTCAGCACGTCGGTCATCGGCGAGGCGATGAAGCCGGGGGCGATGCAGTTGACGGTGATGCCGCGGCTGCCGACCTCCTGGGCCAGCGACTTGGAGAAGCCGATCATGCCGGCCTTTGAGGCGGCGTAGTTGGTCTGCCCCGGGTTGCCGGTGACGCCGACGACCGAGGTGACGCCGATGATGCGGCCGGCGCGACGCTTCATCATCCCCTTCACGGCGGCGCGGGACAGGCGGAAGTAGCTCTCGAGGTTGACCTTGATGACCTGCTCGAAGTCCTCGTCCTTCATCCGCATCAACAGGCCGTCCTTGGTGATGCCGGCGTTGGCGACGAGGATGTCCAGCGGGGCGCCGGCGGCCTCCTCGGCGCGGGCGACGAGGCCGTCGACCGACTCGGCGTCCGAAAGGTTGGCGGCGGCGGCGAAGGCGCGCTCGCCCAGTTCCTTCGCCAGGTCCTGCAGCACCGCCTCGCGGGTGCCGGAGAGGACGACGGTCGCGCCCTGCGCATGCAGCGCCCGGGCGATGGCCCCGCCGATGCCGCCGGTGGCGCCGGTGACGAGGGCGGTCTTGCCGGTGAGATTGAACATCTTCTTCTTTCCTCGTGATCAGAGCGACTTGGCGAACGCTTCCAGCTCTTCCGGCGTGTTCAGCGACAGGCTTTCCGCGTCCGGCGCGATGCGTTTGGCCATGCCGGTCAGGACCTTGCCGGAGCCGATCTCGGCGAAGCGGGTCACGCCGCCTTCGGCGGCCATCCATTCCATCGACTCGCGCCAGCGGACGCGGCCGGTGACCTGTTCGACCAGCAGGCGGCGGATGACCTCGGGGTCGCTTTCGGGACGGGCGGTGACGTTGGCGACCACCGGCACGACCGGCGCCGAGATGGCGGCCGAGGCCAGGGCGGCGGCCATCTCGTCGGCGGCCGGCTGCATCAGCGGGCAGTGGAAGGGCGCCGAGACGTTCAGCGGGATGGCGCGGGCGCCGAGCTCCTTGGCCTTCTCGATGGCGCGGTCGACGGCGGCCTTGTCGCCCGAGATGACGATGTTGCCGGCGTTGTTGTCGTTGGCGACGACGCAGACGCCGACCTCGGAGCCGGCCCCGGCGGCTTCCTCGGCGAGGGCGAGGTCGGTCTTCGGCCCGATCAGCGAGGCCATGGCGCCCCGGCCGACGGGAACCGCCCGCTGCATGGCCTGGCCGCGCAGCTTCAGCAGGCGGGCCGTGTCGCTGAGGCTGATCGAACCGGCGGCGCACAGGGCGGAGTATTCGCCCAGCGAATGGCCGGCGACGAAGGCGGCGCGGGCGACGTCGACGCCGAACTCGGTCTTGAGCACGCGGGCGGCAGCGACGGAGACGGCCATCAGGGCGGGCTGGGCGTTCTCGGTCAGGGTCAGCTGGTCCTCAGGCCCCTCGCGCATCAGCGACGACAGCTTCTGGCCCAGCGCCTCGTCGACCTCGGCGAAGACCTCGCGGGCGCTGGCGAAGGCGTCGGCCAGCGCCGCTCCCATGCCGACCGACTGGCTGCCTTGTCCGGGGAACAGCAGGGCGAGGGTCATGAGGGGCTCCGTTGAATCGTGGGGCGGAGGGGTAGGACGATCAGGCGGGAGGGGCAAGCGGGGCCTGCCGGAGAACGTCTGACCAGCGAAGGTTCATCACAACGGGCACCAAGGATTCACAAAGGACACGACGTGGGCGGCGGGCCGGCGACGCCCGTCAGGGCGATCCGTGGGTAGGCAAGGCGGGTCTACGGCCCGCGGGGGGCGCGTGCAGGCTCGCTCCCGTCGTGTCCTTCGTGCCTTTGTCGTGCTCGTTGTGATGCACCCAAGAGGGTGGCTCTAGAACAGAACGGCCGGGTTCATGATCCGGTGCGGGTCCAGCGCCGCGCGGATCGCCTGCATGGCGGCGACCTCGACGGCGGACTTGTAGCGCCGGGCCTCGCCGGTCTTGAGGCGGCCGAGGCCGTGTTCGGCCGAGATCGAGCCGTCGTAGCGGGCGACGATGTCGTGGACGATCCGGGAGCCCTCGGGCTGGCGGGCCATGAAGGCGGCCGGGTCGGCTTCGGGCGGGCGCATGACGTCGTAGTGGATGTTGCCGTCGCCGACATGGCCGAAGGCGCTGACCCGGGCCCCCGGCGCAAAGCGGAGCACGGCGGCGGTGGCCTCCTCGAGGAAGTCGGCGATGCGGGACACCGGCACCGAGACGTCATGCTTCCAGCCGGGCCCCTCGGGCTTCTGGCCGGCGGACTGCTCCTCGCGCACCTTCCAGAAGGCGGCGCGCTGGGCCTCGTTCTGGGCGATCGCCGCGTCGGTGATCAGCCCCTGCTCGAAGGCCTCGGCGAGCAGGGCCTCGAGCGCCGCCTCGGCCGCGCCGGGCTGGCCCGCACCCAGCTCGACCAGCACGCACCAGGGCGGGGTCGAGTCCAGCGGCTCGCGGGTGTCGGGAATGTGCTTCAGGACCAGTTCGAGCCCGATCCGCTTCATCAGCTCGAAGGCCTCGCCCCCGCCGCCGGTCTCGGCCTTGGCGCGGGCCAGCAGCTCGACGGCGGCCTGCGGGCCGTCCACGCCGACGACCGCCGTGGCGCGGGAGCGCAGCACCGGGTGGAGCTTCAGGGTGGCGGCGGTGACGACGCCGAGGGTGCCCTCGGCGCCGATCAGCAGCTGCTTGAGGTCGTAGCCGGTGTTGTCCTTGCGCAGGCGTTTCAGGCCATGGAAGACCTCACCGTCCGGCAGCACGGCCTCCAGCCCGAGCACGAGGTCACGCATCATGCCGTAGCGCACGACGCCCGTGCCGCCGGCGTTGCTGGACACCGCACCGCCGATGGTGGCCGTGCCGTCCGACGCAAGGCCCAGCGGGAAGCGGCGATCGACGGCGGCGGCGGCCTGCTGGGCCTCCAGCAGGGTGACCCCCGCCTCGACGGTCAGGGCGTCGTCGAGCGGGCTCACGTCGCGGATCGCCCGCAGGCGGCGGGTCGAGAGCAAGACCTCGCCGAACGGAACCTGGCCGCCGACCAGGCCGGTGCCGCCGCCCTGGGTGACGACCGGGATGCGGCGTCCGGCGCAGACCCGGAGGGCGCGGGCGACCTCCCCGGTCGAGCGAGGCAGCAGCATCAGCGGCGTCGCGCCGCTCCAGCGGCCGCGCCATTCGGTCAACGAGGGCCCGATTTCGGCGGGGTCCTCGGTCCAGCCGCCGGCGCCGAGGGCGTCCTTGAGGGCGGCGAGGGCTTCGGCGGAGGGCGGGGTCATGCGGCGGTTGTTCCAGAGTCATGGACGCGGGGGAAGAGGCGGGCCACTTTCCGGCGATGTCCACTCCTCTGCCCGCTCCGGTCCCCTGCGTCGGCGTCGTCTGCCTGAGGGGGGACGAAGTACTGCTGATCCGTCGGGGCCGGCCGCCGCGGCAGGGCGAGTGGAGCCTGCCGGGAGGCCGGATCGAGCCGGGCGAGCGCGCCGTCGATGCGGCCCTGCGCGAGCTGCGCGAGGAGACCGGGGTGGAGGCCCGGATCTCCGGACTGCTGGACGTGGTCGACGGCCTCTTCCCGGAAGCGGGCCGCCACTATGTGCTGATCGACTACGTCGCCGAATGGGTGTCGGGCGAACCGGTCGGCGGAGACGATGCCGCCGAAGCGCGGTTCTTCCCGCTCGCCGAGGTGGAGGCGCGGGTGGCGTGGGAGGAGACCCGCCGCGTCATCGCCCTGGCCGCCGCGGGCCGCTGACCGGCGAAGATTACGCGGATGTCATGTTTCGTATGTCCGGTTTCTGTGGCGGCGGCCCCCCGGGCTGATAACCTGAACGGGATTGGGAGGCTCACATGGACATGTCGGTTCTATTCGTGGTGGCGCTGGTCGTACTGGCCTTCGTGCTGCTCTTCAGCGTGGTCAAGATCGTGCCCCAGGGCCGCGAGTACACGGTCGAGCGCTTCGGCAAGTACACCCGCACCCTGAGCCCGGGCATCAGCCTGCTGACGCCGTTCGTCGAGCGCATCGGCCGGCGGATGAACATGATGGAGCAGGTGCTGGACGTCCCGACCCAGGAGGTCATCACCAAGGACAACGCCATGGTGAAGGTGGACGGCATCGTCTTCATCCAGGTGATGGACGCCGCCCGCGCCGCCTACCGCGTCGACAACCTGCCCTACGCCATCGCCCAGCTGTGCATGACCAACCTGCGCACCGTGGTGGGTTCGATGGAGCTGGACGAGGTGCTGAGTCAGCGCGACGCCATCAACACCCGGCTGCTGCACGTCATCGACGCGGCGACCGAGCCGTGGGGCGTCAAGGCCAATCGCATCGAGATCAAGGACCTGACCCCGCCGACCGACATCACCAACGCCATGGCGCGGCAGATGAAGGCCGAGCGCGAGCGGCGGGCGGTGATCACCGAGGCCGACGGCGAGAAGCAGGCCGCGATCGCCCGCGCCGAGGGCGCCAAGCAGGCCGCCATCCTCGAGGCCGAGGGCCGGCGTGAGGCCGCCTTCCGCGACGCCGAGGCGCGCGAGCGCGAGGCCGAGGCCGAGGCCCGCGCCACCGCCATGGTGTCCGAGGCCATCGCCCGCGGCGACGTCAACGCCATCAACTACTTCGTGGCCCAGAAATACGTCGAGGCCTTCGCCGAACTGGCCCGCAGCCCGCAGCAGAAGACGGTCATCGTGCCGTCCGAGATGGGGGCCCTGGTCGGCTCGATCGCCGGCATCGGCGAGCTGGTGGGCCTCGCTCGCGACCAGCAGGGATCGGCCCGGCCGACGGCTCCCTCGTCCGCGCCGCGGCCGCCCGCCCCGCCCCGTCCGCCGCGCCCGCGCGGTTCGGTTCCCGGCACGGAGTAGGCCATGGACGCCCTGATAGACCTGCACGCGTCCCAGCCGTTCTGGATCTGGCTGGCGCTCGGCGTGATCCTTCTGGCCGTCGAGGCCGCCTTCTCCACCGAATGGCTGCTGTGGCCGGCGGTGGCGGCGGGCATCGTCGCGGTGGTCACCGCCCTGAACCTGCCGCTCGGCGGCTTCTGGGGGGAGGCGGCGCTGTTCGCGGTGCTGACGGTGATCGCCACCCTGATGTCGCGGCGGCTGATTCAGCGGGTCAACCCGGGCGACGCGCCCGACATCAACGCCCGCGACGGCCGCCTGGTCGGCCAGCGGGCGCGGGTGACCGAGACCTTCGTCGACGGCCGCGGCCGCGTCTTCGTGTCAGGCGCCGAATGGGCCGCCGAGATCGACGGCGTCGGGCCGCCCGTCGGCGAGAGCGTCATCGTCGCCGCCGTGGACGGAGCGCGGCTGAAGGTGCGCGCCGCCTGAGCGCGGCGCGGCCTCCCCCTCCTCCTCGCCGGTCAGCGCCTCCGGGGTGAAACGCCGCCAGACCTCGCCGTCGCGGGCGGCGCGGCGGCCGGCGTCGAACAGGGCCCGCATGGAGTCGCGGTCGAAATCGAGGCTGGACGTCTCCAGCTCGGGGGGCGTGGCCGCCACGTAGAGCGGCATGCCGGTCCGGTGCGCGAACTCGGCGGTGGTCAGCAGCTGGGCGCGGAGCATGGCCTTGCCCGCGCTGTCGAAGCTGCGCTCGAGGATGTCGCGCAGACGCCCGCCGGTCACGCGCGGCGTGCGGTTCAGCTGGCCGTTGACGAGGACGTAGAACGTCCCGCGCACTTGCGATTCCGGCGTCCAGTCCAGCAGGCCTTCCGGCACGCCGAGGAAGGGCGCGTTGACGCCGCCGTCCACGTGCATGGTCTGGACCACCCGCCCCTGCTCGTCGAGGCCGGCGATGAGGACCGGGGGAAAGACCCCGGGAACGCTGGCCGAGGCGACGAGGATGTCGCGAAACAGGACCAGCCCTTGCGGCCCGCCCTGGGTCGCCACCACGCCCATGTCCCAGATCACGGTCTCCTGCGCGTCCAGATCGGTCGTGGCCACGAGCAGACGCCGCCCCCGGGCGTGCTCGGCGGCGACTGCGGCCAGCAGCTCCGGCGTCACGTGGCGCTCGACGACCTCCCGCAGGTCGGCCGGGCTGAACAGGCTGGGGGCGAAGAAGGCGGCGAAGCTGCGCCAGCTGACCAGGCCCTGGGTTCCGCCGTCCGTATAGGCGGACTCGAGCCGGTCGTCCCACGCGGGCCCGAGGAAGGCGAAGGGCGCGGTCAGGGCCCCCGTGCTGACGCCGGTGACCACGGCGAAGGCCGGGCGGTCGCCCCTGTCGCTCCAGCCGGAGAGGACTCCCGCGCCCCAGGCGCCGTTCGCGCCGCCACCGGACAGGGCGAGGACGGCCGCCGGCTCGCCGTCCTGAAGATGGCTGGCCAGCTCTCCGGCGAGGCGCTCGAGGCGGCCCGCGTCGGACGCCCGGATGCGGGGATCGGCGGCGGGAACGACCTCGACGTCGGCCAGTCGCAGCACGCCGTCCGGCGGCCGGCTGAGGGTCCCGCACGCGGCCAGGCAGACCGCGAGTCCGGCGAGCACGGCGGTGCAGAGGTTCCGGGTCAGGCTGGCCATGACGCCCGTGGATACTCCCGGGCGGGCCACGGCGGCAACGTCAGCGCGGCAGTTCGTCGATGCCGCGGTTGGCCAGCCGGTCGGCGCGCTCGTTGAGTTCGTGGCCGGCGTGGCCCTTGACCCAGTGCCATTTGACCTCGTGGCGCAGGCGGGCCTCGTCGAGGCGTTTCCACAGGTCCTCGTTCTTCACGGGCTTCCTGTCCGCCGTCTTCCAGCCGCGCGCCTTCCAGCCGCGGATCCATTCGGTGATGCCCTGCATGACGTACTTGCTGTCGGTGTGCAGGTCGACCCGGCACGGCCGGTTCAGGGCCTCCAGCGCCCGGATCGCCGCCATCAGCTCCATGCGGTTGTTGGTGGTCAGCGGCTCGCCGCCCCACAGCTCCTTCTCGTGACCGCCGCCGGTCTGGAGCACGGCCCCCCAGCCGCCGGGGCCGGGGTTGCCGCGACAGGCGCCGTCGGTGTGGATGATCACGTGACTCATGGGCGCGTGCCTACAGGTTCGCTTGGCGTCGCGCCACCGAACGGCCTATATGCGGCGGCAAGCTGATTTCCGGGTCGCGCATCGATCCGAACGAGGAGACTTCGCCGTGGGTTCTTTCAGCATCTGGCACTGGGTCATCGTCGCCATTGTGGTGCTGCTTCTGTTCGGCGGCCGCGGCAAGCTGTCGGCCATCATGGGCGACGCCGCCAAGGGCGTGCGGGCGTTCCGGGACGGGCTGAAGGACACCGACGAGAACAAGCCCGCCGACGAGCGCGCCGGCGCCCTGCCGCGCACCGACGCCGAAAAAGAAGACCTGAAGTCCTGATCGCGCGCTCGCGCCGGAGACCCTGAAGTATGGGCGGCCTCGGCCCCGGCATCGGGGGGTTCGAATATCTGATCATCGCCCTCGTGGCCCTGCTGGTTGTGGGCCCCGAGCGGCTTCCACTGATGCTGCGCAAGCTGGGCCAGTGGGTGGCCAGGGCGCGCCGCATGGCCAACGAGTTCCGCTCCAGCTTCGACGAGATGGCGCGGCAGTCGGAGCTGGACGAGCTGCGCAAGGAGGTCGAGGCGCTGCGCCGCGGCTCGACCGGCGCGATGCCGCTGGGTCCCGAGGCGGAAGCCACGTTCCGGGGCATTCGCGACGATCTGAACCGGCCGCTCGACGCGCCGACGCCGTCGCCAGCCCTGGCGGGCCCGGAAGAGTGGCCCGACAGCGCGCCGGTGATGGAGCCGCTCGAGACGCCGGTCGAACCGCCGGCCGCGACGCCGGAACCGGCTCGCAAGCGCAAGACGGCCGCCCCGGCCGCGGCTGAGCCGACGAAGAAGACGCGCCGCAAGCCGGCCGCCGCAGGCGCAGCCAAGGACGCCGCAGCTCCGACGATCAAGCGGCGGGACGGCAAGACCGAGGCCTTCCCGCCGAAGAAGGTCGACCTATGAGCCGCGACGAACGGGACGAGGCCGAGATCGAGGCGTCGCGCGCGCCGCTGATGGCGCATCTGATCGAGCTGCGCACGCGGCTGCTGATCTGTGTGGTCGCCTTCATCCTCGGCTTCATCCTGTGCTTCAGCTTCTCGGAGCCGATCTACATCTTTCTGGTGAAGCCGTTCGCGGCGGCGGCGGCGTTCCACGCGGCGGCCGGCGGCGGGGCGCACGCCGCGGTGTCGCCGCTGGACCTGATCCTCGGCACCGCCGGCCTTAAGCCCCTGCCCCTCATCGACGGGCAGACCGTCAACCTGATCTACACGGCGCCGCTGGAGATCCTGTTCACCAAGATGAAGCTGGCGGGCTTCGGTGCGGTGATCGTCGCCTTCCCGGTCCTCGCCTGGCAGCTGTACCGCTTCGTCGCGCCGGGCCTCTACCGCAACGAGCGGGGCGCCTTCCTGCCCTTCCTCGTCGCCGCCCCCCTGCTCTTCCTGCTGGGTGCGGCGCTGGTCTACTTCGTCATGCTGCCCTTCGTCATGTGGTTCTCGCTGAGCCAGGGGATCGACCAGGCCGGCGTCACCGCCGCCCTGCTGCCGAAGGTCTCCGAATACATGAACCTTGTGACGGCGCTGATCCTCGCCTTCGGCCTCTGCTTCCAACTTCCCGTGATCATGACCCTGCTGGGCCTCGCCGGGATCATCGGGTCGAAGACCATGGCCGAGGGGCGACGTTACGCCATCGTCGCCGTCGTCGTGGTGGCCGCTGTCGTCACCCCGCCGGACCCCATCAGCCAGCTCATGCTCGCCGTGCCGCTGGTGCTGCTCTACGAGGTCAGCATCTGGTGCGTGCGGCTGATCGAGCTGCGCCGCACGAAGGCGGACGCGACGCCGGCCTGAGTCCGGCCGCGAACACAGGCGCCTTTGCCGCACCTCCCGCGTTAACCTCGCATGACACGGGTCTGTCCCGCCTTCGCTGCTGAGCTCCTCGAGCACTTGCGTGGCTACGCGGTCATCGGCCTGTCCTCGGACGGGCGGATCGTTCAGTGGCTGGCCGACTCCCGCAGCATCACCGGCTACGCCGAAGGCGACGCCGTCGGACAGCACGTACGCGTGCTCTACACGGCCGCCGACCGGGCCGCGGGGGTGCCCGAGGAGGAGATCGCCAGGGCGCTCGAGACCGGCCGGGCCGAGGATTCGCGGTGGCACTGCAGCCGGAGCGGCAGACGGTTCTGGGCCAACGGGATGTCCCTGCCCTTCCGCCACGACGCGACGGCCGTGATCAAGATCTTCCGCGACGAGACCGCCCTGAAGCTGGCGGAGGAGCAACGAATCCTCCTGCTGAACGAACTGAACCACCGGGTGAAGAACACCCTCGCGACGGTGCAGTCCGTGATCGAGCAGACGCTGCGCGGGGCCGGCGTCGCCGCCGAGGTGCGTACGGATCTGACCGGGCGGCTGCTGGCGCTCTCCCGGGCGCACAACGTGCTGGTGCAGGAGAACTGGGCGGGAGCCGACCTCGCGGCGCTGGTCGAGGACGTCATCGCGCCCTACGAGGGCGAGCCCACGCGCTTCCACCTCGACGGCCCGCTGGTCCGCCTGCATCCGTCGCAGGCGGTGACCCTGTCGCTGGTCCTGCACGAACTTGCGACCAACGCCGTCAAGTACGGCGCCCTGGGCCTGACCCGGGGGCAGGTGCACCTTGGCTGGAATCTCGCGCTCGACGCCTGCGGCCGCCGGTCGCTGACCCTGCTCTGGCGCGAGGTCGGCGGCCCGCCGGTCCAGCCGCCCGTCCGGAAGGGGTTCGGAAGCCGCCTGCTGCGGAGCGCCTTTTCGGACGAGCGCGGCGAGGCGCGCGTGGAGTTCGCGCCGGAGGGCGTGCGCTGCCTGATCACGCTCGGCCTGGTGGAGACGACGCCGCCCGATGACGTCGTCGTGGCCGGCGGTTGACAGGGGTCCTCAACGCGCAGGGGCGCCGGACGGTGTCCCGCCCGGCGCCCCCCGCGTGATCGTCAGTCCCCCTGTCGATCAGCAGCTGTAGTACATGTCGAACTCGACCGGGTGCGGGTGCAGCTGCAGCCGCATCACCTCCTCCATCTTCAGCTCGATGTAGCTGTCGATGAAGTCGTCATCCATGACCCCGCCCTTCTTCAGGAAGGCGCGGTCCTTGTCGAGATTCTCCAGCGCCTCGCGCAGCGAACCGCAGACCTCGGGGATGTTCTTCCGCTCTTCCGGCGGCAGGTCGTAGAGGTTCTTGTCGGCGGCCGCGCCCGGGTCGATGCGGTTCTCGATGCCGTCGAGGCCGGCCATCAGCAGGGCGACGAAGGTCAGGTAGGGGTTGCCCATCGGGTCCGGGAAGCGGGCCTCGATGCGCTTGGCCTTGGGCGAGTTGACCCACGGAATGCGGATCGAGGCCGAGCGGTTGCGGGCCGAATAGGCCAGCTTCACCGGCGCTTCGTAACCGGGCACCAGTCGCTTGTAGGAGTTGGTGGTCGAGTTGGCGAAGGCGTTGATGGCCTTGGCGTGCTTGATGATGCCGCCGATGTACCACAGGCACATGTCGGACAGGCCGGCGTACTTGTCGCCGGCGAACAACGGCTTGCCGTCGCGCCAGATCGACTGGTGCACGTGCATGCCCGAGCCGTTGTCGGCGAACATCGGCTTGGCCATGAAGGTGGCCGACTTGCCGTAGGCGGCCGCGACGTTGTGGATCACGTATTTGTACAGCTGCAGCCGGTCGGCCATGGTCAGCAGGTCGCTGAACTTCAGGCCCAGCTCGTGCTGCGCCGGGGCGACCTCGTGGTGGTGCTTCTCGGGGTCGAGGCCGAGGTCCTTCATCACCGACAGCATCTCGCCGCGCAGGTCCTGACCGGAGTCGACCGGATTGACCGGGAAATAGCCGCCCTTCGGCCCGGGGCGGTGGCCCATGTTGCCTTCCGAGTATTCGGCGCCGGTGTTGGCGGGCAGCTCGATGGAGTCGAAGGCGTAGCCGGTGTCGTGGGCCTGGGTCGACCAGCGCACGTCGTCGAAGACGAAGAACTCGGCCTCGGGACCGAAGAAGACCTGGTCGCCGACGCCCGACGACTGGACGTAGGCCAGCGCCTTCTTGGCCATCGAGCGGCTGTCGCGGTTGTAGGGCTCGCCCGTGTCCGGGTTCAGCACGTCGCAGAACAGGAACATGGTGGTCTGCTGGTAGAACGGATCGATCCAGGCAGTCTTCAGGTCCGGCTTGAGCAGCATGTCGGACTCGTTGATCGCCTTCCAGCCGGCGATCGACGAGCCGTCGAACATGGTGCCTTCCTCGAGGAACTCCTCGTCAACGAGGTCGACGTCGAAGGTGACGTGCTGCATCCGCCCCTTGGTGTCGGTAAAGCGGAGATCGACGTACCGGACGTCCTTCTCCTTGATGTCCTTCAGTATCTTGCCGGCGTCGCTCATTCTCGGAAGTCCGTTTCTTGGGGAGGAAGTGAAACGGCCGCCCCGAGGGGCGGCCGGTGGTCTGTGGCGGATCAGACGGCCTGGGCCCCCGTCTCGCCGGTGCGGATGCGGATGACGTCGAGGACGTCGGACACGAAGATCTTGCCGTCGCCGATCTTGCCGGTGCGGGCGGCGGTCTGGATGGCCTCGACCACCGACGACACCAGATCGTCGGGAACCACCACCTCGATCTTGATCTTGGGCAGGAAGTCGATGACGTACTCGGCGCCCCGGTAGAGCTCCGAATGCCCCTTTTGCCGGCCATAGCCGCGCGCCTCGAGCACGGTCATGCCCTGCACGCCGACCTCTTGCAGCGCCTCCTTCACTTCATCGAGCTTGAAGGGCTTGATGACGGCTTCAATCTTTTTCATCGGCGATCCCGGCGGGCTAACGTGCCGCGCGCTCGGGCGGGAAATGGACATTGCATTGCACAATAAGGCAAGTCCCTTTTCGACCGGAGTCGTCATCCGTGAACGGAGGAGAGGTCGATGATCGCTGCCCTGCCTGACTGGCGCGTCGCCCTTCCCTGGCCGGCTGTGGACGTCCACAAGCACGCGCGGGGCCGGCTGGGGGTGGTGTCCGGCCGCGCCACGCAGACCGGGGCGGCGCGGCTGGCGGCGCGGGGCGGGCTCAGAATCGGCGCCGGCCTGGTGCGCATCCTGTGCCCGCCGGACGCGGCCGCGGTCATCGCCCCCGCCGTCGAGGCGATCATGCTGACGCCGTTCGGCTCGATCGAGGCCCTGTTCGAGGCCGCCGAGGCCCTCGACGCCGTGGTGATCGGACCCGCCGCCGGGGTGAACGAGGCGACCCAGGGCAACCTCCGCACCCTCGCCGAGACCGGGGCCGTGCTGGTCATCGACGCCGACGGGCTGACCGCTTTCGAGGGCCGGCCCGCCGACCTGTTCGAACTGCTCGACCGCGACGACGTGCTGACCCCGCACGAGGGCGAGTTCCGGCGGCTGTTCCCGGATCTGCTGGAAGCGGGGCGGGAAACCGCCGCGCGCGAGGCGGCGGCCCGGGCGGGCGCGGTGGTGGTGCTGAAGGGGCCCGAAACCGTGATCGCCGCGCCGGACGGGCGGCTGGCGGTCAACGACAACGGCACACCGTGGCTGGCGACCGCCGGAAGCGGCGACGTGCTGGCCGGGATGATCGGCGGGCTGGCGGCGCAGCGCATGGACAGTTTCGAGGCGGCCCGGGCGGCGGTGTGGATACACGCCGAGGCGGCGCGCGCCTTCGGGCCCGGCCTGATCGCCGAGGACCTGCCCGAGCGCCTGCCGGCGGTGCTGGCCGGCCTGTACGCCGCCCGCGGCTGAGCGGAGCAGTTCAATTCCCCGGCGAAGCGGCCTAACAGGGCGCCATGCTGATCGTCCTCTCACCGGCCAAGCGGCTGGACTTCACGGAAGCCGGCCCTGAGACGCCCGCGAGCGAGCGGCGCTTCGTCGAGGAAACCGGGTCGCTGGTGCGGACCGCGCGGCGGCAGACGCAGGCGGAGCTGCGCCGGCTGATGTCGCTCTCGGATGAACTCGCCCGGCTGAACCAGGAGAGGTTCCGCGCCCTGGACGCGGCCGCGCTGGACCGGGGCGTGCAGGCCGCCTTCGCCTTCGCGGGCGACGTCTACCAGGGGCTGGACGCCCGCTCGATGGACGACGCGGCCCTCGACTGGACGCAGGACCATGTCCGCATCCTCTCTGGCCTGTACGGCCTGCTGCGGCCGCTGGATCGCATCCAGCCCTACCGCCTCGAGATGGGCACGCGGCTGAAGACCCGGCGGGGCTCCAATCTTTACGACTTCTGGGGCGACCGGATCTCGAAGCAGCTCAACGAAGACGCCGGGGGGCACGCCGATCCGACGTTGGTGAACCTGGCCAGCCAGGAGTATTTCGGGGCCGTCGACGCCCGGGCGCTGAAGCTGCCGGTGGTCACCTGCCACTTCCGGGAGGCCCGGGACGGCGAGAGCCGGGTGATCTCCTTCTTCGCCAAGCGGGCCCGCGGCGCCATGGCGCGGTTCGCCGCCGACCAGCGCATCGAGACAGCGGCGGACCTGAAGGCCTTCGACCGCGACGGCTACCGCTTCGACGAGGCTTCCTCCAGCGGCACGGACTGGATATTCATCAGGTCGGGAAATTCCTGAGGCCAGTCGCCTTCGCAGGCGCGAAGGGCTAGGCTGGCGGCGCAAGACAGACGGACGGACGAGACCTTCATGTTCCAGTGGCCCCGGCGCGGCGACGCCTCCGACACGGCTCCCGAGCCCTTCCGCGACATCGGCGACCTGAAGGGACAGGTGGCGGTGATTTCGGGATCGACCTCGGGCATCGGCCTGGCCATGGCCCGGGCCATCGCCTCCCGCGGCGGCGACGTCGTGCTCAACGGGCTCGGCGATCCGGCCGAGATCGAACGCACGCGGGGCGAGCTGGAGGCCAGCTGCGGCGTGCGGGTGCGCTACCACGCCGCCGACATGCGGCGCGGCGACGAGGTCGCGGACATGGTCGCCTTCGGCAAGCATCAGCTCGGCCGGGTCGACATCCTGATCAACAACGCCGGCGTGCAGCACGTCGAGGCGGTGGAGAAGTTCCCGGCCGACAAGTGGGAGCAGATCATCGCCATCAACCTGTCCTCGACCTTCTATGCGACGCGGGCGGCGATCCCGATCATGAAAGCCCAGGGTCGCGGACGGATCATCAACGTGGCCTCGGCCCACGGCCTGGTCGCCAGCCCGTTCAAGTCGGCCTACGTCGCGGCCAAGCATGGCGTGATCGGCTTCACCAAGACCGTCGCCCTCGAGGTCGCGCAGGACAACATCACCTGCAACGCCATCTGCCCCGGCTTCGTCGAGACGCCGATCGTCGAGAAGCAGATCGCCGACCAGGCGCGGACGCGGGGAATGTCGAAGGAGCAGGTGCTGAAGGACGTGATTCTCGGCTCCCAGCCGACCAAACGGTTCGTGACCACGGACGAGCTGGTCGGGATGATGCTTTACCTGGTCTCAGACCTCGGCGCCTCGGCCAACGGGGCCAGCTTCTCGATCGACGGCGGCTGGACGGCGCAGTAAGCGCGCCTACCCCACGAACCCGGCGGCCCGCTTCAGCCGGTCGTTGATGGCCTCGCCGAGGCCGTGGGCCGGGATCGGGGACACGGCGATGCCGGCGGGGCTCTCGCGGTCCGCCTCGCGCAGGCGACGGAACAGGTTGGCGGCGGCTTCGCGCAGGTCGCCGGTGGGGCTGAGGCTCCAGCGGGGATCGCCCACGCCCGGGCCGAAGCCGAGCAGGATTTCACCCTCCCGGGCCGCGCCGGCGTTGATCCGCACGGGCGCGTCGGGCGCGTAGTGAAGGGCGAGACGGCCGGGGGAGCGGTGAGCCTCGTCGCTTCCCTCGCCGCCCTGGTCCAGCGGCCCGACCGCCGCCTCGATCTCCTCCCGGGTGACCGAGCCGGGGCGCAGCAGGGAGATTCGTCCGTCCAGCACCGAGACGACGGTCGACTCCACCCCCACGGCGCAGGGGCCTCCATCGACGGCGTCGGCGGCCGCATGGCCGGTCTCCTCGACGGCGTCGTCGAACGTGGTCGGGCTCGGGCGGCCGGAGCGGTTGGCCGAGGGCGCGACGACGGGCTTTCCGAAGGCGGCGATGACGGCCCGGGCGCGGGCGTGGCCGGGGACGCGCACGGCGACGCTGTCCAGACCGGCGCGGGCGAGGTCGCAGACGGCCGCCCGGTCGCGAACCGGTGCAACGATGGTCAGCGGTCCCGGCCAGAAGGCCTCGGCCAGGGCGCGGGCGCGGGAATCGAAGACCGCGACCGCCTCGGCCTGGGCGGCGTCGGCGACGTGGGCGATCAGCGGGTTGAAGCGGGGCCGCCCCTTGGCTTCGAAGATGGCCGCGACCGCTTGCGCGTTGGAGGCGTCGGCGGCGAGGCCGTAGACGGTCTCGGTCGGGAGGATGACCAGTTCGCCGCGCGTCAGCGCTTCAACCGCCTGGGCGTTGGTCGCCCCGCGCTGGATGTCGCCGCCGGACATGGGACCGCTCCGCTGCTGAGGCGGGCGTGATGCGCTCCCGCCCGCCGGCAGGCAAGCCCCGCCGTCAGGGCCGGCGCGGGATCAGCGGGATCATCCGGTGCAGGACGTTGTCGCGATCGACGAAGTGGTGCTTCAGCGCACCGAGCACGTGCAGGACCACAAGCGCGATGAGCAGCTTGCCGGCGATCTCGTGCGCCTCCATCAGCGACCCGGCGGTCTCGCGCCCGCCGCCGATCGGCAGCAGGGGCCATTCGAACAGGCCGAACCAGACGATGTCGCGGCCCGCCGCCGAGGAGGCGGCCCAGCCGACCAGCGGCATGGCGATGAGGAAGACGTAGAACAGCACATGGGTGCCGCGCGCCGCCACCTTCTGCCAGCGCGGCGTCCCGGCGGGCAGCGGAATGGCGGGGTTGGCGATCCGCCAGCCGAGACGCGCAAGCGTCAGGACCAGGATGCTCAGGCCCACCGACTTGTGCAGGTTCATGAACTCGCGCGACGTCGACCCCTCGGTCGCCTCATGGGCCCAGACCAGGCCCAGCTGGGTCACGACCAGCCCGGCGATCAGCCAGTGCAGGACGAGCGAGACGGTGGAGTAGCGATTGCGTGGTTCGGCCATGGGGTCCCTCCTCCAAGGATGCGGCAGCCTGCCCCAGTCCGCTCCCTGCGCCAAGCCGCCGCTTGCGTGACCCGGCGGCAAGGCGGCATGGAAGGGCGTCCAAGACAGCCGAGCCGAACCCGATGACCTACCGCGCGCCCGTCCGCGATCTCGCCTTCACGCTTCAGGCCATGGCCGGAATCGACCGGGTGGCGGCGACCGGCGCCTTTCCCGACTACGACCCCGAGGTGATGGGAGCGGTGCTGGAGGCCGCGGGGCAGTTCTCCGAGGAGGTGCTGGCGCCGCTGAACCGCGTCGGCGACCGGCACGGTTCTACCTGCGTGGACGGAAACGTCACGACCGCTCCCGGATTCGCCGACGCCTATCGCCAGTTCGCGGCCGGCGGCTGGACCGGCCTTTCGGCGCCGGCCCACGCCGGCGGACAGCAGCTGCCGAAGGCGCTGGAGCTGGCCGCCTACGAGACGGTGCACGCCGCCAACATGGCCTTCGGCCTGTGCCCGATGCTGTCCCTGGCCGCGATCGAGGCGCTGGAGGCGTTCGGGACCGAGGCCCAGAAGGCGACCTACCTCACCAGGCTTGTGTCCGGGGAATGGACCGGGGCGATGGTGCTGACCGAGCCGCAGGCGGGGTCCGACCTCGGCGCGCTGACGGCGACGGCGGCGCCGAACGGCGACGGAACCTACAGCCTGACCGGCCAGAAGATCTTCATCACCTGGGGCGACCACGACGCGACGGACAACATCGTCCACATGGTGCTGGCCCGGCTGCCCGACGCTCCGCCCGGACCGAAGGGCATCAGCCTGTTCCTGACCTCGAAATATCTGGTGAACCCGGACGGGAGCCTCGGCGCGCGCAACGCCTTCCGCCCGGTCAGCGTCGAGCACAAGCTGGGCATCCACGGCTCGCCCACCTGCGTGATGGCCTACGAGGGCGCGACCGCCGAACTGGTGGGGCGGCCGAACGAGGGCCTGTCGCACATGTTCGTCATGATGAACGCCGCGCGCCTGGCGGTGGGCGTCGAGGGGGTGGCGATCGCCGAGCGCGCCTGGCAGCACGCCCTGGCCTATGCGCGCGAGCGGGTGCAGGGACGCTCGGTCTGGACCGGAGCCGCCGCGCCCATCGTCGATCACCCGGACGTGCGCCGCATGCTGTCCGTGATGAAGGCGAAGATCGCCGCGGCGCGTGCGATCTGCCTGTCCACCGGCGTCGCCGCAGACCTGGCCCGTCACGCGGTCGACGAGACCGAGCGGCGCTTCTGGAAGGGCCGCGAGGACCTCTTCACCCCCATCGCCAAGGCATGGTCGACCGACATCGGGGTCGAGGTGGCGTCCATGGGCGTGCAGGTGCACGGCGGCATGGGCTTCATCGAGGAGACCGGCGCGGCGCAATACTATCGGGACGCCCGCATCGCCCCGATCTACGAAGGCACCAACGGCATCCAGGCGCTGGATCTGGTGGGCCGCAAGCTGTCCCAGGATGGCGGCGACGCGGCCCGCGCGCTGATCGCCGACATGAAGGTCACTCTGACCGAGCTGCCGCGCCTCTACGCCGGCAAGCCGGTCGAGCGTTTCGCCAACGCGATCGAGGCGGTCGAGGACGCCACCCTGTGGCTGCTGGACGCCAAGGCCGACCCGGCTCGCGCGGCGGACGTGCTGGCGGCCGCCGACGCCTATCTGAAGCTGGTGGGCGACGTGGCGGGCGGCTGGATGCTGGCCCGGGGAGCCCTGTGGGCGCGAGCCGAACTCGACGCCGGCCAGGGGGATCCGACCTGGCTGGAGGGCAAGATCACGCTCTACGAGGTCTACGCCGCCAATGTGCTGGGCCACGTCTCCAGCCGCCTGGCCGCGGTCGGCCAGGGCGGAGCCCTGCTGGAGCGGATGAGCGTTGAGGTGCTGGCGGGCTAGGGCCCGGCCGCCGCGTCCATCAGGGCGATGGCCTCGCGGATGTAGTCCGCGTGGGCGACGATGCCGATGCCTACATCGCGGCCGCCGACCTGCATCGACTGGACGAGGACGCCGGCCACGAAGGGATGCTCCGGCTGCACTGTGCCCGGCAGCTTGCGCGCCGCCGGGGTCCAGAACACCGGACCGCCCGAGTTGCCGGGGAAGACGGCGAAGTCGAGCAGGAAGGTCGGGAACTCTCCGATCGGGGTGAGCGGCCATGAAGCGACGCGGCCGGTGCGCAGAATCGGGAAGCCGACCTTGTTGGCGGCGTATCCATGCGGGTAGCCCAGCGTCATCAGCTCGTCCCCGGGCCCGACCTGCCAGGCGTCCAGCGTCTCGGCCCCCGCCAGCCAGCCCAGCGGAATGGCGGCGCGTGCGAATTCCGGAGGCGCCGACACCGTCATCACCGCGACGTCGCGTTCGGGGTGGCGCGTCCAGCGCGGCGCGCCGTCCTCGTTGCGGATGCGCAGCGGCTCCGGAGCGAAGCGCCAGCCGCCGTCGACGGCCCGCGTCCGCCAACCGATCCGCGCCTCGGCCGCCGACATGCCGTCCAGCACGTGGGCGGCGGTGACCATCACCGTGCGCGGCAGGCCGTCCGGCCCCGGCGCGTCGACTAGGAAGGCGGCGCCGACCCGCCGGTTGGCGCCGTCGGCCAGCGGCTGGTCGATCTGCACCGTGGCCGAGATCAGCCCCAGCGTCAGGTCCCAGGCGGGGCGAACCTCGACGACCTCGGCGACGGGGCCGGCCGCGCACAAGGTCCGCCGTCATCTCGGGGACCCGCCACATGAATCGCCGCGACCTGCTCGCCACCGCCTCCGCCGCGCTCGCCGCCTCCGCCCTCCCCTCCACCGTACAAGCTTCCGGAGCCTCGATGTCCCAGGGCCGCCCCGTCCCCCCTGTCGCGAAGAAGATCCCCGTCACCATCGAGCAGCTCGGCCGCACCCGCGTCGACGAGTACCAGTGGATGAAGGACGACAATTGGCAGGCGGTGCTGCGCGACCCGAGCCTGATCAAGGCCGACGTCAAGGCGCATCTGACCGAGGAGAACGCCTACCGCGAGGCGATGATGGCCTCGACCCTGCCGCTGCAGGCGCAGATGTTCGAGGAGATGAAGGGGCGCATCAAGGAGGACGACAGCTCGGTGCCCGCCCCGGACGGACCGTGGGCCTACTACACCCGCTATCGCACCGGGGATCAGCATCCCCTGTTCTGCCGCCGTCCGCGCGACAGCGAGACCGGCGAGGTCGTGCTGCTGGACGCCAACGCCCTGGCCGCCGGCAAGGCCTATTCCGAGGTTTCGAGCGCCGAGCACAGTCCCGACCACAGCCTGTTCGCCTACGCCGAGGACGCCCAGGGCTCGGAGGTGCACCAGATCTACGTGAAGGACCTGGCCACCGGCGAGGTGCTGCCCGACCCGATCCAGTCGGCCAACGGCAACTTCACCTTCTCGCCCGACAGCCGGTGGATCTTCTGGACCAACCGCAACGACAACGGCCGTCCCGACAAGATCTTCCGCCGCCCGGCGCGCGGCGGCGAGTCCACCCTCGTCTATGAAGAGGAGGACGAAGGGATGTTCATCGGCGTCGGGCGCACCGCCGACGACCGCTTCGTCCTGATCAGCATCGAGAACCAGGAGACGTCCGAGGTTCGCTACCTGCCGGCGGACGACCTGGCCGGCGCGCCGCGGGTGCTGGAGCCGCGCGTCACCGCCCGCCGCTACGACGCCGACCACTGGGGCGACCGCTGGGTGATCCG
This sequence comes from Caulobacterales bacterium RIFCSPHIGHO2_01_FULL_70_19, assembly GCA_001794825.1. GTDB lineage: Bacteria > Pseudomonadota > Alphaproteobacteria > Caulobacterales > Caulobacteraceae > Brevundimonas. Next base: position 70,395 of record MGLK01000012.1, on the reverse strand, counting down.
CACCAACGCCGACGACGCCATCGACTTCAAGATCGTCGAGGCGCCGACCGATGCTCCGGCGAAGGCGAACTGGAAGGATCTGGTGCCCCATTCGCCCGGGCGCTTCATCGAGGGCGTGGCGCTGGTGAAGGACTTCCTCGGACGCCAGGAGCGGGCCGACGCCAATACGAGGATCGTCATCCGCGACCGCGCCGGCGCCGAGCATGAGATCGCCGTCGACGAGCCCGCCTACGCCCTGTCGCTGGGCGGGGCGTCGGAGTTCGACACTACGGTGATGCGCTACGGCTACAACTCGCCCTCGACCCCGACCTCGACCTACGACTACGACCTGGCGACGCGCGAGCGCACCCTGCGCAAGGTGCAGGAGGTGCCGTCAGGCCATGATCCGGCGGACTATGTGGTCGAGCGGCTGAACGCCCCGGCGCCCGACGGCGAGCTGGTGCCGGTGACGCTGGTGCGGCGGAAGTCGACGCCGGTGGACGGTTCGGCGCCGCTGCTGTTGTACGGCTACGGCAGCTACGGCATCCCGATGGCGGCCAGCTTCTCGACCAACCGCCTGTCGCTGGTGGACCGCGGCTGGATCTACGCCATCGCCCATATCCGCGGCGGTTCGGACAAGGGCTGGAACTGGTTCCTGAGCGCCCGGCGCATGACCAAGAAGAACACCTTCACCGACTTCATCGCCGCCGCCGAGCACCTGATCGAGCGCAACTACGCCCGCGCCGGGAACATCGTAGCCCAGGGCGGCTCCGCCGGCGGGCTGCTGATCGGGGCGGTCACCAACATGCGACCGGACCTGTGGGCCGGGGTGATCGGACAGGTGCCGTTCGTCGACGTCATCAACACCATGAGCGACACGTCGCTGCCGCTGACGCCGCCGGAATGGCCGGAGTGGGGCAACCCGATCGAGGACCCTGAGGCCTACGACTACATGTTCTCCTACAGCCCCTACGACCAGGTGGCGTCCAGGCCCTATCCGGCGGTGCTGGCCACCGGCGGCCTGTCGGACCCGCGGGTGACCTACTGGGAACCGGAGAAGTGGGTGGCGCGGCTCAGGCCCGCGACCACCTCGGGCAAGCCGGTGCTGCTGAAGATCAACATGGAAGCCGGCCACGGCGGCGCCTCAGGCCGCTTCGACTACCTGAAGGAGGTCGCCCACGACTACGCCTTCGCTGTGTGGGCGGTCGAAAAGGGCTGGGAGCGGGTCTGACCCGCTCTCCGTCCGCCTAGGGATCGAGGGTCCAGGTGTAGACCCCCGGCTCGGAGGCCGAGGCCGGAACGAAGTTGCGCACCTCCTGCCACGACTTGCACTCGGTGGAGCCGTCCGAGTGGAAGGTGTAGGGCCCCGGGTATTCGACGCAGAGGCTGTGGTTTCCCTGCCAGCGGCGGCCCGAGCCGTCCGTCGCATCGGCGTAGAAGTAGAAGTTCGCGTTGTCGGTGGTGACCAGGTTCTCGCAGGCGCCGTTGGCCACGTCGTACCAGCCGCGGTTGATGAACTGGCTGGAGCCGACCTCCACATAGGAAACCGCGACGGTGGCGTTGCGGCCGCTGTTGTTGCACACCCGCAGTTCGACCGTCGGGCGGGCGCCGCCGCCGGTGACGGCGGAGGTCGCCGAACCCGGCTTGGCCTGCGCCCACGCCGCCGGCGCGACGGCGGCCGAGACGGCCAGCGAAATGACGAACAGGAATTTCATGGCCTTCCCCTTCTCCCTGACACGGAAGAATAGCAAAGCTGGGCGACCGCGCCAGTGATCGACCCTGACGACCTAGGAGCCGCCTGCATGACCCTCGCCCTGCACCCGGCGGGGACGGCCGACCTCGAGGCCATCGCCGCGCTTTACGGCCGCGAGGTCGAGGGCGGCACCGCCACGTTCGAACTGACGCCGCCCGACGTAGCTGAGATGGGCCGCCGGCTCGCCGCGGTGAACGCGACCGGCCTCCCCTGGCTGGTCGCCGAGCTGGACGACCGCTTCGCCGGCTACGCCTACGCCTCGCCCTTCCGACCTCGCCCGGCGTATCGCTATGGCGTGGAGGTCTCGATCTACGTCGAACCGGAGGCGCGGGGACGCGGCGTGGGCCGGGCCCTGCTCCGCGCCCTGGTCGACGACGTCCGCAGCCGGGGCCTGCGCCATCTCATCGCGGCGATCAGCGACAGCGCGACCAGCGCGGCCTCGATCGCCCTGCACCGGTCCGCCGGATTCGAAGTCGTGGGGCAGTACCGCCAGGTCGGCTGGAAGTTCGACCGGTGGCTGGACGTGACGCTGATGCAGCTGGACCTCGCCCCGGAAGGCGCCCCGCCGACCGGGCCCGGGCTCGATCTCGGCGGCGGTCTCGCCTGAGCGGCGGCCGGCGACTCCGGCCCGGGTCAGTGCGGCGCGATATCGTCGGGCGGCGTGGTCAGCCAGGGCGCCAGGCGGAAGCGACGCGGAGCCTCCCCGAGCGTGCGATGGAGGATGAACTGGCGCGCGAATCCGACGACGGCCCGGATCGTCTGCTCGTCGAACGGCTTGGACACGGCGCCGAGCGCGCCGGAGAAGCCGTCGGGAATCTGTTCCGGATTGGCGGTCAGGAAGACGACCGCGGCGCTGTGCTCCGAGACGAGCCTCTGCGCGATCTGCGGCCCGGTCATCCCGTCCAGCAGGTTCACGTCGATCAGGGCCAGGTCCGGTCGTTCGCGCTCGGCGATCGCGAAGGCGCTGGCCCGGTCCATGGCGCAACCAATCACATCGCACCCGCAGTCGGCGAGCACGAGCTCCAGTTCCATGGCCAGGAGCGCCTGGTCCTCGACGATCATGACCCGCAGGTCGGGCGGCTGGGTCACTCCATTCCCCCACGCTAACCAGACCTGTTTACCACCGTTGTGTCCGCTAGCGGACGGCGAACGCCTCATTGGCTATTTGGTTCGGGCTGGAGTAGTGAATTCACGCCAATTCAATCGGCCGGGGGAATGATGGCGTCGGCGGCGGAAGACCGGATCGGCGAACTGCAGCGGCGTCTGCTCGGCGGCTACCAGCTGTTGCAGACGCTGGTGGGCATTCGTCTGCGCGCCGTCAGCGATCCCGAGAGCAAACGCCACCTGACCTGGCTGAGTGACATCGCCGCGGCCATGGAGCTCCTCAGCCGGCGGATGACCGCCGAGGGCCCGCTCGACTTCGCCGGCTATCTGCAGGATGTCGCCGCCTTCTGGACCCGCGCCTGCGAGGGCCGCCCGGTGCGGCTGGATGTGCGCGGCCAGGCGACGCTGCTGCCGGACAGCCATCTGCTGCCGATGGCCATCATCACCCACGAATTGATCGCCAACGCCTGCCGCCACGCCTTTCCGGACGGACGGCGCGGCTCGATCGCCGTCGCCTTTTCGCGCGCGGTCGGCGGGGTCAGCCTGGTGGTGCGGGACTCCGGGGTCGGCGCAGAGGCGATCGAGCCAGGAGAAGGCTTGGGCCTGGTCTCCGGACTGGTCGAACACCTCGGCGGGACCATGTCGGTGGAGACCGCCCCGGGAGCGGGCGTTGGGGTGCGGATCCGCCTGCCGCTCGACGGCCCCCTCGCCCACTGAAAAGGCCCCGCCGGAACGCAGGGGCCGCGCGAGGGTTGGGAGGAACATGCCCGACCCGAAGCCGTCCCACACCTCCCGATCGCTGAACACGCCCTCCAGCCCTGGCGCGCCGGCCGGCGACTTCGCGGACTCCGGCGACGAACTGCTCGTCGACGGTCAGGAGGAGGTGTTCTCCCGCGCCGAGGTGGAGAGCGGACACATTGAACATCTGGCGCAGGCAGGAAGCGGCGGCGAGCGGCCCGCAACTGCTGACGGTCGATCCGTGAGGGCGGACGACCGGCGGGCGCCTAGGGGTCGAACGACCGCTCCTCCTCAAGAGGAGCGATGAACAGCCGGTCGCACTCGTTCCGATCGTTCTCGAGGGGGATGACGGTGACGCGCTCGTCGGCGTTCCCGATCACCTCCGCGACGACCTGCTCGAACACCTTCTCCTTGCCCGGCCGGCGGAACAGGACGACGCCATCCTTCGCGTCGAGCACGCCGTAGGCGGGGGATCCTTCGAGCAGGCTGTCGAGATGGAGCGCCATGGGCCCACAATGTCGGGAACCCCAGAAGGTTCACCGGGAAGGCGTCGACGATCAAAAAGAACGGGGGAAGGATGGCTGGGGAACTAGGACTCGAACCTAGAATGACGGTACCAAAAACCGTAGTGTTACCATTACACCATTCCCCAGCAGGTCCGGCGCAGCCCCGCCCTGCGGCGGGGAGGCGGTCGGATACGACAAGGCTGCCGGCAACGCAAGCGGGGTTTTTCGCTTTGGCGAAGGTCGCTCGCGGCGGGCTTGGCAGACTATTTTCGCAGTGGCGTTTTCCGCGCTTGCGGCCCCCCGACCCCGTCGCTATAAGCCCGCTCCTCAAGTCGGAGTGTGGCTCAGTCTGGTAGAGCACTGCGTTCGGGACGCAGGGGTCGCAGGTTCGAATCCTGCCACTCCGACCATCTTCCTCCCGCCCTGTCGTCGTCGCCCTCAAGGGCGGAGCCGGACCCCCGAAGGGCCCGGCCGGACAGCGCCTCCCCCTAGCGGTACAGCACGATCTCCTCGCCCCCGGGCGTGCGCCCGCTGAGCCGGTCCGGCCCGCCGCGCAGGATGGCGACCGTACCGCCGCCGGCCTTGTAGAGCACCACCTGACGGTCCTCGAGCCGCCAGCTGTTGACGAACATCAGGTCCTCGAAACAGCCCGAGGCCGAGCCCTGCATCGCCCCGAACGCCGGGTTGGTGGTCAGCCGCAGGGTGCACTCGCGCCGGTGGCCGGTGATGGTCGTCTCCACGTGCCGCCAGGTCCCGGCATAGGCGTCCTGCCGCGGCGGCGCGCCCCATCCGCCCCCGCCCCGCCGGCGGTCGTAGTCACTGTCGTCGTCTCCGGCCATGGGTCCGGGCGCCTCGTCGCCCTCGCGACGCAGCGTCAGCCCGTCGCCGAGCAGCCGGCCCTCGACCAGCGACAGCCGCGGTCCATTCTGGTCCGAGGCGCCCCGAAACAGCAGCACCTCGCCGTTCTCGACCCGCCAGTTGCTGATCCGGGCGAGGCGCGACGGGCAGTCCTCGGTCTCGACGCCGCGGACTCCGAGGAAGCCGCGTTCGCCGAAGATCATCCGGCAGTCTCCGACATCGCGGCCGCCGTCGTCGGCCAGCCAGGCGCCGAAGACGTCCTGCGGCCTGGCCGGCTCGGCCCGGCGACGCCAGTCCGGCTGCCGCTGCCCGCCGCCCGCCAGCGCCCCGACCAGGCCCTCGACCAGGGCGTTCGCGTCCACCGAGGCGCTGCCGCCGACGGTGGTGGTGCGCGTCGTCGTCGTGGTGGTGTCGCCGTCGCGGGTCGTGGTGGTGGTTTCGCGCGTGGTCTCGCGCGACACCGACTGCGCCTGCGCCGGCTGGGCGAGCGGCAGCAGGGCCGTGGCGGCGAGCGCGGCGGCGATGGTCCTGGACATGGTGGATCCCCCGTTTTGAAACGGCGGTCAGGGTAGGCGACGGCGTACCGGCGTTCAATCTGCGCGGGCGCGCGACGCAATCTCCCCGAGACGGGCGCCGACCGCCTCGATCGGCCGCTCGCCCAGCGCCCGCCGCCGCGCCAGCAACTCCGGCGAGCCGGCGTCGTGATCCGCCATGAGCCGCTTCACGAAGGCGCCCGAGCGAACCTCGGCCAGCACCTCGTCCATGGCCGCGCGCGAGGGTTCGCCGATCACCCGCGGCCCGGTCAGATAGGCGCCGTACTCCGCCGTGTTCGAGATGCGGGCGAAGGCGCCGGCCGGCCCCAGCCGGTGCATCAGGTCGACCACCAGCTTGAGCTCGTAGAAGCACTCAAACCACGCCACCTCGGGCGGATAGCCCGCCTCGACCAGCTTCATGAAGGCGGCGTCGACCAGCTCGACCGTGCCGCCGCACAGCACCACCTGCTCGCCGAACAGGTCGCTCTCGCACTCGGCGGCGAAGGTGGTTTCGAGGATGCCCTTGCGGCCGCAGCCCAGCGCCGCGGCGTAGGACAGGCCCAGCGCGTGGGCGCCGCCCGTGGCGTCCTGGTGCACGCCGAACAGGCAGAACACCCCCTCCCCCGCCTCATAGAGCTCGCGGATGCGCGGGCCGATGCCCTTGGGGGACGCGAGTATGACGTCGAGATCCGGCCGCGGCTCGACCAGGCCGAAGCGGACCGACAGGCCGTGGGCGAAGACCAGGGCCGCGCCGGGCTTCATCGCCGGAGCCAGTTCGTCGCGCCACAGGTCGCGGTGGGCCTCGTCGGACACCATCACCGCCACCACGTCCGCGCCGTCCGCCGCCTCGCCGGCGGTCCGCACTTCGAAGCCGTCGGCCCGGGCCGTCTCCCGTGTCGCCGACGCCGCCTTCAGACCCACGACGATGTCGCTGACTCCGGAGTCGCGCAGGTTCAGGGCGTGCGTGCGGCCCTGGCTGCCGTAGCCGATCACGGCGACGCGGCGGCCGCGGAGGATCGACAGGTCGCAGTCGCGGTCATGGAAGACGGGGAGCGGGGTCATGCAGGCTCTTCTTCCATCAGGGAGGCCAGGATGGCCCGAACGCGGGCGAGGACTTCGGGCGGCGCCTGGCAGATGGGACGGAAGCCCCGCTCGGCCCGATCGAGGCTGCGGATCTGGTCCGCGAGTACGGCGCCGCCCACCGGGAGGCCCTCCGGCAGGACAACCTTGGTTGGCCACGGCGTCAGGTTCGCGGTCACGGGACAGACCAGCGAGCGGCGGCTGACCCGGTTGAAGCGCGTGGCCGAGACCACCAGCGCCGGGCGCGCTCCAGCCTGTTCGCTGCCCCGAACCGGCTCAAAGTCGACCCAAACAAGGGCGCCTGCCCGGGGCGCCTTGGGGTCAGGGGCGGTCATGCAGGATCTCGTCCCCGCGATCCAGGCCCCAGTCGACCGTCTCCGGCTCGCCGGCGGAGCCAAGGCGGTCGATCTCGGACACGATCCAGTCCAGCGTCACCTCAGGCCGCCGCCGCACCGTCAGCTCGAGGGTCTCGCCCCGGAGCTCCATGTCCATGTCTTGGCCGGGCTCGAGGCCCAAGGCCTCCACCGCCCGCCGGGGAAGACGGACGGCGACGCTGTTGCCCCAGCGGGCGGCCCTTACCTTCATCGCCTTCATGCCCTATCCTCCCGGATATCCGTCTGTATATCACGCGAGCGCCATGACCGTCACCCCATCCGACGTCGTCGCCTTCTGGAAAGAGGCCGGGCCCTCCAAGTGGTTCGCCAAGGACGACGCCTTCGACGCCGACTTCCGGCGGCGGTTCGAGGCCGCCCACCTGGCCGCCGCCCGGCGCGAACTCGACGACTGGGCCGACAGCGCGGAAGGCGCGCTGGCCCTGCTGATCCTGCTCGACCAGTTTCCGCGGAACGTCTGGCGCGGCACCGGCCACGCCTTCGCTACGGACCCGCTGGCACGGATGTTCGCCGTGCGGGCGCTCGACGCCGGCTATGACCGGCTGGTCGAGAACGACCTGCGCCGCTTCTTCTACCTGCCGCTGCAGCACGCCGAGGACATGGCGCTGCAGGACCGCCAGCTGGCGCTGTTCCAGACCATGAAGCGGCCGGCCGACGACCGGTGGGCCGAGCACCATCACGCCGTCATCCAGCGGTTCGGCCGCTTCCCGCACCGCAATCGGGCGCTCGGCCGGGAGACCACGGCGGAGGAAGCCGCCTTCCTCGAGCAGGACGGCTTCCGGGGCTGATCCATGCAGCGCTGCCGCGAGTGCGCGACGATCCTCCAGGAGGGCCGCAACTGGCACCCCTCCTATGCGGCGCGGAACTACCGCCACTGCATGGAGTGCGCGCGCGCCTATTCGCGTCAGCGCTACGGCAAGCTGAAGCCGACCGTAAAGCGGCGCGTGCCGGTGGCCGGCGTCACCGCCCGCACGCCGATGACCGCCCGCAACCGGGCGGTGCGCAACCGGGCGGAGCTGGCGCGGCAGCGGCGGGACCGGGAGTGACGAACGGTCTCCTCCCGGTCGCAAAGCGATGGGAGGGAACCGGCCGGCGGCGCCTTTCCTGTGAGCAACCGATTCGGGATGGCTGCCGGGCCGGCCGAATCGGCGGCACTCTGCGGCCATGAACGCCGCCGTCGCCCTCGCCGATCTTCAGGACCGCACCGGAGCCGTCGCCGCCGACCATCCGGAATGGCAGTACCTCAACCTGCTGCGCGACATCCTCGACAACGGCGCGCGGCGCGACGACCGAACCGGCACCGGGACGCTGGGGGTGTTCGGGCGGCAGATGCGCTTCGACCTGTCGAAGGGCTTCCCGCTGCTGACCACCAAGAAGCTGCACACCCGCTCGATCATCGTCGAGCTGCTTTGGTTCCTGCGCGGCGAGACCAACATCGGCTGGCTGAAGGAGAACGGCGTCAGCATCTGGGACGAATGGGCCGACGCCGAGGGCGAGCTGGGGCCGGTCTACGGCAAGCAGTGGCGGTCGTGGTCCGCGCCGGACGGCCGGGTGATCGACCAGATCGAACGACTGGTGGAGGGGCTGAAGAGCAATCCCAACAGCCGCCGCCACATCGTCACCGCCTGGAACCCGGCCGACGTCGACGACATGGCCCTGCCGCCCTGCCACTGCCTGTTCCAGTTCTTCGTCGCCGACGGGAAGCTGTCCTGCCAGCTGTACCAGCGCTCGGCCGACGTCTTCCTCGGCGTGCCGTTCAACATCGCCTCCTACGCCCTGCTGACCATGATGATCGCCCAGGTCGTGGGGCTGGAGCCGGGCGAGTTCGTGCACACCTTCGGGGACGCCCACCTGTACCTGAACCACGTCGAGCAGGCTGAGCTGCAGCTGACGCGGGAGCCGCTGCCGCTGCCGACCATGACGATCGCCCCGAAGGCGGACCTGTTCGCTTACCGGCTGGAGGACTTCACCCTCGAAGGTTACCAGCCCTGGCCGCACATCAAGGCGCCGGTGGCGATCTGAGGCCATGCACCTGAAGACCCTGCAGGCCGACGTCCTGCGCATCTCCGACATCTACGCACGCGAGCATTCCATCGACCGCGACCGCGACTGGGCCCTGCTGAAGCTGCAGGAGGAGCTGGGCGAGCTGACCGCCGAGCATCTGCGCATGAGCGGGCGGGCGCGGGGCGCGGCCGACGCCGGCAAGCTGGGCGACGAGGCGGCGGACGTGCTGGGCATGCTGCTGATCTATTGCGACCGGGCGGGGGTCGACCTGGAGCAGGCGATGCAGCGCAAGTGGCTTCATTGGTTGGAGACATGAGAAACTGGATCGGATTACGCTGGCGGCCGCTCCTCCTCAGCGCATGCGCCTTGGTCCTTTCGGCGAACCTCTGGCGAAACCGGGGCCAGGAGAACGAACGGCAGGCGCAGGTAGTTGAGCTGGTCGGGAATCTGCCGGTCGTCGACAGCGACAGGATCGGCGCGCTCATTCTCCGTTCTCCCGACGGCCTGCTGATGTCGGCGCTTCTGACGGGCTTCATGATTGCGCTTGCGCTGGCCCACTGGTCGGGAAATCAACGCTGATGCCCCTGCCCCACCTCGCCCTCGTCGTCGCCCGGGCGCGCAACGGCGTCATCGGGCGCGACGGCGACCTGCCGTGGCGGCTGCGCTCGGACCTGCAGCGCTTCAAGGCCGTGACCATGGGCAAGCCCTGCATCATGGGGCGGAAGACCTGGGAGAGCCTGCCCCTGAAGCCCCTGCCCGGCCGGCTCAACCTGGTCCTGTCCAGGGACGAGTCCTTCGAGCCGAAGGGGGCGGTGGCCTGCCTGACCCTGGACGAGGCGATCGAGATCGGGCGCGAGCAGGCCGTCGAGGACGGGGTCGACGAGGTCTGCGTCATCGGCGGCGCCGGCCTGTTCGCGGCGACCCTGCCGCGGGCGAAGCGGCTGTATCTGACGGAGGTCGACGCCGAGCCCGAGGGCGACGTGCTGTTCCCGCCGTTCGACGAGAGCGCCTGGGTCGAGGTATCGTCCGAAGCCGTGCCGCCCGGGGAGAAGGACGACCACGCTTTCGTTTTCCGGGTTCTGGGGCGGCGCTAGGCCGAGGGAGAGACGCCATGCTGATCGTGACCACCAACGACGCGCCCGGCCACCGGGTGGTGCGCACTCTCGGTCTGGTGCGCGGCATCACCGTGCGGTCGCGCAACCTGATCTCGGACGCCATCGGCGGCATCCAGTCGATGATCGGCGGCCGGGTCGGGGCCTATGTGAAGCTGGCGGAAGCCTCGCGCGCCGAAGCCTATGACGAGCTGGTCCGGCACGCCGAGGCCATGGGCGCCAACGCCGTGATCGGCATGCGCTACGAGGCCAACGAGATCATGGAGGGCGTGACCGAGGTGCTGGCCTACGGCACCGCGGTCGTGGTGGAGCCGGCGTAGAGGTCCAGCTCCGCGACAAGGGCGTCGCGGCGGATCAGGTCCTCGATCGGGCGGCGCAGGTCATGGATCTCGCCCGACAACCATTCGCCGTCGACTCCCAGGCGCTGCATGGCGAGATGACCAAGGCCTTGGTCCCAGCCGTCGTTGGGGCCGAACACGGCGCGGTGCAGGTCCAGCGGCGACTCCGGCGGAGGCAGGAAGCGCCACACGGACGGGGCGCCGTGGGTCTCGGCCTGGTGCCGGGCCATGTCGCGGACGAGGACGAACCACCAGTGCTCGGCCTCGACGTCCGGGTCCGCGAGGCGGCCGCGGAGCTCCGCCGCAAGATCGAGGACGCCGAGCCCGGTCAGGCGCATGGCCCGGCCGGTGGCGCGGACGGACTCGTACCAGATCGACGGGTACGGACCGTTCCAGAACAGCGCCCGCAGCCGCTCGCGTCCGGCCCGGCCGAGCAGGCCCACGGCCAGCACCACCCCCGCCATGCAGTCGGTGGACGGCAGCTCCGTCCGGCCGTCGTCCACGAGGAAGCGGTCGACCAGCTCTTCGTCGCCGATCCAGCCGGCCAGCGCCGGCAGGTATTCGGCGAACAGCCACTTGCCGACGCAGGTCTGAACCGCCTCGCGGACCTGCGCCTCCATGCCGTCCGGGGGCAGCTGGACCAGGCCGTCGACAGCGGCGGGGGCGGCGTCCCAGTTCGGCTCCTGCGCATGGGCGAACAGCACCGGCCGCGCCTGCTCCAGTCCGGCCCAGCCGAAGGCCCACAGCAGGTCGACCGGCGCGCCGTCGACCAGACGGCCGTGGGCCACGAAGCGATCGAACAGCCGCTCCGCCATGGAACGGCTCCCGTGACGGACGACCGGATCCACCAGGTCGCCGTGGGCCTCGGGATCCGCGAGCAGCAGCGGCAGCAGGGCCTCGGCGTCCTCCCGTCCGCCGCGCAGGGAGACCAGCTCCACGGCGGCGGCGCGCTCGAGGGGATGCAGGCGTTCGGTCAGCAGACGGCGGGTGGCGTGAAGCATGGCGGCGCAACCTAGGGCGCCGGGGCCCGCGGGCAAGCCGCCGTCAGGTTCCGGAAGCCTCAGACGCCGAGTCCGTCCGCCACCCGCGCCGCGATCGCGGCGAAACGCCGGGCGACCTCGCCGTCCGGATCGGCGCTGACCAACGGGCGGCCGGCGTCGCCCGCCTCGCGCAGGGCGGCGTCCAGCGGCAGGTCGCCGAGGAAGGGCACGCCGAGCCGCTCGGCCTCGGCCTTCGCGCCGCCGGAGCCGAACACCGGGCCGGACATGTTCTCGATCAGCCCGAGCGTCGGAACCTTGACCTTCTGGAACAGGGTGTGGGCCCGGCGCGCGTCGGCCAGCGCCACCTCCTGCGGGGTGGAGACGATCACCGCCCCGTCCAGCGGGGTCTTCTGGATCAGGGTCAGCTGCACGTCGCCGGTGCCCGGCGGCAGGTCGACGACGAGCACGTCGAGCGGCCGCCTCTCCGTGCCCCAGCGGGTCTGGGTCAGCATCTGGGTGATGGCCTGCGACGCCATCGGGCCGCGCCAGACCATGGCGTCGTCGGCCCCGGCCAGCAGGCCCATCGACATGACCTTCAGCCCGTGCGCGGGATGCGGCTCCATCGCCCCGTCGACGTACTCAGGCTTGCCCGAGACTCCGAGCATGGTCGGCATCGACGGCCCGTAGACGTCGGCGTCCAGCACCCCGACCGCCAGTCCCCGGGCGGCGAGGGCCGCGGCGAGATTGGCGGCCACGGTCGACTTGCCGACCCCGCCCTTGCCCGAGGCCACGGCCAGCACCCGACGCACATGGCCCGGGCGATCGGTGGGGACCGGCGCCTTCGGGCGGTTCTGCTCGGCGGCCTGGGGCGACAGGATGACGGTGCGCCGCGCCGGCTTCTGCACCGCCTCGGCGGTCAGCACGACGGAGACCCGCGTGACGCCCGGCAGGGCCTTCAGCGTCGCCTCGGCGGCATCCCGGACGGGCGCATAGGCGGCGGCGTCGCGCGGCGCCACCTCGAGGGCGAAGCCGACCCGGTCGCCGGCCACCACCAGCCCCTGCACCAGGCCCGCCGTCGCCAGACCCTGCCCGCTCTTCGGATCCCGAACGGCGTCGAGGGCGGCGAGAACTTGGTCGCGATCGAGGGGACGTGGGGACACGGGGGGACTCCTTGGGGTTGCCGCCCGGGCGGCGGCCGTTCTATCGCCGATATACCCGCAGCCCGCGAGCGCCGATTTGCCCCGGAACACATCCGTCCCGCCCGTGACCCTGCTGGCCGGCCCGACCGCCTCGGGCAAGTCGGCGCTGGCGATGGAGATGGCGGAGCGCTCCGGCGCGGTGATCGTCAACGCCGACAGCCAGCAGCTGTACGCCGACCTGCGGGTTCTGACCGCCCGTCCGTCACCCGAGGACGAGGCGGCGATCGAGCACCGCCTCTACGGCGTGGCTGACGCCGGCGACGCCTGGTCGGTCGGGCGCTGGAGCCGGGCGGTGACGGCGGAGCTGGAGGACCTCGCCGCGGCGGGCCGTCCCGCCCTGCTGGTGGGCGGCACAGGCCTGTACTTCACCGCCCTGACCCGGGGCCTGGCGGACGTGCCGGAGGTCCCGGACGCGATCCGGGCGGCGACGGCCGGCGCCCTGGAAGCCGAGGGCGAGGCCGCCTTCCGACGGCGCCTGGCCGAACTCGACCCCCCCGCGGAGGCCCGGATCGCCGCCGGGGACCGGCAACGGCTGGTCCGGGCCATGGCGGTGGCCCGGCACACCGGGCGCGCGCTCAGCGACTGGACGGCGGACACCGTCCCCCTGTTGCCGCCGGGCTCCTGGTCCGGACTGGTGGTGGAGCCGGATCGCGCGACCCTCTACGCCCGGTGCGACGCCCGCGTGGCGCGCATGGTCGAGCAGGGCGCGGTGGAAGAGGTCCGGACGCTGACGGCGCGCGGCCTCGATCCGGATCTGCCCGCGATGAAGGCGGTGGGCGTGCGCGAGTTCGCCGCCCACCTGGCCGGCCGGATCCCGCTGGCCGAGGCGGTGGAGGCGGTCCGCCAGGCGACCCGCAACTACGCCAAGCGCCAGTTGACGTGGTTCAGGAACCAGACCCCCGACTGGCCGCGGGTCCGGAAACATGACCAAACCGTCAGTTGACGCACCCCCCCGCGCAGCGCGAGCGTATCGTTGCGTTCTGCACCGTCAGCCGAAGGAGTTCGGCATGAGCCTCGTCCTCGCCCTTTCGCTCGCAGCCGTCATCGGCGCCCAGGATCCGACGCCTTCGCCGGCCCCGGACGGACAGGCGGCGACCGCACCGGCCGCCGCGCCTGACGCGCCTGCGTCGGGCGAGGCCGATCCTCTGGATCGCGTGGTCTGCCGCACCGAGGCGGTGGTCGGCACGCGGTTCGACAGCCGGGTGTGCATGACCCGCCGCCAGTGGAACGCCCGTCGCGACGAGTCCCGCCGCCTCGCCCACCGGCTGGAAAGCGCCAACGCGAACCGCGACCGCCAGACTGCGCCGGGCCACTGAGCAGTCCGGGCGCGCGCAGCGCCCGCTTGCGCAACGATGTTGCCCTGGACCAGGCCGCCGCCGCTGACCCCTTCAATTCGAAGGCGCCCCGCCCTATATTCGTCTCGTCCGGGTTCGCCCGGACTATGGCGATAAACGCGCCTGTAATAAGCGGACCGGACCCGGGTGCGATTCCCGGCGGCTCCACCAATCCCTCCCCGCGTCATCGGCGGGCGAGCATGGGGCCGACTAGCATCGACGGACGTGTAAAGAGGTGGCTTTCGCCCGTCCTGGCCCACCGTATCGGGCCATTAAACTACCTGCGAACGATAACTTCGCTGGAGAAGTCGCTCTCGCCGCGTAATGCGGTTCGGGTGATTTCGAACTCTTAAGTCCTCGGGGTTCAGATCCCGGGGCGGGGCCTGCCGGGAGCCTGCCAACAGAATCCCGGCGCTTTACCTTCCCGCCATCTTCCGCCCGCCCGCTCGCGCGGCTACACCGTCGGCTGAACAGCCGAGGCGCCCGAATGGCCGAAGAGACGCCCCCCGTCGACGAGATGCACTACGAGCAGCTGGCGCAGGACGCCCTGCGCGGGGTGATCCGCGCCGCGCTGGAGCGCGCGGCGGGGCCCGACGGCATCCCCGGCGCGCACCACTTCTACATCACCTTCCGCACCCGGGCGCCGGGCGTCAGCGTGCCGCCCGACATCCTCGCCAAGTACCCCGAGGAGATGACGGTGGTCCTGCAGCACCAGTACTGGGACCTGAAGGTCGAGCCGAACCGCTTCTCGGTCATGCTCAAGTTCGGCGGCATGCCGAAGGTGCTGGCCATGCCCTACACCGCGGTGACCCGCTTCTACGACCCGTCGGTGCAGTTCCTTCTGCAGTTCGAAACGCCCCTCGAGCTCGAGGTGGCGGAGGAAGAACCCGCGCCCGAGCCCGAAAGCCCGCCGCCCTCGGGCGACGACGGTCCCAAGGTGGTCTCGCTGGACCAGTTCCGGAAGAAGTAGGACCTTCCCCTCTCCCGCCGCCGGGCTAACATCCCGGCGAACGAACGGGGGTGAGCATGAGGGGTCTCCTCATCCTTTGGCTGGCGGCCGCGATCGGCGGGACGCCGGCGGCTGCGGCCGAAGCCCGCGACAGCCGCTTCGCCGGCTGGACGGCGGCCATCGTCCAGGCCGACTGGCGCGACGGACGCGGGCAGCCGATCGAGGCCTTCGACAACGCGCGTCGCGATCTCGTGGAGGCGTTTCTGCGCGCCGGATTCGCGCGCGAGACGATGGTCGACGTCTCACTGAAGAACGCTCCGCCGCAGCGGGCGCTGCAGGACCTGCAGGAGACGGCGGCGCTGGGGACGCGCGGCTGCCTCCTGTACTTCACCTCACACGGCGCGCCGGATCATCTGGTGTTCGGCGAGACCGAGATGACGCCCGATGTGATGGCCAACCTGGTGCGCGGAACCTGCGGCGCACGGCCGACCGTGGTGATCGTTTCCGCCTGCTATTCCGGCCAGTTCGTGAACGCCTTGGAAGGCCCCAACCGAATGGTGCTGACCGCCGCCCGGCGGGATCGGACCTCCTTCGGCTGCGGCGCCGACGAGCGCTATCCATGGTTCGACGGCTGCGTGCTGGAGAGCCTGCCGGCCGCCGCCGACTTCCTCGCGCTCGCCGCCGGCGCCCGCGCCTGCGTGGCGCGCAAGGAGGCCGAGGCGGGCGTGGCCCTGCCCTCCGAACCGCAGTTGTTCGTCGGCGCCGACATGCAGCTCCGGTTGCCCACGCTCCGATTCGAGAGGCCTGCGCCATGACCCTGACAGTCGATGCGGAGGGCTGGAGCCGCGCCGCCTGCCACTGCGGCGCCGTCCGCTTCCGTGTGCGACTGACCGGGGGTCTCGACAGCGCCCGGCGTTGCGACTGCTCGCTGTGCCGGATGCGCGGCGCCGTCGCCGTAAGCGCGGCGCTCGACGACATCGAGATCATCGAGGGCGCCGAAGCGCTTACCGAGTATCGGTTCAACACCGGCGTGGCGCGGCACTTCTTCTGCTCTCACTGCGGGATCTACACCCACCACCAGCGACGCTCGAACCCCGACCAGTACGGCGTCAACGCCGCCTGCCTCGAGGGCGTAAGCCCGTTCGACTTCGCCGAGGTCCCGGTCAACGACGGACGCAACCATCCCAGCGACGGCGGCGGCGGCGTGATCGGGGTGCTGAAGTTCGAACGAACCCGCGGCTAGCGACGCGGGAAGCAGCGCAGCGCGATCCGCTCGCGCTCCCCCTCCCGGCGCTCGACCAGCAGCCGCGCCACCTGGGCGTCGTCGTGGAACAGATAACCCTTGATCGCGTCGAGCAGCGCCTTGGCGAGGTTGTCCAGGTCGATGTGCGGGGGCTCGCCGACGTGCTCCATGACGATCTCGACGGTGAAATCGCCCCACGACGGCCGCGAGCTCCACTCCTTGCGCATGAACTCGTAGACCAGCGGCTTGTAGTACTTGGCCTGGGTGGTCAGGCCGTCGATGGTGATCTCGACCACGCCGCCGCTCTCGCGGGCGCGCACCTTGCCAGCGCCGATCCAGCCGGGAGTCACGAGCAGACGGCCGGGACAGGATCCAGCATGTGGACGGACAGCATGGCGACGGGCGGCTGGATCCGTTCGTCGAGCGTCGGCCGGGCCTGCATGAGGTGAAAGAGACCCAGCCCTTCGACGACCCGACCGAAGACCGCGAAGCCCTGCCCGTCAGGATTCCGGCCGCCGCCGAAGTCGAGGCTGGGACTGTCGTGGGTGACGACGAAAAAGCTGCTCGTCGCCGTATCCGGTCCGTCCCGCGCCATGGAGACGGCCCCGGCGGCATGGCGAAGGCCGGTGTCGCGGGTCCGCTCCAGCCGGATGGGGCCGAGGCCCGGATCGTCGCTGCCATGGATCGTCTCCGCCTGGACGACGTGAATCGGCCCCTGCACGGACCGGAAGAAGCGGCCGCCCGTGTACAGGCCGAGCGAGACGTAGCGCATGAAGTTGCAGGCCGTGACCGGCGCTCTCACATGGTCCAGCTCGACCGTGACCGGCCCGTATTCCGTCACGATCATAGCCCGCGGCAGCGGCTCGGATTGTCCTGCCGCCTGGGCCACGAGCGCCGCCGCCAGAATCGCACCGGACATGCCCATCGCCGCCTCCCGTTCTTGCTCCGCGCCCTCGAGGTGCTACACCGCCGCGCATCCTCCCGCCACGCCTGAAGAGCCTGCCGACATGAGCACCGTCCGCACCGAATCCGACACCTTCGGCCCGATCGAGGTCGCCGCCGACCGCTACTGGGGGGCGCAGGCGCAGCGCTCGCTGGGCAACTTCCGCATCGGCTGGGAGAAGCAGCCGCTGCCGATCGTGCGGGCGCTCGGAATCGTCAAGCGGGCCGCGGCCGAGACCAACATGGCGCTGGGCAAGCTGGACCGCACCCTGGGCGAGACCATCGTGGCCGCCGCCCAGGAGGTGATCGACGGCAAGCTGAACGACCACTTTCCGCTGGTGGTCTGGCAGACCGGCTCGGGCACCCAGTCGAACATGAACGCCAACGAGGTGATCTCGAACCGGGCGATCGAGATGCTGGGCGGCGAGATGGGCTCCAAGAAGCCGGTCCATCCGAACGACCACGTCAACATGAGCCAGTCGTCGAACGACACCTTCCCGACGGCCATGCACGTGGCCTGCGCCGAGCAGGTGGCCAACGACCTGATCCCGGCCCTGAAGCACCTTCACGCCGCGCTGGACGCCAAGGCGAAGGCCTGGGACCACATCATTAAGATCGGCCGCACCCACACCCAGGACGCCACCCCCCTGACCCTCGGCCAGGAGTTCTCGGGCTATGCGCAGCAGGTCGCCAACGGCGTCGAGCGCATCGAGCAGACCCTGCCGAAGCTGATGGAGCTGGCCCAGGGCGGCACCGCCGTCGGCACCGGGCTGAACGCCCCGGTCGGCTTCGCCGAACAGGTGGCCGAGCGGATCGCGGCCATCACCGGCCTGCCCTTCACCACCGCGCCGAACAAGTTCGAGGCCCTGGCGGCGCACGACGCCATGGTGTTCAGCCACGGGGCGATCAACACCGTCGCCGCCTCGCTTTTCAAGATCGCCAACGACATCCGCTTCCTCGGCTCGGGCCCCCGCGCCGGACTCGGCGAACTGGCCCTGCCGGAGAACGAGCCGGGCTCCTCGATCATGCCGGGCAAGGTCAACCCGACCCAGTCCGAGGCCCTGACCCAGGTGTGCGTCCAGGTGTTCGGCAATCACGCCGCCATCACCTTCGCCGGCTCGCAGGGCCACTTCGAGCTGAACGTCTTCAACCCGGTGATGGCCTACAACTTCCTGCAGTCGGTGCGCCTGCTGGCCGACGCGGCGATCAGCTTCACCGACAACTGCGTGGTCGGCATCGAGCCGCGCGAGGACAACATCCGGCGGGGGCTGGAGAACAGCCTGATGCTGGTGACAGCGCTGAACGGCAAGCTCGGGTACGACGCCTGCGCGAAGATCGCCAAGACGGCGCACAAAAACGGCACCACCCTGCGGGAGGAAGCCGTCGGCGGCGGCTATCTGACGAACGAGGAGTTCGACGAATGGGTGCGGCCGGAGAAGATGATCTCGCCGCAGTAGGCGCCTGCCGCCGGTTTGCGGCCGGACGCGTCAGCGTTTCTCCTGCCACCGCGCCCGGGCTTCGTCCCGGGTGAGGTTGAGGTGCACGTGCTCGTCGACATGATCGACCCAGCTGAGCGGGATCATGTGGTGCTTCAGGCCGGCGGCGAGGTCGAGCTTCGCAAGTTCGATCACGTCGCCGTGGACATGGTCGACGCGACCGACGTGCTCGCCATCGGAGCCGACGACTTCGAGGTGTTCGCGAATGGCGGAGGGGTCTACCATGAAGCGCTCCGGACGAAGGGGATGTCCGGGAAAACCATCCGGCCCGGCGCCGGTTGCATCGCGGAGGGGGCATGGGCGAGGTCGTCAATCTGAACCGGGCGCGCAAGGATCGGGCGAAGGCCGCCGCCAGGGCGACGGCCGCCGCCAATCGCGCCACCCACGGCCGCACGAAGGCGGAGCGCGCGCAGACGGAGTCGGAACGCCGGCGGGCGGCGCGCCTGCTGGATGGCGCGAGGCGGGAGGACGGGGATGACCTCGCGTGAAGAGAAACGCCGCCTGCAGCGCGGCCTGATCCCCATGCTGATCGCCATCCGGGTGCAGGAAACCCGCAGGCGCAGGGAGGCCGAGGCGCTCGCGAAGGCCGAGGGCCGGCCGCCGCCGAAGCCGGCGAAGAAGGGCTGGTTCTAGGCCGCCGACACGCGCGGCGCCCGGATCATCAGCACCTGGCCCGCCAGCACCAGCGCGAGGCCTGCGAGCGCCAGCCAGCCGAAGCGGGCGTGCTCGAAGAGGACGGAGACCAGCATGGCGATGGGCGGCGTCAGGGCCGAGATGTAGCTGGCCAAGGCGTAGCCGCGGCTCCGTGCGATGCCGAAGTAGACCACGAAGGCGATCACCGAGCCGAACACCGACAGATAGAGCAGCGAGCCGAGATAGGCCGCCGTCGGTTCGATCGACCATTCCACGCCGGTGGCCAGGCCGTAGAGCGCCAGCACCCCCGTCCCGTAGGCCATCGCCCAGGCCGTCGAGGGGATCACCGCCGAGCCGGCCTCCTGGCCGCGCCAGGCGAAGTAGTTGCCGAAGGCCGAGGCGATCACCGCAGTGAAGGCGAAGCCGACCCCGGCGGCGCTGGCCCCCGTCAGACCGCCGGACAACACCTCCGAACCGGACAGCACAGCCACCCCGACGACGCCGAGCAGGGCTCCGCCCCACGCCGCCAGGGCCGAGCGCTGGCGCGCCGCGAGGCGAAACAGGATCAGGTTGAGGAAGGCGAGCGACGCGAAGATCACCGCCACCACCGCCGAGGCAATGCGTCCCTCGGCCGCGTAGGTGAAGCTGTAGCTGATCGAGAAGGCGAACACCCCTTGCCCTAGGGCCGCCAGGTGCTGGTTGCGCGTCAGCCGGAGCGACCGGCGGGTGACCAGGCAGCCGGCGAAGATCAGGACGGCCGCGAGGCCGAACCGCCAGACGATGGAGGCGAGCGGGGCCACCGTCCCCAGCTGCAGGGTGATGGCGTACCAGGTGGTGCCCCAGATGACGGCGCAGAGGGCGACGCCGCCGATCGCCAGCAGGGTCGCCCGGGACAGGCCGGGAGCCTTGGGCGGCGCGAGCGAGTCGGACGGCGCGGTCATACCCGCCAAGTGGCCCGGCGCGTCAGCCGGCGCAAGCCGAGGATTCCGGCGTTGCTCACAAGGCGCCCTTATAGGTCGGGAAAGCGCCGTCAGCCGCGCAGCTTGAGGGCCTGGCGGACGCCCGCGGGCACCGAATCGTAGACCGTCGGCCGACGCAGCCGGAGAAGGCGTCGGGCCTCCTCCAGCGGCAGCTCCAGCAGGGCTTCGTAGTCCAGCGCCGGCAGCCAGCGCGCCTCGCGACCGAGACGGTGCGCCTGCAATACGGCGCGGAAGGCCGGCACCGCGCGGTTCTCCTTGCGGATCTCCGCCGCCGCGCCGAGCCCGATGAAGGCGAAGCCGAGATTGCCGGTCTGGGCGTAGGAGAAGGCGACGACGCAGGCCTCGCCCAGGGCGTCCGTTTCGTAGCCGGTCAGCACGTGCCAGACGTCATGCACGTCGCGGACGCGCCGGGTGTACCAGATCACCGGGTGCGGCGCGTCGGCCAGCGGCGCGACCTTGCGCGACTCCATGGCCAGGCCCTCGGCGGTGAAGCCCCGAGCTTCTCGGAATTCGCGGTAGGCGGCGCCGACCGTGCCCGGCCCGAAGCGGGCCAGCCAGGCGGGATCGTCCAGCTTCTCCGCCAGCTCCTCGCGCAGGAAGGCCTGGCGGCCGCCCTCCATGGTCTTCAGCATGCGGTCGTAGCCGCGCCGCAGGGAGCGACCCGACAGGGCGCGCATGATCTCGAACACCTGGGCGGTGTCCTCCTTGTCGCGCGCCAGTCGACGAAAGGCGCGCAGCGCCTTGAGAGGTTCGAGCCGTTGCGGGCGGAGGCGGGTGAATTCGACGTCGGCGGCGGTCATGGAAGCGATCCTGTCGCCGCCATGATAGCGCGGACGCCGTCTCAGGTGAACACTGTTCACATTCGCCCCCGCCGCCGCCTTCGGCTAGGCTTGTCGACCATGTTGAGGAAGCGCTCCGTCTCCCTGTCCGGCCACGCCACCTCGGTGGCGCTGGAGCCCGAATTCTGGGCCGTGCTGGACGAAATCGGCGCGCACATGGGTCTGGGCCACGCGGCGCTGATGAAGCGGATCGACGAGCGCCGCGGGCGCATTCCCCTCGCCTCCTCGTGCCGGCTGCTGGCGCTGGCGTGGGCCGGCGGCGACCGCTCCTTCGCCGAACATGAGTCAGCCGATTGACAGGCGCCGGGGTTGGCGCATGGTGACCTCGGGAGGCGCGCCATGACCGACAATCGACTGATCCCCGCCGCGGTGTTCGGCGGCCTGCTGGCGGTGGGCATGATCGGAGGCGGCGCCCTCGTCGGCCAGGGTCTGGTCAACGCCCGCGTGGGAGACCGGACCGTCAGCGTCCGGGGCCTCGCCGAGCGGGACGTCAGGGCGGACCTCGCCATCCTGCCGGTGCGATTCACGGCGTCGGGCGAGGTCCTGTCGGAAGTGCAGGCGCGGATCGACGGCGATCTCGCCATCGTGCGCCGGTTCCTGGCGCAACAGGGCTATCCGGCCGACGCCGTCACCCTCGGCCGACTGGAGGTCGCCGATCGGCGCGCCCGTGAGTACGGCAGCCAGGACCAGGGGCCCCGCTTCATCCTCGCCCAGACCGTGATCGTCCGCACCAGCGACGTGGACCGGGTGCAGAACACCACCCGGGCGCTGAACGACCTGATCCGCCAGGGCGTGGTGCTGCAGGACTTCAGCGGACCCAGCTACATCTTCACCCGACTGAACGAGGTGCGGCCGGCGATGATCGCCGAGGCCACCGCCTCGGCCCGCTCGGGCGCCGAGCAGTTCGCCAAGGACTCCGGCACGGGCGTGGGCGCGATCCGCGAGGCCTCGCAGGGCTATTTCGAGATTCTCGCCCGCGACGAAAGCGGCGACGAACGCCAGACCCCCGACAAGAAGGTCCGGGTCGTCACCACCATTCGCTACGCCCTGCGCTGAGCCTCACTCGGCCGGGGCGGGACCCGGCTCGGGCAGGGTCGGCGGCTCCACCGGCGGCGGGTTCGGAAGGTCCGGAAGCTCCGGCGCGCGAGGCAGCTCCGGCGTCGGCACGTCGACGTCGATGTCCACGTCGGTCGGGTTCGGCGTATCGACGCGCCCGTTCGACAGCATGAACACGACGATGATCACCAGCACGACGATCAGGCCGCCGACGAGAAAGGCCACCCAGGCGCCGCCTCCGCCGCGGCGCTCCGGCGGGTTGTTGATGGTGGTGTGATGCACCACCTCGGGGCGACGGTCGTCCGGGGGCGGAACGTTGGGGTCGGTCATCGGTCAGCCTTCCGCAGGCGCCGGGACGGAGGGCGCCGACACTTCCGGCAGGTCCACGTCGACGTTGACGTCCTTCTCGCCGCCGCCGAAGCCGCCGGCGAACACGAAGTAGGCGACGATGGCGAGGACCACGACCACGGCGCCGATGATGAAGGCCATGCCGGCGTTGCCGCCGCCGCCCGTGTTGTTGTTGATGTTGTCAGCCATGAATCGAAGCCTCCTGTGGGACCCTGTCGGGCGACCAAACGGAGGCGTGGCCGTTGCGGTTCCGGACAGAGCGTCGGACGGCGGCTGACAAGCCGGCGCGTGCTCCTTATGTTCCGTCGGCTCCGATGACCGATTCACCTCCTCCCCGCATCTCCGACCTCGCGCGCGCCCGCCCTCCTGCGGGGGCGGCGCCCGACTACCTGTCCGGCCTCAACCCCGAGCAGCGCGAGGCGGTGGAAACGACGGAGGGGCCGGTGCTGGTGCTGGCCGGCGCCGGCACGGGCAAGACCCGGGTGCTGACCACCCGGCTGGCGCACATCCTCGCCACCGGGCGGGCGCGGCCGTGGGAGCTGCTGGCGGTGACCTTCACCAACAAGGCCGCGCGCGAGATGCGCGAGCGGATCACCCACCTGATCGGACCGTCCGCCGAGGGGCTGCGCTGGCTGGGCACCTTCCACTCGGTGGCGGCGCAGATCCTGAGGCGGCACGCCGAGCTGGTCGGGCTGAAATCGACCTTCACCATCCTCGACACCGACGACCAGGAGCGGGTCTGCAAACAGCTTCTGGAGGCGGCGAACCTCGACACCAAGCGGTGGACGCCGCGCTCGCTGAGCGGCCTGATCGACCACTGGAAGAACCGCGGCTGGACGCCCGAGAAGCTGCCCCCGAGCGAGGACTTCGCCAACGGCAAGGGACACGCGCTCTACGCCGCCTATCAGGCGCGGCTGGCCAGCCTGAACGCCTGCGACTTCGGCGACCTGCTGCTGCACAACCTGACCATATTGTCGAAACACGCGGATATCGCCGAGGAATATCGCCGCCGCTTCCGCTACATCCTGGTCGACGAATACCAGGACACCAACGTCGGCCAGTACCTGTGGCTGCGCCTGCTGACCGCCTCCACCGGCAACGTCTGCTGCGTCGGCGACGACGACCAGTCGATCTACGGCTGGCGCGGGGCCGAGGTGGACAACATCCTGCGCTTCGAACGCGACTTCCCGGGCGCGAAGGTGATCCGGCTGGAGCGCAACTATCGCTCGACCCACCACATCCTCGGGGCCGCCTCGGGCCTGATCAGCGCCAACCGCGGCCGCCTGGGCAAGACCCTGTGGACCGAAGAGACCTCGGGCGACAAGGTCCGCGTGCGCGGCGTCTGGGACGGCGAGGCCGAGGCCCGGCTGATCGCCGACGAGATCGAGACGGCGAAGCGGGCCGGCCTGAAATACAGCGACATGGCCGTGCTGGTCCGGGCCTCCTTCCAGATGCGGGCGTTCGAGGAACGCTTCGTCATGCTGGCCATCCCGTACACGGTGATCGGCGGCCCGCGCTTCTTCGAACGGGCCGAGATCCGCGACGCCCACGCCTATCTGCGGCTGATCCTGTCCGAGGACGACGATCTCGCCTTCGAGCGCATCGTCAACGTGCCCAAGCGGGGCATCGGCGACACCAGCGTGCAGAAGATTCTGACCATCGCCCGCGAGAACGGCGTCTCGGCGATGCAGGCGGTGCGCGCCCTGCTCGGCACGGACGAGCTGCAGGCGCGCACCCGCACCGCCCTGTCGAACTTCGTGCGCGACCTCGACCGCTGGCGGGCCCGCGCGCCCGAGATCCCGCACTGGGAGCTGACCGAGCTGGTGCTGGAGGAGAGCGGCTACACCGACATGCAGAAGGCCGACCGGACCAGCGGCCAGACGCGGCTCGACAACCTCAAGGAGCTGGTCCAGTCGATGCAGGCCTTCGACAGCCTGACCGCCTACCTCGAACACGTGTCCCTGGTCATGGACCTCGACCGCGGCGACAGCGCGGATTCGGTGCAGATCATGACCCTGCACGGTGCCAAGGGACTGGAGTTCCCGCTCGTCTTCCTGCCGGGTTGGGAGGAAGGCGTCTTCCCCAGCCAGCGCAGCATCGACGAGAAGGGCGAGAAGGGTCTCGAGGAGGAACGCCGCCTCGCCTATGTCGGCGTGACCCGGGCCAAGCAGGACGCGCGCATCAGCTTCGCCGCCAACCGCCTCGTCTACGGGCGCTGGACCAGCCAGCTGCCCAGCCGCTTCGTCGACGAACTGCCCCACGACCACGTCGAGGCCCAGTCGGAGACCGGCTACTACGGCGCCTCGGCCGGCATGAAGGAGGCGAAGTCGCGCTGGGACGAGGCCCCGAGCTTCGGATCGGGCTATTCCTCCCCGGGCTGGAAGCGGGCCCAGTCCTTCACCGCCGCCCGCGCGCCCGCCGACCGCCCGGCGCGCCACACCCTGATCGAGGGCGACGGGCGCCTGATCGCCACGGCCGATCCGAAGGCGGGCTCAGGCTGGGCGAAGGGCGATCGCGTCTTCCACCAGAAATTCGGCTACGGCCACGTCCGCGCCATCGAGGGCAACAAGCTGGTCGTGGCCTTCGACAAGGCGGGGGAGAAGAAGGTGATCGACACCTTCGTGGAAAAGGCCTGACCCGCTGGGGTCAGGCCTTTCCTCGCTTCCGGTCGAAACGCGCTTACATGCGGGCGGCGGTCGTCCGGTGACCCGCCTCGGCATGGGCCTCGCCGATGCGGAAGGCGCTCATCAGGGGCATGATCTGCCACAGGGCCGACAGGCCGACGAGCACATAGACCAGACGCGACAACGCCGAGCCTTCGCCGAAGATGGCGGCGACAAGATCGAATTCGAAGGCGCCGACCAGACCCCAGTTGAGGCCGCCGACGATCAGCAGGATGAGAGTAACGAGATTCAGCGCTTTCATGGGTAACCTCCTTGGTTGCCTGACAAGCGTGTCGCCCCCTTGGTTGTTCCGCACCTCCAAGTAGATTTCATATAAGTTAGAACAAGATAGCGTTGCTGTTGGCGATGGTGCGGAGGGATGGCCGGCGCGCGCCGCCAACGCTTCCTTAAGCCCCTTCTTCAATCCTTGCGCCGTGCACGCGCCCCGTCCAGCGGCTGGTCTGACAGACCCCGCCCCCCACTGGTGGGAGGCGGCGATCTGCGGCGTGATCATCGCCATGATGACGGGCGCCCTGATCGGTCCGGTGTTCGCCCCGACGCAGGAGGAGACGCCCATCCTGCGGCTGGCCTGGCTTCCGGCCTATGCGGCCATCGCCGGCCTGCTGGTCTATCGGGTCGACCGGCTGTGGCGGGCCTGGCCGGCGATGCTGGCCATGGCGGCGGTGATCGGCCTGGCCTTCGCCTCGCGCTACTGGTCGATCGACTTCGTCACCACCATGCGCCGGGTCATCGCCCTGGCGATCAGCTGCGGCTTCGCCCTCTATCTCGGCGCGGTGTTCCGCGGGGCCCGGCTGCCCCGGCTGCTGATGCACACGTCTCTCGTCCTGGCCGTCGGCAGCCTCGTCGCGGTGTTCGCCTTCCCCGAGATCGGGGTGCACCAGTACGAGAACGCCGGCCTGTGGCGCGGGCTCTGGTACGAGAAGAACCAGATGGGCGCGGTGATGGTCATCGGCGCCACCGCCTCGGCCGCCTGCCTCGCCTCCCCCGATCCCCGCCGCCTCCTGCCGGCGATCTCCCTGTTTCTCGCTGCGGTGCTGGTGCTGGCCACCCAGTCGAAGACCTCCCTGCTCTGCCTGGTGGTCGGGCTCGGTCTGGTCGGAGGATTCTGGACGCTGCGACGCGGCGGCGCGGCCTTCTCGGTGGCGGCGATCTGGATCGCCGTCGTGCTGGCCGGTCTGGGCGTCTGGATCTGGGAGACCCATTCGGTGGCGGTGCTGGAGGCGCTGGGCAAGGACCCGTCGCTGACCGGCCGCACCGACATCTGGGAGGCCCTGATGCGCAAGGTCGCCGACCGGCCGTGGACCGGCTACGGCTACGGCGCCTTCTGGGGACGCGAAGGCGAGTCCGCCCCCGCCGACTGGGTGCGCAAGGAGACCCAGTGGCCGGTGCCCAACGCGCACAACGGCTGGATCGACCTGCTGGTCCAGCTGGGCTGGCCGGGGGCGGTCCTGGTCGGGACCCTCATGGGGCTGACCGCCGTCGTCACGGTCCTGCGCAGCGGCGGGGCCGGCCTGCGCGAGGGCTGGTGGGCGCTCGGCTTCCTCGCGGCCTTCTTCGTGCTCAGCCTGTCGGAATCGATCCTGATGGCCCACCAGGGTCTGCCGTGGGTGCTGTTCCTGGCGGTGCTGACCCGGGCGATCCTCCCGTCGTCCACAGTCCCGGCCGCCGCGCTTGCTCCGCGGGGCCGCGGGGCCTACCAGACCGGTCCCCGAATCGCCGCACAGTATCCGAATGGGCCAGTCCGCCGACCTCCTCTCCCTGTTCGATGACGAGCCGACGCAGCCGCGTCCGGCCGAAGCCGCGCTGACGCCGCAGGCGATCGCGCCGAGGCCCCAGCCGGAGCCGGTCGCCAGGGCCGCGGTCGAGCACGCGGCCGCCGCGCCGCTCGCGGCCGCCACCGGCTACTCGGCCTCGTCGATCGAGGTGCTGGAAGGGCTGGAGCCGGTCCGCAAGCGTCCGGGGATGTACATCGGCGGCACCGACGAGCGCGCCCTGCACCACCTCTTCGCCGAGGTGCTCGACAACGCCATGGACGAGGCGGTCGCCAAGCACGCGAAGCTGATCACCGTCGACCTCGACGCCGAGGGCTACCTGTCGGTGCGCGACGACGGCCGCGGCATCCCCGTCGATCCGCACCCCAAGCACCCGGGCAAGTCCGCCCTCGAGGTGGTGATGACGGTGCTGCACTCGGGGGGCAAGTTCTCGGGCAAGGCCTACGAGACCTCGGGCGGCCTGCACGGCGTGGGCGTCTCTGTCGTCAACGCCCTGTCCGAGCGGCTGGACGTCACCGTCTGGCGCGATGGCCACGAGTGGCGCCAGTCGTTCAGCCGCGGCCAGGTGCTGGGCCCGATCCAGCAGGTCGGCCCGTCGCGGAAGAAGGGCACCCTGATCCGCTTCCGGCCGGACGAGGAGATCTTCGGCGTCGGCGCCGCCTTCAAGCCGGCGCGGCTGTTCCGCATGGCGCGGTCGAAGGCCTACCTGTTCCGCGGCGTCGAGATCCGCTGGACCTGCGCGCCGGAGCGGATCACCGACCACACCCCGGCGGAAGCCGTCTTCCACTTCCCCAACGGCCTGGCGGACGCCCTGGCGGAGCGGATCGGCGAGGTCGAGACGGTCACCCCGACCTTCGCCGGCCGGGTCGAGCGCAAGGGCGAGGCCGGCGCGGTGGAATGGGCCGTGACCTGGTCGCCGGCCGGCTTCGGCGAGGCCGACGGCTTCGTCAGCTCCTACTGCAACACCGTCTCCACGCCCGATGGCGGCACCCACGAGTCGGGGTTCCGCGCCGCGCTGGTGAAGGGGCTGAAGGCCTATGGCGAGCTGACCGGCGAGAAGCGCGCCGGGCTGATCACCGCCGAGGACGTCATCGCCAACGCGGGCGCCCTGATCTCGGTCTTCATCCGCAATCCGGAGTTCCAGGGCCAGACCAAGGACCGCCTGTCCTCCCCCGAGGGCGCGCGCCTTGTCGAGCAGCTGCTGCGCGACCCGTTCGACCACTGGCTGACCGAGAGCCCCAAGCAGGCCAACCAGCTGCTCGGCTTCATCGTCGAGCGGGCCGAGGACCGGCTGCGCCGGCGCAAGGACAAGGAGGTCCAGCGCGCCGCCGCCACCCGCAAGCTGCGCCTGCCGGGCAAGCTGGCCGACTGCACGCGTCAGGCGGCCGAGGGCACCGAGCTGTTCATCGTCGAGGGCGACTCGGCCGGCGGCTCGGCCAAGCAGGCCCGCGACCGCAACACCCAGGCCATCCTGCCCCTGCGCGGCAAGATCCTGAACGTCGCCTCGGCCTCGGTCGACAAGCTGCGCCAGAACGCCGAGCTGTCGGACCTGACCCTGGCGCTGGGCGTGCAGCCGGGCAGCCGCTTCAACATCGACGACCTGCGCT
Organism: Caulobacterales bacterium RIFCSPHIGHO2_01_FULL_70_19; assembly: GCA_001794825.1. GTDB lineage: Bacteria > Pseudomonadota > Alphaproteobacteria > Caulobacterales > Caulobacteraceae > Brevundimonas. The sequence goes on along the minus strand of MGLK01000012.1, from coordinate 41,936 downwards.
ACGAGCGCATCGTCATCATGACCGACGCCGACGTCGACGGGGCCCACATCGCGGCCCTGCTGATCACCTACTTCTACCGTGTCATGCCCGAGGTGATCCGCCAGGGGCGGCTGTTCATGGCCCTGCCGCCGCTCTACCGCATCCAGGCCGGCCCGCTGTCGGAATACGCCCGCGACGACGCCCACCGCGACGAGCTGCTGGCCACGGTGTTCAAGGGCAAGAAGGTCGAGATCGGCCGCTTCAAGGGTCTCGGCGAGATGATGGCCTCCCAGCTGAAGGAGACCACCATGGACCCGAGGAAGCGCACCCTCGCCCGGGTCGAGCTTCCCGAGAACGAGGCCGAGATCGAGGACCTGGTCGAGCGCCTGATGGGCAAGAAGGCCGAGGCCCGCTACCAGTTCATCCAGGACAACGCGCGGTTCGCTGTGGCCGACCTCGACGTTTGATCAGCAGGTCGACGCCGCCCCGTACCGCCTGACCTCGCCATGGGCGTGGCCGTCCATCAGGTGCAGCACCGTCATCCGGTCGTATTCGCACTCCGGCATATCCGCCGCCTCGGCGTAGCCCAGGGCGCGCGCGATCGCCGGCACGGTGTTGCTGTGGCCCACGACCAGCACCGTGGCGTCGGCCGGCAGGGCGCGAATGCGGGCGACCGTGGCCGCGACGTGGGCCGCGCCGCCGCCTTCCAGCGATACGGCCTCCGACGGCGCGGAATGATAGTCCGCCGTCGGCGCCGCGGTCTGGACGGTCCGCTGCAACGGGCTGGTCAGGACCAGCACCGGATGGGCCTCGCGCAGGGCGTCGGCCAGCAGGGCCGCGCGCGTCTCGCCGGCCTCGGAGAGGGCCGGATCGGGGTTTCCGGGCGCATCGACCTTCTCGGCGTGGCGGACGATGTAGACCGTCTGGGCCATCGCGGACGTGGCGGTCAGCAGCGACACGGCGGTCGCGAGCAGCAGGCGCTTCATGGAATCTCTCCCCGTTCCCGCAACGGCTACGGCGGGCCGTCGCGGCAGGCAAGATAACTTCCCGTCATCGCCGCCGCGGCGGCTGGTCAGTGCTCGACCGAAACCCCGGGGGGCTCGACGAAGGCGCGGTGGCCGCTGACGTCGGCGTAGGTCATGCACAGGTCCTCAAAGACCCGGCCCCAGGCGAAGCGGTCGACGGCCTTCTGCCGGGCTGCGGCGCCCACCGCCTCGATGTCGCGGGCGAACAGGGCCTCCACGGCGGCGGCGTAGTCGCGCGGATCGGTGGACGGCGACAGCTGGCCGACGGTCTCGTCGACCGTCTCCTTCACGCCGCCGGCGTTCACGCCCACCACCGGCCGGCCGCAGGCCATGGCCTCCAGCACGATCAGGCCGAAGGGCTCCTTGTCGTTGGCGTGCACGAAGGCGTCGCAACTGGCGATGATGCGGGCCACCGCCTTCGGATTGGCCTCGTAGGGCAGCGAGATGACCCGCTCCTCGGCCGGCAGCCCCTGCCCCGCGCCGACCAGCACCAGATGGTAGGGATCGCCGAGCCGCTGCACCGCCTCGATCAGCAGATCGATGTTCTTCTCGCGGGCCGGCCGGCCCGCGAAGCACAGGAGCCGCGCCGAGGCCGGCAGTCCCAGCTTCTTCAGCAGCCAGTCGCGGTCGCGCCGGTCCGGGTGGAAGGTGTCGACCTCGACCCCCAGCGGCTGGATCACGATGTCCCGGATGCCGGCCTCCTCCAGCCGGCGGGCTATGTAGCGGCTGGGCGAGATCACCCGGTCGAACTGGCCGAACAGCCGGGCCCAGCGCTTCTCGACCGGCTTCTTGGCCCATTCACCGAAGTGCAGCGCCGCGAGTCCGGCCGGATCGGAGTGGCAGAAGCCGACCACCGGGCAGCCGGCTCGCTGTCCCGCCTCTAGGGCGCCCTGCCCGGGGGTGTAGGGGTCGCCGGCCTCGATCAGCGACGGGTTCAGGGAGGCGACCCAGGCGCCCCAGCGGCGCACGGACGTCGGCCAGCGATAGCCGTCGCCGAACGGCAGCTTGGCGGCGTGCAGGTGCACGATCCCGTCCGGCCCGGCCTTGTGGTGGGCGCCGGGCACCACCAGCGTGTGGGCGACGCCCGGGCGGTTCGCTTCCAGCCAGGCCTTCTTCGACAGGAGGTAGCGCTTCACCCCGCCTGACTTGGGCGCATACAGCATGGTGGTGTCGACGAAGCGGGTGCGCGGGTCCTCGGCCGCCGCCTTGGTGGCCTTCAGCGTTTCCGACACCTCCTCGTCCCAGCCCGGAATGAGGCGCAACTCGCCTTCCTGCACCTCCAGCCCCGCCAGGTTCATGAGTTCCCGCTCCGTCGCGCTGATGTTGGCCCTGCCAACGCGCTGGACCCGCTTGTGGATGCGGCGGGCCTTGCGAACCCGGGACATGTGAGACTTCACCATCTCGGCGCCGTAGCGCCGGGCAAGGCAAAGCTCAAGCGCCGTCCGCGTCCGGATCGTCCGCGTGCGCGCACACGCCGCGGCGGGCGAGCGCCTCGCGCAGGAGAATCTCCAGCTGGGCGTTGACCGAGCGCAGTTCGGCGGCGGCCAATTTCTCGACCGCCGCCATCACCCCCGGAGAGGCGCGCATCAGGAAGGGCTTGCGGGGCCGTCCCGCCATCAGCCGTACAGGGTACCGGTGTTGACCACGGGCTGCGCCTCGCGGTCGGCGCACAGCACGACCAGCAGGTTGGAGACCATGGCCGCCTTGCGGTCCTCGTCCAGCTCCACGACCTCGCGCTCGCCGAGGTCCAGCAGGGCCGTCTCGACCATGCCGACGGCGCCCTTCACGATCAGCCGTCGGGCGGCCAGGACGGCCTCGGCCTGCTGGCGCTTGAGCATGGCGCTGGCGATCTCGGGCGCATAGGCCAGGTGGGCCAGCCGCGCCTCGTCGACCACGACCCCGGCCACCTTGACCCGACCGGACAGTTCCTCCCGAAGCCTGGCCGCGACCTCCTCCGCATCGGCGCGAAGCGTCAGCTCGTGCTCCTCGCCATGATCGTAGGCGTAGTGGGAGGCCAGGTCGCGCAGACCCGTGTCGACCTGGATGTTCACGAAGGCCTGATAGTCGTCGACGTCGAACAGGGCCTGGGCCGAATCCTCGACTCGCCAGACCACGTTCGCGGCGATCTCGATCGGGTTGCCGCGCTTGTCGTTCACCTTGAGCTTGTCGCTGGTCAGGTTGCGGACGCGCAGGCTGATCTTCTTGCGGCTGTACCACGGCAGGACCCAGCGCAGCCCGGTCTTCCGGTCGGTGCCGCGGTAGTCGCCGAACAGCAGGATGGCCATGCCCTCGTTGGGCTGAAGCGAGTAGAGCCCGCACAGCAACAGCAGACCGACGACGCCCGTCAGAACGCCCGCGACGACGACGAAAGCGTTCTGCGGATCCTGGGCGACGCCGATCGGACCGCCCACGAGAAGCAGCAGGCCGAGCAGCAGCATCAGAATGCCGTTGGCGGTCCGCGCGGGACGCTCGGCGGATCGGGAATGGGTGGTCGGCGTCTGGGTCATGGCCCCCTCCGTTGTCGATATGGAACTGATATCACTTTGCTCGCAGCTCAGGCAATAGCGAAGCTGCGGCGCGCGGCGTCAGGGGGCGTTCGGCCTTGCATTCGCCTCAAATTCGAGAAACTTGAGGCAGGCTGGCATGGTCCCTGTTAGAGGATCGCCGGCGTCTCTGCGCGCGTCGACCACAGGGGTTTCTACCGAATGCGTATTCTGCTCGCGACCGCGGTGGCGATCGCTCCCCTGATGGCGGCGTCCGGCGCCATGGCCGAAGTGGTGATCTCGACCTCGCGGACGACGCCGATCACGACCTCGAACGCGACCGGGTCCGGTCCGGACAGCATCCGGATGACGGGCGGCGGCTCGATCAATATCGCCAGCGGTACGGCCGTGACCGTGGATTCGAGCCACGACTTCACCATGGAGACCAACAGCACGATCTCCATGTCGGACTCGGCGAACGGTTCGACCGGGCTGCTGATCAACGGCGGCAACACGGCGGACGTGGTGATCGCCGGGCAGATCAACGTCCTAGACGATATCGATTCCGGCGACGACCTCGACACGGACAAGGACGGCGACGTGGACGGCCCCTGGGCCACCGGAAGCAACCGGTACGGCATTCGCCTGGTCGGCGCGGCGCCCCTGACCGGCGACGTGCGGCTCGACACCGGCGGCCTGATCAACGTCGACGGCCACAACTCGGCGGGGATTTCGCTGGAAGCGCCGCTGGTCGGCAATCTCGACGTCTTCGGCGCCGTCACCGTGCAGGGCAACAACAGCTACGGCGTCCGCACCACCGGCGGCGTCAGCGGCGACATAGACATCGTCGGCAACATCAATACGCGCGGCGAAGGCTCCGTGGGCGTGGCCGTCGAAGGGGACGTCGGGGGGCGCGTCGCGATCGGCTCGACGGTCATGTCGACCGGGTTCCGCTACACCTCGGCGCCGCCCGTACGGCCGGCGGATCACACCGAAACCGCCGACAACGACCGTCTGAACCTGTTCCTCGACGAACTCGAGCCGGAAGACATGCTGCAGGGCGGACCGGCGGTGCTGATCGCCGCCGACATCGCAGAGGGGCTGATCTTCGACGCCCCGCCCAGCTACGGGTCCGGCGGAGTGGACGGCGACGCCGACGGCGACGGCGTCAAGAACGGCGACGAGGACGACGACGGCGACGGCGTCGTCAACCGGGCCGATTCGGACCGTGACGGCGACGGCATCCCGGACGGCGCCGAGGGCACGGCCGCGGTCACCGCCTACGGCTCGGCTCCCGCCGTGCAGATCGGGTCGGCGTCGCGTTCGGTGACTCTTGCGGTCGCCGGGACCGGAGACGAGGCCTACGGCTTCATCAACCGCGGCCAGATCGCCGGTCAGGGCGTCTACGACGGCTACGACGCCACGGCGGTCCTGATTGGCGGCAACGCCGGCCAGGCCGTGACCATCGACGGCGGCATCCGCAACGCCGGGGCCATCGCCGCCCTCGCCTTCGAGGCGGACGCCACAGCCCTGCATCTCGCCGCCGGCGCTTCGACCCCGACGCTGGTGAACTCGGGCAACATCACCGCCGGCATCTCCGCCGACGAGGTCGCCGGCCAAGGCGTCGGCGTCCTTGTCGACAGCGGCGCGAGCCTGCCCAGCCTCACCAACACGGGCTCGATCCTCGCCTCCACCGGCGGCAGCGTCGCCGACATGACCGGGATCCTCGACCTGAGCGGGACGCTCACCTCGATCGTCAACAACGGCTCGATCCAGGCCATCGTGCAGGCGGACGACGGCGGCGCCGGCGAAGCCGTGGCCATCGACGTCTCGGCCAACACCAGCGGCGTGACCCTCCTTCAGAACGCCCTCGCCAAGGCCCCGACCAGCACCGATCCGGACAGCGACGGCGACGGCGTCGCCGATTCGGGCGAGCCGATCGTGGTGGGCGACGTCCGGTTCGGCTCCGGCGCGGACGTGTTCGACATTCGCAACGGGCGCGTTCTGGGCGACGTCTCCTTCGGCGCCGGCGCTGACCGGCTCGAGATCCGCGGCGGCGGCACGCTCGCGGGCGCGATCACCGACAGCGACGGCGACCTGGCGATCAGCGTGGTCAACGGCACCCTGGAGGCGCGTCAGGGGGCGCCGACCACCATCTCCAGCCTTGACGTCGCGAGCGACGGAAATCTGATCGTCGGTCTCGACCCGCTGAACGGCGCCGCGGGCGGCTTCAACGTCACCGGAACGGCCACTCTGGCGGACGGGGCCGGCCTGGGCGTCCGCTTCAACTCGCTGCTGGATGCGCCCGGGCGCTTCACGCTGATCGATGCGGCCACGCTCAACATCGGCGATCTGGACCTGACGTCCTTCCAGGAGAACTCGCCCTACCTCTACGTGGTCGAGGGCGGAGCCGACGTGGCGAACGGCGTGGTCTACGCCGACGTCCGCCAGCGCACCGCGGACGAGGCCGGCCTGATCCCGGTCGAGGCCGCGATGTACGACGCCTTCTACAGCGCCCTGGGCCGCGACGCCTCGGTGCGCAACGTCTTCCTTGAGCAGACCGGCCGCGAGGAGTTCATCAACCTGTACGAGCAGCTGCTGCCCGAGCACTCCGGCGGTCCGCTGCTCTCGCTGGCGTCGGGGGTGGACGCCGTCACCCGCGCCCTGACGGGGCGGAACGCCACTGCGGCGCCCGGCGAAACCAGCGCCTGGATCCAGGAGATCAACTTCTACGCCGACAAGGACAAGACCGACACCTACGGGTTCCGGTCCGAAGGCTTCGGGGTGGCGGGCGGCGTGGAGCGCGGCTCGGGTCTGGGGGCCATGGGCCTGTCGGTGGCCTTCACCTCCTCGGATCTCGAGGACCCCGAGTCCGAAGCCGAGGAAGTTCTGTCGGCCAACCTGCTCGAACTGGGGCTGTACTGGCGCGCCCAGGGCCAGCACTGGACGACCTGGGCCCGCGCCGCGGCCGGCTACGCGACGTTCGAATCCGAACGCCGCTTCGTCGGCGCAGGGCTGAACCTGTCGAACACCTCGGACTGGAACGGCTTCACCCTGGCTGCGGCCGGGGGCGCCTCCTACGAGCGCACCTTCGGCCGCTTCAGCGTGCGCCCCGAAGTCTACGCCGAGTATTTCTCGCTGAGCGAGGACGGCCACATCGAGGAAGGCGGCGGCGACGGCTTCGATCTCGAGATCGACGACCGCGACGGCCACATGTTCTCGGCCACCGCGGCGGTGAACATCGGCATGGCCATGGGCGAGGACAGCTGGCTGAAGCCCGAGCTGCGGGTCGGCTGGCGCCAGAACATCTCGGTCGATCCGGGCGAGACGATCGCCCGCTTCCGCTCGGGCGGTCCGGACTTCACCCTGACGCCGGACAGCATCGAGGGCGGCGGCCCGATCGTGGGCTTCCGGCTCAACGTCGGCAACGAGCTGGGCATGCTGTCGGTGAGCGCCGACGCCGAGATGATCGACGACTACGTGCGCTACATGCTGTTCCTGCGGGCCAGCTTCCGGTTCTAGGCCGGAGGCGGGCCGCGGTCGGCGCGGACGGGCGGCTAGCTCAGCTGGTCAGAGCACCTCGTTTACACCGAGGGGGTCGGGGGTTCGAACCCCTCGCCGCCCACCACATTCCGTCTGGCGCATGCAACCTCCGGGCAGCTTGGGCGTTCCATGGCCTCGTCGCGTCGGAGGATCCCATGAAGAAAACGCTTGTCGCCCTCACCGCTGGTCTGTTGCTGGTCGCCAGCCAGGCCGTCGCCGCCAACAGCGCGGCTCCCCGGGTGCAGGACCGCCTGGGCCAGGACGTCACCGAAACCGGCGCGCCGGCGGGCGCGCAGATCGCGGGTCTGCCCTTCGGCATCCTGTTCGTGGCCGGCTTCACGGCCATTGCAGTCATCGCCAACGAGGACGACTCCGACAGCGACTGAATCCGGTTCGCGCGCCTCGGGTCAGACGGCGTTCATCTTTGGCGGTTAACCCTGCGGCGTTCGGAGAGCGCCCCATGACCTCGACTGCCCGAAGACTCATGTCCGCCGCCGCCCTCGCAGGCGGCGCGTTGATGCTGCAGGGTTGCCTGGTCGGCGCCGTGGTCGGGACGACGGGAGCCGTCGTCGGCGGCGCCGCCAAGGCCACCGGCGCCGTGGTCGGGGCCGGGGTCGACGCCGTCACTACCTCGGACGAGGAAACCCGTGCCCGACGCGAACGCGAGCAGCGCGAGTGGGAGCGGGAACAACGCCGCTGCGAACAGCGCCAGCGTCAGGGTCGCGACTGCTAGAGCGTCCGTTCCATGGCGTAGTTGTGGATGGCCACGCCGCCGATCTCGAAATCCCGCCGCCCCTGCACCGTGTAGCCGCGCTTGAGGAAGAAGCGCCGGGCCGCCTCGCTGGCCTCCACGTACAGCCGCGTCATGCCGGCCTCGCGGGCCGTCGCCTCCAGTCTGTCGACCAGCCGCGCGGCGACGCCCTGCCCCGCCACATCAGGGTCGGCGAAGAGGAAGTCGATGTGGCCGTCCGCTTCCAGATCGACGAAGGCGATCACGCGCCCGGCGTCGTCGGTCGCCACCCAGCAGCGACGGCCGTCGGCCATCTTCGCGCGGAACCGCGCCTCCCTCGGCTCCCGCCCGATCCACGCATCGATCTGGGCCGGCGAATAGTCGCGCGGGCCGATGCCGCGCACCGCCCGCTCGAACACCTCGGCCAGCGCGCCCGCGTCCGTGTCCCGGTAGGGGCGGATCGCGATCACAGCGTCAGCACGCAGCGCTCGTTGATCGTCGGCCGCGCCACCTGGATGCGGCACAGTCCCGGCCATTCGGGCTTCAATCGGGCGGCGAACCACAGGCACAGGTTCTCCAGCGACGGCAGCTCAAGGCCCGGCTTCTCGTTCAGCAGGCCGTGGTCCAGCTCCTCCGCGGCCGCGCGCAGGGCGCGGTCGAGAGCGCCCAGGTCGGCCACCCAGCCGTGCTCGGCGTCGAGGGTTTCGGATCGCACCGTCGCCTCGACCGTGAAGGAATGGCCGTGGAGGCGGCGGTAGATGCTGCCTTCCGGCTCGTTCGGGAAGTGATGGGCCGCGTCGAAGGTGGCCTGCTTGGTGATCTCGAAGACGGGCATTAGCGGACGCCGATGTACTTGTGGGTCTGGACGCTGAGGCGCCATTTGGGGTGGGCGAGGCAGTAGTCTATGGCGGCGGCGGTGTTGGCCTGTCGGTCGGGGCCGTCCATGGGCTGCAGCCAGAACCGCTCGAAGGCCATCCCCTCGAACCGCTCCGGCATGGCCAGCGCCTGCGGAAACACCAGCTTCAGTTCCTGGCCCGAGGTCTGCACCACCGGCGCGTCGGCCTTGGGACTGACGCAGATCCAGTCGATCCCCGGCGGCGCGGCGATCGTGCCGTTGGATTCGACGGCGATCTCGAAGCCGCGGCCATGCAGCGCCTCGATCAGCGGCGGATCGAGCTGCAGCAGGGGCTCGCCGCCGGTGCAGACGACCAGCTTCGGATCGCCCTCGCGGCCCCGCCACATGGAGGCGACGTGATCGGCAAGGGCGTCGGCGGTCGCGAACCGGCCGCCGCCGTCCCCGTCGGTCCCGACGAAATCGGTGTCGCAGAAGCTGCACACCGCCGACCCGCGGTCCCGCTCCAGACCGTTCCACAGGTTGCAGCCGGCGAAGCGCAGGAATACGGCCGGACGGCCCGCCTGGCCGCCCTCCCCCTGCACGGTGAGGAACACTTCCTTGGCCGCGTAGCTCATGGCCGGGCCATCCATTCGCCATAGCCGGCGGCGCGCAGTTCGCAGGCCGGACAGTCGCCGCAGCCGTAGCCCCATGCATGGCGCTGCTCGCGGTCGCCCCGGTAGCAGGTGTGCGACGCCTCCACGATCAACTGGACCAGCCCCGGGCCGCCGATCCGCTCGGCCAGCGCCCAGGTCTCCGCCTTGGTCAGGGCCATCAGCGGCGTCTCGATGACCACCGGCTTGTCCAGCCCGAGGCTGAGCGCCCGCGCCATGGCGTCGATCGTGTCGCGGCGGCAGTCGGGATAGCCTGAGTAGTCCGTCTCGCACATGCCGCCGACCAGCACGTCCAGCCCGCGGCGATCCGCCAGCGCTGCGGCGACGGTCAGGAACACCAGGTTCCGGCCCGGCACGAAGGTGGTCGGCAGGCCCCGCGCGTCCAGTTCGATGGCGCGTTCGGCGGTCAGGGCGCTTTCGGCGATGCGGCCGTAGCCGGTCAGGTCGACGACATGATCCGGCCCGAGCCGGGCGGCCCACTCCGTCCGCAGCCCGGCCAGGCCGGCGCGCACCTCCAGCCGGGCCTGCATCTCGACCGCGTGCCTCTGGCCATAGTCGAAGCCGACGGTCTCCACACGCGCGAACCGCTCGACCGCCCAGGCCAGGCAGGTGGCGCTGTCCTGCCCGCCCGAAAACAGGACGAGCGCAGACTTTTCAGGACCTTGGCCGATTTCGCTCATGACAAACCTGCGGTCGGCCGTCGGCCGCGCGCATGGACAGGAAGATGAAGCCGTCTGGAATACGGGGCCGGCCTTCTACACCACCGGGCCGCGCGAGGCAAAAGCGCCGGTCTTCGGGGCGCTTAACCCTTCCGAAAAGCCTTGTCGGCGACTGTCCACCGGTTCCAGTGGAGTGCCGGCCTGTATGCCGACCATCGAAGTCCTGACCGAACGCGCCGAGGCGATCGCTCCGGAAACGCCCGGCAGCGAGGTCTTTGCGCGCTTCGCCCGCGAGCCCGACACTCTCGTCATCCCGGTCGTCGAGAATGATCGGGCCGTCGGCCTGATCGAACGGCACGACTTCCTGCTGAAGATCGCCGGCGCCTTCGGCTACGCCGCCTACGCCCACCGGCCCGCCCTCCATGTCATGGATCCGGAGCCGGCGGTGGTCGAGGCGGGGGTCGAGATCGACGCCTTCTGCGACAGCCTGCTCCGCGGCGGCGGCGGCGCGCTGATGCGCGGTTTCATCGTCACGCGGCAGGGCCGCTACCAGGGCGTCGGCACGGTCGCCGTGCTTCTCAAGGCCGTCAACGATCACCAGCGGATCCGGAACGAGGAGCTGGCCGACGAGGCGCGCATCCTGGCCGACGGCCGCGCCCAGGCTCTCGCGGCGGCCCGATCGAAGGCCGAGTTCCTGGCCGTCATGACGCACGAGCTCCGCACGCCGATGAACGGCGTGCTGGCCGTCGCCGACCTTCTCCGCCGCCAGCCGCTGAACAAGCAGGCGCAGGCGCATGTGGCGACCATCATGGAGTCCTCGGAGGCCCTCTTGCGCATCCTGCAGGACGCGCTGGATCTCGCCCGCGCCGAGGCCGGCGAACTTGAACTGGTTCCCGAGGCCACCCCGCTGCGCGCGCTGATGGACGAGGTCCAGACCACCTGGGCCCCGCGCGCGGCCCAGGACAACGTCACCCTGATGGTGAGCTACGAGGGCGACACCGAGCTGTCGGCCATGATCGACGCCCGCCGCCTGACCCAGGTCTTCGACAACCTTGTCGGCAATGCGCTGAAGTTCGCCCGGAACGGGGTGGTCGAGGCCGGCCTGAAGGCCACTGCGGTCGGCGACGCCGTCCGCCTCGAGGCCCGCGTCCGCGACGACGGGCCAGGCATCGACCCGGCCCGCGTCGACATGATCTTTGAGCCGTTCGTGCACGGCTCGGGTCCCGACGGCGCCGGCCTCGGCCTGTCGATCTGCCGCCAGATCATCGACCGGATGGGCGGCCGTATCCGGGCGGAAAACAATCACGGCCGCGGCGCCACCTTCAGTTTCGCGCTGGACGCTCCCCGGGCCGAGACGGCCGAGGCGCGGGCCTCCAACGTCGAGGAACTGTCGGATCTCGACCTGCAGGACAGCCCGCACGTCCTCATCGTGGACGACAACGCCACCAATCGCGTCGTGGCCCAGGCGCTCTGCGAAATGTTCGGCTGCACCTCCGAGACCGCTGAGGACGGCGTCGAGGCGGTGGAGTGCGTCAGGGAGCGGCGGTTCGACCTGGTGCTGATGGACATCAAGATGCCCCGCATGGACGGCGTCCAGGCGACCGAGGCGATCCGCGCCCTGCCCGGACCCGAGGGGACCATTCCGATCGTCGCCCTGACCGCCAACGCCGATCCCGAGGACGCGAAGCGGTACCTCGCCATCGGCATGGCCGCCGTGGTCGAGAAGCCGATCAAGCCCGAGCGCCTGCGCATGGCGATGAATGCGGCGCTTGAACACGCCGCCGCCGCGGCCGTCGCCGCTCAGGGTCGCTCGGTCGCCTGATCCCCGGCCCCCGACCCCGGCTCCTCGTCCTCCTCCTCGTAGCCGACCAGCCGCAGCGCCCGCGCCGCCTGGCCGTTCAGCTCGCACCAGCGCAGCAGTCCCTCCTCCCGTCCGTGGGTGATCCACACCTCCTCCGGCCTCAGCTCCGCGAAGGTGGCCGTCAACTCCGGCCAGTCGGCGTGATCGGACAGCACCAGCGGCAACTCCACGCCGCGCTGGCGGGCCCGGGCGCGCACCAGCATCCAGCCGGAGGCGAAGGCCCGCACCGGGTCGGCGAAGCGTCGCGACCAGCGGTCCTGGATCGCTGACGGCGGTGCCATCACCACCTCGCCGCCCAGGCTGTTGGGCGGCAGCCCGGTCGCCGCCGCCACGGGCCCGAGGTCCACGCCTTCGCGCTCGTAGAGCCGGTTCAGCCGGTCGAGTGCGCCATGAACGTAGACCGGTCGGTCCCAGCCCGCCTCCCGCAGCAGGCGGATGACCCGCTGCGCCTTGCCCAGCGCGTAGGCCCCGACCAGGTGCGCCCGCTCGGGAAACTGGCGCAGCGACTGCACCAGTCGCGCCACCTCGCCTTCGGCCGGCGGATGCACGAACACCGGCAGGCCGAAGGTCGCCTCCGAGACGAACACATGGCAGGGGACCGGCTCGAAGGGAGCGCAGGTCGGGTCCCGCCGCCGCTTGTAGTCGCCTGACGCCACCATGGTCAGGCCGCGCCAGCGGATCACGGCCTGGGCGGAGCCCAGCACGTGGCCGGCCGGGACCAGCGACACCTCGACCCCGTCTCGCGTCGCCGTCTCCCCGTACGCCAGCGCCTCCCGCCGGCCGGCGAAATCCTCGCCATAACGCTCGGCCATGATCGCCAGCGTCTGGGGCGTGGCCAGCACCGCCCCGTGGCCGGCGCGGGCGTGGTCGGAGTGGCCGTGGGTGACCACCGCCCGCGCCACCGGCGCGACAGGATCGATGTGGAAATCTCCCGGCGGGCAATACAGGCCTTCCGGGGTGGGCCTGAGCAGGTCCTCGTAACGGATCATCCAGCCTCCTGCCCGCGCCGTCGGATCAGGAACGCACGACCGGCGCTTGCGCTCAACCGGCCGGCCGGACGATAGCTGGGGCATGACCGCCTCGCCCCTCGTCGACCTCCTGCCCCAGCTGGCCTCCGGCGCCGCGCACACCCATGCCCTTGGTTTCGCCTTCGACAGCCTGACCGGCGACCGTGTCCGCATCCGCGCGCCCTGGCGCGAGGAACTGGTGGGAGATCCGGACACCGGCGTTCTCGCCGGCGGTCTCGTCACGACCCTGCTCGATCACGCCGGCGGGCTGGCGGTCTGGGTCGCCCTGGACCGGTTCGAGCCGATCGCCACCCTCGACCTGCGGGTCGACTACATGCGGGCCGCGCGTCCCAGGGCGGATCTGGTCGCCGAGGCGCGCTGCTACCGCCTGACCCGCTCCGTCGCCTTCGTCCGCGCCTGGGCCTTCGAGGACCATCCGGACGATCCGGTCGCGGCCGCCCAGGCCGCCTACATGCTCGATTCCAGCCAGGGCCGCCGGGTCGGCGCCAATCTGCGGACGCGTCAGGGAGGCGCGGCGTGAGCGACCTGCTGGAGACCATTCCCTATGCGCGCTTCCTCGGCCTCACGACGGAAGCCCTCGGGGACGAACTGACGGTGACCATGCCGTTCGCCGACCGCCTGATCGGCAACCCCCTCCTGCCCGCCCTGCACGGCGGCTCCACCGCCGCCCTGCTCGAACTGACCGCGGTCGCCCAGGTCGCCCGCCTCTATCCCCGGCTGCGCCTGCCCCGGCCGATCAACGTCACGGTGGCCTACCTTCGCTCCGGCAAGCCGCTCGACGTGCGGGCGCGGGCCCGCATCAGCAAGGCCGGCCGGCGCGTCGCCCACGTCGAGGCGCGGGCTTGGCAGGAGAACGAGGACCAGCCCATCGCCACCCTCGCCGCCCACTTCCTGATCGCTGAACACGACTTATAGTTGCGCCTTGGCGCAACCTGTGTTTACCTTTTGTTCCGTGGACAACCACGGAGCAGCAGGATGAACAGACTGATGATCGGCGCGGCCCTCTCGGCCCGCCTGCACGCCGCCGAGGCGGCGATCGACCGGGCGCTGGCCGACACCGCCGGACTGGCGGCCGCCCTCCCCGCCGCCCGTCTCGAGGCGGCGCTGTCGGCCACCGCGGGCCAGAAGGCGTTCGATGAGGCCGCCGCCAGCCTCAGCGCCCTCGCAGACGCCCGCTCCCACCTTGTCCGGACCCACCATGCGCTCGCCGCCCTCGCCCGCGCGCTGGGGCTCGAGATCCTCGCCGTCGGCCAGCTCGACAAGCCCGGCGATCGCCCGCCGGTGGGCGGCGTCAGCGACGACTCTTCGATCGTCGCGGCAATGGTTAACAATACGTGTGCAAGCACGGCTAACAAATCCCTACCTGAACAAGCAGGGCTGTGTTAAGGAGTTGTTCACCTGTTCAGTCCGGAGGGTTTCATGGATAAGGCCCAAGTCATCGCCAGCGTCGCCGGCGATCTGCATGCGAGCGAAAAGGCTCTCGACGAGGCCATCACGCGCGCGACCACCCTGGTTCAGTCGATGATCGGCTCGCGCGAAGCTCTCAACATTTCAGCCGTCGTCGGGGCCGACTCCCAGGCCCGCGCCCTTGAGGCGATCGCCAGCCTCGGCGCCGCGCGCCAGGCTCTCATCGCCTGCCACGCCGAACTGGCCAAGGACCACCGCCGGCTGGGCTACGGGGTGTATGCTGAGATCGCCGAAAAGTATCCGGAGGGCCAGAAGCCCAAGGTGGTCGGCGAGCACCGGCTCCGCGCGGTTTAATTCTACGTAATGTCCGCCGGCGGTCATTTCCGCATGGGCGAACTTAAGGCATTGTCGCCCCCATGCCTTGTGGCGTGGGGGCGACTTCGTGTTTGAGACGATTTACGCACAGCTTGTCTTTGCCGTTGCCGTCATCGTGGTTGGCTTCGCCTTCGTCAAAGGCGACGAGCCGGAACGCGTCGGCGCCGCGGCATATTCGCTGGTCGTTCTGGCGACGCTCATGATCAGGGACGGAACGAGCCTGAGCGTTCCTCGTTGGGGCGTGATGGGGATCGAGGTGGTTCTGCTGACGGTCTTCATCGGCCTTGCGTGGAAAACCAACCGCACCTGGCCAGTTTGGGCCGCAGCATTCCAAGCCCTCATCGTGACTGGCCATATCCTCGTTGCGGCCAATCTCCGGCCGCCGGCGAACGCCTTCGCGGCCGTAATCAACATGTCCAACTACGGCCTGCTTCTCGCCATGGCCGTCGGCACCTTCTGGGCGTGGCAGGAGCGGCGGGCGGCGCGACTGGCCGAGCGGCCGGGGCCCCACCTCTAACCCGCCGACATGCTCGACACCCTCCTCTCCCAGATCGGTTTCGCCGTCGCGGCGCTGGTCGCGGCCTTCGCCTTTCTGAAGGGCGACGAGCCGGAGCGGATCGGGGCCGGGGCCTTTCTCCTCGGAGTGTTCGCGACCCTGCTGGTCCACGACCGCACCGCCCTCACCGGCGTCCAGTGGAGGGTGCTGGCCGTCGACCTGGTGTTTCTGGGCGTCTGCGCCGCGCTGGCGTGGAAAAGCCGGCGTTCCTGGCCGGTGTGGGCCTGCGGCTTCCAGACGCTGGTGGTGATGAGCCACCTCCTCGCCCTGGTGGATCTGCGGCCGGCGCTGGCCGCCTTCTACGTCGTCATCAATCTGGCCGGCTACGGCGTCCTCGCCACCATCGCGGTCGGAACCTGGCAGGCCTGGCGGGACCGGCGGGCCCAAGGCGTCGCCTGACTCGCATTGACCGCGCTGCGCGATAGGCGAATATTCCTGGCCCACCGATTCGCCGCGGGCTCTGCATGCCCCTGTCCCACGCCCAGATCTGGAAGGCCGTCGACCTGCTCGCCCGGCGCGAGGGTCTGAGCGCCTCCGGCCTCGCCCGGCGCGCGGGCCTCGACGCCACGACCTTCAACCCGTCCAAGCGCTTCGGCCCCGGCGACCCGCCGCGGCCCCGCTGGCCGTCCACGGAGAGCCTGACCCGGGTGCTCGAGGCGTGCGGCGTGTCGCTGGCCGAATTCGCCGCCCTGGCCCGGGACGCGCCGGAACGGCCGGCGGTGATCCCGTTGCTCGGCATGGCCCAGGCCGGCCAGGAGGGCTTTTTCGACGACGCCGGACTGCCGGCCGGCGAAGGCTGGGAGCAGACCGAACTGCCCCGTCCCCGCGACAGCCTGCTGAGCCTGAGAATCACCGGGGATTCGATGGCCCCCGTCTACCGGGAGGGCGACAAGGTGATCGTCGACCGGGAGGCGACCGACGTGCGCAAGGGCGACCGGGTGGTGGTGCGCACCACCGGCGGCGAGACCATGGCCAAGGAGGTGGCGGGGCTGACGGCGAAGTCCGTAACCCTGGCCTCGATCAACCCGGCCTATGGGCCGCGCGTCGTGCCACGGCGTGACATCGTCTGGATGGGCCGGATCCTCTGGGTCAGCCAGTAGCGGCGAAAAGCCGCCCCTCGGGGGACGGCCTTCCTGTTCACGGCTGGCGGGGCGCCGATCAGTAGGCGCTGACGTAGTGGGCGCTGACCCAGCCGCCGCCGGCGATCTGCACCCATTCGCCTTGCGAGCCCACGGCCGTGAACGGCTGGCCGGCGGACAGGCTGCCGACCTGGCGATACCCGGTGCCCGGACCCGAACGGATGCGCAGGTTCGAGGTCGCCCGGTACTGGGCCGAACCCTGCACGCTGGCCGCGCGGGCGCGCTGCTGGTTGCAGCCGATGTACGAGCCTGCGGCGGCGCCGGCGGCGGCGCCGGCCACGGCCCCGAGCGTCCGCTCGTTGTCCGAGATCTGGCTGCCGGCCAGGGCGCCGAGCACACCGCCGATCACGGCGCCGGTGCGCTGGCGGCCGCCCGGGGCGTCGCAGTTGGTGATGCCGTTGGCCTGCTGCGCGGCGGCGGCGGTCGGCAAGGCGGCGGGCGCCAGCAGCCCGAGGCTGGCGGCGGCGGCGAGGGCGACGGTGATCTTGTTGTTCCTGGTCGACATGGCTCTGCTCCTGTCATCGAGTTGGTCGATGAGCTGCACAATGCGCGCGCCAGTCTGAAGGCTCCCGGAGCGGAGCCGTCAGCTGTCGTTCATGTGCGTTACCGGACGCGACGGTCGATCAGGAGGCCAGCTCGCCCCGGGCCCCGGCCTCGATCAGCTCGATGGTCTTCGGTAGGCCGTAGATGGCCGCGAACGAGCCGAAGCGGGGCCCCTGCGACTGGCCCAGCAGCACCTCGTAGAGCGCCTGGAACCAGGCCCGCAGCGGCTCGAAGCCGTGATCCTTGCCGACCGCATAGACCTCGTTCTGGATCGTTTCGCCGTCGGTGGTGTCGGCCGGCAGGGCCTTCAGCCGCGCGGCCAGATCCTCCAGCGCCGCCTTCTCCTTCGCGTCCGGCAGGCGATAGGCCTTCGTGGGCTTCACGAAGTCCTCGTAGTAGTTCAGCGCCCGGTCCATCAGCTGGTCCAGCAGCGGCTCGTTTTCCGGCGTCGCCTCCGGCAGGTAGCGGGCGAAATAGGCCCACAGCTGGTCCTTGTTCGAGGCGTTGGCCACGCCGACCAGGTTGAGCAGCAGGGCGAAGGACACCGGCGAGGTGTGATCCGGCGGCGATCCGGCGTGGATCGACCAGACGGCGTTGTCGATCCGCTTGGCCGGCTCCTGGCTCTTGTAGGCCTCGACGAAGGCCAGATAGTCATCGATGGCCCGCGGAATGACGTTGAAGTGCAGGCTCTTGGCCGACTTCGGCGACTGGAACATGTACCACGACAGGCTCTCGGGCGTGCCGTAGCGCAGCCACTCCTCCATGGTCAGGCCGTTGCCCTTGGACTTGGAGATCTTCTTGCCCTCGATGTCGAGGAAGAGCTCGAAATTGAAGCCCTCGGGGGGGACGCCGCCCAGGGCGCGACAGATCTTGCCGCTCTCGCGCACGCTCTCGATCAGGTCCTTGCCGGACATCTCGTAATCGACGTCCAGCGCCGTCCAGCGCATGGCCCAGTCGGGCTTCCACTGCAGCTTCACATGGCCGCCGGTGACCGGGAGCTCGGTGCGGCCGCCGGCCGGGTCGTCGAACACGATGGCGCCCTTCGCCACATTCCGCTCCAGCGTCGGCACCTGCAGCACGTGGCCGGTGACCGGGCTGATCGGCAGGAAGGGCGAATAGGTCGCCCGCCGCTCCTCGCCCAGCGTCGGCAGCATGATGGCCTGGATCGCGTCGAACCGCTCCAGCAGGCGCAGCAGCACCTCGTCGAACCGCCCCGAGCGGTACTGCTCGGTGGAGGACAGGAATTCGTAGTCGAAGCCGAAGCTGTCGAGGAAGGCTCGCAGGCGGGCGTTGTTGTGCGCCCCGAAGCTGTCGTGGGTCCCGAACGGATCGCGCACCACGGTCAGGGGCTTGTGCAGATCCTCGCGCAGCATCTCCGGATTGGGGATGCCGTCGGGGACCTTCCGCAGGCCGTCCATGTCGTCCGAGAAGGCCACCAGCCGGGTCGGCCAGTGGTCGCCGGTCAGGGCGCGAAAGGCGTTGCGCACCATGGTCGTGCGCGCCACCTCGCCGAAGGTGCCCATGTGCGGCAGGCCCGACGGCCCGTAGCCGGTCTCCAGCACCACCGGCTTGCGCAGGGCCTCGAAGGTCGCCAGCGCCTCGTCCGCCTTGCCGGCGTCGATCAGCAGCTTCGCCGCGTCCCGCTCCGCGTCGGACAGGCGCTTCTTCAGCACGTGGTTCAGAAGGTTGCGGGCCTGTTCGAACGGCCACGACCGGGCGTCGCGCGCGAGGGTTTCGAGGTTTTGCAGCATGGGCGCGGTTTGCAGCCTGGCGCCGCTGCGGTCAACGACCGACCGCGTTCTGCCGTCGCGAACGGCCCAGCACCCACCCGCCGACCGCCGCCGGCCACACCGCCAGGTACAGGGCGAAGAGAGGATTGATGAGGCCGATCGCCAGCGCGAGGGCGGCATAGAAGACCAGCGCCGCGAGCCCGCACGCGAGGGCGTAGATCCACGGGTTCCGCCAGCCGAGCGCCCGCAGCGCAAGATCGACCAGCAGCATCAGGACAGCGCCGACGGCCGTGAGGTTCAGGAGCGCCAGCGCGGCCGGCGCCGCCAGCGTGGAGAGCGTCGCCCCGTTGAGTTTGAACTGGGAGATGAAGGGCATCAGGACCAGCGTGATTGTCGCCGTCGCGAGCTGCGCCAGCAGGCCGAGCCAGTAACCCCCTCGTCGGGGCCGAAGCGGCGCCGCGGCGGCCGTGCGGGCGGCGCCGCTCGCCGGCGCCTCCGTTCGCTTTCCGAAACCCATCGCGCACCTCCGGTCGGAGGCACGCTAGCCGGCGAGGGTGAATCCCTTCCTTCTCCGGCGCCGCAGGCGGCCGCCGGCTTCATTCCGGGGCCGCGGCCTCTTGAAACCCCGACCGACGGCGCCAAATCTCCGCCCGCCGGATCTCCGGCCGCCCCTTCGCGGGGCGTCCTCAGTATCGAAACGCCGGGGCGGGACGATCTGGGGAGCCGTTGCGGCCCCGTCGGTCCCGCCTCCACAGCAAAGGAGGTAGATTGATGAACGTGCGCGATCTGGTCCCCTGGGGTCGGAGCGATCGCGACCTGCCGGCGCCGATGACGTCCGAAGGCGCCTCCAACCCCATTCTCTCGCTGCACCGCGAGATGAACCGGCTGTTCGACGACGTCTTCCGCGGCTTCGACATGCCGCTGACCGGCGTGGGCCGGGCGGCCGGTCCGGACCTCGACGTCGAGGAGACCGACAGCGAATATCGGGTCACCGCCGAACTGCCCGGGCTCGGCCCGGACGACGTGGAGATCACCTGCAGGGACGGCTTCCTGACCCTGCGGGGCGAGAAGCACGGCGAGCGGCAGGGCCGCGCCCTGAGCGAGCGCTGGTTCGGCCGGTTCGAGCGCCGCATCTCGCTGCCGGACGCCGACGACGGCCGCGCCGAAGCGACCATGCGCGACGGCCTGCTGACCATCGTCCTGCCCAAGACGGCGCAGGCGCGGGAGAACGTCCGACGCATCCCGATCAACGCCGGCTCGGCCGCGCGTCACTGATCCCTCGCGCGGGGCCCCCGCCCCGCGCCCCTTCCCTTCCTGACCGGAGACGATGATGGAACGTGTTGTCGTCGAGCCCTTCGGCGAGGGCTGGGCGGTGCGCTCTCTCGCCGCCGACAATCCGATGATCCTCAAGCGGGGCGCCGACGCCGAGCGGGTCGGACGCGACCTCGCGCAACGCCTGGCCGCCGCCGGGACGCCGGTGCAGCTGAACCTGCGCCTGCGCGACGGAGCGACGGCGGCGAAATTCGTCTGCCTGCCGCCGGCCGGTGCCGACCCGGAGCCGCTGATGATCCGGCTGCGGCCGCCGACGCTGACCGCGGCCGACGGGGTTCCGGCCTGAGCCCACGGGCGCGGCGGGGTTGACCCGCCCGCCCCCACGTGGCCTGTGCCGCGGCTCATGAAGACCGCCGACTTCGACTTCGACCTGCCCGAAGACCGCATCGCGCTCCGTCCCGCGGAACCGCGCGATTCCGCGCGGCTGCTGGTCGTGCGGCCTGGCGCCGGGCTCGAGGACCGGGTCGTGCGCGATCTGCCCGATTTCCTCCGCCCGGGGGACGCGCTCGTGTTCAACGACACCCGGGTCATCCCCGCTCGCCTGTCCGGCGTCCGTCAGCGCCCCGGACCGGAGGGCGAGACCCTGAGCGTCGTTGTCGAGGCGACCCTGCACCACCGCGACGCGCCGGACGTCTGGTCGGCCTTCATGAAGCCGGGCAAGCGCATCAAGGCCGGCGACCGGATCCGCTTCGGCGCGCCTTCCAGCGGGCTTCTGGGCGACGCCGCCTGCCAACTCGGCCGTCTCGACGCCACCGTCGAGGCCAGGGGCGAGGACGGTCTCGTTCTCCTGCGCTTCGATCTGTCCGGTCCCTTTCTCGACGAGGCGATCCGCGACGTCGGCGTCATGCCCCTGCCGCCCTACATCGCCGCCAGGCGCCCGGAGGACGAGCGCGACCGCACCGACTACCAGACCGTCTTCGCCGAGCATGACGGCTCGGTGGCGGCCCCGACCGCCGGCCTGCATTTCACCCCGGGGCTGCTGGACGCCATCCGCGCCCGCGGCGTCTCGACCCACGCCGTCACCCTGCACGTCGGCGCCGGCACCTTCCTGCCGGTCAAGGCCGAGGACGTCGCCGGACACCGCATGCACAGCGAATGGGGCGAGGTCTCCGCGGAGACGGCGGCGGCGCTCAACGCCGTCCGCGCCGCCGGCGGCCGCATTGTCTGCGTCGGCACCACCTCGCTCCGCCTGCTCGAGAGCGCCGCGGGCGAGGACGGCGTGATCCATCCCTTCCACGGCGATACGGCCATCTTCATCACCCCTGGCTACCGCTTCCGCGCCGCCGACGTGCTGATGACCAACTTCCACCTGCCGAAGTCGACCCTGTTCATGCTGGTCTCGGCCTTCAGCGGGCTGGAGACGATGAAGGCCGCCTACGCCCATGCGGTGCAGACCGGCTACCGCTTCTATTCCTACGGCGACGGCTCGCTGCTATTCCGCGCCGCCTGATGCCCTTTCCCTTCGACATCTCCGCCACCGACGGGCGCGCCCGCACCGGCCTGCTCCGGACGCCGCGCGGCGACATCCGCACGCCGGCCTTCATGCCGGTCGGCACCGCCGCCACCGTCAAGGCGCTGACCGTCGAGCAGGTCCGCCAGACCGGGGCCGACATCCTGCTCGGCAACACCTATCACCTGATGCTGCGCCCCGGGCCGGAGCGGATGGAGCGGCTGGGAGGGCTGCACCGCTTCATGCGCTGGGACCGGCCGATCCTCACCGACTCCGGCGGCTTCCAGGTCATGTCCCTGTCGGGCATCTCGAAGCTGACCGAGGAGGCGGTGACCTTCTCCAGCCACGTCGACGGCTCGAAGCATGTCCTGAGCCCGGAGCGCTCAATCGAGATCCAGGCCGACCGGCTCGGCTCGGACATCGTCATGCAGCTGGACGAATGCGTCGCCTGGCCGGCCGAGGAGAGCCGCGCGCGCGAGGGCATGGAGCTGTCGGCGCGGTGGGCGAAGCGCTCGAAGGCCGCCTTCGGGACGCGCGACGCCCAGGCCCTGTTCGGCATCCAGCAGGGCTCGACCTTCGAACATCTGCGCCGCGAGAGTTCGGACCGCCTGCAGGAGATCGGCTTCGACGGCTACGCCATCGGCGGGCTCGCGGTCGGCGAGGGCCACGCGGCCATGTGCGAGGTGCTGGACTACGCCCCGGAGATGCTGCCCGCCGACCGGCCGCGCTATCTGATGGGCGTCGGCAAGCCGGTCGATCTGGTCGAGGCGGTGTGGCGCGGCGTCGACATGTTCGACTGCGTCCTGCCCACCCGCGCCGGCCGCCACGGCCAGGCCTGGACCTGGGCCGGGCCGATCAACCTCAAGAACGCCCGCTTCGCCGAGGACGAGGAGCCGCTGGACCCGGAGGTCCCCTGCCCCGCTTCGCAGGACTATTCAAAGGCCTACCTGCACCACCTCGTGCGCACGGACGAGATCCTCGGCAAGGTGCTGCTCAGCTGGCACAACATCGCCTTCTTCCAGGCCCTGACCGCCGCCATGCGCGCGGCGATCGCCGAAGGGCGGTTCGAACAGTTCCGCCGTGACTTCCAGGCGCGGCATGTGTCGAACGGCAGGGGGTAGGCAGTAGGCAGTAGGCAATAGCCGCGCCGGCAGGCTGCTCAATTTCCCCGAGACCGAGGCAGTGGGGGCTACGCCTCTTCCTCCCCGCTACTTCTGCCTACTGCCTGGTGCCCGTCGCCTGCGCCCCCCTCGGCCGGAACCACCGCGGCGCCGCCGGCGGGGCGCAGTTCCGCTGCATGCCCACGCCCTTCAGGAAGGCGCGGCGCATGCGACCGGCCTGGATGGCCGACTGGACGTGTCGGCTGTGCTGCTCGGCCCCGGTCAGACGACGGATCCAGCTTCGTCCCGGGATGAAGTCGGTGGTCGTATCGCGCACCGCGCCCAGCGCGGCCGAGGACGCCGCGTCGGCGGCCCGCTCGCTGGCGTAGGAGCCGTCGGGCGCCGGCGGTTCGTCGGTGTCCGGCCCCAGAGCCTCGTCGAGGCGCACGATCTCGGCGGCGATGGTCGGGCACTGGTCGAGGTTGCGCAGGTCGTAGGGGTTGCTTTCGGCCTGCAGCAGCACCGTCGGGATGTGGTCCCGACGCAGGTTGAGGTCTTCGAACGGAGCCGTCAGGGCGTCGCCCAGCCCCGCGCCGAAGTCGCGCCCGCCCTGCGCCGCGGACGCGCCGGCGTTGCAGCCCGCGAGGGCCATGAGGGGGAGGAGCAGGATCAGACGGCGCATGGCCCCAATAACCACGACCCCGCCCTCGGCGGAAGCGCGACCGGAGCGCGCGCCTCAGCTTGCCGAGCCGGTCCTCAGGCGCTGCTGGTTTCCGGCCCGGGTCTTCGGACCCTGGCCGCTGTCGATCTCGGTGTTGCGCGGCCGGTTGCGGTTGGTCGCCCCCAGCTGGACGTCGTCGGCGCCGAGGGCGTCTCCCTCGTCCATGTAGTCGGCGACCTCGCCGGCGGCCGGGGGCGCGAGGGTCGAGTCGGCCACGTCCGGGGCGGCGTAGCTGCGCGGTTCCGGGCGCCGGGCCTCGCCGCCCGCTTCGGTCTGGTCGCCCGGGCCGACCGGGTCGGTGGCGGCGTTCTGGGCGGTGGCCTTGGAGGAATCGACGTTCTGGTGCGGCATGGCGGGCTCCTTGCGGGACGTTGACTGGACAACCCGTCCGCCGCCGGCCCGTTCCGGATCGCCGTTACCGATCGAGGCTGGCGTAGAAGCGTTCGTATCGGGCCGGGTCCGTGCCGTTGCTGGTCTCCGACAGGCGCGCCGCGACGAAGCCGGAGGCGAGAACCGAAGCGACCGTGCAGGCGAGAATGACGATCAGGTCCCGATCCGCCCGCCGGGTCCCGCGGCGATCCCGCTCCATGCTCACACTCCCTGCGCCGGGCCGGTCGGCTCCCGTGGCGCGCAGGAAACAACTCGCGCGGGCGGGCGGTTCCCCCGCCGGCGCCCCGTTCCGTCAACGCCCCAGGAAGGCCGCCACTTCGGCGGCGAACCGCTCCGGCTCCTCGACGAACATGAAGTGGCCCCGACCGGGATATTCGACGATCCGCGCGTCCGGCAGGGCGCGGACCAGGTCGCGCTGCGGTTCGACCACCGTCTGGAAGTCCGCCAGCCCGGCGATCACCAGCACCGGCATGGTCAGCCGCGCATGGCGGTCGAAACGGTATTCCATCAGGCCGCCCGCGCCGAACAGGGCGCGGCCGATCTGGCCGGTGTTGCGCAGTCCGTCGACCGCGTCGCTCTCCTCCACCAGCCGTTGCGTCGCCGGGTCGGGGAACATGGCGCCGTCGATGAACGAGCGGTCGGCGACGAACGGATTGCACCGCGCGCGCGAGCCTTCCGGGCGCGCCGCGACCGCGCGGACGTAGGTCTCCGGCTCCAGCCGCTCCAGCCGCCGGCACTGCAGGTCCATCGCCGCGGGCAGGTCCGGCGCGGCCGCAGCCAGAACCACCCGCTCGACGCGCTTGGGGTGCGCGGCGGCGTACTCGAGGGCGAGGATGGTCCCGAAGCTGTGCCCGACCAGGGATATGCGCTCGACGCCCCACGTCTGCCGCAGCCGTTCGAGGTCGTCGACCAGCAGCTCGAGGCTGTAGGCGTCGTCCCAGGGCCGCTCCGAGCGCCCGCTGCCCCGCTGGTCCAGATAGACCATGCGCAGGTGCGGCTCGAGCGCCGGCCCGGCGTAGCGGGCGAAGGTCTGGCCGCCCTGCCCCGGACCGCCGTGCAGGAAGACCACCGGCGTCCCCTCCTCGCGCCCCGCGACCCGGTACCAGAGCCGCACGTCGTTGATCACGGCGTGATGGGCGCCCGGGGCGAGGGGCGCCTCCGCCCCGGTGCGGGCGACGGCAGGACCGGCGAGGAGCGTGAGGGCCGCCAGGGCGGACAGAAGCGGACGCAGAAGCACGACGGCGGGACTCCGGAATGGCGCAGGTTCAGGCATGAGGTCGGCGCACCGGCCACCGGATGCAGGCGGAACGAATTTCTGTGCGCCCGGCCCGCCCGGACGGGCGATGGTACGTCCCCTGGGACTCGAACCCAGGACCCCCTGATTAAAAGTCAGGTGCTCTAACCAGCTGAGCTAGGGACGCACGCCGCCAGGTTCGCAGGCCGCGAACCGGAGACCGGCCTTCTCCGACAGGACGCCGTCGGGGTCAAGCCGGCCGCTCGACCGCATCGAACGGAGCCGTTAGGCAGGAGGCATGAAACCTCTTTCCGGCGTGCGCATCCTCGAGTTCGACGGCCTCGGGCCGGTGACCTTCGCCGGCATGGCGCTGGCCGACATGGGCGCCGAGGTGCTGCGCCTCACCCGCAGCGCCGCCGCGGGCGCGCCCGTGTTCGCCGACGTCGGCGGCGAGGTGCTGCACCGGGGCCGGCCCGCGGTCGAGGTCAACCTCAAGGATCCCGCCGATCTCGCCCGCGTGCTCGACCTCGCCGCCGCCGCCGACGCGGTGATCGAAGGCTTCCGGCCGGGAGTCATGGAGCGGCTGTCGCTCGGGCCCGGGGATCTGCACGCCCGGAACCCGCGGCTGGTTTACGGCCGGGTGACCGGCTGGGGCCAGACGGGGCCCCTG
>MGLK01000012.1:14813-16469 GCA_001794825.1 Caulobacterales bacterium RIFCSPHIGHO2_01_FULL_70_19 | reverse complement strand
ACGCCGGGCCACGACCTCAACTACATCGCCCTGTCCGGGGCGCTGCACCCGACGGGCGAGCCGGACCGGCCGCCGCGCCCGCCGCTGAATCTCGTCGGCGACTACGGCGGCGGCGCCATGTTCCTCGTCGCCGGGGTGCTGGCCGCGCTGCTCGAGGCGCGGACCACCGGCCGCGGCCGGGTGGTCGACGCCGCCATGACGGACGGCTCGGCCCTGCTGACCAGCCTGTTCCACGCCTTCCGCGCCCGGGGCCTGTGGAGCGACGCCCGGGGAGCCAATCTTCTGGACGGCGGCGCGCCCTTCTATCGCTGCTACGCCTGCCGGGACGGCGGCTTCGTGGCGGTAGGCGCGCTGGAGCCGCAGTTCTACGCCGCCCTGCTGGCCGGGCTCGACGTCCCCGCGGAGGAAGCGCCGCAGTTCGACCTCGCCGCGTGGCCCGTCCTGCACGCCCGGTTCGAATCGCTGTTCGCGACCCGCGACCGAGACGACTGGGCGGCCCACTTCGCGGGGACCGACGCCTGCGTCACCCCGGTGCTGTCCCTGGGCGAAGCGCCGCTTCATCCGCACAACGCCGCCCGCCGCACCTTCGTCGAGGCGGGTGTGGTCCAGCCCGCGCCGGCGCCCCGCTTCGGGGACGATTCGCCGGAGCCGGCCGTCCAGCCGGAGCCTCTCGCCCTCGCCGACGCCGTGGCCCGCTGGACCTGATCAGGCAACCGCGCTCTCCCCAGGGTCGGCCGCCTTCCGACACGCCTCGGTCAGGGTCGCGGCCCTCAGCGCCGGGTCGATCGGCCTGGTCAGGAAGGCATGCGCCGCGATCGCGTCCCGAGCCCCCTTGTGGGCGTCGCCGTCGTCCGCCGTCGAGAAGGCTTGACCGGCGGCGCGGCCGGTGATGTCTGCGGCAGGACGCAGCGTGGAACAGCCCGAAATCCTGCGCGTTGGAAGGCCGATCCCGGGGGAGCTTCACCGATGAAACGACTTCTAGTTCTCGCAGCCGCCTCCGGCGCCCTGGCGGTCTCCGCCTGCGACGACCCGTATGCGTCCGAGGACCTCGAGACCTATCAGCCGCCGCTGGAGGAGCCGGTCGCGCCGGCCGCGGACGCCGCCGCCGCGGACGCCGCGGCCACGGCTCCTGCCGAGTCCTCGCCGCCGGTGGACCAGGGCGCCATGCCGACCGACAAGCGCTCCTCGGAGGAGTCCGTCCAGCCGGAAAGCGAGACGCTCTTCTACTGATCGCCTGTCCGGAGAGAGTACGACGGTCGGGAGCGCCGTCTGGAACAAGGGCCGTCGCCCGATGATCAAGGTTCGAGTTTGACGTCACGCTCCGCCCTGTTTCTCCTCAGCGTGGCGGGCCTCGCCGCCGCCACCAGCGCCGCGGCCGATCCGCGGGCGCAGATTCGCGGCGAGCTGGACCCCGAGCTGCGCGCCCAGCTCGAGCGCGCGGTCGGCGAGGTGGACGCGCCGCCGTCCAACCGCTTCGAGGCGCGCCGCCGGGCGCGCGGGGCGATGGAGGCCGCCGAGGCCCTGCTCCGCTCCGAGGGCTATTACCAGCCGGTGCTGGAGGACGTGGTCGAGGGCGAGGAGACGCCGGTGGCGATCGTCGACGTCACGCCAGGGCCGCGCTTCAAGCTGACGCCTCCGGCGATCAACTGGCTCTCC
>MGLK01000012.1:0-14803 GCA_001794825.1 Caulobacterales bacterium RIFCSPHIGHO2_01_FULL_70_19 | reverse complement strand
GACGTCATCGCCGCCGAGGGCCGCATCGTCGCCGGCCTGACCCGCCGCGGGCACGCCGACGCGCGCGCCGAGCCGCGTCGCGTCGTGGTCGACCACGCCACCTTCACGGTCCAGCCGACCTACAACATCGCCGCCGGCCCGCTGGTGCGTCTCAACGGCGTGCGGCTGGAAACGAGCGGCCCCACCCGACCCAACTGGGTCGCCGGGCTGGCGCCGTGGTCGGAGGGCGAGGTCTACGACCCCGATGACGTGGCCGAGCTGGAGCGTCGCCTGCTCGAGACCGGGGTCTTCGACGGCGTCGGCGTGGCCCTCGCGCCCGTCGATCAGACCACGCCGGAAGGTCACCGGCCCATCGTCGTCACCCTGACTGATCGGCCGCGGCGCATCCTCGAGGCCGGCGCGACCTTCTCGACTGCGGAGGGCTCGGGCGTCGATCTGCTCTGGACCTGGCACAACCGCTTCGGCCGCGCCGACACCCTCGTCTGGCAGGCGCGCGCAGCCGACATCGACAGCCGCCTCGGAGCCGACCTCAGCCTGCCCCACTGGGGCCGCCCCGGCCGCACCCTTCGCATCTCGGGCGCCCTGCTGAACGAGGACACCGACGCCTACCGCCGGACGGCCGTGGCCCTGGCCGCCGACCTGCGCCAGCGGCTCGGCAAGACCTCGTGGTTCAGCTACGGGATCGGCCTCGACGCCGGCCGCTACGACGAGAACCGCTTTGACCCCGTCACCCAGGCGCCGATCAATTTCGAGCGCGACCTGGTCATCCTGACCGGTCGCGGCAGCGCCTACCTGGACCGCTCCGACGACCCCCTGGACCCGACCACCGGCTGGCGCCTCTCGGGCTCCGCCCAGCCCACCGTCGTCGGCGGCCAGGGCAGTTCCGCCTTCGTGCGCGCCGAGGCGCAGGCGACCGCCTACCTCCCGCTGCAGGACAACGCCACGACGGTGCTCGCCGGACGCGTCCGTCTCGGCTCGATCATCGGCGGCGAGGAGCTGACCGTTCCGTCCGACCGCCTGTTCTATTCGGGCGGCGGCGGCTCCGTACGGGGCTACGAGTACCAGGGCGTCGGCCCGCGCCTGCCGGACAACACCCCACGCGGCGGCCTCAGCCTGTTCGAGGCGGCCGTCGAGATCCGCCGCGACGTATGGCGCAACTTCCAGGCCGTCGCCTTCCTCGACGCCGGAGCCATCGGATTCCAGGAGACGCCGAACTTCAACAACCTGCGCTACGGAGCCGGCCTCGGAGTTCGCTATCGCCTGCCCTTCGGCCCGATCCGCGCCGACGTCGCCTTCCCCATCGACCGCCGCGAGGGCGACGCCGACTTCCAGATCTACGTCAGCATCGGACAGGCGTTTTGACCGAGGCGCCGCCCCCCGCCGAGACGCCGGACCCGCCCGCCGAGGTCAAGGCGAAGCGCAAGCGAACCCTGCTGCAGGCCGTCGCCTTCTTCGGCGGCGTCGGCCTCGCCATCCTGCTCGCCCTCGTCCTGGTCGTGCTGGTGGGCGGCCGGATGTACCTCGTCTCCGATCCCGGCCGCGAACTGGTGACCGGCTTCGTGGCCGGCAAGAAGATCGGCCGCTACGGCCGCATCAACGTCGAGGGGGTGCGCGGCGACCTGTTCGACGACTTCACCATCGACCGGGTCACCGTCACCGACGCCAAGGGGGTCTGGCTCGAGGCGCGCGCCGTCCACGTCGACTGGGACTGGTGGCCGCTGGTCTTCCGGCGCTTCCACGCCACCGAGGTCGAGGCCGAGGTCGTCCGCCTGATCCGTCGCCCCGAGGTCGAGCCGCCCACCGAACCGCCCGGACCCCAGCCCCTCTCGGTCGACATCGACCGCTTCGCCGCCGACGTCGAACTGCTCGAGGGCTTCAGCAAGGAATACGGCCGCTGGAATCTGACGGGCGAGGCGAACGCCCCCCGCCGGGGCGCCAAGGACGTGCGGGTGCTGGCCCGCAGCAACAGTCGACCCGGCGACTTCCTGCGTCTCGCCGCCACCTTCGGCGGCGACATCGCCGCGACCCGCCTCGACTTGCGCGCCGAGGAGGCCCAGGGCGGCCCGATCGCCGGGGCTCTGGGCTATTCGCCCGACCAGCCGTTCTTCGCCGCCGCCCTCGTCGACGGCGCGGTGGTCGACGCCGTGGTGCGCACCGGCGATTTCACGCCCCTGACCGTCAAGGGGCGCTACGGCGACCAGCAGGCGCGCATCTCGGGCTACTTCGACTTCTCGGGCTCGGACCTGCTCGCCCCGTTCGCCGAGCGGATCGGGCGCACCGCCCGCTTCGGCTTCGCCACCCTGCCGGACCACGACCGCGACGGCCTGCAGGGGGTCGCCTGGCGGCTGATTTCCGACAACCTCAACTCGTCCGCCCGCGGCCTGATCCGCCTGTCGGACCGGAGCAGTCCCGACGGCATCCGCCTCAACGTCTCCACCCCTTCCCTCACCCGTCTCGCCGGCCGCCCCGCCGCCGGCCGCGCCGCATACGCGGGCGTTTTCACCGGGGACGCTGACAACTGGAACCTGCGCGGCTCGGTCGACGTGCTGAGCCTCGACGCCTCCAGCTACCGCGCCGATCGCCTGCGTGGCCCGCTGAGCGTGGCTGTGCGGCGCGGCCGCATGGACGTGGACGGCGACCTTTCCGTCGCCGGCGGGTCCAGCGCCGGCATCGTCGGCGGCCTGCTCGGCGCCACGCCGCGTCTGCGCTTCGCGGCCATGCGCCAGACCAACGGGGCCATCCTGCTGGAGCGGCTCGACCTGCGCGGCCAGGCGCTGGAGGTCGAGGGAACCGGGGGCCGCAACCTGCTCGGCGGCCTCGGCTTCCGCGGCCGCGCCGAGATCACCGACGCCTCGCGAATCTACGGCAAGGCCGACGGCGCCTTCGGCGGCCCGATCGCAGCCTCGATGCCGCGCGCCGGCGCGCCGTGGAGCGTGACCTTCGACGGCCGCGGGCGGGGACTGACCACCGGCCTGGATGAACTCGACCGCCTGCTCGGGACGACCCCGCGGCTGCAGCTGACCGGCAACCTCGCCGGCGGCCGGGTGGCGGTCGAGCAGGCCCGGCTGACCGGGGACCAGGGCTCGGCGACGGCGCGCGGGCTGGTCGAGGGCGACGGTCGGCTGCGTCTGGCCCTGACATGGGACGCCCGGGGTCCGTTCGGGGTGGGGCCGCTCGAGATCGACGGCGCGATGACCGGCGAGGGCGCCCTGACCGGCACCCTGGCGCAGCCGCGGGCCGACCTGCGGGCGCGCTTCGCCGAAGTGGCGGCGGGTCCGCTGGACCTGACCGACGCCGACCTCGTCCTCAGCTTCCGCCGGGGCGAAGACGCCTCCGACGGCCGCATCGCCGTCACGGCCGGGTCCAACTACGGCCCGGCCCGCGCCAGCGGCGCCTTCTTCCTCGGCGGCGACCGCATCCGCCTCACCGACGTCGATCTCGACGCCGGCGGCGTGGTCGCCCAGGGTGCCATCGCCCTTTCGAACCGGGTTCCGTCGAGCGCGGACCTGACCTTCACCGCGCGGCCGGGCGCCTTCCTCGCCTCGGGACGGGCCGAGGGCCGGATCCGGCTCACCGAGGGCGCCGGCGACGAGACCGCCGTGCTGCAGGTGACCGGCCGCGACGTCCGCCTGTCCGGCTCCAGCTACGTCATCCGCAGTCTCGACCTGAACGGCCGCGGCACGCTCGCGCGCCTGCCCTTCACCCTTGTCGCCGACGTCGGGGGGGCCACCCCGGTGTCGTTCGACGGATCCGGGGTCTACTCCCGCGACGGCGCGGCCCAGTCGGTCGTGCTGGAGGGCGCGGGCCGGGTTCGCGAGATCGCCTTCAACACCCGGGCGCCCGCCGTCATCGCCCTCGCCGGCGGCGGACGCGTCGTCCGGGTGGACCTCGCCGTCGGCGGCGGCGTGCTGCTGGGCGAACTTCGGCAGGACGAGCGCGCCGCCATCGTCGAGGCCAACCTGACCAGCGTCCAGCTGGGTTCGCTGATGCCCGACATGCGGGGCCGCGTCACCGGCCGGCTGTCGCTGCGCGGCGCCGGGGACGACCTGTCCGGCTCGGCCAACCTCGACTTCGCCGACATCCGCAGCATCGACGCGCCGAACGCCCTGGCCGTCGACGGAACCCTCAACGCCATCCTCGTCGGCGACCAGCTGCGCCTGCAGGCGCGGGCGTCGGACGACGGCCAGGTCCAGGCCGCCGCCGACCTGACCCTGCCGGTCGAGGCTTCCGCCGCGCCCCTCAGGCTGGCCGTGGTCCGCACCCGCGAAATGTCCGGCGAGGCGTCGATCCGCGGCCAGATCCAGCCGATCTGGGATCTGCTCGTCGGCGGCGAGCGCTCGCTCTCCGGCCAGGTCGACGGCCAGGCCACGATCGCCGGCTCGCTCGCCGCGCCGCGCCTGAACGGACGCCTCAACCTCGAGCAGGGCGCCTTCCGCGACAGCGCCACCGGCCTGCGGCTCCAGGACGTCGTGCTGACCAGTCGCTTCGACGACGCCGTGGGCGTCATCGAGACGTTCCGGGCGGTCGACGGACTGGGCGGTTCGATCACCGGCAACGGCCGCATCGGCCTCACCCAGGGGTCGGGCTCCAGCTTCCAGCTGCTGCTCAACCGCTTCCGCATCATCGACAACGACATCGCCGAGGCGCGCGCCTCCGGCCCGCTGACGGTGATCCGCGCCGCCGACGGCAACATCACCCTCAGCGGCCGGATGGACATCGACGAGGCCCGGATCGAGGCCAACCCGCCCGGCTCCAACGGCATCGTCCGCATGGACGTGGTCGAGATCAACAAGCCCGGCGGAGACGTTCCCGAGGAGGAGCAGGCCCGTCCGCGCGGCCTGCAGATCGGTCTCGATCTCACCCTGCGCTCGCCCGGCGGCGACGTGCGGGTGGTCGGCCGGGGGCTCAACGTCGAGATGGACGTCGACGCCCGGGTCCGCGGCACCATCAACCGTCCCGTGCTCACCGGGACGGCCCGGGTGGTGCGCGGCGACTACGACTTCGCCGGAAAGCGCTTCGTCTTCGATGAGCGGGGCACGGTCGCCCTGTCCACCCGCCCGGACCAGATCCGCCTCAACCTCAGCGCCACCCGCGACGACCCCGCGCTGACCGCCACCATCCGCGTCACCGGGACCGCCGCCCGACCCGAGATCGCCCTCACCTCGACCCCGGCCCTGCCGCAGGACGAGATCCTGTCACAGGTCCTGTTCGGCCGCTCGGCGTCCCAGCTCTCGGCCTTCGAGGCCGCCCAGCTCGCCGCCGGGGTGGCGGGGCTGGCCGGCGGCGGCGGCTTCGACGTCATCGGCAATCTGCGCGAGCTGGCGGGTCTCGATCGCCTGTCGTTCGGCGGCGAGGCGTCCAGCCTCACGGTCGCCGGCGGCCGCTACATCACCGACGACGTCTACCTGGAGGTCATCGGCGGCGGCGAAGGCGGCGCGGCGGTGAAGGTCGAGTGGCAGGTCCGCCGCAACGTGGCCATCAGCTCCACCGTCGGCGGCCAGGGCGAGGCCAGCCTGTCGATCCGCTGGCGCCGGCAGTCGCGCCAGCCCGGAACCGGCCGCGAGGACCGGCGACCGAACCGCTGAAATGAAACGGGCCGCGCCGGATGATCCGACGCGGCCCGAATGCACCGATGGCGGCGTGAACCGCCCCCGGACGTGACCTCAGTAGTTCTGCGCGGCTTCCATGCGCAGCCTGTCCAGCTTCGACGCCCCGCGCACGCCGGCGATGTGCAGGACCAGCTGGACGATCATCACCACGAACCCGACGGCGACGAGCCACAGCGGTCCCTGCGAGCCTTCCGGCACGCCCATCTGGTCGGCCATCAGCTGCCCGAGGGCGGTCGAGCCGAGCCCGTAGACCACGAGGATGATGAACAGGATCGGGATCACCTTGTTGGGCTTGGTCCACTGCACGAAGCCGAGGATCGCCTGGATCACCACCAGACCGATGGCCATGTAGAGGGCGAGCTGCGCCATCGAGCCGGCCATTCCCGCCGTGGCCTCGTCGCCCCCCGCCGCGGCCATGGCGGCCTGCATCGCCTCCTGACCGGACGTCATCAGGTAGATCACCCCGACGATGCCCCAGACCACGCCCAGAAAGATGGCGATCGCGCTGGCGCGGGCGGCCGCGAGGGCCTCGGCCTCGGTGTTCAGCGGCGATGTCGGATTCATCGCCTTGGTCCAGTCAGTCATTGGAAGTCCTCCCTCGATAAGGCGCCCACCGTAGTCCCCGCCCCGCCGAGTCGAAAGCGGCTTCGCCTTCACCTTTGCGGTCCGCGCCGCTAGGGTCCGCCCGCATGCGGATTCTGCCCCCCGACCAGACCGTGCTCGACCACGTCGAAGCGCGCGGACCGGCCATCGTCGCGCGCGCCGTGGAGTGGGCGAACGTCAACTCCGGCAGCCGCAACGCCGCCGGCCTCGACGCCGTGCTGAACCTGCTCGAGGCCGAGACCCGCCGCCTCCCGGCCGAGGTCGTGCGCGTGCCGACCGCCGGCTCCACCACCGTCGCCGACGACGGCTCGGTGCGGGCCGAGGCCCACGCCGACGCCCTGCGCATCACCGCCCGGCCCGACGCCCCGGTCCAGGTCGTTCTGACCGGCCACTACGACACCGTCTTCCCCGCCGAGAGCGCCTTCCAAAGCGTGACCACGCGACCGGACGGGGCCCTCAACGGCCCCGGCATCGCCGACATGAAGGGGGGCATCAGCGTGCTGCTCGCCGCGCTCGAGGCCTTCGAACTCCACCCCGAGCGGGAGCGCGTCGGTTGGACCGTCCTGCTCAGTCCCGACGAGGAGATCGGCTCGCCCGCCTCCGCGCCCCTGCTGGCCGAATTCGGCGCCCGCGGCCATCTCGGCCTGACCTACGAACCGTCGCTGCCCGACGGCACCCTCGCCGGCGCCCGCAAGGGCAGCGGCAACTATCACCTCGTCGTCACCGGCAAGGCCGCCCACGCGGGTCGCGCCTTCCACGAGGGCGCCAACGCCGTCGCCGGCGCGGCCATCCTCGCCGCCCGCCTGCACGCCCTCAACGGCGTCCGCGAGGGCGTCACCGTCAATGTCGCGAAGATCGCCGGCGGCGGGCCGCTGAACGTCGTCGCCGACAATGCGGTGGTCCGCTTCAACGTCCGCGTCCCCGACGCCGCCGCCGCAGACTGGATCGAGGACCAGGTCCGGGCGCTCGCCGGGGAGACGCCCTTCCCCGGCCTCGCGCTGGCGCTGCACGGCGGCATGACCCGCCCGCCCAAGCCGATGGACGCCAGCCAGACCGCCCTGTTCGAGGCGGTGCGTGAGGCCGGCGCCCTGCTCGGCCAGTCGATCGCCTGGAAGCCCTCCGGCGGCGTCTGCGAGGGCAACAACCTGCACGCCGCCGGCCTGCCCAACATCGACACCCTCGGCGTGGTCGGCGGGGACATCCACTCCGACCAGGAGTTCGCCTGGCCGGCCAGCTTCGTCGAACGGGCGCAGCTCTCGGCCCTGATCCTGTGCAAGGTCGCCTCGGGCGAGATCGACGCCCTCAAACTGAAACAGCTCCGCCTGGAGACCGCGTAACCGCATGCTCGTCGTCCGTCCCGCCGGCCCGTCCGACCTCGACCACCTGCTGGAGCTGGCCATCCTGTCCGGCCCCGGCTTCACCAGCCTGCCCGAGGACCCGGACCAGCTCGCCGAACGCCTGGACCTCAGCCGCGACAGCTTCGCCGGGGCGATCGATCCGCAGGCCCGCTGGTACACCCTGATGCTGGAGGAGTCGGACACCGGCGACGTCGACGGCGTCGGTTCCGTGAAGGCGGCCGTGGGCCTCACCTCGCCCTTCTTCTCCTTCCGGGTGGTCAACCACACCCAGTCCTCGCCCAGTCTCGGCGTGCGCCTCGACCAGAAGACCCTCGTGCTGGTCAACGAATGCACCGGCTGGACCGAGGTCGGCTCGCTGTTCCTCAAGGCCGACCGCCGCAAGGGGGGCGCCGGCCGCCTGCTGTCGCAATCGCGCTACATGCTGATCGGGGCCGAACCCGGACTGTTCGCCGAAACCGTGCTGGCCGAGCTGCGCGGCGTCTTCACCCCCGACGGCGCCTGTCCCTTCTGGGACCACGTGGCGCATAAGTTCTTCCCCATGGAGTTCGAGGAGGCCGACCGGATGACCGGCTCGACCGACAAGCAGTTCATCCTCGACCTCGCCCCGCGCCACCCGATCTACATCGAGCTGCTGCCCGAGCCCGCCCGCGCCGTCATCGGCAAGGTCCATCCGCAGGGCGTGCCGGCCATGGCCCTGCTGGAGTCGGAGGGCTTCCGCCCCAACGGCCTGGTCGACATCTTCGACGCCGGCCCCACCGTCTGCTGCGAGCGGGATAACATCCGCACCGTCCGCGACGCCCGCCGCCTGACCGCCGTGCTCGCCGACGAGGTCGAGGCCGAGCTGCCCGCCCTGATCTCCACCGACCACGTCCACGACTTCCGCGCCGTGCGCCAGCGCGCCCTCGTCGAGGGCGACCGCGTCGTGCTCACCCGGGAGGCCGCCGACGCCCTCAGGGTGAAGGCCGGCGAAACCGTGCGGGTGAAGAGCTGAGCGCCCATCTGATGACCATGACCCCCTTCCACTCCACCGATCCCGCCACCGGCGAAACCAACTGGCAGGGCGAGGCCGCCTCTCCCGCCGCCGTCCAGGCCGCCGTCGACCGCGCCCGCGCCGCCTTCCCCGACTGGGCCGACCGCCCGCGCCAGGACCGCATCGACGCGGTCAAGCGCTACCAGGCCGTGCTCAGGGAGCGCGCGCCGCAGATCGCCGAGGCCATCTCGCGCGAGACCGGCAAGCCGCTGTGGGAGACGAAGGCCGAACTCCAGGCGATGCAGGGCAAGGTCGACATCTCGATCCGCGCCTATGACGAGCGCACCGGCGAGCGGTCCAGCGACACCGCCTTCGGCCGGGCCATCCTGCGCCACCGTCCGCACGGCGTCGCCGCCGTGCTCGGGCCGTTCAACTTCCCGGGCCACCTGCCCAACGGCCATATCGTCCCCGCCCTGCTCGCCGGCGATGTGGTGGTGTTCAAGCCGTCCGAGGAAACCCCGCTGGTCGGCCAGCTGATGGCCGAGGCCTTCCAGGCCGCCGATCTGCCGGAGGGCGTGGTCAACGTCGTCCAGGGCGGCCGCGAGACCGGCGCGGCCCTGCTCGACGCCGGCATCGACGCCCTGATGTTCACCGGCTCCGGCGCCGCCGGCGCCCACTTCCGCCGCAAGTTCGCCGACGATCCGCACGTGATCCTCGCGCTGGAGCTGGGCGGCAACAATCCGCTGGTCGTCTGGGACGCCGCCGACGCCGAGGCCGTCGCCGGCATCGTCGTCCAGTCGGCCTTCATCACCACGGGGCAGCGCTGCTCCTGCGCCCGCCGCCTGATCGTGCCCGAAGGCCCGCAGGGCGACGCCGTCGTCGAGGCCGTGGCCGCCCTGTCGGACCGTCTCGTCTTCGGCCGCTGGAACGACGAGCCCGAGCCCTACGCCGGGCCCCTGATCTCGCAGAAGGCCGCCGAGGCGGCGCTGAAGGCCCTGCAGGAGCGCATCGACGCCGGCGCCCGGGTGATCCGCGCCTCCGGCCCCGTGGGCAACCTCCCGGGCGCCTTCGTCAAGCCGGCCATCATCGACGTGACGGGCGTCGACGTCCCCGACGAGGAGATGTTCGCGCCCTTCCTGCAGGTCCGCCGCGTCGCCAGCTTCGACGCCGCCGTCGCCGAGGCCAACGCCACCCGCTACGGCCTCTCCGCGGGCCTCGTCTCCGACGATCCCGCCAACTGGGAGCGCTTCATCCGCCGCATCCGGGCGGGCGTGGTCAACTTCAACCGCCCCACCACCGGCGCCGCCGGCGACATGCCCTTCGGCGGCCTCGGCGCCAGCGGCAACCACCGCCCGTCCGCCTACTACGCCGCCGACTACTGCGCCTACCCCGTGGCCAGCTTCGAGGCCGGCGCGGTGAAGAATATCGAGAGTGAAATCAAGGGATTGAGAGCGTGACCTCGACGGCTGTCGAAGCCAACGCCGACGGCCTCATCGGGCCGACCCACTCCTACGCCGGTCTGTCGCCCGGCAACCTCGCCTCCAGCCTCAACGCCGGCGAGGCGTCGAACCCGCGCGCCGCCGTGCTGCAGGGCCTCGACAAGATGAAGCGGCTGGCCGACCTCGGCCTGCCCCAGTTCGTCCTCCCGCCGCACGAGCGGCCGCACATCCCCTTCCTGCGCAGCCTCGGCTTCACGGGCTCGGACGGCGAGGTCCTCGCCGCCGCCTGGACGTCGGCCCCGACCTTCGCGGCCGCCGCCTGCTCGGCCTCGCCGATGTGGGCCGCCAACGCCGCCACGGTCACGCCCTCCGCCGACGCCGCCGACGGCCGGGTCCACTTCACCCCGGCCAACCTCGTCACCAACCTGCACCGCTCGCTCGAGGCGCCGCAGACGAAGCGGGCGCTGGACGCCCTCTTCCCCGACCCGGCCCGCTTCGCCGTCCACGACGCCCTGCCCGCCGTCGGCCACCTCGCCGACGAGGGCGCCGCCAATCACGTCCGCCTGTGCGCCGACCACGGCCAGCCCGGCGTCAACCTGCTGGTCTGGGGCCGCGAGGCCTTTGAGGCCTGGGACAATCCCTTCCCCGCCCGCCAGACCCGCGAGGCCTCCGAGGCGGTGGCCCGCCGCCACGGCGCGACCGGCGTGGTCCTCGCCCGCCAGTCGAAGGCCGCCATCGCCGGCGGAACCTTCCACAACGACGTGGTCTGCGTCGGCGCGCTGGAGACCCTGTTATTCCACGACCTGGCCTTCGAGGACACGGCGGGAACGCTGGAGGCCATCCGCCGCGCCGCCGACGGCCGCTTCGATCCGGTCTTCGTCGAGGTCGCCTCGGCCGACCTGCCGCTGTCCGACGCCATCGCCAGCTACCTGTTCAACTCCATGCTGGTGCAGATCCCGGGCGAGGACCGCCTGACCCTGATCTGCCCGACGGAGACGCGCGACAACCTCAACAGTCACGCGGTCGCCGAAGGGCTCGCCGCCTCCAACGGACCGATCGGCCGGGTCGAGTACGTCGACGTGCGCCAGTCGATGCGCAACGGCGGCGGTCCCGCCTGCCTGCGCCTGCGCGTCGCCCTCACAGAAGACGAGCTGGCCGCCACCAACCCCGCCATGCGGATGACGGACGAGCTCCACGCCCGCCTGTCGATCTGGGCCGCGGCCTGGTACCGCGACACGCTCAGCCCCGCCGACCTCGCCGACCCGGCCCTCCTCGACGAGAGCCGGGGCGCGCTCGACGCCCTGACCGACATCCTCGGCCTCGGCGGCGACTTCTATCCCTTCCAGCGCGTCTGACCGTGTCCGGCTTCACCTCCCGCGTCGCGACGGAGGCCGACATCCCGGCCCTCGTCGCCCTGATGGACCGCGCCATCGCCGGGCCGCTGGCCGCCTTCCTGACGCCGGAACAGGTCGCCGCCAGCCGCAAGCTGATGGGCCTCGACAGCCAGATCATCGCCGACCGCACCTACCTCGTCGTGGAGAAGGACGGCGTCCTCGCCGGCTGCGGCGGCTGGAGCCGGCGCATCACCGAGTACGGCGGCGACCACACCCCCGGCCGCGTCCCCGCCCCGCTGACCCCCGGCGTCGACGCCGCCCGCGTCCGCGCCATGTACACCGCCCCGGAATTCCTGCGGCAGGGCGTCGGCCGACTGATCCTCGGCCTGTGCGAGGCCGCCGCCCGCGCCGGGGGCTACGATCGCGTCGAACTGGTCGCCACCCTCGGCGGCGAGCCGCTCTATCGCGCCGCGGGCTATGTGGAGCTCGACCGGTTCGAGGACGACCGCGGCGGCGTCCCCGTGCCCCTCGTCCGCATGGGCAAGCCGCTCGCGGGCTCCCCCGCCGCCGGGGAGGACTGACCGATGCGCACCCTCGCCTTCGCCTGCGCCGTGCTCGGCCTGTCGATCCTGCTCGTCGCCGCGGTCGCCGGCGGCCTCGCCACGCCCGGCTACGACCACGCCCGCCAATACATCAGCGAGCTGGGCGCGTCCGGAGCGGCGACCGGTCCGGCGGTCAGCGCGGCCTTCGTGGTCTCCGGCGGGCTGCAGGCAGCCTTCTGGCTGCTGTGCATCCGCCTGCTGCCCGGCTCCCGTCTCGCCGCGGCCGGGTTCCTCCTCAGCGCCCTCAACGGCCTGGGCCTGCTCGCCGGCGGGGTGTTTCCCTGCGACGCCGGCTGCTCGCTGAGCGATCCCAGCCTGTCGGCCGTCCTCCACGACGTGCTGGGCGGACTCGGCTACCTGTGCGGCGTGGCCGGCATCCTGCTCGTGGCCATGTCGTGGCGCACCCGCCCCCAGTTCCGGCGCCTGTCCGGCCTCGCCCTGCTCTGCGGCATGCCCGGCGTCATGCTGATCTGGATGATCCATCCGGGATTCGAGCTGTTCGGCCTCGCCCAGCGCGGCCTGGAGCTGGCCATCGGCGTCTGGACCCTGGCCGTCGCCTTCGCCATCCGCCGGCCCCCCGCCGCCTGAACCTCAGCCGGAGCTGCGCAACCGCTCCAGCGCCTGCGGATAGCGGCGCGAGACCGGCGCCTCCAGCGCCCCCAGCTCCACCGTCCAGTCGCCCGACCCGTCCGGCCGCAGGCCCGTCACCGCCCCCGCGTTGACCAGCCAGGACCGGTGCGCGCGCACGAAGCCGAAGCGTTCCAGCTCCACCTCGATCGCCGCCAGGGTCGCCCGCATCAGCGGCCGCCGCCCGTCCGCCAGCCAGAACTCGACGTAGTTGCCCGCCGACGACACGGCGACGATCTGCGACAGCGGCGTGCGGATGATGCGCGCGCCGTCGCGGATGTCGAAGCTCACCGGACGCACCGGCTCGGCGCGCCGCCGA
Organism: Caulobacterales bacterium RIFCSPHIGHO2_01_FULL_70_19; assembly: GCA_001794825.1. Classification (GTDB taxonomy): domain Bacteria; phylum Pseudomonadota; class Alphaproteobacteria; order Caulobacterales; family Caulobacteraceae; genus Brevundimonas. The sequence continues at coordinate 1,942 of MGLK01000012.1, read as the reverse complement.
CGCAACACGCCGATCAGCCAGAACAGGCCGACGAAGACGGCGTAGCTGATCAGGTCCTTGCGCAGCTCGTAGATGAAGCGGTCGCCGAACACGTACGGCTCCGCCCCCATGGCCGCGTAGGCCAGCTTGCGCAGCCAGACGAAGCCGGCGACGTGCAGCCCGGAGTAGACCAGCAGGGCGGCCAGATGGACGGCGGCGAACCGCAGCCTGGGCCGCCAGCTTTCGGCGACGAGCTCTTCGGGCGAGGCGGCCGCCGTGGCCAGCCAGGGAATCCACAGGGCCAGCCCGACGATCGCCACGGCGCTCGTACCCTCCCAGACCCACGGTTCCCACGCCGCGACCTGCGGAATGTCCGCCAGGTTGGTCAGGGCGTTGACCGCCACCACCACCAGGGCGACGGGCGCGACCATCAGATAGCCGGTCCGCAGGTCGCGACCGTCAGCGCCGGTCAGCAGATCGTGCCACCATCGCCGGCCGTTCGCCCCGCGTCGGCCGCCGTTCGTCCCGCCGCCCCGGCGGACGTCCCCGCCAGCCGCCCGGACGTCCCCGGGCGCTTGCCGCACCGGTCCCCGCTTCGCCAGCGTGACCCGGTCCTCGTCCTCATGGAGTCCGGCCGTGTCCGACATCGCCCCCGTCCCGCCTGGCCGCCGCTACGATCTCGACTGGATCCGCGTCGGCGCCTTTCTGCTGCTGATCTTCTACCACGTCGGCATGTTCTACGTGCCGTGGGACTGGCACGTGAAGAGCGGCTACGAACTGCCATGGCTCGAGCCGGTGATGCAGCTGACCAGCCCCTGGCGTCTGACCCTGCTGTTCCTCGTCTCCGGCTGCGCCACCCGCTTCCTCGCCGACAGCTTCGCCGCCCGCGGCAAGGGCGCCGGGGCGCTCGCCGGCTCGCGCCTCCTGCGCCTGCTGCCGGCGCTGCTGTTCGGCATGTTCGTGATCGTGCCGCCCCAGACCTACTATGAAGTCTTCGAGCACCTGCGCGGCCAGGGCGTCGCCGATCCCGCCGGGCACCCGTGGCTGGCGGACTTCTGGGTGCGCTACGCCACCGCCTCCGGCGGCTGGTGCGGGCCCGAAGGCTGCCTCATCACCCCGACCTGGAACCACCTGTGGTTCGTGGTCTACCTGCTGGTCTACAGCCTGCTGCTCGCCCTCGTCCTCGGCCTCCCCGGCGCGCGGCGGGCCCTGCAGGCGGGCGCCGACCGTATCTTCCGCGGCTGGGGCCTGCTCGTGTGGCCGCTGGTCTGGCTGATGGCCATCCGCCTGTTCCTGGCGCCGGCGTTCGAGATCACCCACGCCCTCGTCGACGACTGGTACAACCACGCCCTCAGCTTCGCCGCCTTCCTGTTCGGCTTCCTCATCGCCCGCTCCGAGCCCGCCCGTCGCGCCTTCATGGCGGCGCGCTGGCCCGCGCTGGCGCTCGCCCTGGTCAGCTGGGCGGCGTGGGCGGGTTATTCCTGGAGCTTCCGGGCCGAGGACGCCGTCCCGCCCGAGGCGCTGCGCGCGGCCATGCGGCTCGTCTACGCCGCCGACCAGTGGGCCTTCATCGTCGCCATTCTCGGCTTCGGCGCCCGCTGGCTGAATCGCGGCGGTCCGGTGCTGCGCTACCTGACGGTCGGCATCTTCCCCTTCTATATCGTTCACCAGACGGTGATCGTCGTGGTCGGCCATCACCTCGCCGCCCTCGGGCTGCCGCTCGTCGCCGAGGCCGCGCTGCTGATCGCCGCCACCTTCGCCGGCTGCTTCCTGGCCTATGAGCTGGCCCGCCGGCTCGGCTGGCTCGGCCTGTTGCTCGGCGTCCGCCCGGCGCGCCGCCCCACGCCGGCGGTCCTCGTGGCGGCGCCACAGGAGGGCTGACGGATCGCTCTGATGGCGTTGGAGCCGGGGCAGGCCCTCCCTCAATCCTCCCCCTCAGGGGGAGGGGGACCACGCGAAGCGT
>MGLK01000011.1:11936-23148 GCA_001794825.1 Caulobacterales bacterium RIFCSPHIGHO2_01_FULL_70_19 | reverse complement strand
CGCTCAGCCGGCTGGCCCCCGCCACGGTCGCCTCCACCTCGGCCGTCAGCCGGCCCTGGCGGGTGGCCGCCTCCACGGGTCCGTCGCGCCGCCCGCGCGCGTCGATCAGGCGGAACAGCACGTCCATCTCGTCGGTGCGCCCGACGCCGTCGGTCAGGTGCGGGCGGGTGTAGAGCTCGATCCGCTCGGCCGAGGCGATCGGGAAGGGCTCGGCGTCGCGATGCGGGGTGAACACCGGCTCCACCGCCTGGATCCGCAGGTCCGGGAAGCGCGACCGGAGCCGGCTGACGCTGAGGCGCAGCGCCTCGGCGCGGACGCCCATCCGCCCCTTGTCGGCGCGATCGACGGTGAGGCCGTCGGGAGCCACCACCACCCAGCGATCGGGGTTCCAGGCGTTGGCTTCCGCAATCAGTTCGGGCGCCGCGACGCCGTGGCCGGAGGGGGCGGTCACCTGCACATGCGGGATCGACACCCGTGCGCGGAAGGGCCAGCCGGTGGTGGTCACGGGCGCGTGCTCGATGGTCCAGCCGTCCTCGACGAGGGCGGCTGCCTGGGCGGCGAGACGCGCCTCGACCTGTTGCGCCAGCCAGAACCACCAGCCGGTCCACGCCGCCAGAAGCAGGCCGACGATCAGGAACGGCCACAGCAGGCCGCGGCGGGGGTGGCGATAGGACGTGTCGGCGTGCGTCATGGGGGCTCCGGAGCCAGGCGCATTCGGGATAGGATCAGTTCCGGACCCGAGGCAAGCGGGAACGCCGCCGCGCGAGGTCCGTTCGGAACGGCCCCGGGAGAGAGGCTCCATGGAAACCCGCTCGATGCATCGTGGTCGGCTGATCGACCACCTCCACCTCGTGGTGGGCGACCTCGCCGCCAGCCGCCGCTTCTACGACGCCGTGCTGGAGGCGCTGGACGTGCCGCTCGGCGGCGAGGGCGAGACCTGGTTCTGGGCGGACGAGCTGTTCGTCTCAACCGCCGACAGCGAGGCGGCGCTGGGCCAGCTCACCGGCCGCTGCCACCTCGCGTTCCAGGCCAGGGACCAGGCCACGGTGGAGGCCTTCCATCGGGCGGGACTGGCGGCCGGCGGCCGCGACAACGGGGCGCCGGGCGAGCGGCCCTATCACCCCGGCTACTACGCCGCCTTCCTGCTTGACCCGGACGGCAACAACATCGAGGCGGTGTTCCACGGCGCGGCCGAGCGCTCGGCGGCGAGCGTGGAGATCACCTTCGAGGGATGAGGGAAGAGGGATGAGGGATGAGCGTGATCAGCGCTGTGCGCGACCTGCATCCGCCGTTCCCCTCCTCATCCCTCTTCCCTCATCCCTCCCAGAAACGCCGCCGTCAGCTCCACCGCCTCGGCCAGCCCCATGCGCTGCACCTCGGTCCCGGGCGGCAAGCTGGCGAAAAGCCGGGTGGGGCAGGCCGCGTCCAGCATGACGAACACGCCCCTGTCGTCGGCCCGGCGGATCAGCCGGCCGAAGGCCTGGGCCATGCGCGCGCGGGCCAGGGCGTCGTCCCAGGCCCGCGCCTGCGGCCCGCCGCCGAAGCGCTCGCGCCGCGCCTTGTGCAGCAGGTCCGGCCGCGGCCACGGCACGCGGTCGAAGGCCAGAATGCGCAGCGATCGCCCGGGCACGTCGACCCCGTCCCGGACCGCGTCGGTGCCCAGCAGGCAGCTGTCCTGCTCGGCGCGGAACACGTCGACCAGCGCCCCGACCTCGAGCGGATCAATGTGCTGGGCGTAGAGGGGGACGCCCGCCTTCGCCAGATCGGGGCCGAGCCGTTCGTAGACCGCCTTCAACCGCCGGATCGCGGTGAACAGGCCCAGTCCTCCGCCGCCGGCGGCGAGGAACAGCTCGCGCATCGCCGCCGCGGTCTGCCGGGGGTCGTCCTTCATCAGGTCGTTGACCACGATGACCCGGCTGTTGGCCGCGTAGTCGAACGGGCTCTCGACCTTCAGCGTCCGCGCCGGCTCGACCAGACGCGCGGCGCCGGTGCGCAGGCGGGCCAGTTCGAAGGGGTCGTCCGACAGCGGGTCGGACAGGGTGGCCGAGGTGACCAGCACGCCGTGCGCGGGCATCACCACGGCGGCCTCGAGCGGCACGGTCGGGTCGACCCAGTGCCGGCGCAGGGCGACGTCGTGGATGCGGCCGAAGGCGGCCTCGGCCGACAGCCAGTCGACGAAGTCCGGGTCCGGCTCGTCGCCGGCGGCGTCGAGCGCCGCCAGCATGGAGCGCCATCCCGGCAGCGTCATACGCGCGCGCCGGTCGAGGCCGCGCAGGGCGCCCTCGATCCGCGCCCGGGCCGAGCCGTCCAGCTCGGCGGCCTCGTCGTCGAGGATGTCCTCCAGATGCCGCGACAGGGCCAGCAGCGGCGCCTCGATCGCAGCCAGCGCCTTGGCCGCCTCGCGCGCCGCCTCGCGCACCGGCTCGGTCGCCGGACGCAGGGCGCACTCCATGCCGAACTCCACTCCGCTCCCGGAGGCGTTCTCGCTCGTCCGTGCACGGAGCTGTTCCAGCGCCGCCAGCAGGAAGCGCTCGACCGGGCCAACCGGATTGACCTCGCCCGAGGCCGGGGCGATGCGGCCGGAGACGCCCTCGCCCGGCAGCTGGGCGGCGGCGCGGACGGCGTCCTGCAGGGCCTTCGAGGCGGCCTCGTTGTCGGCGCACAGGTCGCCGAGGCGCTGCTCCAGCCCCCGCCCGCGCCGGGCGCGTCCCTCGGGCCCGCGGATCCAGCGGCGCAGCTCGGCCGCCTCCTGTCCGGACAGGCAGGCGGAGAAGGCGCTGTCGGCGGCGTCGAACAGGTGGTGGCCCTCGTCGAAGACGATGCGTTTCAGCGCCGCCGTCTCGCCGTCCTGCTTCAGCCCGCGGGCGGAACGGGCCCCGTCGAAGGCGGCCTGGGTCATGACCAGGGCGTGATTGGCGATCACCAGGTCGGCGCGGCGGCTGGCGCGGACAGTCTTCTCGACGAAACAGGTGCGGTAGTGGGGGCAGGCCGCGTGGACACACTCGCCGCGCCGGTCGACCAGATTCGCCGGGCTGGCCTGCTGCGACGGCGGCGTGGCGAACAGCCCGGGCAGCCAGCCGGGATAGTCGCCGCCGGTCATGTCGCCGTCGCGGCTGTGCAGCGCCCAGCGGCTGGCCAACGCCATGCCGACGAGGTCGCCGTTCCCCAGCTGGGCCGCCTGGACCATCTCCTGCAGGTTCAGCAGGCACAGGTAGTTCTCGCGCCCCTTTCGGACCACGGCCTTGCGCCGGCGTTCCTTCGGGTCGGGCCACAGGCTGGCGATCTCGCGGTCGATCTGGCGCTGCAGGGCGCGGGTGTAGGTCGAGACCCAGGCCGCGCCCTGGTTGCGTTCGGCCCACAGGCTGGCGGGGGCGAGATAGCCGAGGGTCTTGCCGGTGCCGGTGCCCGCCTCGGCCAGCAGCATGCGCGGCCGGCCTTCCTCGTTGCGCGGCGAGAAGGCGTAGGCGGCCTCGGCGGCGTAGTCGCTCTGGGTCGGCCGCGTCTCGTCGAGCCCGGACGCCTGCAGCAGCTTCTCCAGCCGGATGCGGGCGCTCTCCGAGTCGACGGGCGCCGAGCCGGCCTCGCCGCGCGGCGGCTCGTCCTCCCACTCCGGCAGGCGCGCCCAGGCGTCCAGACCGCTGCCGCGGTGGCGCCGCTCGCGCACCGGCTGATGCTGCAGGGCGCCGAGCACGCGCCAGCCCCAGCTCCATCCGGCCCGGCCAAGAGTCTCGGCCAGGGTGACGGCGTCCTCGCGGTGCGGATAGTCGGGCGCCGCCAGTTCCTTCAGCAGGCCCGCCGCCGCCTCGCGCAGGGCCTGGGCCTGGGCCTCGGCCCCTTTCGGCTCGGCCATGCCCATGGCCAGCGCCAGCCCCGCCGCCGAGGGGGCGCAGAACCGCGCCGGCCGCACGAAGGCGAACAGCTCCAGCACGTCCAGCAACTGCGCCGACCGCGGCGGCGGGGCGATGCCCAGCCGGCGGGCGGTCAGGCTGGCGTGGGCGACCATCACCTCGTCGCCGGTGAACAGTCCCTCGGCCGCGCCGCGTCCGATCTTGCGGGCGCCCTCGCCGTCGGCGACCGCGCCCGCGCCGGGCGGCACGGCCAGCGCCGGCGGCAGGGCCAGCCACGGCTCGGCGCCGGTCAGGACGGCGGAGGCGGGGAGGGTGGAGACGGACACCCTCGACAGATAGCCGCTTCGCAGGTGAAACGGAACGGGAACATGCTATAGGCGATGCGTGACGCCCGCCGCCGCTCCCGCAACGCTTCCGCCCCCGGAACTGCCGCCCCTGTTCGCCGACTGGTTCGCGCGGCGCGGCTGGGCGCCGCGGCGGCACCAGCTGGAGATGATCGCGGCCGCCGAGGCGGGATCGCACGCCCTGCTGGTCGCGCCGACCGGGGGCGGCAAGACCCTGGCGGGCTTCCTGCCGTCGCTGATCGAGCTGGCGGAGCGCGGACCGAAGCCGGAGAGCGGGCCGGGATCGGGGGTGCACACCCTCTACCTGTCGCCGCTCAAGGCCCTGACCACCGACGTCGAGCGCAACCTGATGACCCCGATCCGCGAGATCGGGCTGAATATCCATGTCGAGAGCCGCACCGGAGACACCAAGCAGTCTAAGCGCCAGCGGCAGAGGGAGTTTCCGCCCGACATCCTGCTGACCACGCCTGAGCAGCTGGCGCTGTTCTGCGCCTGGGAAGGGGCGGCGGCCTATTTCGCCGATCTCCGCTGCGTGGTGCTGGACGAGGTCCACGCCATCTGGAGCGGCAAGCGGGGCGACCTGCTGAGCCTCGGGCTGGGCCGGCTGCAGGCGTTTTCGCCCGGGATGCGGCGGGTGGCGCTGAGCGCGACCGTGGACGATCCGCAGATGATCGCCTCGTGGTTGGCCCCCGGTATTCCTTCTCCCCTCGGGGGAGAAGGTGGGCGGCGGAGCCGCTCGGATGAGGGGGAGGTGTCCGCGGGCGTGCTGTCAGGCGATGAGCATGAGGCCGGCGGCCCCCTCAACCGACCCTCCAGGCCACCTTCTCCCCCAGGGGGAGAAGGAAGCGATGAGCCCGCCTCCACAGTCACCGTCGTCCGCGGCGACCCCGGCGCCCCGCCGGTGGTCGACGTCCTCGTCTCGGAGGGCAAGGTGCCGTGGGCGGGCCACACCGGCCTGCACGCCCTGCCGGAGGTCTACGACATCATCCGCCGCGCCGGCATGGCGCTGATCTTCGTCAACACCCGCTGGCAGGCCGAGTTCGTTTTCCAGTCGCTGTGGGCGATGAACGAGGACGACCTGCCGATCGGCCTGCACCACGGCTCGCTGGCGGCCGAGCAGAGACGGAAGGTCGAGGCGGCGATGGCGCGCGGCGACCTGCGGGCCGTGGTCTGCACCTCGACCCTCGACCTCGGCATCGACTGGGGCGACGTCGACCTTGTCGTCCAGCTCGCCGCCCCGCGCGGCGCCAGCCGGCTGGTGCAGCGCATCGGCCGGGCCAACCACCGGCTGGACGAACCCAGCCGCGCCCTGATGGTGCCGGCCAGCCGCTTCGAGATGCTGGAATGCCAGGCGGCGCGCGAGGCGGTGGCCGAGAACGCCTTTGACTGGGAGCCGATCCACACCGGCACGCTGGACACCCTCGCCCAGCACGTCATGGGCGTGGCCTGCGCTGGTCCGTTCCGTCTTGAAGATCTGTACACGGAGGTTTGCGGCTGCGGCCCCTATCGCGGCCTCTCATGGGAGAGCTTCGAGGAGGTCGTCGACCTCGTCGCCACCGGCGGCTATGCGCTGCGCACCTACGACCGCTTCGCCCGCATCGTCCGGGACCGCGAGGGCCGCTGGAAGGTGCGCAACGCCCAGATCGCCCAGCGCCACCGGATGAACGTCGGGGCCATCGTCTCGGCCGCGACCCTCAACGTCCGCGTCGCCTCGCGCCGCGGCCAGCGGCTGACGGGCGGGCGCAAGATCGGCGAGGTCGAGGAGAGCTATTTCGAACCGCTGACGCCCGGCGACACCTTCGTCTACGCCGGCCAGGTCTGGGCCTTCCAGGCGATCGCCGGGATGGACGCCCTGGTCACCCCCGCCCACGACAGCGACCCGAAAATCCCCTCCTGGGGCGGCTCGAAATTCCCGATCTCGGTGTCGCTGGCCGGCCGGGTGCGGCGGATGATCGAGGACCGCGACCACTGGCGTGTGCTTCCGCCCGACGTGCAGGAGTGGCTGGAGCTGCAGGAGGCGCGCTCGGCCATCCCCGAGGCGGGCGACATGCTGGTCGAGACCTTCCCGCGCGGCGACCGCCATTTCCTCGTCGCCTGTCCGTTCGAGGGTTCGATCGCCCACACCACCCTGGCCATGCTGCTGACCCGGCGGCTGGACCGCCTGGGCGTCGGCCCGCTGGGCTTCGTCTGCACCGACTATTCGCTGGCCATCTGGTCGATCCGGCCGATGGACGGGCTGGACTTCGACGCCCTGTTCGAGCCCGACCTGCTCGGCGACGATCTCGAGGCGTGGCTCGAGGAGAGCTTCATGATGAAGCGCTCGTTCCGTAATTGCGCCCTGATCTCCGGGCTGATCGAGCGTCGCCAGCCCGGCGCCGAGAAGACCGGCCGGCAGGTGACCTTCTCGACCGACCTGATCTACGACGTGCTCCGCCGCCACCAGCCTGACCACCTGCTGCTGCGCACCGCCCGCGCCGACGCCGCCGCCGGCCTGCTCGACGTGGCCCGGCTGGGCCAGTTGCTGACCCGCATCCAGGGCCATGTGCGGCACGTCCGGCTGGACAAGCCGTCGCCGTTCAGCGTGCCGGTGCTGGTCCAGATCGGCCGTGAGCGGGTCGGGGGCGAGGCGGCCGAGATGATCCTCGCCGCCCACGCCGAGGACTTCGCGCTGGAGACCCTGGTCGCCGAGGTCATGGCCGACGCCCCGCCGGAACTGGAGGGGGCGCGATGAGGGCTGTGTTCCGTTTCCTTCTCCCCTCGGGGGCGAAGGTGGCCCGTCAGGGCCGGATGAGGGGGCTCGTCCCGCAGCGCAGCCGGTTGACGATGAGCGGGAGGCCGGCAGCCCCCTCATCCGTCTCGCTCCGCGCGCCACCTTCTCCCCCGAGGGGAGAAGGCCGATGAGCCCGGCGCTGCGCGAGGCGCTGGCCCCGGCCCGGCACGGCTGCGGCGGCCTCAAGGTGCGGATCAACGGCGAGGTGTGCGTGCTGCGCTGCTCGGGCGCCCTGTGGGTGGAGGGCGAACGCACCCTCGTCGCCTCGGACCTCCATCTCGAGAAGGGCTCGGCCTTCGCCGTGCGCGGCCAGATGCTGCCCCCCTACGACAGCCCGGCGACGCTGGCGAAGCTGGAGGCGGAGATCGAGGCGCTGGATCCGGCCCGCGTCGTCCTGCTGGGCGACAGCTTCCACGACTCAAAAGCCGTGGATCGTCTGTACACGGACGACCACGCCCGGCTGGACCGCCTCGCCGCCGGCCGGGACTGGGTCTGGCTGGAGGGCAACCACGATCTGGAGGCGCTGGCCGGGGCGCTGGACGTGCTCACGGGGCGGGTCGTGACCACCCTGTCCGTCGGGACGCTGGGCCTGATCCACGAACCGCAGCCCGGCGACCGGCCCGGCGAGGTGGCCGGCCACCTGCACCCCGCGGCGCGGGTGTCGGCCCACGGCCGCGGCGTGCGCCGCCCGTGCTTCGTCACCGACGGCCGCCGCCTGCTGATGCCCGCCTTCGGCGCCTTCACCGGCGGACTGGACGTGCGCGATCCCGCCGTGGCGGGGCTGTTCGACGCGCCGCCCATGGCCGCGGCGCTGGGACGGGACCGGGTGCACGCGCTGGCCTGGGAGGCGCTGCGGTGAGCACGGACGCCCAGTTCCGGAGGTCGCGGGCAGGGCCCGGAGATCCACTGGTCTCGAGGCGATCAGGGCCGTAGCGTCAGCGTTATGGTCAAACTCTCCTTCCTGATTGTCGCCGCCCTTGTGGGCTCGTGCTCGCATGTCATGGCCGAGGTTCGCGGTGACGCCGCGATCATGCCCGGGACTATGGCGTCCCGGTTGCTCGCGCAGTGCTCTCGTCAGAGCCCGGAGCGAGGAGAGGATACGTGGACTCCTGAATGGGCGGATATCGAAGCCCTCGAGGCAAACCTCGCGGCGGCCCTCATGGCCAGCGAGGAAGCCGGGACATTCACGGATCGCCAGCCCCCGGAGGGCTGGGCGCGGCAGTATGTCGGCCTGATCCGGAATGGCCGCCGCTTCATATACGGCAACTTCCTCCCGAAGGGCGTTCTGCAGGGCCGTTCTCCAGCGGAACTCGTCATCGTCTGCGACGGCGGACCGGCCATGTTTGGCGTCGAGTACGACGTCGACGCAGGCCGATTCAGTCACGTCGCTTTCAATGGCAGGGCCTGACGGCAACAGCTGTTGGTTTCAGGCAGACGCACTACGGTTCGGCCAGCAGCGCCCCGCTCGCCCCCTCGATCTTCCCCTCCAGCTGCGCCATGAACGCCGGCCGCTTCAGCCCCGCCGGGACCGGCGCGAGGAATTCGAACGTCACTGTTCCCGGATAGCGCCGGAAGCCGTGGGCCGGCCAGTGGACGCCGGAGTTGGTGGCGACGGGCCAGCACGGACCGTCGATCTCGCGGTAGATGGCGGCGACTCCCGGCTTGTAGTCGGGGGCGGCGCCCGGCTCGGTGCGGGTGCCTTCCGGGAAGATCACCACCTGCCGGCCCTGCTGGACCCGCTCGCGGGCGGTGCGGACCATGTCCTTGAGCGCCTTCGAGCCGGCCGAGCGGTCGACGGGGATCATCTTCGTCTTCCAGGCGAACCAGCCGAAGAAGGGCAGGACCATCAGCTCCTTCTTCATCACCATGCAGGGGTCGTCGAGCACGACGAAGGGGATGATGACGTCGAGCATGCCCTGGTGCTTGGCGGCGACGAGGGCGGGGCCCGTCGGCCGGTGCTCGAGCCCGCGGAACTCCACCCGGACGCCGCAGATCCAGCGCAGGCCGAAGAGGACGAACTTGGCCCACCAGCGGATCACCGCCATCGCCGCCCGGTGCGGCATCAGCAGGGCCGGCGACAGACCGACCGCGAATATCGCCATGGACAGGTAGAGCCAGGCCGTGAAGACCAGCGAACGCAGGGTGGTCACGTCAGGCGGCCTTCTCTTCCGGAGCGGTTCCGGCCGGGGCTTCGCCCGCCGCATCGCCGCCGGACAGGCGGCCGAGGGCGGCGCGGCCGAGGGCGGCGAGGTACTTCATGTACTCCAGCGTCATCCTTCGGGCGGTCACGGCCGCCCGCCACCAGCGCGAGTCGTCGAGCGACGGCGTCTCCACCGCATAGGGGGTCAGCTCGATTCCCGGCGCGGCGGCCCGGATTTCCGTCAGGGCGCGCGGCATGTGGTAGTCCGAGGTGACCACGATCAGGCTGTCGTAGTTCTTGGCCCCGGCCCAGGCGGCGATCTCCTGGGCGTTGCCGATGGTGTCCTCGGCCTCGAAGCCGAGGTCGACGCAGCAGTTGAACAGCTTGTTCGAACCGGGAGTCAGGGCGCGCAGCTCCTGGCGGCGCACCTCCCGGTTGACCCCCGAGATCAGAACCCGGTCGCCCTTGTCCTGTTCGAGCAGGCGGATGGCGGCGTTGACGCGCTCGGCCGACGGGCCGGTCAGGGCCACGATGGCGTCGGCGCGCGCCGGCTCGTCGGCGGGCGTGTAGCCGCGCACCCGCTCGGCGAAGGCGAACAGGCCGATCAGCCAGATCAGCGCCAGGATGGCGATGAAGGTCAGAAACTTCATGCCCTTAACCTAGTCGTGCCCCCGCAGCCGCGCCAGCGCCGTCAACCGCGCGGCGACCAGCGCCACCGTAGCGGCGAGCGCGGGACATGACGAGAGGATCAGCACGTCGCTCCAGGCCACGGGCAGGGCAGGCGTGATCCCCTGGCTGCCGCCGAGGAATCGAAGCAGCGAAAGCGCCGCCATGGCCGCGAGGGCGCCCGCGGCTCCGGCCCCGGCGGCGAGCAGACCGTATCGACGCTGGTAGAGGCCGGCGATGCGCGCGTCCGAGGCGCCGTTGAGGCTGAGGATGGAGATGACCATCGCCTGGGCGGCCATGCCGGCGCGGGTGGCGTAGACCACCGCCGCCGCGGCCGCCCCCGCCGTCAGCAGGAAGGCCGCGCCGGCCAGGACGGTGATCAGGCCGGCGGAGCGCTCGACCTCGGCGCGCCACAGGCTGTGATCGTCGACGGTGGCGTCGACGCCCGCCTCCGCCAGCGCCCGGCTGAGGCTGACGGCGCTGGCCGGCTGGTCGCGATCCAGCCGCACCACCACGAGGTGGGGCAGGGGCAGGTCCGGCAGCACCGCCTCGCCCATCCACGGGCGGAGCAGGGCCTCGGCCGCCTCGCGGTCCAGCGCCTCCGCCTCGTCGACTCCGGCCACCCCGGCGAGGGTCTCCGCCGCGCGGGCCGCCGCCGTGGCGCCGCTCTCGCCGACGCGGGGGCGGACCTGGACGGTGGCTTCCGCGCCGAGGCTGCGCGCCCAGCCCTGGGCGGCGCGGTCCGCCGCCAGCGCCCCGGCGGCGGCGAGGCAGGCGAGGAAGCAGAGCACGGCGATGACCGCCGCGAGCCACGGCTCGCCGCCGGCCTCGCGGGGCAGGATCGGCGCGCGGCGCTGGAACAGCCGCCGGATCATGGCGTCCCCCAGACGCGGCCGCCCTCGAGCCGCAGCACCGCCGCGCCGGCGCGCGCCGCGAGCGCCTCGTCGTGGGTGGCGATCAGCACCGTGGCGCCCAGCCGGTTCAGCGACTGGAACAGCTTCAGCAGGCGGGCCGCCATGACGGCGTCGACGTTGCCGGTCGGCTCGTCGGCGACGATCAGTTCCGGGCCGGCGATGACCGCCCGGGCGATGGCCAGCCGCTGTTTCTCCCCGCCCGACAGGGCCGGCGGACAGGTCTGCGCCCGGTCGCCCAGCCCCACCCAGTCCAGCATCTCGGCGACGTCTCCGGCGTAGCTCTCGGGTCGGGCCCCCACCAGCCGCAGGGGCAGGGCGACGTTGTCGAAGGCGCTCAGGTGGTCGAGCAGGCGGAAGTCCTGGAACACCACGCCCATGCGTCGGCGGAAGGCGGGCAGGGCCCCACGCGGCGCGGCGCCGGCGTCCTCGCCGAACAGCCGCAGCGCGCCGCGCGTCGGCCGGGCCGCGAGGGTCAGCAGCTTCAGCAGCGTCGACTTCCCCGCTCCGGACGGTCCGGTAAGGAAGTGGAA
>MGLK01000011.1:6228-11915 GCA_001794825.1 Caulobacterales bacterium RIFCSPHIGHO2_01_FULL_70_19 | reverse complement strand
GGCGGGGCTGGACGGGCATCGATTTCTGGGTTGCACGCGGCATGCGCCGCGACGGGAGGGGGCGAAGAGCCTCGCAGTCAGCGCACATGATACTGACCTGCCCGTCCTGCGCCACCAGCTATTTCGCGCCCGACGACGCGATCGGGCCGCACGGCCGCACCGTCCGCTGCAAATCCTGCAAGCACACCTGGCGCGCCAGCCTCGACGAGCCGCTGGAGCTGTCGGCGACCGCCGCCGGACCGCGCCCCGAGCCGTCCCTCCGTGAGGAGCCCGCGCCCGAATCGCTGGCCGAGACTCCCGCCCCCGAACTGCCGCGCGCCTTCCGGGCCCGCGCCGAGCAGCAGCGCCGCCTGCGCCGCGCCGCCGCCCACGGCGCCGTCTGGGCCGGCCTGGCCTCGGCCTTCGCCCTGCTTCTCGCCGCCGCCTGGCTGTTCCGCGTCGAGGTGGTCGAGCTGGCGCCGCGCACCGCCGCGGCCTACGCCGCCGTCGGCCTGACGGTGAACCCCACCGGCCTCGACTTCGAGGCCGTCAGCGCCCGGCCCCTCGCCACCGATCCGGGGCGGATCCTGGTCTCGGGCGCCCTGCGCAACGTCCGTGAGGACGAGCGCGTTGCGCCGCCCGTGCGGGTGGCGCTGCTGGACGCTCACGGGGCCGAGATCGGCCACGCCGTGGTGCGCATCGACGCCGCGCCGGTGCTGCCCGGCAAGGTCCAGGGCTTCGCCGCGGTCATTCCGGACCCGGGCGCCCGCGCCAAGGGCATTGGCGTCGACTTCGTGCTCGAGGAAGCGGCGAAGCCCGCCGCCGCGCCGCCCCCGGCCTCGCATCCGGCGTCCGGCCCGGCCGGTCTGGCGACGGATCCCGCCGCCCGGCCGCTGCCGGTGGCCGCGTCGGGCGACGCCGGCCTGCGCCCGGCGATGGCGTCCGGGGCGGGCCGCGCCGAACTTCGCCCCGTCGATGCGGCGCCGCTGACCGGGCCCCTCGACACCGAAGGGGCCGGGGCGGTATCGCCGGGGCATGGCTGACGCGCACCCCACGCCCACCGTCCTGCTGCCCGAGGCCGAGGTCCGGCGGATCGTCGACGACCTCGCCGCCCGCATCGCGCCGGTGATAGACGACGACACCGTCGCCGCCGTCCTGCTCACCGGCGGCCTGTGGTTCGCCGCCGACCTGACCCGCGCCCTCGCCCGCCTCGGCCGCCACGTCCGGTTCGACGCCCTGTGGCTGGCCTCCTACGGCGACGCGCAGACCAGCCGCGGCCGCATCGACGTCTACGCCGCTTTCCAGCGTCCGGTCCAAGGCCGGCGGGTGCTGATCATCGACGACGTGTTCGACACCGGCCTGTCGCTGGCCGAGGCGGTGCGCATCGCGAAGGACAAGGGGGCCTCGGAAGTTCTCACCGTCGTCTTCGCCCGCAAGCCTTGGCCGAAGCCGCGCGCGCCCGAGCCCGACTTCGTCGGCTGGGAGGCCCCCAACCGTTTCCTTGTCGGCTACGGGCTGGATCACGCCGGCGCGTTGCGCGGGCTGCCGGATGTGTGTGCGCTGGACTAGCGAACAGGTATTAGGTTCTAGGTTCTAGGTTTTAGGGGCCAGGACCGGATCGTCGAACCTTTGCGGCAAAGAGTGGGTTCCCGGCACGCGCGGCGCCCATAATAGAACCTAGAACCTAGAACCTAGACCCTGGAACCTAGGACCTAGGACCTGGAGCCTTCTTTAGCCACTCCGCCCGCGGCTCCCGCGCCCACATCTCGTCGTACGAGGGCCGATTGCGGACCACCGCCCAGCGGTCGCCGTTCACCAGCACCTCGGGCACGAGGGGCCGGCTGTTGTACTCGCTCGACAGCACCGCCCCGTAGGCGCCGGCGCTCATGAAGGCCACGAGGTCGCCGGCCTCCAGCGGCGGCAGCAGACGGTCGCGGGCGAACACGTCTGTCGATTCGCAGATCGGGCCCACCGGGTCGTACAGGGTCGGCTCTCCCGCTCGCGCGCGCACCGGCACGAGGTCGTGGAAGGCGTCGTAGAGGGCCGGGCGCATCAGGTCGTTCATGCCGGCGTCGAGCACCAGGAAGCGGCGGCCGTCGGCGCGGCGGTTGACCTGGATCACCCGGCTGACCAGCACGCCGGCGTTGGCCGCCAGCAGGCGGCCGGGCTCGAACGCGGCCTCGACGCCCAGACCGTCCAGCGCGCGGGCGCACATGGCGGCGTAGGCGGTGATCGAAGGGGTCTCCGCCTGCCCGTGATAAGGCACCCCCAGCCCGCCGCCGAGATCGAGGCGCGAGACCTCGAGGCCGCGCGTCCGCAGCTCCATGGTGGCCTCGCGCAGGGTCCGGAAGGCGGCCTCCATGGGCGCGAGATCAAGGATCTGGCTGCCGATGTGGCAGGCGAGGCCGACCGGCGTAACATGCGGCGAGGCGGCGGCGCGGGCGTAGAGGTCGAACGCCTCCTCTATGGGCACGCCGAACTTGTCGGTCGCGCCGCCGGTGGTGATGCGGGCGTGGCCGCCGGCGCCGATGTCCGGATTGACCCGCAGGGCTATCTCCGGCGCCGCGCCCCTGGCGGCGGCGACCGCGATCAGCCGGTCCAGCTCGGCGCCGCTCTCGACGTTGATCTGGCGCACCCCCGCCTCGATGGCGAAGGCCAGCTCGGCGTCGGACTTGCCGACGCCGGAGAAGATGACCCGGTCGGCCGGGATCCCCGCCGCCAGCGCGCGCCGGATCTCGCCCTCGGAGACGGTGTCGGCGCCGCACCCCAGCCGGGCCAGGGTGGCCAGCACCGACAGGTTGGAGTTGGCCTTCACCGCGAAGGCGATGCGGGCGTCGCCGAGCGAGTCCCGGTGGGCGTCCAGGGCCTCGCGCAGAAGGCGATAGTGCCGGGTCAGGGTGGCGGTGGCGTAGACGTAGACCGGCGTCCCGGCCCCGGCCGCGATGGTCTCGAGCGGCACGTCTTCCGCGTGAAGGGCGCCGTCGATCCGCTGGAAATGATGCAACTGGGAACCTGGGTTCAGCCCGGGCTGTTGCCGGGGCCGTCGAAGGGGGTCGAGCCGGGGCCGCCCTCGATGGGCAGCTGGCGGTTCGGGCGATTGATCGTGGCCGGTTCGGGCAGGCTCTCGGCCTCGGCGCTGCGCATGCCGCGCTCGGTGCGTTTGGCCGGGGGCGCGTCGAGGTCGGCCATGCGGCCGCAGCCGGCGGCGGAGACGGCGATCAGGGCGGCGAGGCCCGCGACGGTCAGCTTCTTCATTCCGGTGTCCCCTCGGCCAGGCGGCCCTTCCAGTCGGCGATGCGCGCCCGGACCTGTTCCGGCGCGGTTCCCCCGTAGCTGCGGCGGCTGGCGACCGAGGCCTCGGGCGTGAGCACCTTGTACACCGCTTCCGTCACGCCGGAATGCAGGGCCTGCAATTCGGCCAGCGGCAGTTGCGCCAGGTCCACGCCCAGCGCCTCGGCCCGTTTCACCGCCGCGCCGGTGACGTGGTGCGCCTGGCGGAACGGCAGGTTGAGCTCGCGCACCAGCCAGTCGGCCAGATCGGTGGCCGTCGAGAAGCCGGCGCCCGCCGCGGCGGCCATGCGCGCCGTGTCGGGCCGCAGGGCCGTGACCATCGCCGTCATCGCCCCCAGCGCCAGCTCCAGCGCGTCGAAGGCCTCGAACACCGGCGGCTTGTCCTCCTGCATGTCCTTGGAATAGGCCAGCGGCAGCCCCTTCATCACTGTCGACAGGGCGACCAGCGAGCCGATGATCCGCCCGGTCTTGGCGCGCACCAGCTCGGCGGCGTCGGGATTGCGCTTCTGCGGCATGATCGACGAGCCGGTGGTCAGATCGTCCGGCAGGCTGGCGAAGCCGAACATCGGCGTCATCCAGACCACGATCTCCTCGGCCAGCCGCGACAGGTGGCCCGCGCAGATCGAGGCGGCGGCGAGGCTCTCGAGCGCGAAGTCGCGATCCGACACGGCGTCCAGCGAATTGGCCATCGGCCGGTCGAAGCCGAGCTCGGCCGCGGTCATGTGGCGGTCGATCGGGAAGGGCGAGCCGGCCAGCGCCGCGGCGCCGAGCGGGCTTTCGTTCATGCGGGCGCGGGCGTCCGAGAAACGACCGGCGTCGCGGCCGAACATCTCCACATAGGCCATCAGGTGATGGCCCAGGGTCACGGGCTGGGCGGTCTGCAGATGGGTGAAGCCGGGCATCAGATCGGCGGCGTGGGCCTCGGCCCGCGCCAGAAGGGCGCGCTGCAGCCCCTCCAGCTGGACGATCGTCCGGTCGCAGGCGTCGCGCACCCACAGGCGGAAGTCCGTGGCCACCTGGTCGTTGCGGCTGCGCGCCGTGTGCAGCCGGCCCGAGGGCTCCCCGATCAGCTCGGCCAGCCGCGCCTCCACGTTCATGTGGATGTCCTCGAAGCGGTCGCGGAACGGGAAGGTCCCGTCGCGCATCTCGGCCTCGATGGCGTCGAGGCCGCCGAGGATGGCACCGGCGTCGGCTGCCGACACGATCCCCTGCGCCGCCAGCATGCGGCAGTGGGCCCGCGAACCGGCCAGGTCCTGCGCCCACAGCCGCCGGTCGACGCCGATCGAAACGTTGATCGCCTGCATGATTTCGGCCGGTTGCGCCGAGAAGCGCCCGCCCCACATGTCTTGACCTTTGGCCACCCCGGGGGCTTTGGTCGCGGTTTCGGGAGGCGTCGGGTCGGGCATGAAGGTCTCGAAGGCGGTGATCGGCGCGATTGCGGGGGTGCTGCTGGTCGGAGCGATCGGCGGCGCCGCGCTGCTATACGCCAAACCCGACCTGATCGACAAAGCCGCGCCGCCGGAGCCGGCCGCCCGGAGCGAACTGGCCCGGTTCGCCGTCGGCTCTATCGCCCGGCTGGAGACGCCGGCCGCGCTCGAGACCGCGCCGGCCTACGTCTTCAAGAGCCGCGACGGCGGCGACGTCAGCCTCGCCGACTTCCGCGGCAAGGTGGTCGTGGTCAACCTGTGGGCCATGTGGTGCGCGCCCTGCCGCACCGAAATGCCGACGCTGGCCCGGCTGGCCGAGACCTATGAGGGCACGGACCTGGTGGTGCTGCCGATCAACGTCGACGCCACGGCGGACGCCATCGCCGACGCGAAGAGCTTCATCGATGTGCACGAGCCCCTGCCGCTGTACAGCGACCCGAAGTTCCAGCTGCCGTTCGAGCTGCCGGGCAAGGGCAAGATGCCCCAGACGGTGCTGCTGGACCGGCAGGGGCGCATCCGCGCCCACTTCTCGGGCGAGGCTGACTGGGCCAGCGCCGAGGCGCGGGCCCTCGTCGACGCCCTGCTGGCCGAGACCTAGCCGGCCTGGTTGCCGCGTTCGTCGGTCGCGGTCTCGGCCTTCTGTTCGTCGGCCTCCTCGGCCAGCCGGTCGGTGCCCTCGTCGATCTCCTGGGCGACCTCGCCGGCGCCGGCGGCGATGGCCGAGCCGACCTGCGCGGCCTCCTCCTGCAGCGAGGCGGCGGCTTCCTCTGTGGCGTCGCCGGCGTCGGCGGCGGCTTCGTTGGTGTCGGCCTGGGCGTTGTCCTGTTCGGCTTCGGTGCAGGCGGCGGCGCCGAGCGCCAGGGCGGCGACGGCGGCGAGAGCGATGGTGCGCATGGGAAGACCCCCTTCGGCGTTGAACCTTGGCGGTTAACGTCCGCGGGCCGGGACGGTTGCGGCCGGCGCGCCGCGTCCGGCCCGGCGCCGGCGCGG
>MGLK01000011.1:0-6185 GCA_001794825.1 Caulobacterales bacterium RIFCSPHIGHO2_01_FULL_70_19 | reverse complement strand
GACCAGGTCCCCACTCCGCCCAGGGCCGCCAGCGCGAGCCCTGACAGGGCGACCACCAGATCGTACAGCCAGCCGCCCACCGAGGCGGCGTGGATCGGATAAAGAGCGTTCTGCAGACGCGTCCCGCCGCCGAGAGAGTGGGCGTCGACGGTCCCGACCACGCGGCTGGTGGCGGGGTCGATCAGGGCGACGGGGCGGCCGTTGGGGGGCCACTCGCCCGGCTGGCGCAGGCGCACGGAGGCGGGCTTCCCCGGCTCCGGCGGCAGGCCGGCGGTGCGGATGCGGGCCTCGGGGAAGGCGGCCCGGGCGGCGGGGAGGGCGACGGCCCAGTCGACGACGCCGGTCCCGACCCGGGGCGGCTGCGGCGCCGGGGCTGGCTCGGGCGCGATGGCCTGCAGCAGGGCGCGGGTCTGGTCGTGGAAGACGATGGCCCCGCCGGTCAGGCATAGCAGGAAGACCGGGACGGCGAAGATCAGGCCGAGGTTGCGATGGCTGGCCACCAGGTCGCGCCGCTTCGTCGAGGCGGGCCACACCCGCCAGCCGGAAGCGCGCCAGGCCGGAATCCAGACCACGAGGCCGGTCAGCACCAGAAGGGCGCCGGCGAGGCCTGCGATGCCGCCGACGATCTCCCCGGGCGCGCCGGCCAGGAGGAAGTGGTGCAGGTCGAACAGCCAGGCCTCGGCCCGCGCCGTGCCGCCCCATTCGGCCAGCACCCGCCCGTCGGCGCCGGCGTAGGCGAAGCGCTCGCCCATGTAGACCTTGTGCAGGTCGAGGTCGCCGCCGGCGAACACCACCGAGGAGATGGCGTCGCCGTAGCGGGCCTGCAGCGCGTTCGCGGCGACGCCCAGCTGCGCCGGATCGGCCGAGAGGGCCGCCGGGTCGCGACCGGCGGTCAGGCGCACCCAGTCGTCTTCGAACACCAGCAGCGCGCCGCTGAGCCCGAGGACCGCGAGGATCAGGGACAGGATCGCCCCCGCCCATGCGTGGATGAGCCGGATCGCCCCCATCAGAACCGGCGCGTCACGCCGAGCGTCAGGGTGCGGCCGCGGCCGGCGAAGAAGCGCCCGTTGTCGGTCGGCGCCTGGGTGTCGGAGAAGTAGCTGACGTACTGTTCGTCCAGCAGGTTCTGCACGCCGAGGCTGACGTCGCCGAACGACGCACGCCAGACGCCGACGGCGTCCAGCAGGGTGTAGCCTTCGAAGTCGTTGCGCGGGTCGCCGCCGTCGAAGCTGCGCTCGAACAGGTGCTGCCCCTGCAGGCGCAGGGAGAAGTCGCCGCGATCCATCTCGCCCCACAGCAGCAGGCGGTCCGGGGCGATGTTGGCCCCGTCGAGGTCGCTGTCCAGCGCGCCGTCCCCGTCCATGTCGGTGCGGCCGTCGAGGTGCGAATACGCCCCGCCGACGCGGAGGGCGTCGGTGACGTCGTAGCGGGCGGTGACCTCCAGACCCTCGATCCTGGTGGCCTGGCGCTGCACCTCGTAGACGCCGCCGACCATGACCAGCAGGGCCCCGCGATCGGACTCCGACCGGAACGCCGCGGCCGAGGCCTGGAGCGGCCCGCGGCGGTACTCGAGGCCCACCTCGGTGTTGTCGGAGATCACCGGCGAGACGTCGAGGAAGGTGTCGACGTCCTGCCCGGGAATGTTGATCCCGCGCAGCACCCGACCGACGTCGGCCATGCTGAAGCCCTGGGCGAACGAGCCGTAGGCGGTCAGGCCGTCGACCACCTCGAACGTGGCCCCGAGGTTGTAGAGGGTCTCCTCGAACGAGGGTTCGCCGCCGTCCACCTGCTGCGAACCGTAGGAGGCGAGGGTGGTGAAGTCGTCGACGATCAGGGTCGCGCTCTCGTGGCGCACGCCGCCCGACAGGTTCAGCCGCCCGTCCAGCAGGCGCTGGTTCAGCTGCACGAAGGGGGCGAGGCTCTCGTAGGTCGTCTCCGGCACCCACAGCCGGTCGGTCAGCACCAGGGCCTGGAAGGTCTTGTCGCGCAGGCCGTCCAGGCCCGCCAGCAGCCGCAGCCCCGGAACCGGGTCGATCAGGCCTTCCCAGTCCAGCTTGAAGCCCAGCTTCTCGGAGTTGTTGGCCGACTGGTCGAACAGGGTCCCGACGGGGGCGATGGCGGGGTCCTGGAAGGTGCCGAAGGTCCCGCCGCCGAACACGCCCTCGTAGTCGTGGGCGAACAGCTGGGCCCGGAAGGTCCCGCCCAGCACATGCCGGTCGCGCCAGGTGAGGGCGGCCGAGGTGACGTCGTTGAGCGGCTGCAGGCCCCGCGGCGTGCCCCGGGTCGAGGTGGTCGGCACGCCGGTCGTCCGGTTGCCTGCCACGGTGACGTAGTCGCCGTCGCCCTCCAGCTCGAAATGATTGACCCACAGCTCCAGCCGCCGCCCGGCCGAGGGCTCGTAGCCGGCCTTGGCGAATGCCGACCAGCTGGAGCTGTCCTGGATCTCGCCCTGGGCGCCGTCCATGCCGATGCGCCGGTCCTCGCCGTCGTAGAAGGCGCCCCGGTCCTCGCGCGCGGCGCCGAGGGTCAGGTCCCAGTCGCCGAAGTCGCGGCCGCCGATCGCCGCCAGCTTCCAGCCCAGGCTGTCGCCGAACACGCTGTCGTCGACGCTGGTCTGGGCCAGCAGCCGACCGTCCCAGCCGTCGGCGTTCCGGCCGGGCGCGGCGGTGACGTAGTTGACCACTCCGCCGGTGGCGCCGATGCCCTGGATGGCGTTGGAGCCGAAGATCACCTCGACCCGATCGATGAAGAAGGGATCGATGGTGTAGCCGTCGCGGCTGTCGTCACGCAGCGGCGTCGACTGCGGCACCCCGTCGACCAGATACAGGGGCGAGCGGCCGCGCAGGGTCTCGCCGGAGCCCGACAGCTTCTGCCGCGTCGGCGAGAACGACGGCGACAGGGTGGCGACCAGATCGACCGCGCTGGCCCCGAGCGCCGTCTGTGCCACGATCTCCCCGGCGTCGATCAGCTGGACCGTGGCCGGGATGGCCGACCGGGGCGTCTCGGTCCGCGCGGCCGTGACCACGATCTCGTCGAGGGCTGTGGGCTCCTCGACCGTCTGGGCGACGGCGGGCGCGGCGGCGGCGGCGAGAGCGAGCCCGGAGGCGGTGGCGAGAAGACGCATGGACATGAAGACGACCCCTTGTTGTCGGGCCGGCCATAAGCAAATGCGTCTGCAAGTCAATCGCAAAATCTCGGGGACGGTCCCCGCGCGGCGTCGCGCCGCAGCCCCGGCGGCGCCGGAGCGGAAACCCTTCCCTATGTCCGGCGTTGAACACAGACTTCCGACCCTTCCCGGCCGTCGGAGGCTGAGAGATTCAGCAAGGCCCGCTGCGACTCCCGCCCACTCCAGGAGTGCAGCCCATGCTTCGCAACCATACGCTCGCCGCCCTTCACCCCGCCGACCGGGCGGCGCTGTTTCCCAGCCTCTCGGCGCGACACGTCGAGCGGGGGGAGGTGCTGACCGTCCAGGGCGCCGAAGTGGAGGACGTCTACTTCCCCGCCAGCGCCTACCTTGCGAACATCGTGACCTTCAGGGACGGCCGGTCGGCCGAGGCCTTCGTGATGGGGTGCGAGGGCGTCTCCGGCCTTGCCGCCTTTCTCGCCGACGAGCCGTGCGCCTGGGGCGTCGAGGTCACCGCGCCGGGCGACGTCTACCAGTTGTCGGCGGCGATCCTGCGCAGGCAGGTCGCCGACAGCGAGCGTCTGCGGGCGCTGCTGATCCGCCGCGCCTACGACTACCAGGCCCAGGCCGCCCTGGCGGTCGCCTGCGCCAACACCCACACGATCACGGAGCGGCTGGCGCGGCTGATCCTCGCCAGTACGGCGCGGCTGGAGCAGCCCGATCTCCGCGTCACCCAGGAGGATCTGGCGCGCCTGATCGGCGTCCAGCGAACCTCCGTGAATGCGGCGGCCCTGATCCTGCGGAAGGCTCGCGCCATCACCTACAGCCGGGGCGTCATCCGCGTGACCGACCGCCGCGCCCTCGCCCGCAACGCCTGCGAGTGCGTCGAACTTGAGGAGGCCCTGCACCGGGCCCGCCCGCCGCACCCCGCCCGCCGGAGCGCGGTCCTCGCCTGACCAGCCGCCGGGGGGCGCCCGCGACCGGGGAGGCGCGATAGCGGCCCGGGGAAGCGACGTGCCGGGATCCGCACTGCCGCCAGCCCGCCAAAGGTCGCGGCGCAGCTGGGCGGCGGACGATCGCCTTGGGTCGGTTGCCCGCCTCGCAGAAGTCGTGACAGGTTCTCCTGATGAGAGCTGGGGCGCGAACCATCGGCTTGTTGCTGACCGCCGCCGTCGTGGCGTGTGGAGAGCGTCCCGCCAAAGCCGGACTTTTGGGCGTCGAACGTGCGGACCGCACAGACAATCGGGACCGTCGCGCCAGTCCGGACCAGCAGTGGGCAAGCGGCGGGTCCGCCCCGGTGCGTGATGCCGGGAGCGCGTGCGACACGGCGACGGCGCGGGTGACGGCGCAGCGCGGCCTGCCGATCAGCCACGTCGCCACCTGCGACCACATTGCGGAGGCGGACGGCCTTGCCGGCTACTACGTTCTCGCTCTTCGCGCCCGCTGCCAGGAGGACCTGTGCGGCAGCACAAGCATGGGCTGGTTCGCTGTCCAGAAGGCCACGGCCGATGTTTTCGAGGTCCGTGACCTGACAAACGGGAAGCTCGGCCGACGCGTGACCGGCGGCTCCTGATGTCCGCCATCCACCGCGGTCGGGCCGGCTTTCGACCCATTGCGGATGTTCGGACCGCCTGTCAGCCTGAAGCTATGATCAATCAACCGGACCTCGACGCACTACGCAATGATGCGCTCGTGGCGTGGCTCCAACCCGGTGCCGACGATGCCCGATTGCGGCGGTTCATTGCGGAGGTAGAGCCCGAACTAAGGGCCGAAGTTGAGAAGGCCGCGCGAGCTGCCCGAGAGGACTTGATGGAGTTTTTGTCCGTGCCCTTTTCAGGCGACCAGGATGAATGGCTCTTCGCCGCCGCCATTCGCGCCCGTCTCGTGGGTCACTTCCCATGGCTGTCCGAGGCAGGGGTGAACGCGCTTATCCACCACACCGACAGCGCCTCGGCTTGGGATCGCGTTGTCTGATGCTTTGCTGCTCATCGGGTGTGCACGTCCGCTTACCACCCACAGGAGCCAATCGGTTCGTCCGCATGCTGGCAGCCGCGGATATTCACCCGAAGCGGATGCGTGGAGAGTCCGCTATGGGTGGAAAGCGGACGCTCAGGGTTGGGGTTGGCACGACCGCCCAGCGACCACGTAAGCCAATGTCTGATCCAGAGTCGTCACGTATCCAACCTGGCAATCAGTCGTAGTTCCGTCTTGGTGCGTGAGCCGGATGAAACCCGAACCCTCGCAGGGTTTGCGGTTAGCTCCAGCGAAGCGGGTTCCTGATCGTTCAAGCCACCACATCGGCTGTCGGCACACAGAAACCTCAGCAGACGTGACGGGGCTGTCGGCTTTCTGAGTTTCTACTACGTAGGTATGTGTCACGGGCGAGCAACTGGAGAGCAGGGCTGCTGATGCGATGATGAGGCGTTTCATTGGAGCGGTCTCCCCGAGGCGGCCAATGTCCGCAACGGGCGGACTGCGGACCTTCCTCCAAGGTAGCTATGGCGACGCTTGTTGGAGACTACCCATGGCCGTACGGCCCCCGATTCTGCCCAGCACCGCAATAGCGTTCAGTGCTGCGGCCGTGGTCGTCGGCCTCCTGCTCCTCAATGGAGGCCTTGACCTGAAACGCTCAGGGATGACCTTGTTCGAAGGCCTTTCTCTGCTAGCTGGTGTTCTTGCGATCGCGGCGATCATCCGCCACCAGCCTCGGCTCGTTTGGTGGGCGGCCACGGGTGTGTTCGCACTGACCGCGGTCGTCCTAGCGGTGATGGTTCGCTATCAGCTTGGGTGCGCCGAGCGCGGTGCGTGCTTCTGACGTTCGTTAAGCGTCGGCAGCTGACAGTCCACTAGGGGCGGTAAGCTGACGTGGGGAGCAGGGCTTGCACCTGCGACTCCGGTTGTGACCGGTATGTTCGATTACACCATCCCCGATCCAATCTCGGAGAGGGAAGGCTTGGGGTCAATGTCCGCAACGGGTCGAGGCTGTGTGAAAACGCCGTTCGGATCGAGCGAATTAGGATAGCCTCCTGAGGTCAGCAGGAGGTGGGTATGAGCCGCTTCG
>MGLK01000010.1 GCA_001794825.1 Caulobacterales bacterium RIFCSPHIGHO2_01_FULL_70_19 | reverse complement strand
CCTCCCCCTGCGGGGGAGGAATGGGTATGACGCCCCGGTGACCGACCTCCCTTCCCTTCGCGAATCCCTGGACGCCCACGGTCTGCTGGCGAAGAAGAGCTTCGGGCAGCACTTCCTGCTCGACCTCAACGTGACGCGGAAGATCGTGCGGCTGGCGGGGCCGTTCGAGGGGCGGAGCGTGGTCGAGGTGGGGCCGGGGCCCGGGGGGCTGACGCGGGCGCTGCTGGAGAGCGACGCGGGCAAGGTCGTGCTGGTCGAGAAGGACCCGCGCTTCATCCCCCTGCTGGCCGAGCTGGACGACGGATCGGGGCGGCTGGAGATCGTCGAGGGCGACGCGCTGAAGGTGCGGGAGGCCGAACTGGTCGAGGGGCCGGCGCACCTGGTCTCGAACCTGCCCTACAACGTCGGCACCGCCTTGCTGATCAAGTGGCTGACGGGGCCGTGGACGCCGTACGCCCTGACCCTGATGTTCCAGAAGGAGGTGGCCGAGCGCGTCGTGGCGGCGCCCGGCGACGACGCCTACGGCCGGCTGGCGGTGATCAGCCAGGCGGTCTGCGACGCCCGCATCGTCCTGCACCTGCCCGCCGCCGCCTTCACCCCGCCGCCCAAGGTGGCCTCGGCCGTGGTCCATCTGATCCCGCGTCCGGACCGCCCCGAGCGCGAGACGCTGAAGCGGCTGGAGCGCGTCACCGCGGCGGCCTTCGGCCAGCGCCGCAAGATGCTGCGCTCGAGCCTGAAGCCGCTGGGCGGGGCGGCCCTGTGCGAAGCCGCCGGGATCGACCCGGAGGCGCGGGCGGAGACGGTGGATCTGGCCGGATTCCTGCGGCTGGCGGCGGCGCTGCCGACCCTGTGAGGCCGACGTCGCCGGTCCCGCCTCAGGTCGCGGATCGGCTCCCTTCGTACCAACCCTTGGACCGGTTCACGATCCAGACCACCGACAGCATCACCGGAACCTCGATCAGCACACCCACGACGGTGGCGAGGGCGGCGCCGGACTGGACGCCGAAGAGGCTGATCGCCGCCGCCACCGCCAGTTCGAAGAAGTTGCTGGCGCCGATCAGGGCGGACGGCCCCGCGACGTTGTGGGCCTCGCCGGCCGCCCGATTGAGCAGATAGGCGAGGCCGGAGTTGAAATAGACCTGGATCAGGATCGGCACGGCGAGCAGGCCGATCACCAGCGGCTGGGCGATGATCTGTTCGCCCTGGAAGGCGAACAGCAGGACCAGCGTCGCCAGCAGGGCCGCCATCGACACGGGCCCGAATCCTTTCAGCGCCCGCTCCAGCGCGCCGTCGGAAGCCCGCAGCAGGGCGAGGCGCGCGGCCTGGGCGAGGATCACCGGGACGATGATGTAGAGGCCGACGGACAGCAGCAGGGTCTGCCAAGGCACCACCACGGCCGCCAGCCCCAGCAGCAGCCCCACGATCGGCGCGAAGGCGACGATCATGATCGCGTCGTTGAGGGCCACCTGGCTGAGGGTGAAGTGCGGTTCGCCCCGGGTCAGATGGCTCCAGACGAACACCATGGCGGTGCAGGGCGCCGCCGCGAGGATGATGAGGCCCGCGATGTAGCTTTCGATCTGGTCGGCGGGCAGCAGGGGCCGGAACAGCAGGCCGACGAACAGCCACGCCAGGAGGGCCATGGAGAACGGCTTGACCGCCCAGTTCACGAACAGGGTGACTCCGATGCCGCGCCAGTGGTTCCTGACCTGGCCCAGCGCGGAGAAGTCCACGCGCATCAGCATCGGTATGATCATCGCCCAGACGAGCAGGGCCACGGGGATGTTGACCTCGGCGACCTCGGCCGATGCGAGGGCGGCGAAGGCGTCGGGAAACAGCCAGCCCAGGCCCACGCCGGCGCCGATGCAGAGGATGACCCAGACGCTCAGGTAGCGTTCGAACAGGTTCATGGGACGACATCCGCCTGCTGGAGACTCTCGACCTTCGGAACCGAGCCCGCGAACCGGGCCCCGAAGCGCCCCTCGCCGACCTTGTGGAGGTTGGCCTCGGCCAGGGTCGAGCGGGCCGGGTCGCCCGTGCAGAGGAAGAGGACGTTGTGGGTCATTCCAGCTCAGCAGCAGGCGGCCGCGGCCCGGGCGGGCGTCGGACAGCAGGACGCCGCCGGCGCGGCGACGCGGTCGTGGGCGCCCGGCTCGTCCTCGCCGTAGGTGGTGGCGTCTCCGAAGGTGAAGAAGGTCTCCCAGCGCAGGCCGGACGGATCGTTCACCCAGGCCTTGTCGGAGCGGGCGTAGCAGCAGGTGGTCGCCTCCTGGTCGCGGGTCGCCATGCCCGCCGCCTTGAGGCGTCCCGCCAGCTCCTCGAGCTCTCCGGACGTGTCGACCTGGATGCCGAGATGATCCACGCCGGCGGTCCGCGCCCGGTCGGAGATGGCGAAGTTGACCCGCGGATCGTCGAGCATCCACCTGGCGTAGTCGTCCTTCACCACGCCCGGCGCGGCTCCGAAGAGGTTCGAGTAGAAGCCGATGGACGCGGCGAGATCATCGACGGCGACGTGGACATGCAGGCGCTTCATTGACGGGTTCCTTCCGTGGGGGTGCAACAGACAGCCCGGCTCGCCGCGTCGGCGAGCGGGACGCAGACTTCCGACCGGCCCTGGCAGCAGTCCTCCATCAGGAAGACCAGCAGCTCGCTCATGCCGTCGTAGTCGGCGAAATAGATGATGGACCGCCCTTCCCGGCGGCTGCGGACGAGGCCCGCGTTGGAGAGGATCGCAAGCTGCGCCGACAGGGTGTTGGGGGGGACCCCCAGGGTCCGGGCGATCTCGCCGGCGGCGACGCCCTCCTGGCCCGCCCTGACGAGCAGCTTGAACACCGCCAGGCGGTTCTCCTGGGCGAGAGCGGAGAGGCGGGCGATGGCGGACTGCGATTCCATGTTTCTACGATTGTGGAATTATTGGACCGGCGTCAACAAGAAGGGCCGCCCCCTTTCGGAAGCGGCCCCGCATTGTTCAGCCTTGACGGCTTCGGTTCAGGCGCAGACCCCCGCCAGAGGGGAGGTCGCGTCCGACGGCCGGGCCGCGTGCGGCTGGGAACAATGAGACATTCGACCACCTCCTTTCGCTGTTGAAACAGGAGGTTGGAGATAGGAAGCGCAGGGGGCGGCGCAAGGGGCTCCGTCGTCGACTCGCCGCTGGCGAGCCTCCTCCACCTTCCACCCCTCCACCATCCTGCGCCCTGCGTCTGCGGATGGTCCCCCTCCCCGTCTGCGACGGGGAGGAGACGCCGCGCCGCGCGCCGCGGGTGGATATGGGCGGGGCGACAAGGGCGACGAGGCGGGAGGACGGGGTGGACAAGGGCGACAATCGCCGGGAGTTCATGCTCAACCCCCGCAATTTCAGCAGTTCCCCCGCTGAGTCTGTTGGGTTTTTCGGAAAGGCAGCGTCATTTTCACGCCTGCGGAACGGACCGCTCCAGACTGGGGCATGACCCGATCCCATCCCCTGACCCGCAAACCCTATGTCTGTTTCGGCCCACGCACCTGGGCCCTGATCCGCCACCGTTACCTGCGCGGCGAGACGGCGCGCAGCCTGGCCGGAACCTTCGGCTGCAGCGTGGCCGTGATCCGGAAGCGGGCGCGGGGGGAAGGCTGGACCCGTCGGGCCCTGGCGCTGGCGGTGGACGCGCTGGAGCCGGCGCCGCCGGCGCTGACGGTCGAGGCGGGCGCGGGCCCGGAACCGACCCGCACGCCGAAGCCGGCCGGGCCGCCGCTGGACGACATGATCGTCGACATGGAGCCGCGCGCCGCCGCCCGGCGGGCGCTGGACCACGCCATGCGGATGCTGCTGCTCGGAGAGATGAGCAAGGCGGTGGAGGCCGCGCGCATCGCCGACCTGATGACGCGGACGGCGGAGCGACTCGCCCTCGCCGAAGCGCCGGAGGCCGAGCCCGATGACGCGGCCGAGCTGGAAGCCGTGCGGCGCAAGGTGGCGGCGATGATCGAGGCGGCGCGGGCGGAAGGCGCGCGCGGGGCGGAGCCGGGACGTGGGTGAGGATGACGCCCATGGACCGTGGTGGGAAGTTCCGGCCGGGGTCGACGACCTTGCCTCTCCACCCCCTCCACCATCCTTCGCCTGCGGCTCAGGACGGTCCCCCTCCCCCTATGGGGGAGGATTGGGGGAGGAATGGGCGGCGCGGCTGCCTCTGGCCGTACTTCGCCGCCTGAAGCGCGACTGGCTGTGGGGGGCGCATGCCGGACAGCGGGCGCCGGCGGGGGACTGGACAACCTGGGTGGTGCTGGGCGGGCGCGGCGGCGGCAAGACGCGGGCGGGGGCGGAGTGGATCGCCGGGCGGGCGGCCGAGGCCGGGCGGATCGCCCTGGTCGGGCAGAGCCTGCACGATGTGCGCGAGGTGATGATCGAGGGGCCGTCGGGGCTGCGCGCCCTGCCCCGCTACGCCGGCGGCGGGCGGCCGCGCTGGGAGGCCAGCCGGCGGCGGCTGGTGTGGCCTAACGGCGCGGTCGGACTGGTCTTCTCGGCCGAGGACCCGGAGGCGCTGCGGGGGCCGCAGTTCGGGGCCGCCTGGGCCGACGAATGGTGCGCATGGCGGCGGCCGGGCGAGACCCTGGCCCTGCTGCGCATGGGGCTGCGGCTGGGCGAGCGGCCGCGGCTGGTGGTGACGACGACGCCGAAGCCGCTGGCGGCGCTGCGGCGGCTGCTGAAGGAGCCGGGCGCGGCGCGGACCGACCTGCCGACGCGGGTCAATGCGGCCAACCTGAGCGCCGGGTTCGTGGAGGGGCTGGAGGCGGTCTACGGCGGCACCCGGCTGGCGGCGCAGGAGCTGGACGGGCAGGTGGTCGACGGCGACGGGGCGCTGTTCACCCATGCCATGATCGCCGCGGCGCGGACGGCGGGAGGCGAGGCGCCGCGCTGCGACCGGGTGGTGGCGGCGGTCGATCCGCCGTGCTCCGAGGGCGGCGACGCCTGCGGGATCGTGGTGGTCGGGCGGGCCGCGGGCGCGGCGCACGTGCTGGCCGACCGCTCGGCGGCGGGGCTGAGCCCGCAGGCCTGGGCGGCGCGGGCGGCGCGCGCGGCGGCGGAGTTCGGGGCGCGGCGGATCGTGGCCGAGGCCAACCAGGGCGGGCGGATGGTCGAGGCGGTGCTGAAGGCGGCGGGGGCCCCCTGCCCCGTGCGGCTGGTGCACGCCCGCTACGGCAAGCGGGTCCGGGCCGAACCGGTGGCGGCGCTGTATGAACAGGGCCGGGTGGTCCACCGCGGCGACTTCCCCGAGCTGGAGGAGGAGCTGCTGGGACTGGGTTGCGACGGCGGCGGCAGCCCGGACCGGGCCGACGCCCTGGTGTGGGCGGTGACGGAGCTGCTTCTGGGCGGCGGGGGCGGCGTCGGGCCGAGGGTGCGGGCTCTGTAGGGACCAGGCGCCAGGTTCCAGGGGCCAGGGCTCAGGGAGGCGGATTGGTACGACCACCTACGCCAAACCCGGAGCCGGCAACCTAGAACCTAGAACCTAGAACCTGGCCTCAGACCACCTCGTTCAGCAGGGCGTCGCGGTAGTGGGCGACCCAGAGGTTGCGGCGGCGCTTGGAGCGTTCGGCGTGGTAGATGTGGGCCAGCTCGGCGTAGGAGCGGTCGAAGTCGTCGTTGACGAAGACGTAGTCGAACATGTCGCAGTGGGCGATCTCGCCCTTGGCGTTCTGGATGCGGCGCTCGATGACCTCGTCGTCGTCCTGGGAGCGGGTGACCAGGCGGCGGCGCAGCTCCTCGAGGCTGGGCGGCAGGATGAAGACGCGGACCGCGTCCTCCGGGCATTTGGCGGCGATGTCGCGGGCGCCCTGCCAGTCGATGTCGAACAGCACGTCGCGGCCCTCGGCGAGGGCGCGGTCGATGGGGGCGCGGGGGCTGCCGTAGCGGTTGCCGTGCACGTCGGCCCACTCGAGGAAGGCGTCCTCGTCGATCAGGCGCTGGAACTCCTCGTGCGAGACGAAGTGGTAGTCGCGGTCGGCGACCTCGCCCGGGCGGATCGGGCGGGTGGTCATCGAGATGGACAGCTCCAGGGCGCCGTGGTCGGCCATCAGCCGTCGGCACAGGCTGGTCTTGCCCGCGCCGGACGGGCTGGCGACGATCAGGAGGACGCCGCGGCGCGGCGTGCGTTCATTCGACATTCTGGACCTGTTCCCGCAGCTGCTCGATCACGGCCTTGAGGTCGAGGCCGATTCCGGTGAGCGCGGTGGTAGCCGATTTCGAGCAGAGGGTGTTCGCCTCCCTCATGAATTCCTGCATCAGGAAGTCGAGTTTCCGCCCGGCGGGGGGTTGCTGCAACAGGGCGCGGGCCGAAGCGAGGTGGGCGGTCAGGCGGTCCAGCTCCTCGCGCACGTCGGCCTTGGTCGCCAGGGCGGCGGCCTCGAGGAAGACGCGCTCGTCGATGCCGGGGGCGTCGGGGGCCAGCTCGGCCATGCGGCGGGCGAAGCGGTCGCGGACGGCCTCGACCTGGGCGGCGGCCTCCTGCTCGGCGCGGGCGACGAGGGCCTCGATGCGCTCGACGAAGGCCTCGATCACCGGCAGCAGCTGGGCGCCCTCGCGGCGGCGGGAGTCCTGCAGGGCGTCGAGCGCCGCGTCGACGGAGGCGGCCATGGCGGCCTCGATCGCCGCGCGGGCCTCGGCGTCGTCGGCGTCCTCGGGGGCCTCGAGCACGCCGCGCAGGGCCAGCAGGCCGTCGGCGGTCGGCGGCGCGGCGCCGTCGGCGGCCAGCCGGCGGGCGAGGTCGGCGTAGCGGGCCAGCACGGCCTCGTTGACGCGGACGGCGGCGGCGGACTCGGCGCGCCTGGCCTGCACGCCGACGGTGACCTGGCCGCGGCTGAGGCGGGTCTGGGCGGCGGACTTGGCGAGGCGTTCGAGGTTGTCGAAGCCGGGCGGGCCGCGGAAGCGGACCTCGAGGCCGCGGCCGTTGACGGAGCGGGCCTCGACCGACCAGCTCCAGTCGCCCGCGGCGCCGTCGGCGCGGCCGAAGCCGGTCATGCCGGAGAGGGGCTGCGTCATTGCGCCGGAGCCTGTTGCGGGACGGTGATCACCCTGGAGCCGGGCGGGACGTTCACCGCCGGCGGGGCGGCGGCGGCGTCGGGATCGGCGTTGGGCACGCCGGGGACGGTTCCCGGCACGGCGGGGGCCGGGGCGCCGGGGGGCAGGCCGGCCTTGCGCCGCTCGATCTCGCGCCAGCGCGCCACGTTGGCGAGGTGCTCCTCGAAGGTGCGGGCGAAGACGTGGCCGCCCGTGCCGTCGGCGACGAAGAACAGCTCGTCGCTGCGCGGCGGGTTGAGCACGGCGGCGATGGCCGCCTCGCCCGGGTTGGCGATCGGGGTCGGGGGCAGGCCGTCGATCTGGTAGGTGTTCCACTCGGTCGGGCGCTCCAGCTCGGAGCGGCGGATGCCGCGGCCCAGCGGCCGGCCCCTGGTGATGCCGTAGACGATGGTCGGGTCGCTCTCCAGCCGCATGCCCATGCGCAGGCGGTTGGTGAAGACGGCGGCGACGCGCGGCCGCTCGGCGGCGACGCCGGTCTCCTTCTCGACGATGGAGGCGAGGATCACCGCCTCTTCGGGCGTCGAGACGATGCTGTTGGGGCCGCGCTGGGCCCACAGGCGGGCGAGGTTGCGGTCGTGCGCCACCTGCATGCGCCGCAGCACCGACTCGCGGCTCTCGCCGCGGGTGATCTCATAGGTCTCGGGCCACAGGGTCCCCTCCTCGGGGACCTCGGCGATCTCGCCGGTCAGGATCGGCTCGGCCATCAGGATGTCGACGGCCTGGGCCGAGGACCAGCCCTCGGGCAGGGTCACGAAGTGGCGCACCACCCGGCCCTCGACCAGCAGGACGATGACCGAACGCAGCGAGGCGCGCGACGGCACCTCGTACTCGCCGGCGCGCAGCCTGCGGTCGGCCCCGGTCAGGGTGACGGCGGCCTTGAACATGTCGGTCGAGCGGATCACCCCGGCGGCGCGCAGCTGGGCGGCGATGGCGTTGACACCGGCCCCGCTGGGCAGGGTGACGATGGTCGCCTCCCCCTCGCGGGCCGCCGGGCCCGGGGCGTAGAAGACGCTCCACGCCGCCGCCAGGGCGGCGATCAGGAACAGGCTGAAGGTGGCGGTGGCGGCGAGAATCGCCGCCTTGCGTCCGCCCGGCGCGCTCGCCCCCCGGCGACCGAACATGTCAGTCCACCTTGCGGAAGATGACGCTGGCGTTGGTGCCGCCGAAGCCGAAGGAGTTGGACATGGCCACGTCGATGGCCATCGGCTCGGCCTTGCCCGAGACCATCTTCAGGGCCGTCTCGTGCTCGGGATTGTCGAGGTTGATGGTCGGCGGGGCCAGCTGGTCGCGGATGGCCAGCACGCAGAAGATGGCCTCCACCGCCCCGGCGGCGCCGAGCAGGTGGCCGATCATCGACTTGGTCGAGGACAGCGCCACGTTCTTCGCGTGATCCCCCATCAGCCGTTCGATCGCCCTGGCCTCGATCCAGTCGGCCATGGTCGAGGTGCCGTGGGCGTTGACGTAGTCGATGTCGGACACCTCGATGCCGGCCCGTTTGACCGCCATCTGCATGGCGCGGTAGCCCCCCTCCCCGTCCTCGGACGGGGCGGTGATGTG
The DNA here is from genome assembly GCA_001794825.1 of Caulobacterales bacterium RIFCSPHIGHO2_01_FULL_70_19. GTDB lineage: Bacteria > Pseudomonadota > Alphaproteobacteria > Caulobacterales > Caulobacteraceae > Brevundimonas. The sequence goes on along the minus strand of MGLK01000010.1, from coordinate 2,799 downwards.
GTAGGCGTCGCCGCTCATGCCGTAGCCGATCACCTCGGCGTAGATCTTCGCCCCGCGCGCCCTGGCGTGCTCGTACTCCTCCAGCACCATGATGCCGGCGCCCTCGCCCATGACGAAGCCGGCGTGGTCCTTGTCGTAGGGCCGGCTGGCCTTCTCGGGCGCGTCGTTGAAGTCGGTGCACAGGGCGCGGCAGGCGAGGAAGCCGGCGATGCCGATGGGCACGATCGAGCTCTCGGCCCCGCCGGCCACCATGACGTCCGCGTCGCCCAGCGCGATCATCCGCGCCGCGTCGCCGATGGCGTGGGCCCCGGTGGCGCAGGCGGTGACGACCGAATGGTTCGGCCCCTTGAGCCCGTGGCGGATCGAGATCTGGCCCGAGGCCAGGTTGATCAGCGACATGGGGATGAAGAAGGGGCTGACCCGGCGCGGGCCCTTCTCCTGCAGCTCCAGCGCCGTGGCGGCGATGGGGCCCAGGCCGCCGATGCCGGAGCCGACCATGACCCCCGTGCGCTCCCTGTCCTCGTCGGTCTCGGGCTTCCAGCCGGCGTCGGCCAGGGCCTCGTCGGCGGCGGCGATGGCGTAGACGATGAAGTCGTCGACCCGCTTGCGGTCCTTGGCCGACATGACCTTCTCGGGGTCGAACACGCCCGGCGTCCCGGGCGCGCCGCCGCCGCGGCCGTCGACCGAGGGGATCTCGCCGGCGATGGTGCAGGCGTAGCCCTCGGTGTCGAACGCCGTGATCGGGCCGATCCCCGACCGGCCCTCCACGATGCCCTTCCAGCTGTGCTCAACGCCCCAGCCCAGCGGGGTCAGAAGTCCAAGGCCGGTGACGACGACGCGACGCATGCGGCGATCCTTTGCGGTGAATCCGGCGGGGAGAATAGGGAAGCGGGGGACGGAGGGCTAGGCGGGGTGGATGAAGCGAAACGGAGTGTCTCGGATGCACCGGTCGCAGCGAACGGTGTGCAAGACGCCGGTCGCAAGATGGCCGGCGGAGCATCGGTCAACGTGGCGGATCGCCTGACATCTCCGATAGCTTGGGCGGTCGGATGAGATCGCCCAAGTTCAGTTCGGGAAGGAACAGCTTGTCGAGGGCTTGCCCGGCCTTGTGCAGCTTGTCCAGTTCCCCCTCTTGTTGATCGAGGAGCTGGTCGAGATTGGCTTCCTCGCCCTTCCGTTCAGCCCGGCGCCGAGCGCTAGCGATGGAGCGGTCAATCCTCCGAAGGGCCATCCCGATTTCGCGCATCAACTTCATGGCCTCGTAGACGGTGGGGCGAAACAGAAAGCGCGAGTCGTGAACAGCGATCCGAAAATCCTTCGCTATGGTCTTCTCCTCGTCGGTCAGTTCCTCCACGTCGGTCTCGGCGACTGAAGTATAGGGTCGGGCGACCCGCCCGTAGGCATACGAGAACGACAGCCATTCATTCGCCGCCCGATAAACGGCTTGTCGCCGGTCGAAGAGATCGGCCCGAACCTTCAGGGCCTCGATCTCGCTCAAGTGCTCGTGGATCTCAGCTTGCCGCTCACTGATGGCGGCTTGTCGTTCGCTGATGCTGGCCTGCCTCAGACCGACCCAGGTCGCGCCGATCACGGCGCCCGTGCCTGTCGCAAGGATCGCAGCAGCCTCCCAGGTCGGCGGCGCCCATTCCCAGTTCATTAGTTCCTCCCCGGCCGGTCCAGCGGGCCCAAGGCACGACATTCCTCGTGCCGTATCACGGCGTGAAGTTCTGGTGATAGGAGATCGCATTAAGGGCGCGCCCCCGCCGCGGTGTGTCGAATAGACTCGGGCGAGCGCTCCTCCGTGTCATCATCTATGGACTGGCGGCCACCACCGATCAGGAGTGATAGGATCGCGGAATGACGGACATCGCCACCGAATTCTTGGACCACTATCTCGCTGATGAAACCAAAAGCCGGTTCGCGGTGATGATCGAAGGCCCGTGGGGCGCGGGCAAAACCTGGTTCGTGAAGCGGTATCTGAATGCGCGTGCAGCGGCCCGGAAGAAAGCCGACCCATTGAATGGCGACGGATACGTCTACATCTCGCTCTATGGGAAATCTTCGCGGGCCGAGGTCGCGGCGGCGCTTTTCACAGCGGCCCATCCCATCCTCGCCGGCAAATGGGTCCAAGGCGGGCTTGGCGTCCTAGGTCGCTTGGCGAACACGGCGACCCGCGGCCAAGCTGTAAAGGCCACCGACGCAGCTGCACTCCAAGCCGCGGTAACCGAACTCCGCGGCAAGGTAATTGTGTTCGACGACGTAGAGCGGTGCGAAATGCCCCCAGCCGAGTTGTTCGGATACCTGAACGACTTCGTCGAAGGCCAGCAGCTCAAGGTATTACTGATCGCCAACGAGATTGAGCTCAGCGCCAAATACAAGGTCGACTACAAATCCCAAAAGGAAAAGGTCGTTGGCAAAACGCTTGAGGTCAAAGCAGATGCCTCGGCAGCCTATCGCGCGTTAGCGAGTCAACTCGGCAATCCGGTGGCCCGCAAGGCCGCGCAGGACAACGAGGCTGGGGCTTTGATCGTATTCCACGCTTCCGGAACCAACAACATTCGCTCGATCCGCGCGGCTCTCGATGACTTCGCGCGTGTCGTGTCCGCTGCCGACTCCCGTCTGGCCGAGAGTGAGACCGGTCTGCAGATGTTGCTTCTATACATGTTGGCCACAACTATTGAGAGCCGCGCGGGCAAACTTGAGTTCCACGTGACGTGACCCCCTCAAACTCCTCCAGGAATAGCTAGAGTCCGCCCCTTGAAAGGACGGACAGAATGAAGCGGTCACGGTTCACGGAAG
>MGLK01000009.1:1257-12671 GCA_001794825.1 Caulobacterales bacterium RIFCSPHIGHO2_01_FULL_70_19 | reverse complement strand
CATCAGCGGGGCGACGTCGCGCACCGGACGGATGTCGACCTGCGAGCCCGGCAGGAAGGCCGAGGCGCCGCCGAGGTCGACGGTGAAGCCGCCCTTGACGCGGCCGACGATGACGCCGTTGACCGGCTGGCCTTCGGCGAAGACCACTTCCAGACGGGTCCAGGCTTCCTCGCGGCGGGCCTTGTCGCGGCTGATGACCGCTTCACCCAGGGCGTTCTCGACGCGCTCCAGATAGACCTCGACGCTGTCGCCGACCTTCGGGATCACCGCGCCTTCGCCGACGCCGAATTCGCGGGCGGGGATGCGGCCTTCGGTCTTCAGACCGACGTCGATGATCAGGATGTCCTTTTCCATGCCGACGACGCGGCCGTGGACGACCTGGCCTTCGCCGAGGTCGCGACCCTGCAGCTGCTGGTCGAGGAGGGCGGCGAAATCGTCGCGGGTGGGGGAGAGGGTGTCGGTCATGTAGCTCTTGGGTTGGAGAAAGGTTTGTGGCGCGCGGCCGGACGGCCCCGCGCGAGGTGGTGGACTGTGAGACAGGTCGTCGGGATGCGAGGCGAAGGGATCGCCAGAACGCCCGCGGAAGCCGAAGTCGGTGCGTTTGGTTTTGCCCGGAGCCTCAGAGGCCGTGACGGGCGCGCGCCGCTTCGACGATACGGCGGGCCGCATCGAAGGCCGCCTCTATATCCATATCGGTCGTATCCAGCAAGACGGCGTCGGCGGCCTGGACCATGGGCGCGGCTCCGCGGCCGGCGTCGCGCTCGTCGCGTTTCACGATGTCCGCCAGCATGTCCTCGAAGGCGATGGCCTCGCCACGGCCGGTCAGCTGTTTCCAGCGCCGCATGGCCCGGACCTCGGGCGTCGCCGTGACATAGAGCTTGGCGGGCGCTTCCGGGGCGATGACGGTGCCGATGTCGCGGCCATCCAGCACGGCGCCGCCGGGCCGGGCGGCGAAGGTCTTCTGGAACTCGAGCAGGGCCGCGCGCACGCCGGGATAGCCCGCCACCCGGCTGGCGGCCTCGCCCGCGCCCCGGCTGGTCAGTCGCCCGGCGTCGCTGAGGTGGCTGGCGTCCAGCGCCCGGGCCACCGCTTCGGCGGCCGCCGCATCGTCAAGCGAGCCGCCGGCGTCGAGCACGCCGACGCCCACCGCCCGATAGAGCAGGCCGGTGTCCAGGTGCGGCAGGCCGTAGAGCTCGGCCAGCCGGGCGGCGATGGTGCCCTTGCCCGAAGCGGCGGGGCCGTCGACGGCGATAATCAGCGAACGGGTCATACGGAGGCCGCGATATCGGCCCCGAGACCTCGCATCAACTCCACGAAGCCCGGGAAGCTGGTGGCGATCATGTCGGGCTCGTCGACCGTGACCGGCTCGTCCGCCGCAAGGCCCAGCACCAGATGGCTCATGGCGATGCGGTGATCGTGGGCGGTGTGGACGGTCGCGCCGCCGCGCACGCCGCCGCCCGTGACGACGAAGCCCTCCGGCTCCTCCTCGACCTGCACGCCGCAGGCGCGCAGGCCGGCGACCATGAGCGCGATCCGGTCGCTCTCCTTGACCCGCATCTCGCCGATGCCGCGCATCACCGTCTCGCCCCCGGCGAAGGCCGCCGTGGCGGCGAGGATGGGGTACTCGTCGATCATCGACGCGGCGCGCGCCTCGGGCACGACCACGCCGCTCAGGGCGGAGTGGCGGGCGGTGACGTCGCCGACCTCCTCGCCGCCGGCCGTGCGGCGGTTCGAGATCGTCAGGTCCGCCCCCATCTCGCGCCAGGTTTCGAACAGGCCGGTGCGCAGCGGGTTGAGCATGACGCCCTCCACCGTCACCGCCGAGCCGGGAACGATCAGGGCCGCCGCCAGCGGGAAGGCGGCGGAGGACGGGTCGCCGGGGATGGAGATCGGGGTTCCGGTCAGGCGCTGCCCCCCGCGCAGCGACACCCGCCAGCCTTCGCCCGCGGGCTCCACCCCGACCTCGGCTCCGAAGGCCCGCAGCATACGCTCGGTGTGGTCGCGGCTCTTCTCCGGCTCAGCGACCGTGGTGACGCCCTCGGCGTTCAGGCCCGCCAGAAGGATGGCCGACTTCACCTGCGCCGAGGCCACGGACTGGACGTAGTCGATCGCCGCCAGCTCGCCGCCGGCGAGCCGCAGCGGCAGGCGGTCCTCGTCGCCCAGCCATTCCAGACGCGCGCCCATCTGCGCCAGCGGGGCCGTGACGCGCTTCATCGGCCGCTTGCGCAGGGAGGCGTCGCCGTCGAACGTGGGGGTGACCGGATAGCCCGCCGCGGCGCCCATCAGCAGGCGCACGCCGGTGCCGGCGTTGCCGCAGTCGATGACGCCCGAGGGCTGGCGGAAGCCGCCGCGGCCGGTGACGCGCCAGCGGCCCTGGCCCAGCCGCTCGACGTCGGCGCCGAAGGCCTCGACGGCGCGGGCGGTGGCGAGGACGTCGTCGCCCTCCAGCAGTCCCTCGACGTCCGTCGCGCCCGTCGCCATGGCGCCGAGGATCAGGGCCCGGTGCGACATGCTCTTGTCGCCCGGCGCGCTGACGATTCCCCGCAGGGCGGCGCCCGGACGGGCGATCAGATGGGAGGGGGTCGTCACCCGGCGGGACTCCGGCGGAACAGGGCGGCGCGGAGATCGCTTTTGACAGCGGCCCCGGGCAGTGGCAAGGGAGCCGCCCGAATTCCCCACTCGTTGCGAGAGGCGCCCCCGTGGCCAATCCCGAACTGGGCCAGAAGCAGGTCTGTCCGAACTGCCAGGCCAAATTCTACGACCTGAACCGTCGTCCGGCCCACTGCCCGAAGTGCGACACCGATTTCGACCCCGAGGAGGCGCTGAAGCTGCGCAACCGCCGCGGCCGCCCGGGGGCCTATGCGCCCGACGAGACTCCGGACGAGGATGCCGAGGACCAGGTCGACAAGAAGAAGGCCGGCGACGACGAGGACGAGGACGAAGCCGTCACCGCCCCGGAAATCGACGAGGAGGGTCATGAGCCGATCCTCACCCCGGACGATGACGACGAGGACGCGGTCGACCCGACCGAGGAGCCCGGCATGGGCGAGGCGAGCGACGACGACGACGTCCTGGCCGACGACGATGACGACGACTCCGTCCCGTTCATCGAGGACGAGGACGACGACGCGTTCGACGAGGACATCGTCAAGCCTGAGAAGGACGAAGACTAGGATCGGAAGGGGCGGCCCGGACCTTCGCCGACGCCGCCCCGACGCCCTTCCGGAAGGTCTCCTGACGGGCCGAAAATAAATGTCCGAACCGGGCTTGATCGCCGAAAAGCCCTGACATAGGTTCCGCCGCCTCGCCGGGGGGCGACACCAATACCCCGGCGATCCGACCGAAAGGTTCGGGGCTATAGCTCAGTTGGTAGAGCGCTTGAATGGCATTCAAGAGGTCAGCGGTTCGACTCCGCTTAGCTCCACCATGAAGGCCCCGCGGGAGACCGCGGGGCCTTCGCCTTTTCCGGTCCGCGCGATCCGTTGAAGAGCGGCAGGACCCACCCCATCTGGAGTTCGACCGGCGTCTTGCCGAATGCGGGAGGCGCGGACGGTCGCAACGCCTGCTTCGGGGGCAAGAGACGTGAATACGCGGACCATCCTTTTCGACAGCCCGTTCCTGCTCGGCTTCGATCACACGCGGACCCTGATAGATCGGGCCGCCCGCGCGGCCGCGGACAGCTACCCGCCTTACAACGTCGAGCAGCGGGGCGAGCGCGCCGTGCGCATCACCCTCGCGGTGGCCGGCTTCGGACCGGAGGATCTGTCCGTCACGGTCGAAGGCCGGCAGCTGACCATCTCGGGCAAGCGCGACGATGGCGGGAAGTCCGACCAGGCCTTCCTGCACCGGGGCATCGCCGGACGCGGTTTTCTGCGCAGCTTCGTGCTGGCCGACGGGCTGGAGATCGATGGCGCGCGGCTGGAGCACGGACTGCTGCATGTCGACATGAGCCGCCCCGAAGACGCCCCGGCGGTTCGCCGGATTCCCATCACGAGTGGCTGAGGGCCCTCGAAACCGGTCGGTCGCCGCTTGCGGGGCCGAACCACAGCGCCAGCCGGCGCGTTAGTAGCGAGTAAGGAGGCGGTCCTGATGACGCCGATGAGAATGACAAGGGAAGACTTCGCCGACCTCGGCGCCCCGGACCTGGTGTACGTCCGCGAGATCCGGGCGGCGGATGTGCTCGCCGACACCCCGGTGGCGGCCATCCAGGGACTGTCCATCGATCCCGAGGCGACACTCTATGCGGTGCACGGCGCCGACGGAGAGCGGCTGGCGGTGATGATGGATCGCGAGACCGCGTTCGCCACCGCCGTCGCCCACGAGCTGGAGCCCGTCTCGGTTCACTGACGGGGGCCTGCGGGCAGGCTCGCGATCAGGCCGCGCTGGCCGGTGCGTTGTCGCGCACGAACAGGGCGCGAATGGCGTCGGCGGTGCGGGCCTGCCGCAGCTGCTCGCGCATCTCCGGCGACCGCAGCGCGCGCGACGCCGCCGCCAGGGCGCGCAGGTGGTCGGCGCCGGCCTTCGGCGGCGCAAACAGGGCGAACAGCAGGTCTACCGGCCGGTCGTCGACGGAGCCGTAGGCGACCGGAGTGTCGAGACGGACGAACACCGCCATCACACGGTCCACACCCTCGAGCCGGGCGTGGGGCACGGCGACGCCGGCGCCGAGCCCGGTCGAACCGAGCGCCTCGCGCTCGAGCAGGGCTTCGAGCACCTTCTCTTCCGGCAGCCCCAAGGCCGGGGCGGCGGCGTCGGCCACCACGTGCAGGGCCTGACGTTTCGACGACGCGCCGCTGCGCAGGACGACTCCGCCGTCCGCCAGCAAATCCCCGATGTCCATAAGAACCCCGACTGTACCCGTTCATCCCGGATGGGCGGGCGCCGTTTAGACGACCCGCCTCGTTGTGGGAAGCACTATGCCTCCTGATCGTTTACCGAACGGTGTCCGTTGAGCGATTTCGTCGTCCGTTCGGGGTCGATCCAGCCGACGTTGCCGTCCGGCCGGCGGTAGACCACTGAAAGGCCGCCGTGCGCGGCGTTGCGGAAGACCACCACCGGATAGCCGGTCATGTCGAGCTCGGCCACGGCCCGGCCCACGGTGATGGTGCGGATCTCGGTCTCGGTCTCGGCGATGACCATGCCGACCGGCGGCGGTTCGTCGGGACGGCCCGCTTCGCCGAACGCCTCGTCCTCGACCGAGTCGGGGTCGCGCAGGACGATGCTGCGGGCCACCTCGCGGGCGGCCATCTCCGTCTTCTCGGGCGACAGCTGGCGCGGGCCGGCGTGGTGATCCTTGAGCCGGCGCTTGTAGCGGCGAACCCGCTTCTCCAGCTTTTCCAAGCTCTCCGTGAAGGCCGCGTGCGCGTCCCCGGCGAGCCCGGAAGTGAAAACGACCTGGCCCGAGGCCAGCCGCACCCAGCAGTCAACCTTGAAGCTGTGACCCTCCTTGGCGACGATCACCTCGGCGTCCTGGGCCCCTCGTTCGAAGTATTTGCCGATCCCGTCCTGGAGTTCCTGGGTGATGCGCGAGCCTAACGCTTCGCCGACATCGACTTGCTTGCCGCTGACCTGGATTTGCATGTCCGTAGAACGCTCCGGGCGGCCGTTGGTGTCAACGCTGATCACCGTTTTGTGGTGACGGTTCGCCGCACGGGCGAGCGCCTCAGCCGGCCTGCAACATCCGCTTGCGCTGGACCGAGGACGGGATGCGCAGGGCCTCGCGGTATTTGGCGACGGTGCGGCGGGCGATGTCGATGCCCGCCTCCTTGAGCAGTTCGACGATGCGGTCGTCGGACAGGACGTCGCCGTCGCGCCCCTCGCCGTCGATCATGCTGCGGATGCGGTGGCGGACCGCCTCGGCCGAGTGCAGGGCGCCGCCGTCGGAGGACTGGATGGCGGCGGTGAAGAAGAACTTCAGCTCGAACACGCCGCGCGGGGTCGAGACGTACTTGTTCGAGGTCACGCGGCTGACCGTCGACTCGTGCATTTCGATCGCGTCGGCGACGTTCTTGAGGGTCAGGGGCCGCAGGAACTCGACCCCGAAGGCGAGGAAGGCGTCCTGCTGCCGGACGATCTCGGAGGCCACCTTGAGGATGGTCTTCGCCCGCTGGTCCAGCGACTTCACCAGCCAGCTGGCCTGGGCCGCGCAATCGGCGACGAAGGTCTTCTCGGTCTCGGAGCGCGCGCCGGCGGACACCACCCCGTGGTAGCGCTTGTCCATGATCAGCCGCGGCAGGGTGTCGGCGTTCAGCTCGACCTTCCAGCCGCCGGCCGGATCCGGCCGCACGTGGACGTCGGGGATCACGGTCTGGGCCGGTTCGCCGCCGAAGCCGGCCCCGGGCCGCGGCGTCAGCGCCTTCAGCTCGGCGATCATCTCGGCCATGTCCTCGGCGTCGACGCCGCAGAGCTTGCGCAGCCCGGCGAGGTCCCGCTTCGCCAGAAGATCCAGGTTGTCCAGCAGGACGGCCATGGCCGGGTCGAAGCGATTGCGCTCGACCAGCTGCAGCTTCAGGCACTCGGGAACGGAGCGGGCCATGATCCCGGTCGGCTCGAAGCCGTGGCAGACGGTCAGGACGGATTCGACGCGGGCCGGCTCGACGCCCAGCCGGTCCGCGACCTCGACCAGGTCGCCGCGCAGGTAGCCGCCTTCGTCGACCATGTCGATCAGCGCCAGGGCGATGGCGTGGTCGGCGGGCGAGAAGCCGGCCTGGGACGCCTGGGCCTGCAGATGCTCCCACAGGGTCGCCTCGCGCGTATCCGGCTGTTCGCGCCCCTCCCCGTCCGGCAGTCCTCCGCCGGAGCCGGCGCGCGACCAGTCCGAGAGGCCGGGCTGGGCCTCGTCGGTCATCCGGTCCGAGGTGCGCTCGCCGGGCGCGGCGTCGCCGTAGAGGTCGTCGGCGCGGGCGTCGACGGCATCGGCCGCCTGGGCCGAGCCGCCCTCGTCGAAGGTCATCTCGGCCCGGTCGCCGGTTTCGGCGGCCTCGGGCAGGGCGTCGTTGGCCTCTCCAGGCTCGGCGTCCTCGCGCTGTAGCAGCGGATTGCGCTCCAGCTCGGCCTCGACGAAGGCCTCGAGCTCAAGGTTGGACAGTTGCAGCAGCTTGATCGCCTGCTGCAGCTGGGGCGTGATGACCAGCCCCTGCCCCTGCCTGATCTCCAGCCTTTGTCCGAGCACCCGAGCCCCCAGCCGGGCCGTCTGGCCCGAAACTTGCTGGCGGCCACCCTGTGGCCGAAGCGGTTAACGAGGCCCCAACGCTCCCGCTCAGCCGTACATGTCGCCGAGATAGACGCGGCGGACCTCGGGGTCTCGGATCACGTCCTCAGCCTTGCCCTCGAACAGCACCGCCCCGGCCGAGATGATCGAGGCGTGATCGATGATCTCGAGCGTCTCGCGGACATTGTGGTCGGTGATCAGCACGCCGATGCCGTGCCCGGCGAGGTAGCGGATCACCTGGCGGATGTCGGCGATGGCCAGCGGATCGATGCCGGCGAACGGCTCGTCCAGCAGCATGAAGGACGGTTTGCTGGCCAGCGCACGGGCGATCTCGCAGCGCCGCCGCTCGCCGCCGGACAGACCCGAGGCCGGCGCATGCCGCAGGTGGTCGATGCGCAGCTCCTCGAGGAGGCGGCTGACCTCCTCCTCGATGGCCTGCCGGCCGGTGTGGTGCAGCTCGACTACGGCCCGGACGTTGTTCTCGACCGTCATGCCCCGGAAGATCGAGGCCTCCTGCGGGAGGTAGCCCAGGCCCATGCGGGCGCGCTGGTACATCGGCTGGGCGGTGATGTCCTCGCCATCGAGGAAGATCTTGCCAGAGTCCGGCGGGATCAGGCCGGTGATCATGTAGAAGCAGGTGGTCTTGCCGGCGCCGTTGGGGCCGAGCAGGCCGGCCACCTCGCCGCGCTGGACCGTCAGGGAAACGTCGCGGACCACCTGGCGGGGACCGAACGAACGGGCCAGATGCTCCGCGCGCAGCCCGGTCGGATGCGGGGGCGCGGCCGGCGCCTCGGGGGCGGCGGCGTCGTGGACGTTGAGGGCCGAGAGTTCCTTGCGCGCCACGCGTCCTCCGAGCCGAAGCTCAGTCCCCGCTCTGCGGGTAGAAGACGCCCTGCACCCGACCGTTGGAGCCGCCGTCCATCTGCGCCGCCTCGGTGCGGGTGTTGTAGGTCAGGCTGGCCCCGGTCATGACGTTCTCGCCCTGGGTCAGGATCACGTCGCCGGTCAGGACGATGGTGTCGTTGGCCGGGGTGTAGACGGCGCGGTCGCCGCGGATGGTCTGTTCCGGGGTGACGAAATAGACGTTGCCGGCGGCCTCGACCCGGGTGAGGTCGCCGTCGCTGATCGTCCCCTCGACGCGGTCGGCGCGGATTCGGCTGTCGCCCTGGGTCAGTTCGGCCCGGCCGCGCAGCGACAGCGTCGTGGGCGTGCGCGACACCTCGTCGGCGCCCCACATGATCGGCTGACCGGCCTGGAAGCTCTGGGCGTCGCCGATCGTCGGCAGGGCCGCCAGCGAGAGGCCGAGGATCGCGGCCGCAAGGGTTCTGCTCATGCTCATCCTTCCGAACTCGCCGCGTTGATGGTCCCCCGGACCTTGTTATCGCCCGAGCCGCTGAACACGACCCGTTCGCCCTGTTCATAGATCGCATAGGACGAAGCGGTCACGGTTCCAAGGGGCCCGGAGCCCTGCACCCCCTTCGTGCCGGTGACGATCCCGGTGCGGGTGTCGACCACCGCCTCGGGCGTGACGAGGTCGAAGCCGGAGCCGCCGTCGGAGATCCGCACGTTCGGACCGATGGTCACCGTGCGCGCGGCCTCGTCGTAGACGCCCCCGTCGGCGGTCAGGGTCGTGACCTTGCGGCCGCCCAGATTGAGCCGCAGCGCCGGCCCGACCAGGCGGTAGCGGCCCGTTTCGGCGTCGCGCACCGCGCGTTCGAAGCCGACCACGAAGCTGCGGCCCTCGGCGTCCTGGCCGAGGAAGCGGGATTTCTCCAGCGTGACCTCGCGGCTGGTCCCCGCCTTTCGCTCCACGTCCGACATCACGGTGCGCAGGACGATCCAGCTGATCGTGCCCCCGGCCAGGATGACGATCAGCACCGGCAGCAGCCGGCGCATCAGCCGAACCCGGCGCGCCCGGACCCGGAAGGCCTCGGCCGTCGCGGCGACGCGGGCCTCGTCCTCGGCGACGCGGGTGTCGGCCGGCTCGGTCATCAGGCGTGCGCGAAGATGTCGATCTCGTCCCAGCCGGCGAGATCGAGGGCGGATCGGGTGGGCAGGAAGTCGAACAGGCGCCGCGCCAGCTCGGTGCGGCCCTCGCGGGCCAGCATCTCGTCAAGCCGGGCCTTCACGGCATGCAGGTACAGGACGTCGGACGCGGCGTACTCAAGCTGGGCGGGGGTCAGTTCAGCGGCGCCCCAGTCGGAGCTCTGCTGCGCCTTGGACAGTTCGACGCCGGCGCATTCGCGCACCACGTCCTTGAGCCCGTGCCGGTCGGTGTAGGTGCGGGCCAGCTTGGAGGCGATCTTGGTGCAGTAGACCGGGCGCGTCTCGACGCCCAGGTGCAGCTGGAACATGGCGATGTCGAAGCGGCCGAAGTGGAACAACTTCAGCACCGCCGGATCGGCCAGCAGACGCTTGAGGTTGGGGCAGTCGTACGCCGGGCGGTTCAAGCGCACGACGTGGGCGTCGCCGTCGCCCGCCGACAGCTGCACCACGCACAGGGGATCGCGCCGGAAGCGCAGCCCCATGGTCTCGGAATCCACCGCCACCACGGGCCCGAGGTCGAGATCGGCGGGCAGATCGCCCTCGTGCAGGTGAACGGTCATGGCCTTCGAACCCTTTCAGCCTTCAAGTAGCCGAGCGCTGCGCGCGAGGCGATAGGGCGGAAACAGAAACGGCCCCGCCTCGTTCGAGGGGGGCCGTTTCGAAAGATGGTGCCCAGAAGAGGACTCGAACCTCCACGGCCGTTAAGCCACTGGCACCTGAAGCCAGCGCGTCTACCAATTCCGCCATCTGGGCCCAGACATCGCCGCGCGAGGCGCGTTTCCGTCCGGAAGGCGCGGACCCTTAAGGCAGGGTCCGATGCGGGTCAACAGGCTTTTGTCGCCTTTGCGTTGCGGCCCTCGCGGGCATCGTCTAATCCCCGCCGCAACGCCGGTTTCGCGCCGGCGCCCAGTCTCTCGCGGAGTGCATCATGAGCGAAGTCGCGCCCGGTCTGGTCACCGTCTTCGGCGGCTCGGGCTTCGTCGGCAGCCAGGTCGTGCAGGCGCTGGCCCGACGCGGCTGGCGCATCCGCGTGGCGGTGCGTCGCCCCGATCTCGCCTTCAAGGTCCACACCGCCGGCCACGTCGGCCAGATCTACACCAAGCGCTGCGACGCCACCGACCCGGCCCAGGTCGAGGAGGCGCTGCGCGGCTCCGACGCCGCCATCAACCTGATCGGCGTGCTGTACGAGGCCGGCCGCAACACCTTCGCCGCAGCGCACGTGCAGGCGGCGCGCAACATCGCCGAGGCCTGCGCCGCCGGCGGCGTCGACCGGCTGGTCCACGTCTCCGCCATCGGCGCGAATCCGGAGAGCGAGTCCGACTACGCCCGCACCAAGGCCGAGGCCGAGATGGCGGTGCGCGAGGTCAAGCCGGACGCGACCATCGTGCGTCCGTCGGTCGTCTTCGGCCCCGGCGACGACTTCCTGAACAAGTTCGCCGCGATGGCGGGCTGGGCCCCGGCCCTGCCGCTGATCGGCGGGGGGCAGACGAAATTCCAGCCGGTCTACGTCGGCGACGTGGCGGCCGCGATCGCCACGGCGCTGTCGCGCACCGAGGCGGCCGGCAAGACCTACGAGCTCGGCGGGCCGGCGGTGATGACGTTCGAGGACATCCTGCGCCTGGTCATGCGCGAGACCCACCGCTCGCGTCCCCTGCTGCCCCTGCCCTTCTTCGCGGCGCGGATGATGGGCGGCCTCGCCCAGCTGACGGCCCTCGTCGGCCTGAAGCCGATGCTGACCCGCGACCAGGTGGTGCTGCTGGAGACCGACAACGTCGTGTCGCCGGACGCCGAGGGTCTGGCGGAATTGGGCATCGAGCCGACCGGCGTCGAGGCCGTGGCCGCCGCCTACCTGTGGCGCTACCGCCGCGGCGGCCAGTTCGCCGAGGCCGCGGCCTGACGCTTCAGAGGGCGCCGGTCAGCGCCAGGCCGGCCAGTCCCAGCAGTCCCACCGCGATCCGCCACCAGGCGAAGGGCGCGAAGCCGTGCCGGCTGACGAAGTCCAGCAGGAAGCGCACCACCACCAGGGCGGTCAGGAAGGCGACCACGAAGCCGATGGCGATCAGCCCCGCGTCGGTGAAGTCCAGCACGTCCCGGTTCTTGTACAGGTCGTAGACCACGGCCCCGCCCATCGTCGGCAGGGCGAGGAAGAAGGTGAACT
>MGLK01000009.1:0-1239 GCA_001794825.1 Caulobacterales bacterium RIFCSPHIGHO2_01_FULL_70_19 | reverse complement strand
GCGCGACACGCCGGGGATCATGGCCAGGCACTGGAACAGGCCGATCAGGAAGTAGACGCGGAAGGGGTAGGTGTTCACGTCCAGATAGGTCGGGACCTTCTTCATCCGGTCGAGCAGCAGCAGCAGCACGCCGCCGACGATCAGGGCGATGCAGACGATCAGCGGCGTTTCGAAGAAGACCGTCTTGATCAGGTCGTAGGCCAGCACCCCCACCAGCACCGCGGGCAGGAAGGCGATGATCACCCCGATGATGAAGTGGCGCGCCTGCGGATCGGTGGGCCAGCGGGTGGCCAGTCGCCACAGGCGGGTGAAGTAGACGCTGATGATGGCCAGGATCGCGCCCAGCTGGATCACGATCTCGAAGGTCTTGCCGGTGCTCTCGAAGCCGAGGAAGTGGCCCAGCAGCAGCAGGTGACCGGTCGACGACACCGGAATGAACTCGGTCAGCCCTTCGACCAGGCCGAGGATGATCGCCGCCAGCCAGTCCGCCATGCGCGCCCCTTGTGCGAGATAGGGGCGAGTCAGTTCGCGCCCGGTTCCGGCCCCACATAGCGCAGCCGCGCCCGGATAGGCGAGCCGTCGATGATCTGGTCGAGGGCGTGGGCCAGAAGGCCGGCCAGGCGGCCGATCATCAGCAGGTCGGCGGCGCCCTCGCGCGGCAGCTCCAGCCGCCGGGCGACGACCGCGAGGGCGAGGGCGAAGCCGGGCGGGCGGGCGGCGGCGGCCTCGCCGTCCCGGATCGCGCGGGCCAGGTCCGGCGGCAGGTCTGCGGCGGCCAGCAGGGCGGCGGCGCGGGGATCGCCGCGCGGCCAGTCCGGATCGCCGAAGCCCGCCAGGTCCCCCGCCTCGTGGGCGCGGCGGGCGGCGTCGAAGGCCTGGCGGCGGACGGCGACGATCCACGCGGCGGCGCGGGCCATCTCGCCGACGGAGCCGGAGGCGGCGACGACCGCAAGACCCGCCAGCGCGGCGGCGGCGGGGCAGGCTCCGCCGGAGGCGCTGGCGCGGGTCGCCAGGACCGCCGCGTCGAAGCCGGGGTCGGCGGCCAGGACCAGCGCCCGGCGGACAAGGTGGCCGTCGCGTTCCGGAATCTTCCACGCGCGGGCCAGGCGCTGGTGCAGGAACAGGCGGGGACCGGGGCCGGCGACGGCGTCCACCGCCTCGTCGAGCACGCGGGCGCATTCCGCGCGCAGGGCCTCGGCCTCGTCCCGGGCGAGGTCCGGCTCCTCCTCCGCGCGGCGG
>MGLK01000008.1:98186-100419 GCA_001794825.1 Caulobacterales bacterium RIFCSPHIGHO2_01_FULL_70_19 | reverse complement strand
TGAACGAAGCGGCTCATACCCACCTCCTGCTGACCTCAGGAGGCTATCCTAATTCGCTCGATCCGAACGGCGTTTTCACACAGCCTCGGTCGGTAGCCGACTGTCGCCCGAGGATGGGGAGCGGCAACTGAAGGGTGGCAGCCCACTGCCCGCTGCAAACCTCGGGCGACCATGCGAAATCGTCTAAGAAGCCATCTGGCGGTATACCGTCCAGACTAGCACGCTCGTTGAAAGGAAAAGCGTGGAGAAGAACAAGATGAAGGCGTGGTAGGCTATTAAGTAGCCCGGCATGCCGTCTACCAGGCAACCTACCACCAGGGCCAATCGATAGGCGACTGTGATCAGTCCTGTCAGGCATGCGACTGAAATCAGCACCCATCCAAGCGGCGCGGGGAGCCTGTACATGCGCGACACGAGGACCCACGCGGCTGCACATGCGGTGAACGCGACCGTCGCCATGAGCCCTACCGACCGCGAAGATGCGCCGGAAAGCGCATCAGTCACGCTGTGCTTAAGCCCCGGGAACTCGCCGTAGTTGGCGCTCAGGATCGCGAGCGATCCGAGGCTCAACGCTCCCAGAACAAGGGAGACGGCCTGAAGCTTCCTCGTTGAAGACGTCATCTGCTCAGCCGCTCAGTGCGTGGTCTGGAAGTGTGCCATAGCTGGGCGAGGATCCACCATCACCTGCCCCGAAGTCTCCGCGCCTGACCTGCAGTTCCACCGGGCGACGCCCTAGATCAGCAGCGCCCCCTCGTGGCGCAGCAGCCAGGTCTTGCGCTCCAGCCCGCCGCCGAAGCCGACCATGGCGCCGTCCGCGCCGACCACGCGGTGGCAGGGCAGCACCAGCGGTATGGGATTGCGGTTCAGCGCCACGCCGGCGGCCTGCGCCGCGCCCGGCTCGCCCGCCCGTTTCGCCATCTCGCCATAGCTGATCGTCACGCCGGCCGGGATCTCCGCCAGCGCCCGCCACACCCGCATCTGGAAGCCGTCGCCCGCTGCCGCGCCGTCCAGCGACCAGGCGATGCGCGCCAGCGCCCCGGCCTCGCCGGCGAAATAGGCCTCGAGCCCGGCTCGAACCTCCGGGGGGAGCGGCCCCCCGGTCGCGGTCGCGGCCGGCCAGGCGCGCCGCGTCGAGCGCTCCAGACCCTGGCCGAAGCTCGCGCCCCGCACGCGTCCCTCCGCATCGCAGGCGAAGGCCATCGGCCCGATCGGCGTGTCGAGCAGGGACAGGATCAGACGTTCCGGGGCGGCGGGACTCATCCGCGCAGTGTATCTTCTGCCGACGCCTGTGCGCGCGGTTTTCGGACTCCGGCCCGGTCGCGCCGGAACCGGGCGCGGGTCCGGCGCGCTCCACGGCCATGCTTTCGCTCGCCGAGATCGATGAGGGACAACTCTTCCGTCTGGGCGGGGCGACGGTCACCATCGGAGGGCTGGCCGCCGGGCTGGCGATCTTCCTCGTCGCCTGGCTGGCGTCGCGGCTGGTCAGCCGGGCCCTGTGCCGCCTGCGCGACCGCTCGGCCCGGAGCGCCGCGGCCATCTACCTGCTCGAGAAGCTGTCCAGCTATGGCCTCGTCATCGTCGGGGCCTTCGCCGGCCTGTCGGCGGCGGGGCTGAACCTGTCGTCGCTGGCGGTGTTCGCCGGCGCGATCGGCATCGGCGTCGGCCTCGGCCTGCAGGGGGTGGTCAAGGAGTTCGTCTCCGGCATCTTCCTGATCTTCGACCGGATGGTCGGCGTCGGCGACTATGTGGAGCTCGACGGCGAGGTGCGCGGCATGGTCGCCGAGATCGGCCCGCGGGCCACCCGCATCCGCTCCAACGACAACGTCAACATCATCGTCCCCAACTCGTCGCTGATCGAAGGCCGGGTGACCAACTGGACGCTCAAGGGCGACACCCGGCGCATCCACATCCCCTTCGCCGTGGCCTACGGCGCCGACCGGGCGAAGGTGCGCGAGGCGGTTCTGGCCGCGGCCCGCGCCAGCCCCTTCACCCTGCCCGAGACCGAGGCCCGCAAGAGTCAGGTCTGGCTGGTCGGCTTCGGCGAGAGCGGGCTGGACTTCGAGCTGCTGGTCTGGCCCACCCAGGAGGCGGTCAAACGCCCCGCCGCCATGCACGCCGCCTACACCTGGGCCATCGCCGACGCCCTCGAGCAGGCCGGCATCGAGATCCCCTTCCCGCAGACCGACCTGCGCCTGCGCAGCGTGTTCGGCCGCGAGGGCGACGAGGCGCTGGA
>MGLK01000008.1:90505-98154 GCA_001794825.1 Caulobacterales bacterium RIFCSPHIGHO2_01_FULL_70_19 | reverse complement strand
CGCCGCCGCCGACCTCATGACCGCCCCCGATCCGGGCGAGGCCGAGGCGGAGGAGGGGCCGCCGGCGCCCCGCCCCCGCCGCAGCTGATCACGGCATCAGGGCGTTCATCTCGGCCCAGGACAGTCCCTCCATCAGCGGCTCGCTGGCGCCGTCGGCGAGGAAGTCGCGGGCCAGCGTCGCGACCCGGCCGTAGGCCGCGCCGGCCAGGGTCGAGCCGGCGCTCAGCCGCCGCACCACCAGCCGCTCCAGCTCCGCCGCCGCCGGCAGGCCGGCCCGGACGAGAAGGTTCAGCGGCAGCGGCGTCCCCGCGACCAGCCGCACGATGTCTTCCGACGCGACCGCCCCGGGGGCGAAGAAGCCGTCGGCGCCGCTGCCGGCGTAGATCGCCGCCCGCCGCAGCGCCTCGTCCACCCGCTCACCGGGCTCGCCGACGCCGCGCAGCCACACGTCGCAGCGGGCGTTGATGAACAGCCCGCGGCCCACCTTGGTCCGGATCGCCTCGATCTTGGCCGCCAGCGCGCCCGGCTCGCCGTCGCCGTCCTCGATGTTGATCCCCACCGCCCCGGCCTCGACCAGCGCCGCAGCATGCGCCGCCACGTCGCCCGGATTGTCGGAATAGCCGCCCTCGAAGTCGACGCTGACCGGCAGGCCCTGGGCCGCCCGCACCACGTCGGCGCACATCGCCACCGCCCGCTCCACCGGCAGGGCGTCGCCGTCCGGCCAGCCCAGCGACCAGGCGCAGCCGGCGCTGGTGGTGGCGATGGCCTTCGCCCCGAGCGACCGCATCACCGCCGCGCTGCCGGCGTCCCAGGCGTTGGGCAGGATCAGCAGGCCGGCGCGGTGCAGGTCGTGGAAGGCGGTGGTCATGGCGGGTCTCCCTGTGCCCGGCTCATCTGGGACCGCGCCGGTCCGGGCTCTGGCGCTTTCCGGACCTCATCAGAGCCTCTTGCCAGCCCCTTGTCAGCAGCCTGCCGTCGCCCGGCGCGTTCACTGGCGGTCCGCCCCTCCGCCGCCTAGATTGCGTTCATGAACCGTTCCTCGTCCCCGGCCGGCAAGGCCGGCGTGAAGACCCCCAAGCCGAAGCATACGCCGGGCCTGCAGGAGGCCGCGGCGCCGTTCGTCCGCGACGGCTCGAAGATGCCCATGTTCGCGCCGGTGACCGGCCCGCGCCTGACGCCGGAGGAGGCGCCCGGCGCGCCCGCCGACTGGAAGCCGCACCGCCCCGACCGCCCGGACCAGCGCAAGCGCATCCCCTTCCGGCTGGAGACGAAATACACCCCCGCCGGCGACCAGCCCGCCGCCATCGCCGAGCTGGTCGAGCAGGCGAGGCAGGGCGAGCGCGACCAGGTCCTGCTCGGCGTCACCGGCTCGGGCAAGACCTTCACCATGGCCAAGGTCATCGAGCAGACCCAGCGCCCGGCCCTGATCCTCGCCCCCAACAAGACCCTCGCCGCCCAGCTCTACAGCGAGTTCAAGTCGTTCTTCCCGGACAATGCGGTCGAATACTTCGTATCGTACTACGACTATTATCAACCGGAAGCTTATGTTCCGAGGACGGACACATATATAGAGAAGGACTCCAGCATCAATGAACAGATAGACCGGATGCGGCACTCCGCAACCCGGGCTATACTGGAGCGGGACGACGTCATCGTGGTGGCCAGCGTCAGCTGCATCTACGGCATCGGCTCGGTGGAGACCTATACGGCCATGACCTTCACCCTGAAGGTCGGCGACCGGATCGACGAGGCCAAGCTGCGCGCCGACCTGATCGCCCTGCAGTACAAGCGCAACGAGGCCGCCTTCGAGCGCGGCATGTTCAGGAAGCGCGGCGACGTCGTCGAGATCTTCCCGGTCCACCTCGAGGACCGCGCCTGGCGCATCTCCCTGTTCGGCGACGAGGTGGAGGCGATCCAGGAGTTCGACCCCCTCACCGGCAAGAAGACGGCGGACCTGACCGAGGTCGCCGTCTACGCCGCCAGCCACTACGTCACCCCGCGCCCGACGCTCAACCAGGCCGTCAACGGCATCAAGGCCGAGCTGAAGGAGACGCTCGACTGGATGGTCGAGAACGGCAAGCTGCTGGAGGCCCAGCGGCTGGAGCAGCGCACCCGCTTCGACCTCGAGATGATGGAGGCCACCGGCTCCTGCGCCGGCATCGAGAACTACTCCCGCTGGCTGACCGGCCGCGCCCCCGGCGAGCCGCCGCCCACCTTCTTCGAATACATCCCCGACAACGCCCTGCTGTTCGTCGACGAGAGCCACGTCACCGTCGGCCAGATCGGCGGCATGTACCGCGGCGACTACCGCCGCAAGTCGACCCTGGCCGAGTACGGCTTCCGCCTGCCCAGCTGCATCGACAACCGCCCGCTCAAGTTCGACGAGTGGGACGCCATGCGCCCCCAGACCGTCTTCGTCTCGGCCACCCCCGGCCAGTGGGAGATGGAGCGCTCGGGCGGCGTCTTCGTCGAACAGGTCATCCGCCCCACCGGCCTGATCGACCCCCCGGTCGAGATCCGCCCGGTCACCGGCGCCACGCGCAACCAGGTCGACGACGTCATCGACGAGGTGAAGGCCACCGCCCGCGCCGGCTACCGCTCGCTGGTCACCGTCCTGACCAAGAAGATGGCCGAGGACCTGACCGAATACATGCACGAGCAGGGCGTGCGCGTCCGCTACATGCACTCCGACGTCGACACCCTCGAGCGCATCGAGATCCTGCGCGACCTGCGCCTCGGCAGCTTCGACGTGCTGATCGGCATCAACCTGCTGCGCGAGGGCCTCGACATCCCCGAGTGCGGCCTGGTCGCCATCCTCGACGCCGACAAGGAAGGCTTCCTGCGCTCGGAGACCAGCCTGATCCAGACCATCGGCCGCGCCGCCCGCAACGTCGACGGCCGCGTCATCCTCTACGCCGACCGCATGACCGGCTCGATGGAGCGCGCCATCGCCGAGACCAACCGCCGCCGCGAAAAGCAGATGGAGTACAACGCCGCCCACGGCATCACGCCGGAGTCGGTCAAGCGCGACATCAAGGAGATCCTCGCCAGCCCCTACGAAAGCCGCGAGCTCGACCGCCTCACCGCCCCCGGCGTCAAGGACGAGAGCAAGCCGTTCGTCGGGACCAACTTCCAGGCCGCCCTCAAGGACCTCGAAGGCCGCATGCGCGAGGCCGCCGCCAACCTCGAGTTCGAGGAAGCCGCCCGCCTGCGCGACGAGATCAAGCGCATGAAGCTGATGGACCTCGAGTTCGCCAACGACATCATGACGGCGGAGGGCCAGGCGGTGGACAAGGAGGCCCCGAAGCGGGACCGGGCGGCCGCGCGGGCGGAGAAGGCGGCGGCGTTCAGGAAGGGGCGGTAGGGGGGGGCGGCGAAAAACATGATCGGCGCGCGGCCTGTCCAAGGTGCCCGCTTGCCGCTCCTCCCGAAGCAAGGTTTAACTGCGCCAACGGTGCAACGCGCAGTGGTGGGCAAAGAGCTTGAAGCCCTTTATCAAGTGGGCGGGCGGTAAGCGATGGCTCCTCAGCGATCCGTCCTTCGAGCTGCCGCGTTTCGAGGGGCGCTACATCGAGCCATTCTTGGGTGGTGGAGCGGTGTTCTTTCACCTCGCTCCTAAGACGGCGATCCTCTCTGACATCAACGGCCGATTGATCGAAACCTATCAAGCGGTCCAGAGTGACTGGCAGAAGGTTCTGTCGGGCCTGCAGAATATGCAGCGGCTGCACTCGAAGGAGTTTTACTACCTCGAGCGAGGCCGGAATCATGCTTGCCAATACGAGCGCGCGGCGCAGTTCCTATACCTGAACCGCACGTGCTTTAACGGACTATATCGAGAGAATCTCAAGGGTCAGTTCAATGTGCCGATTGGCACGAAGTCTCGCATCATCATGGTGGATGATGACTTTGAGGAGGCAAGCCGCCTTCTAGCAGCTGCCTCACTTAGTACGCGCGATTTTGAAGAGACGCTCAGAGAAGCCCGCGAAGGAGACTTGGTTTTCATCGATCCGCCATACACGACTGCGCACAATGTGAACGGCTTTATTAAATACAATCAGAAGATATTCAGCTGGGAAGATCAGAAGCGTCTTCAGCGTTGCATAGTGTCGGCCAAGAGGCGAGGCGCAAAGATAATTCTCACCAACGCCGACCATGACAGCATACATCAGTTATACGCCGCGCTAGGTGCGCCGAGGGTCTTGAGTAGGTCCTCGGTCATAGCTGGATCATCTGGATCAAGAACTAGCACAACTGAAGTCTTGTACGCATTCTAGTCGGAGTGGCCGCGGGGAGGGCCGAGAATGTCATTCTTGACGCCAGGAGATCTCAAGGTGCTTCGGGATTCGCTGTGCGACGATCCGAGCTACTTGGGCAAGCTTTACGTAGCCAAGTCTTCACCATACCTCATGCGAAACGTCGACCATAGTCTGGTCGAGGACCTGCTGAAGGACGGATGGGAAGAGTACGGAAAGCCGCTTAAGACAAAAACTAGGCTGAGGAAGGCTAAAGCGCATGATGTCAAATTTGAGGACGACATTTGGTGCCAGTTGTACCGCCTAGGCTACAGACATCTGAATATCGATCGCAACTTGTGCATCCCGTTTGGCCCTGATCCGAAGCAGCGCAAGCAAGTCGATGTCTTGGCGGTGAACAACGACTCAGTTCTCGTCGTCGAGTGCAAATCAAGCGAGAAGCCCGCTAAGGCACCATCGTTCAAGACAGAGTTCGAAGGCCTCCCCCAGCGGCTTGACGGGTTTACAAAAGCGGCGGAACAGATGTTCGGCCGCGGGCGCCGGCTTAAGTATGTGTTCGCCACTCGAAATCTGAGGATGGCACGAGACAGTGCAGATGCGATCTGATTAGAAGAAACGTCATCGTTCTTCTACAATGACAACTCGTTCGACTACGTTGAGAGTCTAATAAGGAACTACAAGGGCGCAGCCCACTATCAGTTCCTTGGAATGTTGTTTAAGGGGCGCTCGATAAACAAGGACCGAATCGAGGTGCCTGCGATCGAAGGCCGGATGGGTGGGAAAACCTACTACATGTTTTCTCTTGAGCCTCACCTCCTCCTCAAGCTCGGCTTTGTCCTGCATAGAACACGAGCGAACGAGGCAGAAATGCCTACCTACCAGAGGCTTCTGGTGCCAAGTCGACTTTCAGGAATTTCGAAGTTTATAGAGAAGGGCGGGTACTTCCCCAACTCTGCCATCATAAATTTCAGCGAACGAGGAGCTAAGCGCGAGTTTCAAGCGCACTCTCGGCTAACGGACTCTAGTTCCCGTACTGGTGTCTTGAAAATTCCGAACTGCTACGCAATCGCCTATATCATAGACGGTCAACACAGAATCTATGGCTATGCCGATTCTCCCTACAAAGACACCAACACGATTCCAGTAGTTGCGTTTGTCGGATTGGACCCGTCCGAACAGCTCGAGTTGTTCATGGATATCAATCAAAATCAGAAGGCGGTAAGTCCCACTCTGCGAATTACGTTAGAGGAGGATCTCTATTGGAATGCCGCACGCTTGGACTCCAGGCTGAAGGCGCTGCGTTCCTCAATAATCCGTCAGCTAGGGGGCGATCAGTCGGGGCCGTTGTATGGGAAAATTTCACTCGGTGAAGATAAGGCTGAGCTCCAAGCGAAGCCATTCGCTGATGGCCTCCTGCGTTCCGGACTAATACCTGAGGCCAGTGGGAACAGGATGATCGAGGATCCGCCGGGTTCTTCTCTGTATGATGTGGGAAACACCGACCACAAATCAGAGATGCCTAAAGCGCGGGCGCGCGTTACCCAGCTTCTCAATAGATGCTATGAGTATCTGGAGGAGCGTTGTAAGCCGCATGAAAAGATTCTGTCGACCTACCTAATTTCGAACAAAGGCACGTTCGCGATAATCCGTCTACTTGGAAGCCTGCATGCATTCGAGTGTGAGATGGGTCGGCTCTCGATTAAGTCGACGTCCGACGAACGTTTGGATGCGCTCCGGAAATATCTAAAGGCGTTGGTTGACGCGCTTGTGGTCATTGATGGCGAGAACCCTGACGTCCTCCTAGGGAGGCACGGCAGTGGTGCTGAGACTGTGTGGTTTCGGACGTTCCAGCTAGCGATATCTGACCGTTTCCCAGAATATAGTCCGCCAGAACTGCAAGACTGGAGAGAGCGTCAAGACAAAGCCTTGCAGGATAAGGGACGGGAACTGGGCACGCGGATCGAGCGCCATATAAAAGGGTTCGTCATAGCTCAGTTGAAGACGTTGTTCGGCGATAACTGGGATATTGAGATCGGTTCGATCCAGCGCGAGTGCGAAACCCGAGCAAGGGAACAGGTTGAGAAGAACTACAAGGAGGGGCTGGGGCGGCACGATATTCCGTGGACGGACCAGTTCTTCATAAGCGACTACAAGACCATTATTGAACGATATTGGACGAGGGTTCCTGATGAGCCGCCGGCGGGATTCGAAACTTTTGAGAAGCATTTCTCGATAGACATTGGTCAAGGATTCAAGAGCAAGGCGGAACGTGTAAAGTGGCTCTCCTTGTTCAGTTCTCTGCGCAATCTCTGGGCGCA
This sequence comes from Caulobacterales bacterium RIFCSPHIGHO2_01_FULL_70_19, assembly GCA_001794825.1. Classification (GTDB taxonomy): domain Bacteria; phylum Pseudomonadota; class Alphaproteobacteria; order Caulobacterales; family Caulobacteraceae; genus Brevundimonas. Next base: position 91,583 of record MGLK01000008.1, on the reverse strand, counting down.
TGAGGGTACTAAGGAGAAAGGCCTGAATAGGCACGAGGTGGATATGCTGAAGCAGATCCACGATCACTTCTATAAGTGACAGGGGCGACGTCCGACCGCCTTGCGCCCCTGGCCAACAACAACACCCGCGTCGGCGACTTCCGCTGCGCCGACTGCGGCGAGGAATACGAGCTCAAGGCCGGGCAGGGGGCCATCGCCGGGGGCGCCGCCGCACTGATCCTTCTCCCCTTGCGGGAGAAGGTGGCAGGCCCGGCGCAGCCGGGGCTGACGGATGAGGGGTCGACGGGCCCCCAGGGCTCCGTCGTCCATCACTGACGGGCGGCGCGACCCCTCATCCGACCTCGCTCCGCTCGGCTACCCGTCGTTCGGTCGCGATGCGACCTCTCTCCACCCGCAAGGCGATGAAGGGCGAGCCCCGCGCCCCTGATTCGCCGGGCTGCGAGCGGCCTGGACTCCCCCTTCCGCCTCGCCGCCCTGCGTCCGATTTCGACGCATCCGCCCGGCATCCTGTCCCGCGACGGACGGAGGAGGTTCCGCATGGAAGGCTCGGAGCGGAAGTACCGGTCGGAGGACACCTGGTGGGAGGTGCGGCGGGCGTGGGAGCGGGGGGAGACGGCGGCGTCGCTGGCGCAGCGCTATGACGTCGGGCTGGCGAACCTGTGGCGGCGGCGGGCGTCGGAGGGCTGGGAGCGGCGGCGCGAGGCGGACCCGACGCCGGAGCCGCTGGAGGGCTGGGACCGCTACGCCCAGCGGCGGATGGACGAGTTCGAGGCGCATCTGGCGGAGACCCGCGAGCTGGCGCAGCAGCTGTGGCGCATCATGCGGGGCGAGCCGGCCGGCGACGTGTCGATGTGGCACCTGGGCTTCCTGCTCCTCTTCCGGGCCGAGCACCTCGGGCCGGAGGCCGCGGCGGCGGACCGCGAGCATTTCCGCGACCAGCCGTGGGCGTCGGAGGTGTGGGACGAGACGGGCGCGTTGCGGCCGCTGCACCAGATCGACTACGGGCTGCAGCGCGCCCACCGGGCCGACTGGCGGGCGCAGATGGGGCTGCCGGACGGAGCGGCGGGCGCGCTGCAGC
>MGLK01000008.1:63180-90483 GCA_001794825.1 Caulobacterales bacterium RIFCSPHIGHO2_01_FULL_70_19 | reverse complement strand
GAAGGGGGGGCCTCTCCCGCCGCGAGAGGCCGTCCACAGCCGCGCGAACAAACCCAGAACATCCCCCTCCCGCCGCCCTGCCGCCCGCGCTATGCCGGGCCCATGCCCGAGCCGCCCCGCCTGCTCCTCGTCCGCTGCCTCGCCCCCGGCTGCTTCCATGAGGCGGTGCTGGACGCGAAGACCCTGTTCCCCGACGGGAACCGCCCGCCGCCGGGGCGCTCGGAGCGGTTCCGCTGCGTGTGCGGGGCCAGGCGGGCGACGCTGGAGTACCTGCGCCGACGGCTCCGCCCGGCCAACCCGTGCGGCTGGATCTGAGCGGAACCGTACGGCCGGCCGGAAGTTTTCGGGCCATGGACAAGGGCATGAGCTACCGCCGGTTTGCGGCGATGATCGCCGTCTCGACCATCGTGATGTTCGGGCTGATGTACCTGAACACCTTCGCGCTCGAGCACGTGCGCTACAGCCAGACGCGCACCTGGATGGCCTTGGTCATGGGCGCGGCCATGGCGGTGATCATGCTCGGCTTCATGTGGGGCATGTACCGCAACCGGCGGGTCAACCTGGCCATCCTCGCCGGGGCCGCCGTGGTCTTCGCCGGGGCCCTGTGGCTGGTGCGCAGCCAGCAGACCGTCGGGGACGTGGCCTACATGAAGGCGATGATCCCGCACCACTCGATCGCCATCCTGACCAGCGAGCGGGCGCAGATCCGCGACGAGCGGACGCGGCTGCTGGCCGACCGGATCATCGACTCCCAGCAGCGCGAGATCGCCGAGATGGAGGCCCTGATCGCCGAGCTGCAGCGCAACCCGCCGCCCGGCGACGCCCCGGTGCTGCCCTCCTGGCGCGAACGCGGCGCTCCGCCGCCGCCGCCGGCGGAGTAGGGCGGAGGCCGCCGTCGACGGCGGTGAGCCGGCGGCGACGGCGTGGCGGAGAATTATCCGCAGGCCGCGGGCGGCGAGCGCCGGAACCGCCGGCCGTCCGGCCGGTTTGACTCGGCAAGCCCCGCGAACCCGAACCCCCGGAGATCCGCCATGTCCGTCGTCGACAAGATCCTTTCGAAAGTCACCCCCGTCCCCGGCGAGGAGAAGCGCGCCGAGGCCACCGCCGAGGCCCGGGCGCACTGCCAGCCGGGCGACTGGCTGTCGCTGGCGCTCGACCACCACGAGCAGATCCGCGCCTGCTTCGCCGCCTGCCGCCGCGCCGAGAGCGCCGAGGCCCGGGTGGCGGCGATGAAGGAGCTGGCCCTGATCCTCAACGGCCACTCGCTGGCCGAGGAGGTGGTGCTGTACCCGGCCCTGGCCCAGGCCGGCGAGAAGCTGCACGCCGGCCACGCCTACACCGAGCAGACCACGGCCAAGATGCAGATGGCCGAGCTGGAGAACATCCAGCCCTCGACGCCCGAATGGATGGACAAGCTGACGCACATCGAGGGCGCGGTGCTGACCCACATGTTCGAGGAGGAATCCAGCTGGTTCCTGCGCCTCAAGGAGAAGGGCGAGCGCCAGGAGCACCTGACCGAGCGCTTCCGCGAGGAGTTCGACCGCTACTGCGGGACCGGCGGCTGGGCCGGCGGCGAGCGTCGCGACGAGACGACAGCCCCCGGTGCGGCGATCTGAGGGGGACGGCATGACCCAGACCCCGCTTGAGGAAGAGGAGGCCGCCGCCACCGTCGCCGCCGGCGCCGACCTCGAGGCGCCCTCGCCCGCGCCGGCCGAGCCGAAGACCTACCAGGCCGAGCCGTGGGTCGAGCCCGAGGGTTCGCAGCCGCCGCCGGAGGGGACGACCACGGCCAACGATCCGTCGCTGCGCGCCCGGCTGGCGCGGGCCCCGCTGGTCGCCATGGGCGTCGCCGCCGGCAGCGTGCTGGTGGGCGCCGGCCTGACCCTGATGGCCGCCCGCCGCCTGCGCCGGGCCCATCCGCTCGACCGCTTCCGGCGTCGCTGACGGAGGGAGGAGACGGAGGCGGCGCCGCCGTCCTATATGCGGCGGATGCCCAGCAGTCGCGCCGCCGCCCTGACCGTCCTCGTCGCCTCGGCGGCGGTGCTGGGCCTGGCCCCGATCCTCGTGCGGCTGGCCGACACGGGGCCGGCGGCGGCGGGCTTCTGGCGCTTCGCCTTCGCCCTGCCGTGGCTGATGCTGCTGGCGTTCCGCCCCGGCGCCCCGGCCGCCGGGCGCGGCCCGGGCCGGCCCGCGCCCCTGATGGCGCTGGCCGCCCTGTTCTTCGTGCTGGACCTCGGTTTCTGGCACTATTCGATCGCCTTCACCTCGGTGGCCAACGCCACCACCCTGACCAACCTGACGCCCGTGATCGTGACGGCGGTGGCGTGGCTGGCCTTCCGCGAGCGGCCCCGCGTCCTGTTCCTGCTGGCCCTGGCGGTGGCGCTGGCCGGCGCCTGGACGATGTCGACGGGAGCCGACGGGCGGCAGGGCGCGAACCCGCGGCTGGGCGACCTGTTCGCGGCGGTGACGGCCCTCTGGTACGCCGGCTACTTCCTGACCGTGAAGGTGCTGCGCGGGCGGCATCCGGCCAGCCGCATCATGCTGTGGTCGACGGCTCTGGGCGCGCCGCTGCTGCTCGGGCTGGCGCTGGCGCTGGGCGAGGACCTGACGCCGGGCTCGGCCGCCGGCTGGGCCGCCTGCGCGGGCCTCGGGCTGGTGCACGTGGCCGGGCAGGGCGGGGTGGCCTGGGCGCTGGGCCGCCTGCCGGCGGCGCTCACCGCCGTGACCGTGCTGATCCAGCCGGTGGTGGCGGCCCTTTTGGGCTGGCTGCTGTTCGCCGAGACCATGACGGCGGCGCAGATGCTGGGCGGCGCCGCGGTCCTGACCGGCGTGGTGCTGGCGCAATGGTCGTCCAGACAGAGAAAGGGCGCGGAAGCCGTAGCCGCCGCGCCCCTTCCGTAGATTGTGGAGGTGTCCCTAGAGGACCTTGAGGTTCACCGCCGAGGTCTTGCCGCGCTGGGATTCCAGCTCGTATTCGACCTTGGCGTTCTCATCGAGGCCCTGAAGACCCGCCTTCTGGACGGCGGTGATGTGGACGAAAACGTCCGAACCGCCGCTCTCGGGCTGGATGAAGCCATAGCCCTTGGTCGGGTTGAACCACTTGACCGTGCCGGTCGCCATTGTGCGTCTCCGTAAACGCGCTTTTCCAGGCAGACGCCCCGACGGGGACATCCGTCAGCCCATCTGGACAAGCTCGTTCAGGCGAAAGAGCGCTGCACGGGGGTGGAGGCCGCGCGAAATCCGGACTGCGGCGGAGTTGTCTCCCGCAAAGCCGGGCCGCGTCAACCGCAAACCGGTTCGCCCGTGAGGCGAACATGGTTACGGGATCAGGTGCACAGCCCCCGCGGAGCCCCGTCCAGATGCAGGTGATCCCGGTGGGCGGCGTTGTAGTCGGGGGTCAGGACCGTGGCGAACACGCGGCAGGCGCCGTCGCGGACCCGACGCAGGAAGGCGGCCCCTTCCTCTCCCGAGCGGCCCTCGCCGGCCCAGTCGCCGGCCACCGAAACGGTCCGTCCGTCCTCGAGCCGCACGGCCGCCACGTCGAGGGCGTTGGCCCGGGCGTGCTCGCTGGGCCGGCTGGCGACGTCGGTGGAGTTGTAGATGCGGCGGCAGGCGTACGAACCGTAGGTCTCGACCCGGCTGACCCCCACGCCGAAGGCCGCCTCGGCCGCCGGCTGCAGCACCTGCCGGTCCCAGATCACGTAGCGCACCGCCAACGGGCACTGCATGACCAGGCCGCCGGGCGCGAGCGGCGTCACGGCGCCCCCGGTGATCCGCACCGCCCCGCGCACGACGCAGAAGCCGCCGTCGTCCCGGTCGTCGGCCCGCTCGACCTCGACCCCCGCCTCGCGCAGCACCTGCATGCAGGCCTCAGTGACGGCGAAGACCTCTTCAGGCGCGGCCGTCTCCGTAAGCTCGAAGTCCGCCACCTTGGCCGTGGTCGCCGCGCCGATCGGCCGGTTCAGGTCCAGGGGCTTCCAGGGCAGATCCTGCGGCGGCGCGAAGGCGTTGAGCAGGGCGAAGCCGGCGCACAGGCCGAGCGCCAGCTCCCACATCAGGTTCCAGAAGTCGGCGAGATCCCGATCCACCCCGCAGGCCTAGCCCTGGTTCCGGGTCGCCGCCAAACCGCGGAGCAGGACCTGGCAGGCCCGCTCGCCCGCTGCGCCTTCGTTCGACACCGCCACGAAGGCCACGCCCGGTTCGGGAGCCGCGAGCACGCTGCAGTACCACATGGTGTTGGAGCCATTGTGCCCCAGCACCCGGACCGGATCGTCCGTTCCCGCCCACGGCTGCGTGCCCACGGCCCAGCCGCAGGCGTAGGCGGGCGGCCCACCTTCCGGCGGTGTCGTCAGCCCGACCCGGCTGTCCGGGCCCAGCCAGTCCGGCCGCGCGCCCATCATTGCGGCGAGGAAGCGGCCGTAATCGGCGAGATTCATGTGGACCATGCCCGCCGGGCCGAGCGCCGCGGGGTTGTCGGCGCCCGGATGGGCGGGCGGGATCGGCGTCCGCTGGTCCCCGGCGCCCCGGTGGCCCCAGGCGTTGCCGGCGCCCTGCGGCGCGGCGGCCGGCGCCCCGAAGCCCGCGCTCGCGAGGCCGAGCGGTTCGAACAGCTCGGCCCCTGTCGCCTCCTCCCACGAAGCGCCAGTCAGCCGCTCGATCGCCGCCCCCACCAGGACGTAGTTGGCGTTGCCGTAGACGAAGGCTCCGGGGGTCCCGCCCGGCTGCGATCCGAGCGCCTGCGCGGCGATGACGGCCCGCTGCTCCGGCAGGGAGCGGGGGTCGGCGCGCGCGGTCATCAGCCAGTTACGGCCCATCACCGGCTCATCCAGCAGCCCGGCGCGATGATGCATGAAGTCGTCCAACGTCGTGTTTCGCCACGCCGGATGGATATCGAGGCCCGGAAACGCTTCGGCCAGCGGCATGCCCCATCGGGCGCGGCCCTGCTCCACCAGCCGTGCGAATACGGCCGCGGTCATGGCCTTGGTGTTGGAGCCGAGGTGCCAGCGGTCCTCCGCCGTGACAGGGTCGTCGCCGCCGAACCGCCGCACGCCCCGGGCGCCGGCCCAGACCAGCCCGTCGCGCGTAACGACGGCCCCGGCCAGGCCGACCGGAGCGTGAGCGGCGAAGGCGGCGTCCAGCGCCGCATCGGGCGCACCGGCCTCCCGGGCGACGGCAGGCCGGAGCACGGCGCCGACCAGCGGAGCGGCGGCGAGACCGGCGAGAAGGCGACGGCGGTGAAAGGCGATCAAGTCCCTCTCCTGTCGAAACCCAGGTCCGCCCGCAGCGTGGCGGCGTCGACGCCCGCGGCGCGGATCTGCGCCAGTGTGACCGATCCATCGCGCTTGGCGAAGCGGCGGCCGTCCGTCCCGGTCAGCAGGCGGTGGTGCCGGTACACCGGCGTAGGCCAGCCCATCAGCGACTGGAGAAGCACCTGGATGTGCGTCGCCTCGAACAGGTCCTCGCCCCTTATGACATGGGTGACGCCCTGCAGGGCGTCGTCATGGGTGACCGCGACATGATAGGCGGTTCCGGCGTCCTTGCGCGCCACGACGACGTCGCCGGCCGTTTCCGGCCGCGCCGGGATCAGCCCGCGTTCGCCCCCCGGGCCGGTCCCCTCCTCGACGAAGGCGAGGGATTCCCAGGCGCGACCGCCGAGTGCGTCGCGCGCACGTGCAAGAGACAGCCTCCAGGCGTAGGGACGACCTTCGGCGAGCAGCTCGGCCTCCTCGTCCGCCGGATGCGGCCCCGGTCGCACGGCTTCCGCTGCGCCATGGGGAGCGCCGCCGATGGCGTCGAGGATCTCCTTGCGGGTCCGGAAACAGCGGTAGAGCAGGCCGCGGCGTTCGAGCACGTCCACGACCACGGCGTATTCGGCCAAGTGCTCCGATTGCCGCCGCACCGGTCGCTCCCAGTCGAGCCCAAGCCAAGTCAGGTCCTCGACGATGCCCGCTTCGAACTCGGGCCGGCAACGGGTCGGATCAATGTCCTCGAAACGCAGCAGGAAGCGCCCCCCCGCGGCCGTCGCCGCCGACCAGGCGGTGAGGGCGGAGAAGGCGTGGCCCTTGTGCAGCCGTCCCGTGGGCGAGGGGGCGAACCGGGTGACGAACATCGCGGCACGATAGCGGGAACCGGACGCCGTCACACCCCGTGCTTGCGGGACCCCGCCGCCCGACTAGTGTCGGCCCATGGCCGTGCCCCCCAGTCCCGACGAGATCGACGCCGCCCGCGCAAGCCTCGCCAGCCGCGACCCGGCCCTGGCGCGGGCCCACGCACAGACGCCGCCCTTCGCCTGGCGGCTGCGTACGGGCGGGTTCGAGGGGCTGTTCCGGATGATCGTCGAGCAGCAGGTGTCGGTGGTCGCGGCGGCGGCGATCTGGAAGCGGGTCGTCGAGGGCCTTGGCGGGGACGTCAGTCCAGCGTCCGTGCTTGCGCAGGAGGTGGAGGCGCTGCGGGGCTTCGGGCTTTCCGGCCAGAAGGCCCGCTACGGGCACGAGATCGCCCGCGCACACGTCGAGGGCGCGATCGACTTCGACCACCTCGAGCGATTGTCGGATGAAGAGGCGGTCGCGCGGCTGACGGCGATCAAGGGCGTCGGCCGCTGGACGGCCGAGACGTTCCTGATGTTCTGCGAGGGGCGCACCGACGTCTTTCCCGCCGGCGACATCGCCTTGCAGGAGGCGATACGCTGGGCCGACGGCGCGGCTCTTCGCCCGCGCGAGAAGGAGGCCTACGCCCGCTCCGAGGCGTGGCGACCGCACCGGAGCGTTGCGGCGCATCTGCTCTGGGGGTGGTATGGGGCGGTGAGGCGCGGCGAGGTCGCGCTGGAGACCCCGGCCGCGTGAACTCCATCGATCCTGCCCTGGCGACCCCCGAGACGGTGCTCGGCGCCCTCGACTTCGCCGGCGTGGCCGTCTTCGCCGCCACCGGCGCGCTGGCGGCCGCGCGCGAGCGGCACGACCTGGTGACCTTCGCCTTCTTCGGGGCCATCACCGGCGTGGGCGGCGGCACCCTGCGCGACCTGCTCATCGGCGCCCCGGTCTTCTGGGTCGGCGACTGGCGCTACATCGCCGTCTGCGTCGCGGCCTCGATGGCGGTGTGGGTCGTGGGGGCCCGGCCGTGGCGCTTCCGCGCCCTGCTGTGGCTGGATGCGGTCGGGTTGGCCGCCTACGGCGTCTTCGGCGCGGCCAAGGCCGAGCTGTTCGGCGTCGCCCCGCTGATCTGCATCGTGATGGGCGCGCTCACCGCCTGTTTCGGCGGCATCGTGCGCGATCTTCTGGCCGGCCAGCCCTCCATCCTTCTGCGCCGCGAGATCACGGTGTCCGCGGCCCTGCTGGCGGCGAGCGTCTATGTGGCGGTGCGCGCCCTTGGCCTCGAAGCCTGGCCCTCGGCCTTTCTCGCCGCCGGCCTCGGCTTCGCGCTGAGAGCCGGCGCCCTCGTCTGGGGCTGGAGCCTGCCGGCCTTTCCGGGGACCGCGAGCCGCTAAAGTCGCGAAACCGTCGTTTCGCGGTCATCGCCAAGCCGTCGAATCGGGACTAGTCTTTTCCCACAGACAAGGAAGGAGACGTGTCTTCAGTCCTGTCGCGTCGATGAACCCTCCGCCCGGGGCGAGGACCTGATGCAGGTCCTGCACCGCCCCCCGTCCGGCTGGCCCGCCCTGGTGCTGAACGCCGACTTCCGGCCGTTGTCCTACTATCCGCTGTCGATCTGGCCGTGGGAGGAGACGGTCAAGGCGGTCTGGCAGGAGCGGGTCGACGTGGTCTCGGTCTATGACAAGGTCGTCCGCAGCCCCTCGATGGAGATCCGGCTGCCCAGCGTGATCGCGCTGAAGAACTACATCGACCAGGACCGCCAGCCGGCCTTCACCCGCTTCAACGTCTTCCTGCGCGACGGCTTCGCCTGCCAGTACTGCGGCGACACCGCCGAGCTGACCTTCGACCATGTGGTGCCGCGCAGCCGCGGCGGCCGCACCACCTGGGAGAACATCGTCGCCGCCTGCGGGCCGTGCAATCTGCGCAAGGGCGGCCGCACGCCCGAGCAGGCGGGAATGCCCATCCGCCGCGCTCCGCACCGGCCGAACGCCTGGCAGCTGCAGGAATTGGGGCGCCGTTTCCCGCCCCACTACCTTCACCAGAGCTGGCTCGACTACCTGTACTGGGACATCGAGCTGGAGCCGTAGGGCGTTCGGGCGTCCCGACGAAACCGCTGGACTCCCCGCCGCCGACCTGCGCCCTGTCGGAGCGTCGGCGCTCCGCCGGATCCGCCGAAGGCAAGTTCATGGCCCGCAACCCGTACGCCGTCCGGCGGGACCACACCTGGCTCAAACGGATCGCCCTGGTGGTCGCGGGGCTGGCGGTTCTGTTGCTGCTGGCGATCTATGTCCTGAGGCCGGCCAGCAGCCCGGCGGCTGATGCGCGGGCCGCCGCCCTGGAGGTGCAGATCGACGCCAGCGAGGCGGCCAGCGATCGAGAGCGGGCGGTGGAGGCGGAGCGTCGCGCCGGAAGCTTCTGAGCCGGTTTTCCGCTCTCTCACCCATTTTCGGGAACCGCGCGGAACTCTCCCGCGCCATAGCGGTTTGCCTGTCTGCGTCAGTCGCAGGAGCGTGATCATGAAGAAGACCATCGCCGCCGTCACCGCCGGACTTCTGCTGGTGTCGGGTCAGGCCCTGGCCGCGGGGCAGTCGTCCGTTTCGCGCGTCGGGGACCGCGTCGGCCCGCAAGCCGGCGAGTCCAGCGAGTTCGCGGGCATCCCGCTGATCGGCATCCTCGCCGCCGCCGGCGTGCTCGCCGCCGTCGTCGCCGTGGCCTCTGCCGACGATTCCGAAAGCGATTAATCCCCGACCGCGGTCCGGCCCTTCCACGCCTCGATGAACTCGAGGCGGCGGAGGACCTTGTTCTCGGGATCGATCAGCACATGGGCCCCGGCGGGCGCGGCGATCTCGCCGCGTCCGTCGCTCATCGGCACGACCGTGCGGCGACCGTCCACCTCGACCTCGATCGGCATGGGGAAGACGGCGCCGTCGCCGGTGATCCATTCCAGCCGCAGGTGATCTCCCTCCCGCGTCTGGCGCAGGTCGGGCAGGGCGGCGTTGTACAGGTAGCCGCGGAAGAACCAGTCGAGCTCGCGCCCTGACTCGTCCTCGAGGATGGCCAGGAACTCGTCGGTCGTGGCGTTGCGGGTGGTGAAGTTGCCCGGGCGCGGATCCGGCCGGCCGTAGACCAGCCGCGTCACCGAGCGGAAAAAGGCCTCGTCGCCGACCAGCATGCGCAGGCTGTGGGCGATCAGCGAACCCTTGTTGTAGAGGTCCAGCCCGGGGCCGCGATCGTCCTTGTAGACGTCGTCCTCGGCCCGCTCCTCGCCCGAAACGACGGGGAAGCGGTTGAGCAGCTGGTTGCGCTGCTCCAGCAGTTCGGCCTCCATGTAGCGGTCGCCGTGCAGCCAGCGCAGATACAGGGGCTGCATGTAGCTGCCCAGGCCCTCGTGCAGCCACATGTCGTCGGCGTTGCGGTTGGTCATCTGGTTGCCGAACCACTCGTGCGCCAGCTCGTGGTGCAGCAGCCAGTCGTAGCCCTTGCCGTCCAGCTTGTACTCGTTGCCGTAGGCGTTGATCGTCTGGTGCTCCATGCCCAGGTGCGGGGTCTCGACCACGCCCATCTTCTCGGCGCCGAACGGGAAGGGGCCGACGACCGCCTCGTAGAAGTCCATCATGGGCGCGAACTGGTCGAACAGGGCCTGCACCTTCGCCGGGTCGTCGGTGCGCAGGCGCCAGTAGGACAGCGGAACGATGTTGCCGAAGCGGCTGCGGTAGTCGGCGCGCTCCTCCACATAGGGGCCGATGTTCAGGGCGATGGCGTAGGTGTTCGGATTGGCCGCCGACCAGTTCCAGGTGGTCCAGCCGTCGCCGTGGTCGACCGTGCCGAGGAAGCGGCCGTTGGACGGGGCGGCGAGGTGCGAGGGCACGGTGATGTGCAGGTCGACCCGTCCGGGCTCGGCCAGCGGGTGGTCGATGCATGGCCAGAACAGGTCGCAGCCCTCCGGCTGGACGGCGGTGGCGATCCACGGCTGGCCGTCGACGGTGGTCGCCCAGACGAAGCCGCCGTCCCATGGCGCGTTGGGCGCGACGCGGGGCTGGCCGGCGTAGGCGATGCGCACCTGCACCGACTCGCCGATGGCCAGCGGGCGGGGCAGGGGGATGGTCATCCGCCCTTCCGGGTTACTCCAGCCGCTCGCCTCGACGCCGTCCACCTGCACCGAGGAGACCTCCAGCAGGGTGTCCAGCTCGACCACGACGGCGGAGAGCGGGGCAGTGGCGGCGAAATCCAGCACCGCCACGGCGTCGATCGCCCGATTCTCCGGGATAACCCGGATCGACAGGTCGGCCTTGTCGAAGCGCATGGCCAACTGTTCGGGCGTGCGCGGCTGGTCGGTGCCGAGGGTGAAGGCGGTGGACTCGCGAACCGGGACCGGCGCGGCCTGCGGCTCGGGCCGGGCGTCAGGGACGCCGTCGGCGGCGGGGGAGGGCGCCGTGGCGCAGGCGGCGAGGACCAGGAGCGAGGCGCCCAGCAGGGCGGCGCGGCGGATGGTTTCGGACACGGACAGCTCCCCCGGACGAACGAACGACCAGACTGGCGGCGCGCCGCGGGGCGCGCAAACGAAAAGGGCCGGCGTTTCCGCCGGCCCCTGTCAGGACTTCGATGTCGCGGCGATCAGGCCGCGGCTTGCTCGGCCAGCTTGGCCTTCACCTGGCGCTTGATGCGCTGGGCGGCGGGCGACAGCTGCTCGTCGCGAGCCTTGACGATAAAGGCGTCCAGGCCGCCCTTGTAGTCGAGGGTGCGCAGGGCGGCGTTGGAGATGCGCAGCGAGAAGGTCTGGCCGAGCGCGTCCGAGGTCACCTTGACCGCCTTCAGCGACGGCAGGAAGCGGCGCTTGGTCTTGATGTTCGAGTGGCTCACGCTGTGGCCGACCATCGGGCCGATACCGGTGAGTTCGCAACGACGCGACATCTGACTATCCTTCGGGTGCTGTCCGCGCAGACGGCGGACGCATGAAACAGGTGCGCGCGGGAGGTCGTCCCGCGCGAGAGGGGGGCGTATAGAGGAGGAGTCCCCGCCGCGTCAAGGCGGCCGGGGCAGGAACGCAGCCGTTCAGCCGCCGTTCAAGCGCCACCTTCTACTGCCCTTGTCCATGAAGCGCATCGCCATTCCCGGGATTCCCATGAAGACCAGCCTGATCCGCACCGCCGCCGTCGCCGCGCCGGTGATCGCCGCCGGCCTGCTGATGTCCGCGCCGTCCGCGGCCACGCCGCCGCAGGAGGCGGGTCAGCCCCAGCCGGGCTACTGGGAGTACACCACCAGCGTGCTGGGGGTGCGGGACACCGAGCGCAAATGCGTGCGGCCCAGCGAGATCAACCGCTTCTTCGGAGGGCTGTCGACGCGCCGCTGGCGCTGCACCTATCCGGTGCGGCAGGTCGGCGACGGCAACGCGCGCTTCGAAGGGACCTGCGAGGATCGCAAGGGCCGCCGCGTCAACGTCCGCCTGAACGGGCCCTACGAGACCGAGAGCTTCCGCTTCACGGGCGGGGCCCAGCTGGCGAGGGGCACGCCCTACATTCCCGCCAGCATCACCGCCCGCCGCATCAGCGCCCAGTGCCCGGCCGACGCCGAGTACTTCTGAATCACACCGGCGCGACGGCCGCCACGACGTAGGTGTGCTGTTCGCCGTCGGGCAGGGTCAGGCTGACGTACTCGCCGGCGACGAATCGCTCGTCGCCGAAGCGGAAGCCGACGGCGTCCTCGGCCTCGCCGGGCTCCAGGTCGATGCTCCAGCGGTCGCCGGGGCCGTACCGCAGGCGGCCCTTGGCCTCGGTCGATCCGTCGACGAAGCGGCGGGCGTAGCAGCGCTCCGGATTCTCGCGGCACCCGGCGGGAACGAGCCGCCCGTCGCCGTCCAGCGGCGCGACCAGATCGTAGCCTTCGGTGGGGTCTCCAGCCGGCCGGCCGGGCTCGCGCGCCAACTCCAGACGGATGTGGTAGAAATCGACCATTGACGTCTCCTGTGCTCGCCGCTTCGGCGCTGCGGGGGGATAACGCCTTTGGACGACCAACAGACGCCCGGCGCAATACCGGGATTTCCCGGAGGGGTTGGGATGAGATTGATGACGCCCGCGGCGCTCGCCGCGCTGGTCGCCCTGGCGGGATGCGCCGCCGACGGGCCGCAAGGAGGCGCAGCCGCCGTGCCGCCGCCCGCAGGACTCGCCGGCTCGGCCGATCGCGGCGCGGTGCTGGTTCGCCTGAAGTGCGCGGGCTGCCATGCCGTCGAGCGCAGCGGCGACAGCCCGATGGCCGCCGCGCCGCCGTTCCGGAACATGGGGGTGCTCTACCCCGTCGCGGATCTGCAGGAGGCGTTCGCGGAAGGGCTGGTCACGGCCCACCCCGCCATGCCGGCTTTCGAATTCGAGCCGCAGGAGATCGCCGACGTCATCGCCTACCTGGAGCACGTCTCCGGAACCGGCACGGGTCGCTGATCGAAAAAGGGCCCGGGATCGCTCCCGGGCCCTTCCTTCATCCGGCGATGTCGCCCGCTCAGGCGGCTTCGGCTTCCTCGGCGGCGGCGACCACGGCCTTCTTGGCGCTCAGCGACTTGCCGAGCAGTTCGACGGCCGCGTCCTTGTCGATCTTGTTCGCCGCGGCGACTTCGCGGGCCATCCGGTCCAGCGCCGATTCGTACAGCTGGCGTTCCGAGTAGGACTGCTCCGGCTGGCTCTCGGCGCGGTGGAGGTCGCGAACCACCTCGGCGATCGAGATCAGGTCGCCCGAGTTGATCTTGGCCTCGTACTCCTGCGCGCGACGCGACCACATGGTGCGCTTGATGCGGGCGCGGCCCTTCAGCGTGGTCAGGGCCTTGGACACCACGTCGTCGGCGGCGAGCGAGCGCAGACCGGCGGTCTTGGCCTTCTTCGTCGGCACGCGCAGCGTCATCTTTTCGTGATCGAAGGTCACGACGTAGACCTCCAGCGACATCCCGGCCACTTCCTGGGTCTCGATCGCCGCCACCTTGCCGACGCCGTGCGCCGGATAGACGACTGCGTCGCCAACCTTGAATTCCAGACCGGTCTTGCTCGTCATGTCATTCCTTTCCCGGCGCAGCGGGAAGGGCGAGGCGAAGGCGCAAGAGCGACGGGGTCATGGCCGGCGGAACACAGGTCCGTCGGAGATGTCCTCAAGTCGTCAGTTGCGGAAACGGATCACCCAACCTCTGGCCGATCCCGCCTGCGTGGACGGGATTCTGTCGCAAACGCGGGCGGCGCGAGGATTTCGCAGACCGCCCGACCCAATGACAGGAACCTATCACAAATCTGCGGAATTTCAAAACGTCCACAGCGTCAGCGTACGGAAGGCTGGAAATCCTCTCCGGCCTGCGACAGCATGTCGCGACTCGCCTTCGCCGGAAAGGTCAGGAGCCCTTGCCGGGCTTTGGCGAGAAATACTTCTCGAACTTGCCGGTCTCGCGCTCGTACTGCTCCCTGTCGGCCGGGGGCGTGCCCTTCACGGTGATGTTCGGCCACACCTTGGCGTACTCGGCGTTGACCTGCAGCCACTTGCCGTCGGGTTCGTCCTCGGTGTCCGGCTTGATGGCGTCGACCGGGCATTCCGGTTCGCAGACGCCGCAGTCGATGCACTCGTCCGGCGCGATGACCAGGAAGTTCTCGCCTTCGTAGAAGCAGTCCACCGGACACACCTCGACGCAGTCCATGAACTTACATTTCACGCAGGCGTCGGTGACGATGTAGGTCATTACAGGCGGATGTTCACGCGGAGGCGGGGAGACGGGCGGGACATGGCCGCCGCCGTCCCAACTGTCAACTCGCGCCGCGGCGGCGAAATCGCGCAGCGCCCCTTGCATCCCGGTCCGTCCCGGCTATCTGTGACTATATCTGTTACTGATATGGAGGAGATCCCCATGCGTTCCATTCCCCGGCTCGCCCTCGCCGGCCTTCTATCCGCCGGGCTTCTGGCCGGCGGCGCGGTCGCGCAGCAGTCGCTCACCCGGACCCCCGCCGAGGTGCAGGCCGGCGCCTACAAGCTGGATCCGGACCACGGCAAGATCACCTGGTCGGTCGATCACCTCGGCTTCTCGACCTACGTCGGCCAGTTCGTGAACGTGCAGGCGGACCTGACGCTGGACCCGGCGAACCCGGCCAATTCGCAGCTGACGGCGACCATCCCGCTGACCGAGGTGGACTCCAATTCGGACGGCCTGGACGCCCATCTGCAGACGCCCGACTTCTTCGACACCGCCAACCATCCGGTCGCCACCTTCGTGTCCCGTTCGGTGACGGTCGACGCCGACGATCCGTCGGAAGCCACGGTGATCGGGGATCTGACCCTGCGCGGCGTCACGCGGCCGGTGACCATGGAGGTCGAGTTCAACCAGGCCGGCCAATCGATGGGCGCCTACAAGGCCGGTTTCGACGGCGAGGCGACCATCAGGCGTTCGGACTTCGGCATCAACTTCGCCCTGCCGGCGCTGGGCGACGAGGTGAAGCTGCACATCGAGGGCGAGTTCGTCCGCCAGTAAGCCTCGGGCTTCAGGCTTCAGGCTTCAGGGGCCCGCGCCTCGTACAGCGCGCGGGCCTCGGACGCCGGCCCGCGGCGGTCGCCGAGCGCCAGCACCTCCAGCTCAACCAGCCGCCCGCCGAGCGCGAAGACCAGACCGTCGCCGACGTGGACGGTGCGGCTCGGCTTGTCGAGGCGGCTCTGCAGCCCGTTGTGGGTCAGCCGCACGGTCCCCCGCTCGACCATGGCCGCGGCCAGCGAGCGGCTCTTCGCGAAGCGGGCGCGCCACAGCCAGACGTCGATGCGGCAGCCGACCTCGCTCACGAACTCGCCGTCCTCCGCCGGCGCGGCCGCCGGCGGCGCGCCGGGGCCGGCTCGGGCGCGGTCAGCGCCGACAGCGCCGCGAACGGCGAGTCCCTGACCGGCGTCGGCTTGCGTCCCTGTCGCTCGGGCTGCTGCGCCCGCGGCGTCTTCAGGGCCGCCAGCAGGGCCCGGGCGTCCGCCTCGCCCACGCCGAGCGCCGCGAGGTCCTCGTCGCCGAGCCGGCCGCCGCCCCTGGCGCGTCGTTCCGCCAGCGCTTCCAGCCACTCCACCGGAGCCGTGAAACGGCCGACCGCGCGCAGGCCGAAGGCCGAGAGCTGGCGCTGCGACGGCGGCGGATCGGCCAGCGCGCCCAGTCCGGACGACGGCGGCGGCCCGGCCGCATCGGCGACGAAGGCCTGCGCCACGCCGCGGGCGCGCTCCTTCAGCAGGCCCGGCAACCAGACGGAGTGGGCCCCCAGCCGGACGCCGAATTCCTTCAGCGTGCGTCGCTCGGCCTGACTGAGGGCCGCCAGATCGCGCTCCACCTCGCGCCGGTCGATCACCCCGCCGGCCTCGACCAGCCGGAAGGCGATCCCGCGCGGCAGACCCTTCAGCGTCCCGGCCTCGATGGCGCTCTTCAGCCGACGCAGCGGCCGCAGCGCCCGTCCGGCCTCGCCGGCCAGCCAGGCCTCCAGCCGCTTCGCCGCCCGCTCCCGCGCGGCGGCGGAGCCGAGGTCGCCCAGCAGCCGCACCCTGGGGGTGAACGGGTCGCCGCCGACGATCCGCCCCGCCTGCGCGCCGCGCCAGAGCACGGCCCCGTCCGGCGTGACGGCGAAGGCTTCGTCCGGCTCGGCCGCCAGCCGACCCAGCCGGCGTGCGATCTCCGGCGTCACCGCCTGCCGCGCCGCGTGCCGCAGGGCCCGGTCGGCCAGCGCCGACCCGCCCCTGTCGAGGCGGAAGTCGATCCCGTTCAGATGGCCGACGGTATGGCCTTCGACCACCACCTCGCCGTCCTCGGCCACCTCCGCCATCGCGTCGCCGCGCACGTTCAGCGCCTGCATCAGGGCGGTGGTCCGTCGGTCGACGAAGCGCGCGGTCAGCCGCTCGTGCAGCACGTCGGAGAGCCGCTCCTCGAGCGCCTTGGTCCGGTCGCGCCAGCCCTGCGCCTGGTCCAGCCAGTCCGGCCGGTTGGCGATGTAGCTCAGCGTCCGCACCCCCGACAGCCGCGCCGACAGCTGGTCGATCTGGCCGTCGTCGCGATCGAGGGCGGCGAAGCGCGGCGCGATCCAGTCTGCGGTCAGCCGGCCCCGACGGCCGGTCAGGGCCTCGAACACCTCCTTCGCCAGCCGGGCGTGCTCGTCCAGCGTCGTCTTCTGGAAGTCCGGCAACTGGCAGGCCTCCCACAGCCGCATCAGCGCCCCGCGCGAGCGGCTGATCCGGTTCACCGCCTCGTCCTGCGACAGCCGGCGCAGCAGCACCTCGTCCAGCGCGGGTTCGGTCAGACGCAGGCCGAACCGCTGCGGCGTCACCGTCAGCGAGCGCAGCAGGTCGGGGAGGGTGTCGAAGTCCAGCCGGGCGTTGCGCCACTCCGCCGCCTCGACAGGATCGAAGCGATGCTCGACGACCTGCTCGACCAGGTCCGGGTCGAGCTCCAGCGCCTCGCCGGTGACCCCGAAGGTCCCGTCGCGCAGGTGGCGACCGGCCCGCCCGGCGATCTGGCCGATCTCGTGGGCGTGCAACCAGCGGGTCCGGCGGCCGTCGAACTTCCTCAGGCCCGCGAAGGCGACATGGTCGACGTCCATGTTCAGCCCCATGCCGATGGCGTCGGTGGCCACCAGGAAGTCGACCTCGCCCGACTGGAACAGCTCGACCTGGGCGTTGCGGGTGCGCGGGCTGAGGGATCCCATCACCACCGCCGCGCCGCCGCGCTGGCGGCGGATCAGCTCCGCGATGGCGTAGACCTGCTCGGTGGAGAAGGCGACGATGGCGCTGCGCCGCGGCAGACGCGTCAGCTTCTTCGAACCGGCGTAGGTCAGGCTGGACAGGCGGTCACGGGCGACGATCTCCGCATCCGGCACGAGCGCCCGGACCAGCGGGGCCATGGTCCCGGCCCCCAGGAACATGGTCTCGGCCCGGCCGCGCGCGTGCAGCAGGCGCTGGGTGAAGACGTGGCCGCGCTCCGGGTCCGCGACGAGCTGGATCTCGTCGACGGCCAGAAACTCCACCGCCCGCTCCAGCGGCATGGCCTCGACGGTGCAGACGAAATAGTGCGGTCGCGCCGGGACGATCTTCTCCTCGCCGGTGATTAGCGCCACCGCCGCCGCGCCGCGCCGCCGGACGACGCGGTCGTAGATCTCGCGCGCCAGCAGGCGCAGCGGCAGGCCGATCATGCCGGACGCATGGCCGAGCATCCGCTCGACCGCCAGGTGGGTCTTGCCGGTGTTGGTGGGCCCGAGGATCGCGGTGACCCGCGACGGGGCCGCGCCTGCGCCTCTGTCACTCATATCCGTGAAAGGTGGCTCTTCCCGATCCGTTCCTCAAGCGGCGCCGGACGCGACGCGGCCGGAGTAAACGCGAGCGTGGCCGTGGCGGAACAGGCGCGAAACGAATCAGGACCGAATCGCTGACACGGCCCGATTCGGGATTTGTTCCCTACAGGATATTGTATCTTAAGGGCGATTAACCACAACCGGTCAGCGTCACTCGCAGGCGACGCCGTCGTCGTCGCGATCGACGCCTGCGTCTCCATCAGCGCAGGCGCTGCGATCACCGCAAGATGCACGCCCCTCGCGCCGCCGCCTGCGCGAAAATCCCACGCCCCGCTTCCCCCGCGCCGCACAAGCCGCTAGGTCAGCCGCTGCGTGGCCCCGTAGCTCAGCTGCATAGAGCAAGGCTTTCCTAAAGCCGAGGTCGGAGGTTGGAGTCCTCCCGGGGTCGCCAGCGCCTCTCCCTCCATGCTGTCGAATTCGCCCGGAGCGCCCGCCCGGGCCGGCTCCTCATGATCTGAATCAAGGTTCCCGCCGCGGCTTCCGCACAAAACCCCCTTCATCCCTCGGCTGGAGGGGCGCGAGTTTTTTTGGGGGCTGCCAATGCGCAGGGATCGCCGGACCGGGGCGCGGTCGTTCAAGCTTGTCCTGCTGATGAGCGCGGCGTTGACGCCGCTGCCGGCGTTCGCGCAGACGGAGCCGGGCGATGCGGCCCAGAGCCCGCGGACGAACGCCGCCGCCGGGCGCTTCCAAGCCTCGGTCGAGGTCGGCGCCAGCTACGTCGACAACATCTTCTTCACCCGGCGCGACGAGGTCGACGACCTCGTGGTCACGGTGCGGCCCTCCGCAGGCTGGACGCTGGGGGAGGGGGACCGGCGCCTCTCCACCTACGCCCGCGGCGAGCTCGGACGGTTCGAGGAGTACGACAGCGAAGACTACGACGACTGGACCGTCGGGGCGGACGGACGCTACGCCGTCGCGCCCGGGACGGTCCTGATCGGCGGCGGCGACTACGAATGGCGGCACGAGAGCCGCGCCTCGCCCGAGGCCGTCCGGGGGCTGGAGCCGACCGAATACGAACAGTCCTACCTGTACGGCGGCCTGCTGCTGCGCAGAGGGGCCGTGGCGGGCCGGATCGCGGCGGCGATGACCGGCTACGACTTCTCCGACGTTCCGGCCAGCGGCGGAATCATCAACAACGACGACCGCGACCGGACCCAGACCGAGCTCGGCGTCCGGCTTGGCTGGCTGCGGAAACCGGACGAGGAGTGGTTCGTCCAGGGCGGACTGGACAACCGCGACTACGACGCGCCGCTCGACGATTTCGGCTTCGACCGCGACTCCGACGGCGTGTCGCTCGCGCTGGGCCTGCGCCGCAACCTGTCGCGGACGCTGAGCGCAGAAGCCTTCGCCGGCGTGATGCGCCAGTCCTACGAGGATCCGCGTCTCGGGGACATCACGGCGCTCGACGTCGGCGCCGTAGTGGACTGGACCGGCCCGGCGGGGCTCGACCTCGGTTTCCGCCTCGACCGCAGCATCGGCGAGACCACCCTGGCGGACGCCGCCGCCTATGCGGTGACCACCGCCTCGCTGAATCTCGGCGTCACCCCGCACCCGCGCCTGCAGGTCGGCGCCGGCGTGGAAGCGGCGCATTACGACTATCAGGGTGCGGCGCGCTCGGAGACGTCGACCGGCCTGCGCGGCTGGGGCCGCTACTGGGTCGACCCGCGCGTCTACGTCGGCGTGGAACACGCCTTCACCCAACGCACCTCGACCGGGGCCGGCTTCGACTACGACGAGAACCGGCTGATGCTCCGGCTCGGGGCGCAGCTGCAGCCCCGCGACTTCGGCGGCACGGCCGCCATGGTCTTCGACCGGACCGCGCCCGGCGGATTCTACGTCGGCGCGCTGGCGGGACACGGCGTCCTGTCGACGGGTCTGGACGGGCCGCGGGGGCCGGGCTCGAACACCGCCGACTTCGCCGACATGGGCCCCAGCTACGGCGTCATGGCCGGGTTCGGCTGGACCTCGGGACCGGTCTATCTCGGCCTGGAGGCGGAGGGCTTCGCCGAGGGACCGGAATGGCGCCACGAGGCCGATCGCCTCTTCTGGGGCCACAAGGAGTACTCGCTCGGCCTGTCCGCCCGCCTCGGCTGGGTCACGGCCGGCCGCGACCTTCTCTATGTGCGCGCCGGGGCGCACAGCGCCTCCTTCCACGACACCTATCTTCACTCGACCCACGTCGCCTACGACTCGAACCGGCGGACGGGACTGGGGGGCGGCGTCGGGATCGAGGCCGACGCCGGAGATCGCGCCTTTGTGCGGGCCGAGTATCTCGTCACCTCGTGGGAGGACTACGAGGTCCCCACCGGGACCGGAACCTCGGACAACTTCTCCAACTCGGAGAGCCAGTTCCGCGTCGGCGGCGGACTCCGCTTCGGCGCCCCGGCGGCCCCGGCGACGACGCCCACGGCCGATTTCTCCGGCGCCTACGTCGGCGTCCGGTTCGGTCACGGCGCCCTGCTCAGCGACAACGAGGGCGTACGCAGCGGCGGGAGCACGATCGACGTCATCCGCGGGACGCACGGGCCGGTCGCCGGAATCTTCGCCGGTTACGGCCGGGTTTTCGGCCGGGTCTACGCCGGTGTCGAGGCCGGGGCCGACCTGGCCGGGATCAACTGGAACATCGAGCGGGATCCGAACGGTCGCATCTACTCCACCGAGCGCGGCGACTCGGCGACCGTCTCGGCACGGCTCGGCTGGCGGTTCGGCGACTCCGCCCTGGCCTACGGCCACGTCGGCGCCGTGCGCACCCGCTTCGACATTCCCTACGAGACGAGCAGCGTGGCGGTCCACTCGAAGGAGGACGTCGGCGGAGTGCGCGCAGGCGTCGGGCTGGAGGTCGCCCTCGGCGATCGGACCCGCCTGCGCATCGACTACGCGATTACTGACTACGATCGCTACGACGTCGCCTACTCAAGCAACAGCGACAGTTTCGATCACGAGGAGTCGCTGATGACTATTGGTCTCATCTGGAGGCCGTGGTGACAACGGTTGACCCATATCAATGTTCGACTCGCGAAAAACAGATTTTATCCGGCTATTCCAAACTCCATCAGGGTGGACTGAAATGAAGACGAACTGTTCGAAGCTGGGGCTCTTCGCGGCGACCGCCGCCGGCGCCCTGATCATCCTGGCTGGCGGCGCCGTCGCCGCGCCGGCCTCCGTCGATATCCCGACCATCCAGGATCACGGCGGCGGCCGCGACAGCGGCGGGCACGACACCGATCAGGGCGACGATCACCAGGATTCCGACCACGGCCAGCAAGGCCAGCAAGGCCAGCGCGGCCGGAGCTCCGGCGAAACCACCGACCGCGGCCACCGCAGCATGGACGACATCCTGCGCGGCGTCGCGGGCGGCCGCGGCGGTGAAGATCACGCCGGCGGCGAGGAGGAAGAGGACTCCGATCGTCCGGACTGGGCGGGCGTGCGCGGCGGCCCCGAGGACCACGGCGGCCGGCCGTCCGGTTCCGGCAGCGGCGGCGACCTGTTCGGCGACATGTACGTCATCCTGCGCGACGCGAACGGCGTGCCGATCCTGAACGAGAACGGCTTCGTCCAGCCGATCGACGTCAACGGCAACCCGATCCCGCTCGACGAGGAAGGCGCTCCGATCGATCCGACCCAGGCCATCGAGGTGGAGCTCGGCCGTCTGAACGTCGGTCGCTCGCCGACCAGCGTGCTGGACCGGCGCGCCGAGGAGGTCGTCACCATGCTGAACGGCGCCGACGCCGTCAGCCTCGACGCCGCGGGCCGGCTGGTGGTCACCACCGACGGGGTGGCCAAGACCATCGACTCTCCCCTGGAGAACCTCGCCATCTATGTGGCGCTGATGACCCAGGGCACCATCCCGGGGGTCGTCGACCTGCCCGGAACCGACTTCGACCATCTGGTCGACGGGGTGTTCACGACCGCCGACATGGCCTCGGCCGTGTCCTTCCTCGCCGGCGCGACGGACAAGGCGTCCCCGCTGACGGCGGACGACGTCGCCTACATCAACGCCATCCTGGACATCAGAACGGTCCGTACGGGCGACGTGCTGTACTCCAACGTCGATTACAGCAGCTTCAGCTACGACCGCTCCGACGCCTACGGCGACGTGACGGTGGAGGTGCTGGTGAAGCAGCCGGACGGGTCGTGGAAGCCGACGACCATCAGCGTCTACGACGCGGTCTTCGGCGGCGAGGACTACACCGGCTCGGGGACCTTCTCCGCCTTCACCCAAGCGGCCGAGGACGCCCGCGCCATCGTGAACTACATCCACGAGTACGAAATCCCCGCGGACGAAGTCGAATGAACCGGGCCTCTCTTTCCCGTCGCGGCCTCGGCGCAGTCTTCTGCGCCGCGGCCGCCCTGGCCCTCGCGGGCTGCGCCACCGACTACGCCCCGTACCACCCGGCGGGGGTGCACGGATCGGAAGGCTACTCCGAAATCCGTCTCGCCCCCGACCGCTACCGGGTGACCTTCTCCGGCGACGCCTTCACCTCGCGCGACACGGTTGAGGGTTACCTGCTCTTCCGCTCGGCCGAACTGACCGTGCAGCAGGGCTACGACTGGTTCCGGGTCGTGGACCGCGAGACGGAGCGTGAGGTGGTGCGCGAACGGACCTACGATCCCTGGTTCGGTCCGGACTACCCCTACTGGCGGCCGTCCTGGCGCTACTACTCGCGTCCGTACGGCTGGCGCACCTGGGATCCGTGGATCGGCGATCCGTTCTGGAGCCAGCGTCTGGACATGCGCACGGTCGAACACTGGGAAGCCAGCGCCGAGATCGTGATGTCCAGCGGACAACGACCGGCCGGCGACGGGCGGGTGTTCAACGCCCGCGAGATCATCGACCGCCTCGGTCCGACGATCCGCCGCCCCGGCTACGGCGCCTGAGCCGGGACAGGAGGCGCTCTCAGCAACGGCCGTCGGCGATACGCCGGCGGCCGTTCGCTTTTGCAGCGTAGCGAGATCGGTGGAGATCAGGGCTTGCGAGGCAGGGCGGCGAGCAGGGCCGCGACCATCGGCAGGGCGGTCTGACTCAGCCTCCGTTCCTTGTCTCTGTACGGCCGCGGCGCCCTATAGTGGGCCGAGAACACGCCCAGGGGAGCCCCCTCGCCGTCCGTCACCGGGAGACCGTGGAGCGATCTTACGCCCTGCGAACGGGCCCAGGCTCGCGCCTCCGCCGGACATGGCCCGGTCTCCACATCCTCGATGATGAAGGGAGAGCCGTCGCGAGCGGCCGATCCCCAGCCTGCCGGATCGCTGGTGTGGGCCGTCGCGAGTCGTTCCACGGCGTGGGCGTCGAGTCCCCGTTGCCAGAGCAGACGCAGGGCGCCGCTGGAGGGATCCAGCCCCTGGAGACTGCCGAGATCGGCGCCCAGCTGGTCGAGAAGACCGTCGAGCGTCTCGTGAAGAACGTCGCCGACCCCCTCCGGGATCTCGGCCTCGGGCCAGCTCCACGTCCAGATGCGCTCGAGGTAGCGGAGCTCCGTCCGGGTTTCCTCGATCAACCGTTCCAGCTGCGCGCGCTCGGCCGGGTTCCTCTCCGATCGGAGCAGATCCTGGAAACGCTGGAGGTTCTGCCGCGCGACGAACCGCCTCATGGCTGGCTCACTTTCCACTGCGGCAACTCAAGGGACGAAGCATCATCTTACACCCAAGAGCGCAAATGCGCCACCTGGGATTGCAGTCGGAGGCTGAACCCAGCCCCAGCGTTGTGGTGCGGTCGTGGTGGGGTGAGGGCGCCGGCGGCGGGGAGAGCGATCCCGGATCAGACGTCGGCGCACCGCAGGTCGGTCCGAAGACCGCCGGCCGGGGGCCGACGGTCCACGGACCCCGTGATTACTGGCCTTCCTGCGCGGATTCGCGGAGGCGTTGGCGCAGCATTTCGTGCAGTTCCTGGCGCAGACGGTCGCGCTCCTGGGCGCTCGTCGCCTGGCGCATCTGCTCGTGGAAGCGCAGCCGCTCCTGATCGGTGAGCATCTGCCCCAGCATGTAGGCGTCTCCGCTTCGCGGGCCGACGCCGTTGGGCCCCATGGCGACGCCCATCTGCTCGGCTCGCTCGCGGATCTGCCGGCGGTGCTCGGCGCGGATGCGGGCGCGTTCCTCCTCGGAGGCGGCCTGCTGCATCTGCTGCCGGAAGCGGGTGCGTTCCTCGTCCGTCAGGAGCCCCGAAGCCACGAGGCTGCTGGCGCTGTTCAGGTAGTCGCGGTCGCGAATGCGGTCCCGGTCACGATCCGGCACGCCGTCTCCGTCGAGGTCCAGCAGACGGTCGCGATCACGGATGCGGTCCCGGTCCTGGTCGGGCGTCTGGTCCCGATCCTGGTCCCGGATACGATCCTGGTCGGGCGTCGTCGGAACGGTCCGCGTCACCGGCGGCTGCGCCGGGGCGGGTTGGTTGCCGCGCGACTGGGCCTCGGCGCTCCCGGCCACGCCGGCCAGCAGGACGGCCGCCAGGGCCGTCGCGGAAATTGCGCTTGCTCGCATGAGAGTTCTCCGACCCGCCCAAGGATGTGTCGTTCGAGGAGCGACCCGGGCAGGCGTCGCGCCGCTCTCCACATTCATTCGTGCGGCGGAGGCGGCGGCCAGTCATTGATGCGCATCAAGCGGCGCCGCACAGGTCGCCCCCGAGCTGCGGTCGGACGTCGCACCGGAGGCTCTGGCCGGAAGACAGAACGATGGTCTTCCCCGGCGCGAACGGCGGCTCGACCTGACCTGGGTCAATGCGCTCGGGTGCGCGATCTGGCGCCAGACGTCTGGAGGCGCGTCGGAGCCGCGCCCGGCTCCGGCGGCCGTCTCTGCCGGGAGGAAAGGACCGCATGGACGCCCGACGCCTGACCGGATTGAGCAGCGTCGAGGCCGCGCGGCGTCTTGAGACGGTCGGTCCGAACGAAATCGGCGGCGGCGGCGGTCGTCCCCTGTGGCGCATCGTGCAGGAGACCCTGCGCGAACCGATGTTCCTGCTGCTGATCGGCGCGGCCGTCCTCTACCTGTTCCTCGGCGATCTCGGCGAAGGGCTGTTCCTGGCCTGCGGCGCGGTCACGGCGATCGGGCTGGTGATCGTGCAGGAGGCGCGCAGCGAACGCGCGCTCGCGGCGCTGCGCCAGCTGGCCCAGCCGCATGCGAGGGTGGTGCGCGACGGCGCCGAGATGCGGATTCCGGCGCGTGAGCTGGTTCCGGGGGACATCCTGCTGATCGGTGAAGGCGAGCGCCTTCCCGCCGACGGGGCGCTTGTCGCCGGCGACGTTCTCAGCGTCGACGAATCCGCCCTGACCGGCGAGTCTGCTCCGGTCGTCAAACGACCCGCCGTCGGAGACGAGGCGCTGGAAGATTCGCCGGAGCCCGGCGCCGGGGAGGGACCGTTCGTGTTCGCCGGCACGCTGCTGGTCCGGGGCCAGGGCGTGGTGCAGGTGGCCCGCACGGGGCAACGGTCCGCGCTGGGCCGGATCGGCGCCTCGCTGGCGGCGATCGACGACGAGCCCACGCCCCTCCAGAAGACGGCCGGCCGGCTGGTCGGGTTGCTCGGCCTGCTGGCGATCGCCTTCTGCGGGGTCGTCGCCGTCGCCTACGGGCTGCTGCGCGACGACTGGATCGGCGGGGCGCTGGCCGGCATCACGGTGGCGATCGCCCTGATCCCCGAGGAATTCCCCATGGTGCTGGCGGTGTTCCTCGCGCTCGGCGCCTGGCGTCTGGCGCGACACCGGGTGCTGGCGCGCCGCAGCGCCGTGATCGAGACCCTGGGCGGAGCCACGGTGATGTGCGTCGACAAGACCGGCACCCTGACGGAGAACCGGATGGAGGTGGCCCGGATCTGGGCGGACGGGACCGATCTGGCCCTGGAGGGCGGGGTCGCCCCGAAGGGCGCGGCGGCCGATCTTCTCCGCTACGCCGCCCTGGCGTCCGCGGTTCGCCCGGTCGATCCGATGGACCGGGCCGTGCATGCCCTGCGCGGCGATGCGGCCGGAGACGAGGCGCTCCTCGACCCGGAGCCCGAGCGGGCCTGGCCGCTGCGCCCCGAACTGCTCGCCGTGGTCCAGCTGTGGCGACTCCCGGGCGAGGCGCGCATCGCCGCCGCCAAGGGGGCTCCGGAGGCGATCTTCCGGCTCTGCCGCCTGCCCGAGGCGGAAGTCGCCCGTCTTCAGCAGGTCGTCGAACGCCATGCGGCCCTGGGCCTGCGCGTGCTGGGCGTGGCGTCCGCCCGCTCGGAGGGCCGCTTCGCCGACGAACCGCAGGACGTGGCCTTCCGGTTCGCCGGCCTGCTCGGCTTTATCGACCCCCTCAGGCCCGATGCGCCGGCGGCGCTGGAGGAGGCGCGCGGCGCCGGCATCGAGGTGGTGATGATCACCGGCGACCACCCGGCGACGGCCCTGGCCATCGCCCGCGCCGCCGGGTTCGATGTCGCCGCCCGGGTCATGACGGGAGAGGAGGTCGCCGCCCTGTCGTCCGACGAGCTGCGTCAGCGCCTGCGCCGCGTCCGCGTCTTCGCCCGCATCCTTCCGGAGCAGAAGCTGCGCATCGTCGAAGCCCTGAAGGCCGACGGCGAGGTGGTGGCGATGACCGGCGACGGCGTCAACGACGCGCCCGCCCTGGAGGCCGCCCATATCGGCGTGGCCATGGGCCGCAAGGGGACGGACGTCGCCCGGGAGGCGGCGGATCTGGTTCTGCTCGACGACAGTTTCGCGTCCATCGTCGGCGGGGTCCGGCTCGGCCGGCGGATCTTCTCCAACCTCCGGCGGGCGCTCACCTACATCACCGCCATCCACGTGCCGATCGCCGGCCTCGCCCTCGGGCCTATCCTCATGGGCCTGCCGCCGTTGCTGTTCCCCATGCACGTGGTGCTGCTGGAGCTGGCGGTCGACCCCGTCTGCTCGCTGGTGTTCGAGGCCGAGCCGAGCGACCGCGCCGCCATGCGGCGGCCGCCGAGACGCCCGGACGAGGCCCTGTTCGGACCCGCCCAGATCGCTTTCGCCCTGGTGCAGGGCGCCAGTCTGCTCGTCGGCGTGTTCGGTCTCTACCTCGGGGCGCACGCCGCCTTGCCGGGAGGCGAGGCGGAGGCCCGCGGGGCCGCCTTCCTCGCCCTGGTGGTCGGCAACCTGGCGCTCGCCCTCGCCGGGTCGGCGTCGTCCGGCCGCCTGTTCGCGCCGCACCGCACGATCTACTGGATGATCGTAACAGCGGTGGCCGTGGTCCTGACGGTGGTCCTGGCCGTCCCGCCCGTCGCCGCCCTGTTCGACGTCGCCGCGCCGGACGGAGAATGGCTGGCGCTGGCGCTGGCGACCGGCGTCGTCGGCGGCGGCTGGACGGGCGTCGTGTCCCTCGTCCGTCGACAGGTCGGGGCGACGGCGGCGACGGCGCATTGACGCCCTGCGCCGCCCCGGAAGACGACGCCCCGGAGGTCCTCCAACGATGCGAAGCGAAGACCGGACCGCATCCTGGTGCTGGAGCGGGGCGTGCTCGTCGGCATCCCGATCCTCGACGACCTCCTCCGCTTCGAACCGTAGCCAGCCGGGTCGGGCGGCGGATCCTTGCACCGTCGGCGAGGCTCCGCAGGCCTCAGCGGGTCGTGTTCGCGGGCCTGGCGGCGCGCTCCAGCCGGCGGATCTCGGCGTCGATCTGTTCCGGCGCGATCTCGCCCATGTGAGCCTTGGCCAGCCGCCCGTCCGCATGCAGGAACAGGGTCACCAGGATGCCGACGGTCCCGTAGTGCCGCGCCACGGCCTGCGTCCCGTCGAACAGCACGTGCTCGAGGGCCAGCTGTTCCGCCGCCAGAAAGCGGGCCGCCGTTTCGGGCGACTCGCCCTGGTTGACGAACAGGAAGCGGACGTCGGCGTTCCGGGCGGCCGCCGCATCCAGGGCCGGCATCTCGCGACGGCAGGGCGCGCACCAGGTGGCCCACAGATTGATCACCGTGGGCC
>MGLK01000008.1:61892-63166 GCA_001794825.1 Caulobacterales bacterium RIFCSPHIGHO2_01_FULL_70_19 | reverse complement strand
GGCGAGCGGCGGCGGCGGCAGGGGCTCGGTGCGCGACGACAGATGGTGGGCGACGCCCCATACCAACGCGGAGACCGCGACGGGCGCCGCGGCCCACGCCGTCAGCCGACGGTCGCGCAGGATGACGATCGAGGCGACGACGACCACCGGCAGGACCCACAGCCAGTCGAAACCGCCCTGCCAGACGGCGAGGGCGCGCAGCGGATCGTCGCGGAAATAGTCCCAGTGCCCCGCCACGTGGGCCAGCCGCGCGACGGCGATCCCGCCCAGCGCCACCGTCGTGCTCCACGGGTTGAAGCGCGGGCTGATCCGCGACGCCAGCCAGCCGGAGCCGACCATGAACGCCAGCACGCCCAGCAGGATGGCGAACCGCTCCCCCGACAGGACGACGGGGCCGAGCTCGATGGCGTTCATACGGCGTCCGTCAGCGCCACTTCGAGCCGTCGCCGTGACCGCCGACGCTGTCCCACTGCGCCTCGGTCGCCTTGTGGACGTACTGCTCGGCCACCAGCCAGCCCTTCAGCGGCCGCAGCACGCCGAGGCAGGCGAGCACCAGCAGCGGCATGGTCACCACCATGTGGACCCAGATCGGCGGGTGGACGGTGAATTCGAACCACATGAACAGACCCATGCCCACCAGGCCCACCACGCTCATGCCGAAAAAGGCGGGGCCGTCGGCCGGATCGGCGAAATCGTAGGACAGGCCGCAGGCCGGGCAGGAGTCGCGCAGGCTGAGATAGCCCCGGAACATCGAAGCCTCGCCGCAGCGGGGGCATCGGCAGCGCAGCCCGGTCTTCATCGGGCTGAGGCGGGGGCGGGCGGGTTCGGTCATCGGGCGATCCTGGGAGAGGTCTCCATCTCGGGCCGCGCGGCGCGTCCCGCAAGCGAGGCCGGATGTCGCGGGGAACACCGGACCGGCGCCGCCGTTCCCGCCCTGATGACCGAGACGCTCAGCCCCGCCCTTCCCGACGACGTCGAGCGCCTCGTGGAGGCTGTCCTGAAGCCGGCCTGCGACCGCGGCGTCACCCTTGCGACGGCGGAGAGCTGCACCGGCGGCCTGGTGGCGTCCGTCCTCACCGACGTCGAGGGCCGGTCGCACGCCTTCGAGCGCGGCTATGTGGTCTACACCGACGAAGCCAAGGCTGAGGAACTTGGCGTGCCGCTGCGCCTGATCCGGCAGAACGGCGCCGTCTCGGAGCCGGTGGCCCGCGCGATGGCCGAGGGCGCGTTGCGCGAGTCCGGGGCGGGCGCGGCGGTCGCCGTCACCGGCTTCG
>MGLK01000008.1:44345-61874 GCA_001794825.1 Caulobacterales bacterium RIFCSPHIGHO2_01_FULL_70_19 | reverse complement strand
CGCCGGCCCGGACGACGAGCCGGGCCTGGTGCACTTCGCCCTGGCGGCGACCGGCGCGCCGACGGTCCACGAGGAGCACCACTTCGGCGACGTCGGCCGGGGCCCGGTGCGGCTGGAGTGCCTGCGGGTGGCGCTGCGCCTGCTGCGCGAGGCGGTGTCCTGATGCGCTGGCCGCTGACCCTCGGCCTGGTCGTGGGGGCGGTGATCCTCGCGATCGTGGTCTGGTACGCCTCCGGCGGCCGGTTCCTGTTCTTTTTCCTCCCCCTGCTCATCGGCCTGCCGCTGCTCGGACGCGGGCGCCGCTGACGGGGGTTCACCGCCGCGCCCCCGGGCCGGCCCAGACCGGAGTTGAATATGGAAGGATTTCCCTGGCTGATCGTCCTTGTCGGAGGACCGCTCATCCTCGGCGTGCTGTTCGCCTGGGCCAAGCTGCGCAATGCGGGCGTCAACCGCCGCGTCGATCCGGACACGCCGTCCGACGACCCGTCGAAGGGCATGCCCGGCCACGACTGACCCGGCCAACGGTCACCATCCGTTAACCGCGTTGAAAGGCCCCTCGCGCGAGGGTGCGCGCGTATGTCCGGGGCCCGCGCAACCAGGCGAATCCTGAAGTCGACCGTGGCCGCCGCCGCGGCCGGCGCCGTCGCGCTCGCGCCGCTCGCCCCGCTGGCCCAGGAGTCCGGCGCGGCGCTGGACCCGGTGACCATCCGCGTCGGCGCCAACGACGCCTTCACCCGGGTCGAATTCGCCGGCGTCATCGGGGCCCGCTCGCAGGTCCGCCGCGAGGGGCGCGACGTCGTGGTGCGCATCGGCACGACCGCCGCGCCGGACGTGTCGCGCCTTCGTGTCGATCCGCCGCCGGGGGTCGAGAAGGTCGAGACCCGCGCCGTCCGCGGCGGCACTGAACTGGTGCTGACCCTCGCCGAGGGGGCCGGGATCCGCAACGGCGTGGCCGACGGCGCGGTCTGGCTCAACCTCTACGCCCGGGCGCCCGCCGCGCCCGCAGACGCCGCCGCGGTCGCGACGGTGCCGGTGACCTCGCGCGCCATGCCGGACAAGGTCACCCTGGAATTCCGCTGGGACGAGCCGGTCGGGGCCGCGGTTTTCCGGCGCGGGGAGGCGGTGTGGGTGGTGTTCGACCGCGCCGCCCGCCTCGACCTCGCCGGCGCCGAGGCGCTGGGTCCCGCCTCGTCGGCCCACTGGACCGGCGGGCCGGACCACGTCGCCCTGCGTATCGCCGCGCCCGTGGGTCTGGCCGTGACGGCCGAGGCGCGCGGGCCGGTCTGGACCGTGACCATCGGCGGAACCGCGGCCGCGGTCGAGGGCGTGGCGATCGAGCGCGACGCGAGCGGCAAGCCCGCGCTCGTGGCGCGCATGGCGGGCGCGACGAAGGCCGTCTGGATCACGGATCCCCTGGTGGGAGACCGGTTCGCCGCGATCACCGCGCTGGCTCCAGGGAAGGGATTCGGCGATCGCCGCCGCACGGTCGATCTGGCCCTGCTGCCGACGGCGCATGGCCTCGCTGTCGAGACTCCCGTCCCCGACCTGACGATTCGCGCCGAAGGGGACCTGGTCACCCTCGAACGCCCCGGCGGCCTCATTCTGTCGCCGCCTTCCGCCGCCCTTGAGGCGGCGGCCGCCGGGCCGGGCGCGCCCGAGAAGGCGCGGCACGCCGGGCTGATCCTGTCGCAGTGGGCCGATTCAGGCCACGCCGGCTTCGCGGCCCGACACAGGGAGCTGCAGGACGCGGCGGCCGCGGAAGCCGTCGCGGCCGGCGAGGATCCCCGGGCGCCGGTCGAGGCGCGGCTGGCGCTGGCCCGCTTCCTGGCCGGCTCGGGCCTCGGCTACGAGGCCGTGGGCGTGCTCAACGCCATCGTCGCGCAGGCGCCCGGCATGGCGGGCGAGCCGGAACTGCGCGGCCTTCGGGGCGCGGCCCGCGCCTCCATCGGCCGCTTCGAGGAGGCCCAGGCCGACTTCGCGTCCGCCGCCGTCGCCGGCGATCCCGCGGTCGCCGTCTGGCGCGGCTACATCGCCGCCCGTCAGGGCGACTGGGCGGGCGCCCGGCAGGCGTTCGCGGCCGGCGCCCGGGTGGTGGACGACTTTCCGCCGGTCTGGCGCGCGCGCTTCGGCGCCGCCCATGCCGAGGCGGCGCTGGAGAGCGGCGACCTTCCGGCCGCCCGCGCCCTGCTCGCCTACGCCTTCAGCCAGGACGTTCCCGCCGCCGAGCAACTGGCCGCCCGCCTTGTCCAGGCGCGGCTGTTCGAGAAGGAAGGCGTGGTCGACCGGGCGCTGGCGGTCTACACCGCCGTCGGCCGGGCCCCGCTCGAGAAGGTGGCCGTGCCGGCGCGGCTCGGCGTGGTGCGGCTTTCACTCGGCAAGGGAACGATGAAGGCCGACGCGGCGGCGAAGGAGCTCGAGGCCCTGCGCTGGCGCTGGCGGGGCGACGCCGTCGAGCTGGCGGTGATCCGCGAGCTGGGCCGGCTGTATCTGTCGCAGGGGCTTTATCGCGAGGCGCTGACCGCCCTGAAGGGGGCCGGCTCGCGTCTCAGCCGCCTGCCGGCGGCGACCGAGTTGTCCGCCGATCTGTCGGCGGCTTTCCGCATGCTGTTCCTCGAGGGTGGCGCTGACGGCCTGCAGCCGGTGCAGGCGCTCGGCCTGTTCTACGACTTCCGCGATCTCACCCCGATCGGGGCGGACGGCGACGAGATGGTCCGACGGCTGGCGCGACGGCTGGTCGACGTCGACCTGCTCGACCAGGCCGCCGAACTGCTCAAGCACCAGGTGGACGAGCGGCTGGAGGGTGTGGCCAAGGCCCAGGTCGCCACCGACCTGGCGCGCGTCTATCTGATGGACCGTCAGCCAGAGGCGGCGCTGCAGGCCATCTGGAGCTCGCGCACCACCCTGCTGCCGAGCGCCCTGAACGCCGAGCGCCGCGCCTTGGAGGCCCGCGCCCTGACCGGCCTCGGCCGCTACGACCACGCGCTGGAGGTGCTGGGCGCTGACGCCTCGCCCGAGGCCCGCGACGTGCGCGCGGAGGTGTACTGGAAGCAGGAGAAGTGGGCCGAGGCCGCCGCCCTGTACGACGCCCGTCTCGGCGACCGCCACGCGAATCCGGCCGCCCTTTCACCCGACGAGGAGGCGCGGCTGATCCGGGCGGGGGTGGGCTATTCGCTGGCCGGGGACGCGGACGCCCTGGCGCGGCTGTCGACCCGCTACCGGCCGTTCGTGGACGGCGCGCGCTCGAAGACCGCCCTGTCGATCGCGCTGGCCGGCATGGACGGCGCAGGATCCCCGACCGACTTCGCCGCCCTGACGGTCTCGGCCGACACCTTCGCCGGCTGGGTCGCGGCCATGAAGGAGGAGCTCAGACGCAAGACGGGCGGAGACCGCCCTGCGGCCCCCGCCCGTCCTCAAGCGGCAGCGGCGGCGGCGCCGGCTGCCCGGCCCGCCGCCTGATCCGGCTTACTTGTTGACGGCGTCCTTGAGCGGCTTCGAGACGCGGAAGCGCACGGCCTTCGAAGCGGCGATCTTGATCGTCTGGCCCGTGGCCGGGTTGCGGCCTTCGCGGGCGGCGCGCTCGGCGGTGTCGAACACGCCGAGGTTCGAGATGCGGACGTCCTGACCCGAGGTCAGCGACTTGTGGATGTTCTTGACGACGGCGTCGAGGACGCGGCCGGCGTCGGCTTGGCTGACGCCCGCGTCCTTGGCGACGGCGGCGATGAGTTCGGCTTGAGTGGTCATTGTGGGTCGTTTCCCGATTGAAGTTCGCCCCCCGATTCCGGGGCGATGACCGGGGGATCAACGCCGCTTTTTCGCCGCATGGCAAGCGGCTTTGCCTCGGAAAGCCTTGCAGACTGGGGATTTACCCTGTTCCCGAAGCTCTCTGGAAGCTCTCGACGAGGCTCCCGGCGACCAGCCGCCAGCCGTCCACGAGGACGAAGAAGATCAGCTTGAACGGCAGCGAAACCACCACCGGAGGCAGCATCATCATGCCCATCGACATGAGCACGCTGGCGACCACCAGATCAATCACAAGGAACGGAACGAAAAGGAGAAATCCGATCTCGAAGGCGCGCTTCAACTCGCTGATCATGAAGGCCGGCGTGACCACCCGCAGGGGCAGGTCGACGGCGCTCTGCGGAGCCTCGATCTGCGACAGTCGGGTGAACAGGGCGAGGTCGTCCTGGTCGACCTGGCCGAGCATGAAGGTCTTCACCGGTTCGGAGGCTGCATCGAAGGCCTGGGGCAGCTCCATCTGCTGATCCATCAGCGGCCGGATGCCCGAATCATAGGCGTCCTGCCAGGTCGGAGCCATGACGATGGCGCTCAGGAACAGGGCCAGCGACACCAGCACCGCGTTGGGCGGCGACTGCTGCATGCCAAGGGCGGTGCGCAGCAGCGACAGCACCACGACGATTCGCACGAAGCTGGTGGTCATGATCACGATCGACGGCGCCAGCGACAGCACCGTCATCAGACCGACCAGCTGCACCACCCGCTGGGTCAGGCCGGCGCCGGTGCCGAGGTCGATGTTGATCGCCGCGCCGGACTGCGCGGCCTCCTGCGCCAGCGCCGCCAGCGGCCAGATCAGGCAGAAGGCGGTGGTCAGCAGCGACAGCAGCGCCGCGCGCTTCAGCTCGGCGCGGGTCGGAACGACGAACAGGGCGGCGGCCTTCACTGCCCGTCCCCGCGCGGCTCGATCAGTTCGCGGCCTTCGCCGAGCAGGAGCAGTCGTTCCTCGGCGTCGACCCGCACCAGCACCAGCCGGCGGGCCGGATCCAGCACCAGGGTCTCGATCACCTGCATGCGCCGTTCGCCGCGTTCGGCGCTCAGCTTCGCCAGCAGCTGCGGCGCGTAACGCCGCGCCGCCCAGGCCGCCAGTCCGATGACGCCAAGGGTGAAGGCGAGGGCGAACAGGGCCCTGAGCAGGTCGAGGAAATTCATGCGGCGCGGCCCCGCCGGCGCCTGTGCCGGCCGCCGCAGACTCCCGCGACGATGGTTAACGCCCCGTTGAGATAACCCTCCATTAACCATGGAGGCGGCAGTTTCTGCCCATCGAATCGTGGGCGATCCGCGCCCCTCCGCCCGATCAGGGGAAGACGCCTTGGGCTTCGCCGACCTGCCGCTGCTCAGCCAGATCAAGGGCCGCCTGACGTGGCTCGACGAGCGCCAGCGGGTGATCGCCCAGAACGTCGCCAACTCCGACACCCCCGGCTACGTCAGCCGCGACCTGCAGCTGCCGACGGACTTCGCCGCCGCCCTGCGCGAGGGAGGCGGGGTCCGGATGGCGCGGACCAGCGCCATGCACATCGCGCCGGCTGGACAGCCTGCCCGTTTCGATGCGGTCGCCGCGCCGGACTCCGAGACAACCCTCGACGGCAACGCGGTGGTGGTCGAGGAGCAGATGCTGAAGATGGCCGAGAGCCGCATGGCCTACGACGCGGCCATCGGCTTCTACCAGAAGTCCATGCAGATGCTGCGCATGGCCGCCCGCCCCCCGGGCCGTTGAGCGCAGGGGAGTAGCCGATGCCCGATCCCGTCCCGCCCCGGAACAACGCCATGGCCGTGGCCGCCAGCGCCCTCAAGGCGCAGCAGTCGCGCATGCGGATCATCGCCGAGAACATCGCCAATGCGCAGTCGACGGCGCAGGTCGCCGGGGGCGAGCCGTACCGCCGCCAGATACCGGTCTTCCAGGCGCGCGAGATCGACGGCGTCACCGGCGTGACGCTGGCCGAGGTCCGCCCCGACCAGCGCGACTTCCGGTCCGAGTACGACCCGTCCCACCCGGCCGCCAACGCCGAGGGCTACGTGCTGCGCCCCAACGTCGACACCCTCGTCGAGGCCATGGACATGCGCGAGGCCCAGCGCGCCTACGAGGCCAATCTCAACGTCATCGAGACGGCGCGGTCGATGGAGATGCGCACCCTCGACCTGCTCAAGAAGTAGAGGCTGAGCCATGAACCCCTTGCTGGCGGCCAAGGCCTACGCAGCGGTCCAGGGCGGCGCCCTGCCGACCGCCCCCGCCGCGCCCGCGGCGGAGTCGGGCTTCGCCGATCTGCTGACCAACGTCATGGGCGACATGACCGCCGCCTCGCGCGCGGCCGAGACGCAGATGGCCTCCGCCGTGCAGGGGCAGGGAAGTCTGATCGACGTGGTCACCGCCGTCTCCTCGGCCGAGGCCTCGCTGGAGACGGTCATGGCCGTCCGCGACCAGGTGATCCAGGCCTACCAGGAGATCATGCGGATGCCGATCTGACGGCGTCCGTCAGGGCTGCGGCGCGCGGCCCCTGAGCCACTGCGACAGCACCCGCTTCTCGCCCCGCGTCGGCGGCAGGCCGGCGTGGCGCGTGCGCCGGTCGACCGTCCCGTCGGGCAGGGTGTTGGCCCACAGCAGGGCGTCGCCCTTGCGGCCGCGCCAGCGCAGGCCGCCCGCCTCGAACGCCGTCTCGCCGCCCTCGTAGTCGTCGTTCAGGTAGACCAGGCAGGTGGCGATACGCTGGCCGCGCCGCCGCAGGTCCTCGGCGTAGGCCGGATTGGCGGGATCCAGCCAGTCGACGTGCCAGTCGAAGCGTTGGCCGATGGCGTAGCGCAGCACCTGGGTCCACTCGAGCCCGGCGACCGGCAGGCCCGCGGCCCTGGCGATCCGTTCCCGCACCACCGCCAGGACGACATCCATCTCGGGCAGCTCGAAGCGCGCCGCGTCGTTGTTCCGCACCGCCTCGCGGCGGCCCTCGCCGGTGCGCGGATCATAGACCAGCGCCGGCGAGATCACCGCCTCGGCCCGGCGGCACAGGCGATCGCATACCGCCGCCGGCAGGAAGCTCCCGATCGTCAGGATCGCCGGCCCGCCCGCCGGCAGCGCCCGCGGCGGCGGGGCCGTCAGCCAGGCCTCCATGTCGACCCGCCCGTCCGAATCGCCGAGCAGGGCCAGCTCCTCGACCGCCGGCGCGAAACCCAGGGCCGCCGCCTGCCGGAGCAGCTCCAGCGCCGCGTCCCAGTCCTGGGCCACGCCCAGCCCCATGGCGGTCAGCACCGCCAGCCGGTGCGCGGCCGCTCCGTCGCCGGCGTCGGCCGAGCGGCGCAGGGCGGCGGGATCGGGAGCAGGGGAGAGGCGGGTCACCGCCCGGTTCTACGTCCGCTCGGCCGCCGTCGCAAAGCTTACGGCGATTTCATCTGGCGGCGCGCATCCGGCGCCCGGCGGCGCGGCCTCTTCCTGCCGCAACACCGGAGCCTCCATGACCCGCCTCTCGCTCGCCGCCTGCGCGGCCGCCCTGCTCGCCGCCGCCGTTCCCGCCGTCGCCGCGGCCCAGCCGGCGCCTCAGCCCGTCACCCTCGTCCGGGCTGGAAACCTGTTCGACGCCGAGGCGGGCCGGATGGTCGGGCCGCGCGACATCCTGATCCGCGGCAGCCGGGTCGCCGAGGTCGGGCAGGGCCTCGCCGCGCCCGAGGGAGCGACCGTGGTCGACCTGTCGCGCTGCTCGGTGATCCCGGGGCTTATCGACGGCCACACCCACCTGCTGCTCGAGGAAGGCTTCTCCGAGAACCTTTCGATCGTCGCCGCCCGCGACCAGGCCATCCAGGGCGACGTGGTGCGCAGTCTCGCCGCCGCCCGCCGCTCGCGCGAGTACCTGGAGGCCGGCTTCACCAGCGTGCGCGATCTCGGCAATTCGGGGCGCTTCCTCGACCTGATGCTGGAGCAGGGAATCCGCGCCGGCTCGGTGCCCGGCCCGCGCATCTACGGTTCCGGCCCCGGCCTGGCGCCGGCCGGCGGTCAGCTGGAGCCGCAACCCCACGATCCGCACCATCTCGTCGCCGCCGAATACCGCATCGTCAACGGGGTCGACGACGCCCGCGCGGCGGTGCGCGAGGCCATCGCCCGCGGCGCCGAGGTGATCAAGATCTACGCCGAGGCGACGCCCCAGCGCACCCGCCTGTCCCCGGAGGAGATGGCCGCCATCGTCGCCGAGGCGAAGCGCCACCGGATTCCCGTCGCCGCCCACGCCACCGGCGATCCGGCGGTGCGCGAGGCGGTCGAGGCGGGCGTGACCTCGATCGAGCACGCCTATCAGATCTCGGACGACACCCTGCGCCTGATGGCCGAGAAGGGCGTCTGGCTGGTGCCCACCGACGTCTCGCTTGAGCGGGCGCTCGAGATCACGGCCGGCTGGCCGCGACAGCCGCCGCGCGAGGAGGTCGAGCGTCACCTCGAGGAGAGCCGCGACCGGATACGCCGCGCCCGCCGGCTGGGCGTCCGGATCGCCGCCGGTTCCGACGCCTATGGCCCCTACGAGCGGGGCCGGGGCGCCTCCGCGCTCGGCGTGCTGGACGCCTATGTCGAATCCGGGATGAGCCCGGCCGAGGCGTTGCAGAGCGCCACCTGGGAGGCGGGCCGCATGCTCGGCGACGACGGCCTGGGCGTTTTCCGCCCGCGCGCCTGGGCCGATCTGGTCGCGGTCGAGGGCGACCCGACCGAAAGCCTGGCGCCCCTGCGCACGCCGCGCCTGGTCATGAAGGCCGGCCGGATCGAGGCCGGAGCCGCCAGCGCCTGCGCCGGCTGAGTCGGGAACCGGACCCGCGGCCCGGCGCTCCTCCCGGAACCACGGAGGCCGCCATGCTGAAGGACCACGACGCGTCCGCCATCGTCGCCGTTCGCGATATGGAGCGGGCCCGACGCTTCTATGCGGAGACGCTCGGGCTCGAGCCCGTCGGGGCGGGCGGCGACGGGCCGATGGTCTTTCGCACGGGCGCGACCCGCCTGTGCGTCTATCCCTCGGAGTTCGCCGGGACCAACCAGGCCAACGCCGTCGTCTGGGGCGTCGGCGAGGCGCTCGAGAGCCTCGTCGCCGACCTGCGGCGCAAGGGGGTGGCCTTCGAGCGCTATGACATGAAAGGTGCGAGCTTCGCCGACGGCGTCCACCGCTTCGGCGATTTCCGCGCGGCCTGGTTCAGGGATCCGGACGGCAACATCCTGCACCTGAACAGCGGCGACTGACCTCAGCCCTCCAGTGAAACCACCGGCTGGAGAATCGTGGCCTTGCGCGCGCGCCGGCTCTTCATCCAGGCCCGGATCCGGTTCTGGATCGGCTGGTCGACGGCGACGTGGAACAGCCAGGCGAACAGGAAGGCCGCGATCACCCCGGCCGTCCAGATCGCCCATTGCGCCGCCACGGGCAGGGCGAGCCGGGCGATGGCGACGTTGGCCACGCCGAACCAGGCGATGCGCACGACCTCGTTGGTGATGAACATGGAGAAGCTGACCTGCGCCGCCTTCTCCACCCATTTCGACGGCCGCGGCGTCGGTACGGCGCCGGCCGCGAGGATGATGATCGAGATGCAGGCCAGGGAGACGAGGGCGTGCTTGTCGAAATACTGTACGAAGGCCAGCAGCAGGGCCGCGCCGACGCCGGCCCAGCCCGCCAGCCGGGGCGCGATCCAGACCTTCTGGGCGAACCACGCCAGCGCCATGCCGAGGAAGAACAGCGGCAGGGCGCGGAAGAAGCCGAAGCCGAGCGGCATCTGGTAGACAGGATAGCCGAGCAGGGACCAGGTCAGCTGGTTCGCCAGCAGATAGAGGCCGACTCCGAGGCCCAGCGTGCTCCACGGCCCCAGCCTGGTCAGCCCGCGCAGCAGCCACGGGAAGGCCAGGTAGCAACCGATCAGGGCCGAGATCGACCAGCTGGGCGCGTTCCAGCCGTAGCCGCCGGGGACGCCGTACGCCTGGGTCAGGGTCAGTTGCGCGCCCAGCTGGTCCCAGCGGAACCATTCCGGCGCGCGCGGCGCGAACCCCAGCATGCCGCCGCCGACCACGAGGACCACCAGCGCCAGCCCCATCATCAGGTGCGCCGGCACGACCCGCAGATAGCGCTTGAGGAAGAAGTCTCCCGCCGACATCCGGCCCCCCGCCACGGAGGCGCCGTAGACCCGCATCAGCACATAGCCGCTGTCGATCAGGAAGAAGTTCGTCAGCAGGAAGCCGCCCCGCTCGAACACCGGGTGGACGTGCTCGGCCAGCGCCAGCGGGCCCGCGCCCTGGAAGTGATGAAGGATGATCAGCCCGGCCACAATGAAACGCAGCGCATCCAGCCAGCCGCCGCGCACGATGGGCGGTGTCTCATTCCGGGTCGAAATCGCGGTCCAGGCCATGGCAAAAGCCTCCTCGGAGGCGAATTCCGCAAGGACCGGGCCGCGAGGGCGCCGTCGGGGACCGCCGCTGGCGCGAGGAAGCCGCGCGTGCGAGGAGCTCGCCGCTGCAGGAGGGAGGCGGAGATGGATTCGTTCACCACATCAGGGATGGTCTCGGGCGAACCCCGGGTGTGGTTGCGGTTCGAGGGTCTGGCGCTGTTCGCGGCCGCGGTCTGGGCCTACTCCCGGACGGGCCTCGGATGGCCCGTCTTCGCGCTCCTCTTTTTCGCGCCCGACCTCAGTCTGCTCGGATACCTGGCCGGACCCCGCCTCGGGGCGGCGCTCTACAACCTCCTGCACTCGACGATCGGCCCCCTCGCTCTCGGCGGCGCGGGGCTGGCGACAGGGCACTGGGCCCTCGCCGGAGTCGCCGCGATCTGGCTGGCCCACGTCGGTTTCGACCGTGCGCTCGGCTATGGTCTGAAGCACCCCGGCGGCTTCGCGCTCACGCACCTCGGACGGATCGGCCGACTTCGACCGGAGCCGCGGCCGTAGTCGTGATCAGCCCCGGACCAGCCGCAGGAACTCCTCGCGGGTGCGCGGGTCGTCGCGGATCACGCCCATCAGGCAGCTGGTCGACAGGCTCGCGCCCGCGGTGTTGACCCCCCGCAGCGTCATGCAGCTGTGTTCGGCCTCGATCACCACCCCGACGCCCTGCGGCCGCAGCACCTCGTGGATGGCGGTGGCGATCTCGGAGGTCATCTTCTCCTGGATCTGCAGTCGGCGGGCGAAGCCGTGCACCACCCGCGCCAGCTTGGAGATGCCCACGACCCGATCGGTCGGCAGGTAGCCGACGTGGGCGCGGCCGACCACCGGCAGCATGTGATGCTCGCAGAAGCTGACGAAGCGGATGTCCTTCAGCACCACCAGCTCGTCGTAGCCGCCGACTTCCTCGAAGGTGCGCTCCAGATACTCCCGCGGATCGCTGGCGTAGCCGGCGAACAGTTCGCGGTAGCTGCGCGCCACCCGCGCGGGCGTGTCGAGCACGCCTTCCCGGTCGGGGTCGTCCCCGGCCCAGCGGATCAGGGTGCGGACGGCGGCCTCGGCTTCGGCCTGGGAGACGGGTGCGTCGGTCATGCCCGCCTTAGACCGCGTCGGGCGCGGAAGTTCCAGCCCCGGCGCCTCACTCCGTTCCGAGACTGAGGCGGCTGATCAGCACAGCCGCGCGCTGCGACTGCCGCACCAGGCTGTTCAGGTCGACCCATTCCCCCTCGGCGTGAGCCCCGCCGCCGGCCACGCCCAGACCGGCGAGGGTCGGCACGTCCGCGGCGACGAAGCCGCTGTCCGCCGCCCCGCGCCGCGCCGGATCGTATTCCGCCATCTCCGGCAGACCGAGATCGCGGTTCACCGCGTTCAGCCGGGCCAGCAGCGCGCGGCTTCCCTCGCTCGGGGCCATCGGGGGATAGCCGTCCTCCGCGAACACCAGTTCGGCGTCCGTGCGGGGCAGGTGCTCGGCGACGATCGCGGCCATCCGGGCGCGCACCCGCGCGTCCTGCTCCGGCGTCAGGGTGCGCAGATCGCCCCGGGCGACCGCGGTCTCCGCGACGATATTGGTCTTGCCCGAGGCGGTGACGCGGAAGCCGGCTTCGTCGATCGCGGCCGGCGTGCCGCCGGCCAACACCCCGACGTTGTAGGTCAGGTTCGGCTCGGGCAGCTCGCGGCGGAAGGCGTCGAGAATGCGGGCCATCTCATAGATGGCGCCGTAGCCGAGCGCATCGTTGAAGACGCCGCTGGAGTGCCCCGTCCGGCCGGTGGTGGTCAGCGTCCAGCTGGACGAACTGCGCCGGGCCACGGTGCCGAAGTCCCGCCCGTCCTCGACCGCCAGGTTCTCGAACTCCAGGGCGTAGTCGGCGGCGCGTCCGGCTTCGACCAGGTCGCGCCGGGCGATCTCCAGCGGCGATCCAGGCCGTTCCTCGTCGCCGGTCAGGACGACGGTGACGTTGGCGTCGCCGAGGGTTCCCGCCGCCTGCATCGCCCGCAGGGCCGCGACGATCACCACCACGCCGCCCTTGTCGTCGCCGATGCCGGGCCCGGTGGCGCGGTCGCCCTCGCGAGCGAACCGCTGGAAGGGGCTGTCCGTCTCGAACACCGTGTCGAGGTGGCCGATCAGCAGCACGTTGCGGCCCGGTCCGGCGTGGGCGGCGACCAGATGCCCGGCCCGGCCGGTCTCGCCCATGTCGATCCAGCGCACCTCGAAGCCCAGAGGCTCCAGCTCCTGCCGCACCATCTCGCCGACGGCGCGCACGCCCGCCGCGTTCAGCGTGCCGCTGTTCTGGTTGACCAGCCGCTCCAGCAGGTCGACGTGCCGTCCGTGCTCCGCCTCGACCGTCGCCATCATGGTCCGCTCGGGCCCGGCGGCCTGGGCGAGGGCCGGGCCGGCGAGGGCGAGCGACAGGGCGGCGGCGAGGATCAGGCGCATGGGAGACTCCATCCGGCGAGGCCGTGAGCCTTGTCCATCCTCCGGCGGGAGTAAACCGCGCCGACATCGCTAACGCCCCGTTAACCACGCTCCCGGCATTTCTTGCCCGGTATCCCGGGAGTGCGAGTAGCGATGAACGGCGCGGAAGTTCTGGACGTGGGGCGCGACGCCCTGTGGCTGACCATCCAGCTGTGCCTGCCCGTGCTGGTCGTCGGGCTGGTCGTCGGCGTCGCCATCGGCCTGTTCCAGGCGCTGACGCAGATCCAGGAGCAGACCCTGATCTTCGCCCCGAAGATCATCGCCATCTTCATCTCCCTGCTCCTGTTTCTGCCGCTGATGGGCGCCCTGCTCGGCGGCTTCATGCAGTCCATCGCCGCCCGCATCGCCGGCATGTGAGCCGGTGGAGCCCTACGCGACAGCCGATCAGGTCTGGCAGGGGGCGCTGATCTTCGGCCGCATCGGGGCCGTGCTGCTGATGCTGCCCGGCGTCGGCGAGAGCTATGTGCCGCCGCGCATCCGCCTGTCGCTCGCCCTGGTGATCAGCCTCGCCCTCTGGCCGGTCGTCGCCGGCTCGCTGCCGGGGCTGCCCGCGACGCTGGGCGGCATGGCCGGCTGGATCATCCGCGAGGTGCTCGTCGGCCTCGGCATCGGCGCCATCCTGCGCGCCTTCATGAC
This sequence comes from Caulobacterales bacterium RIFCSPHIGHO2_01_FULL_70_19, assembly GCA_001794825.1. Lineage (GTDB taxonomy): Bacteria > Pseudomonadota > Alphaproteobacteria > Caulobacterales > Caulobacteraceae > Brevundimonas. The sequence continues at coordinate 48,598 of MGLK01000008.1, read as the reverse complement.
CGCCCTGTCGACCGCCGGCGAGGCGGTGTCGCTGCAGACGGCGCTCAGCTTCGCCCAGACCGCCAACCCGCTGCAGGCCCAGCCCGGCACGACCCTGTCGGCCTTCCTGATGCTGCTGGGCACGACGCTCATCTTCGCCACCAACACCCACCACCTGTTCATCGCCGGCCTGGTGGGCTCCTACGACCTGATCTCGCCGGCCCGGCCGCTGGTGACCGGCGATTTCGTCTCCCTGGCCGTCGACACCGTCAACGACGCCTTCCTGCTGGGCATCCAGCTGGCCGCGCCGGTGCTGGTCTTCGGCCTGATCTTCAACCTCGCCTCGGGCCTCGTGGCGCGGGTCATGCCGCAGTTCCAGGTCTTCTTCGCCGCCGCGCCGCTCAGCATCATCCTCGGCCTGTCGGTGTTCGCCCTCAGCCTCGGGGTGGTCGGGACGGTGTTCATCGACCGCTACCGCGCCGTGGCCAACGTCTTCGTCGGAGGAGCCGGTGGCTGAAGGCGCCGATCCCGAGTCGAAGACAGAAGAGGCCACCCCGCGAAAACTTGCGGAGGCGCGCAAGAAGGGCGACGTCCCCAAGTCGCCCGACGTCGCCTCCGCCCTCAGCCTGCTCGGCGCCGCCGCCGTCATCCTGGTCGCCGGCGGCGTCTTCGCCACCTCCATCGCCGAGCAGCTGCTGCCCTTCATCGCCGCGCCGCATACCCTGACGGGCGGGCTCGACGCCGGGGCCGGGGTCGAGATCGGCGCCCGGGCCCTGTGGGCGGTGGCGCCGTTCCTCGGCGCCGTGATGCTGGCCACCATCCTCGGCGGGGCCGGCGGCAACCTGGCCCAGTCCGGCCTGCTGTTCACCGCCTCGAAGCTCAAGCCCGACTGGTCGCGGGTGAACCCCCTGGCGGGCTTCAAGCGCATCTTCGGCCCGGACGGCCTCGTCCAGTTCGTGAAGACCTTCCTCAAGCTGGCCGCCGTCGGGGTGATCTGCTGGCTGGTGCTCAAGCCCCACGCCCGCGAGCTCGAGAACCTGGCCGCCATGCATCCGGCCGCCATCCTGCCGCTGGCCCGCGATCTCGCCGTCGCCCTGCTGGGGTCGGCGATCGTCTTTCTCGGCTTCACGGCGGGGGCCGACTATCTCTGGCAGCGCTACCGCTTCGCCCAGCGCATGAAGATGACCAAGGAGGAGCTCAAGGAGGACTACAAGCAGTCCGAGGGCGATCCGCACGTTAAGGCCCGGCTCAAGCAGATCCGCGCCCAGCGCAGCCGCCAGCGGATGATGCAGAACGTGCCCAAGGCCACGGTCGTCGTCACCAACCCGACCCACTATTCCGTCGCGCTGCGCTACGAGCCGGACCAGGGCGACGCCGCCCCCGTCTGCGTGGCCAAGGGCGTCGACGCCCTGGCCCTGCGCATCCGCGAGGTGGCGCGCGAGCACGCCGTGCCGATCGTCGAGAACGTGCCGCTCGCCCGCGCCCTCTACGCCGCCGTCGACGTCGACGAGACCATCCCGCGCGAGCATTTCGAAGCTGCGGCCCGGGTCATCGGCTTCGTCATGCAGGGCCGGCGTCGCCGCTGACGCCCCCCTTAACGGCCCGTTTACCACACGGGCGGCAGTTTCTGCCTAGCGGGCCTTCTTTCAGTACCCGCGAGTATCGGGGCGGGGACGCGTGGGCGGCTTCACGGCGGCGTTGCAGAGGTTCGGGATCGGTCGACTGACCGTGGTGCTGGGCGTCGCCGCCGGGGTCGCGGCGGTGCTGGTCGCCCTGATGCTGCGCATCGGCCAGGCGCCGGACGCCCTGCTGTACTCCAACCTCGACCTGCGCGAGGCCTCGGAGGTCACCGCCGCGCTCGATTCCGCCGGCATCAAATACAGTTCGAAGGGCGACGGCTCGACCATCTTCGTCAGCCGCGACGAGGTCGGCGAGGCCCGCATGCTGGTCGCCGGCAAGGGCATCGTGACGTCGGGCAGCGTCGGCTACGAGATCTTCGACAACCAGTCGGTGCTGGGCCAGACCGAATTCCAGCAGAACCTCAACGCCAAGCGGGCGCTGGAGGGCGAGCTGGCCCGCACCATCCAGACCATGCGCGGCATCTCCTCGGCGCGGGTGATGATCGCCCTGCCCGAGCGCCAGCTGTTCCAGGCCCAGGCCGCCGCCCCGACCGCCTCGGTGGTGGTCGGCGTCACCGGCGGCCAGCTGACCGGAACCCAGGTCCAGGCGATCCGCAACGTCGTCGCCTCCTCGGTGCCGAACCTGAAGCCCGAGAAGGTCACGCTCACCGACACCTCCAACCGCACCCTGGCGGCCGGCTCGGACGACGCCGGCTTCTCGGCCGCCTCGGCCGAGGAGGCTCGCGGCCAGACCGAGGCCCAGCTGCAGGCCCGCATCAAGGACATCGTCGAGGGCGTCGTCGGCGTCGGCGCCGCCCGGGTGCAGGTCACCGCCGAGATCGACCACAGCCGCTCCACGACCCAGGAGCAGCGCTTCGACCCCGACGGCCAGGTGGTCCGCTCGATGTCGACCAACGGTTCCGAAAGCCAGGACACGACCGCCATGGCGGACGGCGGCGCCACGGCCGCGAACAACATTCCCGGCGGCGAGGCGCCGGGGGGCGCCCCGCTGGGCTCGCGCGACACCCAGACCACAGAGACCACCAACTACGAGATCTCGAACACCACCACGACCACCATTCGCGAGGCTGGCGAGATCAAGAAGCTGGCCGTGTCGGTCGCCGTCGACGGCCGCTGGACCCCGCCGGCGAACGGCGAGGGAGAGCCGACCTATGCGCCGCGCTCGGAGGAGGAGATCGCCCAGATCCGCGCCCTCGTCGCCGCCGCGGTCGGGATCGACGAGGAGCGCGGCGACCGCATCGAGGTGCAGAACGTCCGCTTCAGCCGCGAGGCCCTGCCCTCCGGCGGGACGGAGGCGGGCTCGTCGCTGTTCGACTTCACCAAGAACGACCTGATGCGCGGCATAGAGCTGCTGGTGCTGCTGGTCACCGGCGTGCTGCTGATCTTCTTCGTGCTTCGGCCGCTGCTGAAGACGGCCTCGGGCGGGGGCTCCGCCCCGCTTCAGCTGGCCGGCGCCGGCGGACCGGCGGTGACCTCGCTGCAGACCACCATCGTCGGCGGCGCGACGCCCCAGCTGTCCGGTCCATCCGACATGGAGCAGCGGCTCGACATCGCCCGGATCGAGGGTCAGGTGAAGGCCTCCTCGGTCAAGAAGGTGGCCGACTTCGTGGAGAAGCATCCGGAGGAGTCGACCTCGATCCTCCGCAGCTGGGTGCATGAAGGCTGATGGCCGCCGCCCGGATGATCAGCAAGAAGCCCGCCGTCGACGACGTGCGGAAGCTGACGGGCCCGGAGAAAGCCGCGGTCATCCTGCTGTCGCTGGGGGAGGACCACACCCGCCTCTGGCAGGGCCTCGACGAGGACGAGATCAAGGAGATCTCCCAGGCGATGGCGTCGCTGGGCACCGTCAGCTCCCAGGTGGTCGAGGAGCTGCTGGTCGAGTTCGTCTCGGGCATGAGCGGCTCGGGCGCGGTCATGGGCAGCTACGAGCAGACCCAGCGCCTGCTGACCGCCTTCATGCCGCCGGACCGCGTCGACGCGCTGATGGAGGAGATCCGAGGCCCGGCCGGCCGGACCATGTGGGACAAGCTCGGCAACGTGAACGAGGCCGTGCTCGCCAACTACCTGAAGAACGAATACCCGCAGACCGTCGCGGTGGTGCTGTCGAAGATCAAGCCGGACCACGCCGCCCGGGTGCTCACCGCCCTGCCCGAGGACTTCGCCCTCGAATGCGTCCAGCGCATGCTGCGCATGGAGCCGGTGCAGCGCGAGATTCTCGACAAGATCGAGCAGACCCTGCGCACCGAGTTCATGTCGAACCTGGCGCGCACCTCCAAGCGCGACAGCCACGAGCTGATGGCGGACATCTTCAACAGCTTCGATCGTCAGACCGAGGCGCGCTTCATCGGCGCGCTCGAGGAGCGCAACCGCGAGGCGGCCGAGCGCATCCGCGCCCTGATGTTCGTCTTCGAGGACCTCGCCAAGCTCGACCCCGGCGGCATCCAGACCCTCCTGCGCGCAGTCGAGAAGGACCAGCTGGCGCTTGCGCTCAAGGGTGCTTCGGAGAGCCTGCGCGAGCTGTTCTTTTCCAACATGTCCGAACGGGCCGCCAAGATCATGCGCGAGGACATGGAGAGCATGGGGCCGGTCCGCCTGAAGGACGTCGATCAGGCCCAGATGGCCATGGTCCAGGTC
>MGLK01000008.1:0-44331 GCA_001794825.1 Caulobacterales bacterium RIFCSPHIGHO2_01_FULL_70_19 | reverse complement strand
CGCCGCCGGCGTCGTCGTCCAGCCGTCCGCCTGGCAGCCGACCAAGCGCGCCTTCTCGCCGGCCGAGGTCGAGGCGCTCGTCGCCGAGGCGCGGGCGGACGCCCGGCGGCAGGCGCTGGCGGAGGCCGAAAGCCTTCAGGCCGAGGCGCTTTCCGTCATCGCCCAGGCGGTCGCCCAATCGGCGCCGGCCCTCGCCCAGGTGGCCCAGACTCATCGCGAGCAGTCGGCGGAACTGGCCCTGACGGCGGCGCGCGTGGTCGCCGCGGCGGCCCTCGATCGTTTCCCGCGCGGCCCGCTGCAGGCGGCGCTGGAGGCCCTCGGCCACGAGGTCGACGCCTCGCCGCGGCTGGTCGTCCGGGCCAGCGGCCTGGACGACGCGGTTCGCGCCCGCGTCGAGGCCCTGTGCGCCGACGCCGGCTTCTCGGGTCTGGTCGCCTTTCGGGACGAACCGGACCTGCCGGCGGCGTCCTTCCGCCTCGAGTGGTCCGACGGGCGCGCCGAGTTCGACCCCGAGGCCGCCTTCGCGCGGATGGCCGAGGCCCTGAAGTCGGCCCTCGCCGCCGAGGCGGGTCATGCTGAAACCCTGACGGAAGGGAGGCCGTAATGGCGTCCGACACTATCGCCCTCGAGGAATTTCCCGACGCCGCCGGCGCGCCCGCGGTCGAGGATCACGGCGAGAAGACCGCCCACGACCTGGCGCCGGTCTTCGATGTGCCGGTGAACATCTCGGCCGTCCTCGGCAAGGCCCACATGTCGGTGGCGCAGCTTCTCAAGCTGAACCGCGGTTCGGTGCTGGAGCTGGACCGCAAGGTCGGCGAGGCCATCGACATCTTCGTAAACAACCGCCTCGTCGCGCGCGGCGAGGTCGTCGTGGTCGAGGACCGCCTCGGCGTGACCATGACGGAAATCATCAAGACCGAGGACAGCGGCGCCTGAGCGAAGACGGCGACGCGCGCGTAGAGATTAGAGGAGAAGACCCATGCGGCTTCTGGTGGTTGGCAGGCTCAGCGGACAGCTGGCGACGGCGGTGAAGATGGCCATGGCGCACGGCGCCAAGGTCCAGCACGTCGAGCGCGGCGACCAGGCCACGGAACAGCTGCGGCGGGGGCAGGGCGCCGATCTGCTGATGGTCGACTACCGCGTCGACATCGCCGCCCTGATCGCCGCCAACGAAGCCGAGCGCATTCATGTGCCGGTGGTCGCCTGCGGCGTCGACGCCGACGCCCGCGACGCGGCCGACGCCATCCGCGCCGGGGCCAAGGAGTTCATCCCCCTGCCGCCGGAGGCCGACCTGATCGCCGCCGTCCTGTCGGCGGTGGCGGACGACGAGCGGCCGATGATCTCGGCCGACCCGGCGATGAGAGCCGTCATCGCCCTCGCCGACCAGGTGGCCCGCTCCGAAGCCTCGATCCTGATCACCGGCGAAAGCGGCGTCGGCAAGGAGGTCATGGCCCGCTACCTGCACGCCGGCTCCAGGCGCGCCGACCGGCCGTTCATCAGCGTCAACTGCGCCGCCATCCCGGACAACCTGCTCGAGTCCGAGCTGTTCGGTCACGAGAAGGGGGCCTTCACCGGCGCCCTGGCCCGCCGCATCGGCAAGTTCGAGGAGGCCCACGGCGGCACCCTGCTGCTGGACGAAATCTCCGAGATGGACGTCCGCCTGCAGGCCAAGCTGCTGCGCGCCATCCAGGAAAGGGTGATCGACCGCGTCGGCGGCTCCAAGCCCGTGCCGGTCGACATCCGCATCATCGCTACCTCGAACCGGGACCTGGCCAAGTCGGTCGCCGAGGGGACCTTCCGCGAGGACCTGCTCTACCGCCTCAACGTCGTGAACCTGCGGCTGCCCGCCCTGCGCGAGCGGCCGGGCGACATCGCCGTGCTCGCCGATCATTTCGTGAAGAAGTACGCCGCCGCCAACGGCGTTCCGGTCCGCCAGATCTCCGCCGACGCCCGCCGCGCCCTGCAGTCCCACCGCTGGAACGGCAACGTCCGCGAGCTGGAGAACGCCATGCACCGGGCGGTGCTGCTGGCGACCGGGCCGGAGATCGACGTCGACGCCATCCGCCTGCCCGACGGCCAGCCGCTCAACGCCGGCGGACACGGCGCCGCCTCCGACGTCGGCGTGGCCGCCCGCGCCGCCTCCACCGCCGACGCCGTGTCGCGCGCCTTCGTCGGCCAGACCGTGGCCCAGATGGAGAAGACCCTGATCCTCGACACCCTGTCGCACTGCCTGGGCAACCGCACCCACGCCGCCAACATCCTCGGGATCTCGATCCGCACCCTGCGCAACAAGCTGAACGAATACGCCGACGAGGGCACGGCCATCCCCGCCCCCCAGAGCGGCGTCGCCGCCTCCGGCTACGCGGCCTGACCGTGGCCTTTCCGATGGACCGCAGAAGCGTCCTCGCCGGCCTCGCCGCCTTCGCCGCTCCGGCCTGTTCGGCCCGGTCGCCGGACGCCGCGCCCGGCGAACAGCCGGCGCGGCCGGCCGTCGCCATGACGCCGATCGACCTGTCGTCCCTCGAGGCCCGCAATGGCGGTCGCCTCGGCTTCGTCGCCCTCGACACCGCGGGCGGGCGCAGCGTCGGCTGGCGGGCGCAGGAGCGGTTCGTCTACTGCTCCACCTTCAAGATGTACCTCGCCGCCGCCACCCTCGAACGGGTCCAGCGCGGCGAGGAGAGCCTCGCGCGCGAGGTGTCCGTCGTCGCCGCCGACATGGTCAGCCATGCGCCGGTCACGGAACCCGCCATCGGCTCCACCCTGTCCATCGAAGCCCTGTGCAAGGCGGTGGTCGAGGTCAGCGACAACCCCGCCGCCAACATCCTCATCCGGGAGTACGGCGGCCTCGCCGCATGGCGCGACTGGTACCGGTCGATCGGGGACGAGAGCACCACGGTCGACCGCCTCGAGCCGGAAATGAACCGCGAGGACGGCGACAAGGACACCATCCTGCCGGCGCAGTCCGTCGCCAACATGCAGCGGCTGTTCGTCAACGACGACACGCCGCTCGCCGATGACAGCCGCGATCGTCTGCTTCGCTGGATGATCGACTCGCCCACCGGCGCGGGCCGCATTAAGGCGGGCGTACCCGCGGGGTGGACCGTAGCGCACAAGACCGGCACCGGCGGGTACGGGCCGACCAACGACATCGGCCTGGCCGTCCCGCCCTCGGGCGACCCCGTGGTGATCGCCGCCTACTATCACGCGACCCCGTCGTCTTCGGCGTCGGCCAATGACGCCGTGATCGCCGAGGCGGTCCGTCTGGCCCTGCGAGCGCTCGGTCATGGCTGACGCCCCGCTGATGAAGGACGGCATGGCCCGCCCGACCGCGCTCGACATGCGCGGCTGGCTGTTGCGGGGCGAGGTGCTGATGGCGCTCGGCGTCATCGGCATCATCATGCTGCTGATCGTGCCGGTCCCCAGCATGTTGCTGGATCTGCTGCTGGCCATCTCGATCATCGGCTCGGTGCTGATCCTGATGACCGCCCTGCTGATGAAGCGGCCGCTGGACTTCGCCATCTTCCCGACGGTGCTGCTGGTCGCCACCCTCTACCGGCTGGGCCTGAACCTCGCCTCGACCCGGTTGATCCTGTCGCACGGGCACGAGGGCCACGACGCCGCCGGCCAGGTGATCCAGGCCTTCGGCGCCCTGATGATGGGCGGCAGCTTCATCATCGGCATCATCATCTTCGCCATCCTGCTGGTGGTGAACTTCGTGGTCATCACCAAGGGCTCCACCCGGATCGCGGAGGTGTCGGCGCGCTTCACCCTCGACTCCATGCCGGGCAAGCAGATGGCGATCGACGCCGACCTGTCCGCCGGTCTGATCGACGAGGACACGGCCAAGCTGCGCCGCAAGGAGCTGGAGCAGGAATCGACCTTCTTCGGGGCCATGGACGGCGCCTCCAAGTTCGTTCGCGGCGACGCCGTGGCGGGCCTCATCATCACCTTCATCAACGCCCTCGGCGGCATCCTCATCGGCGTCATCCAGCACAGCCTTCCCGCTGGCGAGGCCGCCAACACCTATGTGCTGCTCACCGTCGGCGACGGTCTGGTCACCCAGGTGCCCGCCCTGATCGTCTCGATCGCCGCCGGCTTCCTCGTCTCCAAGGCAGGCGTCGAGGGCTCCGCCGACAAGGCCCTCGTCAGCCAGCTGGCCACCAACCCGGTGAGCCTCGGCGTGGTCTCCGGCGCGGCCGGCCTGATCGGCCTGATCCCCGGCATGCCGCTGCTGCCCTTCGCCGCCCTCGCCATCGGCGCCGGCTTCATGGCCTGGAAGCTCGGTCGGGAGCGGCTCAAGCCGAAGCCGGTCGATCCGGAGGCCGTGGTCGCCGGCCCGAAGGAGGACGTGGAGGAGCCGATCGGCACGGCCCTCTCCATCGACGAGGTCAAGATCGAGCTGGGCTACTCCCTGCTGTCCCTGATCAACGACCTCGAGGGCCGCCGCCTGACCGACCAGGTCCGCGCCCTGCGCCGCTCCCTGGCCCAGGAGTACGGCTTCGTCATGCCGTCCGTGCGCATCCTCGACAACATGCGCCTCGGCACCCAGGGCTACGCCATCCGCATCAAGGAGATGGAGGCCGGGCAGGGCGAGGTCCGCCTCGGCTGCCTGATGGCCATGGACCCCGCGGGCCGTCAGGTCGAACTGCCCGGCGAGCACACCCGCGAGCCCGCCTTCGGCCTGCCCGCCACCTGGATCGACGAGAGCCTGCGCGAGGAGGCGACCTTCCGCGGCTACACCATCGTCGATCCCTCGACGGTGCTGACCACCCACCTGACCGAGATCCTCAAGGAGAACATGGCCGACCTGCTCTCCTACGCCGAGGTGCAGAAGCTGCTGAAGGAGCTTGGTCCGGAAGAGAAGAAGCTGGTCGACGAGCTGATCCCGACCGTGGTCACCGTCACCACCCTGCAGCGCGTCCTCCAGTCCCTGCTGCGCGAGAAGGTCTCCATCCGCGACCTCCCCGCCATCCTCGAGGGCCTCGCCGAGGCCGCGCCGCACACCTCCTCGGTCACCACCCTGGTCGAGCACGTTCGCGCCCGCCTGGCCCGTCAGCTGTGCTGGCAGCACAAGGGCGACGACGGGGCCTTGCCGATCGTCACCCTGTCGCCGGAGTGGGAGCAGGCCTTCGCCGACAGCCTCGTCGGCCAGGGCGAGGACCGCCAGCTGGCCATGGCCCCCTCGAAGCTGCAGGACTTCATCCGCGCCGTCCGCGACGTGTTCGAGCGGGCCGCCATGGCCGGCGAGACCGCCGTCCTGCTCACCGGCCCGCAGATCCGGCCCTACGTCCGCTCGATCATCGAACGCTTCCGCGGCCAGACGGTGGTGATGAGCCAGAACGAGGTCCACCCCAAGGCCCGGCTGCGGACCATCGGCAGCGTCTGACGTCGCCTCTCCGCCTCCGCGGCGGACGGGGGAGGGAACGCTAGTTCGCCGTCGTCCAGCCGCCCGCCGAGGCCTCCCGCGCCGCATCGTTCGCCGGCCGCGCGATCAGGCCGGACTGGGTGATCCAAACCTCGTAGCGGGCGCCGTCGGCCATGGGCATGTAGGCCGCCCCGCCGTACAGGGTGTCCACGGCGTCGACGTACCGCCGGTGGCGGCGCGCCAGCTCCCAGGCGTCCAGCCGCCACGGCAGCCAGTCCGGGCCCGCATCGCCGCCGGACAGCGGATGCACGCTGCGCTCGGCGTTGATCTCCTGCTCGATCAGCCGGTAACGGCCGGACAGGCGATCCAGCCGGTACTGCGAGTCCAGCCCCAGCACGTTGGCCCACGGCTTCCACTTCAGCACCTGGGCCTCGATGCGCCACTCGTCCCCGTGCAGCGGATACAGGTTGGCGGCGGCGGGCGCATTCTCCCCGCGATCCGGCTGGGTCACCGTCGCTTCGAAATACTGCGGACCCAGCTGCCGGATCTCCACGGTCGCCACCGGCCGCTCGTAGGTCAGGCGGGCGTAGGTCTGGATGTCGAGGGCCAGCAGGGCGGCGATGGCTGCGGCCGCGACGAGGGCCGCGCCCGCGCCGCCGCCCAGCAGGCCGCCCACGAACCGTCCCCGGAACAGCGCCGCCAGCCCCTTCAGCAGCAGCGCCAGCCCCAGCAGGGCGACGACCGCCGGCGCGATCCACCACCACCAGACCATCCGCCTGATCCTCCCCCAACCATCGACGTCGGCATTCTTTACCCTGAATCCGCGCAGGGGCGGGAGTTTCTCCCGGGACGCGACTGGACAGGCGAGATCGCTCCGCTAATGCTCGCGCCCGATGTATCCGGCCTGGCGCCACACCCTGCACGCCTTCGGGCGTTTCGTGAGGACGCCGACGCTGGGACGCCGCGTGGCCGGCCTGCTCGCGACGGCCATCGTGCTGCTGCTGGCCATCAACGTCGCCGTCTTCGTGATGATCCGGCGCACCGCCGACTTCAACGACACGGTGGAGCAGGCCCAGCAGGTCCGCTTCCTGTCGCGCCAGCTGCTGACCCGGATGGTCGACGCCGAGACCGGCCAGCGGGGCTTCATGCTTACCGGGCGACTGGACTATCTGGCCGTCCATGACGAGGCCCGGCGCGAACTTCCCGATCTCTTCGCCGAGCTCTCCCGCCTGACCTCGGATGACTCCGATCTCGCGCCGCGGGTGGCGCGGGTGCGCGAACTGTCGGACGAGCGCCTCGCCCTGATGGACCACACCGTCGGTCTCGCCCGCACCGGGCGCATCGGCGAGGCGGTCGCCGAGGTCCGCAGCGGCCGCGGCAAGGCGATGATGGATCTCATCCGCGTGGAGATCGAGGCCATCGACGAGATCCAGGTCACGCGCCTGCAGTTCCGCACCCGTCAGTCGGAGTGGGCGGGGGCGGTGACGGTGATCGCCAATGCGCTGGGCGCCGTCCTGATCATCGTGCTGGCCGGCGCCAGCGCCTGGCTGATCCGCCGCTACCTGCTCGAGGTGCAGCAGGCGCGCGACGCGGTGGCGGCCCTCAACGCCAGCCTCGAGACGAAGGTCCGGGACCGCACGGCCGATCTGACCCGGGCCAATGAGGAGATCCAGCGCTTCGCCTACATCGTCAGCCACGACCTGCGGGCGCCGCTGGTCAACGTCATGGGCTACACTTCGGAACTTGAGCAGGCCAACAAGGTGCTCGACCGGCAGGTCGCCGCCATCCAGCAGCGCGCGCCCAAAACCCTCGACCCCGACGCCGTCGTCGCCGTGCGGGATGACGTGCCGGAGGCCATCGGCTTCATCCGCGCCTCGACCGAGAAGATGGACCGGCTGATCAACGCCATCCTGCGACTGTCGCGCGAGGGACGCCGCGCCCTCGTGATCGAAAGCCTGGACATGACCCGCATGGTCGAGGGCATCGCCGCCAGCGTGCGCCACCAGACCGAGGCGGCGTCTGCGGAGATTATCGTGGAGCCCTTGCCGTGGCTGGAGAGCGACCGGCTGTCCGTCGAGCAGGTCTTCGGCAACCTGGTCGACAACGCGGTCAAGTACCTCGACCCCGCGCGGCCGGGCCGCATCGTGGTCTCCGGCCAGGAGGAGGGCGGGCGGGTCGTCTACCGCATCGCCGACAACGGCCGCGGCATCTCCGACCGCGACCACGAGCGCATCTTCGAGCTGTTCCGCCGGTCCGGCCGCCAGGACCGCCCCGGCGAAGGACTCGGCCTGGCCTTCGTGCGCAACAGCGTGCGTCGCCTCGGGGGCGAGATCTCGGTCGAGTCGGAACTGGGTCGGGGCTCGACATTCATCCTGAAATTTCCCAAACGCCTGAGCCTTGCCGACGCCGGAGATTTCACATGAGCGCTGCCGTCAAGATTGTGATGGTCGAGGACGACCTGGGTCACGCCAAGCTCATCGAGAAGAACATCCGGCGCGCGAACATCGCCAACGAGATCGTCCACTTCGCCGAGGGCGGGGCCGCGCTCGACTTCCTGTTCAGCGAGGAGGTGCGCCAGAACGGGCCGCTGCTCGTCCTGCTCGACCTCAACCTGCCGGACATGTCGGGCACGGACATCCTCGCCCGCGTCAAGAATGACGAGCGCCTGCATCGCGCTCCCGTCGTGGTCCTGACCACCACCGACGACAAGCTCGAGATCCAGCGCTGCTACGACCTGGGCTGCAACGTCTACATCACCAAACCGGTGGATTACGAAAGCTTTGCGGGAGCCATTCGCCAGCTTGGGCTTTTCCTGTCGGTGATGCAGGCTCCGGAGATCGAGTGAAGGCGGCGGGGGAGGTCATTCGCCTGCTCTACATCGACGACGACCGCGGACTGTCGCGGCTGGTCGAGAAGGAGCTGGGCCGCCACGGCTACGCCGTCACCTGCGCCCCCGACGGGGACGCGGGCCTTGAGATGCTGACGGTGTCGTCCGCCGCCTTCGACGTCGTCGCGCTCGACCACTACATGCCGGGGCGCGACGGGCTCGAAGTGCTGCCCGACATCATCGCCCTGCCGGACCCGCCGCCGGTGGTCTACGTCACCGGCGCCCAGGAGGGGCGGATCGCGGTGGCCGCCCTGCGGGCCGGGGCGGCGGACTACGTGATCAAGGACGTCTCCGAAGACTTCACCGCCCTGTTGCGCAATGCGGTCGAGCATGCGCTGCAGGCCCGCCGCCTTCGGCGCGCGCACGAGGAGGCCCAGGAGCAGATCCGCCTCGCCCGCGACCGGGCCGAGGCCATGCTGCGCGAGGTCAACCACCGCGTCGGCAACTCGCTGCAGCTGGTCTCCAGCTTCATGTCGCTGCAGCTGCGCCACCTGACCGACGAGGGCGCCCGCGCCGCCCTGCGCGAGTCCCAGGCCCGCATCGAGGCGGTGGCCCACGTTCACCGCCGCCTCTACACCTCCGGCGACATGGCCTCCGTGGCGCTGGACGAGTATCTGGAGGGCTTGATCGACGAACTCTCCAAGTCGCTAGGTCCGGACGGGAGCTCCCCGAGAATCGTTCTCGAAGCCGCCCCCATGCGGGTGTCTCCGGACCAGGCGGTGTCGCTTGGCGTCGTCGTCACCGAGCTGGTCACCAATGCGGCCAAGTACGCCTACGCCCCCGATCAGCCCGGCGAGATCCGCGTCATCCTCAAGGCGGACGGCGCCGGGCGCGCGCTTCTGACGGTCGAGGACGACGGCCCGGGAATGGGCGACGGAAAACCCAAGGGCACCGGGCTCGGCGGCAAGATCGTCTCGGCCATGGCGGCGGGCCTGCGCTCGGCGGTCGAATTCGACCCGTCGCACAGGGGTGTGCGGGCGCGGCTCGCCTTCGATCTCTGATGCGGCCGCGGCTTCAGTTCGGGACGCCCGAGGCGGGGCTGGATTACCCTGACCGGCCGACGGCCTTCGGGCTGGTCGTCCACGAGGCGCGGCTGGCCTGCGTGCGGGTGGACCGGGGCGAGCGCAGCTACTTCGACCTGCCCGGCGGGGCCCTCGACGGCGACGAAACCGAGCAGCAGGCCCTTGTCAGGGAGTTCCTCGAGGAGACCGGCATGACCGTGCGGCCGGTCGCCCGGATCGCGGAGGCGGGCCAGTATTTCCGTCGTTCGGACGGTCAGCCGCTCAACAACGTCGGCGGTTTCTGGATCGCAGAGCGGCTGTCGCTGGACGCCGGGGCCAAGGTCGAGGCCGACCATGAGCTGGTCTGGCTGTCTCCCCGCGACGCCCTGCAGGAGCTTCGCCACGACGCCCACGCCTGGGCGGTGGCGGCATGGCTGCGGCATACCGCCTGAACCCTTCCCGGAACGGGCCGGGCCCGCGACCCGTTGGCCCCTCGAAGCGCTGTCATACCGGCCGCGCCGACAGAAGGAGGCCCACATGCCCGATCATGATCGCGTCGAAGGTTCCGCCAAACACATGGGCGGCAAGATCAAGGAAACCGCCGGCGACATCACCGGCGACGAGAAGATGAAGACCGAAGGCAAGGCCGACCAGGTCGAGGGCAAGGTCCAGAACGCCGTCGGCGGCGTGAAGGACGCCCTGCGCGACGACAAGCGCCACTGATCTTCGTCGTTCAGGCCGGGCGCCGCTCGCCGGTCCGGCGGGCGGCGTGTCCGGTCAGTCCCGCTCGCCCCAGCGGATGGTCAGGCCCTGGTCGCGTTCGTCGCGACGGCTGGCGGGGCGGCATTGCTCCTCCCAGGCCACCCCGCCGCCCGGCCGGGCGCGCGGGCGGGTTTCGCAGATGCGTTCGTCCAGCACGGCCGACGCGGGGCCGCTGCGCGAAGGCGCGCCGCATTGGAGGCCGTAGCGATCGCCCTCCGCTTCCGGCCGGCAGGCCTCGGTCGCCGGCGCCGGAGCCAGCCCGGCCGGCAGGGCGTCGCCGAGATGGGCGGCCAGCACCGTTCGCACCCGCGCCTGACACGCCTCCAGCGTCTCATCGGAGCTGCGGATCAGCGGGCTGCACTGGGCCCGCTCGTACCCGTAGGGATCCGTTCGCGCTGAATCCGGAATCGGCGGCGGCGCGACTTCCGCGACGACGGGGGCCGCGGCCTGGGGCTCGGACCACACCACCTGGTCCGCGGCGGCCGGCGAGGTCTGCTGCAGCAGGGCGGCGATGACGACGGCGAGCATGGGCGTCCTCCTGTGCGGGCGCCCAGCCTAACTCATTTGGCGAGCGCCCGCATCGCCCGTTCCAGTCCCTCCAGGGTCAGCGGATACATCCGCTCGTCGACCAATTCCCGGATCAGGCCCACCGAGGGCGAATAGCTCCAGTACCGCTCCGGCGACGGATTCAGCCACGCCACCCGGTCCCACTGCTGCGTCGCCCGCTTCAGCCAGACCGCGCCGGCCTCCTCGTTCCAGTGCTCGACCGAGCCGCCCGGCATGGTCACCTCGTAGGGGCTCATGGTCGCGTCGCCGACGAAGATCGCCCGCCAGTCCGCGGGGTACTTGTGCAGCAGGTCCCAGGTGGGAATCTTTTCCGTGTGCCGGCGACGGTTGTCCTTCCACACGCCCTCGTAGAGGCAGTTGTGGAAGTAGAAGAATTCCAGGTGCCTGAACTCGGTCCGGGCGGCCGAGAACAGCTCCTCGCACATCTTCACATGTGCATCCATCGAGCCGCCGATGTCGAGGAACAGCAGCACCTTGATGGTGTTGCGCCGCTCGGGCCGCATGTGGATGTCCAGCCAGCCCTGGCGCGCCGTGCCGTCGATGGTGGCGTCCATGTCCAGCTCGTCGGCGGCCCCCTGCCGCGCGAACCGCCTCAGCCGGCGCAGCGCCACCTTGATGTTGCGCGTGCCCAGTTCGACGCTGTCGTCGAGGTTCCGGTACTCGCGCTTCTCCCACACCTTGACCGCCCGGCCGTGCCGTCCGGGCCCGCCGATGCGCACCCCCTCGGGATTGTAGCCGCCGTGGCCGAACGGGCTGGTCCCGCCGGTGCCGATCCACTTGGCGCCGCCCTCGTGGCGGCCCTTCTGCTCCTCCAGACGCTGCTTCAGCGTCTCCATAAGCTTCTCGAACCCGCCCAGCGCCTCGATCTGCGCCTTCTCCTCGTCGGTCAGATATTTCTCGGTCAGCAGCCGCAGCCAGTCTTCCGGGATGTCAGTGGTCAGCTCCTCGCCTGCGCCGACGGTCTCGACCCCAGCGAACACCTTGCCGAACACCTGGTCGAACCGGTCGTAGTGCTTCTCGTCCTTGACCAGCACCGCCCGCGACAGGTGATAGAAGTCCTCCACCCGGCCGCCAGCCACCCCGCGGTCCATCGCCTCCATCAGATGAAGCCATTCCTTCATCGACACGGGCACCTTGGCGTCGCGCAGGGCGGTGAAGAAGGGGAGGAGCATGCGCCGACCCTATCAGGCCTTCCGCAACAGCCCAATCAGCTGATCCGCATCCTGCGGCGCGGCGCTTTTGATGTCGTTGTCGAAATAGACGAAGACGTCGCGGTCCTCGCGCCACCGGCGGATCGCCCTGGCCCAGTCCTTCAGCGCGGCCTCGCCATAGCGGCCGTGGTAGCGCCCGCCGGGGCCGTGGCCGCGCAGGTAGATGAAGTCCGCCGTCGCCTCCCACGGCGCGGGCGCGTGATGGTGGTCCGACAGGCACAGGGCCACGTTCCGCCGCCGCAGCATCTCCAGCACCGCGTCGGCGTACCAGTCCGGGTGGCGGAACTCGATGCTGTATCGGCGGCCTTCGGGCAGGGCGTCGAGGAAGCCGTCCAGCCGTTCGTCGTTGCGGTGCAGGTTCGGCGGCAGCTGGAACAGGATCGGCCCGATCTTGTCCTTCAGCCCGGCGATCCGCTGGAACATATAGGCCAGCGGCTCCTCCGGATCCTTCAGCTTCTTGTTGTGGGTGATGAACCGCGAGGCCTTCCAGGCGAACAGGAAGTCGTCCGGCGTCTGTTCCCGCCAGCCCGCCACGGCCTTGTCGGTCGGCATGCGGTAGAAGCTGGCGTTGATCTCCAGCGTCCGGAAGCGGCGCGAGATATATTCCAGCCGCGCGGCCGCCTTCACCTCCTCCGGATAGAAGGGCCCGTTCCAGTCCCTGTAGGCCCAGCCCGAGGTGCCGATCCGAACGTCGCGCATGGCGACCGAACCCGGCCGCCGGCCCGGGGTTCCGCCTCAGCCGCGCCGCAGGATGAACTCGTCGTCCATCCACCGGCCGACGGGATACTGGTACTCGCCAGCCTTTTCGAAGCCGTAGGCCGCATACAGCTTCTGCGCCTTCAGGTTGCCGCTCCACACGCCGATCCACAGCGGCCCGTCGGTGTGCGCCTCCATCCATGCCAGCGCCGTCTCCAGCAGCCGCGTGCCCAGGCCGAGTCCCTGGGCCGGCTTCGAGACGTAAAGCCGCCGCAGCTCCGCATGGCTGGGGCGCGCCTCCGGGTGGGGCAGGGTGTTGGGCCCGGTGTTGGCGAAGGCCAGCAGCCGGCCGTCCTTCTCCGCCACCCACCAGGCGGCGCCGGGCTCCCTGAGCTTGGCGCCGATGGTCTCCGCATTGAAGCTGGCGTCGAGAAACGCCGCCAGGTCGTCGGCCGGGTAGGGGATGGCGAATCCGTCGACGAAGGTGTCGATGAAGGTCTGCCGGCCCACCTCGGCGAGGGCGGCGGCGTCGGCGGCTTCGGCGGGGCGGATCACGGCGTCGGTCATCACCGGCGCCTAGCGCCTCGATCCGGGCGCGACAAGAGCTTCTCGCGGGCCTAGTCTCGCCGCGTGAGCCGGTCCGTCCACACGCCCCCGCCGACCGCCCGCGCCGACGAGGTTGTCACCTCGCCCGCGGGCGGCTACCACCTGACGGGGTCCGGCCGCCCGGCGGTCGCCCCGGTCCAGGCTTTGGGGGAGGACGAAGGGTCGGATCGCATGGGACTTTCCGACCTGTCGCGCATGTCAGCCCCCGCCCGTGAACCCCCTCCGGATTCGTCGCTCCCGACCCCCGCGCCCCGCTCCACGGCCCTTGTCGCCGTGCGCCCCGGCGCCATCATCCTGGCGCGGCATGGCGAGCCGGCCCTGTCGCGCAAATGCCTGCTCACCTCGGACCAGTATCGCGACTGGTGGGCGCGCTACGAGGTCGGCGGCCTGCGCGCCGGCCAGACGCCCCCGCCCGAGCTGGTCGCCACCGCCGAGGGCGCCGGGGCCATCTACGCCTCCACCCGCCAGCGCGCCCAGGAGACCGCCGCCGCCGTCGCCGCCGGCAAGGAGGTGATGTCCGACGCCCTGTTCATCGAGGCCCCGCTGCCGCCGCCGCACTTCCCGTCGTGGTTCAAGCTTCCGCCCAAATACTGGGGCGCCGTGGCCCGCATCTGGTGGCACGCCTTCAACCACCACGAGGGCCAGGAGACCCGCGCCCAGGCCGAGATCCGCGCCGAACAGGCCGCCCAGGCCCTGATCGCCCGCGCCGAGGCGGGGCAGGACGTCCTCGTCCTCGCCCACGGCTACTTCAACCACATGGTCGGCCGCCGTTTGAAGGCCGACGGCTGGAAGCTGGTCCACAACCAGGGCTACAAATACTGGTCGCAGCGCCGCTACGAGAAGCGCTGAGCCGCTCAGGCAGGCCGAAGGGCCGGCGCGCGGACCATGGAGCCGCTTGAGACGGCGAACGGCCCCCTCTAGGGTCCCCGCGATGACCGACGCTCCCGCCATTCCCGCCGACCTCAGCTTCGAGGACGCCCTGCAGCGCCTCGAACAGATCGTCCAGAAACTCGAATCCGGCCAGGCGCCGCTCGAGGAGTCCATCGCGCTCTACGAGGAGGGCGCGCGCCTCAAGGCCCATTGCGAGGCCCGCCTGAAGGCCGCCCAGCTGCGCGTCGAGAAGATCGTCGTCGGTCCCGACGGCCAGCCGCGCGGCGCCGAGCCGGCCGCGTTCGAGTGATGTCCGGTCCGCCCGCCGAACGCATCGCCTTCGACGACTTCCTCAAGGTCGACATCCGCGTCGGCGAGGTGGTCAAGGCCGAGCCCTTCCCCGAGGCGCGCAAGCCGGCGTTCCGGCTGACCATCGACTTCGGCCCCGACGTCGGCGTGAAGAAGTCCTCGGCCCAGATCACCGAGCACTACACCCTCGAGCAGTTGCAGGGCCGCAAGGTCGCCGCCGTGGTCAACTTCCCGCCGCGCCAGATCGGGCCCTTCATTTCCGAGGTCCTGACGCTCGGCTTCCCCGATGCGAACGGCAAGGTCGTCCTCGTCGGCGTCGATCGCGACGTGCCGGTGGGCGGGAGGCTGTTCTGACCGTCCTCGCCGCCAACTCGCCGGAGCAGGGCGTCATCGACCGGGTGGCCGAGGTCGCCGACCTCGTCACCGTGGCCCTGGACGAGCTGCTGCCCCGCGCCGACGGGCCGGAATCGCGGCTGACCGAGGCCATGCGCTATGCGGCCCTCGGCCCCGGCAAACGGCTGCGGCCCTTCTTCGCCCTCGAGGCGGCCCGTCTGTTCGATATCGAGGAGCGCCCGGTGCTGCGCGCCGCCTGCGCCCTCGAATGCGTCCACGCCTACAGCCTCGTCCACGACGACCTGCCGGCGATGGACGACGACGACGTCCGCCGCGGCCGGCCGACGCTGCACCGCGCCTATGACGAGGCCACCGCCATCCTCGCCGGCGACGCCCTGCAGACCGCCGCCTTCGACATCGTCCTGCATCCCGACACCCACGACGACCCGGCGGTGCGCTGCGAGCTCGCCGCGCGGCTGTCGATGGCCTCGGGCGCCCGCGGCATGGCCGGCGGCCAGATGATCGACCTGCTGGGCGTGCGCGACGACCTCGGCGGCGTCGCCCGCATGCAGCGGCTCAAGACCGGGGCCCTGTTCACCTACGCCTTCGAGATCCCGCTGATCGTGGCCCGGGCCCGCGAGTCCGAGCGCCAGGCCCTGACCAGCTTCGCCCACGACATCGGCCTCGCCTACCAGATCGTCGACGACCTGCTCGACGTCGAGGGCGACGAGGACATCCTCGGCAAGGCGGCTCGCAAGGATCACGCCCAGGGCAAGACCAACTTCGTCACCCTGCTCGGGGTCGACGCCGCCCGCCGCCGCGTCGGCCACCTCGCCGACCAGGCGCGGTCGCACCTCGACGCCTTCGGCCCCGACGCCGACATCCTCAAGGCCAGCGTCGACTACGTCCTGCAGCGCAGGTCGTGATCCCGCTCCGTCCCTCCGGGCCGCCACGGTCCGGCCCCGGATCGCCTGCGCCCGGTGCGACGTTCACGAACTGCTCAGGAATCCCTCACTGGCGTTCGCCGTGCTAGGCGTTCATGGGATAGCCTCATCGTTTCGCCCGTCCCGGGCGCAGTCCAAGTTACCCCGATGCCCGACACCCCGCTCCTCGACCAGGTCAAGCTGCCCGCCGACATGCGCGGATTCGACATCCCGCGGCTGAAGCAGCTGGCCGACGAGGTCCGGGCCGAGACCATCGACGCCGTCTCCGTCACCGGCGGCCACCTCGGCGCCGGGCTGGGCGTGGTCGAGCTGACGGTGGCCCTGCACCACGTCTTCGAGACGCCGAAGGACATCCTGATCTGGGACGTCGGCCACCAGTGCTACCCGCACAAGATCCTGACCGGCCGGCGCGACCGCATCCGCACCCTGCGCCAGGGCGGCGGCCTGTCCGGCTTCACCAAGCGGTCGGAGAGCGAATACGACCCGTTCGGCGCCGCCCACGCCTCGACCTCGATCTCGGCCGCCCTCGGCTTCGCCGCCGCCCGCGACCAGAAGGGCGGAACCAACCGCGTCGTGGCCGTCATCGGCGACGGCTCCATGTCCGCCGGCATGGCCTATGAGGCGATGAACAACGCCGTCGAGGCGACGCGCGGCCAGCTCATGGTGGTGCTCAACGACAACGACATGTCGATCGCCCCGCCGGTCGGCGGCATGAGCGCCTATCTCGCCGGCCTCGTCTCCGGCGGGACCTACCGGGGCATGCGCAAGATCGGCAAGAAGTTCGCCGAACACCTGCCCCGCCCGTTCAAGCAGGCGGCGAAGAAGGCCGAGGAATACGCCCGCGGCATGGTCACCGGCGGCACCTTCTTCGAGGAGCTGGGCTTCTACTACGTCGGGCCGATCGACGGGCACGACATGGACAATCTGGTGCCCATCCTGAAGAACGCCGCGGCCATCACCGACCGTCCGGTGCTGGTCCACGTCGTCACCCAGAAGGGCAAGGGCTACGCCCCGGCGGAAAGCAGCGCCGACAAGCTGCACGCGGTGGTCAAGTTCGACGTCGTCTCCGGCAAGCAGTCGAAGCCGGCCTCCAACGCGCCCAGCTACACCAAGGTGTTCGGGACCGAGCTGATCAAGCGGGCGAACCTGGACCCGTCGATCGTCGCCATCACCGCGGCCATGCCCTCGGGCACCGGCCTCGACCTGTTCGGCCAGGCCTTCCCTGACCGCACCTACGACGTCGGCATCGCCGAGCAGCACGCCGTCACCTTCGCCGCCGGCCTCGCCGCCGACGGGATGAAGCCGGTCTGCGCCATTTACTCGACCTTCCTCCAGCGCGGCTACGACCAGGTCGTGCACGACGTGGCCATCCAGTCGCTGCCGGTGCGCTTCGCCATGGACCGAGCCGGCCTCGTGGGCGCCGACGGCTCGACCCACGCCGGCTCCTTCGACATCGGCTACATGGGGGCCCTGCCGGGCATGGTGCTGATGGCCGCCGCCGACGAGGCCGAACTGGCGGCCATGATCGCCACCTCGCTCGAGATCGACGACCGCCCCTCGGCCTTCCGTTATCCGCGCGGCGACGGCGTCGGCGTGGAGATTCCCGAACTCGCCGCCCCGCTGGAGATCGGCAGGGGCCGCATCGTCCGCGAGGGCACGGCGGTCGCCATCCTGTCGCTGGGCACGCGCCTGCAGGAGTCGCTCAAGGCGGCCGAGGCGCTGGCCGCCCGCGGCGTCTCGGCCACCGTCGCCGACGCCCGCTTCGCCAAGCCGCTGGACGCGGATCTGATCCTGCGGCTCGCGCGCGAGCACGAGGCCCTGATCACGGTGGAGGAGGGGGCCATGGGCGGCTTCGGCGCCTTTGTGCTGCAGCTGCTGGCGGAGAAGGGGGCGCTCGACGCCGGGCTGAAGATCCGCACCCTGCACCTGCCCGACGTCTTCCAGGACCAGGACGCACCCTTCGCCCAGTACGAGGCGGCGGGCCTGAACGCCTCCCACATCGCCGCCGCCGCCCTGCAGGCCCTCGGCGTCGAGGCGACCCGCGCCGTCCGCGCCTGATCCGGCAACCCCTGCGGCCGCACGCCGTTCTGTCCCCGTCGGGGGGCGGAGTGGAGTTCGACCGACATGACACGCCCGACCCTGGCCGCCGCCGCCGCCGCGACCCTGGCCCTCGCCGCCGGCCCCGCCCTGGCCCAGGAGGCCGACGCCCCGGATCGTCCCGCCGCGGAAGCGACGGGCGGGCAGCCGGCTCCTGTGATCCGAACGGCGGACGAACGCCTCACCTGTCGCCAGATCGCCGACGAGGCGGCCCAGCTCAGCGCCACCATGGGCGGCACGCCTTCGGGCGGCGGGCTCGGGGAGATCGCGAAAGCGGGCGCCGCCATGCTCATCCCCGGCGCCGGGCTGCTCTTCGCGGGCGCCGACGCCCTGACCCGCGAGGAGCGCGACCGCCGCCAGGCGGAAGCGCTCGCCGTGCAGAACCGCTGGTTCTACCTCAACGGCCTCTACGCCGGTCGTCGCTGCCTCCAGGGCGGCCGCTGACCCCTTTCATTCCTCCCCCGCAGGGGAGGGGACCACGCGAAGTGTGGTGGAGGGGGCGACGCCGCAAGGCGAGACCGGCGAGCCTTCAAGGCCCGAACAGGGCCGCCAGTCGGCCGGGGCGAACGAAAAACGACTACGCGGTGCGCCCGCTTGCGCCGAATACGGTCACCCAAACTGCACAGACCGGGCGAAGCCCCGGCGCCCCGCTCCCTCCCCGCCCCTGCGACGGACAACCGCCGGAGGACGAACCTTCCTGCGCGAATCCCGGCGCCTGCGGCAGCGACCGTTCGCCACGCCCGCCATGAGGGGAAACAATCGTGCAATTTTTCAACGAACTAACGCAGGATCACGCCGCCTTGACCTGCGGGGGTCCCGCCTATAGGTTCCGCGCCGAATTCAGACCCCCCTCGGCATTCGTGTCGGGGCGCTGAGGCCGCCATGTCCCTGCCACCGGAATCGCGCGAAGAGGCGATCGCTCGTCTCAACAGGAGCGCATCCGATCTGGAGGCGCGGGCCCTGCCCGAGCCGCCGGATTACGGCGGCAAGGCGGTCGGCTACGGCTATCGTCTCCTGGCGGAACTGCTGGGAGGCGTGCTCGTGGGGCTGGGGATCGGCTGGTGCGTGGACCTGTTCGCGCGCACCGCGCCGTGGGGGATGATCGTCGGAACCGTGCTCGGTTTCGGGGTCTCCGTCTGGCTGGCGGTGCACACCGCCCAAAAGTTGAGCGCCCGCGCGCTTCAGGAGTTCGGTCCCCCGCGCGACCTTCCTGAGGACGCGGACGAAGAAGAAGATCGCTGAGCGGACGCCACCGGCGCCCCGAGTTTGAACCAGGAGATCAGGCGGCATGGCCGACCCGATGCATCAGTTCCAGGTCGACAAGGTCGTCGACATCCCGCCGGTCAACGTTCCGGTTCTGGGGCTGGTCGACCTGTCGATCACCAACTCCACGGTGGCCATGATGGTCGCGGCGACCCTGATCGTCCTGTTCTTCGCCATCGTGACCGCGAGTCCGAAGGTCGTGCCGGGCCGGCTTCAGGTCGTCGGCGAGGGCATGTTCGGCTTCATCGACGACCTCGCCGTAGGCATCATCGGCCCTCAAGGCCGGGCCTTCTTCCCCTATGTTTTCACGCTGTTCGTCTTCCTGCTGGCGATGAACATGCTGGGGATGTTCACGATTTTCACCGCCACGGCGCAGCTGGCCGTCGCCCTGACCTTCGCCGTGATGACCTTCGCCCTGGTCATCATCGTCGGCTTCGTGAAGTCGGGCCTGGGCTTCTTCAAGCTGTTCGCCCCTTCGGGCGTGCCTTGGTACATGCTCCTGTTCGTCACCCCTATCGAAGTGATCTCCTTCTTCCTGCGCCCCGTGACGCTGTCGCTGCGACTGTTCGGCAACATGCTCGGCGGCCACGTGGCCATGAAGGTGTTCGCCGGCTTCATCGTCTCGCTGGGCGGTCTCGCCGCCGCGGGCGGCGTGGCCTATCTCGCCTATGTGGCGGCCATCCTTGCGTTCGGCGGCGTCGTCGCACTGACGGCCCTCGAGTTCCTCGTCGCTTTCCTGCAAGCCTTCGTGTTCGCCGTGCTCACCTGCGTCTATCTGAATGACGCAGTCCACGCCGACCACCACTGACCATTCACCCCTCTCTCTCTTCACTCGCTTCTTCTAAAGGACGGAAATCATGGAAGCTGAAGCTGCTAAGTACATCGGCGCTGGCCTGGCCACGCTCGGCATGATCGGCGCCGGCATCGGCGTGGGCACGATCTTCTCGGGCTTCCTGCAGGGCGCCCTGCGCAACCCGTCGGCCGCCGGCGGTCAGTTCACCAACCTGGTTCTGGGCTTCGCCCTGACCGAAGCGCTGGGCATTCTGGCCTTCGTGCTCGGCCTGCTGATCCTCTTCAGCTAAGCCCGACGATCCCGCGGGCGGCGTGCGTTCCTGGCGGAACGGACGCCGCCCGTCGCCTTTTCCGAGACCGGACAGACCATGGCCGCGCAAAGCACCGACGCCCCTCCCGCCCAGGACATCCTCCCGCAGACGGCCGCCGCCGTCCGCGACCAGGAGGTGCATCCGGCCGAGACCGACGTGGCGCACACGGCCGGGACGGAGGCCGCCCACAGCTCGGGGGGGCTTCCGCAATTCGAATTCCAGTGGTGGGCCGGCCAGATTTTCTGGCTGCTGATCATCTTCGGCATCCTCTACCTCCTTCTGTCGAAGGTCTTCCTTCCGCGCCTGCGGGGCGTCCGTGACGAGCGGGCCGGCACCATCGCCGCCGCCGTCGAGTCCGCCCGCCAGGTGCAGGTCGAGGCCGCCGGCCAGGCCGAGGCCGCCAAGGCCGACGTCGAGCGCGCCCGGGCCGAGGCTCGCGCCACCGCCGCCGCCGCCAAGGCGCGGGTCAACGAGGCGGCCGCCGCTCGCGCCGCCTCCGAAGAGGCCGTGGTCAACGCCCGCATCTCCGAGGCTGAGGCCGCGATCGCCCAGACCCGCGACCGCGCCATGAACAACGTCTCGGCTATCGCGGCCGAAACGGCGAGCGCAATCGTCGAGAAGCTGACCGGCAAGGCCCCTGCGGCCGCCGAGATCACCACCGCCGTCAAGGGAGCCGTCTGATGCCCGCCTTCTTCCACGGTGAGTTCTGGAGCTTCGGCAACGCGGAGTTCTGGGTCGGGGTCGGGTTGGTCACCTTCCTCGCCATCCTTGTGCTTGCGAAGGTTCCGCGCATGATCGCCGCCCAACTCGATGGTGCGGCCGCCAAGATCCAGGCCGAGCTCGACGAGGCCGCGCGTCTGCGCGCCGAGGCCGAGGCCCTGCTGGCCCAGATCCGTCAGGAGAAGGCCGAGGCCGAGGCCCAGGCCGCCGAGATGCTGAAGGCCGCCGAGGCCGACGCCCGTCGCCTCGAGGAAGAGTCGAAGGTGAAGCTGGAGGAGGCTCTGGCCCGTCGCCAGCAGCTGGCCGAGCGCCGCATCGCCCAGGCGGAGGCCCAGGCCGCCGCCGAGGTCAAGGCGGCCGCCGCCGACCTCGCCGCCCGCGCGGCTGAACAGATCCTCAGCGCCCGTCTGGCGGGCCAGAAGCGCGATCCGCTGCTCGACGCCGCCATCGCCCAGCTCGACTCGCGCCTGAACTAGGCGGTCGCGCAGTCGAAACGATCAGGCCCCGTCGGCGCCCGCCGGCGGGGCCTTTTCGTTCAGTGCGCCGGCGCGCCGTGGACCAAGTCGTGGCCCCGCCGCCGCTCCCGCTCGACCAGCCGCGCATAGATGTTGCCCAGCACGATGCCGTAGACGGCGTGCGTGGCGATCATCCAGGCGAGGGTGCCGAAGCCGGCCCGCATGAAGAACATGCCGACCCCGGCCAGCGGGGCGACGGTCAGTCCCATCAGCACGAAGGCTCCGACGGCGAACAGGATGCCCTTGGACTCAGGCGTGTCCGTCGGCAGCCGCGGGCAGAGAACGCCGAACGCCGGGCCGAGAACCACGGCTCCGACGAGGAAGTGGGCCGCCCAGCCCACCGCCATGGCGTCGGGGGTCTGCAGCATCACCGAGAGGAGCCGCGGGAAGCTCACCGCCCACGGCCCCAGCATCAGATTGGCGACTTCGAGAAGCGATACGGCGATCGTGGCCACAAGGCCGGCCACGAGGCCTTTTTGTACGCGTGACATCATGACCGATGCGCCTCCCAACGCATGTTCCTGGTTCTGACTACGCAGACCGGAGCATACGCCTCTGGGGGCGAACGGCGTTCACATCACCGTGCTTCGCAGATGCGAAGCCTATTCGGCGGCGATGTTCGATCCTTCCGGCGCCGTCCAGCGCAGGACCGGCTGGCGGGCGGCGCGGGTCTCGTCGAGGCGGCGCAGCGGGGCGTGGAAGGGCGCGCCCTTGAAGCGTTCGACGTCGCCCGCCTTCGCCGCCTGGGCCAGCGCCCGCATCGCCTCGATGAAGCGATCCAGCTCCTGCTTCGACTCCGTCTCGGTCGGCTCGATCAGCATCGCCCCGTGCACGACCAGCGGGAAATACATGGTCATCGGGTGGAAGCCCTCGTCGATCATCGCCTTGGCGAAGTCGAGCGTGGTCACGTCCGTGCCCTTCAGCCATTCGTCGTCGAATAGGGCCTCGTGCATGCACGGCCCCTCGGGGAAGGCGGGGCTCATCAGGTCCTGCAGCCGCGCCTTGATGTAGTTGGCGTTCAGCACCGCGTCCTCGGCCACCTGCCGCAGCCCGTCCGAGCCGTGGCTCATCATGTAGCTGAGGGCCCGCACGTACATGCCCATCTGGCCATGGAAGGCGCAGAGGCGTCCGAAGGCCTGTTCCGCCTCGCCCCCGGCGAACTCCTCCAGCCGGAAGCCGTCCTCGCCCGACACCACCCACGGAGCCGGCGCAAACGGGGCGAGCGCCTCCGACAGCACGACCGGACCCGCGCCCGGTCCGCCGCCGCCGTGCGGCGTCGAGAAGGTCTTGTGCAGGTTGATGTGCATGGCGTCGACGCCCAGGTCGCCCGGCCGCACCCGCCCGACGATGGCGTTGAAGTTGGCGCCGTCGCAGTAGAAGTACGCCCCGGCCTCATGGGTCAGGCGGCTGATCTCGAGGATGTCGCGTTCGAACAGGCCGCAGGTGTTCGGGTTGGTGACCATGATGGCCGCCACGTCATCGCCGAGCTTGGCCTCGAGGTCCGCGATGTCGACGCGGCCGTCGTCGGTCTGGGCGATCTCCACCACCTGGTAGCCGACGAAGGCCGCCGTGGCCGGATTGGTGCCGTGGGCGCTGGTCGGGACCAGCACCTTGTTGCGGGGCTTGTCCGAGCGCAGGCCGTGACCGGCGGCGCGGTGGGCGGCGCGGATGGCCATCAGGCCGCACAGCTCTCCATGGGCCCCGGCCTTGGGCGACAGCGCCACCGCCGGCATGCCGGTCAGGGTCTTCAGCCAGTGCGCCAGCTGGTCCATCAGCTCCAGCGCCCCCTGCACCGTCGACTGCGGCTGCAGCGGGTGGATGTCCGAGAAGCCCGGCAGGCGGGCCATCTTCTCGTTGAGGCGCGGGTTGTGCTTCATCGTGCACGAGCCCAGCGGATAGATGGCCAGGTCGATGGCGTGGTTCTTCTGGCTCAGGCGCACGTAATGGCGCATGGCCTCGGGCTCCGACAGGCCGGGCAGGCCGATCGGGTCGCGCCGCACGAGGTCGCCCAGGTCGGAGGCGTCGCCCTTCGGCTCCGGCAGGTCGACGCCGGTCTTGCCCCAGCCGTCGCTCTCGAAGATCAGGTGCTCGTCCTGCAGCAGCCCCCGGCCGCCGGTCAGGGTCGGGTGCTTGTAGTCGTGATCCACGGCGTTGGGCGTGGTCGGCCGGCCGACGGTGTTCATGGTGCTCATTACAGAACCTCCGCCAGGGCGGACTTCAGGGCCGCGATGTCCGCGTCCGTGGTGATTTCGGTGGCGGCGACCAGCAGGACGTCGTCCATGCCCGCCGACGGGGCGAGGCGGCCGTAGGGCACGCCCGCGAGGATGCGCTGTTCCGCCAGCCGCTCGACGACTTCCGCCGCCGGCTTCGGGAGCCGCACCGCGAACTCGTTGAAGAAGCGGGGCGTCAACACCTCGACGCCTGGCAGGGCCGCCAAGGCGTCGCGGGTCTTCACCGCCGCCTCGTGGTTCAGCAGGGCCAGCCGGCGCAGGCCGGTCTCGCCCAGCAGGCTCAGGTGGATGGTGAAGGCGAGGGTGCACAGGCCCGAGTTGGTGCAGATGTTCGAGGTCGCCTTGTCGCGGCGGATGTGCTGCTCGCGGGTCGACAGGGTCAGGACGAAGCCGCGCCTGCCGTCGGCGTCGACCGTTTCGCCGGTCAGGCGCCCAGGCATCTGGCGGATCAGCTTTTCGCGGCAGGCGAACAGGCCGACGTAGGGACCGCCGAAGTTCAGGGCGTTGCCGATCGACTGGCCCTCGGCGGCGACGATGTCGGCCCCCATCTCGCCCGGCGACTTCAGCAGGCCCATCGAGACCGCCTCGGTGACCACGACGATCAGCAGGGCCCCGGCGGCGTGGGCCGCCTCCGCGATCTTCGTCACGTCGGTGGCCGTGCCGAACACGTTCGGGGTCTGGACCACGACGCAGGCGGTGTCCGGCCCGATCTGGTCGATCACGGCGGCCTCGGCATCGACGGCCGCCGGCAGCACCTGGGTTTCGACGCCCACGGCGTGGACCACGGTCTCGGTCGCGGCGACATAGTGCGGATGCACCCCGCCCGAGATCACGGCCTTGTTGCGGCGGGTCACCCGGGTGGCCATCAGCACGCCCTCGGCCATGGCGGTCGAGCCGTCATACAGGCTGGCGTTGGCCACCGGCATGCCGGTCAGGTTCGCGACCTGGGTCTGGAATTCGTACAGGTACTGCAGCGTGCCCTGGGCGATCTCGGGCTGGTAGGGCGTGTAGCTGGTCAGGAACTCCGACCGCTGGATCACGTGGTCGACCGTGGCCGGCACGTGGTGCTTGTAGGCTCCGGCGCCGCAGAAGAAGGGGACCGAGCCGGCGGCGACGTTCTTCCCCGCCATGGCGTCGAGCGCGCGCTCGACCTCCAGTTCGCCGGCCACGCGGGGCAGGTCGACGAAGCCCTCCCGCCGCGCCGCCTCGGGCACGTCCACGAACAGGTCGTCGATCGACTTGGCCCCGATCGCCGCCAGCATGGCGGAGCGGTCGTCGGGCGTGAGCGGCAGGTAGCGCATGGCGGGGAGGGTCCGTGCGAGGGGTCTAGAGGGTGGTCAGGTACTGGTCGTAGGCGGCGCGATCCATCAGCTCGCCCAGCTGCGAGGCGTCGGACACCCGGATCTTCGCGAACCAGCCCTCGCCCTCGGGATCGGCGTTGACGGTTTCCGGGGCATTGGCGAGGGCGGCGTTGCCCTCGACCACCTCGCCCGAGACCGGGGCGTAGACGTCCGAGGCCGCCTTGACGCTCTCGACGACGGCGAAGCTGTCGCCCTTCGATACCGACTTGCCGGCCTCCGGCGTCTCGACGAACACCACGTCGCCGAGCGCCTCGGCGGCGTGCTTGCTGATGCCGACGGTGGCGACGTCGCCCTCGAGGCGAACCCACTCGTGATCCTTGGTGAAGCGCATCTCAGTTCTCCGGAAAGCCGTCAGGCGGCCTTGGGTTTGCGATAGTAGCGGGAAGCGACGAAGGGCAGGGCGACCACCTCGGCGGCCGCGGCCTTGCCGCGGACGATGACCTTCAGCTCCGTGCCCAGCTCGGCGAGGGCCGGGGGGACGTAGCCCATGGCGATGTTCCTGCCGAGGGTCGGGGAGGGGCCGCCCGAGGTGACCTTGCCGACGACGTTACCGTCCGCATCGGCGATCTCCGCGCCCTCGCGGGCGGGCGCGCCTTCCTTGACGTGCAGGCCCACGCGGACGCGGGCCGGACCGTCGGACAGCTCCCGGAGCACGCGTTCGGCGCCCGGGAAGTCGGCGCGCTCCTTGCGCGACTTGGACAGGGCGAAGGTCAGCGCCGCCTCGACCGGGCTGGTCGTGGCGTCGATGTCGTGCCCGTGCAGGGGCAGGCCGGCCTCCAGCCGCAGGCTGTCGCGGGCGCCGAGGCCGATCGGCTTGACCCGGACGTCCTTCAGGATCTCGTTCCAGATCCGCTCCGCCTCGGCCGCCGGGACCGAGATCTCGTAGCCGTCCTCGCCGGTGTAGCCCGAGCGCGAGACGTAGCAGTCGACCCCGAACAGCATCAGCCGCGCGCAGTCCATGAAGCCGAACTCGGCCAGCACCGGCTCGTGGGCGGCCATGACCTCCGCGGCCTCCGGCCCCTGGATCGCCAGCAGGGCGCGGTCGTCGAGGATGGTCAGGGTCGTGTCACCGGCCAGGCTGGCCTTCAGGTGGGCGAAGTCGGCGTCCTTGTTGCCGGCGTTGACCACGACATAGAGGCCGTCGTGGTCGGGCTTGCCGGCCATCAGGTCGTCCATGATCCCGCCCTCGGCGTTCAGCAGCAGCGAGTACTTCTGCTTGCCGGCCTTGAGGATTTGGTAGTCGCCGGGCACGAAGCGCTCGAACTGGGCGATGGCGTCCGGGCCGGTGATCTTGCACTGGCCCATGTGCGAAACGTCGAACAGACCGGCGTGCTCGCGGGTCCAGCGGTGCTCGGCCAGAACGCCCTCGTACTGCACCGGCATGTCATAGCCGCCGAAGCCGACCATGCGGGCGCCCAACGCCCGGTGCGCGGCGTTGAGAGGGGTGGTCTTCAGGGTTTCGTCGGTCATGTCAGGCCTTCAGAGTCGCGTGCCGGGGCGGAAAGCTCCGCCGTCCTCGCGCCCCCGCTGTCCTGAAGCCTGAGAGATTCCGCCCCGTCCCTGATCGACGCTTCGCATCGTCCGGGATGACAAGGCTTGCTCCGTCGGCGCGCCCGTGAATCCCGCGAGGGGGGCGACTTTCCAGCGTCCGTGCGCCCCGCGGTCCTTTTGCCTGAGCGTTTCCGGGGCGGTTGCGCCTTCGGCTCCGGAGCCGTCGGAACGGCCCCGATCTCTCCCGCGAGAGCGTTGCGACCTAGGCCCCGACTCAAGGGCCGAGTCAAGCGCAACGGCGGCCGCAGGGGCGGGTTCGCCGCCTCCGCGCCGACAGAGCGCGGTCCCGGGGGCGGCCGCCGGACGATCCTCGGTCAGACAAGGGGCGGGAAGGCGCCAGAGGGGCCGGAGAAGGTCGGGAGGGACCGGGTCGAGAGTCTCCACACCGCCGGAGGGCCGCAGGTCCGAGCCGCAGGGACAGGGCGACGCACCGTGAGTCCGGCCGTGGTCCAGGTCACGTTGCAGGGGTGACGCGACGAAAGCGCGGAACCCGAGCGATCATGATCCGTTCCCGGTCCCGAACCGGAGGGACGTCCTTGCGTTCGGGGGATCCATGACAGCGGACTCAGACGAGAGCCGATATCGGCTCCTTGTCGAGGGGATCACCGATTACGCGATCTATATGCTGGACCCGCAGGGGATGGTCAGCAGCTGGAACCCGGGCGCCGCGCGCTTCAAGGGGTACGCTGCGGCCGAGATCCTGGGGCAGCACTTCTCCCGCTTCTATACGGAAGACGATCGCGCGAGAGATCTGCCCGGCCACGCCGTGCGGACGGCGCGCGAGGAGGGTCGATTCGAGGCCCAGGGCTGGCGCGTGAGGAAGGACGGAACCCGCTTCTGGGCGCACGTCGTGATCGACCGTATTCATGACGACGCCGGCGCGCTCGTCGGGTTCGCCAAGATCACCCGCGACCTGACCGAACGGAAGGAAGCCGAGGAGGCGCTGCGGCAGACGGAGCAGCAGTTCCGGCTGCTGGTCCAGGGCGTCACCGACTACGCCATCTACATGCTGGACCGTCGCGGCCACGTCGTCAGCTGGAACGCCGGAGCCCAGCGGATCAAGGGTTACGAGCCGGACGAGATCATCGGGGAACACTTCTCCCGGTTCTACACCGAGGAGGATCAGGCGACAGACCTTCCGGACCGTGCGCTGGGCATAGCGGCGGAGGAAGGGCGCTTCGAGCGGGAAGGCTGGCGTGTCCGCAAGGACGGCTCGCGGTTCTGGGCCCACGTCGTGATCGACGCCATCCGGGACGAGGACGGCGAGCTCATCGGGTTCGCCAAGGTGACGCGCGACGTCACGGAGCGGATGGAGAACCAGCGCGCTCTCGAAGAGGCGCGCGAGGCGCTGTTTCAATCCCGGAAGCTGGAGGCCATCGGACAGCTGACCGGCGGAGTGGCGCACGACTTCAACAATCTTCTCATGGCGATCCTCGGAAGTCTGGAGCTCGTTCAGAAACGTCTGCCCTACGATCCGAAGATCACGCCGCTCATCCGGAACGCGGTCGCGGGAGCCGAACGCGGGGCGCTCCTCACCCAGCGCATGCTCGCGTTTGCGCGGAAGCAGGAGCTGCAGCTCCGTTCGGTGGACCTTGGCTCGCTCACAAGGGGCCTGCTGGACTTCCTCCAGCGCAGCATCGGGCCCCAGGTCGATATCCGTCTGAGTTTCCCTCATGGGCTTCAGCCCGCGCGAACTGATCCGGTCCAGCTGGAGACGGCGCTCCTGAACCTGGTGGTGAACGCCCGCGACGCCATGCCCGCCGGCGGACTGATCACGATATCAGGCGCACTCCGAACGCTGCACGGGCAGAAAGCCGACCTGGCCGCGGGCGACTACATCCGCCTTCGGGTGGAGGACAACGGCTCGGGCATGGACGCCGACGTCCTGGCCAGGGCGACGGAGCCGTTCTTCACCACCAAAGGGGTGGGAAAAGGCACGGGCCTCGGCCTGTCGATGGTGCACGGCCTCGCGGCTCAATCCGGGGGCGCGCTGCAGATCGACAGCGCTCCGGGAGCAGGAACACGGATTGACATCTGGCTTCCTGTGGCCGCCGCCCATGAGGAACAGCATTCGGCACGCCCCGCCCCCGCGAGCGAAGAACCGGATGCCGGGCGCCTGGTGGTCCTCGCCGTCGATGACGACAGCCTGGTCCTCACCAACACCGTGGCCATGGTCGAGGATCTCGGACACGAGGCGCTGGTCGCTTCTTCGGGCGCCGAGGCGCTGTCCATTCTCCACGAAAGATTCGACGTGGACCTGATCATCGCCGACGAAAAGATGCCCGGCATGACCGGTTCGCAGCTGGCCAGCAAGGCGCTCGACGCGCGCCCCGGGCTGCCGATCGTTCTGGTCTCCGGCTACTGCGAGCTGGAACCCGGTTCCGGATCGCCCGGCCTGCATCTGCCCCGACTGGCGAAGCCCTTCACCCAGAGCCAGCTCGCCCAGGCCATGTCCCTGGAAGCGCTGAAGACGCCCGAAGGCTAGCGCGAGCCGGCGCTTCCCACCCGTTTCTGATGCGGCGCCGTCCCTCCCGGCGCCGGCCGCCTCATGCGGCCGCCCAGGCGTCCACCTCCGCCAGCCTCGCCGCCTTCTCCGACGGCGCCAGGAACGAGCCCTCGAAGCTGTTCCGCGCGATCATCGTGAGCTGCTCGCGGGTCAGGCCGACCGCCTCAGCCAGCCGCCGGTAGTTGTCGTTCACATAGCCGCCGAAATAGGCCGGGTCGTCCGAGTTCAGCGTCACATGCAGGCCGCGACGGAGCATCTCGGGGACCGGATGGTCCCTGAGGTCCTTCACCACGCAGAGCTTGAGGTTGGACAGCGGGCAGACGGTGAGGGTCATCCGGGACGCGGCGAGGCGTTCGATCAGGGCCTCGTCCTCCATCGAGCGGTTGCCGTGGTCCATGCGGTCGATGCGCAGCAGGTCGAGGGCCTCTCGGACGTATTCGGGCGGGCCCTCCTCGCCGGCGTGGGCGCACAGCTTCAGCCCCATCTCGCGGGCGCGGGCGAAGACGCGCTCGAATTTCGAGGGCGGATGACCGACCTCCGAGGAGTCGAGGCCGACGCCGGCGATGCGGTCCAGCCAAGGCCCGGCCTGGTGCAGCGTGTCGAAGGCGGCGTGCTCGTCGAGATGGCGCAGGAAGCAGAGGATCAGCTTCGAGGTGACGCCCAGTTCCCGCTCCGCGCGGGCCATGCCCGCCAGCAGGCCCTCGGCCACGACGCCGAACGGAACGCCGCGGTCGGTGTGGGTCTGGGGATCGAAGAAGATCTCGGCGTGGCGCACGTTGTCGGCGGCGGCGCGGCGGAAGTAGGCGACCGCAAGGTCGTGGAAGTCCTCCTCGGTCAACAGGACGTTCGCCCCGGCGTAGTAGATGTCGAGGAAGTCCTGCAGGTTCGAGAAGTCGTAGGCGGCGCGCACCGCCTCGACGCTGTCGAACGGGATGGACACCCGGTTGCGACGCGCGAACTCGAACATCTGCTCGGGCTCGAGCGAGCCTTCGATGTGCAGGTGCAGCTCGGCCTTGGGCAGGCCGGCGATGTAGCTGTCGAGATCGGACATGACGGCTCCCTCCGGAGAGAGGGAGTTTAACCTACATCCGCTCCGGCGTGTCGATGCCCAGCAGGTCGAGCGCGATCACGAGCTGGTCCAGCGTCGCCTTCGCCAGCGCCAGGCGCGAGCCGCGCACCGCCAGGTCCGGCGCCGCCAGCACCGGGCAGGCGGCGTAGAATTTCGAGAAGCTCTGGGCCAGCCGGTACGCGTGCTCGGCGATCACGTGCGGCATGCGCTTGTCGTAGGCCTCGGCGGCGGCCTGGGAGAAGGCGTCCAGCGTGAGGGCCAGGTCGCGCTCGGCCGGTTCGGCGATGGCGATCGGGCCGGGCTCCGCGCCCTGGTCGGCGGCCTTGCGGAGCAGCGACTTGATCCGCACCGCCTGGTACAGCAGGTACGGCCCGGTCTTGCCCTCGAAGCTCATGAAGCGATCGAGGTCGAAGACGTAGCTGGTCGTCCGGCTGTTCGACAGGTCGGCGAACTTCAGCGCCGCCACCGCCACCTTGTGGGCGATGTCCTCGAACTCCCCGGCGGGTAGATCCTCGCCCAGCTTCGCCTCGTGAAGGCGTTCGCGGGCCTTGTCCCTCGCCATGGTGATCAGGTCGTGCAGCTTGAGCACGCCCCCGGCGCGGGTCTTGAAGGGCTTGCCGTCCGGGCCGTTCATGGTGCCGAAGCCGAGGTGCTCCAGCGAGCCCTCCTCGGCGTAGCCGGCCAGGTAGCTGGCGCGGAAGACCTGCTCGAAATGCTCGGCCTGGCGCTCGTCGACGACGTAGAGGATCAGGTCAGGATCGAGCGACTTGCGGCGGTCGAGGATGGTGGCCAGGTCGGTGGTGCCGTACATGGCCGAGCCTTCCGAGGAGATGACCAGCAGCGGCGGCGGGCTGGGAACCTCGGCCACCGAGCCGTCGGCCAGCTTCTTCTTGCGCGTCTCTCCCGGCCGGGCGACGTGGACCACCCGCGCCCCGTCGTCCTCGACCAGCAGGCCGGTCGCCTCCAGATGGGCGATCATCTCGGGCATCAGCGGGTCGGCGTCGCTCTCGCCGTTCCACAGGTCGAAGGTCACGCCCAGGGCGCCGAACTCGCGCTCCAGCGCCGTGCGGCTGACGGCCACGAAGTGCCGCCACAGGGCGCGATAGCCGGGGCGGCCGGCCTGCAGCTCGGCGGTGGCCTTTCGGGCGCGGTCGCGGAAGGCGGCGTCTTCCTTGGCCCGGGCCGCCGCGGCCGGGTAGAGGCGCTCGAGATCCTCGAGCGTGACCGGGCTGTGGGGGGGGAAGGGGCCGTCGCCCTCGGCGAGGAAGGCGTCGGCCTTGCCCTCGTCGCCGACGGCGACGATCAGCAGGCCCATCTGGAAGCCCCAGTCGCCGAAGTGGGCGTCGCCCCAGACCGTGTCGCCGCGGAAGCGGAACAGCCGCTTCAGGCTTTCGCCGATGATGGAGGAACGCAGGTGGCCGACGTGCATCGGCTTGGCCACGTTCGGCCCGGCGTAGTCGATGACCACCCTGCGCGGGGCGTCGACCACCGCCGCGCCGGCGTGGGCGGCGTCGCCCGCCACCTCGGCCGCGCGGGATGCCAGGGCCGCGTCTGCGACCTTCAGGTTGATGAAGCCGGGGCCGGCGACCTCGATCGAGGCGAGGCGCGCGTCGCCTTCAAGGCGGGCCGCGACCTTCGTCGCCAGCTCGCGCGGGTTCTGCTTCAGGGCCTTGGCGGCCGCCAGGGCGCCGTTCGACTGGAAGTCGGCGAGATCGGGGCGATCGGAGGCGGTGACGCGCGCCAGCTTCGGGTCCACGCCTTCGGCGGCGAAGGCGGCCGCGACCGCTTCGCCGAGATCCGTTCTGAGATCGGTCATCAGTCGGCCTGCACGCCCGCGTTGACGCGGAAGCGGCTGCCCGAGCGGTTGAACTCGGCCATTTCCGGCGTGACCTCGAAGCCGACGAGGATCTCGAAATTGTCGCCGCTGATGGTCTCGTTGGCGCGCGGGATGACGATGGTCTGGTCCTGGGTGACGCTGGTGGTCCGCTCGTCGCCCTCGAAGGTCACCGGCAGGTCGAAGTAGACCTTGTCCAGCACCGCCCGGTTCCGCTCGGTGACCGCGATCCAGTACCGGTAGGTGCGGCCGTTCCCCTCGGCGAGCGGGCCCCGCCCGAGGTTGA
The DNA here is from genome assembly GCA_001794825.1 of Caulobacterales bacterium RIFCSPHIGHO2_01_FULL_70_19. Taxonomy (GTDB): domain Bacteria; phylum Pseudomonadota; class Alphaproteobacteria; order Caulobacterales; family Caulobacteraceae; genus Brevundimonas. The sequence goes on along the minus strand of MGLK01000008.1, from coordinate 12,244 downwards.
ACAGCACCCGGGTCTGGACGGTGATCGGATCGTCGCCCTGATAGGCGCAGTCGGACACCAGACCCTCGATCTCGCCCGTATAGCCGACGTTGGCCGCCGTCACCCGGTCGCCGCCCAGCTCCACGTAGCGGGCGGCGTCGTAGAGGATCTTCACATAGGGGCAGGGGCCGGCGGCGGCGCGGCGGCGCAGCGGGGCGATTCGCGGCCGGCGGGCCTGGCGTTCCTGCTCCTGGTCTCCGGCTGTCTGGCCCTGACCCGGCTGGCGGCCGACCACCTGGGCCTCCGCGGCCGACGGCGCTCCGGCCATCGTCAGGGTGGCGGCGGCCAGTGCCGAGGCGAGGGAAACCTTCAGGACGCGACGCATCGAATGCTCTTCCAGGCAAGAGGAGGCGGCGACAGCCCGACGCCGCCGGCACGCTCGCCGCTGATAGCGGCTAAACCGAGGCGCGGCAAACCCGCGCGCATCCACGGGCAGGTGGCGGCCGGGCCTGCGAGCGACTAGGTTCCGCCCATGACCGTCCACTCGCCGATCCGTCCGGCCGAAAAGCCCCCGCTGACCGTGCGTCTCGCCACCCCGCGGGGCTTCTGCGCCGGCGTCGACCGGGCCATCCAGATCGTCGAACGGGCGCTGGAGAAGTATGGCGCGCCTGTCTACGTCCGGCACGAGATCGTCCACAACCGGCATGTGGTCGAGCGGCTCAAGGCCATGGGGGCCGTCTTCGTGAAGGAACTGGACGACTGCCCTGACGACCGGCCGGTGGTGTTCTCGGCCCATGGCGTGCCGAAGTCGGTGCCGGCGACGGCCCGGGCGCGCGAGATGCTCTATATCGACGCCACCTGCCCGCTGGTGTCGAAGGTCCACGTCGAGGCCGAACGGCATCACGCCGCCGGCCGCCACGTCGTCCTGATCGGCCACGCCGGCCACCCGGAGGTGGTCGGGACCATGGGCCAGCTGCCGGCCGGGGCGATCAGCCTGGTGGAGACCGTCGAGGACGCCGAGGCTTTCCAGCGGCCGGGCGACGCGCCGCTGGCCTACGCCACCCAGACCACCCTTTCGGTCGACGACACCGCCGACATCCTCGCCACCCTGAAGCGCCGGTTCCCGGAGCTGCCGGATCCGCACAAGGAAGACATCTGCTACGCCACCACCAACCGGCAGGAGGCGGTCAAGGCGCTGGGCCGGGGCTGCGACCTCGTGCTGGTGGTGGGGTCGAGGAATTCGTCGAACTCCGCCCGGCTGGTGGAGGTGGCGATACGCGCCGGCGCCGGCGACGCCCGGCTGGTCGATGACGCGAGCCACGTCGACTGGAGCTGGTTCGAGGGGGTGTCGACGCTGGGGATCACCGCCGGAGCCTCCGCGCCCGAGACGCTGATCGAGCAGCTGATCGAGGCGGTGCGCGCGCGCTTCGATGTGGCCCTGGTCGAGGACGACGGGGCCCGCGAGACGGTGACGTTCAAGCTGCCGCGGCTGCTCACCGCCTGAGGTCCTCCAAGCGGAGCCTTTGTCGGTCGCCGGCGTTAACTTTCCCACCGGATCGGGAGCCGCCCATGCGTCCATTGAGCCTCGCCTGCGCCCTCGTCTCCAGCGCCGCCCTGGCCGTCGGCTGCACGGAGGAGGCCGCTTCGCCGCCCGAGCCGGTGACGCCCGCGCCGGCGTCGACGGCATCGCAGGCCCCGCCGGTCAGCTACGCCTGCGAAAGCGGCCAGTCGGTGGTGGTCTCCTATCCCGACACGGCGACGGCGCGGCTGTCCTATCGCGGTCAGGAGTATGTGCTGCGCACGGCCCTGTCGGCCTCCGGCGCGCGCTTCGTCGGCTCGGGCGTTGAATGGTGGATCGCCAGCCGCGGCGACACGGAGAGCGCGACGCTGAGCCGTCTCGGCCCCAACGAGGAGGTCGGCACGGCGGTGCTGGAGCGCTGCAGCCGGCCGTCGTCGGGTCCGCTCCCGATTGGCCCCACGCCGGCCGAGGGCGGCGGAGCCACGCCCGCCTCGGCCCCGCCCTGCCGCGGCCCCCAGCTCCGGCTGTCGAACGAGGGCCGCGACGCCGGCGCCGGCAACCGCGTCGCCAATATCGGCCTGCAGAACGTCGGGACCCAGCCGTGCAGCCTGACCGGCTATCCGACGGTGGTCCTGCAGGACGCGCACGGCCGGAACCTGACCGCGATCCGCAGCGAGCAGGCGGGCGGCAGCTACTTCACTCCCGGCCAGCCGCCGGCGCCCGTGGTCCTCGCCCCGCAGGCCAAGGCGGCCTTCGAGCTGGCCTGGAGCGCCATCCCCCACGAGGGGCAAGGGGAGCGGACCTGCCCGAACGCCGCCCGCATCCGGGTGACGGCCCCTGGCGACACCTCGCCCGCCCCCCTGGAGTTGAACCTCGCCCCCTGCGGCGGGCGGGTGAAGGTCAGCCCGATCCGCCCGCTGGCGGGAGCGCCGCAGCCGGCTTCCGGATCCGGCGTCTGACAGGGGGCTTCAACCCGGAGCGGATTCGGCGTAGCGGAGCGCGCATGACAGCCAGCTTCCATGACCGCGTCGCCGCGGAACTCGCCGACATCGACGCCCAGGGCCTGACCAAGCCGGAACGGGTCATCTCTTCCCGTCAGGGGCCGGTGATCAGGGTCGGCGGGCGCGAGGTGCTCAACTTTTGCGCCAACAACTATCTCGGCCTCGCCGGAGACGAGCGGGTCGTCCAGGCCGGCATCAGGGCGCAGGAGCGCTGGGGCGCCGGCACCGCCTCGGTACGCTTCATTTGCGGCACGCTGGAGATCCACAAGGAGCTGGAGCGGGCGATCGCCGACTATCTCGGCTTTGAGGACGCCATCCTGTTCGCCGCCGCCTTCGACGCCAACGGCGGCGTCTTCGAACCGCTGTTCGGGGCCGAGGACGCGATCGTCTCGGACAGCCTGAACCACGCCTCGATCATCGACGGCGTCCGGCTGTGCAAGGCCAAGCGCTACCGCTTCGCCAACTCGGACATGGGCGACCTCGAGGCGCAACTGAAGCAGGCCCGGGCCGACGGGGCGCGCGACATCGTCATCGCCACCGACGGCGCCTTCTCGATGGACGGCTACATCGCGAAGCTGAAGGACATCCGGGCGCTGGCCGATCGGTACGACGCCCTGGTCATGGTCGACGACTGCCACGCCACCGGCTTCCTGGGGCCGCAGGGGAGGGGCTCGTTCGCGCACCACGGCGTGAAGGTCGACTTCGTCACCGGGACCTTCGGCAAGGCGCTGGGCGGGGCCATGGGCGGCTTCATCTGCGCGACGGCGCCCGTGGTGCAGCTGCTCAAGCAGCGGGCGCGCCCCTACCTGTTCTCCAACGCGCTGAGCCCCGCCGTGTGCGGCTCCTCGCTCGAGGCGATCCGCATCGCCGGCGGGGCCGAGGGCGACGCCCTGCGCGAACAGCTGTCCGCCAACGCCGCCCGCTATCGCGCCGCCATGGCCGAGGCCGGCTTCAAGCTGCTGCCCGGCGAGCATCCGATCATCCCGGTCATGCTCGGCGACGCCAAACTGGCCCAGGACATGGCCGCCCGCATGCTGGAGCTCGGCGTCTACGTCATCGGCTTCAGCTTCCCGGTTGTGCCGCGCGGCCAGGCCCGCATCCGCACGCAGATGTCGGCGGCGCACACCTTCGAACAGATCGATCAGGCCGTCGCCGCCTTCACGCAGGCGGGCGAGGAACTCGGAGTGATCTGAGCGTCAGGGCGTCGGCGGGGGCGGCAGGACCCCCAGCTGGGTCAGCAGGCCGAGGGCGTCGTTCTGGTTCCAGCCCTCGACGATCCGCCCGCCGGCGATGCGTTCGATGCTCATGCCCGTCACCACCACGGCCCGGCCGGTCGGCGGAATGCCGTTGAGCGGGCCCGCGTGGGTCCCGCGCATGGTCAGGCGGGCCGCGACCCGGTCGCCTTCGCCCAGCAGGTCCTCGACGGTGAAGCGCGCGTCCGGAAAGGCGGCGCGGAAGCCCTGGAACCACGCGGTCCAGCCGTCCCGGTCGATCGGGGCGTCGGCGCCGGCCATGTGTCCGCGATAGTCGGCGGCGAGAAACTCGTCGCGCCGGCTGACGTCGCCGGTGCTCCACACCTCCTCGAAGAACCGGCGCACCAGCGCCTTGTTGGCCTCCGCCTCCCCGGCGGGACGCGCGGCGGCGCCCGAGGCGGCGAGGATCGGCGCCATGAAGCCCGATGCAGCGACGAGGCGGCGGTTGATCATGTCCGGGCTTCCCCTGTGGTCGAAGCAAGCTTGTCACAGTTGCGCGTCCCGGAAAACCGACGTTCGGTCCGCCCTCGCCGGACCCTGCGCCCGAGCCGGGACGTTGACAGGCCGGAAGCCCTCGACCAGACGACGCACGACATCGTCCGGCGCATATCTATGCCCCGGACAGGCGCGACCGTGACGCGTGGAAAGGATGCAGGAATGACCGACACCATGAAGGCCCTCGCCAAGACCCGGCCGGCCGAAGGGCTGGAGCTCATCGACGCCCCCGTCCCGGTGGCCGGCGACGAGGACGTGCTGATCAAGGTGCATCGCACCGCCGTGTGCGGCACCGACATCCACATCTGGAACTGGGACGAGTGGAGCCAGAAGAACGTTCCGGTGCCGATGATCACCGGTCATGAGTTCTCGGGCGAGATTGTCGCCATCGGCAAGGACGTCGACCGTCGTCTGAAGGTGGGCCAGCGGGTCTCGGCCGAAGGCCACGTCATCGACCTGAACTCGGAAGCGGCCCGCGCCGGCCACTTCCACCTCGACCCGGCCACCAAGGGCATCGGCGTGAACCGCCAGGGCGCGTTCGCCGAGTACGTCGTCGCGCCGGCCTTCAACGTCATCGAGCTGCCCGACGACGTGCCCTACGAGATCGGCTCCATCCTCGATCCGTTCGGCAACGCTGTGCACACGGCGCAGCAGTTCGACCTGCTGGGCGAGGACGTGCTGGTCACCGGCGCCGGGCCGATCGGCATCATGGCCGCCGCCGTCGCCCGCCACGCCGGCGCCCGCACCGTCGTCCTGACCGACATCAACGACTTCCGCCTCGAGCTGGCGCAGAAGGTCGCGCCGGGCGTGCGCACGGTGAACACCTCGAAGGAAGACCTGCACGACGTCATCCACGAGCTGGGCATGAAGGTCGGCTTCGACGTGGCGCTGGAGATGTCCGGCTCGCCGATCGCCTTCCGGCAGTGCGTCGACACCCTGATCATGGGCGGCGGCCTGGCCATGCTGGGCATTCCGTCGAAGCCGATGGAGACGGACTGGGGCGCCATCATCCTCAAGGCCCTGATCATCAAGGGGGTCTACGGCCGCGAGATGTTCACCACCTGGCGCAAGATGCTGGGCCTGCTCAAGGCGGGCCTCGACCTGACGCCGCTGATCACCCACCAGATGTCCTACGAGAACTACCGTGAGGGCTTCGAGGCGATGAAGTCGGGCAAGTCCGGCAAGGTCGTGCTGGACTGGGACAAGGCCGCGGCCTGAGGCCATGGGCGACGGCGGCCGGGTGCTGGCCTTCCTCGAGGGGGAAGGCGTCGACGGCCGGGGCCGCACACTGTTCGAGGTGCTGGCTCTCGACGACGCGGCGCTGGAGCGGACCCACGACTTCATCCAGTGGCTGTTCCCTCTGGACGAGCCGTCCGCCGCCGTCCCCGATGCGCCGGTTCTCGATGCGGCGGGCGCGGCCGCGATCCGCGAGTCGACTCTCGCCCAGTGCGCCCTGGCGGCCGGGACCGACCGGATGGACCGGTTCTATCGCCGCACGGACCAGTGGCTGCGGCCGCACGACCACAACCACCTGCGCATCACGCGCATCATCCGCTCCCTGCGGCTGCTCAGCGGCGACGCCGCGGCGAACGCCTTTGGCGACGCCATCCTCTGGCGCGTAGAGGCGACGCGGGCGCCGGTCGGCGCCCGCAGTCGCGGCTACTGGCTGACCGCCTGATCAGGCGGCGGCCGGCTCCTTCTTCATCGTCGCCATGAAGACGATGACGACGAACAGCAGCATCGACAGCACCAGCATGATCTCCGAGGCGATCATCGCCGGCAAAAACAGCGGCTTCTGCAGCAGCAGCAGCGTCAGCGACGGCATCAGGATCAGGAAGCCGAGCACCGACAGGGCGAAATGCACCGGCGGCAGCCAGCCGCGGGCGGCGGCCGGAAAGGCGCGGTAGAACAGGCCGAACAGCATCATCGACGCGAAGCCCAGCAGGTTGATGTGGGCGTGCACCGGCCTGAGGACGAAGTCCTGGTTGGCGCCCATCCAGACGCCGAGCGTCATGCCCACCAGGGCCGACAGGACGCCGAGGCGCAGGAAGTTGTTGGAAACCGAAATCATGTGACCCTCCGACGTGAGGCGGCTCGTAAACCGCCGTTCTCCCCGCGGAGCAAGTTACAATCATTTCAGTCTGGCGGCCTAGTCGCGGCGGCCGCGTCGCCGCCACTGTTCCGGCCGGTCGAAGGAACCGGCCCACGCCCCGGCTCGGCGCGCGCGGGCGGCGTTCTCGGCGGCGACGTAGTCAGCGCTGTATCGGCGGTAGGCGAGGGCCAGGCCATCGTCCACCAGCGCCCGGGCGACGTCGACGCCGTCCCGCTCGCAGCGGCTGACCTTGCGACCGTAGCGGTCGGTGTCCCGCACCTCGCAGACCAGGCGGCGGCCTTCGGCCCGGGACTTCATGGCCGTGGTGGCGGCCGCCCCGCACGGCCAGCCGCCGGTCGGAAGGTCGCAGACCTGCCCCCGCTCGAAGGCGTCCACGCCGTGCAGGCGGATCCGGACGCCGCCGACGTCGAGCGTGTCGCCGTCGATGACGCGCGCGACCCCGTCCAGCTGGTCAGCCCCGGTCGAGGTCTCCGCCTCGGCCGTGGCGGTCCGGCCGCCGTCCTCCGGATCGGAAGCCAGCATGGCGCCGGCGGTCGTGACGGCCAGCAGGGCGACGAGCAGCCACGTCGGTCCGCGGCGGCGGCGGCGGGAAAGCTGAAATGAACGACGCGGCACCCGAATCTCCCTGCGGCCGGGGAGGGTGAGGGTGCGGAGGTTTCCGGTTGGTTGCCGTCAGGCGACGAGGGTCTTCGCCAGCGCGCGCTCGAAGCTGGCGGCGTCGGGGCGGGGCAGGGCCTTGCCGATCCGGCCGGACTCGAACAACTCGAACACCTTCGGATGAACATAGGACGAGCGGCACACCGTGGGGGTGTTGCCCAGCAGGCCGGCCACCGTCTTGACGCAGACGGTGATCTTGCGCTTCGCGTCGGTCGGGGAGGTCGGCGCCTCCATCTCGCGCAGGGCCCGGGCCGCCGAGACGGTGCCGGCCCACGTGCGGAAGTCCTTGGCCGAGAAGCCCTCGCCCATAGCCTCGCGGATGTAGGCGTTCACGTCGTCCGAGGTGATCGGACACAGGGTCCCGTCGGCGTCGCGGTACTTGAACAGCTGCTGGCCGGGGAGATCCTGGAGCGACCGCACCACGCGGGCCAGCCGCCGGTCGCGCACCCGGACCTCGTGCTCGACGCCGCTCTTGCCCTTGAAGGCGAAGGTCAGGCCCGTTCCGCCGACCTCGAGGTGGCGCTTGTGCAGGGTGGTCAGGCCATAGGAGCGGTTCTGCTTCGCATACTGGGCGTTGCCAACGCGGATCAGGGTCAGCTCCAGCAGCCGGACCGCGGTGGCCAGCACCTTCTCCCGGCCCGGGCCGCGAGCGGCGAGGTCGCGCTCCACACGACGGCGCAGCCGCGGCAGGCTGCGGGCGAAGTCGGGCAGGCGGTCGAACTTGTTGGTCGCGGCGTGGGCGGTCCAGTCGGGATGGTACCGGTACTGCTTGCGCCCCCGGGCGTCGCGCCCGATCGCCTGGATGTGGCCGTTGGCGCGCGGGCAGATCCAGACATCGGTCCAGGCGGGTGGGATGGCGAGAGCCTGGATGCGAGCGAGCGTCCGCTCGTCCTCGACCGGACGCCCGCGTGCGTCGTGGTAGGCGAACCCCTTCGAGGTCAGGGTGCGGCGGATGCCCGGCTGTTCGTCGTTGCAGTAGGACAGGCCGTCCGGGACGGCGGCGGGATCGACGGCGCTCACACGCCCACCTCGCCCAAGGTCGCGCGCGGCTCGCCGATCCGGTCGCGCGCCGCCTCGCCGTACATGGACCTGATGTCGCGATCGCTGACCGGCCGCCGGTCCAACAACCGCCGGGCGTCGGAAGGGGCGGGGTGGTCGATCATCGAAGCTCCTCGGGCCCTGCGCAACGACGGCCGGCGGCGGCGGTTCCTCTTGACGGTGAGGGCGCGGCGGCGGAGGCAGGGCCATGAACTACCGCCACAGCTTGTAGTGTGTCACTTATGACAAACGGGGGCCGTTAGGAGACTGGGGTGCCGGTCGGTTACAGCTACACTCGGTTTAGTCACCGCGCCCAGGCGGGCGGGGATTCGATCCGTCGCCAGTTAGCCAAGGCTGAAGAGTGGGCGGCAGAGAACGGGGTCGAACTCGACACGACGCTCCGAGATGAAGGGGTCAGCGCGTTTAAAGGGGAGAACCGGGTTCGGGGTGCACTCGCCTCGTTTCTCACGAGGCTCGAAGCCGGACAGATTGCGCGGGGCTCGTATCTCATCATCGAACAGTTTGACCGGCTAAGCCGTGCGACCGAAACGGAAGCGATCAACCTCCTGACTGGGATCACGCTCAAGGGCGTGAAGGTCGTCACGCTTCACAATAAGGCGGTTTACGACGAGAAGTCAGACGGGATGGACCTCATGCGGGCCATCATCGAAATGGGCGCCGCTCATACTGAGAATAAGTCGCGAGCGAGCCGGGTCAGGTCGGCTTGGGAGGCGAGGAAGGATCGGGCGCGCGATGGGGAGATCGTCACTCGCCTCGGCCCGAGATGGCTTCGCTATGACCACGGCACGAAAATGTTCGCGCCGATCCCGGAGCGTGTCGCTGTGGTCGAGCGAATCTTCTCCGAATGCCTGTCCGGGATGGGCTCGTCGGCGATTGCCGCCCGCCTCAACGCTGGCGGAATCCCCTCCTTCTCAGAGAGCGCGGGTTGGCATAGCCGTTACGTCATGGCGATCTTGCATAATCGGGCGGTGTATGGAGCCTATCAGCCGACGCGATGCGATCAGGGCACGGATTTCAAACGCCAGCGGGTCAACGATGGTGACCTGATCGAAGGCTACTATCCCGCAATCATCGCATATGACGTTTGGCTTCGCGCTCAGGCGGTGATCGCGAAGCGGAACAAGCGAGGCGGCGGCAAAGGACGACGGGGAAAGATGTTCCCGAACCTAATCATCGGCCTTGGTCGATGCGAGGAATGCGGAGGGGCGCTGACTGTCGCAAATGCCTACCGGTCGTCAGTCGTGCGCGCGCTCCGCTGCTATGGGGCTCTGCGACAGCACAACTGCGGCAATCGTCGGCGGTATCTTTGCCGCGAGATCGAAGATCACCTGTCAGAGTTCATCCTGAGGGTCAAAGAAACCGACGTGGAGGCGGCGCCGGAACGGGCGACGTTGGCCGCGCGCGTTGCCGAACGGATGGACCTTAGGGCCAAGATCGCTGCGCTGGTCGATCAACTTGAATTAGGCTCGACCGCCGTAGCGGAACGTCTGCGTCAGCGGGAGGCCGAAGTCGTCGCGCTCGACCGCGAAATCGAGCGTTTGACGGCTGAGGCGATGGCTCCCCAACCGAATCGCGACGCTCTGGCAGCGGCGTTGTCGTGGTTACGGACGGTCGAGGGGGAGGGTGACCCCTCCGACGTGTATGCGGCGCGCGCCAAGGCCAATGCCTTACTGACAGAGGCTTATGGTTGGGTAATGCCGATGAGCGCGGATGATGAGGGCGGGGTCAGAGGGGTCATCGTCGGCGGGGACAATCAAGCTTGGCTCATGACCGATGAAGTTCTGATCGAATACGAGATCGATCCGATCAATCGGCCGACCCGTGCCTGGGTCGAAGCCGGTCGGTTCGTCACGGCCAGTATGGTTTGAAATCAGGGATAGGTCCGGCGGCTTAGATGACCGAAGACATCAGCGGGTTCCTTGCCAAGGCGCGGGAGGACGGCCAAACCGAGTTCAAGAGGGAGGCGGTCCGGGATATCGCAAAGGAGGTCGCCGCTTTCGCGTCGAGTGATGGCGGCCTGATCGTTGTCGGGATCGTCGATAGGACGAACGAGGTTGTCGGAGTCGACGATGTCGAGGTCGAGCAGGGCAGGATTCAGGGCTGGATAGCTGAGAAGGTATACCCTCTGCCGCCCTACCGGATCAGCCTTGCAACGGCTGAGGGCAAGCCGCTCCTGATGATCCATGTCGAGCGGGGAAGCGAGCCGGTCTACTGGTGGGGCCACCGCCCATATTATCGAAACGCGGCTGAATCCCGTCCGATGCCCCCCCATGAGGCAGCGCGTCGATACATGCGAGCCAATGTGATCGCCCGCATCGAAGCCACAGAAAAGAGGCTGTTCGAGTCTGACCCGAGCAGACATGTTGCGGCGGGAATACTAGCCCAAGGCGATTTGGCTACGATGAACTATGTCCCGCTACGAAAGCGGCTGACGAACGATCCCGATTTCCTGCAGGGTCTGTCCCCTGAGCGCGTGCCGCAGCCGTGCCCATCGAAAATGGGTGACGATATAAGGCGGGCGACCCGCGCTGTTCTCATGAAAATTCAGCGATTGTGGCGCGGGCCGCTCGGACGGGAGTCTGGGAGCACCCTCCGGTAGCCCAACCGAACTCTCGTCGAGGTGTTCCCGCGATCAGGCTGCTTCGGCGACGGCCTTCCGCCGTTCACGCCAGTCGTGAATCGCAATGGCGCCGAAGCCGATGAGGAGCCCCGCGATAATCCGCGTCGGGAAGTGCAGCCATGACATCGGATCGTCCCCGGCGTTGAATGGTGCGGAACAGGCAAGACTATAGAGGATCGCGGCGCCGATCACGGCCGAGGTGCGGTGCTTCTTGGCCAGCGAAGCGGCGATCATGATGATCCAAAGGAACGGATCGATGAGCGCGCCGGTCGTCGAGCCCAGCCAGATCTCTGACCGGGAACTCAAGCCCACCCCTCCCCGAAGTCCCACGCCTCCACGGGTCGCCATCCCCCGAACGCGGTCGCCACCGGCTTCAGACTGGAATTCGGCTCGACCGGCACGGGACAGATGATCCCCAGGGTGCCAACTCGGGCAGCGACCTGAGCGACATGGGAGCGCTCGACCTCAGCGTTCTTCGGGCGGTGAATGGCAGTGACGCACCAGCCGAGGTCGAAGAGCCGAAGCTCCAGAATGAGGCTCTCGGGCTTCCAAAGGACCATCGCCCACACGCCGGACAGACTGCGCGGCATCACGCGGTCCTCATCCAGGCAGTTCTGCATCGCAGTTCCGATGGCCTTGGCGTTGCTCCCGCAAACGCGAGCGAAGTCCTCATGGTCGTCAGTAGGCAAGGGACTGTTCGGCGCAGCCTGCTTCAGCAGCGAGCGGAACCACGGTGCGAAGTGCTGCCGTCCGGCGCGGAAGGCATCAGAGATGTCCTTATCCGAGACGGCAGGAACAAGCTTACGAACCGCCGCGACTTGATCCTCGGCCCGTCTGGCAGCCTCGACAGAGTGGAAGCCCATCACGATGGCCGGGACGAGGAGAGCGGGGTCACGGACAGCCAAGGCCGCTTCGACGCGACCTTCGCTGAGACCTCCGACCTGCTCAATAGCCTTCGCACGGAGCCGGTCGAGGGGATCGGACGACACAAAGACGCTGTGGAGGCGGCGGTAGAACTCCGGCTGCGTCGGCGCCTCCCCGTGCAGCTTTCGCAGAGCCCCCAACAACCCCGAGGGGCAGGACCCGAACACGACCTCGATCAACTGGCGCGCCGACATGGAGGGTGCCACCTCAGCGAACCCTCGGACGATCTCATCTCTGGTCGCCTCCAGCCAGTGGGCTTCCCCGGTCGCTCCGATCAGGAAGGCTGGATTGTCGATGCTGCCCATTGAGAGGGCGGCCCAGCATCCCTGCCGCCACGTCAGTCGGGCACGGCAGACCTGTCGCATGAAGCCAGGAGACACGGCATCAACTTGATCGACTGCTTGGAGCACCCAACCGAACGGGATCGGAAAAACGGTTCGCTCGGGCGATTCGCCTGCGAAGCCATCGTCAGAATGTTCGTGCAAGTCCGCCTCCGAAAGGCGGTGAGCCCAGTGCTCAGCCGCCTAATCGGTGGCGGGACAGGCGAAACGTGGGGAACTTCATTGACGTGACCCCCTCAAACTCCTCCAGGAATAGCTAGAGTCCGCCCCTTGAAAGGACGGA
>MGLK01000007.1:12630-21959 GCA_001794825.1 Caulobacterales bacterium RIFCSPHIGHO2_01_FULL_70_19 | reverse complement strand
CTCGCCGCTCAGTCGGGCGATGTCGCGGGCGGCGTAGAGGCTGCGGCGCGGATCGGCGGGGTCCGGCCGCGCGGCGATGCGACCACGGCTGACGTAGGCGTAGAGGGTCTGCGCCTTGACCCCCAGACGCCCCAGCGCCTCGCCGCGTCCGATCCAGCGGTCCTGCTCCGCCGACATCCCTCGTCTCCTTCGGCCCCCGGCCGACAGGTCCATACGGCGGCGAGCATGGGGCCGTTTCGTGACGATAGGCCTAACCGCCCGCCGCGGCCTTGGCAGGGCGGCCCCTTTCCGCGACAAGAACGGCGATGACCAGCGCCTCCCTGGACGACGTCCACGCCGCGACCCGCAGCGCCACCCGCCTGTCGGTGGGCGTCGCGGTGACGCTGATTCTGCTCAAGGCCTTCGCCCTGGGCGCCTCCGGTTCGGTGTCGATGCTGGCCTCGCTCACCGATTCCGCCCTCGATCTGGTGGCTTCGCTGGCGACCTTCTTCGCCGTCCGCTGGGCCGCCGCGCCGCCGGACGAGGCGCACCGCTTCGGCCGCGGCAAGGGCGAGGCCCTGGCGGCGCTGGTGCAGGCGGGGCTGGTGTTCGCCTCCGCCGTCTTCATCGGCTGGGAGGCGGTGCAGCGTATGTTCGATCCGCGCCCGGTGACCGCCGGACACTGGGGCGTGGCGGTGGTGCTGATCTCGATCGCGCTCACCGGCTGGCTGGTCTGGCGGCAGGGGCGGGCCATCAAGGCCAGCGGCTCGGTGGCGGTCGAGGCCGACCGGGCCCACTACACCGCCGACCTCGCCGCCAGTGTGGTGGTGCTGATCGGGGTCGCCTCCGGCGCCTGGCTGGCGGCGCCGGGACTCGACGCCGCCGCCGGTCTGGTCGTCGCCGTCTGGTTGTTCTGGGGCGCGACGGGGGTGCTGCGCGGCGCCGCCGACCAGCTGCTCGACCGCGCGACCTCCGAGTCCGACCGGGTGGCGATCACCACCGACATGCTCTCCGATCCCCGCATCTTCGGCGTCCACCGCCTGCGCACGCGTCAATCCGGGCCGGTGCTCACGATCCAGATGCACGTCGACATGGACCCGGCCCTGACGCTGGGCGAGGCGCACGACATTCTCGTCGAGGCCGAGAACCGCCTGCTGGCCCGCTGGCCCGGGGCCGACATCCTGATCCACCCCGACCCCCGGCCCGCGCCCGCAACCAAGGGCCCCTGGAGCTGAACGCCGGCCCCATGGCTAACGCGCGCTTAACGGCCCAGGGCGCATGGACTGTCTGATGTCCGCTGTCCTGTACCATTTCGCCTTCGACCCCGGCTCCCGCGCCGCGCGCCTGGCGCTGGGCGAGGCCAGGGTCGTGTTCGAGGAGACGCCGGTCCGGCCGTGGGAGGACGACTGCCCTCTCGCCGGGCTGAATCCGTCCGGCATGCCGCCGGTGCTGCAGGTCGCCGAGACCGGACGCCCCCTGACCCTGTGCGAGCCCGCCGCCATCCTGGGCTGGCTGGAGGACCGCTCTCGCGAGCCTTTCCTGATGCCCGCCGACCCCGCGGAACGCGCCGAGACCCGGCGGCTGACGACCTGGTTCGACCGTCGCTTCACCGACGAGGTGGACGCCGTCCTGCTGCACGAGCGGATGGAGAAACCCCTCCTCCGCCTCGGTCCTCCGGAAGCCCGCGCCCTCCGCGCGGGGCGCGAGGCGCTGCGGGCGCATCTCGGCCAGTTCGAGGGTCTTCTGGCCGAGCGCGACTGGCTGGCCGGCCGCCGCCTCGGGCAGGCCGACATCGTCGCCGCGGCGCACCTGTCGGTGCTCGACTATTTCGGCGAGGTGGCGTGGGCCAACTGGCCGGGGCTGAAGACCTGGTACATGAAGCTGAAGTCGCGGCCCTGTTTCCGGCCGCTGCTGGCCGACCGCTTCCCGGGGGTGCAGCCTTCGGCCTGGTACACGAACCTGGACTTCTAGCCCGACTTTCGCCCGCATCGGCGCTATGAAGGCGGCCGACCATGGCCCGGGATCCCCGCATCTTCATCCGCGAGCGCGCCGCCGCGCTGGGCTTCGACGTGTGCCGCTTCGCCTCGGCGTCGGAGCCGTGGAGCGCCGGCGAACGGCTGGCGCATTTCGTCGGCGAAGGCCGCCACGGCGACATGGACTGGATGGAGACGACGCTGGAGCGGCGCGCCCATCCGACGGCGATGTGGACGGAGGCCAGGACCGCCATTGTGCTCGGCCTCAACTACGGGCCGGGCGAGGATCCCCTGCCCGAACTGGCCGACCGCTCGGCGGGCTACCTGTCGGTCTACGCCCGCGGCGACGACTACCACGAGCTGATCAAGGGCCGGCTGAAGACCCTCGCGGGCCAGATCGCCGCGCGCACCGGCGAGGAGGTCAAGGTCTTCGTCGACACCGCGCCCCTGATGGAGAAGCCGCTGGCCCAGCGCGCCGGCCTCGGCTGGCAGGGCAAGCACACCAACCTGCTGAGCCGCGAGCAGGGCAACTGGCTGTTTCTCGGCGTCATCCTCAGCGCCGCCACGTTCGAGCCGGACGAGGCGGAGGGCCAGCACTGCGGCAGCTGCACCGCCTGCCTCGAGGCCTGTCCCACCAGGGCCTTTCCCGCGCCCTTCCAGCTCGACGCCCGCCGCTGCCTCTCCTACCTGACCATCGAGTTCGCCGGGCCGTGGCCGGAGGAGTTCCGCGCCGCGGCCGGCAGCCGGATCTACGGCTGCGACGACTGTCTGGCCGTGTGTCCGTGGAACAAGTTCGCCGCCGAATCGCACGAGAGCCGGCTGCAGGCGCGCGAGGCGCTGGTCTCGCCGCGTCTGGCGGATCTGGCGGCGCTGGACGACGCCGGCTTCCGGGCGCTGTTCGCGAAAAGCCCGGTCAAGCGCATCGGCCGCAACCGCTTCGTGCGCAACGTGCTCTACGCCATCGGCAACAGCGGCGACCCGGCGCTCCGCCCTTCGGCCGAGACCCTGCTGAACGACCCCGATCCCGTGGTGCGCGACGCGGCGGCGTGGGCGGTGTCGCGTCTGGACTCCCTCTCGCCGGTCTAGGGGATCAGAGGGCCCTCCCCCCGCCGCCACGCCCACGCCGCGGTTCCCGCCCGGAGCGCGGGCGATGTCGAGCAGCTTGACCCGGAAGACCAGCACGCTGTTGGGCGGGATGCCCGGACGGCCCTGCTCGCCGTAGGCCTGCTCCGGCGGCAGGTAGACGATCCACTCGTCGCCGACCCGCATGTGCTGCAGCGCCTCGGTCCAGCCCTCGACCACCTCCCCGAGGGTGAACACCGCCGGCTGGCCGCGCTGGAACGAGCTGTCGAACACCGTGCCGTCGGTCAGCGTCCCCTCGTAGTCAACGCGGACGAGGTCGTTGCTGTCGGGGCTCTCGCCGCCAGGCGGGCCCGACTGGACGACCTTGTACTGGACGCCGGACGGCAGGGTGCGGACCCCCTCGGCGCGGGCGTTCGACTTGAGGAAGAATTCGGCTGCACGCGCGTTCTCGGCTGCCGCGTCGGCGGGGTTTCCGCCGCGATCGCAGCCCGCCAGCGCCACGGCGATCGCGAGGACGACGGCGCCCCTAGCCCATGCGAAGTTCATAGCCTGCTTCCTCCAGCGCCAGTCTGATGTCGTGCGCGTGCATCTCGCCGCGCGTCTCGACCATGATGTCGAATTCGGCGCCCTTGGCCGGCACGTCGAGGGCCAGCCGGTTGTGCACCACGTCGATGATGTTGCCGCCGAGGCCGCCGATGACGGCGCTCATCTTCGCCAGCATGCCCGGGCGGTCGTCGCCGAGGATGCGGAACACCACGAGACGCTTCTCGCGCACCAGTTCGCGATTCAGCACCACCGCCAGCATGCGGGAGTCGATGTTGCCGCCCGTCAGCTCCAGTCCGACCTTCATGCCCCGGAACCGGTCGGGGTAGGCCAGCAGGGCGGCCAGGCCGCCGGCGCCGGCGCCCTCCGCCACCGTCTTCTCGAGGGTGGCGAGGAAGGCGACGCCCTTCTCGAAGTCCGCCTCCTCGCAGACCATGACGTCCTCGACCAGCGGATCGGCGAGGGCGAAGGGGATCTCGCCCACCGCCTTGATGGCGATGCCCTCGGCGATGGTCTGGCCGCCGCACCTCGGCGGCTCGCCCCGGCGGCGGGCGGTGAAGGAGGGGTACATGGCCGCCTCGACCCCGAAGATGCGCACCGACGGCTTCAGTCCCTTGGCGGCGATGGCTGAACCGGCGATCAGGCCGCCGCCGCCGATCGGGATGATCAGGGCCTCGAGGTCGGGCGCGTCCTCCATGAACTCCAGCCCGCAGACCCCCTGACCGGCGACGATGCCGGCGTCGTCGAAGGCCGACACGAAGACGAAGCCCTCCTCGTCGCGCAGACGGTGGGCCTCCTCGGTGGAGCCGGTGAAATCCTGTCCCTTGATGACGACGTTGGCCCCGTGAGCGCGGGTGCCGTCGATCTTCACGAAGGGCGTGCCCTCGGGCATGACGATGGTCACGGGCACGCCGAGGCGGCCGCCGTGATAGGCCAGCGCCTGGGCGTGATTGCCGGCGCTGGCGGCCACCACCCCGCGCCTGCGCTCCTCGGGCGTCAGCTGCAGCAGCCGGTTCAGCGCCCCGCGCTCCTTGAAGCTGCCGGTGAAATGCAGGTTGTCGAACTTGATCCAGACCTCCGCGCCGGTCAGCTGCGACAGACGCCGCGAGTGGCGCACGGGCGTCCGGTCTACCTGGCCGGCGATGCGCGCGCGCGCCGCAAGGATGTCGTCAAAGGTGACGGTCATGGAGAACTCCCGGCCCGGTCTTCGCGCCGGGCTTGGGGCGCTTGTGGACCAGCGCCGGGCGCCCCGCAACCTTGACCTTGGCGCAGCGTTCAGCATCTGATCCGGCGTTCGAACCGCACGTCTACCGGAGAGAGCCATGCCCGCCGCGAAGTCCGTCCTGTCCGTCCTCGCCATCGCCGCCGCGGGGGTGCTGGCGACGGCGTGCGAGACGGTTCCCGTGAGCGGCGGGTTCGGACCGCCGCCGGGACCCGCGCCCTTCCGCACCGACGATTTCGCATGGTCGACCCGCCAGGGCGGGGCCTCGATCGAGGGGCGGATCGACTATCGCCGCGGGGGCCAGGCCTACGATTGCACCGGCTCTGTCGCCCTGACGCCGGACACGCCTTACACCCGCGCCCGCTTCCGCACGCTCTATGGCTCGACGGATCGCGCGGCGATCCCCGAGGCGATCGTACGCGCCCGCACCGTGGCGGATCCGAACGCCGACTACCGCTCCTACGTGCGCTCGACCACCTGCCGGAACAACCGGTTCGAGTTCACCGGCCTGCCCGCAGGGGGCTGGTTCATCATCGTGCCGGTCAGCGCGGGGGGCGACGACCGGGTCGTGCTGATGCGTCACGTCGACACCCGCAACGGCCGGGTGTCCGTCGTCCTCTGAGTGACCGTCCCTTCCGGCCGCGTATCGGGCCGCTCCGGAGAGTTAACTATGCCTCGCCTCGCCCCGATCGCCCTCGCCGGCCTCTGCATCGCCGCCGTCGGCCCCGCCGCCGCCCAGAGCTGGGACCGCTACGCCGGCTACGGCGACCATGGCTACGGCGAGAGCCGCCGTCAGGACTGGCGCGACGACCGGTACGGCGGCCGTGACTGGAACGCCGTCCCCTCGACCTTCGACTGGCGCAGCCAGCTCGATCGTCCCGGCGACTACCGCTGCGACGCCTACTGGGACGCCGGCCGCAGCGATTGCGACGCCCGCTGGCGGGACCAGCGTCACCGCGTCAGTGCGCAGGCGCGCCGCGACTACCGCGAGCTCGCGGGCTACCGCCGCGACGGCTACGACCGGCACGAGGGCTACGGCTACGGCCACGACTACGGTCGGTACGACGGCGGCTACGGCTATGGCTATGGCTATGGCTAT
Source organism: Caulobacterales bacterium RIFCSPHIGHO2_01_FULL_70_19 (assembly GCA_001794825.1). Taxonomy (GTDB): domain Bacteria; phylum Pseudomonadota; class Alphaproteobacteria; order Caulobacterales; family Caulobacteraceae; genus Brevundimonas. The sequence goes on along the minus strand of MGLK01000007.1, from coordinate 16,060 downwards.
GGCTATGGCTACGGCTACGGCTACGGCTACGGCGACCGGCGCGATCACCACCCCGCGTACCGGCGTGGATACGGCTCGGCTTCGGGCTATGGCCACGGCGCGGGGGGCACGACCTACCATGGCGCCTACGGCCGGCCGGACCATGTCTTCCCCGGCGAAGGGCGCAGCTACAGCGGTCGCGATCCGGGCCGCATCGCCTGGTGTCGGGCCACCTACCGCTCCTATGACCCCGGCAGCGGCTACTACCGCGCCTGGAGCGGACGGCTGGTCTGGTGCGGCTGAGATCCCGCCTGAACCCCGTTCACCGGATCACAGAGCCGTGGGCGAGCGCCGTTCGCCATCGTTTCGCCTCGACCTGACCGCTTCGCTGGCCTTTCGCCCGCGGGGCGCAGTCGAGGGGAAGCGTACATGTCCCAGCACAACATCTCCGGGTCCGAAGTGTTCGGACCCAAGCCGTTCGTCATCCTGCGGTCGGTCAGGACCGGAGGCCTGCGCCGTCAGCGCAAGGCGCGGATGCTGCTGGCCTTCATGGCCGGAGCGGCCGTCGCCATCGTCGCGGGCGCCGCGGCCGTGGCCGCCGCCTTCGGACCGGGCCTCCTCCCCTAGGTCCCTTCAGGCCAGCCAGATCATCCGCCGCGTACGCGCGTCGGAGCCGCGGGCGCGGCTGAAGCCCGGCCGGACCTCGCCCGTGTACAGGAAGCCGGCCTTCTCGAGCACGCGGCCGGACGCCGGATTGTCCTCGAAGTGGCCGGCCACCAGGGCGCGCCGCCGCCAGTTGCGGCTGGCCCACACCAGTCCCGCCTCCAGCGCCTCGGTGGCGTAACCACGGCCCCAGAACGGGCGGCCGATCCAGTAGCCGACCTCGGGGCCCAGATCCCCGGCCTCGAACAGGCCGAGCACGCCCACCGGGCCGTGGTCCTCGTGTTCGATCAGGAAGGTGCGGGCGCGGTCCGGATCCTGCCCCGCCACCTGCAGCACGAAGTCCTCCGCATCCTGCACCGAGAACGGGTGCGGCATGCGCAGTGTCATGCGGGCGATGTCGTAATCGTTGGCCAGGGCCGCGAGGCGGGTGACGTCCTGGGCCTGCGGGCTGCGCAGGGCCAGGCGCCGCGTCTCGACGACGGGAGAGGGTTCGATCACGCACATGACACGCCTCGTTCGTATTCGCCGCCTCCTTGGAGGGCTCGGGCGGCGTTCGAGGCGGGGAACGAAAACGGGGAGCCTGGTGATCCAGACTCCCCGCGGAATAATTCCCTTGGTCCGGATCGCGGCCCTTTGGCCTTGCGCGATCCGGTCTGTCTTCCGTCTCGCGCTATTCGGCGGCCATGGCCGGCATGTCGTTGGCGGCGAGAATCGACACGTAACAACGGCCGCCACGCTTCTTGGTGAACTGCACCGAGCCGTTGGTAAGGGCGAAGAGGGTGTGGTCACGGCCCATGCCGATGTTCTCACCCGGGTGGAAGGTGGTGCCGCGCTGACGCACGATGATGTTGCCGGCCAGCACGCGCTCGCCGCCGAACTTCTTTACGCCGAGGCGTTTCGACTCGGAGTCGCGCCCGTTACGCGACGAACCACCGGACTTTTTGTGAGCCATTGTTGCGCTCCTGCTCTCGTATCGTTCTTACGCTTCGTCGGACGAGGCGGCGGTTTCGGTCTTCTTGGCGGCGACCTTCTTCGGCGCAGCCTTCTTGGCGGGGGCCTTGGTCTCGCCTTCGTCGGCCTTGGCGGCCTTCGGGGCGGCGGCCTTCTTCGCCGGCTTGGCTTCGGCCTCGGTCGCCTCGACGCGCGGGGCCAGGCCGCGGGCGCGGGCGTTGATCTCGGCCTTGGTCAGCAGGGCCACCTCGCCGTCCCACTTCGCCTTCTCGCCGGCGCCTTCGATGCCGGTGATGCGCAGGACCGACTCCATCTGGCGATGGCCGTTGGTGCGACGGTAGCCCTGACGACGGATCTTCTTGAAGATCTTGATCTTCTCGCCCTTGCGGGTCTCGACGAGAGTGGCCGCGACCGAGGCGCCGTCGATCATCGGCGCGCCGACGGTGACGCCCTTGTCGCCGCCCAGCATCAGCACTTCGCCGAACTTGACGTTCGAGCCGGCCTCGCCGTCGAGCTTCTCGACCACGATCACGTCGCCCGGTTGGACCCGGTACTGCTTGCCGCCGGTCTTGATCACCGCGTACATGTTGAAGCCTCAGCGAAACGCAAAAAGAATAGCGCCCGTCGGGGACCCCCGCGGGCGAAGAGCGGCGACATATACGGATGGGGACCGCAGAGTCAACGCGGACGGGGCGAAAAAGCCCGCCGCGACGTCGGTGGGCGGGCCCTGCGGCGTCCCGGTCACGCCTCCCCTCTCGACCGTTATAAAGTAACAGGCTAAGGGAGGCGCGATGACGCCGTCCGACCTCCCGCAATCCGTGGTGCTTTCCGTGCTGGGGGCGGGGTTCGCCACCGCCTTCCTGCACGCCGCCCTGCCGACCCACTGGCTGCCCTTCGTCCTCGTCGGGCGGGGCCAGCGCTGGAGCCTGTCGCAGGTGCTGGGCGCGGTGGCCGCGGCGGGCCTGGCCCATATCGCCACCACGGCGGCGGCCGGCGGCCTGATCGTGGCGGCCGGCCTGGCCATGGACCAGTGGATCTCGGGCCTGCTGCCCAGCCTGTCGGCGGCCCTGCTGTTCCTGTTCGGTGCCTTTTACCTGGGCCGCGCCCTGCTGCGGCAGCCGGTGATGGGCGGCGGGCCGGCGCTGGAGCTGTCCGAGCCGACCGTGTCCCACGCCGCCGCCTTCTGGGGTCTCGTGGCGCTGATGGCGGTGTCGCCGGGCGAGGTGCTGCTGCCGATCTACCTGTCGCAGGCCACCGAGGGGCCCCTGGTGCTGGGCGGACTCACCCTCGCCTTCGCGGCCGGCACGGTGCTGGGCATGTCCGTGTTCACGGTGCTGGCGCGGGCCGGCTGGTCGGTGCTGCGGCTTGAGCGCTGGGCCCGCTACGAGGGGGTGATCCTCGGACTCGCCCTGATCCTGATCGGCCTTCTCGTTGTGCTGCGCCAGCACTAAGAACAGCCCATGGCGCACGCCCACGACCACCACGGCCACGATCACGACCACGGCCACGGCCATGGCCACGCCCACGGCGGGGGAGGCCACCATCATGGCCCGGTGGACACCGGCGACTGGCGCTATGCCGTCGGCCTGGTCGTCAACCTCGCCTTCGTGGCCATCGAATTCGGGGCCGGGGTGTTCAGCGGTTCGACCGCCCTCATGGCCGACGCCGGCCACAACCTGTCCGACGTGCTCGGTCTGGCCATGGCCGGCGGCGCGGCCTGGCTGGCGCGGCGGGCGGCGGGGCCCGGCAAGACCTACGGCTACGGCAAGGCGACGGTGCTGGCCGCCCTGGCCAACGCCCTGCTGTTGATCTTCGCCTGCGGGGCCATCGCCTTCGA
>MGLK01000007.1:0-12617 GCA_001794825.1 Caulobacterales bacterium RIFCSPHIGHO2_01_FULL_70_19 | reverse complement strand
GGTGCGCCGCCTCGCCGAGCCGGCGCCCGTGATGTCCGGCCTGATCATGGCGGTGGCCGCCATCGGCTTCGTCATCAACCTCGGCACGGCCCTGCTGTTCATGCGCGACCAGCACGCCGACCTGAACGCCCGCGGGGCCTATCTGCACATGCTGGCGGACGCCGCCGTTTCGATCGGGGTGGTCGTCGCCGGCGGCGTGATCTGGTTGTCGGGATGGTCGATCGTCGATCCGCTGGTCAGCCTCGTGATCGTCGCGGTGATCCTGATCGGCACCTGGGGCCTGCTCAAGGACTCCCTGAATCTGGCGCTGGACGCCGCGCCGGCCGGAATGGACGTCGAGGCGGTGCGCGCCGCCCTGCTGGATCTGCCCGGCGTCAGCGCGGTGCACGACCTGCACGTCTGGGGCCTGTCGACGACGCGGGCCGCGCTCACCGCCCACCTGGTGCACGACCGGCCCGACGGCGCCGACCTGCTGGCCGAGGCGCACGAGCTGATCCGCGCCCGCTTCGGCATCGGTCACGCCACCCTGCAGCTGGAGAGCGCGCCGCTCCCCGACTGTCCGAGCTGCTGATCAGTCCGCCGGCGGCACCGTCAGCCGGCCGCCGGCATAGTCGATCACCACCAGGCCGAACGGGCGGAAGGCGGCGTTGCCGATGAAGCCGACGGCCTCGGGACGCGCGAAATAGCCCTGCGGCGGCTGCACGATCAGGCGCGGCTCGGCCCATTCGATGCCGCCGAGGCGGAAGCGCTCGGCCGCATAGACCGGCAGGCGCACCGACCCGCCCGTGCCGCTGCCGCCCAGCACCTCGAGGGGCTCGCCCGGATCGCGCCCGTCGAGGGCGGCGGCGTGCTGGGGCTGCGACAGGTTGATCCAGAGGTGCGGATCGTCGAACAGGCCGGCGCCGGAATCATAGCGCAGCTCGACCGGCCGGCCGTCCAGCTCGCCCGTCACCCGCGGGATGCCGTTGTCGTCGCGCATCGGCGCGCTGCGGCCGCAGGCGGCGGCGGTCGCGGACGCTTCGCCTGCCGGGGCCAGCGCCAGTCGCCCGCGGGCGAAATCGAAGGTCAGCACCCGCTGGCCGAACAGATCGGAGCCGAGGATGCCGGCGACCGGTTCGCCGTTCGGGCCGGCCAGGCCGGAGAGGTCGGACACGGTGGGCGACAGGCGCGTCGTCACCGGTCCAAGCGTGAAACGCGGCACGGTGGTGCTGGACACCTCGACCACGCCGCCGGTGCCCTCCACCGTGGTCCCGCCCTCGTCGGGCAGGCCGAGCGCCCGGGCCACCCCGGCGTCGAGGGCGCTGCGGTTGGCGCCGGTGTCGACGAGGAACCAGCGCGGCTCGCCGTCGCCGGCGTCGGCCTTCGCGTAGGCGACATGAGCGACGTAGACGGCCTCGACCGCGCCGTCGGTGCGCAGCGTCTCGAAGGCGGCGGCGCAGCTCGGCTCGGCGGCGGACAGGGAGAGGATCAGGGCGTGGAGCATGGCCGCATGAGCCGTCCCGGCGGCGCTGCGCGCAAGTTAAGTCTCTTTAATCCGCCCGCCGCCGCCCCTAGATGGGCGCCATGACCGACACCGCCTCCGCCTCCGGCAAGATTCCCGTCACCGTGCTCACCGGCTACCTCGGCGCCGGCAAGACCACCCTGCTGAACCGCATCCTCACCGAGGACCACGGCAAGCGCTACGCCGTGATCGTCAACGAGTTCGGCGAGATCGGCATCGACAACGACCTCGTGGTCGGCGCCGACGAGGACGTGTTCGAGATGAACAACGGCTGCGTCTGCTGCACGGTCCGGGGCGACCTGATCCGGGTGGTCAACGGACTGATGAAGCGACAGCGGCCCGGCAAGCCCGCCTTCGACGCCATCATCGTCGAGACCACCGGCCTGGCCGACCCGGGCCCGGTCGCGCAGACCTTCTTCGTCGATGACGAGGTCAAGGCGAAGACGGTGCTGGACAGCGTCACCGCCCTGGTCGACGCCAAGCACGTCATGGCGCGGCTGGATGACTCGAAGGAGGCGCGCGAGCAGGTCGCCTTCGCCGACCGCATCATCCTCAACAAGACCGACCTCGTCTCCGAAGACGAACTGGATGCCGTCGAGGCGCGCCTGCGGGCGCTGAACCCGCTGGCCCCGATCACCCGGGCGCAGCGGGCGAACGTGCCGCTGGACCAGGTGCTGGGCGTCCACGCCTTCGACCTGGAGCGGATCACCGAGGTGCGCCCGGACTTCGTCAATCCGCCGCACGGGGCCGACGGCCACGTCCACGACGAACACTGCGGCCACGATCATCACGACCATGACCATGACCATGATCATGGCCACGACCACCAGCATCACCACGGCCCGCGCGGCCACGCCCACGAGGACGACATCAAGGGCGTCGCCCTGTCGCTCGACCGGCCGCTGGACGGACAGAAGTTCACCCAGTGGCTGGACATGCTGCTGGGATCGCAGGGCCAGAACATCCTGCGCGCCAAGGGCATCATCGACGTCAAGGGCGAGGACCGCCGGCTGGTCTTCCAGGCCGTGCACATGATCCTCGAGGGCGATCTGCAGAAGCCGTGGGGCGAGAAGGAGCGGCGCTGGTCGCGCGCCGTCTTCATCGGCCGCGACCTCGACGAGGCCGACCTCAGGGCCGGCTTCGAGGCCTGCGCGGCATGAGCGAGGCGCACGTCGACCCCACTCGCGAAGCCATGGCCCTGTTCCGGGAGCTGCCGGTCGAGGGCGAGGTCGCCATGATCAACCTGCTGCGCTTCCGCGAGGCGGCGGCCTACCCCGCGGACCACGCCGACGCCGCGGCCGGCCGCACCGGAGCCGAGGCCTACGTCGCCTACGGCCGGGCGGCCGCAGCGCCCTTCGCCCGCGCCGGCGGACGCCAGATCTGGCTCGGCGTTCCGGAACTGACGGTCATCGGTCCGGCCGACGAGCGGTGGGACCTGGCCTTCATCGCCGTCTATCCCGACGCGAAGGCCTTCCTCGGCATGCTGAAGGATCCGGAATACCAGGCCGCGGTCGTCCACAGGCAGGCGGCCGTCGCCGACTCCCGCCTGATCCGCTGCCGTCCGAAGACTCCCGGCGGCCAATTCGGAGCCGCCGCATGAACCCGCCGCCCCGTCCGCATCGCGAGGCCGTGCTCCGCTACGACACGCCGGACTTCGACGTCCTGCAGCCCGGCGACTTCGTCCGCTGCGCCGTCTCCGACCGGCCGATCCCGCTGGATCGACTGACCTACTGGAGCGTGGAGCTGCAGGAAGCCTACGCCACCGCCGGCTTCATGACGCAGCGCTGGATCGAGACGCACGGGGGCGACGCGTGAGCCGCTTCGACTTCGACGCCCAGCCCACCGCCGCCCTGTTCGACCGGACCGGCGCCGCCTTCGCGCTCGGCGACGGCTCCGTCCGCTTCGAGGGCGGGGAATTCAGCGTCGCCCACGACGGCGCGGTCCTCTGCGCCGCCGTCCATCCCTCGGGCGACGGCGTGGTCACCGGCGGCGACGACGGCCGGGTGATCTGGCACCGGCGCGGCGAGGCCGGGCTGCTGGCCACGGCGAAGGGCGCGTGGATCGACTCCATCGACGCCTCGGCCGAGAGCGGACTGATCGCCTTCTCGCACGGACGAACCCTGTCGGTGATCGATGCGAAGGACGCGGCCTTCCGCCGCGACTTCCAGCACGAGCGCACCGTCTCCGGCGTCGCCTTCGACCCGAAGGGCCGGCGCATCGCCGCCTCGACCTACGGCGGCGCCGCCCTGTGGTTCGCGCGGATCGCCGACCAGAAGCCGACCCTGCTCAAGTGGGCCGGCTCGCACACGGGCGTGGCCTTCTCGCCGGACGGCGCCTTCGTCGTCACCGCCATGCAGGACAATCAGCTGCACGGCTGGCGGCTGAAGGATCAGAAGAACCTGCGCATGGGCGGCTATCCGACCAAGGTGAAGTCCGTGGCCTTCCTCTCGAACGGACAGCTGATGGCCACCTCCGGCGCTCAGGGCGCGGTGCTGTGGCCCTTCGTCGGCGCCAACGGCCCCATGGGCCGCGAGGCGACCGAGATCGGCTTCGACGAAGGCAGCCATGTCGTCCTCGTCGCCGCGCAACCGAAGCACGGCGTGCTGGCCGCGGGTCTCAGCGACGGCCGGGTCTGGCTGGCCGATCCGGCCGGTCAGGGGCTGAACTTCCTGAAGGCCGAGCGGGGCCCGCCGATCGTCGCCCTGGCCATGAGCCAGGACGCCCGCCGCGTGGCCTGGGCCGACGAGGATGGTCACGCGGGCGTCTCCGACGTCTGACGCGCCTTGCATACGGCGACGCTCGCAGGCCACATCGGTCCATGGACAGGAACCCGCCGCGCCCGGAACGCAAACGGCCGCTGCTGACAGCGCTTCTGGCGCTGGGTCTGCTGCTGCTCAGCGGCGTGGTCGCCTACGCCGTCGTCCCGCCGCCGGTCACCTTCCTGATGACCAGCCGTCTCATCGAGGGCGAGGGCGTGTCGCGACGCTGGCGATCGCTGGATGACATCTCCCCCCGTCTGGTCGAGGCGGTGATCGCCGCCGAGGACTCGACCTTCTGCAGCCACCACGGCTTCGATATGAAGGCCATCGAGCAGGCGCTGAAGGCCAACGCACGGGCGGAGAAGCGCGGCCGCGGCCGCATCCGCGGCGGTTCGACCATAAGTCAGCAGACCGCGAAGAACGTCTTCCTCTGGCCCGGCCGCGACTGGGTCCGCAAGGGGCTGGAGGCCGGCTACACCATCCTGATCGAGACCGTCTGGGGCAAGCGGCGGATCATGGAGGTCTACCTCAACGTCGCCGAGTGGGGGCCGGGCGTCTATGGGGCCGAGGCCGCGGCGCGGCACTGGTTCGACAAGGGCGCCGACGAACTGACTTCGCGCGAGGCGGCCCGGCTGGCGGCCATCCTGCCTTCGCCCCGACGCTATAACGCCAGCGCCCCCGGCCCCTATGTGCGCCGCCGGGCGTCGCGCATCCAGGCGGCGATGGGGACGGTCCGCAACGACGGGCTGGCGAGCTGCGTGCTCGGGTGAACGGCCGCGCTTGACCTCACGGCTCCGCTCGCGTCCCTTGCCGCCCGACAAGCGGCGGAACGGCCGCGAAGGAGGAAGCATGAAGCGCCAACTGATGACCGCCGCCGCCGTGTGCGCCCTCGGCCTCGGCCTCGCCGCCTGCGCCGGAATGGGCATGGCGAATGCGAACGCCGCCCCGACGACAGAAACCGCCGCGACGACGGGCCAGGCCGCGGCCGCGCCGGACTTCCCGGCCACCGCCGAGGGCGCCGCCGCCTTCGTGGCCAGCGCGGAAGAGCGCCTCGCGGCCCTCAGCGAGGAAGCCGCCCGCATCCAGTGGACCCGCGCCACCAACATCACCTTCGACACCATGTGGCTGGAGTCGAAGATCAACGCCGAATACACCGAGCTGCAGGTCGAGCTGGCCAACAGGGCCGCCGCCTTCAACGACGTCCAGGTGGCCGAGGACGTCCGTCGCAAGCTGGACCTGCTCCGCCTCGGCATCGTCCTGCCGGCTCCGAACCGGCCCGGCGCCGCGACCGAGCTGGCCGAGATCACGACCCGCCTGGATTCGACCTATGCGACCGGCAAGTTCGAGTTCAAGGGCGAGCAGATCACCCTGGACGAAGCCAATGTCCTGATCGCCGAGAGCCGCGATCCGGCCGAGACCCGGGCCCTGTACGAGGGCTGGCGCACGGTCTCGCCGCAGATGGCGCCCGACTACGCCCGCATGGTGGAGATCGCCAACGAGGGCGCCCGCGAGCTCGGCTTCGCCGACACGGGCGCGATGTGGCGGGCCGGCTACGACATGGACCCGGACGCCTTCGCCGCCGAGACGGACCGCCTGTGGGAGCAGGTGAAGCCCTTCTATGAAAACCTGCACTGCTATGTGCGGGGGCGTCTGAACGAGAAGTACGGCGACGCTGTGCAGCCCGACGAGGGGCCGATCCGGGCCGACCTGCTGGGCAACATGTGGTCGCAGCAGTGGGGCAACATCTACGACGTCGTCGCCCCGGCCGCCGGCGGGGAGTCGAGCTACGACCTGACCGAGCTGCTGCGCCAGCAGGACTACGACGCCGAACGGATGGTGCGGACGGGTGAGGGCTTCTACACCTCGCTGGGCCTCGCCCCCCTGCCCGCGACCTTCTGGGAGCGGTCGATGATCACCCGTCCGGAAGACCGGGAGGTGGTCTGCCACGCCTCGGCCTGGGACCTCGACAACGAGGACGACATTCGCATCAAGATGTGCACCCAGGTGAACGCCGACGACTTCTACACCGTCCACCACGAGCTGGGGCACAACTACTACCAGCGCGCCTACAAGGATCAGCCCTTCCTGTTCAAGAACGGGGCGAACGACGGCTTCCACGAGGCCATCGGCGACTTCGTCGGCCTGTCGGCGACCACCCCGACCTATCTGAACCAGATCGGCCTGCTCGACGCTGTTCCGGGCGAGGAGCAGGACATCCCGTTCCTGCTCAAGATGGCGCTCGACAAGATCGCCTTCCTGCCGTTCGGCCTGATGGTCGACCGCTGGCGCTGGGATGTCTTCTCGGGCGAGACCACGCCGGCCGAGTACAACGACGCCTGGACGGCCAACATGCTGAAGTACCAGGGCCTCGTCCCGCCGGGCCCGCGCCCCGAGAACGCCTTCGATCCGGGCGCCAAATACCACATCCCGGGCAACACGCCGTACACCCGCTACTTCCTGGCCCACATCTACCAGTTCCAGTTCCACCGGGCCGCGTGCAAGCAGGCGGGCTGGACCGGGCCGCTGCACCGCTGCTCGATCTATGGCGACGAGGAGGTGGGCCGGCGCTTCAACGCCATGATGGAGATGGGCCAGTCCCGCCCGTGGCCGGAAGCGATGCAGGCCTTCACCGGCGAGCGCGGCAACGACGCTTCGGCGGTGGCGGAGTATTTCGCGCCGCTGAACGCCTGGCTGACAGAGCAGAACCGCGGCAGCGACTGCGGCTGGACCGCGTGAGACGGAGGCCCCGCGGCAAGCCGCCGCGGGGCCGACCGCCGATCTCCCGTTAACCTTCGCCGGTAGGTCATCCCTTAACCCAGACGCACCATGATCCCCCGCTGGACCGTGGGCGGGACTCCGCCGCGGCGCTGGATCGGGACGGCGCATGGACCTTGGTAGCTGGATCGGCCGCATGGCCCGCGAACTGCGCGGCTTCGGCGCGCGCCTGGCCGGCGAGACGCGCGGCAACGTCGCCCTGCTGTTCGGGCTCAGCCTTCCGGTGCTGATCCTGATGACGGTCGGCGGCGTGGACATCCACCGCGCCTCGACGGTGCGGGTCAACCTGCAGGACGCCCTCGACGCCGCCGCCCTGGCCGCCGCGCGCTCGCCCTACGTCGACAACGTCGACATCCAGCGGGTCGGCATGGCGACGCTGAAGGCCAACCTCAAGGCCTATCCGAACATCACCCTGCGCGAGGCGGACACCACCTTCGTGCTTCAGGACGAAGTCGTCGTCGCCGACTCCAAGGTCGACGTGAAGACGCTGGTCGCGAACATCTTCCTGCCGCCGTACGGCAAGTTCATGGACGACTACCTGCCGGTGGGCGCCCACTCCGAGGTGGACCGGTCGTCGCGCAACATCGAGGTGGCCCTCGTCCTCGACATCACGGGGTCGATGGGCGGCACGAAGCTGAGCGACCTCAAGGCGGCGGCCAAGGAGCTGGTCGACCTGGTCGTGCAGCCGGTCCAGACGCCGTACTATTCGAAGATTGCGCTGGTGCCCTACTCCATGGGCGTCAACGCGGGGTCTTACGCCGACGCCGCCCGGGGTTCGATCGCGGGTTCGGTGAACATAACCAACGCCGTGCTCAACCTGACCGGCACGCAGAAGACCATCTCCGGCGCCACACGCGCGCGGCCGGTCACGATCACGTCCAGCAACCACGGCTTCTCCAACGGCGACGTGGTCTGGATCACCGGCGTTTCGGGCATGACCCAGCTGAACAACAAGGCCTTCAGGGTCGCCGACCGGACGAACGACACCTTCGAGCTCCAGAGCCTGAACGGCTACAACGTCGACGGCCGCAACTGGGGCAGCTACTCGAGCGGCGGGCGCGTGCAGAAGTGCCAGGACAACGACTGCTCGATCACCGTCACCGCCGCCGGACACGGGCTGTCGAACAACGACTACGTCTACATCGAGGGCGTCAACGGCATGACGCAGATCAACAACGAGGCCTTCCTCGTCGGCAACGTCACCTCGAACACCTTCACCATCGACCCGAACGCCTCGGCGCTCTCGCCCTACACCTCCGGCGGCCGGGCATGGTGCGCACAGCCGGGCTGCACCTGGTACGCCTTCGAGAACATGTACGGCGACCTGACCGTCCACAGGGTCAGCACCTGCGTCACCGAGCGCACCGGCGCCCAGGCCTACACCGACGCGGCGCCCTCGGCGGCGCGGGTCGGCCGCAACTACCCGGGCTCTTCGAACCCCTGCCTGACCGACACCATCGTGCCGCTGTCCAGCGACCGCACCGCGCTGAAGAACCGGATCGACGATTTCGCGGCCGCGGGCTCCACCGCGGGACAGATCGGCATCGCGTGGGGCTGGTACATGGTTTCGCCGAGCTTCAACACGCTCTGGCCCTCGGGCGCGGCGGCGCCCTACGACACCTCCGAGACCCTGAAGGCCGTCGTCATCATGACCGACGGCGAGTTCAACACCCCGTACTGCAACGGCGTCATCGCCCGGGATGCGGGCTCGGGCTCCGGCTCCAACGCATCCAAGATCGACTGCGCCTCCACCAATGGCAGCCCCTTCGCCCAGGGTCGGGAGCTCTGCGACGGGATGAAGGCCCGCAACGTGGTGGTCTATACCGTGGGCTTCCAGCTGGCCGAAGGCGGCGAGGCCGCCAGCCTGATGCGCTACTGCGCCTCGAGCGCCGACAACTTCTTCCTCCCGGCCAGCGGCGGCGACCTGTCCGAGGCCTTCGCGGCGATCGGCCGAGACATCACGCAGTTGCGCATCTCCAGATAGGCCGGAGCGGCGGGCCCGGCCTAGATCAGCCGGATCTCCCGCAGGCGCTCGGTGAGGAAGTCCTCGGCCATGATCGCCTTGCCGGCGTAGCGGTCCGGATTGTCCGGCGTCACCGTGGACGGCAGGCTCTCGATCACGAAGTCCGGGTTGAAGTGCAGGAAGAACGGCGTCGAATAGCGGGCGAAGCCTCGCCGCTCCGGCGCCGGGTTGACCACCCGGTGCGTGGTCGACGGCAGCACATGATTGGTCAGGCGCTGGAGCATGTCGCCGATGTTGACCACGAGCGCGTTCGGCGGCGGGGCGATGTCCAGCCAGCGGCCGTCGGCGTCCTTCAGCTGCAGCCCGGCCTCCTCGGCCCCGAGCAGCAGGGTGATGACGTTGATGTCCTCGTGCGCCCCGGCTCGCACGCCGGGCGCATCGGCGGGGACGGGCGGATAGTGCAGCATGCGAAGGACGCTGTTGCCGAGCTGGACCTTGTCCTCGAAATAGTCGTCGCCCAGCCGGAGGTGGCGGGCGATGGCGCGCAGGATCCGGCGGCCGAGCGCGTCCATGGCCGTGAACATGCCGTACAGGTGTTCGCGGAAGCCCGGCACCTCGGTCGGCCAGACGTTGTCCCGCATGTATTTGCGGTAGGGATGACCCTCGGGCAGCTCACGGCCGACGTGCCAGAACTCCTTGAGGTCGACCGTGGCGGCGCCCTTGGCGGCCTCGACCCCGAAAGGCGTCAGTCCACGCGCGCCGCCGGTTCCGGGCTGGTGATATTTGCGCTTCACCTCTTCCGGCAGGGCGAAGAAGGCCTTGGCGTCGTCCAGCGCGGCGTCGATCACCGACGCGTCCAGACCATGGTCGGCGATCACCGCGAAGCCGTAGCGCTCGAAAGACGCGCCGAGCTGGTCGGAGAAGGCCTGGAAGTCGGCGTCGTACAGCGTCATCGACACGGGTTCGATGCTCCGCCCGGCGGCGGCAGGTTCGGTCGTCTGGGTGGCGGTCACGGGGGAGCCCTTGTGGTCCTTGCTGGCGGTCTCCATACGCTCTGGAGCAGCACCTTGGCAAAGCGGGGGCGGCCGCGAACGATTGCCCGCCCGCACGCGTTCAGTCTCCGTACATACAGGAACCTTGACCGTAAGGCCGGCGTTTCAGCCGTGCCTCGTATTCACCGAAAGGATCGACCCATGCGCGCCAAACTCATCGTCGCCGGCGTCAGCGTCGCCGCCCTGCTGGGGGCCTGCACGACCACAGACCCCTACAGCTCGACTCCGCGCCGCAACAACACCGGGACCGGCGCCCTCGCCGGCGCCGTCGGCGGCGCCCTGCTGGGCTATCTGACCAACACCTCCAACTCGGAGGAAGGACGCAAGAACGCCCTGATCGGCGCCGGCATCGGCGCGCTCGGCGGCGCCGCCGTGGGCGCCTACATGGACCGCCAGCAGCGGGAGCTGGAGGCCGAACTGTCCGGCACCGGGGTCGGCGTGGCGCGCCAGGGCGACAACCTCGTCCTGCGCATGCCGGCCGATGTCAGCTTCGCCACCAACCAGGCGACGATCGACCCGCGCTTCTACGCCACCCTCGACGACGTCGCGGCGGTGCTGAACCGCTACGACCAGTCGGTGGTGGACATCATCGGCCACGCCGATTCCGACGGCGCCGAGGACTACAACCTCGACCTGTCGCGTCGCCGCGCCTCGTCCGTGGCCCAGTACCTCGTCAGCCGCAACGTCCTGCCCGATCGCCTCTATGTCGACGGCCGCGGCGAGAGCGCGCCGATCGCCTCCAACGCCACCGCCGAGGGCAAGGCCATGAACCGCCGGGTCGAGATCCTGATCCGTCCGTTCCGGGGCTGATCTGCCGCGATGACGACGGAAGCGGCGGCCTCGCGGCCGCCGTTTTTCGTGAGCGGACACCGTTCCGTGACTTGCCGCGCCGCGACGCAGGTGCTGGATAGGCAGGTCGTTCGACTCGGGGGAGCGGTTTGCGTCAGGAACAGCGGGAATTCGCCGAAGGGCTTCGCCTCGCCGCCATCGCCGCGGTTTCGGCCGCCGCCACCGCCACCCTCGTCATCGGCGCCGGCCGCATGCTGCTGCCGGATTCCCCAGCCGAAATCGCGCGGCCCGAACTGGTGCGGGCGGTATCCCGGTAGGCCTTACGCCCGCCCGATCGAGCTGTACCGGAAGCCGCGGGCCCGGACGTCCTCGGGCCGGTAGATGTTCCTCAGGTCGACCAGCACGGGCTGTCGGACCAGCAGCTTGATGCGGTCGAGGTCCAGCGCGCGGAACTGGTTCCACTCGGTCAGGATGACCACGGCGTCGGCGCCCTCGACCGCCTCGTAGGGCCCGTCCTTGAAGACGACCCCGTCCAGCAGCTTCGCCGCCTCATGCATGCCCTCGGGATCGAAGGCCTGGACCTCGGCGCCCATGGCCAGCAGGGCGGGGGCGATGTCCAGCGAGGGCGCGTCGCGCATGTCGTCGGTGTTGGGCTTGAAGGTCAGCCCCAGCAGGGCCACGCGCTTGCCCTTCAGGTCCCCGCCCAGCGCCTTCGCCACCCGGCCGGCCATGGCCTTCTTGCGCGCGTCGTTGATCTCCACCGTGGTCTCGATCAGCCGCACCGGCGAACCGGCGGCGGTGGCGGTGCGCACCAGCGCCAGGGTGTCCTTGGGGAAGCACGAACCGCCGTAGCCGGGGCCGGCGTGCAGGAATTTCGAGCCGATCCGGTTGTCGAGGCCGATGCCGCGGGCGACCTGCTGCACGTCGGCCCCGACCGCCTCGCACAGGTCGGCCATCTCGTTGATGAAGGTGATCTTCATCGCCAGGAAGGCGTTGGCGGCGTACTTGATCAGCTCCGAGGTGCGCCGGCCGGTGAACAGGATCGGCGTCTCGTTGAGGTTCAGCGGCCGGTAGAGCTCCCGCATCACCTCGCGCGCCCGCTCGTCCTCGGTCCCGACCACCACCCGGTCGGGGCGCTTGAAGTCCTCGATGGCGGCGCCTTCGCGCAGGAACTCGGGGTTGGAGACCACCGCGAACTCCGCGTCGGGCCGCCGCTCGCGGATGATGCGCTCGATCTCGTCGCCCGTGCCCACCGGCACCGTGGACTTGGTCACGACCACCGTGAAGCCGTCGATCAGGCCGGCGATCTCCTCGGCCGCGGCGTGGACGTAGCTGAGGTCGGCGTGCCCGTCGCCGCGCCGCGACGGCGTCCCCACCGCGATGAACACCGCGTCCGCCGAGCGGATCGCCTCGGCCCCGTCCAGCGCGAACGACAGCCGGCCGTCCCGGACGTTGCGGGCCACCAGATCGTCCAGCCCCGGCTCGAAGATCGGAATCTCGCCGCGCTCAAGCCGTTCGATCTTCGACGGATCCTTGTCGACGCAGGTCACGACGTGGCCGAAGTCGGCGAAACAGGCCCCCGACACCAGACCCACATAGCCGGTTCCGATCATCGCGACGCGCATGCGGGTTCATCTCCTGTGACAGACGGGTCGGGATAGCGGGCCGAAAGCGCCATAGCCACCCTCCCAAAGCAAAACCGCCGGCCCCTTTCGGGACCGGCGGCTCTGTTGTGGCCGTATCGACCTTCCGGGGTTAGCGGAAGTTGATGTCGATGG
>MGLK01000006.1 GCA_001794825.1 Caulobacterales bacterium RIFCSPHIGHO2_01_FULL_70_19 | reverse complement strand
CCGGCCTCTTGCCAACCCCAACAACCCCAGCTCAGATCAACTACGGACTCTTGTTATGGCTGGATGAGAAACGGGGGTCACGTCACCTAGCTTCTATGACATCCATCCAGCGGTCCACACGCGCGCTGAAAACCGGATCAAACTTGGAACGGATTTGGCCGATGTAAGCGAGACGCAACAACCAGAGGAGAACCGAAAGCAGGCCGCCTGAGACAAACAGATTGTCGGTGTGGCGGAGGTGAGGGTCTATCCACCCAGCAGCCCGCAGGGACTCCGCCGAGAGCTCTATGGTCCACCCGTCAGGATGGCGTGTCGGGATCTTGATCTGGCCGCTGGAGAGGACCTCCTGGACGTCCGCGATGAAGGCCAGGAGAGCGTAACCCAAGGCTTGAGGGCCCGCCTTGATAAGAATCCAGACCCACAGCACGACGAGTCCGACTCTCAGACAGCGGTCGGCCTTTTGGGTCGCCACGATGAGCGGATAGGTCATTTGACGTCGTGGATCGACGGCAGGTGGCCTTGGCGCCTGAGCCAGTGCGCCGCGAAGGCCTCCTGCAGGCTCCAGAGACGCTCATCTCCGGTGCAGGAGTAGTCGGCGAACGGTGAGGGGGGTTGCTCTCCAAAGAGCCTTGCCGCCTCCTTTGTTATGTCGTCCCTGATCGTTTCCAAATCCGCCACCGGCGCGCGATCGGGTTCGAAGAGCTTGGAGGCTATCAGGAGAGAAAGGCTGCAGCTAACGAATCCAAAATAGGCGGCGCTTTTAGTGAAATAGTTTTCCGCTGTGGCGCGGTACTCGTTGATGATCATCTCGGCCAGCTCGCTGGTCGTAAGGCCGGACTTCTCGGCATATTTCCTAAGGAAGCTTCCGCTCTCTTGGGTCAGCCTCAGGTGAACCCGGTCCTTGTTAAGTTTGCGAGATCGCTTGGGAGCACCCGCCATCAAATCGCCTCCATGGAATAAACTGCAATCAGCATTGCAATATCGCAGCCTGGCCGTTATGCCTAGGGTATGACGCTCTCCCGATCTCACATCGAATTCGCATCTTTCACCCCGGCGGAAGCCGCCGCCATCACGGGGGTCCAGCAGGGTGCGCAGCGAGACTGGAGGCGACGCGGTGCCCTCCCGAAGTCGGAGGGGTGGGCCAAATTCACCTCTTTGGGCCTGATCGAAATCGCGCTTCGGAAAACGATGGGCGAGATGGGGATGCCCCACGTCGAGCCATCTTTGGATCTGCACGAAGCGGTCCTGCAGGCTCAGACTTGGGCCGCCACGGCGTCGGGCGCGGTGGCGTTCGAAGACGGACTGGATGCGGTGGGTGAGTTCCCAATGGGCCCGCCGACAGCGCGATATGCATGGGCAAGTTTCCCGTGGCAGAGCAAACTTGAACTGAAATTGCTCGCCAGCCTGGCTGACCTTCAGTCGGCCATCGACCGGGAGCCGCGGGACGGTGTCGTTCTGATCGACCTCAAAGCGTTGGGTCTCCAGATTGCGACGCGAGCGGGTGAGCCTCTCTGGAAGGTCAAGCGCGGTCCTGACCCGGCCGAGTTGATAGCCGCGCTGAATCGCGCGAGCGCGGGAGATCTCGAAGCCCAGAGCGAACTGGCACGCGTCGGCATATTCGACTGGAAGGTGGTGCAGAATTGACCTCCACTGACCGCCATCCCGAAGCGATGCGAGTGGAGTTGGAAAGACTCATCGCGCGCCTGAAAGCCGACTTGCCGTTGAGCCTCCCGCCTCGCGGCCTCAGCCGCGAGCAGGCGTGCAAGTACATTGGCGGAATCAGCCCAACCAAGTTCGATGAGCTGGTTCGGCAGGGGAAGATGCCGCAACCGAAGCGGATCGGCAGCAGGAAGCTGTGGGATCGAGACGCGCTCGACCTCGCGTTCAACGCGTTGCCCGAAGACGGACCTTCTCACGACGACAATCCGTGGGACGTCGCAGCTTGAAGCCCAAGCCGCCGTACGTTTCCTACTACCTGGATCGCCACAAGAAGCTTCGCTGGCGATTTCGCCGTACAGGATTGCCCGAGAGCCAAACCCGCGAGCCCTTTGGCAGTGAGGCTTGGTGGTCCTGGTACAACGCGGCCCTGAACGGGACGCCGGCACCGGTCGGCGCGGCGAGAACCGTTCCCGGATCGATGACCGCCCTCATCGTCGCCTACTACGCTTCCGCGGACTTCAAAGGCCTCCGGCCGGCCACGCAACGCACATATCGAGGAATCCTGGAGCGCTATCGCGAGAAGCATGGCTCCAAGCCGGCCGCGCTCCTAGAGGCGATCCATATCCGAAGGCAGATGGACCAGATGTCGGAGACCCCGGCGGCGGCCAACAACATGCTCAAGGTTCTTCGAGCTCTCGTGCGGTTCAGCATCGATCGAGGCCTCCTCCGGAACGATCCTACGGTCGGGGTGAGGATGTTGAAGTACCGATCAGAGGGCTTTCACACCTGGACGGAAGAAGAGGTCACGGCGTTCGAAAGCAGCTGGCCCGTTGGCACGAGGCAGCGGCTGGCCTTCGACCTCCTCCTCTATACGGCGCAACGGTCTGCCGATGTGCGCCAGATGACATTCGCGCAGATTCAGGCAGGCCGTGTTCAGGTCCGCCAGGAGAAGAGCGGCCAGCTCGTCGATATTCCGATGCACCCCCGCCTGCAGCGCTCACTGGAGGGCATAGGCCGTTCTAACGGGATCATCGTTCTGACCGTCCACGGCGCGCCCTATGGCGAGAAGAGCTTCGGCAACTGGATCAAGAAGGCCGCCAAGGCCGCAGGGCTGCCTCACTGCTCCGCCCACGGCTTGCGCAAATCCGCGTCTCGTCGACTGGCCGAAGCTGGCTGCACCACCCACGAAATCGCTGCGGTCACAGGCCACCAGAGCCTGAAAGAGGTCGAGCGCTACACGCGCGCGGCGGGGCGAAGAGATCTGGCTGACGCAGCGCTGAGCCGGATCAGATGATCGGAAGGCCCAATCGCGCTGTCTAACCGCAGACGCGAAGTTAGACGGAACAACAAATAAGAGGTTGAAAATGTACCATAAAATCAGAGTGGTGGCGGACAGAGAGGGATTCGAACCCTCGATAGGCTTTCACCTATACACGCGTTCCAGGCGTGCGCCTTCAACCACTCGGCCACCTGTCCGTATCCACCTGCGGCGGAAGGCCCGCCGGGAGTGGACCGGCGGGAGGGGCGCTGATTAGAACAGTCGGCCCCCCTCGGCAAGCGCCGCCTGAGGCCCCATATCGGCGGCGAGCCGCCGCCCGGAGTGACCCCCATGCTGTTCCAGAAGACCCACGACATGCCGACCGCCGACGCCGCCCTGCCGGGCCGCGACCAGCCCGTGCGAACCGACGAGGTGCACTACGTCACCGGCCGCCCGCTGAAGGGGCCGCATCCGGAGGGGTTCGAGACCGCAGTCTTCGGCATGGGCTGCTTCTGGGGCGTCGAGCGGGTGTTCTGGCAGCTGCCGGGCGTGTGGGTGACCTCGGCCGGCTACGCCGGCGGCTTCACCCCCAATCCGACCTACGAGGAGGTCTGTTCGGGCCGCACCGGCCACGCCGAGGTGGTGCAGGTGGTCTTCAATCCGCACGAGATCAGCTACGGCGAGCTGCTGAAGACCTTCTGGGAGAACCACGATCCGACCCAGGGCATGCGTCAGGGCGGCGACGTCGGCACCCAGTACCGCTCGGCCATCTACTATCTGAACGACGCGCAGCGGACGGAGGCCGAGGCCAGCCGCGACGCCTACCAGGCGGCGCTGACGGCGGCGGGGCAGGGGACGATCACCACCGAGATCGTCCCGGCCGGGCCGTACTACTTCGCCGAGGATTATCACCAGGGCTACCTGGCCAAGAACCCGGGCGGCTACTGCGGCATCGGCGGCACCGGCGTGACCTGCCCGATCGGCGTCGGCGTCATGGCGGATTCGGGGGCCTGAGCATGGACCGGGCGGGGGTCGGCAAGCTCTGCCTGGCGCTGCCTGGCGCGACGCTGGACCATCCGTTCGGCGACGACCACGACGCCTACAAGGTCGGCGGCAGGATGTTCGCCATCGTCGGCGGCCTGGGCGGGCTGTCGTTCAAGGTCTCGGACATCGCCTTTGAAGTCCTGACCGAGGAGGGGCGGGCCCGGCCCGCGCCTTACCTGGCGCGGGCGAAGTGGGTGCATCTGGAGGACCCGGCCGACTGGCCCGACGACGAGCTGGCCGGGCATCTGACCATCGCCCACGGACTCATCGCGGCGAAGCTGCCGAAGAAGCAGCGGGCGGCGCTGGGCCTCGCCTGAGGGTCAGTCCGCCGGCCTCGCCTTCTCCTCGGCGATCCAGCGGTCCATCCGCGCGTCGAGCAGCCCCAGCGGCAGGGGGCCGTCGACCAGCAGGGCGTCGTGGAAGCGGCGCACGTCGAAACGGTCGCCCAGCTCGCGTTCGGCCCGGGCGCGGATTTCGCGCAGGCGGATCTCGCCGATCTTGTAGGCTGTGGCCTGGCCGGGCCAGCCGATGTAGCGCTGCAGCTCGGTCTCGATGTTCAGCGGGGCCAGCGCCGAGTTGTCGCGGAAGCAGGCGCGGGCCTGTTCGATATCCCAGCCCAGCCAGTGGATGCCGGTGTCGGCGACCAGCCGGCAGGCGCGCCACATCTCGTAGCTGAGCCGGCCGAAGCGCTCGTAAGGCGTGCGGTAGAAGTCCATCTCCTCGCCGAGGAACTCGGCGTACAGCCCCCAGCCCTCGGTGAAGGCGGTGACGTCGACGCTGCGCCGGAAATAGGGCCCGGCCTCGGCCTCCTGCTGCAGCGCGATCTGCAGGTGATGGCCGGGCACGGCCTCGTGCAGGGTCAGGGCGGGCAGTTCGTAGAGCGGCCGCTGGTCGAGCGCGGAGGTGTTGACGAGGTAGCCGCCCGCCACCCCGTTCTCCATCGAGCCGGGGAAGTAGCGGCCCGTGGTGTAGTTGGCCTCGATCTCCCGCGGCACCGGGCGCACGCCGTAGGGGGTGCGCGGCAGGGTTCCGAACAGGGCGGGGAGGCCGTCGTCGGCCCGCTTGGCCATCTCCGAGGCCTTCTCCAGCAGGTCCTCGCGGGTCGGGGCGTAGAACTGCGGGTCGCTGCGCAGGAAGGCGAGGAAGCCGGCGAAGTCGCCGGTCCAGCCGGCGGCGCGCATCTCGGTCTCCATGCGGGCGCGGATGCGGGCGACTTCCCGCAGGCCCAGCTGGTGAACCTCGTCCGGGGTCATGTCGGTGGTGGTGTAGCCGCGCACGAGGAAGGCGTAGAGCTCGCGCCCTCCCGGCCGGTGCACCAGGCCCAGCGTTTCAGGCGCGCGCGGCAGATAGTCCTCGCGCAGGAAGCGCGCCCACTCGCGTCGGACCGGCATGATTCCCTCCGCCACGGCGCGGACGGCGCGGGCGCGCAGCGCGGCCTGCTCGGCCGGGGGAATGGAGGCGGGAAGCGTCTCGAACGGCCGCAGCAGCGGGTCCGTCTCGGCCGTCACGGCCGCCTCCGGTTCGATCAGGGTCAGGGCGTTCTCGACGGTGGGCCGGGGCTGGATCAGGCCGGTCTCGAGCCCGCGGCGGGCGCTGGCCAGCTGATCCTCGTAGAAGCGCGGCAGGGCCTCCAGCCGCGCAATCCAGGCCTCGGCGTCCGCCCGGTTGGCGATGCGCGTCACGCTCGCCAGATAGCCCGCGGTCTGGCCCGGTCCGCCTTCGGAGCTGAAGGCGTCGATCCGGCCGGTGTCCAGCGGGATGCGGTCCAGGGCGCGGCGCAGCACATAGCCGAGGAAGGCGTGGTTCAGGCGGTCGTCGTCGGACAGCCCGGCCGGGTCGATCCGGGCGAGGCGCGCGGCGAACCCGTTCAGCACCGGCGCCTGGGCCGTCTCGAAGGCGCGGGAGACGTCCGGCAGGCGGCGCTTGGCGGCCGCGTCCCCTTCCATCCCGGCGGTGACGGGATCCACGCTGCGCAGCCAGGCCTCGTAGTCGGCGAGAATCGAGGCGAGCGCCGGATCCTCGGCCTGCCGCGCCGCTTCCGGCGGGCGCGGATCGGTCCGGGCGAGAGCCGGATCGGCGGCGAGAAGCAGGGCGGCGGCGCCCGCGGCGAGAATGGTTTTCATCGAGTCCCCTCCGGATCGGCCGCGACTGCACCGGAGCCGAGGCGACGCGTCAACCGCAGAAGGCGAAGAACTGCTCGATGCGCCCGGCCGACCCGGCGTGGGGGACGTAGGCCTCGCGCTGTCCGCCCTGCCACCGCGCCAGCCAGGCGACGCGGCGGAACCGCTGGAAAACGGGCTCGTCCGCCTCGGCGGCGGCGCTGAGGATCAGGCCGTCATGTATCAGGTCCGTCTCCGGAGCGGCCGCGTACCGGCCGGTTTCTCCGCCGGACTCCAGCAGGATGACCGGTTCCGCGTCGGGCGGGGCGAGGGCGGCCATCGCGAGGCGGCCCTCGCCCCGGCGACAGTCGAATGCGATGCGGACGTCGTCGCTTTCGGCCACGCCGTAGGCCAGACGGGCGTCGGCTCCGTCCTCGTGCAGGATCCAGTCGTAGCCCTCGACCGGTGCCGGCTCTGGCTGCGGCGGGATCGGCTCAGCGGGCGGGGGCGTGCTCGCGCAGGCGGCGAGCGCCGCCGTCAGGACCAGCACCGGCAGCAGGTCGCGAATGCGCATGGGGATCTCCGGTTCAGCCGGAGCAGAGTTCGGCGAACCGCCGCAGCTTGGCAAGATGGGGACTCGCCACCTCGACGGTCCGGCGATGCTGCCCCACCGTCACCGCCAGCCGCCCCCGCACGCCGAAGGCCGCGAACACCGGGTGATCGGTGCGCAGGGCGAGCTTCACGCCGCCGGCGCGGGCTGCGCTCGCTTCGGCCACGGCCGTGACTTCGCCCGCGCTGACGCGCGCCATGCCGCCGTCGCCCTCGCCGCCGTACAGGGTCAGGTGGGCGACGCTCTGGCCGGGCTCGCACTCGAGCGTAGCGCGGAGGTGCGCCGTGTCGGGCACTTCGTTGGCCAGCACGACCGGCGAGTCATCGGCGTAGAGGGTCCAGGTCCAGCCCGCGTCGGGCGGCGCGGCCGCCGGTGTCTGGGCGGCCGCCGAGATAAGGGCCCAGGCGGCGAGCAGGTCGATCATGTTCCAGCCCCTGTCGCCTGCCCGCGGAGGGGGTCAGGCCCGGTTTCCGCCGCACCAGGTGAAGAAGGCGCCGATCAGCCGGCGCTCCCTTGCGGTGGCGGTCAGTTCAAATCTACCCGCGTCGCCGTCGACCGCCAACGTCCCGGTTCGCGCCAGCCGCCGAAGGACAGGATCGGTGGTCGGAATGCGGGCCTCGTCGGGCAGGCCGCCGCCCAGCGGGTCGATCTCCGCCGGCCCCGTCGAGGCGTGCACGAGGCGGGGGCTGGCGGGCTGGACGTCGCCGTACACCGTGGCGGTCGGCCGCCCGGGCTCGCAGGTCATCATCAGCGCCAGCTGGTCCGAGTTGGCGAGGCCGTAGGCCAGCTTCGCCATCGGGCCCTCATGGCTGAGGTGCCAGCCCATTCCGTCGGGGGCGGGCGGGGCGTCGGAGTTGGTCGCGCTCGACTGGGCGGCGGCGGCGATCAGCCCAAGGGCGGCGACGGCGGGAATGGCGAACCGGAACATACAGATTACTCGCGTCTGACCCGGCAAACGCTGCTCTTCCGCAAGGGTTCACGGCCCCGCTTCGGCGATCTTGAACTGCGCCTTAATCTGTTGCCGATTTATCGCGAGGCTGGAGGCGGCCCCTAGAAGGGGCTGAAACGCTCCAGCAGCGACTGGGCCGCGGGGGTCGCCTGCACCCGGCTGATGTCGCCCCGGCCGCCGTAGCTGATGCGGGCCTCGGCGATCTGGGTGTGGCGGATGGTGTTGGCCGAGGAGATGTCCTCGGGCCGGACGATGCCGGCCACCGTCAGCTCCCGCACCTCGCGGTTGGTGCGCACTTCCTGCCGACCCTGGATCACCAGGTTGCCGTTGGCCAGCACGTCGGTGACCACGGCGGCGATGGTCAGGCTGACCCGTTCCGAGCGGTTCACCGAGCCGGAGCCGGTCGCGTTGGACTCGCCCTCCATACCGATCATGTTGCCGGCGTCGAACCCGCCCGGGAAGGCGCGGCCGAGGCTGTTCTCGAGGCCGAACAGGTTGGTGACCCCGCCGGAGATGTCGTTGGAGCGGGTGCGCTGCGTCGAGTTCTGGGTCTGGGCGCGGTCGTCGATGTTGATGTCGACGGTCAGGATGTCGCCGACGTGCCGGGCGCGCTGGTCGCCGAAGAAGGTGCGGGCGCCGACGCGCCACAGGCTGTTGGCGCTGGCGGCGCGGTCGGCGCGCTGCTGCTCGGGGGAGGGCAGGTAGGTCTGGCTGGTCGGCACAAGGGCGGCGGGATAGCCGATGGGCGCGAGCTCGGGCCCCCGCACCGCCTCGACGGCGGTGGAGCAGGCGGTGAGGGACAGGGCGGCGGCGGCGACGGTCAGGGCGGTGCGCATGGGTACTCTTTCCCTCTAGCGGGCGGCGAACTGGTGGGTGCGGGCGGCGGGGCCGGCGAGGGCCTGTCCCGGGGCGACGGCGACGGCGTCGAAGACGCGGCCGGACTGGAGATTGCGGATGGCGAGGCGCTGGCCCTCGGCGGCGTTGCCCTCGGCCCGTCCCGAGATGGTCAGGCGCAGGCCGTCGGCCTCGTAGAGCACCTCGACGATGTCGTTGCGGCTGATGATGCGGTCGGCGTAGGCGCTGCGGCGGACCGGGGCCGGGGCGAGCGACGCCGCGACCGGCGCGGCCGCCGCCGACGGCGAGGCGGCGTCGGCCGGAGCCGCGGCGGCGTGGCGAACGACCACGCGGCGCAGGCCGTTCGGATTTGCCCAGTCCAGTCCCGCCTGCCGGGCCAGGGTCTGCAGCTGGCCGGCCTCGAACACCACCGACGGGCCCGACCGGCGGCCGACCACCACCCCGGCGGCGGAGCCGGCGCCGTCGAAGACGTCGCCCAGCGTCACCGCTCCGTCGACGTCGACGGGATTGGCCTTCAGGCTCACCGGACCCGCCAGGGCCGGGGCCGCGACCAGCAGGGCGGCGGCCGCGCCGAGGATCAGGGCCCTCACGACTTCACCTGCGCGCTGACCGACAGCATCTGGTCGGCGGTGGTGATGACCTTGGAGTTCATCTCGTAGGCGCGCTGGGCGATGATCAGGGCGCTGATCTCGGCCACCGCGTCGACGTTCGACGCCTCGGTGTAGCCGTGCAGGATCTCGCCGAAGCCGACCTCGCCCGGCGTGCCGACGTTGGCCGGCCCCGAGGCCGCCGTCTCCAGCAGCAGGTTGTCGCCGACGGCTTCCAGCCCCGCCTCGTTGAAGAAGCTGGCCAGCTCCAGCTGGCCGACGATCTGCGGCTCCGGCTCGCCCTGGGTGATCACCTGCACCTGGCCGGACTTGGAGATCGAGATGTCGACGGCGTCCTGCGGAATGGCGATGTTGGGCTGCACCGCATAGCCGTCGTCGGTGACCAGCTGGCCCTCGCCGTTGACGGCGAAGTTGCCGGCGCGGGTGTAGGCGGTCTCGCCCGAGGGCAGCAGCACCTGGAAATAGCCGCGGCCGTCGATGGCCATGTCGTAGCGGCCGCCGGTCTGGGTCGGGGTGCCCTGTTCGGTGACGCGGTAGACGGCGCCCGCCTTCACGCCGGCGCCGATCTGGATGCCGGTCGGCACCACCGTGCCCTGGCTGGACGACTGCGCGCCCATCCGCTCGACGTTCTGGTACAGCAGGTCCTGGAACTCAGCCCTCTGCCGCTTGAACCCGACGGTGTTCATGTTGGCGATGTTGTTCGAGATGACCTCGACGTTCAGCTGCTGGGCGGCCATGCCCGAGGCGGCGGTTCTGAGCGCGCGCATGTCTCAGTGCTCCCTTACGAAACCCGGCCCAGCCGCTCGACCGAGCGGCGCGACAGGTCGTTGGTGTTCTCGATCATCCGCGTCACGCTCTCGTAGGCGCGCTGGATCTCGATCAGGTTGGTGATCTCGAGGATCGGATTGACGTTCGAGCCCTCCAGCATGCCCTGCCGGATACGGGCGTCGTTGGCCTCGACAGGGGCGGCGTTGGAGGCGTTGCGGTACAGGCCGTCGCCGCCCTTCTCGAGCACGCCGAGGGTGGCGAAGCGCACCACCGACAGGCGGCCGACCGGCTGCCCGTTCTGGCTGATCGTGCCGTCGGCGCCGACCTGCGGCTCCCCCAGGGTCCGGTCGAGGATGATCTCGCCGGCGTCGCCCAGGACGGCGTGCCCGCCCTGGGTGGTCAGCCGCCCCTCGGGATCGAGGGTGAAGGCGCCGTCCCGCGTGTAGGCCTCGCCCGCGCCGTCCTGGACCTTGAAGAAGGCGCCTTCGCCCTCGATGGCGAAGTCGAGGGTCCGGCCGGTCTGCTCCAGGGCGCCCTGGCCGTAGTCGCGGCCGACGCCGTTATCGAGCACGAAGCTGACGCCCGGCCGCACAAAGGCGTTGCGGGCCCGCTCGCCGACCTCGGTCCCGACCAGCAGCTGTTCGACCTTGAAGCCGGTGGTGTCCGCATTGGCGATGTTGTTGGCCACGACGTCGAGTTCGCGGCGCAGGGTCATCTGGCGGGACAGTCCGGCGTAGGCGGCGTTTTCCACGGGCGGCTCCTTTCCCGCTTCCCGTCGCAACGCCCGTGCCAAGGGGCGGAATCCAGTCATAGCGGGCATTCCAGCGGCGAAGCTGGCCCCGGCGCCCGGCAGGAATTGCCGGTTCTAAACGGCTCGTTAACCAAACCCGGCTGGAATGACCCCTGAGATTCTCGGGGCGTCGCGGCATGCTGAAGTTCGGCAAGAAGAAGGGCGGCAAGGGCGGCGACGACGCCAACCTGCCCGCCGTCGCGGACGGAGAGGGCGGCGAGGGCGAGGCCGCGCCCGCCAAGAAGAAGCTGCCGTTGCTGTTCATCGTCATCCCCGCGGCCCTGCTGGTGCTCGGCGGCGGCGGGGGCGCGGCCTTCTTCCTCATGCAGCCGAAGTCCGCCGAGGCGGGCGATCACGCCGCGCCGAAGAAGGGCGGGCACGCCAAGAAGGCCGAGAAGAAGGGCGGCCACGGCGGCGGTGGCGGCGGAGAGGCCGACGCGTCGCTGGGGGTGATCAGCGAAGGGCCGGACGGGGTGGTCTTCTACACCCTGCCGGACATGGTGGTGAACATCCAGTCGGCCGACGGCCGGCCGACCTTCCTGAAGCTCAAGCTGACGCTCGAGATGCACGACCATGCGCTCGCCGAGCACCTGCAGGCCGAGATGCCGCGGCTGCAGGACATGTTCCAGGGCTTCCTGCGCGAGCTGCGGCCCGAGGATCTGGCCGGTTCGGCCGGCAGCTTCCAGTTGCGCGCCGAGATCCTGCGTCGCGTCAATCTGATCGCCGCCCCGGGCGAGGTCGACGCGGTGCTCATCGAAGAAATGCTGGTGCAGTAGCGATGAGCGACGCCGCCTTCGCCGACGCCGGCGACCCGTTCGCAGAACCGCTCGAGCCCGCGGCGGGCGAGCGTCCGGCGATGGGCGAGCGGGTGCTGAACCAGGACGAGATCGACAGCCTGCTGGGCTTCGATCTCGGCGAGGACGACAGCGCCGAACGTTCCGGCATCCGCGCCATCATCAACTCCGCGCTCGTCAGCTACGAGCGTCTGCCGATGCTCGAGATCGTCTTCGACCGCCTGGTGCGGCTGATGACGACCTCCTTGCGGAACTTCACCTCCGACAACGTCGAGGTCAGCCTCGACAACATCTCCTCGATCCGCTTCGGCGACTATCTGAACTCCATCCCCCTGCCGGCCATCCTGGCCGTGTTCCGGGCCGAGGAGCTGGACAACTACGGCCTGCTGACGGTCGACTCCAACCTGATCTACTCCATCGTCGACGTGCTGCTGGGCGGCCGCCGCGGCACCGCCGCCCTGCGCATCGAGGGCCGGCCCTACACGACCATCGAGCGGGTGCTGGTGCAGCGGATGATCGAGGTCGTGCTTAACGACGCCCGGGCGGCCTTCGAGCCCCTGACCCCGGTGCACTTCAATCTCGACCGTCTGGAGACCAACCCGCGCTTCGCGGCCATCGCCCGGCCGGCCAATGCGGCGATCCTGGTCAAGCTGCGCATCGACATGGAGGACCGCGGCGGGCGCATCGAACTGCTGCTGCCCTACGCCACGCTCGAGCCCATCCGGAAGATGCTGCTGCAGCAGTTCATGGGCGAGAAGTTCGGCCGCGACAACATCTGGGAAGGCCACCTGGCCACCGAGCTCTGGACCACCGGCACGGAGGTCCGCGCCGTCCTCGACGAGCAGCAGTTGCCGTTGTCCAGGGTGCTCGACCTCAAGGTCGGCGACACCCTGATGCTCAACGCCACGCCGGACTCGGAGGTCTCGGTGCGGGCGGGCTCGATCCCGCTGACCGTCGGCCGCATGGGCCGCAAGGGCCAGCACATCGCGGTTCGGGTCGAGGCGCCGGTGAACGTCGAGGCCGCCTCCAGTCTGATGAAGGGAAGACGCTGATGACCGGAATGATCCTCGACGGCGTGCTGATGCTGCTGCTGGTCGCCGCGCTCGGTTACGGCGTGCGCCTGGAAAAGAAGCTGGCCGCCCTGCGCGCCGGTCAGCAGGCGTTCGCCTCGGCGGTGACCGATCTCAACGCCGCCGCCGGCCGGGCCGAAGCCGCCCTGGCGTCGCTTCGCGCGTCCGGTCAGGAGACGGACCTGCTGCACGACCGCATCATCAAGGCCCGCGAGGTCAAGGCCCAGCTGGAATCGCTGATCGCCCGCGCCCCGGCGCCGGCCGCCGCCGCGCCGGCCCCGGCGACCGAGCCCGCGCGAAGCGTCCCGGCCGCCGACGTGCGTGCAGCTCCTGCGCCGCTTCCCTCCGCGGAGGACGAACGCGCCCGCCGCATGGCCGCCCTCGCCGACCGGATCCAGGGCCTGGCCGCGCCGGCCCGGCCGGCCGGGCGGAACAACGTCGCGGCAATCGTCGGCGCCCTCACTGCTAACCAATCGGCGAAGCAAAGCCTCAACCGCGCGCGTCGCAGTCTCGACGAAGACCTGTTCGCCGCCTGACCCCGAGTAGCCGATCATGAAGACCCCCCGCCTCCTGCCGCTCGTCGCCGTCGCCATCGGAGGCGTGGTCGTGGTGCGGGCCGTCGGCGTCGCGCCGGGCCTGTTCGAGGGCGCGCGCGCGTGGGCCGAAGAGGCGGTCCCCGCCGCGGAGGCCGGCGCGGCCGCGGCTGCGCCGCCGGCGGTCTGCGCCCTGACGCCCGAGCAGCTCGCCCAGCAGGCCGGCATCTCGCCTGCCGAGCTGCGCGTCATCCAGTCCCTGTCCCAGCGTCGCAGCGAACTGGACGCCCGCGACGCCGACCTGGCCTCGATGCTGCCGTTGCTGGCGGCGGCGGAGCAGAAGCTCGACGCCCGGGTCCAGGCGCTGCAGGCCGTCAAGGGCGAGGTCCAGCAACTGCTCGGTCAGGTCGACGAGCGGGAGAAGGCCGAACTCGACCGGCTGGTCGCCGTCTATTCCGCCATGCGGCCGCGCGACG
>MGLK01000005.1:24172-29704 GCA_001794825.1 Caulobacterales bacterium RIFCSPHIGHO2_01_FULL_70_19 | reverse complement strand
CGACATCGCCGACCTGGCCGGCACCATCGCCCTGGCGCGGAAGTACGGGGCCCTGACCTACCTCGACGAGGTGCACGCGGTGGGCCTGTACGGGCCGACCGGCGCGGGCGTGGCCGAGCGCGACGGGGTGCTGGACGGCATCGACATCGTCGAATGCACCCTGGGCAAGGCGATCGGCGTCATGGGCGGCTACATCGCCGCCGACGCGGTGATCGTCGACGCGGTGCGCAGCTGGGCCTCGGGCTTCATCTTCACCACCAGCCTGCCGCCGGCCCTGACCGCCGGGGCCTTGGCCTCGGTGCGCTGGCTCAAGGCCCACCCGGAGCTGCGCCAGGCCCACCAGGAGCGCGCCGCCGCCCTCAAGGGCCGCTTCCGCGCCGCCGGCATTCCGGTGATGGACTCCGAAAGCCACATCGTGCCGGTGTTCGTCGGCGACCCGGTGCACACCAAGATGATCTCGGACCTGCTGCTGGAGGAGCACGGCGTCTACGTCCAGCCGATCAACTATCCGACCGTGCCCAAGGGCACCGAACGCCTGCGCTTCACCCCCTCGCCCGATCACGACGACGCCATGATGGACGCCCTGATCGCCGCCATGGACAAGCTCTGGACCCGCTGCAACGTGGCGCGCCGGCCGGTCGCCGCCTGACGGGCATGGACGAGGGGCCGGCACGCCTGCCGCTCGAGGCATATCCGGCCCACCGCGCCTTCGTCGGACAGCCGCAGCGGTACGACGTCGCCGGGGCCTCGCAGTTCGCCCTGCTGTTCCTGCTGGGCCTGCGCGAGCACCACCGCCTGCTGGACTTCGGCTGCGGTTCGCTGCGTCTCGGCCGTCTCGCCATCCCCTACCTGCAGGCCGACCGCTATTTCGGGATCGAACCCGAGCCCGGGCTTGTCGAGGCGGGATTCACCCACGAGCTGGGCGAGGACGCCCGCACCCTGAAGCGGCCGCGGTTCGACGCCAACCGCGACTGGCGGGTCGATGTGTTCGGCGAAAAGTTCGACTTCATCGTCGCCCAGTCGGTCTTCTCCCACACCGGCGAACAGCCGGCCGCGCGGGCCCTGGCCGCCTTCGCCGGCAGCCTGGCCCCCGGCGGGCTGATCCTCGCGAACTGGCTGCTGGGCCCGGAGACGGCGGGGCCGCCGGCGACGACCACCGACTGGGTCTATCCCGGTTTCGTGGAGTTCACCCCGGCCCGGGTCGCGGCTCTCGCCGTGCAGGCGGGCCTGCATGTCCGGGCCTGTCCGTGGCCGCATCCGGCCCTGCACTGGTTCGTGATGGCCCGCGAGGAGACCGCCCTGCCGTCGCGGAGCCAGATGGCTGCGCTGCAGGTCGGCATGCCCCGATGGGACTGAATCGCGGGTCCGGAGACGGCGACGAGATCATCGTCGAGTTCACCCGCACCGGGGCCTGGCTCAAGTGCGCCGCCGTCCACGTGGCGACGGGTCTCGAGGTTTCGGCGGTGGGGCCGGCCACGGAGCCGCGGGCGCTGGAACGCGTCGCGGTCGCCAAACTGAAACGGGCCCTTCTGTCGCGGTGACCCACAAGATGTTGTGGGGCAGGGTCCCGGAGCGTAAATGAAGCGCCGCAACTCCGGGGATTCCAGTGACCGCCTTCACGCATGACGCATTCTTCGCCAAGCGCCTCGCCGAGGCCGATCCGGACGTCTTCGGCGGCATCCAGGGCGAGCTGAGGCGCCAGCAGGAGCAGATCGAGCTGATCGCTTCCGAGAACATCGTCTCGAGGGCGGTGCTGGAGGCCCAGGGCTCGGTGTTGACCAACAAGTACGCCGAGGGCTATCCCGGCCGTCGCTACTATGGCGGCTGCGAATACGTCGACGTCACCGAGAACCTCGCCCGCGAACGGGCCAAGCAGCTGTTCAACTGCGCCTTCGCCAACGTTCAGCCCCACTCCGGCGCCCAGGCGAACCAGGCCGTGTTCATGAGCCTGCTGCAGCCCGGCGACACCTTCCTGGGCATGGACCTGGCCTGCGGCGGCCATCTGACCCACGGCTCGCCCGCCAACCAGTCGGGCAAGTGGTTCCGCCCCGTGACCTACAAGGTGCGCGAGGACGACCATCTGATCGACTACGACCACGTGGCGCAGATGGCCGAACAGGAGAAGCCGAAGCTGATCCTCGCCGGGGCCTCGGCCTACAGCCGCCACATCGACTTCAAGCGCTTCCGCGAGATCGCCGACAGCGTTGGCGCGTACCTGATGGTCGACATGGCCCACTACGCCGGCCTGGTCGCCGGCGGCGTCTATCCCGACCCGCTGCCCCACGCGCACGTGGTCACCACCACCACGCACAAGACGCTGCGCGGGCCGCGCGGCGGCATGGTGCTTTCGAACGACGTCGAGCTGGGCAAGAAGATCAACTCGGCCGTGTTCCCCGGCCTTCAGGGCGGCCCGCTGGAGCACGTCATCGCGGCGAAGGCCGTGGCCTTCGGCGAGGCGCTGAAGCCCGAGTTCAAGGCGTATGCGCAGCAGGTGGTCGACAACGCCCGGGCCCTGGCCGCCGTGCTGGTCGAGCGCGGCGCGGCCATCGTTTCGGGCGGTACCGACAGTCACCTGATGCTGGTCGACCTGCGACCCAAGGGCGTGACCGGCAAGGCCACCGAGGCGGCCCTCGAGCACGCCCTGATGACCTGCAACAAGAACGGCGTGCCGTTCGACACCGCCCCTTTCACCGTCACCTCCGGCGTCCGGCTCGGCACCCCGGCGGGCACCACCCGCGGGTTCGGGGTCGCCGAATTCCAGCAGGTCGGCCACTGGATCGCCGACGTGATCGACTCGATGAAGGGCGGCGACGAGGCCGACGCCGCCGTGTCGCAGCGGGTCGCCGGCGAGGTGCGCGAGCTCACCCGCCGCTTCCCCATCTACGGATGACCCGCCGATGAAGTGCCCCTTCTGCGGAAACCCGGACACCCAGGTGAAGGACAGCCGGCCGTCCGACGACGGCGCCGCCATTCGTCGCCGGCGATCCTGTCCGCAATGCAACGGGCGCTTCACCACCTTCGAGCGGGTGCAGCTGCGCGAGCTGGTCATCCTCAAGCGCAACGGCCGGCGCACCCCCTTCGACCGCGACAAGCTGGAGCGCTCGCTGGGCATCGCGCTGCGCAAGCGTCCGGTGCAGCCGGAGCAGATCGAGCAACTGGTCAGCCGCATCGTCCGCCAGCTGGAGAGCCTCGGCGAGACCGAGATCCCGTCCTCGACCGTGGGCGACTTCATCATGAAGGCGCTCAAGTCGGTCGATGAGGTGGCCTATGTCCGCTACGCCTCGGTCTACAAGGATTTCCGCCACACCGGCGACTTCGCCCGCTTCCTCGGCGCGGAGGGGCTGAACGAGGGGGGCCAGGACGACGGGTCCGGCCGCGGCTGATGCGGCCGCGCGTCACGCTGAAGCTGGCGACCTCCCTGGACGGGCGGATCGCCACGGCGACGGGCGAATCAAAGTGGATCACCGGCGAGGCGGCGCGGATGGAAGGCCACCGGCTGCGCGCCGCCCACGACGCCGTCCTCGTCGGTGTGGAGACGGTGCTGGCCGACGATCCCGAGCTGACCGCACGGCTGCCGGGCCGTCCCGTCGACCAGCCCCTGCGCGTCGTCCTCGACAGTCGGCTGCGGACGCCGCCGACGGCGAAGGTCGTCCGGGGCGACGCCCTGATCCTCACGGCGACGGAGCCTGTCGCGCTTGGCGCCGCCCGGGTCGAGCGCGTCGACGCGCCTGACGGCCGGCCGTCGCCGGCGGCGGCGCTGCGGGTGATCCGGCAGGCCGGCGCGACCTCCGTCCTGATCGAGGGCGGCGGCCAGGTGGCGGCCTCGTTCCTGCGCGCCGGGCTGGTGGATCGGCTAGAATGGTTCCGGGCCCCGGTCCTGCTGGGCGGCGAGGGACGCCCGTGCGTCGGGGCGCTGGCGCTTGCAAAGCTAGCCGACGCCCCCAAGTTCCGGCGTCTGTCGGCCGAGCCGCTGGGCGACGATCTGTGGGAACGCTACGAGCGCATCTGAATGTTCACTGGCATCGTCACCGACATTGGTCGCGTCCGGAGGGTCGAGCAGACCGCCCGGGACCGACGCTACGAGATCGAGACCGCATGGGACACTGCGGGCATCGACCTGGGCGCCTCGATCAGCCACGCCGGCTGCTGCCTGACGGTCACGGAAAAGGGTCCGGGCTGGTTCGCGGTCGAGGTGTCGGGCGAGACCCTGTCGAAGACGACGCTGGGCGGCTGGGGCGAGGGTGATCGCGTCAACCTCGAGCGCGCCGCGAAGCTGGGCGACGAGCTGGGCGGCCACATCGTCTCCGGCCACGTGGACGGTCTGGGCCGCGTGGTATCCGTGACGCCAGAGGGCGGCTCGCACCGCATCGCCATCGACGCCCCCGAGCCGCTGCACCGCTTCATTGCGCCCAAGGGCTCGATCACCGTCGACGGCGTCTCCCTGACGGTCAACGCGGTGGAAGGCCGGACCTTCGGCGTCAACATCATTCCGCACACCTGGGAAGCGACCACCCTCGGGCGGCTGAAGCCGGGCGACGCGGTCAACCTCGAGATCGATATGCAGGCGCGATACCTCGCGCGGTGGCAGGAGACGGCCTGATGCAACCGGCGGCCAACATGAACGACAGCCCGATCAGTCCGATCGAGGACATCCTCGAGGACGCCCGCAACGGGCGGCCCTACATCCTCGTCGACGCCGAGGACCGCGAGAACGAGGGCGATGTCATCATCCCCGCCCAGTTCGCCACCCCGGACCAGATCAACTTCATGGCCCGGCACGCCCGCGGCCTGATCTGCCTCGCCATCACCGCCGAGCGCGCCCGTCAGCTGCGCCTGCCGCCGATGGCCGCCGAGAACCGCACCTCCATGGGCACCGCCTTCACCGTGTCGATCGAGGCGCGCGAGGGCGTCACCACCGGCATCAGCGCGGCCGATCGGGCGCGCACGGTGCAGGTGGCGGTCGACCCGCATCGCGGGGCCGACGACATCGTCTCGCCCGGCCACGTCTTCCCGCTGGTCGCCCGCGACGGGGGCGTTCTGGTCCGCACCGGTCACACCGAGGCCGCAGTCGACATCAGCCGCATGGCGGGCCTGACCCCCGCCGGCGTGATCTGCGAGATCATGAACGACGACGGCACCATGGCCCGGATGCCGGATCTGGTCGCTTTCGCCCAGCTTCACGGACTGAAGATCGGCACCATCGCCGACCTGATCGCCTATCGCCGCCGCACCGAGCGACTGGTCGAGCGGGTCATGGACACGCCGTTCGACAGCGTCCACGGCGGTCCGTTCCGGCTGATGCTCTACCGCAACGTGATCGAGGGGGTGGAGCATGTCGCTCTCGTCCACGGCAAGATCGAGCCGGGCAAGCCGACTCTGGTCCGCATGCACCAGGTCGACTTCGCCGCCGACCTGCTGGGGCACGTCGAATCGCGGCAGGCCTACATTCCCAAGGCGCTGAAGGCGATCACCGACCATGCCGGCGGCGGCGTGACGGTCTTCCTGCGCGATCCGGAACTGCGCGGCCTGGCC
>MGLK01000005.1:5107-24161 GCA_001794825.1 Caulobacterales bacterium RIFCSPHIGHO2_01_FULL_70_19 | reverse complement strand
CTGGCGGGCGGCGACAAGCCGACCGCCGTCGACCGCTCGATCCGCAACTACGGGGTCGGGGCCCAGATCCTCAAGGATCTGGGGGTGCGCGACATGATCGTGTTGAGCTCGACCCGCCCCAACCCCGCGGCGCTGGAGGGCTATGGCCTGCGCATCGTCGGCTGGCGCGACATGGACGGAGAGGACCAGGCATGAGCGATTCCCTGCGCGTGCTTGTCGTCGAGGCCCGCTTCTATGACGACCTGGCGGACGCCTTGCTTGACGGCGCCGTCGACGCCCTTCGCGCCCAGGGCGTCCAGTACGACGTCGTCTCGGTGCCCGGCGCGCTTGAGGTCCCGACGGCGATCGCCCTCGCCGAGGAGGCCGGCCGCTATCCCACCGCCCCGCGCTATGACGGGTATGTCGCGCTTGGCTGCGTGATCCGGGGCGAAACCTACCATTTCGAGATCGTCTCGGATCAGTCGGCCGCGGGCCTGATGCAACTCGGCCTCAGGGGCCTCGCCATCGGCAACGGCATCCTGACCACCGAGGACGAGGACCAGGCCTGGGCGCGGGCGCGCCGCAGCGAGGGGGACAAGGGCGGCGGCGCCGCGCGGGCCTGCCTCGACCTCATTGCGCTGCGTAAGCGGCTGCGGGTAGGACTGGCCTCGTGACCGAACCCAACAGCCTCCAGTCCGTCCTCGAGCAACTCGCCGAGGCCGAGAAGTCCCGCGCCGAGCCGGAACTCACCTCGCGTCAGCGCCGCGCCCGCACCGTGGCCCGGCTCGCCGCCGTCCAGGCGCTCTACCAGATGGAGCTGGCGGGCGAGGGGGTGGAGACGGTGATCAGCGAGTTCGCCAATCACCGCTTCGACGCCGACATCGAGGGCCAGCCGCTCGCCGAGGCGGACGAGGCGTGGTTCGCCGATGTAGTCCGGGGGGTGGTCGAGCGGCAGCGTGAGGTGGACGCCGCGATCAAGGCCCGACTGGCGTCGAACTGGCGGCTGGAGCGGATCGACTCCACCCTGCGGGCCCTGCTCCGGGCCGGAGCCTGGGAGCTGCGTGAGCGCCGGGAGGTCCCGAAGGAGATCGTCATCGACGAGTACGTCGAACTGGCCAAGGCCTTCTTCGACGACGCCGAGGCGAGATTCGTCAATGCGGCGCTGGACGGCGTCGCCCGGGACGTGCGCGGCCAGGCCGGGTAGGCCTCGTCCATGCCCGCCATCGACGTCGCCGGCGAGTTCGAGACCATCCGGCGCCTGTTCGCGCCGCTGGCCCATCCGGAGTGGGGCAGGGGCCTCGCTGACGATGTCGCGGTGCTGCCCGGCCGGCCCGGCTACGATCTCGTTCTGACCAAGGACGCCATCGTCGAGGGCGTGCACTTCCTCGCCACGGACCCGCTGGACACGGTCGCGCGCAAGCTGCTGCGCGTGAACCTTTCGGACCTGGCGAGCAAGGGAGCGGAGCCTTTCGGCTATCTGCTCGCCTGCTGCTGGTCGGAACGCTGCGGCTGGCCCGAGCGGATGACCTTCGTCGACGGCCTTCGGGTCGACCAGAAGGCGTATGGCGTCTGGCTGCTGGGCGGCGACACGGTCGTCACCCCGGGGCCGGCCAGCTTTTCGCTCACGGCCCTCGGCTGGGCGCCGAAAGGGCAGGCGGTGTCCCGGGCAGGCGCCCGGGCCGGCGATCCGGTCTTCGTCACCGGGGCCATCGGCGACGGCTGGCTGGGGCTGCAGGCGGTGCAGGGCAGACTGGCGCTCGACCCGGAGCGCCTTGCGGTCCTAGCCGACCACTACCGGACCCCGACGCCGCCGGTGGCCTTCGCGCCGGTGGTCCGCGACTTCGCGAGCGCCGCGCTCGACGTCTCCGATGGTCTGATCGCCGACCTCGGCCATCTGGCGGCGGCCAGCGAGGTCGGTGTCGAAATCGAGCTGGAGCGCGTCCCCCTGTCGGCCGCCGGCGCCGCCTGGTTCGAGGGGCGGGTCGATCCCCAGGCGGCCCTGGAACAACTGGTCACCGGCGGCGACGACTACGAGATCGCCTTCACCATCGCCGCTCGCGACGAGGCCGCCGTGCGGCGGGAGGCGGAGCGGCGCCATGTGCGCCTGACGCGAATTGGGCAGGTGGTTCCCGGCTCCGGGGTGGCGGCGCGCTTCGTGGGAAAGGCGGTGAGCTTCGCCAAGGCGGGCTTCACCCACGGCTGACAACGAAATTTCAACGCGACGGCCGCAGCATCCGCGCATGCGCCGTCGGGACCTCATCGCCGCCCCTCTCGCGCTGGCCGCCGGCCCCGCCGCGGCCGGCGACTCTGACCGTCCGTCAGGGGCCTCCCTGAGCATCTCGGGGGTCGGGTTGCCGGTCATAGCCGGCGGACGGCTGCGCAACTACGTGTTCGTCTCGCTGCGACTCCACCTTGGCGGATCGGCCACGCCGGAATCGATGCGGCTGAAGGAGCCGTTCCTGCGCGACGCCCTGGTTCGCGCCGGCCACCGCACCCCCTTCGTGGTCGCCGGCGACTGGACCCGCCTCGACGAGGCGGCGCTGTCCGCCAGCCTGATGCGGGCGG
Organism: Caulobacterales bacterium RIFCSPHIGHO2_01_FULL_70_19; assembly: GCA_001794825.1. GTDB lineage: Bacteria > Pseudomonadota > Alphaproteobacteria > Caulobacterales > Caulobacteraceae > Brevundimonas. The sequence continues at coordinate 21,617 of MGLK01000005.1, read as the reverse complement.
CGGCGAGCATCGCCGGCCGGACCGCAGTCGCCCGCGTCGAGATCGTCAGCCAGGCGCCGCGGCGTCGGACCGGCGTCCGCGCCGGCTGATCGCCGTTCACCAACCCTGTTGCGTCACACCGACGCATTTGGCACGTTTCCGCCGCAATTCCCCAAGGACGCAAGCTGCGTCCGCCGCGCACGGGGGGACCGGAAGGCGGAGAGAGGCGAAAACGCCCCCCGCGCCAAGGGTCCGGGCGCCTCATTAGACAGGGTTTGGAGACACCATGAGTAGCTATCTGTGGCTTGTCATAGCCGCAGGCGGACTGGGGGTGCTTTACGGAGCCGTCCAGACCGCCGCCTTGATGAAGGCCTCCACCGGCACCGACCGGATGCGCGAGATCGCCGCGGCGATCCAGGAGGGCGCCTCGGCCTATCTGCGCCGCCAGTACACCACCATCGGCATCGTCGGCGTGGTCATCCTGATCGCCGCCTGGCTGCTGATCGGCCCGTGGGCGGCGATCGGCTTCCTGATCGGCGCCGTGCTGTCGGGGGCCGCCGGCTTCGCCGGCATGCTGATCTCCGTCCGCGCCAACGTTCGCACCGCCCAGGCCGCCTCCGAGAGCCTCGCCAAGGGTCTCGACCTGGCGTTCCGGTCGGGCGCGATCACGGGCATGTTCGTGGCGGGCGGCGCCCTGCTCGGGGTGGCCGGCTACTTCGCCTTCCTCACCCTCGGCGCCGGCTTCGAGCCGACCAGCCGCGAGGTGATCGACGGTCTGGTCGCGCTGGGCTTCGGCGCCTCGCTGATCTCCATCTTCGCGCGTCTGGGCGGCGGCATCTTCACCAAGGGCGCCGACGTGGGCGGCGACATGGTGGGCAAGGTCGAGGCCGGCATCCCTGAGGACGATCCCCGCAACGCCGCGACGATCGCCGACAACGTGGGCGACAACGTCGGCGACTGCGCCGGCATGGCCGCCGACCTGTTCGAGACCTATGCGGTGACCACCGTCGCCACCATGGTGCTGGCGGCGATCTTCTTCCGCGGCCAGCCCTACGTCGAAGCCATGATGCTGCTGCCGTTGCTGATCTGCGCGGTCTGCATCGTCACCTCGGTGATCGGCTCTTTCTTCGTGCGCCTCGGCAAGTCGCAGAACATCATGGGCGCCCTGTACCAGGGACTGATCGTCACCGGCGTTCTGTCGATCGCGGCCATCTTCGGCCTGTTCCAGTATCTGCGCGGCGAGGACATCCTCGGGCCGGTCGTCACCTCCGGCGGCCTGACCATCGAGCCGATGAACCTGTTCTGGTCGGGCATGGTCGGCCTGGCGGTGACCGCGGCCATCGTGGTGATCACCGAGTACTACACCGGGACCAACTATCGCCCGGTCAAGTCGGTGGCCAACGCCTCGGTTTCCGGGCACGGCACCAACGTCATCCAGGGCCTGGCCATGTCGCTGGAGTCGACTGCGCTGCCGGCGCTGACCATCATCGTCGGCATCGTGGCCACCTATCAGCTGGCTGGCCTGTTCGGCATCGCCATCGCCACCACGACCATGCTTGGCGTGGCGGGAATGATCGTGGCGCTGGACGCCTTCGGGCCGGTCACCGACAACGCCGGCGGGATCGCCGAAATGGCCGGCCTGCCGCCGGACGTCCGGCACTCGACCGACGCCCTCGACGCCGTGGGCAACACGACCAAGGCCGTGACCAAGGGCTACGCCATCGGCTCGGCCGGTCTCGGCGCCCTGGTGCTCTTCGCCGCCTACACCGAAGACCTGAAGTACTTCTCGGCCGAAGCCGCGCCGGGGAGCTTCTTCGAGGGCCTCGGAACGGTCGCCTTCGACCTCGCCAACCCCTACGTCGTGGTGGGCCTGCTGTTCGGGGGGCTGCTGCCCTTCCTGTTCGGCGGCATGTCGATGACCGCCGTGGGCCGCGCCGCCGAGTCGGTCGTGGCCGAGGTGCGTCGCCAGTTCCGCGAGAACCCGGGGATCATGACCGGGGAGGTCAAGCCCGAGTACGGCCGCGCCGTCGACATCCTGACCGGCGCGGCGATCCGCGAGATGATCGTGCCGTCGCTCCTGCCGGTGCTGTCGCCGATCGTCCTGTTCGTGGTCGTGCTGATGATCCAGCCGGACAAGGCCAACGCCTTCGCCGCCCTCGGCGCCATGCTGATGGGGGTGATCGTCACCGGTCTGTTCGTGGCCATCTCGATGACCTCAGGCGGCGGGGCCTGGGACAACGCCAAGAAGGTGATCGAGGAAGGCTTCACGGACCGGAACGGGGTCCTGCACGGCAAGGGCTCCGAGGCGCACAAGGCCGCGGTCACGGGCGACACTGTCGGGGATCCCTACAAGGACACCTCTGGTCCGGCGGTGAACCCGATGATCAAGATCACCAACATCGTCGCGCTCCTGCTGCTGGCGGTGCTGGCGAGCGGACGGATCGTCTGACGGCGACCCGCCGGCGCCTCCGGGCGCCGGCGGCTTGCCCCACGCCTGACGAAAGACGCCCCGGAGAGCGATCTCCGGGGCGTCCTCTTTTCATCGCGGGACGACAGGCCGTCAGTCGGGACGGCGCTGGCCCGGAATGTCCTCTTCCGTGCGCGGCAACTGGCCCCGCGCGACGTTGCCGAGCAGCTGTTCAAGGATGGTGAGCTGGCGGCCGCGGGTCGGGGTCTCGCGATCGTTCATGGCGATGCGCTGGCCGTCTTCCAGCCCGAGGGTCCGCACGGCGGCGACCTGCCCGGCGTCGTTGAAGGTGATCTCGGTGATCGTCCGCTGCGTCACCTGCGGACGGTTGTAGGTGTATTTCTCGGTCACCTGGCTCATGTAGTACCAGATGCTGTCGCTTTCGAAGGTCGAGGTGGTCGACGGCGTGCCGAGCTTCGTCAGCACGGTTTCGCGCGTGTCCGTCCCGGCGACGATGTCGGCAGGCTTGGCGTCGACCGCCTGGAAGCCGTTCTGGCCGATGACCGGGGCGCACGCCGCCGTCAGAGCCGCGGCCGAGAGGGCGGCGATGAGGAGCTTGGAACGGGGCATGAGAGACGCCTGCGAGAGAACAAGGTCTTTGACCTAACCGGACCGGAGCCTTAGTTCAACGGCGCGGCGGAAAAGGGGCCGCGGATCATGCTTCAGAATCTGTTCCGAACACGCCGCGGACGGCTTGGCGAAAGCCTTTACGACCATGCGGTGCGCCAGGCCCGCCGGCCCGACTTCTACACTCGCCTGGGCGTGGCGGACCGTATCGACGCGCGGTTCGAACTCTACACCCTCCATGTGCTGTTGCTGACCATGCGCCTGCGCGACGAGGGCCCGACGGGAGCTGAGGCCGGGCAGGAGCTGTTCGACACCTATGTCTCCGCCCTCGATCATGCGCTGCGCGAACTCGGCGTCGGCGACATCTCGGTGGGCAAGAAGATGCGCAAGCTCGGCGAGGCCCTCTATGGGCGGATGAAGGCCTGGGAGGCGGCTTTGCGCGAGGAGGACGCGGCGTCCCTGGCGCAGTCGCTGGCGCGCAACGTGTACGAGGACGGCGCGGCGACGAACGCCCACGTCCTGGCCGACTACGCGCTCGGCTGCCGTCGCGCCCTTGCCGGACAGAGCTTTGAAGCGGTTCTGGCCGCGCCTCGGTGGGCGGAGCTTGACGCATGACCCCGCCGGAATTGCCCTACAGCGAGCCGGTGCGGCTCCATCAGATCGGCGCTGGCCTGTCCCGCACCCTCGTCCCCGACGCCGACGCGCGGGCGAGAATCGCCAAAGCCCTCGACCTCGCCTCGCTGGATGTCTTCGAGGTCGCGATGAAGCTGGCCCCGACAGCCGGCGGCTGGTCTCTCGACGGCCGGATTCACGCCCGTCTGGCGCAGACCTGCGGCGTGACCCTCGAGCCCCTGCCGCTGGAGATCGACGACAGCTTCTCGGTGCCGCTGGCGGAGACGCGCGAGGCGGACGCCGACGAGATCGTGATCACCTTGGACGACGAGGCTCCGGACCTGATCGAGGACGGCCGGATCGATCTGGGGCAGTACGCGGTCGAGCAGCTGGCCCTGCGGCTGGACCCCTTTCCGCGCAAGCCCGGCGCCGAGTTCGTCCAGCCTCCGGAGCCCGCGGAAATATCGCCCTTCGCGGTGCTCAGAAAACTCCGGTCCGACGACGAAGGTTGACGCGGCGTCCGCCCGGTTGCATCCCCCCGGCGCGACGTTATCGTCGCGGCTGACCAGCGCCCCCGACGGCGGCGCGATGGAGTCGAAACGGCTTGCCTTCCCCCGTACTTATATCGCTTGACGCCATGGGCGGGGATCACGGCCCGCCGGTCGTGGTGGGCGGCGTCCGAGACTATCGCAATCATCATGGCGGAGAAGGCGTCCGCTTCCTGCTGCATGGCGACGAGACGGCGCTGCGCGCGGAGCTGGCCAAGGCGGGGCTCGGCGACGACGTCTGCGAGATCCGCCACACCGACAAGGTCGTGGCCATGGGCGAGAAGCCTGCCGCAGCGATGCGCCGCGGCAAGGGCTCGAGCCTGTGGAACGCCATTGAGGCGGTGAAAACCGGCGAGGCCGCGGCCGTCGTGTCCGCCGGCAACACCGGCGCGTTGATGGCGATCTCCAAGTTGATCCTGCGCATGTCCGCGCATGGGCTGGAGCGGCCGGCGATCGTGGCCAGCTGGCCGACCCTGCGCGGGGTGACGGCTGTGCTGGACGTCGGGGCCAACATCGAGAGCGACGCCGAGCAGCTCGTCGAGTTCGCCATCATGGGCGAGGCCTTCCACCAGGCGGTGCACGGCGTCGAACGGCCGACCATCGGCCTGCTGAACGTCGGCTCGGAGGACATGAAGGGCCACGAGGAGGTGCGCGAGGCGGCTCGCATCCTGCGTGAGGGCGGCTTCGGTCTCGATTACCGCGGCTTCGTCGAGGGGACAGACATCGCCAAGGGCACGGTCGATGTGGTGGTCACCGACGGCTTCACCGGCAACATCGCCCTCAAGACGGCCGAGGGCGTGGCCCGGTTCATCTCGGCCCTGCTGAAGGAGGCCCTGACCTCAGGGCCGATGGCCAAGGCCGGGGCGTTGCTGGCCCTGCCGGCCCTGCGACGCATGCAGCAGCGCATCGATCCCAGCGCCATCAACGGCGGGCCGCTGCTCGGCCTGAACGGCATCGTCGTGAAGAGCCACGGCGGGGCCGATGCGCGGGGCTTCGGCAACGCCATCCGCATCGCGGTGGAGCTCGCGCGCAGCGACTATCTGGCCAAGGTGAGCCGCAGCCTGAACCGCCTCACCACCGTGCTCGAACAGCCGCCGGCCTCGCCGCCGGATCCGGCCATGGAGACTTCCAAGTGAGCGTCACCCGCAGCGCCGTCACCGGCGTCGGCTCCTATCTGCCCGAGCAGGTCGTCACCAACGCCGACCTCGCGAAGATCGTCGACACCTCGGACGAGTGGATCGTCGAGCGCACCGGCATCCGTCAGCGCCACAAGGCCCGCGAGGACGAGCCGACCAGCGACCTCGCCGTGGCCGCGGCGCGCCGGGCGCTGGAGGACGCGGGCCGCACGCCGGCGGACGTCGACCTGATCGTGGTGGCGACCACGACGCCGGACATGACCTTCCCGGCCACGGCCTCCATCGTGCAGCGCAAGCTCGGGGTGCCGGTCTGCCCGGCCTTCGACGTCCAGGCGGTGTGCTCCGGCTTCGTCTACGCCCTCAGCGTCGCCGACGGTTTTGTGGCCCGCGGCGTCTCGAAATGCGCCCTGGTCATCGGCGCCGAGGAGATGACCCGGCTGATGGACTGGAAGGACCGGGCCACCTGCGTGCTGTTCGGCGACGGCGCGGGAGCCGTCGTGCTGGAGCCGCGACAGGGCCAGGGGGACAAGGCCGACCAGGGCCTGCTCGGCTTCGCCCTGCGCTGCGACGGCACCAAGACCGATCTCCTCTACGTCGATGGCGGTCCGGCCACGACCGGTTCCGTCGGCCACCTGCGCATGGCCGGCAACCAGGTCTTCCGCCACGCCGTGATCAACATCGCCGAGGCCATCACCGCCGCCTGCGAGGCCTCGGGCATCGAGATCGCCGACGTCGACTGGTTCGTGCCGCACCAGGCCAACCAGCGCATCATCCGCGGCGTCGGCGAGCGTCTGGGGCTGGATGAGAAGAAGGTCGTCTCGACCGTGGCCGAGCACGCCAACACCTCGGCGGCCTCCATCCCGCTGGCGCTCGACGCCGCCATCAAGGACGGCCGCATCAAGCGGGGCGACATGGTGCTGATCGAGGCCATGGGCGGCGGGCTGACCTGGGGCGCGTGCGCGTTTCGCCTCTGACACGCATTTCGCTTTCCATTTGGCGACGCCTGGCCTTTTATGGCCGGCGTCGAGCACGAGGGGAGACAAGCTTTGGCGCAGACCCTGACCCGCGCGGATTTGTGCGAAGCCGTCCATGAGGAAGTGGGCCTGTCGCGCCAGGAATGTTCGCTGCTGGTCGAGCGCACGCTCGAACTCATCGTCGAATCGCTGGAGCGCGGCGAGACCGTGAAGCTTTCCGGCTTCGGGGTCTTCCAGGTGCGGGAGAAGCGCGCGCGAATGGGGCGCAATCCGAAGACCGGCGAGCCGGCCGCCATCCATCCGCGCCGGGTGATCAGCTTCCGGGCCTCGCAGATCATGAAGGGCCGGGTGCACGACGCCGTCGTGCCGGCCTGACCGTGGCCAAGAGCCCCAACGCCTTCCGGACCATCTCCGAGGCGGCCGAGGAAGTCGGCGCCCCGCAGCACGTGCTGCGCTTCTGGGAGACGAAGTTCAGCTTCATCACCCCGCTCAAGCGGGCCGGCGGACGGCGGTTCTACCGGCCCCAGGACGTGGTGCTGCTGAAGGCGGTGCGGCGGCTGCTGCACGACGAGGGCCTGACCATCAAGGGGGTCCAGCGGCTGCACCGCGAGCAGGGCCTGAAGCGGATCGCCGCCTACGGCGACCCGGAGGGACAGGTTTCCTTCGAGCCGGAAGGGGAGGTCGCGGCGGTTCGTTCTCCGGGAGGCTCCACGGTTCGCCTGCGCCAGGTCCTGGCCGAGCTGGAGGGGGCGCGCGCGCGGTTGGAGGCGGTGCTGTCGCGAAGCGCGTGACGGCCGCTTTTTTGGGTTTGCGGTCGGGCCGAGGCCGTCTATAGGGAGCGCCTCTCGGAGCGTGGCGCAGCCTGGTAGCGCACTTGACTGGGGGTCAAGGGGTCGCAGGTTCGAATCCTGTCGCTCCGACCATTCCTCCCTTGGACCCCGCCTACCTGCCCCCCTCGGCCCAGCGGAACAGCGGGTAGAGCGGCACGCCCCAGCCGACGCCGGCGACCGCGAAGACGATCAGATCGATCAGCTGGCCCGGCGGCAGCAGGCCGCGCAGGGCGATGGCGCCCCAGATCCAGAAGACGAGAAAGGCCAGCACGCCGAGCATGGCCACGAAGCGGCGGGCGCGGGGGCCCATCAGCGCTTGCTCCGGAACAGGAAGAAGGCGATCAGGGCGAGGACCGCGGCGGCCATCGACCACAGCAGCCACCCCCACTGATCCATGGTCGAGACGGCGAAGACCCGCACGGCGAGGAACCAGCCGGCGATGGCGCCCACCCCGGAAACCAGCGACGTCGCGAACAGGCCGCGGCGCCCGGTGAGGGCGTCCGCCAGCCAGGCGAGGACGAAGGCGCCGAGGGCGGCGATGACGATGTCGGCGTACTGCAACCCGGCTCTCCTGACTTGCGGCGAACGGACGCCGAAAAGCGACTCGATCTCGCCGTCGTCGGCGGGCATACCGCTCGGGCCGGCGTGCGACCAGTGGCGCGACGGCAGTGTAGCGAGCGGATCGGCAGGCGTCGAATGAAGCGATTGGGCGGGGGCGACCGGAGCGAGGCGACGGCGATCTGGCTGTGGGCCGTGGCCGTCCTGGTGTTCGCCATGGTGGTGGTCGGCGGGGTCACCCGGCTGACCGGATCGGGCCTGTCGATCACCGAGTGGAAGCCGATCGTCGGCGCGGTTCCGCCGATGAACGCCGCCGACTGGGCCGAGGCCTTCGAGAAGTACAAGGCCATTCCGCAGTACCAGCAGGTCAACGCCGGCATGACGCTGGACGAGTTCAAGGGCATCTTCTGGTGGGAGTGGGCCCACCGCTTCCTCGGCCGGCTGATCGGCCTCGCCTTCGCCCTGCCGTTCGCGATCCTGCTGCTGATGCGGCGCATCCCGCGCCGGCTGATCGGGCGCTGCGTCGCCCTGCTGGCGCTGGGCGGGCTGCAGGGGCTGATCGGCTGGTGGATGGTCGCCAGCGGTCTGTCCGAGCGGGTCGACGTGGCGCCGGAGCGGCTGGCCGTGCACCTCGGCCTGGCGCTGCTGATCTTCGGCGGCCTGATCTGGACCGGACTGGAGGCGTGGAACGGCGAGGAGAGCTCGCGGTCGCCGGCGGGCTGGAGCCGGGGCGCCGCCCTGCTGCTGGCGGCGGTGTTCGTGCAGTGCCTGCTCGGCGGGCTGGTGGCGGGCGCCAAGGCGGGCTTCGTCTTCACCGACTGGCCGATGATGAACGGCGCCGTGTTCCCGCCGGTCCGGTGGGAGACCGGGGCGCTGGCGTTCCTGCACGACCAGGGGCTGGTGCAGTTCAACCACCGCGTCTGGGCCTACGTCCTTCTGCTCGCCGGGACCGTCTATGCGGTGCAGGCGTGGCGCTGGCGGCTGGCCGAGGGGCTGGGCGCCTCGGCCTTCGTCCTGGCCGCCGCCCTGTGGCTCCAGGCGGCGCTGGGCGTGGTCACCCTGATCCACGCCGTGCCGCTGTGGCTGGGCGCGCTGCACCAGGCGGGCGCCGCCCTGGTGCTGGCCGCCGCGACCGTGAACCTGTGGCTGGTCCGCCGGTCGCAGCCGCGGCTGTTCATCTCCGGACCGAGGTCCAGGGGCCTCTGATCGCCAGGGTGATCCCCGGGTACATGATGTTGACGAACAGCACCTCGCCGTCCGGCGAGAACACCGCGCCGGCGAACTCCGAGTTGCCGGCGAAGACGTTGCGGCCGATCACATAGACCTCGCCCTCGGGGGTCACGCCCTTGAGGTGGTTGCGGGTGTCCGTGGAGTAGTTGTCCTCGCAGACGACGAGGTGGCCCCAGGGGGCGATGGTGATGTTGTCGCCCATGTTGAGGGTCTTCTCGTCGGCGCTTTCGACGAACAGCTGAAGGCGGCCGGGACGGCGGGCCTCGCCTCTCTGCCCTTCGACGGGGGAGGGGACGTAGCGCAGGATCTGGCCGCGGCGCAGCGGGCCGCCCGAGGTGGCGGTCATGTAGAGCTCGCCGTCGCCCCAGAAGATCCCTTCGCCGCGGGCCACCAGCGCGGCGCCGGCGGCGTGGCCGCGCATGCGCAGGTCGGCGTTCGGCGACTCGACGTCCTCGAGATCGATCCAGACCACCTCGCGCCAGTCCCCGACGGCCCACGCGCGGGCGTCCTGGTTGCGGGTGTCGGCGCCCGGCTGGCCCTTGAAGGCCATCGCCTGCAGTCGACCGCCGTCAGCAAGCCGGCCGGGCGTGGTCGGGATGAAGCGGTAGAACAGGCCGTCGTTCTTGTCCTCGGTGAGGTAGGCGACGCCGGTGCGGGGATCGATGCAGACTGCCTCGTGATCGAAGCGGCCCATGGCCTTCAGCGGCACGGGATCGACCAGGCCGGAGGCGCGGGCGGGGACCTCGAAGATGAAGCCGTGCGGCCGGCTCACATCGCTGTCCGCCGGGGTCTGCTCGGTCTCCTCGCAGGACAGCCAGCTGCCCCAGGGCGTGTGGCCGCCGCAGCAGTTGGTCGAAGTGCCGGCCAGGGACAGGTGCTGGCTGACGGTGCGCCGCGCCTCCAGATCATAGACCAGGGTGGTCGTCCCGCCCGGGAGGGGGCGGCCGTCCTTGTAGGTGTCGTAGCCCTTCGCCGGATCGAGCAGGCCGATCCGTTCCTGGTGGAAGCCGCCGGGCCCGAGATTGCGGTGCAGGGCGCTGGAGCCCTTGAGCTCGTGATTGCGCACCAGGGCGACCCTGCCGTCGCCGAGATCGAAACAGCCCATGCCGTCGGGCTGGCCGGGGACGAACAGGCCGTCGTCCATGGTGTCGCCGCTCTGGGAGATGACCTGGTAGGTGAAGCCCTCGGGCAGGTCGAGCAGGCGGTTCGGATCGCGGACCAGCGGGCCGTAGCCCACGATGTCGTTGACGTAGGTCTCCTCGCCGGCCGCCTGGGCCGCCGCGTGGCGCGCCAGGCCCGAGAAGGCGAGGGCCGTGGGGGCGGCGGCGAGCAGGCGGCGGCGGTCGAACAGCATGGGGAGACTCCGGAACTCGGGCGGTTATGGACTGGCCGGCGCGGCCGGGTCATCAGGGATTTGTGACGGCAGGCGCGTCTGTTCGCCGCTTCGGGTGAAGCGGTGAGGCGGGGAAGGCGCGGGGCGCCGGGCCTCGCCCGGTCTGTGAGAGTGTTTACCGTTTCGACGAGACAGACGCCCCGCGCGGTCGTTGGGTCGCGCGCTCTCCGGTTGGCGGCCCTGACATTCGAGCCTTGCCGGATCTCCGCCGAGGACATTGCTGCCTTCGACGCGGGGCGGACATGACGGCGCTCTTCAGACGCCGACAGCAGCCCGCATTCCATTGGCGCGCGGCGAGCAAGCGGCAGGATCCACTCCCTGCCGGCGAGGACCCCGGGACTGCCCATCGCCCCGGCTTCATCGCTCGACCACAGCCCGCCGTCGTCGAGGTCGTGGATCCGACGCCCCCCCATCGACGGGATAGGAGGAGTGTGGGGGAGCTTTCTCCTAGGGCGGGGAAATGACGCTGCCTGCCCCTGTTTGCTCAATGAAAACAGCGGGCGATGTGCGCGAGATAGGGGATTTAAACATTAACTCCCGGCGCCGGGGATGGAGTCTGGCGCCGCTGGTTCATCACAACGGGCACAAAGGATTCACAAAGGACACGACGGGGCCGGCGCCTTCTGCGGAGCCCGCAGGGCGACGCCATCCTTTCTTGATTGCGGGCCTGCGGCCCGCGGAGGGCCGGGACGGCCGCGCTCCCGTCGTGGTCGTCGTGCCTCCTTCGTGTTCGTTGTGATGAACCAGCGATGCCGGCCGCAGGCGGGTCGGCGGAGAATGTGCGGTATTTTAATACCGGCTCCGAAAGATAGCGCAAAACCAATATGTTAAGGCGGAATGGGCGCGATGCTGGCCATTGACCGGCGCTCTTCCATCCTCTATCAGCGCGCCTTCCGCTCGTCCCGGCTTCGGGAGGGGCAGCCCGTTTCGTCCCCGAGGAACCCTCGCAATGCTGAAGAGCACCACGGCTTCGCTGAAGCCGGCCGAGGTCGAGAAGAAGTGGATCCACATCGACGCCGAAGGCGTCGTGGTGGGCCGTCTCGCGACCTTCATCGCCAACCGTCTGCGCGGCAAGCACCGCCCGGATTACACCCCGCACGTCGACTGCGGCGACTATGTCGTCGTCACCAACGTGGACAAGGTGGTGTTCACCGGCGCCAAGAACACCGACAAGGTCTACTACCGGCACACCGGCCACCCGGGCGGCGTCAAGTCGACCACCCCGGAGAAGGTTCTGAACGGCCGCTTCCCCGAGCGCGTGCTCGAGAAGGCCGTCGAGCGCATGCTGCCGAAGGAAAGCCCGCTGGCCCGCAAGCAGATGACGCACCTGCGCCTGTTCGCCGGCGCGACGCACACCCACGAAGCCCAGTCGCCGGAAACCATCGACTTCAAGTCGATGTCGGCCAAGAACACCCGGAGCGTCTGAGCATGACCGACGTCGCCAACACCGAAACCGCCACCGGCTTCGACGCCCTGAAGGGCATGGGCACGGTCGCCGAGGAGGCTCCCGTCCACGTCCAGAAGCTGGACGCCCAGGGCCGCGCCTACTCGACCGGCAAGCGCAAGAACGCCATCGCCCGCGTCTGGGTGAAGCCGGGCACCGGCAAGTTCACCATCAACGGCAAGGACCAGGAGCAGTATTTCGCCCGTCCCGTGCTGCGCATGATGATCGCCCAGCCGCTGGTCGTCACCGGCCGCGAGACCCAGTTCGACGTGGTCTGCACGGTCGAGGGCTCGGGCCTGTCGGGCCAGGCCGGCGCCATCCGCCACGGCCTGTCGCACGCCCTGACCCACTACGAGCCGGAGCTGCGCAAGGTCCTGAAGCCGCACGGCTTCCTGACCCGCGACGCCCGCGTCGTCGAGCGCAAGAAGTACGGCCGCGCCAAGGCCCGCCGTTCGTTCCAGTTCTCGAAGCGCTAAGGCGTATCGCGAAAGCGGATATGGAAGGGGCGCTTCGGGAGACCGGAGCGCCCTTCTTCAATTCCGCCGTCAGGGCCGCCGTGCGCCCACCGCTAGTCCGTCGCGGCACCGCCGCTCGACGACGGGTTCGACCTCGCCGTACAGGTCTTCATCATGGTTGAAATAGCGGAAGGCCTGAGCATGGAGCGCCGACGCCGCATCTCCGCTCAGGCCCCGGTCCGCCATCAGGCGATCCCGAGAGGCGTTCAACATGTCGTTCGCCCGTCCCAGGCGCCGGCCGGAGTCGGAGTCGTCGCCGAAGAAGTCGTCCTGTGCGGCATGCATGCGGAAATAGACGTCGCAGGCGGCGAGCAGGTGCCACACCGGTTTCCGTTTCCAGTCCGACAGGGAGGCGGGCGCGGCGGCGGGGATGAGCCTGTCGCGGGGATGAGGGGCGGGAAGCGCGTCTCCGGTGGACTGGGCCATGACAGGGGCAGGGGCCGACAGCATGACCGCCGCCGTGACGACCGCGGAAAATCCCAACTTCACCATGACTTCGCTCCCATTTGCTGCGAGGACCATAGGTGTGTCCCGCGGTCGCCGACAACGATGAAACCTGACGCATGACCCACACCATCTTCATAGACGGCGAGGCCGGGACCACGGGGCTGGAGATCCGCGAGCGGCTCGAACGTCGCTCCGACCTCGAGCTGATCCTGCTGGGCGACCGGCGCCGGGACGTCGACGCCCGGCGCGAGGCGCTGAACGGCGCCGACGCCGTGATCCTGTGCCTGCCGGACGACGCGGCGCGCGAGGCGGTGGCGATGATCGAGAACCCGGCGGTGCGGGTGATCGACGCCTCGACGGCTTTCCGGGTCGCTCCGGCGTGGACCTACGGCTTCCCGGAGATGGCGCCCCGGCAGCGGGAGCGGATCGCGGCGGCGACGCGGGTGTCGAACCCCGGCTGCTATCCGACCGGCTTCATCGGCCTGGTGCGGCCGCTGGTGTCGGCGGGGATCATCCCGGCGGGATGGCCTGTGACGGTGAATGCGGTGTCCGGCTACTCGGGCGGCGGCAAGGCCATGATCGCCGAATTCGAGAGCGGGGAGGGCGCGCCGCCCTATCGCGCCTACGGCCTGTCGCTGAAGCACAAGCATGTGCCGGAGATGACCCGGCACGCCGGGCTCGAGCGGCCGGTGTTGTTCGCTCCGGCGGTCGCGGCCTACCGGCAGGGGATGCTGGTGGAGGTTCCGCTGCATCTGGCCGCCCTGCCGTCGAGCCCGTCTGTCGAGGTGATCCACGGCGCGCTGGTCGAGGCCTACGCCGACGCGCGCTTCGTCGAGGTGGCCGCGCTGGAGGAGACCGAGGCGATGACCGGGATCGATCCGGAGGGGCTGAACGGGACCAACCGGATGCGGCTGCACGTGTTCGGCGACCGGGGCGGCGAGCAGGCGCGGCTGGTGGCGCTGCTCGACAACCTCGGCAAGGGAGCCTCCGGGGCGGCGGTGCAGAACCTGAACCTGATGCTGGGACTGTCGGAAGACGCCGGACTGGTCTGAAGGCGTCTGCCCGAGCGCCGGCGCTCGCGGCGGGGGCGCCGACGTATCAGGATTTCAGCGCGGCGCGGGCGCTCTGCAGGGTCAGGCCGGTCCAGATGCCGGCCATGATCAGCATCAGGCCGTAGTCGCCGGCCGGGGCGATGAGGGGGAGGACGGCGGAGAGGATGATGGCCAGGGGGAAGACCATGGCCATGATCACCGTAACCGGGGCGTGGCGGTCGATCAGAGGCTTGGGCTTGCGCTTGCGGCTGTGCATCCACAGGCCGTTCAGGAGCATGAAGCCGAGCGCGCTGAACAGCGAGGCGCCGAGGTAGATCGGCGCCTGCTCGGGGCGGGCGCTGACGATGGCGCTGGCGGTGACCAGGGTCAGGGCGAGGACGCTGGTGATCGCCAGCAGGACGTTGACGTTGCGGTTCAAGACTTGACCTTCACATAGGAGCCGGGCGCGGGCTCGAGGGCTTTCAGCGGACCCTTGGACGGATTCCGCGCCGGAACCCAGTCGCCCGAGCGGGCGTGCAGCCATTCGGCCCAGTGGCTCCACCAGCTGCCCGGGTGCTGCTCGGCGCCGGCCAGCCAGGCCTCGAGCGTCTCCGGCAGCTCCGGATTGGTCCAGTGCTGGTACTTGTTGGCGGAGGGCGGATTGACCACCCCGGCGATATGGCCCGAGCCGGCGAGGGTCAGGGTCACGTCGGCGTTCCGGAAGGCCTTCGCCGAGCGGTAGACCGAGGCCATAGGGGCGATGTGGTCCTCGCGACTGGCCTGGAAGTAGAGGGGGATGCGGACCTTCGACAGGTCGGCCTTGACGCCGCCGATCTCGAACTCGCCCTGGCTGAGGGCGTTGCGGCCGTACATGGAGCGCAGATAGTCGAGGTGCAGCTTCTTCGGCATGCGGGTCTGGTCGGCGTTCCAGAACAGCAGATCGAAGGCGGGCGGGTCCTTGCCCAGCAGGTAGTTGGAGACGAAGAACGACCAGATCAGGTCGTTGGCGCGGAGCGCGTTGAAGGTGTCGGCCATGGCCGCGCCGGGCAGGACGCCGCCGGCGGCGTCCATCTGCTGCTCGATCTCCTTCAGCCAGTGGTCGTCGGTGAACAGCAGCAGGTCGCCGGCCTCGGCGAAATCGTGCTGGGCGGCGAAGAAGGTGCAGGCGTTGACGCGCGCGTCGCCGTGGGCGGCCATGTGGGCCAGGGCCGCGCCCATCAGGGTGCCGCCGATGCAGTAGCCGACCGTGTTGATGCGGTCGGTCTGCGCCTGCTCCAGCGCCTTCTCCACGGCGCGGTAGATTCCCTTGCGCAGGTAGTCGTCGAAGCCCCAGTCGGCCTTGTCGACGTCGGGATTGACCCACGAGCAGACGAAGACGGTGAAGCCCTGGGCCGAGAGCCAGCGGATCATCGAGTTCTCGGGCTGCAGGTCGAGGATGTAGAACTTGTTGATCCACGGCGGGAAGATCAGCAGCGGGATCTGGCGCTGCGTCTCCGTGGCCGGATCGTACTGGATCAGCTCGAACAGCTCGTCGCGCCAGACCACCTGGCCGGGGGCGGTGGCGACGTTCTTCCCGACCTCGAAGCGGCCGTAGTCGGCCTGGCTGATGGCCAGCTTGCCGCGCCCGCGCTCGAGGTCGGCGGCGAAGTTCTGCATCCCCTTGACCAGCGATTCGCCGCTGGTCTCGGCCAGGGCCTTCAGGGCGGCGGGGTTGGAGGCGAGGAAGTTGGAGGGCGAGAAGGCGTCGGTGAGCAGCTTGGTGAAGAACTCGGCGCGACGCTTTGTGCGCGGGTCGACGTCCTCGACCGAGGCGACAAGGCCGTTCATCCAGTCCGCCGTGGTCAGGTAGGAGCGGCGCATGACGTCGAACAGCGGGTTTTCCGTCCATGCGGGGTCCTTAAAGCGCTTGTCCTTCGACGGTTCCGGCGCGGCGTCCTCGCCGGCGGCGCGGCGGGCGGTGGAGGCCCACAGGTCCATGTAGCGGTTGAACAGGTCGGCCTGGGCGGCGAACAGCTTGTCCGGCCGGGCGGCGAGGCTGGACATGACGCTGGTCATGGCCGGGGCGACGTTGAACGGGTCCGGCGACAGGGCCGCGGGGCGGTCGGCCTGGGCCAGCGCCGCCTCGGCGATGGCGGACTGGGCGGTCATGGCGGCCCTGGCGAGGTTGAGCGACAGGGTCTCGAGCATCTCGCGCTGCCCGGCGAAGGGATCGGCGGCGGCCGGCGGCGGCCCGGCGGCGGGCGGCGGCTCCGGCGGCGGGGCGGACGGGGGCGGGGCGGGAGCGTCGGGCGGCGGGGCGGCCTTCTTCGCCCGCGGCCGCGGCGGCTTGGCCGAGGTCGGGCGGCCGGGCTTGCGCGCCGGGCGCGGGGCGTCGGGCGCGGGCGGCTCGGTCGGGCGTCGGGCCATGGGTGAAGCTCCGGGACACGTCAGGTTCGGACGCAGGGGCGGCGCGCGCCCTTCCGCCGGTCCCGATCATGGCATATGACCGGCCGGGAAATGAACGCGTCGATCCGGAAATTCGCAGCCGTCGCGGTCGCCCTGGGCGGCGGCGCGGCGCTGGGCGGCTGCGTCGGGGCCTTCGACCCGGCCGTGGACCCGAGTTCGCCGGCGGCGGCGCGGGTCGAGGCGCTGGTCGCGGCCAATCGTGAATATCCACGCTGGGCGGACTTCCCGCGCCAGTCCGAACCCTTGCCGGCCCCGGTGGAGATCGCCGCCCGGGTCGACGCGCTGGAGGGCGCCTCGGGCGAGCTGGCGGCGGCGGCGGCGCGCATCGAGTGGC
>MGLK01000005.1:0-5085 GCA_001794825.1 Caulobacterales bacterium RIFCSPHIGHO2_01_FULL_70_19 | reverse complement strand
GCGGTCGAGGTCGACCCGGTGACCGCCGAGACCGCCTCCGAAATCGAGGACTTCGCGCGCCGGACCCGCGAGCGTGGCCGGGCGCCGCCGCCGATTCCGCGCCGCTGATCCCATCCTTCCCATCGCCCGGACGACAGAATCCGGGGATCTTCCCCTCAGGAGAACGCCCATGGCCGAAACGGCCCCCTACGCTTCCACGCTCGCGGCCGACGCCGCCCGGGTCACCGAGCTGGCCGCCATCGCCGCCTTCGCCCAGGTGGGCCGCGGCGACGAGAAGCACGCCGACCAGGTGGCGGTCGACGCCATGCGCACGGCGTTGAACGCGCTGGACATCGACGGGCGCATCGTCATCGGCGAGGGCGAGCGCGACGAGGCGCCGATGCTGTACATCGGCGAGAAGGTCGGGACCGGGAAGGGACCGGCGATCGACATCGCGCTGGATCCGCTGGAAGGCACCACCCTGACCGCCAAGGCCATGGCCAACGCGCTGGCGGTGCTGGCCATGGCCCCCAAGGGCGGCCTGCTCCACGCGCCCGACACCTACATGGACAAGATCGCCTGCGGGCCGGGCTATGCGCCCGGCACGGTCGACCTGGACATGAGCCCGCAGGACAATGTCCGTTCGCTGGCCGCGGCCAAGGGCGTGCGTCCTGACCAGATCACCGTCTGCGTCATGGACCGGCCGCGCCACGCCGAACTGATCGCCGCCCTGCGGGAGGTCGGCGCCAAGGTGCTGCTGATCACCGACGGCGACGTGGCGGGGGTGATCCACACCGCCGAGCCGGAGACCGGCATCGACCTGTACCTGGGCTCGGGCGGCGCGCCGGAGGGCGTGCTGGCGGCGGCGGCGCTGAAGTGCGTCGGCGGCCACTTCCAGGGGCGGCTGATCTTCCGCAACGACGACGAGCGGGCCCGGGCGGAAAAGACCGGGGTCACCGACTTCGACCGCAAGTACGACCTGCACGAGCTGGTTTCGACCGACGCCGTCTTCGCCGCCACGGGCGTGACCAAGGGCGCCATGCTGGACGGCGTGGCGATGCGCGGCGGCTTCGTCAGCACGCATACGCTGGTGATGGATTCCTCCACCCGCACGGTGCGGCGCATCCGCATGACGCGCCCGGTCTGATGGCCGACGGGGGGACGCCGCCGCACTTCCTGGGCGTCTCCCGCTCGCTGTCCGGCCGCGCCTGGCGACAGCGGCCCGCCGAGGCCGGCCTGGTGCGCGCCCACATGCAGGCGCTGGGTCTGGACGAGCCGCTGGCGCGGGCGTTGGCGGCCCGCGGCGTGCGCGCCGACCAGGGCGCGGACTTTCTCGCCCCCACGCTCAAGGCCCTGTTCCCCGATCCGTCCAGCTTCATGGACATGGACGCGGCGGCCGAGGCCATCGTCGACGCGGTGCAGGCGGGCGCGTCGACGCACGTCTTCGCCGACTACGACGTGGACGGCGCCTCGAGCGCGGCCCTGCTGGTGCGCTGGTTCCGGGCCATGGGGGCGGAGCTGCCGATCTATGTCCCGGACCGCCTGACCGAGGGCTACGGGCCGAGCGCCAGGGCCTTCGACACCCTGAAGGCGCGCGGGGCCGACCTGGTCATCACGGTCGACTGCGGGGCGGCGGCGAACGAGGCGGTGGCGCACGCCTGCGCCATCGGGCTGAAGGTGGTGGTGATCGATCACCACCTGATGCGCGAACACCCGCCGGAATGCCTCGCCGTGGTCAATCCGAACCGGCCGGGCTGCAACTCGGGGCAGGGGAACCTGGCCGCGGCCGGGGTGGTGTTCGTGCTGCTGGCGGCGCTGAACCGCGAGGCGCGGCGACGGGGCATGTTCGACGGGCGCGAGCAACCGGACATCCGTCGCTGGCTGGATCTGGCGGCGATGGGGGCGATCTGCGACGTCACCGGCCTGACCGGCTTCAACCGGGCCCTGACCAGCCTGGGGCTCCGCGTCATGTCGGACTGGGCCAATCCGGGGCTGCGCGCCCTGCTGGCGGCGGCCGGGAGCGAACCCGGGCCGGCCAAGTGCAACCACGCCGGCTTCATCCTCGGGCCGCGAATCAACGCCGGCGGCCGGATCGGCCGGTCCGATCTCGGTGCGCGGCTGCTGTCGACCGACGACCCGGAGGAGGCGCGGGCGCTGGCCGAGGAGCTGGACGCCCTGAACCTGGCCCGACGCGAGGTCGAGCGGCAGGTCACCGACCAGGCGGTGCGGCGCGTCGAAGCGACGGGAGCCCACGCCGACGGCAGCCCGGTCGTGGTGGTCGAGGGCGAGGACTGGCATCCGGGCGTGGTCGGGATCGTGGCCGGGCGGCTGCGCGAACGCTGGCGCAAGCCCGTGGTGGTGATCGGCGTCGACGCGGTGAACGGCGTCGGCAAGGGGTCGGGCCGCTCGCAGCCGGGCATGAACCTCGGCCGGGCGGTGCAGGCGGCCTGGGAGGCCGGCGTGCTGCTGGCCGGCGGCGGCCACGCCATGGCGGCGGGGCTGACGGTGAAGAGCGATTCGATCGGCCGGCTGCGCGACTTCCTGAACGCGCGCATGGCCGGCGAGCAGCCGGCGGCCGAGGCGCTGGACGCGGTCGAGATCGACGCCCTGGTCGAGCCGCGGGCGGCGACGCGGGCCCTGTTCGAGCAGTTCGAACAGCTGGCCCCGTTCGGGCCGGCGAACCCGGAGCCGATGTTCGCGCTGGAGCATGTGGCGGTGCGCGAGGCGGCGGCCATGAACGGCGGCCACGTGCGCTGCCGGCTGGCCGGCCCCGACGGGGCGGCGGTGAAGGCCATCGCCTGGCGCTGCGCCGATCTGCCCGGCGGAAAGGCGCTGCTGGCGGGGCACGGCGGGCTCAGCGTGGCCGGCCGGCTGAAGGCCGACGACTGGAACGGCCGGCGCGGCGTGCAGTTCGAGATCGAGGACGTCGCCGACCCGCGCATGGCCGGCTGAGACCCTCTCCGGGGCAGGCCGGGAGGAACGTCGCCGTTCGTTCAAAAAGTGCGCGACCCCCGCTTGCACCCTTCGGAATCGGCGGCTATATCGCCGGCTCCCCGCGCAGCGGTCCCTTCGTCTATCGGTTAGGACGTCAGGTTTTCAACCTGAAAAGAGGGGTTCGATTCCCCTAGGGACTGCCACGCGGGGCCTTCCCCTACATCGCAGATGCGCCCCCCGGAGCGGCCCCGAACGGGTTCGCCGCCCCCGCTGCATGGCTTTGCCGTTGCGCGGGTTGTGCAAAATCCTTGACACAACCTTGCCCGACCTGAATTTCGCTTTTCAGGTGTTCGCAGAACCGTGTTAAATAAGGCGCGGCCCGCACCGAGCGCGGGCAGGGGGAAAGTCGTGTCGGACTACGAGGGTGTGGAGACCATGACGGCGATCCGGATCGCCGGACGGGTCAAATGGTTCGATCCGGGCAAGGGTTACGGCTTCATCGTCCCCGACGATCCCGGCATGACCGATCTCAAGGACGTGCTGCTGCACATTTCCAGTCTGCGCGACTGCGGGCGGGAGTCCGCGTCCGAAGGGGCCCCGATATCCTGTGACTGCGTGCGCCGGCCGAAGGGCTGGCAGGTGGTGGCGATCCACGAACTGGGCGAGGGCGATCCCGCGCTGGTCGCGCCGCGTCGCGCGGCCCTGGACGGCGTGCGGCCGTCGGTGGTCGTCGTCTCTTCCGACGGCGCGCCGCTGGAGCCGGCGGTGGTGAAGTGGTTCAACCGCACCAAGGGCTACGGATTCGTGGTGCGCGACGGCCAGCCCGGGGATATCTTCGTGCACGTGGAGACGCTGCGTCGCTGCGGGCTGGACGACCTCCTGCCCGGCGAGGCGGTCTCGGTGCGGTTCGCCGAAGGCCCCAAGGGCCTGGTGGTCGCGGAAATCAGGCCGGGCGGCTGAACGGCCGCCCCTCGCAAGGGCGGAAGAGCATGCTGAAACGTCGCGGACTTCTGGCGGGACTGGCCGGTCTCGTCGTGCTGGCAGGGTGCGCGGCCGCGCCCCGCGACGCCAACGGCAATCCGCTGGAGGCCCTGACCGTGGTCACCGCGACCGGCGAGCACCGCTTCATGGTCGAGATCGCCGACGACGACGCCGAGCGGCAGCGCGGCCTGATGGAGCGCCCGCCGCTGGCCGACGACCGCGGCATGCTGTTCCAGTTCCCCGACGTGGCCGAACGCGGCTTCTGGATGCACAACACGCCGAGCCCGCTGGACATCATCTACATCGACCCGCGCGGCCGCATCGTCTCGATCGCCCGCAACGCCACGCCGAACTCCGACGCCGTCATCCCCTCGAACGGCCCGGCCAGCGGCGTGCTGGAGATCCGCGGCGGCCGGGCGGCCGAGATCGGCGCCGAGCCGGGCGACCTGGTCCGGCACCCGTTCTTCGCCACGGAATAGGGCGCGGCGCGTTGCGGCGGCTGGCCCGGCGTGGCATGAGGCCGCCTCCCTGGATCGGGGCGTAGCGCAGCCTGGTAGCGCATCTGCTTTGGGAGCAGAGGGTCGCAGGTTCGAATCCTGCCGCCCCGACCATGGGTTACGGGTGAGCTCTTCATGCAGAAGGTGAAGAGGCTCCCCCGAGCCCGACGAGCGGCCAGCCCGGACGCGCTCTCCCAGGCTGGACATCAAGGGCTGGTACGGGCCGGGAGCGGAACGTCGCCTCAGGGCGGCATGGGAACCTAGATGGCCGCGTATCCGCACCGCGCCAGCAGGACAGGAAGATCATCGTCAGGGCCGATGTTCTTATCGTTTGTGCTCTCAAGGAACCGGAGCAACAACGCGCGGAGCTCGCCCGGCTCTGCACCGCGTAGGGCCGGAGTGATCGTGACCCGCCCACTGGCGGCCCGGATGTCGAACGGCTGGCCGTCTGGTCCGAAGGCCGCGCGATAGACGCCATTTCGCACGTCGATGGCCTCAAGGTAGGCTTCAGCCCCCTTAACCGACGAGAAGAACAGTGCAGGCTCGTCGGCTTCGACAATGAGTTCGATATCGGCCATGGCCCAGTCAATGCGACCCCAACTCCAGGTCCGCAATGGGTCGAGGCCGTGTAGAAACGCGCTGAGCTGGCGTGGGGCGGAGGTGTTATCGAGGCGCAGAGCGCCTCCTTCTCAGG
>MGLK01000004.1:20090-25165 GCA_001794825.1 Caulobacterales bacterium RIFCSPHIGHO2_01_FULL_70_19 | reverse complement strand
CGCGGCCGGAGGCGGGGGCGGCGGGGGCGGCGCAGGGGTGAACGGCGGCGGCTCCGGCGGCGCGGGGGCGTCCGGCGTCGTCTGGCTGATCGCCACCGGATGAGCCCTCCCCAGACCAGCTCCAAGCGTCCTCACAACCGGATACGACCGATGAACCCTTCCTCTCCCGACGCGCCGTCGCCCCTGGCCGAGGGCCGCTGGCTGTGGCGGCGTCTCTACGTCTTCGTGACCAGCGGCGCGGCCTGGCTGCTGCTCGACAGGCTGATCGCCATCGTGCCGCCGGAGGCCGCGCCCCGGCTGGCGCACGCCCTGATGGCCCTGCTGGCCCTGATCCTGGTCCTCTACCTCGTCGCGCCCAGCGCCCAGCAACTGATCGCCAGCCTTTCGCTGCTGCGGGCCGGCGACAGGGAGGACCGCTGATGGCCTTCCGTCTCTCCGAGCGTTCGCTCAGGCGGCTGGCGGGCGTCCATCCGCGGCTCGTCGCCCTGGTCAAGGAGGCGGCGGCGCTGACGCCGGTGGACTTCATGGTCACCGAGGGCCTGCGCACCACCGAGCGCCAGGCG
The DNA here is from genome assembly GCA_001794825.1 of Caulobacterales bacterium RIFCSPHIGHO2_01_FULL_70_19. Classification (GTDB taxonomy): domain Bacteria; phylum Pseudomonadota; class Alphaproteobacteria; order Caulobacterales; family Caulobacteraceae; genus Brevundimonas. Next base: position 24,602 of record MGLK01000004.1, on the reverse strand, counting down.
GCCCTGATCCGCGCGGGGGCGAGCCGCACGCGCCACTCCCGTCACCTGACCGGCCACGCGGTCGACGTGGCCGCTTTGGTCGATGGCCAGGTGCGCTGGGACTGGCCGCTCTATCCGCGCATCGCCGCGGCCTTCAAGGCGGCCGCGGCGCGGCAGGGGACGCCGATCGTCTGGGGCGGCGACTGGCCCCGGCTGCGCGACGGGCCGCATTTCGAACTCGACCGGAAGGCCTTTCCGTGATCCCGCGCGGCGTCCTGCGGACGGCTGGTCCGGCCGCATGGGCGGCCTTGGCCGTCGCCGCTGCGGCGGCCCTTGTCCTGTTCGCCCATAGCCTGGGGTTTCGGTGGGACCCCTTCGACCGGGCCGGCCGCCGCCTCGCCGCCGCCGAGGCGCGGGCCGCGGCGGCCGAAGCCGATGCCGCGGCGAGGCGGCTCGAGCGGGAAGGCGCGGCGGCCCAGGACCGTCGCCTCGACATCCATCACCAACAGGCCCTGGCGCTCGCGCGCGCGACCGCGCGCGCCGAGGCCGGAGCGAGGAGCGCCCATGACGCCGATCAACCTCTGGATCCGGACCGGGTCCGTCGCCTCTCTGATCATGATCGCCAGCTGTGCGGCCTCGCCCCCGAGGTCTGCGCCGCCGCCCCGGCTCGACTTGCCGGTGGAGGCGACCACGCCGTGCCGGCTGGATCGGCTGCCGGAACGGCCGACGCTGGCTGATCTGGAGACCTCCTACATGGCGCGCGGCGCGGATCTCGTCGCCTGCGACGCCGCCCGTCGGCTGGCGGTGGAGACGCTGGGGGCCGAGCGCGCGCTTCAGGAGCGCTGGCGGGCGGAGCGGGGGGAGGGAGGACGGAGCCGGTGATCCCGCCGGCGACGATGGCGTTCCGGCAGGTCTGGCGGGATTGGCGCCCCGAACTCGCGCCACTGTCTTCACCAGCCCGGCAATTACTTCCGGGCGCCCGGCAGTTGTTGCCGGGGCGGTGGCGCATATTGCCGGGCTGTCGACGTGCTTAACAGGAAGTACCGCAGCGAAATCAAGGGCCGTTCCGCTGGCACGCCGCGGGATCGACTGGTCCCATCCTTGCTGCGGCCGGTGCGAGCAAAATGCTCCCGGCAGCCAAAATGGCGTCGGACACCTTGAAAGAAGGACTACGTGCCATGGCGCTGAACAGCGTTAACACGAACGTGGGCGCGATGATCGCCCTCCAGAACCTGCAGGTCACGAACAACGAACTCTCGCAGGTTCAATCCCGCATCAACACCGGCAAGAAGGTCGCGTCCGCCAAGGACAACGGCGCCATCTGGGCCATCGCCCAGGGGCAACGTGCCGAGATCGGCGCCCTGAACGCCGTCAAGGACAGCCTGAACCGCGGCCAGTCGGCCGTGGACGTCAGCCTGGCCGCGGGTGAGAGCGTTTCCGACCTGCTGACCCAGCTGAAGGAAAAGGCCCTGGCCGCGACCGATACGTCGCTGACCACGGCGGCTCGCAGCGCCCTGAACGAAGACTTCACCTCGATCCGCGACCAGATCGCGACCGTGGTGAGCAACGCCTCGTTCAACGGCGTGAACCTGCTCGACGGCTCGGCCACCGCCGGCTTCAAGGCCCTGGCCAACGTCTCGGGTTCGACCATCACGATCAACGACGAGGACATGAGCCTCTCCGGTTCGATCGTGACGCTCGCCACCACCGAGCAGATCAACACGACGACCAACGCCACGGCGGCCCTGGCCAAGGTGGACGCGTCGATCGCCAACGTGTCGGCTTCGCTGGCGCGCCTCGGCACCGGCTCGAAGTCGCTCGGCACCCACCTCAGCTTCGTCGGCAAGCTCCAGGACACCCTGGAAGCCGGCGTCGGCAACCTGGTGGACGCCGACCTGGCCAAGGAAAGCGCGCGGCTGCAGGCCCTGCAAACCAAGCAACAGCTGGGTGTGCAGGCGCTGTCGATCGCCAACTCCTCGACCTCCATCCTGCTCGGACTGTTCCGCTAAGTATAAGCGGAAGGGCGGGGCGCCCGCGCCCCGCCCGACCCGTCCGGGCCCCTAAGGGAGCCGCCGGCGAAGGCCGCCGGAAGGAGTGATGCACAACAATGCAAAAATAGACCCCGTCGTCGTCGCGATCGTCCCCGCCGCCGCAGGTTCCAACGCCAGCGGCGATTTCCGCGATTCCCGGGCGCAGCAGGAAGCCGACCAGGCGGCCCGCTACAGACTGGTGATCGAGGAGGGCCCGCTGGCCGGCTCCTTCATCTACAAGACCCTCGACCGGGTGACGGGCGAGGTGGTGAAGCAGCTGCCCCGCGAGCAGGTGGTCGAGATGATGAGAGCCGCCGCCTACAGCGCCGGCGCGGTGATCGACACCCGGGCCTGAGCCGCATTCCCCGACCTTTCCGCCGCGCAGGAGCGATCCGCGCGGCCAAGCCGCGTGGTTAGCACGCGTTAACCATGTGTCCACGCTTGGACGTCTAGCCTGACCCAAACCTGAAAGGGCTGAGTCGGATGACGAACAGCGTCCACACCAATGCTTCCGCCGCCATCGCGCTGCAGAACCTCTCCAGCACGAACAGCCGGCTGGGCGACGTTCAGAGCCGCATCTCGACCGGCCTCAAGGTCCAGGGCGCGAAGGACAACGCCGCCATCTGGGCCATCGCCCAGCAGCAGCGCGCCGACGTCGGAGCCTTGAGCGCCGTCAAGCAGAGTCTCGATCGCGCCACCTCGATCGCCGACGTCGCCCTTTCGGCCGGCGAATCGATCTCGGATCTGCTGAACCAGCTCAAGGAGAAGGTGGTCGCGGCCAAGGACTCCTCGCTGAAGACCCAGTCGCGCGAGCTGCTCAACGCCGATTTCCAGGCGCTGCTCCGCGCCATCGCCTCCGCCGTGGACAACGCCACCTTCGACGGCGCGAACATCCTCAACGGCAGCCTGACCGGCGGCATCGCCTTCCTCGCCAACGCCGATGCCTCGGGCACCGTGACGCTTTCGGCCAAGGATCTGACACTGGGCGGCGGGATCATCGAACTGACCACCGCCACGGACAGCCTGCTGACGCTGACCGGCGCCGACCAGGCGCTGACCCGTCTCGACAACTCCATCGGCCAGCTGAACGCGGCGCTGGGCGAACTGGGGGCCCAGGCGAAGCAGATCGAGGCCCACGGCAACTTTGTCACCAAGCTGGTGGACACGCTCGAATCGGGGATCGGCAATCTCGTCGACGCCGACCTGGCCAAGGAAAGCGCGCGCCTTCAGGCCCTGCAGGTGCAGCAGCAGCTGGGCGCCCAGTCGCTGTCGATCGCCAACCAGGCGCCGCAGATCATCCTGTCGCTGTTCCGCGGCGGCTGATCCGCGGCGGTCAGCCGGGACGACGGTGTCCGATGTAGACGGGAGCCGGGCGTCGCCGGTGCGACGTGCGGACGCCGAAGCCGTAAAGGGAAAGCAGCGATCTCAGGGCGTCAAGGAAGGCGGTCATGGGCGGTCCCTCCGCATGCGGCCAGCCGTAAACGGCGACCACGGATCATTGTTCCCTGAGTCGCGGGGGCCTGTCTCCGGCCGCCCGGGCGTTAACGGTCGCTTACCGTCAAGCCCGCACACTACGTCGCGGGAGCGCGCCGTGATCGACAACAGCTATCTGCTCGGGCTTTTCGGAGGGACGTCGTTGGCGTCGGCGACGCCGGCCGGACTGCCGACGACCGCGTCGAAGAAGGCCCAGCCGACGCCGCCGTGGTCCAGTTCGGTGAAGCCGCCGGAGCCCGGGGCTGTCCTCCGCGCGGCCCTGGGCGGTCGCAGCTTCATCGACGAGGACGCCGCACGCCTGGACGTCCAGGGCGCCTCGGCCGACTACCGCAAGCTGTTCGCCCTGTACCAGGGGCTCGACACGCTGAACCTGCTGGCCAACCGGGCGGCGACCAAAGGCGTCGGCGCTCTCGAGACCGCCCAGCTTCAGAGGCGATTCTCGGCCGGCCTCGCCGAGATCGGCAAGTGGCTGCAGACGTCGGAGTTCGACGGGCTGCGCATGGTCCAGGGCGCGGCCGCTTCACGCAGCAAATCCACTGCGGCGGTGCCCCGCGACAGCGCCACCTCCCTCACCGGTCCGATCCACGAGGGCTCGCCCGATTCCCTGAGCCCCGCCTTCGCCGGGGACGTGCGCTTCGACATCGTCGTCCGCCGCAGCGACAACAGCACCCATACGGTCGCCGTCGACCTGGCCGACATGGGCGCGGAGCCCCGCTCCCTGACCAAGGTGCTGGAGCACATCAACGGCAAGCTGGAGGCCGCCGGCCTGCAGACCCGGCTGGGACGCGAGCTGATCAAAGCGGAGACCCGCACCGTCACCGTCAACGGCAAGCCCGTGGCCCTGCCCGCCGGCCCCGACCGCTACGCCCTCGCGGTGCGGGGCGTCTCGACCGAAACCGTGAGCTTCGCGCCGGCCGAGACGGCCGACGCCGTCTATGTGGTGCAGGCGGCGGGGACCTCGGGCGGTCTCCAGATGCTGAAGTTCCAGAGCGACACCGGCGGGGCTGCG
>MGLK01000004.1:13413-20083 GCA_001794825.1 Caulobacterales bacterium RIFCSPHIGHO2_01_FULL_70_19 | reverse complement strand
CTTCCGCCCGCGTGGGCGAGACGCACTGGGTTGACGGCCGCGCCTCCCAGACAGGCTTGCCGGAGGGAGTCGAGACGGTGCGGGCCAGCGCCGCGGCGGCCGACGGTTCGGTCTGGCTGGTGGCCGACCTGAAGGCGGGACCGGACGATCAGCCGATCAAGGGCGAACGCGACGTGGCCCTGATCAAGCTGGACTCCGCCGGGCGCGTGGTGGCGACGCGGGCCCTGGGCGCCGCTTCCAGCGCGAGCGGCTACGCCATCGCGGTCGACGCCGACGGCCGGGTGGCTGTCGCCGGGTCCGTGACCGGCGCGCTGGAGCCAGGCCAGGCCGGCGACGTCGCCTCGGTCGCCGACAGCTTTGTCACGGTCTTCGACGCCGAGGGCGAGGAGCTTTGGACGCGCCGCCGGGGAGCCCGGGCGGAAGACGAAGCGACCTCCGTCGCCTTCGGTCCGAACGGCACGGTCTATGTGGCTGGCCGCGCCCGATCGGCCATGCCGGGGGCGGCGGGCGTGGGCGGCTGGGACGGCTACGTCCAGGGCTTCAGCGAGAGCCAGGCGCACCAGTTCGCTCCGGTCGTGGCCGCGCCGACCGGCGTCGTGCAGTTCGGGACGGCGGGCGCCGACGGGGTCGACGCGGTCGCGGTGGACGGGAACACCCTCTATGCGGCCGGCGTCGAGAGCGGCCGGATCGTGGTGCGTCGCTTCTCCCTGGACCCCTCCGGACGGCCGACCCTCGAATCCTCGAGGGATCTCGGGGAGGCGAGCGGAGAGGTCGCCGGACTGGCCGTCTCGGGCGGACAGCTGATCATCACCGGCACGACCCGCAACGCCGCTCTCGACATCGCGGCCGTCACCACGGCGCACCACGGGGGCCGCGACGCCTTCGTGGCCGTGATCGACAGCAGCCTGACCGCCTCGGCCGGAGACCGCCTCACCTATGTCGGCGGCTCCGGCGACGACACCGTCGCGGACATGAAGGTGCAGGGCGGCAAGGTGTGGATCGCCGGCGTCGCCGACCGCGCCGAGGGCGCCAAGGAGACTGACCCGACCGAAGCCTACCTCGCCCGCATCGACCCCGCGACGGGCGGCGTGGAGTGGCGTCGGGACTGGGAGGGCGACGGCCGGCAGGCGGCGCCGCTGACCCTCGCCGCTGCGGCCGGCGGCGCCAGCGTGCTTGACCGACTGGGCCTGCCGCAGGGGGAGATCGACCAGAAGCCGTCGCGCTCGCTCGTCGCGGCCACCTCCCTGCGGGTGGGCGATCGCTTCTACATTTCGCCGGCCGACGGCGGCCGCGCCGTCGCGGTGACCATCGAGGCGCGGGACACGCTGCAGAGCCTGGCCCGGAAGATCGAACAGGCCTCGAGGATGAAGCTGAAGGTCACCGTCGCTTCGGAAGCGACGGAAGGCCCCCGCGCCGGCGATGCGACGCAGGCGCTGCACGCCGGCGTCCAGCGCCTGTCGATCGTCGCCCGCAACGGGGTCACGGGGGCGGTGCTGAGCGCGGGCGAGACCGGGCGGGACGCGCTTGCCGGTCTCGGCCTGTCGCCCGGCTACATCGGTCAGACCAGCGGCGACGACGTGGTGCGAACCTTCGGCCTGGCGTTGCCCGCCGACCTGAATCTCGGCAGTCCCGATTCGATCAAGGCGGCCGGCGAGGCCCTGCAGGCCGCAATGAAGTCTGTCCGCGACGCCTACCGCGCCCTCGCGCCCGCCTCGCCCCTTCCCGGGGCGACGGGGCCGGCGCCCGCCTACCTGACAGCGCAGATCGCCAACTATCAGGCGGCGCTGGCCCGCCTCGGCGGCTGAACGACCGACGAATCGCGTTGACGACCGCGTCTCGCGCGGGGTTATTGGACTCTCCACCGACGCGAGCCGTGAATGCCCAGGGACAACCGTATCCTCATTGCGATCGGAGCCGGCGCAGCCGTCATCCTGGCCGTGATCCTCGCCCTGGTCTTCTCCGGCGGCCGGGAACGCAACCCCGAGCCGCCGCCGGCGGCGCAGGGTGGACTGACGGTCGACGTAGCCGAGGCCCCGGCGCTCGACGCCACCCGCGAGTTGAGGTGCTATGTCGCCGGGCAGTTCGTCGGCATGGCGACGCTGGCCGACTGCGCCCGCCGCAACGGCCTCGCCACGGACGCCCTGGATGTGGGCATTGACGAGACCGGCGCGCTGGTGGCCGCCCCGACGGCGTCCTTCGCCCCTCCGCCGGCGGAGCCGCCGGTCGAGCTCACCGAGACGGCGCCGGCCCCCGCCGCGGCCGACAGCACCGAGCCCGCGCAGCCGTCGCCGCAGCCCGTCGCCGCCGTCGGACAGTGCCTGCGTCACACGGGGTCGGAATGGCGCATGTTGTCGTCCAGCATGACGCTGAACGCCTGCGTCCAGGCGCTCTACTCGGGCGTCTGCGTGCGCCCGGGCGACGCGCAGTATGGGCGCTGGGGCGACACCAGCCTTCGCCTCGTGCCCCGCCGGGTCGAACAGTCGTCCGACAACAACCGCTTCTCCACCCTGGCGGAGCAGGACCGCAGCTGCCAGTTCCCGGGGCTTCGTTGATGCGTCTTTCGTCGATCCTGTTTGTAGGCCTTGCCGCCGCGGCTCTGGCGGCCTGCGGCCAGTCCACCAAGGCTCCTTTTGACCGGGGCGTCTGCTACGCCGTGGAGCCGGGCGCCGAGGGCGAGGCGCCGCGCTTCAACGTGGTGGCCGAGGACCAGCCGCAGATCGAATTCTGCGCCGCGCGGCTGGAGGAGATGCGCCTCCGGTTCCTGCGCATGGGCGGCAGCCGGCGCGAGATCGTCGGGGCCTACCAGGGCCGTTTCATCTTCATTGACCGGGCCGGCGTGTCGTTCGGCCAGACCCTCGAAGGCGCCCGCTTCATGGCCCTGGCCCGGACCGGCGACGGACGGCTCGCGATTCCCGGCGCCATCCAGCGCGAGGTCGACGCGGCTCGCGGGGGCGGCGGGCCGCCCCCGGCGCCCTGAGGAACAAAGCTGGAACAAATGCGCGCGCTCGGCTAGGGTCGAGGCGCGACCGGACCGCGCCTGTGGGAAACCGGGCCGTCCGATGAAAAACCCGGCCCCGCGTCCGAGAAAGCGCGCTAGGCCTGCGAACGGAAAAAGGAGCTCGAGATGGCGGGCAGCGTCAACAAGGTCATTCTGGTCGGCAACCTGGGACGGGATCCGGAGATCCGGACCCTGAACAGCGGCGAGCGGGTCGCCAACCTGTCGCTGGCGACGTCGGAGACGTGGCGCGACAAGGCCTCCGGCGAGCGCAAGGAGAAGACGGAATGGCACCGCGTCGTCATCTTCAACGACAACATCGTCAAGGTCTGTGAGAACTACCTGAAGAAGGGTTCGACGGTGTACGTCGAGGGCCAGCTCCAGACCCGCAAGTGGACCGACCAGCAGGGCGTCGAGAAGTACTCGACCGAGGTTGTGATCCAGAAGTTCAAGGGCGAGCTGACCATGCTGGGCGGACGCGGCGAGGGCGGCGGCATGTCGCGCGGCGGCGACGACGACTACTCTTCCGGCTTCTCCACGGGCGGAGCCAACAAGCCGTCCGGCCCGCGCGAGAGCTACGACCTGAACGACGACATTCCGTTCTGACGCCAGGACGCACGCCATGACGTCGCCGGGGCGCGTTCTGGTGCTGGGGGCGAACGGCTTCATCGGCAGCCATGTGGCCGCAGCCCTCTCGGCGGCAGGCTGGGCCGTTCGGGCGTGCGCGCGCCGCCCGGCCGAGGCCGCGCGTCGCGCCCCGCAGCATGAGTGGGCGGCGGTCGACTTCCGTGCGCTGCACGATCCGTCGGACTGGAGGCCGTTGCTGGAGGGCGTCGAGGCGGTGGTGAACTGCGTCGGCGTCCTGCAGGACGGCGGCGGCGACGACACGCGCGCGGCGCATGTGGACGGGCCGCGGGCGCTGGTCGCCGCCTGCGAAGCCGCGGGCGTGCGACGACTCGTCCATCTCTCCGCCGTCGGGGCCGACGACGCCGCCGGCACCGACTACGCCCGCACCAAGGCCGAGACGGAGCGGCTGGTCCGCGCCAGTCGCCTGGACTGGACGATCCTGCGTCCGTCGCTGGTGCTTGGACGCGGCGCCTTCGGGGGCACCGGCCTGATCCGCGCGCTCGCGGCGTTCCCCGGCCTCATTCCGGTGGTGGGCGGCGCCCAGCTTGTGCGGCCGGTGGCGATGGACGACCTCACCGCCGCCGTCGCCGCCGCCCTTGAGCGACCGCAGGCGGTTGGTCGGAGCTTCGACCTGGCCGGTCCGCAGCGTCTCAGCCTGGCCGAGCTTCTTCGGCTTTACCGCGGCTGGCTGGGCCTGCCCGCCGCACCCGTCCTGCGCGTTCCGCGGCCGGTCGCCGCTCCGGTCCTCGTGCTCGGCGACCTCCTCGCCCGGATGGGCTGGTTCTCGCCGCTGACCTCGACCTCGATGCGACAGCTCGATCACGACGTCGCCGGCCGTGAGGACGACTGGCAGGAGGCGCTGGGCGTGCGCGCCCGGGGCCCCGCCGCGGCCCTGTCCGCCACGCCGGCCTCGGTCCAGGACGTGTGGCACGCCCGGCTGTGGTTCGTGCGGCCCGTAGCGATCGCGGCGCTGGGGCTGTTCTGGCTGCTGACCGGTCTGGTCACCTTCGGCCCCGGCTGGGATCGGGCGATCGCCGTGCTGCACGAGGGCGGATACGGCCGCTGGGCCGGGCCGATCGCCGGCTGGGGCGCGGCGCTCGACGTGGCGCTCGGCCTCGCCCTGTTCATCCGCCCGTGGACGGCGCGGGTGGCGATGGCGATGGCCGTCGCCACCGTCGGCTATCTCGCCGCTGCGACCCTGAGCCTGCCGCAATACTGGGGGGATCCGCTCGGCCCCTGGCTGAAGGTGATTCCGATGATGGCCCTTTGCCTGTTCGTGGCGGCGACGGATGCGCGGCGATGACCGAGACCTATGTGCTGCTGAAGCTGGTCCACGTCCTTTCGGCGGCGGTGCTGTTCGGGACGGGGGCGGGAATCGCCTTCTTCATGGTCCGGGCGCGGCGGACGCGCGACCCGTCGATCGCCGCGGCGGTGGGTCGGATGGTCGTGCTGGCCGACTTCCTTTTCACGGCCACGGCCGTCGTGGTCCAGCCGGTCAGCGGCCTGGCGCTGATTCGCCTGCAGGGCTATGCGCTGGACGAACCCTGGCTTCTGGCCAGCTACGCCCTGTTTCTCCTCGTCGGCGCCTGCTGGCTGCCGGTGGTGTGGATCCAGCAGCGGCTTACGCGCCTCGCGGGCGAGGCGGCCGCGGCCGGCCAGCCGCTGCCGGCGGCCTACGACCGTCTGTACCGGATCTGGTTCGCGCTCGGGTGGCCTGCCTTCGCGGGGGTGATCGGCGTCTATGTGCTGATGATCTCCCGCCCTTCGTTCTGATCGCCACATTCTGAAATGCGAAGTGTCGCGCCGACCTCTCGCCCCCGGCTTTCGGGGAGAGTAGGCGAGGCGGGTGAAATCCGTCGCTCCTCCCCCCGCCGCGCTGACCGTCGCCGAGATCGCCGCCATCGCCGCGGTGGTGGTGATCTGGGGCGTCAACAACGCCGCGGCCAAGCTGGCGACCGAGACCCTGCCGCCCTTGTTCACGGGAGCGTTGCGATTCGCCATCGCCGCCGTCTGCCTGGTCCCGTTCGTCCGGCCGCCTTTCCCCAACTGGAAGAGCCTGCTGCTCATCGTCGGGCTGGGCGGGCCGCTGCACTACGGCCTGATCTATCTCGCCTTCTGGCTGGCGCACGACGTCAGTCCCGTCTCCGTAGCGGCGCAGCTGTGGGTGCCGTTCACAGCCCTCTTCGCCTTCCTTGTGCTGGGAGAGCGGCTGTCGCGGTTCGCGCTCGCCGGCATGGGCGTCGCCTTTCTCGGAGTGGCCTGGATGACCCTGGACGCCCACGCGATCGCCGACTGGAAGGGCATCCTGGTCGGCATCGCCGCCTCGGCGGCGTGGGCCATGACCACGGTGATCGCCCGCCGCACGACGTCGATTCCGCCGCTCAAGATGCAGGGACTGCTGGCGCTTGTCGCCCTGCCGACCCTCGCCTTCGGTTCGGCCGTATTCGAAAGCGGCCAGGTGCAGGCGCTGCAGCAGGCGGACGCCCTGGTCTGGGTCAGTCTGGGCTGGGCGGGCCTGGTGTCGTCGGTGCTGGCGACGACGCTGGTTTTCTGGCTGGTCCAGCAGCGGGAAGCGGGGCGGGTGACGCCCTACCTCCTCGCCACCCCGGTGGTGTCGATCCTGATCGGCTGGATCTTCATGGGCGACGTGCTGACGCCCCAGATCCTGATCGGTGCGGCCCTGACCATGGGCGGCGTAGCCCTCGTCGCGCTGGCCGAGCGGGGCCTCCGCGCAGGCGCCGCCAAGGCCTGAAACGCAAAACGGCCCGGACGATCTCCGCCCGGGCCGTTCGGTCTCTGGCGACGAGCCCTACAGGCCCGGCAGCTTGAACCCGTCGTCGCGGCGCGGGGTGATGAGAATGCCGGCGGCGCCGCCGGTCAGGGCCTGGACCCGGGCGTATTCGCTGGCCGCGTCGATGGTGACCTGGCCTTCCGGCGACTGCGTCGTCGAGGCGGCCTGGGTCGACGGATCGTCGCGCCGCCAGAACAGGATCCGGTTGGCCCAGCCCTCTTCCTTGTGGGCCAGATCGCCGAACTCGTCATCGATGA
>MGLK01000004.1:0-13376 GCA_001794825.1 Caulobacterales bacterium RIFCSPHIGHO2_01_FULL_70_19 | reverse complement strand
CCGCCGACTCGGGGGCCAGCTCCTGCGGGCGCGGCTGGCCCGGCGCCGGCGGGCGCAGCCCGTACTCGGGCGGCACGGTCAGCGGCGCGGTGGAGACGGTCAGGAACTCGTCGGGCGTGACCTTGGTCAGGCCGATGCCCTGCCGGACGCTGGAGCACGCGCCGAGCGCAAGCGTCGAAGCGGCGATAGTCAGAACGGCGGCGGTGCGAAGGCGCATGATCGATCCCGGTGCGGCGCCGATGGAGGCGCGCTAATCCCTAGAGGAAGCGGCTGATTACGACTTTTCCACGGCGAGGCCAACCGCTGCGGCGATCAGCGCGTCCGCGCCTCGCCGGCGGCGTCCGGGGCGTCGCGCCTGGCGGCGCGCTCCGAAAGCACGGCGTCGAGGATCAGGAGGGCGACGCCGATGTTGATGGCGGCGTCCGCGATGTTGAACACCCAGGGAAAGCCAAGGCCCGAAAAGTCGAGGAAGTCGACGACATAGCCGAAGCGGATGCGGTCGATGACGTTGCCCAGCGCGCCGCCCATCACCAGCCCGATGGCGCTGACCAGCAGGCGGCGGTTGGTTCGGGTCGCCCAGACCGCCAGCACGACCGAGACGCCGATCGAGAAGAGGGTGAGCAGCCAGCGCGCCGACCCGTCGCCGAACAGGCCGAAGCTGACGCCGAAGTTGCGCACCCAGGTGAGATTGAAGATCGACTCCCAGACGACGATCTGGCGCGCTTCCGGAAGATCGAGTCCTCCGACCACCCACGCCTTGGTCAGCTGGTCGAGTACGATGACGACGATGGCGAAGCCGTAGGCGGCGTAGGCGATGCGGGGGATTTTCATTCGGTTCGCTGGATGGTGGCGGTTCCGGTTAGCAGCCCGGGCCCCGCTCGCGAAGGGGCAATCGCGCGATGATGGCGCGGTTGGGGCTTGCTCCCGGCGCCTGCAGGCCCGAGTTAGAATGACCTGATCCCCGGAACCTCCCATTCGCCCGAGACGGAGCGCCGATGCCGCATGCGGACAGTTTGATTCTCACCCTCGTCGGCGGCTTCGTCCTGGCGTTCGTGTTCGGGATGCTCGCCCACCGGCTCAAGCTGTCGCCTCTCGTCGGCTATCTTCTGGCGGGCGTGGCGGTCGGCCCGTTCACCGCGGGCTTCGTCGCCGACCCCGTGCTGGCGCCGCAGCTGGCGGAGATCGGCGTGATCCTGCTGATGTTCGGCGTGGGGCTGCACTTCTCTCCGGCGGACCTGATGAAGGTCCGCAAGGTGGCCGTGCCCGGCGCCCTGGTGCAGATCGCGGCGGCGACCGCCCTGGGCTGGCTGCTGGGGCGGTTCGCGCTCGGCCTGCCGGACGTCGAGGCGTTCCTGCTCGGGTTCGCCCTGTCGGTCGCGTCCACGGTGGTGCTGCTGCGCGCCGTCGAGGAGCGCCGGCAGCTCAAGGCGGAGGTCGGACGCATCGCCATCGGCTGGCTGATCGTCGAGGATCTGGTGATCGTCATCGCCCTCGTGGTGATGCCGCTGCTGATCGTGGCTCCGGGCGAGGCGCTGGACGGCGTTCAGCTGGCGCAATCGATGGCGTGGACGCTCGGGAAGGTCGCGCTCTTCGTCGGGGCGATGCTGGTGGTCGGGCCGCGGTTCCTGCCGTGGGTGCTCGTGCGGATCGCCCACACGCGTTCGCGCGAGCTCTTCACCCTCGGCGTGCTGGCCATGGCGCTGGGGATCGCCTGGGTGGCTTACCGAATGTTCCACTCCTTCGCCCTCGGCGCCTTCCTTGCGGGACTGGTGCTGAACAGCTCTCCGCTCGGCCATAACGCTGCCGAACGCTCGCTGCCGCTCCGCGACGCCTTTGCGGTGCTGTTCTTCGTCTCGGTCGGCATGCTGTTCGATCCGACCATCCTCATCCGTGAGCCGCTGGCGGTGCTGGGCGTGCTGGCGATCGTCATCGTCGGCAAGTCGCTGGCTGCGCTCGCCATCACAACGGTGTTCCGGCTCGACCGCGCGACGAGCCTCACGGTCGCCGCCAGCCTGGCCCAGATCGGCGAGTTCAGCTTCATCCTCGCGGCGCTCTCGGTCTCGCTCGGGGCGATGAGTCGGGAGACGCACGACCTGGTGCTGGCGGCGGCCCTGCTGTCGATTTCGCTGAACCCCTTTGTCTTCGCGCTGGTGGACCGCCTCGGGGCGCGTCCGGGTCCGGCTCCCGAGAAGGAGCCGGCCGGAGCACGGACCTGATTCGATCGCCGTCAGAGCACCCCGATCATCGAGGCGACCAGCGGGTGGCGGACGATGTCGCGCTCGGCGAGGCGAACCACGGCGATCTCCGGCACAGCCTCCAACCGGGTGGCGATGTCGGCCAGGCCCGACACGCCGGGCAGAAGGTCCGACTGGTGGGGATCGCCGGTCACCACCATGGTCGAGTGCCAGCCCAGGCGGGTAAGCAGCATCTTGAGCTGCACGTAGGTGCAGTTCTGGGCCTCGTCGACGACGATGAAGGCGTTGTTGAGGGTGCGTCCGCGCATGTAGCCGATCGGGGCGATCTCGATCAGGCCCTCGGCCATCAGCGCCTTGACCCGCTTCATCGACAGCCGGTCCGACAGGGCGTCGTAGAGCGGCCGCAGATAGGGGGCCAGCTTGTCCTCCATGTCGCCCGGCAGGAAACCGATCGACTCCCCGGCCTCGACGGCGGGGCGCGACAGGACGATGCGCCCGACCTTGCCGGCCTCCAGGGCCTCCACCGCCTTTGCGACGGCGAGATAGGTCTTGCCGGTCCCGGCCGGGCCGAGGGCCATGACGAGATTTGCGTTGTCGATCGCCGTCAGCAGTTCGGCCTGGCCGTCGGACTTGGGCTTCAGCGTCTTGAGATAGCCCTGCTCCCGTTCGTCGTTCGACGGGTAGGGAGACCAGCCGGCGTGGGTGGGAAGGCGCCGGACCTTGGCGTCCTCGGTGAACTGGCGCGAATCGAGGATGCCGTGCTCGCGGGACATCTCACGGGTTTGACGCTTCAGGGCCGCACGCTTGGTCATGGACGCCTCCAGGGCATGAAAAAAGGCGACGTCGCAAAGACGTCGCCTCGAACGAAGGTGGTGAGGAGGGCAGGGGATGCGATGCAGCCGCCCGGATCGGTGGAAGGACCATCCTCCAGCGGGGGAACCCGCCGAACCGAGCACGCCACGCGCGTCTCCAGGGTCTGGCCGGACCGGGCTTGATCCGGCTTCCGATCCGGGGCCGAAATGGCGGCCTCGAATCGCAAGAACACTCTGATGCTATCGTGGTTTCCAAACGCTTAAAGCGCTGAATGGGCTAAAGATAAGGTGATGTTTCGATGACGATATATGCGTTGGCGGACAAGAAACCGCAGCTTCCGCCTGAGGGCGAATACTGGATTGCGCCGAATGCAACGGTCGCAGGAGACGTGATTCTCAAGCCCGGCGCCAGCGTCTGGTTCGGCGCCGTGGTGAGGGGCGACAACGACCCGATCACCATCGGGCGAGACACCAACATCCAGGACGGCAGCGTCCTGCACTCGGATCCCGGCGAGCCGCTGACCATCGGCGACGGAGTGACCGTGGGCCACATGGTCATGCTGCACAGTTGCGAGATCGGCGACAACAGCCTGATCGGTATCGGAGCCGTGGTGCTGGGGCGCGCCAGGATCGGACGCAACTGCCTGATCGGCGCCAACACCCTCATCACCGAAGGCAAGGTCATCCCCGACGGATCACTGGTGGTAGGCCAGCCGGGCAGGATCGTCCGGCAGCTCGAAGCCGGACAGATCGAGGCGCTGAAGGCCTCGGCCGCGCACTATGTCCAGAACTGGAAGCGGTACGTCGCCGGGTTGACCCGGCTGTAGCCAACCGGATCAGGCGGAGCGGCGGTCATCGACGACGCAGAGCGCTGGCCGCCCGCGATCGCCGACAGCAACGGTCAGCCGCGCCGCCAGTCGCTGCGCGTGTCCGGTGACGCCGCGGGCTGCGCTCGCCGGGGCGATCAGACCCAGGAACATTCCCGGGCGGCCCTCGGCGCCGCGCAGGGGGGCTACGGTCACCTCGACCGGCGTTGCTTGCGGGCCGTGGGCGACGATCACGATCGGACGCGCCTCGCGTACAGCCTGCGCGAGGGCAGGGACGACGAGCGTCGGCGAAGATGCGCACCAGATGTCGAGGAAGCGGGCGCCGCCGAGCGCGCGATCCTGCAGCGCCTCCAGCCAGCTTCCGGAGAGCCGGAAGGTGGCGTCGGGCCCGGTTCCCTCGAGAAGAAAGGCCCTCGGAAGACGGGAGCCGAGGACCTCCGGTCTCAGCTGCGACCGGGCCGGCAGACCGCCGCGAACCTCCGGCCGCCTGGCGAGATCGACCCAGCGGTCGATCAGGAATTGCGTGTCAGGGTGGAACATCTCATCCGCCTCCGGGGGCGACGGCGCAAGCCGCGGGCCGAATGGCGAAACGGAAACGCAAGGCTTTTGAGGTTCTAATCTCCGCTGGAGCCGTCTGCGACCGGTAGATGCGCGCGTAAAATTTCTGGAGGTCGGCCCATGCGGGTGCGGATCATGACCTGGTTGCCGGCCGCTGCGGGCTTCCTCGCGCTTTCGGCGGCGGCCGACGAAGCCTCGGCGCAGTGCGGCCCTGTCTGCCCGCCCCCGCCGCCGCCTTGCTGCGAGCCGCCGCCGCCGCCTCCGCCGCCTCCACCGCCGTGCTGTGAGCTGCCGCCGCCTCCCCCATGCTGCGGCGGCGGCGGGGGCAATCTGAACGTCAACGTCAATGTCAACGCAAACGCCGAGGCCGGAGCCCGGGCCCGATCCGGGATCAACGCCCGCGCCGGCGGCAGCGTCTGGGTGAGCGGCGGCGGATCGGCCTACGTCACCGTCGACCAGCCCTATCCGACCACGATCAGCGGTCTGAACGTCGAGGGAGCGCGGATGCACCGGACGATTCGCGTGCCGTACGAGGAGCGCCGTCGCTGGGAAAAGCGGGTGGTCATCCAGGCGGTGTGCATCGACGACCGCAGCGTGCCGCATCCGGCCTCCCAGGTCCGACCGGACCGGGAGGTGGACGGCGATTACGAGGGCGAACTGTATCGTTGCCTGGCCGGCACCTGGCTGCAGGCGACGTGGGCCGAATACAACGGCGAGGTCCGGTTCGACGAGGCGGAGACGATCAGCTGCCGCAAGGGCGAGGCCCTCTGGCACGGTCGCGGCGGGCGCGTCGAGTGCCGGGCGCAGCGGGCCGAGCGGGACTGCAACGAGCGTTCGCTGCTGCGCCGCTACGGCGCCGGCGTGAAGATTCTCACCATGGTGCGCGAGGAGATCTACACCGCCTACCGCGAGGAGGTGGTGGAGGAGGTCGGCGTGGCCGTTCAGGGCGGCGCGATCACCCTCGACGGCGGGGTCGGCGGTCGGGTGTTCTGAACCGTTGCGAACGCGGCGTTCAGCCCGAAGTCAGGCGCGGTGTCGCAGGGTGACGCTGTCGGCGCTTCGTCGACGTTCCTGAGAAGCGACTGGCCCCGGCCCGAAAGGGACCGGGGCCTTTTTTCGCCTACTCCGCAGCGGCTTGCGACGACACCACGACGGCGCGCCAGGCCGTGTCCGGCCGCAGGTACTGCCGGGCCAGCGTCTGGATGTCGGCCGGCGTAATGGCTTCCAGGTCGGAGATGTGCGTAAGAGTCTGCTCCACCTCCGAAGGCCGCTCGGCGACATCCGCCAGCTGGGCCAGCCAGTACTCATTGCTGGCCTGACGGCGGCGCAGCGATTCGATGACCGGCAGGCGGGCCCGGTTCAGTTCGTCCTCGCTCGGCGGCGCGTCGCGGAGGGAGGCGGTGATCGCTTCCACGGCCGCGTAGAACGCGTCGAGCTTGTCCGCCGCCGTCTCCGCCTGGATCGAGATCGAGCCGTAGTCCTCATAGACGTCGGAGGCGCTGGCGCCGACGCCGGGCGAATAGGCCAGGGCCTGGCGTTCGCGGATCTCGTCCAGCACCCTTAGCTTGAGCACCTCGGCCAGGATCGAGGCGCGCCGGGCTTCCGTCCGGTCGCCGACCGCGTCTGTGGTCGGCCAGGCGATGTAGGCCAGCGCCTGTTCGGCCGGGCCGTTGTGGGTCAGCCGGACGGGCTCGGCGGTCGGCGCGGGGAAGCGCAGCTCCGTCGCCCCCGGGGCCGGTTGGGCGTCGGGACCGCGCGCGGGCAATGCGCCGAAGGTTGGCGCAACGGCGGCGATCGCGTCCTCGACGGTCAGATCCCCCACCATGACGACATCGATCGGTCCTGACGCCAGACCCCCGGTCACGCCGGCGCGGAGGTCCTCGATGTCCCAGCCGGCGATCTCTTCGGGCGAGGGCAGGCTCTGCCGCTTGTCGCCGCTGGCCAGCAGGCCGGAACCCTGGATCAGGAAGGCGCCGCCAGGGGTGGCCATCAGCTGGTCGACCTGCTGCGGGAAGACCGACTTGATCAGCTGGAGCGGAGCGGGACGCAGGCCGGGATCCGTGAGATAGGCCGCCAGCACCTGGGTCTGCAGCGCCAGATCCTCGGGACGGGTGGCGCCGGAGAGCTGGTAGCTGTCGCCCTCGACCCCGAAGCCCGCCGAGAAGATGCGGCCGTTCAGCACCCGGCTCAGCTCGTCAAAGGTGAGTCGGCCAAGGCCGCCTGGCGGCACGATCTGCGACGCCAGCAGCTGCGGATCGGCGCGGTCCGGGCTGATTCCCCGCTCGCCGATCCCGGTGCGAACGCTGACGAGGATCTGCTCCTCCCGGAAGTCGGTGGGCTTCACCGTCAGGCGCACCCCGTTGGCGAAGGTGACGACCGTCGCGCCCAGTTCGGCGATCTCGCGCCGCTCAGCCACGGCGCCCCGCTCGCCGAAGGCGGTATAGGGCCACTCCAGTTCGGCCTGGGCGGCCGGAGCCGCGACCGGGACCTGACGCGAGGCCTCGAGAGCGGCCGTCACGGCCGCTTCGCCGCCCTCGATCTCGACGGGCGTGACGAGAAGGGCCAGCGGGCCTTCGCCCTGGAACACGCCCTTCACCGCCTCGCTCACCTCGGCGGCGGTCAGGCCGTCCACGGCGGCGTTGAACAGATCGAGATTGGTCTGCGGCGCGCTGAACACCTCCTTCTCGTTGACGGCGTTGATCAGCTGGCCGGCGAGCTGCGGCGTGCGTCGCGTGGCCGCGCCGGCGACCGCGTTCTCCAGCGCAGTGCGGACGGCCGTGATCTCGCGCTGCAGCTCCGCCTCCGACACGCCGTACTCGACCAGGCGGCGCTGCTCCTGCTCGACCGCCTCAAGCGCCCGCTTCCATTCGCCGGGCGCGAACTGGGCGGTGACGGTGGCGATGTCCAGGCTCTCCGCCAGGGTCGCCTCGCCTCCGCCCGCGGAGGAGAAGGGCGGATTGTCGGTGCGGGCGATCTCGCCGAGACGGCGGTTGAGAACCGCAACGCCCAGGCCCCGGATCAGGTCGTCGCGACGCTCGGCCACGGTGTCGGGATCGCGCTCGGGAGTGCGGATCCAGTTGAGCTGGATGGAAGACTGGACGCCGGGCTCCACCAGGATGCGGGTTTCCGGCTCGCGTGGCGCCACAACCCCGAGGTCCGGCTCCGGACCGTCAGCGGCGCGAGGCTCCCAGCTCTCGAAGGCGCGTCGGATCTTGTCTTCCATCACGTCGACGTCGAAGTCGCCCACGGCGACGAAGGTCGCACGCGACGGCCGGTAGTAGGCGTCATAGAATTCGACGAAGCGCTCGCGCGGGGCGGTGCGGATGATGGTCAGGTCGCCGATCGGGAGACGCTGCGAGATCCGCTGACCCGGCGCCAGAAGGCCCAGCTGGGCCTTGATCGAGCGCAGGCCCGGGGTGTTGCGCAGTCGCTCCTCGCCCTCGATCACCCCGCGTTCGGCGTCGACGGCGTCGGCGGCCATCAGGGCCTCCGAGACCTGCTCGCGCATGATGTGCAGGCTTGTGTCGACGGTCTCGTCGTTCGTGCGCGGCAGTTCCAGCATGTAGACCGTCTGGTCGAAGCTGGTGAAGGCGTTGGTGTCGGCGCCGAACGCCAGGCCCAGACGCTCGAGGATGCGCAGAAGATCGTTCTCGGGGACGTTCGTGGTCCCGTTGAAAGCCATATGCTCCATGAAGTGGGCGAGGCCGAGCTGGTCCTCGTTCTCCATCAGCGAGCCGGCGTCGATGCGCAGGCGGAACGAAGCCTGGCCCGGCGGCGTGGCGTTGCGCAGGATCGCGTACTGCATGCCGTTCGGCAGGACGCCGAAACGGACGTTCGAGTCCGCCGGGATGTCGCTGCCCGCCTGGGCCCAGGGATCGGAGGGCTGCGCCTGCGACTGCGCGAGGGCCGGCGTGGCGGCCGTGAGCACGGAGAGGGAGGCGGCGGCGAGAAGCAGAAGGCGTGGCGATCGCATCAGCGGTCACTCCGATGGGCGCACGCCGGGACGCGTTGCGCGGGAAAACAGGAAGGACCGCGAACTACTCAGAAACGCCGACGCCCCGCACAACCCTTGTGCGAGCTGCCGGCTGGCTCAAGTTACAGAAGGTTAATGTGTGGGCCGGGAGACGTAGAAGGTGGCGGAGTTGCCGACCGCGTTCGCCCCCGTGATCACCGCCCGATTGGAGCCGGCCACGGTCGTCGTGGCCTGGGCCGAGACGTTTCCGTCGTTGGTCTGGACGTTCGTCGCTTCCAGATAGCCCGGGCATTCCGAACAGGCGTAGCCGGTCACCGCATTTCCGACCGCTTCGGCGCCGACATAGACGTCATAGCCGTTGGTCCCCGAGAAGGTGGCGCTCACGTCCACGCCGCCCGAGTTGAACTGGCTGTTGTCGATCTCGACGTAGATGTCGTTGTTGCCGACCGAGAGCTCGTTGGCGGCGCCGCGTGCGTAGGCTTCGGCGCGCCCGTAGTCGTAGGCTGTGGTCAGGGCGGCGGCGCGGACGAAGGCGGTGTTGGTCTGATCCGACGCGGTCACCACCGACCCGCCCTGGTTGTACAGAACCGCCTGGTTCGCGGTCGCGCGGGCGCGCGACGCCAGATCCCAGGCGTTGCCGGCGTTGGCGCTGGCGTCGGCTTCGAGGAAGGCGCCGGTAGAGGACTGGACGATCGACAGGTCCTGGCCCGAGGTCTGGACGCTGGTCGCCGCTACGGCGTTGCCGACCGCGTCCGCCGTGACCGCCGCGCCGGCCGGGATGTACTGGCTCTGGATGCGGCTGAAGGAGCGGACGGTGGCGGCGTTCGCCTGGTCCACGTCCCCCTGGAGAAGCGAGCCTTCGCCGTACAGGGCGACGGTGTTGGAGACGGCCGAGGCGGCCACGTTCCCGCCGGCGTGGAGGCGGGCCGACGAGTCGCCGACCTCGCTGACTGCGCTGACGAGGCCGCCGGTGTTCGACTGGACGGCGTCCGTCGTCAGGTCCGCGTCATAGGCGCTGACCCCCAGGTAGTTGCCGCCGGCCTGGGTGACCACGTTGACCTCGCCCCAGGTGTCGCCGCCGAGGGCGACGTCTGTACGGGCCGTGGCGTCGCCACGCATGTCCTGATCGGACTGAACTGTGATCGAGCCGTTCTCGACCGCGCCCGAGGCGGAGTTGCCCTGGGCCGAGGTGTCCGCGGTCACCTGGTCCTGGGCGTCGACGACGTTGATCATCTGGTGCGAGAAGACGTCGCCCAGTTGGAGCTGCTGGTTCAGGACAAGGGAGTCCTGCGGGGGCGTCTGCGACGCGGCCTCAGTAGCGGCCGCGGCGCACAGCGCCGTCGCGGCGATCGTGCCAGCGAGACGGATCCGCACGGGTGTCGCCATTGTTCGTATCCGTGTTGGGGTAGGCGGGGTAGTAGCCGCCGGTCGGGCCGACCGTACCGCCGAGAGGGTCGGGCCCGGCTGAAAGGCAGATCTCCGGACCGGGCGCGCCGTAGAGATTGGCCATGAACTCGACCGTGGCCCGCTCGATCAGGGCCCGCACCGCCAGCTGCACCGGCTCGAGACCGCCTTCGCCGGCGGAGATGTCGAAGACATTGCCGTTCAGGAAGTCGAACACCCCCGCCGAGATCTCCCGGCCGATGATCTGCTTCTGGTAGGAGATGACGTCGACGACCTCGAGGGTGGTGGTCTGGACCAGTCGCAGGTCGATGGCCACGTTCATCACGAAGGCCTTGCCGGAGAAGGCCGTCGACAACGGCGTGTCCGTCTCCGCCTGTCCGGCGGCCATGTCGAAGCCCCCCGAACGGATGTTGTAGTTCACCTCGGTGATGCCGCCGATGATGTAGAAGTCGGTGCCGGGCACCGAGCCGGCGAGGATGCGGCGGTAATGGACGTCGTCCGCCCCGCCCGCGCCCTCGTCGCCGATCAGGCGGTTGTTGGCGTAGCGCAGCTCCATCTCGGAAACCGAGGTGTCGTAACGCTCGACGATCCGCGCCCCCGACTTGGCCAGGGCGGTCATGGCCATCAGGGAGGCGCCGCCGGTGATCTGGCGGCCCCCGTCGGCCGACACCGTGCCCGTGTAGTCGCTGATCCGGCCCACGGCGATGCGCGGCGAGGGCAGGTTGTAGCGCCTGGCGTAGTCCGCCATGCAGTAGAGGGCGGCGGAGTAGGGGGTCGGGTTGGCGATGACCGGCGCATTGCCGATGGGCGTCGCATAGGTGCCCTGGGGGCTCGCCGACGAGGAGATGCAGCCCGTCAGCAGGGCCGCGACGCCGGCCACCGCGACCGCCCCCTTCAGTCGGGGAGGGAACTGGCCGGGATTCATGGATGCCTCGGGCTGCTATTGAGGTCTGTCCCGGCGGTGACGTCGCCGTTGTTGACCTGCCGGGAGTTGACGATGACCGTGTTGTGGTTGCCCTGGACGACCACGTTCAGGTTGTTGCCGATGGCGGTCGAGCCGCCGATCGTCGTTCCGTTTCCGCCTGCGCCGCTGAAGCTGGAGGACACGCCGCCCGAGGTGCTCGAATAGGCGCTGGCCCCGGACTGGATGAGTCCGTTGACGATGAGCCGGTTGCCGTTTTCGTCACGCGTCGACCCGGTTTGCGGGCGGGCGGTGGTATAGCGCGAGCCGCCGTATCCGGCCTGGTATGTGGCCATTCCGGCAGAGCCGGCGGATTGGGCGGCGGCCGCGGCCGGGAGTACGAGTGCGGCGAGCGCCGCTGCAGTAGCGGCCAGTGTCGTGACGGACATGCGCCCTCCCGTTGTCTACGGACTACGAGCCGCTGAGGACCCTGCGTGCCAATCTGGATCATGGTTATTAAGAAGCGCTTGCCAGAGGCGCAGTCGCTCGCCAGATCAATGACCTGCGTCGTTTCCGAGGCCGAACCTGACCGATCCCGCAACCGACAGGGTATTCAACGCGCCGGCGGTCTCGCTGCTGGTCGCCGTATCGATGCCGCTGCTCTACCTGTTGCAGGGGTGGCTTCCGGAAGACGGCCTCGCGTTCGCCTTTCAGCCTGCCTCGCTTGTCGTCGGAGGCTGGTGGCCGGGGCTGCTGACGGCGATGTTCCTGCACGCGGGCTGGGCCCACGTCGGGATGAACGCGGCCGGAGCGATCGCCTTCGGCCCGCCGGTCGCACGCCTCATGCCCGGCGCCCGCGGGGCGGCCGGTTTTCTCCTCTTCTATATGGCGTGCGGTCTGGCGGCTGCGCTCGGATACGGCCTGGCCCACCTTGGCAGCGATGCCCTGATGGTCGGCGCCTCAGGCGCCGTCTTCGGACTGATGGGCGCGGCGATCCGGCTCCTGGGCCGGCGGAGCGGCCGCCTTCGCCCCCTGACCGACCGGCGCGTTCTCACCACATCGGCGGCGCTGATGCTGGTGAACGCCGGCGCCGGGATGATCGGCTTCGCGCCCGGCATGGAAGGGGCGGCCGTCGCGTGGGAGGCGCACGCCTTCGGTTACCTGTTCGGGCTGCTTGCGATCGGCCCATGGGCGCGGCTGTGGGGCCCAACGGCGCAGCCGTTTGATTCGTCCACCGATCTGCGCGACCCTCGCCTCTGAAGAGCGGCCCGGTCCGCGGCCGTTCCGCGAGACGGAAGGAGGAGCCGCCATGCTTGTCGCCGAGATTCTCAAGGGGAAGGGACACGCGGTGTGGTCGGTGGCTCCGGAGCTGCCGCTGGCGGAGGCCTGCGCGGAGCTGGAACGTCGCAGCGTCGGAGCCGTGATCGTTTGCGACGGCGATCGCGTCGTGGGCGTGCTGTCCGAACGGGACGTGGTCCGCGCCATCGCCCGCGGCGGCCAGGCCGTCCTGTCGCGGCCTGTCTCGGACTACATGACGGCGGATGTGGTGTTCGCCGCGCCGGGGGAGACGGTCGGCGTCCTGATGCAGCGCATGACCGATCGCCGGATCCGGCACCTCCCGGTGCTCGTCGAGGGCCGGCTGGACGGGGTGATCTCGATCGGCGACGTGGTGAAGTGCCAGATCGACGAGGCGACGCGCGAAGCGGAATCCCTGCGCACCTATATAGCGGCGGGCTGAGACGCGGACGGACCCGCGTCGGTCGACCGGGAGTCGGCGAGAAAGTTCGAAAATCCGTCAGAATCGGGTTGCGGGCGAAAGGGGCCCTGCGTATATCGCCGCCTCGCTCGGAAACGGGCCGGCCGCCGGGGCCGCGGAGACGAAAGTCTCCCGCTCCCACGGAAAGAAAGAAGCGAAAGCCTCTTGATTTCCGGACGCGGTCTGGTTAGGTTCCGCGCTCCAATCGAATCGTCGGAAACGAAACAGAGGGAAGCCCCTCCGGCTTCACTCGGCGGTTTTCTGCGGTCTGGAAGGTCTCGATCTTCCCCTCCGCAGAATGGCTGAAAAGCCCGGTTGACACGGAGATCGGCCTTCCCTAGAGAGCCGTCTCCGCCGCCCTCCGGGGCGGTTCCGAACAGAGAGGTTCTTCTTCAAAAAGAACCACTTGACGCGGAAAACTGAGGCGGTAAACACCCGCCTCCCTGGCCTCCGGGCCGGGCCTGCAGAGAAAGGTTCTTCTTCAAAAAGAACCGCTTGACGCAGGGAAATGAGGCGGTAAACACCCGCCTCCCTCGCCTCCGGGCGGGGCCGTCGGAAAGAGGTTCTTCTTCGGAATAACCGCTTGACACGGAAAACCGAGGCGACTAAATCGCCGCCTCCGCCGCAACCGGGCGCTAAACGGTGGGGCCGGTCTCCGGTTCCCGGGTCTTTGAAATCGTTGATCTGGAAAGAGAAACGCAGGCGGCGGTGTCCTGGCGATAACCCTTCGAGGTTATCTCGACACTGACATCTGCGGTCTTTTTGAAAAGACACCATGAAGTCGATCTTCGGATCGATGATCGTGGGATCTCGTCAAGAATACGTAGAACTAATGCCAGATGGCGCTTCGGCGCTGTCATGCTTAGGTCAGAAGTCAACTCAACCTGAGAGTTTGATCCTGGCTCAGAGCGAACGCTGGCGGCAGGCCTAACACATGCAAGTCGAACGAA
>MGLK01000003.1:276662-319504 GCA_001794825.1 Caulobacterales bacterium RIFCSPHIGHO2_01_FULL_70_19 | reverse complement strand
CAGGGACATGCTGGTCGCGCCCGCCTACTGGAGCCTGCTCAGCCTCGCCTTCGCCCACGCCGCGTGGCGGCTCGTGCGCGAGCCCTTCGCCTGGGACAAGACGCGGCACCGGCCCGACGCCCCGGCCCCGGCGGCGACGGTCGACGGCGCGCTGGACGAGGCGGGCCCCCAGCGCCTATCAGCGGCCCATGTCGCCGCGCCTGAACCCGTCGCCTGAGACCCTCGTCACCCGCGGCTGGGCCGACTACGCCCTGCTGGACAGCGGCCACGGCCGCAAGCTGGAGCGCTACGGCCGCTTCACCGTGGTGCGGCCCGAGCCGCAGTGCTTCTGGAGTCCGCGCGACCCCGGGGCCTTCGAGCGCGCCGATGCGGTGTTCGACCCGACGGACGAGGACGAGGCGGGCCGGTGGCGCTTCGCCGGGAAGCCGATCGACACCTTCCCGCTGGCGTGGCGCGAGGTGCGGTTCACCGGCCGGTTCACGCCTTTCCGGCACCTCGCCTTCTTCCCCGAGCAGGCGGCCAACTGGGAATGGCTGGACGGGAGGGTGCGGAATCTGCAGCGGCCCAGGGTGCTGAACCTGTTCGGCTACACCGGCGTGGCCAGCCTGGCCTGCGCCGCGGCGGGGGCGGAGGTCACCCACGTCGACGCCTCGAAGAAGTCGGTCGGCTATGCGCGGGAGAACGCCGAGCAGTCCGGCCTGGCCGACCGGCCGGTCCGCTGGATCGTCGAGGACGCGCGCAAGTACGTGGCGCGCGAGGTGCGGCGCGGGTCGAAGTACCACGGGATCGTCCTCGACCCGCCCAAGTACGGGCGCGGCCCGACGGGCGAGGTGTGGCGGCTGTTCGAGGACCTGCCCGGCCTGCTGAAGGACTGCGCCGCCCTTCTGGCGGACGACGCCTCCTTCCTGCTGCTCAATGCCTACGCGGCCCGAATCTCGGGCCTGTCGCTGGCGCACCTGACGGCGGAGGCGACGGCGGATCGCGGCGGGACCATCGACTGGGGCGAACTGGCCCTGGCGGAGGACGGCGCCCAGGGGCGGGCCATCGGCCTGAGCTTCTTCGCCCGGTGGAGCGCCTGATGGCGGACCGGCTGATCACCTCGCTGACGAACGACACGGTCAAGGCCGTGCGCGCCCTGCACATGCGCAAGGAACGCGAGGCGACGGGCCGCTTCCTCGCCGAGGGGCTGAAGTTCATCGGCGAGGCGCTGGACCAGGGCCGGGCGCCGCGGCTGCTGCTGGTCGGTGAGGAGGCGCGGCCGCATCCGCTGCTGGAGCGGGCCAGGGCGGAGACCCGGGCGGCCGGAGGCGAGGTGGTGGTGGTCACCCGCGCCATCCTCGAAAAGATCAGCCGGCGCGAGAATCCGCAGACGGTGCTGGGCGTGTTCGAGCAGGTCTACACGCCGCTGTCGGCCATCGAGCCGGCCTCGGCGCCCTGCTGGGTGGCGCTGGAGCAGGTCCGCGACCCGGGCAACCTCGGCACCATCATCCGCACGGCGGACGCGGCCGGCTGCGGCGGTGTGATCCTGATCGGCGACTGCGTCGATCCCTACTCCGTCGAGGCGGTGCGGGCGACCATGGGCTCGGTCTTCGCCGTTGCGATCGCCAGAGCCTCGCAGACGGAGTTCCTGGCCTGGCGGCAGGGCTGGCCGGGCAGCGTGATCGGCACCCGGCTGGACGCCACGCACGGCTATCGCGACGCCTCGATCCAGCACCCGGCGCTGATCGTGATGGGCAACGAACAGGCGGGGCTCACCGACGAGCTGGCGGCCGCCTGCGACGTCAATGTGAAGATCCCGATGCGTGGCCGGGCCGACAGCCTCAACCTCGCGATCGCCACCGGCATCATGGTCTATGCGGTGACCGACGCGGCCTAGAAGCTGCGCCCGTCCACCCGCGTCGCGGTCCAGCTGAACGGCTCGACGTCGGTCAGGGTGCGGACATTGACGGCGACCATCGGGCGACCGTCCGGCGCCTCGCCCTGTGCGAAGCTCTGCACGCCGCAGGTCTGGCAGAAGCGGTGGCCGATCTTGTGGCTGCCAAAGCGGTATTCCGTCTGCGGACCGTCGGCGGTCAGGCGGAAGGCGTCGGGGCTGACGAAGCCGAGCACGAAGCCCTTGCGGTGGCAGTGCGAGCAGTTGCACTCGATCAGGCCGTCGAGGCTCATCTCGACCTCGAAGGCCACCGCGCCGCAGTGGCAGGAGCCGGTGTGGGTCTGAACATCGGTCATCACGCGTCCTCCAGCAGGACCACCCCGGGGGCGGATTTCAGCGCGCCGCGCAGGGCGCCGTCGAGACGGTAGCGGCCGGGCAGCTTCATCTCGACCTCCCGGCGGCCGTCGAGCGCGGCGACCAGGAAGATCTCGCCGCCCTTGCCGTTGGCCTGCGCCCGCTCCAGGCGGGCCTTGAGCGCGGCGGCGTCGGCGGCGCGGGCCGAAACGTGGACGCGCAGGGCCAGCTGGGCGTCGTCCAGCACGGCGTCGAGGCGGCTGGCGTCGTCGCCGAAGAAGCGCACCTCGCCGTCGGCGGCCTTGGCGCGGACCCGGACCATGACCGAGGCTCCCGCCTCCAGCACCTCGCGGCACTTGCGCAGCTGTTCGGGCGGGAACAGGCATTCGAACTCGCCGGTGGGGTCGGAGAAGGTGACGAAGGCGAACTTCTCGCCGGTCTTCGCGCTGGCCCGCTCCTGTCGGCGACGGACCACCCCGGCCATCATGAAGGCCTCGTGGCCGCTCTCGGCCAGCTGGGTCGCCTCGGCGACGAAGGTGACGCGCTTGCGCTTCAGGGCCGGGGCCATGTCCTCGAGCGGGTGGCCGGAGAGGTAGAAGCCGACGGCGGCCAGCTCCTGGTCCAGCTTCTCCGGCCCGACCCAGGGCTCGACCGGCCGAAGACGCGGGCGGGCGGCGGCGGCCTGGTCGCCGCCGAACAGGCTGACCTGGGCCGAGGCGCGCTCGGCGGCGACGCTCTGGCAGTAGGCCATCAGTGTGTCGGCCTGCTCGACAAGCTGGCGGCGGTTGGAGTGGATGCTGTCGAAAGCGCCCGCGCGGGCGAGGTTCTCCAGCGCGCGCTTGTTGACGTATTTGGGGTCGACCCGTTCGAGGAAGTCAAAGATGTCGGTGAAGCGGCCGCCGGTCTCGCGCACCTCGACGAGGTGCTTCATCGCCTCCAGGCCGACGTTGCGGATGGCGCCCAGGGCGTAGAGCACCGCCCCCTGCCCGTCGGTCCACTCGACGTCGAAATCGGCCGAGGAGCGGTTCACGTCGGGGGCCTTCACCGGCACCTCGAAGCGGCGACAATCCTGATAGAAGACAGCCAGCTTGTCGGTGTTGCTGAGATCGAGGCTCATGGACGCGGCCATGAACTCGACCGGGTGGTTGGCCTTCAGCCAGCCGGTCTGGAAGGAGATCAGGGCGTAGGCGGCGGCGTGCGACTTGTTGAAGCCGTAGCCCGCGAACTTGGCCACGAGGTCGAAGATGCCGCCCGACTGCTCCTCGGGCACCCCCTTCTCGGACGCGCCCTTGATGAAGCGGGCGCGCTGGAAGTCCATCTCCTCCTTCTTCTTCTTGCCCATCGCCCGGCGCAACAGGTCGGCCTCGCCGAGGCTGTAGCCGGCCAGGATCTGGGCGATCTTCATCACCTGCTCCTGGTAGATGATGACGCCGTAGGTCTCGGTCAGGACCTCCTTGAGCGAGGGGTGCAGGTAGTCGACCTCGGCCCGGCCGAACTTCCGGTCGATGTAGGTGTCGATCATCTCCATCGGCCCCGGCCGGTAGAGGGAGATGAGGGCCGTGATCTCCTCGATGGATCCGCAACGCATCTTGCGCAGGGTGTCGCGCATGCCCTGGGATTCCAGCTGGAACACCCCGACGGTCTGGCCCGAGGCCATCAGTTCGTAGGTCTTCGGATCGTCCAGCGGCAGCTGGTTCCAGACCGGCGCGGCGCCGCGGCGCGACAGGTAGCCGTGGGCCCGGTCCAGCACGGTCAGGGTCTTGAGACCGAGGAAGTCGAACTTCACCAGTCCGGCCGGCTCGACCCACTTCATGTTGAACTGGGTGGCCGGGATGTCCGAGCGCGGGTCCTGGTAGAGCGGCACCAGCTCGGTCAGGGGGCGGTCGCCGATGACCACGCCCGCGGCGTGGGTCGAGGCGTTGCGGTACAGCCCCTCCAGCTCCAAGGCCGTATCGAGCAGCGAGCGCACCGCGGGTTCGCTGTCGCGGGCTTCCTTGAGCCGCGGCTCCAGTTCGATGGCTTGGGCCAGGGTGACCGGGTTGGCCGGGTTGGCCGGCACCATCTTGGCGAGGCGGTCGACCTGGCCGAGCGGCATCTGCAGCACGCGGCCGACGTCGCGCAGCACGGCGCGGGCCTGCAGGGTGCCGAAGGTGATGATCTGGGCGACGCGGTCCTTGCCGTACTTGTCCTGGACGTAGGCGATCACCTCCTCGCGCCGCTCCTGGCAAAAGTCGATGTCGAAGTCCGGCATCGAGACCCGCTCGGGGTTGAGGAAGCGCTCGAACAGCAGTCCGAAGCGCAGCGGGTCGAGGTCGGTGATGGTCAGGGCCCAGGCGACCAGCGAGCCGGCCCCCGAGCCGCGCCCCGGCCCCACCGGGATGCCGTGCGCCTTGGCCCACTTGATGAAGTCCGACACGATCAGGAAGTAGCCGGGGAAGCCCATCTGGACGATGATCCCGACCTCCCATTCGAGGCGCTTCCAGTACTCCTCCTCGGGCGCGGCCGGAGTCACCTGCTGCAGGCGCGCCCTCAGGCCCTCGCGGGCCTGGTGCTCCAGCTCGGCCGGCTCGTCGCGGCCGGCGCCGGTGTCGAAGCGCGGCAGGATCGGAGCCCGGGTGGTGACCAGGAAGGCGCAGCGGCGGGCGATGTCGATGGTCGAGTCGCAGGCCTCGGGCAGGTCGGCGAACAGCTCGCGCATGGCGGCGGCCGGCTTGAACCAGTGCTCGCCGGTGATCCGGCGGCGGTCCTCCTGGCCGGTGAAGGCCCCGTCGGCGATGCACAGCAGGGCGTCGTGGCTCTTCGCCTGGGCCGCCCTGGCGTAGTGGACGTCGTTGGTGGCGACCAGCGGCACGTCGTTGGCGTAGGCCCATTCGACCAGACCGCGCTCGGCCTGGGCCTCCTGCGGCAGGCCGTGGCGCTGCAGCTCGACGTAGAAGCGGTCGCCGAAGGTCTCGCGCATGGCCGAAAGGGCGGCGGCGGCCTCGGCCGGCTTGCCCTGGGCGAACAGCGGGTCGACGGGACCGTCGGGGCCGCCCGAGAGCAGGATCAGCCCCTCCGACCTTTCGACCACCCGCTCCCAGGCCACGCCCGGCTCGTCCATCGGCCCGGCCTCGAGGTAGGCCGCCGAGGACAGGGCGCAGAGGTTGAGCCAGCCAGCCTCGTTCTGGACGATCAGGACCACGGTCGGGCATCTGGCCCAGCGCTCCGCCGCGCGGCCGCCGACGCCGGTGACCGGGAGGGCGCAGGCGATGATCGGCTGGACGCCCGCCTCCTTCGCCGCCTGGCTGAACTCCAGCGCCCCGAACAGGTTGGCCCGGTCGGCCACGGCCACGGCGGGCATGCCGGCGTCGGCGGCCAGGCGCGGGACCTTGCCGGCCTTGATGGCCCCTTCCAGCAGCGAATAGGCCGAACGGACCCGGAGGTGGATGAAGCCCTGCGGCACACGCGTCTCCCACAGCCGGCTCACGCCCCGGCCTCCCCCACCCTATCGCCCCGCGACGATTCGCTGGACAGGCGGGAGGGCGGGTTCAGCCGGGGATGACCGCGATCGGGCGTGGACAAGTCTGCATCCCGGTGAAGGACGGCGATCTGAAGCGAGTTCAAGGCGTCGAACCGCCAACTTCGCCAGATCCGCCGACCGTCAGGCCGCCGGCAGCGTCAGCGCCGCCTGCCACATGACCCAGACCACCCCGCCGCACGAAGCCAGCGACAGCAGATCCCTCATCCAACGCGCCATGACGGTGCTCCCGGTTGCATGTTCCGGGTATGTTCTATGTTCCTGTTGTGTTCTCGTCAAGAGCGCGCGCCCGGCGGACGAAAGGTGTAGGGTGGCCGCGACGTCTTCGATGTCGCCGTTCCGGCGACCGGCGTCTCGAGGAGAGCGCCATGGCCAAGGGTCAGATGCGCAGCAACAAGGAAGCCCGCAAACCGAAGGCCGAAAAGCCCAAGCCGGCGATCACCGTCGGCTCGTCGCCTTTCACCACGCCTCCAGCCCGGAAGTAGCGGCCGGCCCCTGCCGAACGGGCGCCCGGTCGACCGCGCGGTCGGCGGGGCGTCGGCGCCGGTCGACGTCGGGCGGGATACCCCGCCATCCGGCTAGTACGCCTGGCTCTCCGCCGGCCGTTCCTCCAGATGCCCGTCCTTGAGCGCGAACACCCGATCCATGTGGCCGGCCAGCTCCATGTTGTGGGTGGCGATCAGGGCGGCGACGCCGGTCGATTTGACGAGGTCGTGCAGGGCCTCGAACACCGTCTGGCTGGTGGCCGGGTCGAGGTTGCCGGTCGGCTCGTCGGCGAGCAGCAGGCGGGGGCGGTTGGCCAGGGCGCGGGCCACCGCCACGCGCTGGCGTTCGCCGCCGGAGAGCTGGGCCGGCTGGTGGGTCAGGCGATCGGCGAGGCCGAGACGGACCAGCAGCTCCTCGGCCCGCTCGCGGGCGGCCTCGCGGCCGACGCCGGCGATGCGCAGCGGCAGGGCGACGTTGTCGCGGGCGTCGAACTCCGGCAGCAGGTGGTGGAACTGGTAGACGAAGCCGATGGCGCCGAGGCGGACCCGGGTGCGGGCGCTGTCGGGCAGGTGGCCCATCTCCTGGCCGTCGATGCGCACCTCGCCCGAGGTCGGGTGCTCAAGCAGGCCGGCGGCGTGCAGCAGGGACGACTTGCCGGACCCCGAGGGGCCGATCAGGCCGACCACCTCGCCGGGAATGACGTCGAGGTCGACGCCTCTCAGGACGCTCAGTCCGCCGGCCGCGGTGTCGTAGGTGCGGCTCAGGCCGCGAACCGAGAGGACCGGGGCGATCTCACTCATAGCGGAGCGCCTCCACCGGATCGAGCCGCGCCGCCTGCCACGAGGGGATCAGGCCGGCGACGCAGCTCATGAAGAAGGACCAGACCGTGACCCAGAAGACGTCGAGCGGGTCGACCTCGGCGGGTATGGAGTCGAGCATGTAGACGTCGGCGTTGAACAGCTGGACGCCCAGCAGCGCCTCGAGGAAGTGCTGGATGGCGCCGATGTTGAGGCAGAACAGAAGGCCGAGCAGCAGGCCGGTGATCGTGCCGAGCACGCCGATGGTCGCGCCGGCGATGAAGAAGATGCGCAACATCGAGCCTTGGCTGGCCCCGACCGTGCGCAGGATGGCGATGTCGCGGGTCTTGTTCTTCACCAGCATGACGATGCCGGAGATGATGTTGAGCGCGGCGATGGCGACGACCAGACCGAGGATGATGCTCATCGCCACACGCTCGACCTTGAGCGCGCCCCAGAAGGCGGCGAGGCGGTCGCGCCAGTCGCTGACCAGCGCCCCGGGCCCGGCGGCGTCGCGCAGGGGCTGGAGCAAGTCGCCGACCCGGTCGGGCTCGCGCACCTTGATCTCGACCACGTCCCAGACGCCCTCCTTGCCGAAGAACAGCTGGGCCTGCTCCAGCGGCATGAAGATGTAGGCCTGGTCAAAGTCGGCGGCGCCCGAGCTGAACACGCCGCCGACGCGGTAGGTCTTCTCGAGGCCGCCCAGGTTGCCGAAGGCGCTGTCGGCGCCGGTCGGCGAATAGAGGGTGATCGGATCCCCGACGCGAAGGCCCATGCCTTCGGCGAGGGCCTTGCCGATGATCAGGTCGTCGCCGCCGTACGGCCCCTGCCCGAAGCTGCGCTTCGCCCGGTCGTCGAGGCTGGCGTAGACGTAGGCCATGGAGTCGAGGTCGTCCGGGGCGATGCCGCGGACCATGGCCCCGGTCGTGCGGCCGGCGGCGCGGACGAGGCTCTGGTCCTCGGTCAGCGGGGTGACCGAGACCACGCCCGGCACCTCGCCCAGCCGCGCCACGGCGGCGTCCCGCTCCGGCGAGAGCAGCACCTGGCCCTGTACATAGACGTGGCCGTTGAACGACAGCATGCGGCTGAGCAGCTCGTTGCGGAAGCCGGCCATGATGCTCATCACGGTGATCAGGGCCATGACCGCCAGGGCGATGGCGACGTAGGAGATGATGGCGATCAGGGCGATGCCGCCCTCCTTGCGCCGGGCGCGGAGGTAGCGGAACGCCAGTCCGAACTCCCAGGCGGCGAAGGGGCCGGCGGCTTTGACGGGCTTCATGGCCGCTCCGGTTTCCGTCATGCGGTCAGCCTCGCGATCGCCTCATCCAGCGGCAGGGACAGCTTCTCGCCGGAAGCCCGGCGCTTCAGCTCGACCACGCCCTCGGCCAGGCCCTTCGGCCCGATGATCAGCTGCCACGGCACGCCGATCAGGTCGGCGGTGGCGAACTTGCCGCCGGGGCGTTCATCGGTGTCGTCGTAGAGGACCTCCTTGCCGAGCCCCTCCAGCTTCGCGACCGCCTGCTCGCAGGCGGCCGAGACGGCGGCGTCGTTGGCGCGCAGGTTGATGACCACCACGTCGAACGGGGCCACGGCGTCGGGCCAGACGATGCCGGCCTCGTCATGGCTGGCCTCGATGATGGCCCCCAGAAGGCGCGACACGCCGACCCCGTAGGAGCCCATGTGCACCGGGGCGTCCTTGCCGTCCGGGCCCTGCACATTGGCCTTCATCGGGGCCGAGTACTTGGTCCCGAAGTAGAAGATGTGGCCGACCTCGATCCCGCGGGCCGAGAGGCGGTCGCCCTCGGCGGTCTCCGCCTCGAAGCGCTCGGCGTCGTGCATCTCCTCGGTGGCGGCGTACAGCGCGGTCCGCTGGTCCACGATCGACTGCAGGTCGTCCCAGTCCACGTCGCCGCCCGGCGCCGGCATCTCGACCAGCTTGCGGTCGCAGAACACGGCGCTTTCGCCGGTGTCGGCCAGGACGATGAACTCGTGGCTCAGATCGCCGCCGATCGGGCCGGTGTCGGCGCGCATCGGCACCGCCTTCAGCCCCATGCGGGCGAAGGTGTTCAGATAGGCCACGAACATCCGGTTGTAGGCCCTGCGGGCCGAGGCCTCGTCGATGTCGAAGCTGTAGGCGTCCTTCATCAGGAACTCGCGGCCGCGCATGACGCCGAAGCGCGGGCGGCGCTCGTCGCGGAACTTCCACTGGATGTGGAAGAGGTTGAGCGGCAGCGCCTTGTAGCTCTTCACATAGGCCCGGAAGATGTCGGTGATCATCTCCTCGTTGGTCGGGCCGTACAGCAGCTCGCGCTCGTGGCGGTCGGTGATGCGCAGCATCTCGGGACCGTAGGCGTCGTAGCGGCCGGACTCGCGCCACAGGTCGGCCAGTTGCAGGGTCGGCATCAGCAGCTCGACGGCGCCCGCCCTCACCTGCTCCTCGCGGACGATCTGCTCGATCCGGCGCAGCACCCGCAGACCCAGCGGCAACCAGGCGTAGATGCCGGCGGCCTCCTGGCGGATCAGGCCGGCCCGCAGCATCAGCTGGTGCGAGACGATCTGGGCGTCGGCGGGCGCCTCTTTGAGCGTGGGCAGGAAATAGCGCGACAGGCGCATGGGAAGAATCCGGCGTGGAGGCGTGGGGTGGATGGTTTAGCGGGTCCGGCGGGGCGAAAGCTAGGCCGGGCGAGGTGCTAGGTGATAGGGATCAGGTTCTAGGGGGGCTTTCTTGCACCCGGTTCCGACCACTCTGGCGGTCGCCCCCTAGAAGCTAGCCCCTAGAACCTGGACCCTACTACGGATGCGGCCGCGCAATCCCGTACCTTGCGGCCAGATACGGAATGATCGCCTCGTCCTGCAGGAACCGGGCGCCGGTGGCGGCGCTGGTCTGCGCGTCCGGCCAGTCCAGCTCGCCGTCCAGCACCAGCAGAGGGCAGGACTGGTTTTCCTCGCCGACCGCCGCGATCACCGGCGGGCGTGGTCGGGGCCAGTCGAGCCGGACGATCTCCAGCCGCTCCCGCAACTGCGGATGGAAGGCCAGCACGCCCTCGATCACGGCGCCGGCGGGGCAGTACCACGGGCCGCCGTGGTCGTCGGTCCAGCCCGGATTGACGAGGAACAGGCGCTCGGTCACGGCGTCACGCCGCCGGCGGCGCGAGGTCGGGCAACGGCATCCATCCGATCCAGACCAGCGCCATCACCACGAGCCAGACCACGGCCGACACCCAGGTGGTGGTGAGGAATTTCTTCTTCAGGTTCGGCTGCACCGGGGCGCCCCACTGGGCGCCGTCGGTTGGCTGCTCCTGGTCGCGCTGGTTCATGCCCAGCGGCAGGACGGTGAACAGCACCACCCACCAGCAGACGAGGTAGATGGCGACCATGGTGAAGAGGCCTACCGGCATGTCAGTGCGCCTCCTTCGGCGTTTCCATAAGCTCCACCAGCACGCCGCCCATGTCCTTCGGGTGCAGGAAGATGATCGGCGTGCCGTGCGCTCCGATGCGCGGCTCGCCCGTGCCGAGGATGGTCGCGCCCTTCGCCCGCAGGGAGTCGCGCGCCGCCAGGATGTCCTCGACCTCGAAGCAGACGTGGTGCTGCCCGCCCTTCGCATTCTTCGCCAGGAAGCCGTGGATCGGGCTGTTCTCGCCCAGCGGTTCGATCAGCTCGATCTGGCTGTTGGGCAGGTCGATGAAGCAGACCCGCACCCCCTGCGCCGGAAGGTCGAAGGGCGTGTGCGCCTTCGTCGCGCCGAGCATGTCGCGGTACATCGCGACGCTCGCCTCGATCGAGGGGGTGGCGACGCCGACGTGGTTCAATCTTCCGATCATGGTGAGGACTTAGCCGTTCCGGCGGTCCGGGAGAAGGCGGCGCGGTTGTCGCGCCCCGCCCCTCCCCCTTCCGTCACTGCGCGAACGGGTCGGTCGGCGTCGGCCGGGTCGGCAGCGGCATGCGCGGCAGGGGCTCGTCCGAATTGGCGGCGGCCAGCAGCAGGCCGGCCAGGACCACGGCCGCCTGGCGCAGATCCTCGGGCTTCAGGTGGTCATAGCTGTCGATCGAGGTGTGGTGCAGGCGGCTGCCGTAATCCAGCGGGTCCTGGATGAACTGGAAGCCGGGGATGCCGACCGTCTGCATGTAGACGTGGTCGGTGCCGCCGGCGGGGCGTAGCGATACGGTCGTGGCGCCGAGGCTGTGGAACGGCTGCAGCCACTCCTCGAACACGGCGGCGGCGGCGACGTTGCCCTCGGCGTTGATGCCGCGGATGCGACCGGAGCCGTTGTCGATGTTGAAGTAGGCGACGAGGTCCTCGTAGCCCTCGCGCGGCTGGACGGGCCAGCGGGCGCGCCAGGTCTGGCCGTTGGGCAGGGCGTCCAGCTCCGCGTCGCCCAGCGGCGCGCGCGTGGCGAGGTGACGGTCGACATAGGCCAGCGAGCCGTGCAGCCCCTGCTCCTCGCCGTTCCACAGGGCGAAGCGGATGGTGCGCTTCGGCCGGACGTTGAGCGCCTTCAGGATGCGCGCGGCCTCCATGACCACGGCGGTTCCGGCGGCGTTGTCCACCGCCCCGTCGGCGGCCACCCAGCTGTCGAAGTGGGCCCCGGCCATGACGTACTCGCCCGAGCGGCCGGTTCCGGGGATGTCCGCCAGCACGTTGTAGGCGTTGACGTCCTCGTCGTGGAAGCGGACCTCGCTGAGCAGCTCCAGCTTCGGCGCCGCGCCCGCCCGCGACAGGCGGGCCAGCCGGCGGTAGTCCTCGGCGGCCAGCTCCATGCCCGGCAGGGTCGGCGTGGCGCCGACGCGGTGGGTGTAGCCGGCCCCGTGCAGGAGGCCGCCGTCGCGATAGGACATGCGGACCCAGCCGAGCGCGCCCTCCGAAGCCAGGAACTCGTCCATCCGCAGGGCGAAGTTGTCGCGGCCGCCGTCGCGGCTCACCGTCACCGGGGCGTGGTTCGGCTGCACATAGGCGGTGCGGCCGGCCAGCTCCTCGTCGGTCCAGCGGCGGAAGAAGGGCTCGGTCGGATCGGTCGCGTCCGTCGGTTCGGAGATCATCACGATCTTGCCGGCCAGCTTGCCGCGATACTTGTCGAAGTCGGCGACCCGGCTCATCGGGGCCAGCACCACCTCGCCGCTGATCACCCCGTCCGTGCCGGGCGTCCACGCCACCGGGATGGCGCGCAGCTCCAGCGGCCGGGGCTCGACCATGCGGGCGTCGGAGCGCACGATCGACCAGCCGCGGCCGAACTCGAAACCCTCGGCCCGCACGTTCGACAGGCCCCACTCGCGGAACTTCTCCTGCGTCCACCGCTCCGTCTCGCGCATTTGCGGCGAGTTGGTCATCCGCCCGCCGATCCGG
The DNA here is from genome assembly GCA_001794825.1 of Caulobacterales bacterium RIFCSPHIGHO2_01_FULL_70_19. Taxonomy (GTDB): domain Bacteria; phylum Pseudomonadota; class Alphaproteobacteria; order Caulobacterales; family Caulobacteraceae; genus Brevundimonas. The sequence continues at coordinate 307,135 of MGLK01000003.1, read as the reverse complement.
TCGGTCAGGTGGGCGGCGGTGCGCATCACCTCGGAGTGGTTGAAGCCCTGGTCGAAGATGCCGTTGACGGCGACCAGGTCAGGCGCCTGCGCCATGGCGGGCGCGGCGGCGAGGACGGCGGCGATGGAGACGGCGGCGAACAGGCGCTTCATTCAGGAACCCCCTTGGAATCGGACGGGCTATTTGGCGCGGCGGAGCGGCCGGCGCAAAGGGCGAATAGTCCCGTCCTTGCCGTCAGGGCGTGTAGAGGGCCGCGAGAAGACCGACGCCCACGACCAGGTTGCCGCCCAGCAGCCCGGCGGCCAGCACCGCCAGGGTCAGCGCGAAGCCTTTCATCACGCCGACGGCCGTCGACCTGTACCACCGGCCGCGCCCCATGCACAGGAATGAGACGAGGCTGAGAGCGAAGAAGGCGACGGCCACCAAGGTCTGGACCGCCCCCTGACCGTATGCCCACCATCCAAGGGGCAGGCACAGGATGGTCCAGGCGCAGAGCCAGGCGAAGGCGCTGCGGAAGCCGCGACGCCAGCCGAGATTCTCCGCGTCCCACCAGCGCAGCAGCGGCGCTGCGGCGAGGGCGTAGAAAGTCGCCAGCAGCGGCACCATGACGAAGGTCATCCAGTTGTCGGCGTCTGCGACGAAGGCTTCCATCGACTTGCCGGAGCGCCCGGCCAGGTCCGAGAGCGTTTCCGGCGAGAGAGAATCCAGCAGGAAGCCGGCTCCGCCGCGTAGAAACAGCATGAGCATCAACACGGCGTTCATGGCGAGGTAGAGCCGCAACGGCCGGGCGTAGCGGCCGCCGCCTTCGGGCCCCTGCTCCATCCAGGCCGCCAGTACGACGTCGGGGCGCAGCACCAGGTCTCGGGCCGTGACCAGCTCCCGCGCGCCGAAGCCGAGCATGTCGTCCGAGAGATCGCTGAGGCCCTGCTTTCCGGCGTCGGACATGCGCCGCTCCCCCCCTGCTTCCCCGTAGAGCCTAGCGGAACCTGCGCGGCTGTGAAGAGTGCCGATCCTTTCCGCTCCGCGCCGAGAAAAGGGCTCGGCGAGCGAGCTCGCCGAGCCTGGTGTCCTGGAAGACGTCCCTGGTCAGCCTGCAATCCGGAAGCGGACGGTGAAGACGACCGGCGTCGGCTCCCGGAGCTCCGCGAGGTGATGAGCGGCCAGGCGGGCGCCGCTGGCGGCGTGCACCGCGGCCGCGCCGAACCCGAGGCCGGGGGGCGTCTCACTCAGCACCGAGCAGCTCGACAGGGCTCCGTCCGTTTGAGCTACGCAGCGCACGGACGCCGATCCGGCGTCGGCCCCCGCGTCGAGGGCGGCGGCGGGATAGGTGGGGACCGGATGCTGGTCCCAGGCCGGGTTGCGGATGGTCCGCTCCGCTTCGGCGGCGTCGGACGACTGGCCGGATATCACGATCGCCTCTCGCTGGGCCGCCACGGCGACCGATGCCGAGGCCGTCGCCGCCGCCGTGAGAAGGATGGCGACGGAGGCGGTCCGGCGCAGTCGACTGGCCGCCGGGGCAGCCGGTTCGAGGATGGCTTTCAGGCGCAGCATGGCGAAGCTCCTTTTCGCACTGGTGAAGGTCAGGGCCGGGACCGCCGGGTTAGGGGCTTTCCGGATCGCATCGACGAGCGTCCGGGCGTAGAGGCGCCGGGCGGCCTCCGTGGCCCCGGCGAGCGCAAGCGCGTCACAGGCTTCCTCCCGCGCGGCGGCCCTGCGGGCGCGGATCCACGGGAGCAAGGGATTGGCGGCGCACAGGATGAGGAGCGCTTCCTCGATCCACACCGCCCGATGGTCCCCGCGACGAAGGTGCGCAAGCTCGTGGGCGCAGACCGCCTCGACCGGGGGACCGGCGGTCTCGGGCAGAAGAAGGAGGGGACGGGAGAAGCCGGTCAACAACGCCGTCGGAACCGCATCGCTACAGCGCACGCGCGGCATGGGAACGCCAAGCCGGGCGGCGGTCGCGGAGATCTTCCCGACAATGTCCGGCTCTGCGTCGCGGGCCCCGGACGTCAGGCGACGCAGCGCGATCGCGCGTCGGCCGAAGTCGGCTGCTCGCAAGGCGCCCAGCCCGGCAGCCAGGGCGAGACCGCCCAGCACCAGCCCATTGAGGGAGAGGCCGAACGCGGAGCGGGGCGCCGGCAGGACTTCCACGGAAGACGCGGCCCCGCCCGCGAGCTCGGCGACGACCACGACGGGCGCCGGCAGCAGGAGACTCAGGGGCACGAGAAGCACCGGCAGGACGGAGACGTACAGCAGCGCACCCCAGAGCCGATCCCGGAGGTCGGGATCTCCCAGCCGTCGCTCCCATCTCCCGAGGACGACCAGACCGGCCGCCGCCAGTCCGATGGACAGCCCGAGCGATAGAAGGATCAGCTGGGGCCCGTTCATTTCGCCGCCCCCTCGTCTTCCGGAGTCTCGCCCAGCAGGGCCTCCAGCTCGGCGATGTCGTCGGAGTCCAGAATCTGACTGCCCACGAAGGCGGCGGCCGGGAGGCCCTTGTCCAGCTCGAGCAGGTCGGACAGCCGCCGCATCAGCCGGCCCAGCACCTGCACCTTAGGCTGCACGGGGGCGTACACGACGACGCCATGCACCTGGCGGCGCGACAGCAGCCGTTTGGTCCGCATGCGCTCCAACACGGTGCGGGTGGTGGACGGGGTCCAGTCGAACTCCGTCGCGATGCGCTCGTGAACCTCGCGCGCCGAGAGCTCTCCATCGCGCCAGAAGCGCTTCAGAACCTCAAGCTCCGTATCGTTCGGATCAATCGCGGCCAAGGAGGCGTCTCCCATCTGTCGCGGACACGTGACATTGTCGGGTTCCCGCGTCAACTGTCCCGTCGCCAACCCCGCGGCAGCCACGAAAAAGGGGCCGGCGAGCGAACGCCGACCCCTGAATTCCGGCCGTCCCGGAGGATGGCGCGATCAGCCGCCGCTGGTCATGGAGGCGACTTCCGAGGCGAAGTCGGGGCCCTCGACCTTCTCGACGCCTTCTCCGAGGGCCAGGCGGACGAAGCCGGCGACGTGCAGGCCCGGCGCGCCCAGCTCCTTGCCGGTGTTGGCCACGAGCTGCTCGATGGTGACGTCCGGATCCATGACGAACGGCTGCTTGGTCAGCACCACGTCCTTCTGGAACTTGGCGATCTGGCCCGAGACGATCTTCTCGATCATGTTCTCCGGACGGCCCTCTTCCTTGGCCTTCTCGATCAGCACGGCGCGCTCCTTCTCCACCGCGGCCGGATCGAGGTCGTCGGTGTTCAGGGCCAGCGGCGAGGTGGCCGCGACGTGCATGGCGATCTTGCGACCCAGTTCGCGCAGGGCCGCCTTGTCGCCGCCGCCGTGCAGGGCGACCAGCACGCCGATGCGGCCGACGCCCGGCGAGACCGCGTTGTGGACGTAGGTGGCGACCACGCCCTCGTCGACCGACAGGCGGGCGGCGCGGCGCAGCTGCATGTTCTCGCCGATCGTGGCGATCATCTGGGTCACTTCGTCCTGGACCGTCTTGCCGGCTTCCAGTTCGGCGCCGTGCAGGGCCTCGACGGTGTGGTGCTCAAGGCCGAGCTGGGCGAAGCGCTTGGCGGCGTTCTGGAACAGCTCGTTGCGGGCCACGAAGTCGGTCTCGGCGTTGAACTCGATCGCCGCAGCGACCTCGCCCTTGCCCTCTTCGCGCGAGGCGACGGCGACGAGGCCCTCGGCGGCGACGCGGTCGGCCTTCTTGGCGGCCTTGGACAGGCCCTTGGCGCGCAGCCAGTCGATGGCCGCGTCCATGTCGCCGTTGGTTTCCTGCAGCGCCTTCTTGCAGTCCATCATGCCGACGCCCGAACGCTCGCGAAGCTCCTTCACGAGGGCGGCAGTGATCTCGGCCATTGTAGTCTCCTGAGTCTTGATATGCGGGTACGGCCGGGTGGTTAGCCCGGCCGTGTGTCAATCACGCACGGCCCTCGCCGGAGGGCCGTCGGGCGATCAGCCCGTGGCCTTCTCGGTCTCGACCGCGTCGTTGGCCTCGGTGGTGGCCTCCTGGGCGGCCTCGTCGGCGACGGCCGGCTCGGCGGCCGCTTCCATCTCGGCGGCGACGCCCTCCGTGCCGGCCGGGGCGGCCTCGGCTTCAGCCTTCGGGGCATCGGCCTCGCGCAGCATCGGCTCGACCGGGGCCTCCGAAGCGCCCAGGTCGATGCCCGAGGCCGCGGCGCCCGAGGCCAGGCCGTCGAGGACGGCGTCGGCGATCAGGTCGCAGTAGGTCTGGATCGCGCGGGCGGCGTCGTCGTTGCCGGGGATCGGATAGGTGATGCCGTCCGGATCGCAGTTGGTGTCGAGGATGGCGATGATCGGGATGTTCAGCTTGCGGGCTTCCTGGATCGCGATCGCTTCCTTGTTGGTGTCGATCACGAACATGATGTCGGGGATGCCGCCCATGTCCTTGATGCCGCCCAGCGAGGCTTCAAGCTTGTCGCGCTCGCGCTGCAGGCTGAGCAGCTCGCGCTTGACGCGGCCCTCGCCGCCCGACTCCAGCAGGGCATCCAGCTCGCGCAGGCGGGCGATCGAGCCCGACACCGTCTTCCAGTTGGTCAGGGTGCCGCCGAGCCAGCGGTTGTTCATGTAGTACTGGGCGCAGCGCTTGGCGGCCTCGGCGACCGGGTCGGCGGCCTGGCGCTTGGTGCCGACGAACAGCACGCGGCCGCCCTTGGCGGCGACGTCGCGCACGGCGACCAGCGCCTGGTGCATCAGCGGGATCGACTGGGACAGGTCGATGATGTGGATGTTGGAGCGCGCGCCGAAGATGTAGCGCTCCATCTTCGGGTTCCAGCGGTGGGTCTGGTGGCCGAAGTGCGCGCCGGCTTCCAGCAGGGTGCGCATGGAGAATTCAGGCAGAGCCATGATCGTCTTGTCCTTTTTCCGATAGACGTTGCGCGGACGGTTAAAGGACCGGATGGCCCCTCGGAACGGAGCCGCCGGGGATGTCTCCCCCGGAAGCGCCACGCCCGCGTGCGAAGTGCGCGGGGTCTCTAGGCGAGTTGCTGGCTGAAAGCAAGGTTGCCTTGCGTGCGCGCCGGTTCGGTCGGATACAACCGTTATGAAGAAACCGGTACTGCTGCTCGTCGTCGCGTTGAGCTCGGGAGCGCCCGTTTCTGCTGTCGCGCAATCGGCGTCCGACGAACTTGATATTCGACACCAGCCATGGCCGCGCCGGGAAGCGTTCGCGGGTGTGACGACGTCCGGCGGCCGGTCGGGATCCTGGTCCGCCAATCGCTTCTATGTCATCCACCTCGGTAAGTGGCCGAACACCACTCACTACTGGGTCGCACGTCGCGCGTCAGGCGAGAGCTTTGGCCCGACTGCCGGTCAGACGGCCATCGTCTGGGCGGACTCGCGATCCTGCCCGGCGTTGGAGCGGGCGCTTCTTCAGTTGGAGAACCTGCCTGCGGCGTGGATCGACGTGCCCCGGCTGGGTCGGGAAGACCAACGGTGGAGCTGGACCTTGGACGGCGTCCATCACCGGCTTTGGTCCACCGCCCGGGATGCACGGACCGGACTTGCGATGTCCCTGGTCCTGGAGGGCAACGTCAACACACCCATCGAGCGATGGTGGACAGAAGCCCTTCGTCGTCTCGAAGGCTGCTGGACGACTGCGACTCCCTCTGAAAGCTGAGGCCTCCGACGACCCTGCTGATCGGGCTCGGCGCCGCGCGGCGCCGTCCGTCGGTCGCCAGAGACCTTGTACTCACCCGAGCCACAACTGGCCGGCCGCGGCGGCGACAGCGAGGATCAGGGGCGCGGCGAAGCGGCCCTTCAGCGTCCAGGCGGCGACGAGGGCGAGGCCGCCGATGACCAGCAGCGGCGAGCCCGGCCCCTGCCCGGCCAGGCCCGCGGCGAGCTGTAAGACGGTGGCGGCGATCACCCCGACGACGGCGCCGGCGATTCCGTCCAGCACCGCGTGGACGGCCGGGGTCCCGACCACCTGCTCCAGCCGGTCGTGCAGGACCATGGAGAAGGCGAAGGCGGGCAGGAACACGCCGGCGGTGACGGCCAGCGCGCCGGGGAAGCCGCCGGCGGCGTAGCCGACGAAGGTCCCGAAGATGACCAGCGGCGCGGGCATGACGTTGGCCAGCACCACCCCGTCGAGGAAGGTTCCGTCGCTCATCCAGCCGCGCGGGACGACGTCGGCGCGGACGAAGGGAATGGCGGTGTAGGCTCCGCCGAAGGTCAGCAATCCCGCCTTCAGCCCGGTCAGGAACAGGGCGAGCACCGAAGCCGGCGCGGCCGCGGCGACGACCACATCAACGCTCGGCGGCGCGGGGCGCAGGAGCCAGAAGGCGGAGATCGCGACCGCCAGGCCCAGCGCCGCGAGGGCCGCGCCCCGTCGCCCGGTCGCCGCCAGTCCGTGAACGAGGGCTCCGCCGGGAAGCACGAGCCAGAACGGAACGCCGGCCAGCGTCGCCGGCAGGGCCAGGGCCGCGACCAGCCACAGGCTGCGGGCGACGAGGATGTGGCGGCCGATGCGCTCGACGGCGCGGGCGATCAGGCCGATCACCGCCGCCTGCGCCCCGAGCAGGGCCGCGGCGAAGGCCCCCTGCCCCACGTCGAAGCGGAACCAGGCCCAGGCGGCGGCGAGCATCAGCAGGAAGCCCGGCAGCATGAAGCCGAGGCCGCCGACCAGCCCGCCTCGCCAGCCCCGCGCCCGCACGCCCATGTGCACGCACAGTTCGTGGGCCTCGGGCCCCGGCAGGGCCTGCATCACCGCCAGCAGCCGGTTGAAGCGCCCGGACGACATCCAGCGGTCGCGCTCGACCAGTTCGCGCCGGATCATGGCGATCTGCGCCACCGGGCCGCCGAAGGCCAGCGCCCCGAAACGCAGGAAGCGCAGGAACAGGGGCCACAGGCCGATCGGGGGCGGGCGCAGGTCGTCGTCGGCCATTCGCCCTGTATGCCCGGCCGCAGCCGCAGCGTCACCGCCTCGCCAGACTGACGTAACGTCGCTATATTGCCCGCGGGAGGGGCTCCGATGGACAGGATGCAAACCGCACTCGCGGGCGCCGTTTTGGCTGTGGCGGCGCTGGCGGGCGTCGCCACCTCGCAGCCGCCGCCGGCGTCGCCGGTCGCCGCCGTGCAGGTCGATCTGCCCCGCTCGCGGGAGGACGCCGCCGCGCTGGCGCGGGCTCGTCAGGATCCGCTGGCGGCGCGGCTCCGCGGCGTCATGAACCAGGACCCCCGCACGGCTGCCATGCTGCAGCTTGCGGCGGAGTCGCGCGTGCCAATCCTGGTTCCGGCGGATCGCGCCTTGCTGACCGGGGCGCGGCTGTTCACCGGCGACCGCCACTACATGATGAGCATCGAGCGGGGCGAGCAGGTCATCGAGATCTACGGAAGCACCAAGGCCTTCCGCTCGCCCGTGGCGCAGACGCCGCCGGCGGCCGGGCGAACGGCGGCGCCGACCCGGCTGGCGGTCGCCCGGGGCCCGGCGCGATCCGCCGCAGCGGCCCGGCGGGCGCAGGCGGCCGGCCTGGCGAACCTGCGCACCGAACAGACCGAGTACGGCCACGACGTCTCGTTCAGCCGTTTCGGGGCCGCCTACAGCGTCAGCTTCATCTGCGAGGGCCAGGGCGCGTCCGGCTGCGGCGAAGCCGAGGCCGTGGCCTTCGCCGCCAGCCTGGTGCTGATCGGAGGCGGGGCGTGAGACGGCCGGCGTCGCTGGCGGTCCTGTTGCTGCTGACCGCCTGTTCGCCGACCGGTTGCGACGGGACGACGCCCGGGCCGGAGAAGGGCCAGCCGCCGGCGCCCGGGGACACGGTCGGGCCCGCCGAGCCGCCGTCCGAACCGCCGGCTCCGGAGACGCCGCCGGAACCCGAGCCGGTCAGCTGGCCGCACGACCCGCCAGGCGGCCTCGCCCCCGGATCGGGCAGCGGGGCCGCCGATCCGACCGTCTGGGCGGCGGGCATGCGCTTTCCGATGAAGGCCGCCCCCGCCTACGCCAACTCCCAGGTCTACGGTTACGGCGGCTTCGCGGCGCCGGGGCCCGGCGGCCAGTGCGATCCGCGCAACTACAGCTATCCGTGGCGCGACAATTTCTGCGAGACGCGCTCGTGGACCAACGGCATGTGCCCCGCCGGCCGCGGCCACCAGGGCCAGGACATCCGCCCGGCCACCTGCGAGAAGAAGGTGCACGAGGTGGTCGCCGCCGAGAGCGGGCGGATCACCTCGATCGGCAGCTATACGGTGACCCTGCTGGGCGACTCCGGGCGCATCTATCGCTACCTGCACATGGACATGCCGGGGGTGCACGCCCTGTTCCCGGACGCCGCCTCGCGCACGGTGGCGCGCGGCCAGACCCTGGGCAGGGCGTCGGCCGACTTCGGCGGCTCGGCCACCACCATCCACCTGCATTTCGAGATCAAGGCGCCGGTGGATACGGGCAGCGGGGCGACGGTGATGTTCGTGCCGACCTATCCGAGCCTGGTCGACAGCTACGGCCGGTTGCTGAACGGCGCCGCCTGACCGGTCAGGTTCCGCGCGGCTTCGCCCGGCTGGTCGCCTCGGCGACGGCCGGGTCCTCCGGCCAGGGATGCCTCGGATAGCGGCCGCGCATCTCGGCGCGCACATCCTTCCACGAGCCCGCCCAGAAGCCCGGCAGGTCCTTCGTCAGCTGGATCGGCCGGCGCGCGGGCGACAGCAGGGCCAGGGTCAGGGGCACGCGGCCGCCGCCGACGCTCGGGTGGCGGGTCACGCCGAACAGCTCCTGCACCCGGATGTCGACGCGCGGCCCTCCCTCGGCGGCGTAGTCGATCGCGGCCGAGCCGAGCGGCGTCTGCAGTCGGGCGGGCGCCAGCTCGTCCAGCGCCCGCTGGCGATCCCACGGGACCAGGGCGCGCAGGCCCTGCTCCAGGGCGGCGTCCGGGATGGCGTCGAGCGCCTGCACATCGGCCAGCAGCGGCCTGAGCCAGAGGTCGCGGGCCGCGAACAGCCCCGCATCGCTGACGTCGGGCCAGCCGTCGTCGAGCGTGCGCAGGAAGGCCAGCCGGGCGCGGAGGGCCGTGGACCGTTCGCCCCAGCGCAGGCTGTTCAGCCCGTCGCGTTCGACCTCGGCCTCGAGCGCGGCGGTGATCGCGGCGCGGTCCGGGCGCCCCATCTCCTTCTCGTCGACGACGATGGCGCCGATCCGGCGCAGGCGCTTCAGCGTCATCCGTCCCGACGGTTCGCGCGACAGCCGGTCCTCGACCTCGATGCGGTGTTCGAGGTCGGCGAGGTCCACCGGCGCGGCGAGGCGGATGCGGTCCCGGGCCCCGCCTTCCGAAACCGGGCCGCCGCCCAGCTCGGCCACCGCCAGCCACGGCTCGCGCGCCAGCGGCTCGTGAGGGTCCATGAAGGCGCCCCGGCCGGAGGCCAGCAGCACCTCCCCCGGCTTGCCGCGCGCCTTGGCGACCCGCTCGGGGAAGGCCTCCGCCAGCAGGGCTCCGGGATCGGCCTCGCCGCCCTGCCCGCCCCCGGCGCTCCGCGCCCAACGCTCGGCCAGCTTCATCGCGTCGCGGGCGCGGGGCGAGCGGTCGCGCTCCAGCGCCCGCAGCCGCTCGCGCAGATCGGGATCGCTTCCGCCGAGGCCGGGCTCCGACAGGACGGCGGCGATGCGCGCGCCCAGAAGGGCGTCACCCGCGTCGGAGGCCACGGCGACCATGTGGGCCAGGCGGGGCGGCAGCGCGATCCGGGTGAGGCGGCGGCCGTGATCGGTCAGCCCCCCCTCCCCGTCCAGCGCCTCCAGTCGGCCGAGGACCTTGCGCGCCTCGGCGAAGGCGCCCGCGGGCGGCGGGTCGAGCAGGGCGAGCCCGTCCGGCGAGCGGGCGCCCCAGCGGGCCAGGTCGAGGGCGAAGGCGGTCAGGTCGGCCTCGAGAATCTCCGGCCGCTGGTGCGGGACCAGGCCGCGGGTCTGTTCCTCGTCCCACAGGCGGTAGCAGACGCCCGGCTCCGTTCGTCCGGCGCGGCCGCGGCGCTGCTCGGCAGAGGAGCGGCTGACCCGCACCGTGGCCAGCCGGGTCAGGCCGCTGGCCGGCTCGAAGCGGGGGACGCGCGACAGGCCGCCGTCGATCACCACCCGCACCCCCTCGATGGTCAGGCTCGTCTCGGCCACCGAGGTGGCTAGCACCACCTTGCGCCGGCCGGGCGGGGCCGACTCGACCGCCCGGTCCTGCTCCGCCTTGTCCAGGGCGCCGTAGAGGGGGGCGAGGTCGACGTCGCCCGGCAGGCGGTCGGCCAGCAGCCGCGCCGAGCCATGAATCTCCCCCTGTCCCGGGAAGAAGGCGAGGATGGAGCCGCCCTCCTCCGCCAGCGCCTGGCGGATCGCCCGGGCCATGGCCTCCTCGAAGCGCTCGGCGGGGTTGCGGCCGAGATGGCGGGTCTCGACCGGGAACATCCGCCCCTCGGCCTCGATCACCGGCGCCCCCAGTCCCGACGCATCGGCCAGCAGGCGCGAGACGCCGGCGATATCGAGGGTGGCCGACATGACCAGCAGGCGGAGGTCTTCGCGGAGCAGCTGCTGGCTCTCCCGCGCCAGCGCGAGGCCGAGGTCGGCGTCGAGGCTGCGCTCGTGGAACTCGTCGAACAGGACAGCGCCGACCCCCTCCAGCGCGGGATCGTCGAGAATCATCCGGGTGAAGACGCCTTCGGTGATCACTTCGATGCGGGTCTTCGGGCCGATGCGGCTCTGCAGCCGGGTGCGGTAGCCGACCGTCTCTCCGGCCCGCTCTCCCAGCGTGGCGGCCATGCGGTCGGCGGCGGCGCGGGCGGCAAGCCGCCGCGGCTCCAGCACCAGCACCTTGCCGTCCGCCAGCCACGGCTGGTCCAGCAGCGCCAGCGGCACGACGGTGGTCTTGCCGGCCCCTGGCGGGGCGGCGAGCACGACCGCGTTCGACCCCGCGAGGGCGGATTTCAGCGGCTCGAGGACGGCGTGGATGGGCAGCATCGCGGGCCCAGATAGCGCGAAGCCCGAGCGCGGGCCGCAGGAATTTGCTGCGCTCCGGCCGCAACGACGGCTTTCACGAAAGCGTCGTCGGAGCTTCACCCTTCGGAAACCGCGTTGCCAGCGCGGACAGGCACCGCTAGCGTCCGCGCCGAAAACAGCATCAGGCTGTAAGTCGGAGGGGACATTCATGTGGCGCGTTAAGTCGCTCGACGCCATCCTGGCCACGGCCGAGAAGAAATCACTGCATCGCTCGCTGGGCCCCGTCCAGCTGACCCTGCTGGGCGTCGGCGCCATCATCGGCACCGGCATCTTCGTGCTGACCGCCGCGGCGGCGCAGAAGGCCGGACCGGGGATGATGTGGTCGTTCGTGATCGCCGGCGCGGTCTGCGCCGTCGCCGCGCTCTGCTACTCGGAACTGGCCTCGATGGCCCCGGTGTCGGGCTCGGCCTACACCTACACCTACGCCGTCATGGGCGAATTGCTGGCCTGGATGGTCGGCTGGGCGCTGATTCTTGAATACGCCGTGGCGGCCTCGGCCGTGTCGGTGGGCTGGTCCGGCTATGTGCTGGGCCTGATCGAGAACGCCATGGGATTCGACTGGCCAGACCTGCTGCAGGCCGGGCCGGCGTGGAGCATGAACGGCTGGATTCCGACCCCCGACTTCTCGGTGGGCATCGTCAACGTCCCGGCCATCGTGGTGGCCCTGGCCGTGACCCTGCTGCTGATGATCGGCACCACGGAATCGGCCCGCGTCAACGCCGCCCTGGTGGCGATCAAGGTCGCCGCCCTGACCGCCTTCATCGTCCTGACCCTGCCGGTCCTGAAGACCGGCAACTTCACGCCCTTCGCGCCCAACGGCCTGTTCGGCGAGTCCTCGGGCATGGGCATCATCGGCGCCGCGGCCTCGATCTTCTTCGCCTACGTTGGCTTCGACGCCGTCTCGACGGCGGCGGAAGAGACCAAGAACCCGCAGCGCAACGTGCCCATCGGCCTGATCGGCTCGCTGGCCATCTGCACCATCTTCTACCTGCTGGTCGCGGCCGGCGCGGTCGGGGCCATCGGCGCCCAGCCGGTGCTCGGCTCGGCCGGCGAAGCGGTCCAGCCGGGCTCGCCGGGCTTCATCGCCGCCTGCCAGCTGGCCGAGAACGCCAACCGCCTCGTGTGCTCGAACGAGGCCCTCGCCCACGTGCTGCGCGAGATCAACTACCCCGCCGTCGGCAACGCCCTGGGCACCGCCGCCATGCTGGCCCTGCCCTCGGTCATCCTGATGATGATCTACGGCCAGACCCGCATCTTCTTCGTGATGGCGCGCGACGGCCTGCTGCCGGAAGGCCTGGCCAAGGTCCACCCGAAGTGGAAGACGCCCTATGTGGTGACCATCTTCACCGGCATCGCTGTGGCCATCGCCGGGGCCCTGTTCCCGGTCGGCCAGCTGGCCGACATCTCGAACTCGGGCACCCTGTTCGCCTTCTTCATGGTGTCGGTCGCCGTGCTGATGCTGCGGGTGAAGGATCCGCACCGCCGCCGTCCGTTCCGGACGCCCTTCGTCTGGATCATCGCGCCGCTGTCGGCCTTCGGCTGCGCCGCCCTGTTCTGGAACCTGCCGCACGACGCCAAGATGGTGCTGCCGATCTGGGGCGGCATCGGGCTGGTGATCTACCTGCTGTACGGCATCCGCAAGAGCCACGTCGGCCGGGGCGTCGTCGACGTGCCGGAGCTGGATCCGGACGCGCCGCACGGGCCGGTGCCGCCGATGCCCGGCGCGCCGTCGCCGACGGACGACCACAGGAACTGATCCGCGAAGCGGTTCGGCCGCTGGCGGCGCAATGCGCGGCCAACCGATGGAAAAGGCAAAGGCCCGGGAGCGATCCCGGGCCTTTTGCTTGTCGGAGATCCTGCGCGGGCACGTCTCAGGCCTGCGCGGGTGCGTTTCAGGGACGCCCCAGCTCCCGCGCCATGGCCGCCAGCGCGGTGCGCTTGGCGGGCGGAAGACGGCCGGCGATGCGGGCGATCTGCAGCACCGCCGCCGCTTCGGCCTCGCTGCGGCCGGCCCCCTCGAAGGCGTCCCCCAGCACGGTGGCCAGCGGCACGTCCAGCGCTTCCGCCAGCCGCACCAGACGGCCGAACGGCACCGCCATCTCTCCGGATTCGTAGCGCTGGATCAGCTGCAGGCCGACGCCGACCGCCTCGGCCACCTCCGCCAGTCGCAGCCCGCGTGCCGAGCGAAGCAGCGCCAGCCGATGACCCAGCAAACGGTTGTAGCGCGCCTCTGCGGCGGCGGCGGTCTTCGGCAACTTCGTCATGCAGCCCTCCTGGGAGAGGACCTAGCGCGGCCGTTCCGCAGATTTACGTCGGGCCGCTGACGGTTCGTTGTCGCTTTCGGCAAGCGTTTGCGACGTCACCGCCCGAGGGGGCCGAGCGTCCAGGTCAACCAGCCGCCGATGGCCAGGAAGACCCCGAACGGGAGCCGGTCGGCGCCCGAGAGCGGACGTCCCGCCGCCGCCCGGCCGGCGACGACGCTGAGTCCCGCGAGACCCGCCCACAGGAGCGCGCTGGGCAGCCCCGCCCAACCCACCCACGCTCCGATCGCCCCGACCAGGAAGGGATCCCCGCCGCCCAGGCCCTCGCGGCCGCGCAGCCGCCGGTAGGCCCGCGCCAGCAGCCAGAGCGCGGCGAACCCGACCGCCGCGCCGATGATCGAATCGGCCAGGCGGCGCTCGTCCAGCGCCGCCGCCGCGATCAATCCGGTGGCGGCGAGGGGAAAGGTCAGCCGGTCGGGCAGCCAGAAATGCTCCGCGTCCACGACGGCGATCAGCAGGAGTTGCCAGGCGAACAGGGCCGTCAGGATCGCGGCCGCAACCGATGTCTGTCCAAGTGTGGACCACAGGCCCAGGATGGCGCCGCCCGCCGCCAGCAACGAAAGACGGGCGAGGCCGCCGCGCGTGCTCCCCGGGGCGGCCGGAGCCAGCCTGACCCGGCCGACCACAAGTCCGGCGACAAGACCGGCGAAACCGAACGCGGCGGCGACTGCGACCGGAACCGAATCCATGCTGGCCCTCACCCGATTCAGCCAAGGCGGGCCCCGTGCCCTCCCCGTGCGGAGCCTCGCTATCGCCGGTTTGTGACGATCGCACCGTATCGGGATGGAGTTTCACCGAACGGCGAAAACAACTTCACACAAGCGCGCCGCAACCGTCACCGTTCGGCGTCCCCGGTGTCACATGCTCCGTCTAGCCAAGCTGCGGGCAGGGGTGGTCCCGGTCGTCACGACGTGACCGGGCGTCGGGTCGCACCTGCCGAGCCATCTTTTCTGGATCAGACACGGTGAACACGATGACCGGCCTCCGACTGACTACCCTGCTGGCGATCTCCGCCAGCGCCCTCGCCCTGGCCGCCTGCGGCGGCGGCGCCGAGGTGGCCTCCCCCGGCGAAGGCGACTTCGGCGACGGCGGCAACGGCGGCGGCTCCACGCCCCCTCCGGGCCCGGGACCGGGTCAGCCGGCGGCCGACTGCCCGACCGGCTTCGCCAACATCGGGACGATCGCCGCGGGCGCGGCGGGAACCCTGCGCGTCTGCCAGCTGCCGCAGCAGATCGACGGCAACCTGACGGTGCCGCTGCGCGCCGGCACGATCTACGCCATCAGCGGCCGCACCTCGGTCGGCACCGACCGCGGTGTGGACCCGGCCGCGCCGATCGCCGGCAGCACCCAGGGCATCCTGACCATCGAGGCGGGCGTCCGGATCTTCGCGTCGAGCGGCAATGACTACCTGCTGATCAACCGCGGCTCGCAGATCTTCGCCGAAGGCACGGCCTCGAGCCCGATCGTGTTCACCAGCCGCCAGAACGTCGAGGGCACGACGACCGAGACCTCCCAGGGCCAGTGGGGCGGCATCGTCATCGCCGGCCGCGCGCCGCAGGCCAACTGCCAGCTGTCCGCGCCGGTCACCTGCACCGGCCAGGTGGAGGGCACCAGCGCCTTCTACGGCGGCAACACGCCGGCCGATAACTCGGGCCGCCTGCGCTACGTGCAGATCAAGTACTCCGGCTTCGAAATCTCGACCGGCAACGAGCTGCAGGCCCTGACCCTGGCCGGCGTCGGCTCGGGCACCACCATCGAGTACGTGCAGTCGTACAACAGCTCGGACGACGGCATCGAAATCTTCGGCGGCAACGTCAACCTGCGCCACATCGTGATCAACGGCGCCGACGACGACGGCCTGGACACCGACACCGGCTGGCGCGGCGGCGCCCAGTTCGGCATCGTCACCCAGCGCGCCCCGAACTCCACCAGCCGCTCGGCCGGGTTCGAGTTCTCGTCGGCCCCGACCTCGATCCCGATCGCCTCGCGCTACAACTCGCAGCCGAAGATCGCCAACTGGACCCTGGTCGGCCGCAACGCCCCGACCGACGCCCACACGGTGGCGCACTTCGACACCGGCACCGATCCGACGATCATCAACTCGGTCTTCACCAACGTTGCCGGGTCGGCGGCGGGCTGCCTCGCCATCGCCGATGCGGACACCCAGTCGGTCACGCCGACCTTCACCTCGGTGTTCATGTCCTGCGCCATCCCCTACCGGCCGTCGAACGCGGCGGCCTCGCAGGCGGTCTTCACGGCCGGCACGGGCAATACGGCGAACGGAACCTCGACCCTGACCGCTCCGGCCTCGGGAACGTCGATCTCGAACCAGACCCTGACCTTCATCAACGGGGCGAACGAGACGGCGGTGACGCCGACCAATGCGCCGGCGGTCTACAGCTGGTTCCAGCCGACCACCTACGTCGGCGCCGTCCAGAACGCCTCCGACACCTGGTGGCGTGGTTGGACCTGCGGCCTGACCGACGGTCAGACCTGCTGATCACGGACGTGCGGCGGCGGCCCCTCGGGCCGCCGCCGACCCTTCGCGTCCTCCTCCGAACTTCCTTCAAGGCGTCGATCATGAAGACTCTCTCCCTGACCCTGAGCGGGGTCCTGCTGGCCACGAGCGCCCTGGTGGCGCCGGCGGCCTTCGCCCAATCCCCGACGACCACGCAGCAAGCGGCCGCCCAGGCCGAACCCCAGGACGAAGAGAGCTCCACCCTGGACGAGATCGTGGTCCTGGGGCGGAACATTCCCCAGCCGAACCGTGAGAGCTCGGAAGTCGCCGCCTTCCTCACCGCCGAGGATCTGCAGCGGACCGGCGACAGCGACGCCGCCGGCGCCCTGGCGCGCGTCACCGGTCTGACCGTCGTCGACAGCCGCTTCATCTACGTGCGCGGTCTTGGCGAGCGCTATTCGTCGGCCCTGCTCAACGGCTCGCCCCTGCCCAGCCCCGAACCGCTCCAGCGCGTCGTGCCGCTGGACCTGTTCCCCTCCAGCATTCTCGCCGGCGTGACCGTCCAGAAGTCCTACTCCCCCAACTATCCGGGCGAGTTCGGCGGCGGCGTGCTGGATCTCGAGACCATCGACGCCCCGTCGGAGAGCTTCTTCAGCTTCAGCGCCTCGCTCGGCGGCAACACCGAGACCACCAACGAGGAAGGGCTGGTCTACTACGGCTCCGACAGCGACTGGACCGGGTTCGACGACGGCACGCGCGACGTGCCCGGCCCGCTGGCCCTGGCGTTCGAATCCGGCCGCCAGATCGGCCGCGGCGCCTACACGCCGAACGAGCTCGAGAGCATCGGGCAGTCCCTCGTCAACGCACCCCTGCGACTGATGCAGCGCCAGACCACGCCGGTCGACTTCGGCGTCGAGGTGGCGGGCGGCCTGTCGTCCGACTCCCGCCTCGGCGTCCTCGGCCTCGTCGTCGCCGCCGGCTACGACAACAGCTGGCGTCAACGCGAGGGCTTCAAGGAGCAGGGCCAGTTCCAGGGAGACGTGCTGGTCCCCGTCACCAGCTACGCCACCGAGTCGAACCAGAACGACGTGCAGCTGAACCTGCTCACCTCGCTGTCGCTGACCCGGCCGGATCACGAGATCAAGTGGACCAACCTCTACGTCCGCAACACGACCAAGGAAGCCCGGATCGAAGCCGGGCCGGACTTCGACGCCGGCGGTTCGGTGATCCGCAACGACTACACCGAGTGGTTCGTGCGGCAGCTGTTCACCACCCAGCTGGCGGGCGACCACTGGTTCGCCGACGGGGCCATGAACCTCGACTGGCGCGTGGCCTGGGCGAAGACCTCGCGGGATGCGCCGTACGAGACCCGCTTCCAGTACGGGGTCAACGCCGCGGGCGAGTACATTCACAACATCCAGGGCAACCTGATCTCGTTCTCGGAGCTGGACGACGACATGCTGTCCGGCGGCGTGGACCTCAGCTACGTCCTGCCGCTGTCGGACGCGCGCGAGGCGGTGTTCAGCGTCGGTCTGGCCTCGCTGGAGAACAGCCGTGAGGCCGAACGCCGCGACCTGCAGTTCGCCGCCGTCAACGGGCTGACCGACGAACAGCGCGAGTCGCGCGTCGACTTCCTGTTCTCGGACTTCAACATCAATCCGAACACGCTCGAGATCCGCGAGATCGCCGGCACCAACGGGGCCAGCGCCTATGACGCCGATCTCCGCGTCAACGCGGCCTATGCGATGGTGGACGCCGAGTTCATGCCGCTGGTGCGCACCACCCTGGGCGTCCGCTACGAGGATGGCGAGCAGTCGGTGACACCGCGCGACCTGTTCGGCGGCGCGGCGCCCTATGCGCCGACCACAATCGAGGAGCAGTACTGGCTGCCGTCGGCGACCGTCACCTGGAACTTCGCCGAAGACATGCAGTTCCGCGTCGGGGCCTCGCAGACGATCGGCCGGCCGCAGTTCCGCGAACTGGCCCCGCAGGCCTACACCGACCCCGAGTCGGACCGGACCTTCATCGGCAACCCCTACCTCGTCGACACCGAGATCCTGAACCTCGACGCCCGCTGGGAGTGGTACTTCGCCCGGCAGCAGTACGTGACCGCCGGCGTGTTCTACAAGAACATGGACCGGCCGGTGGAATCCGTCGTCGTCGACGTCGGCAACACCCGTCAGCAGTCCTATCTGAACGCGCCGCAGGCCCGCATCCTCGGCGTCGAGCTGGAAGCCAAGAAGTACTGGGAGTTCCCGGACGCCGGCATGAGCTTCATCGCCGACAAGCGCTGGCTGGTGCAGGCCAACTACACCTGGTCCGACTCCGAGGTGATCGCCGACGCCGACGACGTGGTCTACGACCTGTCGGGCGGCGGGGCCCCCTCGCCGGCGTCCTTCTTCATCGCCGACGGCAGCCGCCTGCAGGGCCAGTCCGAGCATGTCGCCAACCTGCAACTCGGCTGGGAGGACGACGTCGCCCGCTCGCAGGCGACGATCATCGTCAACTACGTCAGCGAGCGGATCACCGCGCGCGGCGCCGGCCAGGGCGGCGTCCGGGAGCCCGACTACGTCCAGGAGCCGGGCGTGTTCCTCGACTTCGTCTACCGCCGCGACTTCGACGTGATGGGCCGCGAACTGGGCCTGGCTCTGGAGTTCCGCAACCTGCTGGGAACGGACTTCGACGAGCACCAAGAGCTGGGCAACACGATCCGGATCAACACCTACGATCTGGGCACGAGCGCCTCTGCCAGTCTGACGGCCCGCTTCTGACGGCCGATCGTGGAGGGGGCGGACGCCCGTCCCCTCCACGAAGATTACGCGACAACTGCTCCGACTCCGGCGCAACCGTCACGGCAAGTTCTCCGGCGCGTCATCCCGCCGTGAAGCCCGAACACGGACGATCGTTCTAGAACCCGGGCCGGGCCGTCGGGGCCCTCAGGGCGGGCCAGGTGATCGGCGCGATTCGCAATTGGAGCATCGGCGTCCGGGAGAGCCTCACCGCTCGTCCCCACCGGCTGCGCCCCGCCCTCGATGCGGTCCTGGCTCTCGTCCTCGCCGTCCAGGCGGGTCGGATGATCTGGCTCTTCGTCGAACCCTCGCCGCCGGCCCCGGAAGCGGCGCCGCCTGAGGCGGCCGCGCCGGTCGACCGTTCCGTCTTCCAGCGTTTCGACGCCTTCTTCCGCACCGGGGCGCAGGGGAGCCTGGCCGAGGCGACGGCCGCCGAGGGCGGCCAGATGCGGCTGTACGGCGTCCGCAGCGACGGCGCCGGCGGCGGTTCGGCCATCATCGGTCTCGCCGACGGACGCCAGGTCTCGGTGGCGGTGGGAGAGACGGTGGACACCGGCCTTGTGCTGCAGTCCGTCGCCGCCGACCACGTCGTGCTGGCCCGCGGAGGCTCCCTCACCCGGCTGGTCTTCAGCGACATTCCGGTCGGCGCCGCCGCGCCGCCGCCGCCGCCCGCGACGCCGCAGACGGTGACGCCGCAGCCGGCCCCGGCCTCCACCCCCGACGCGTCGGCGCTGGCCGCCGCGGCCGGCCTTCGTCCTCGCATGAAGGGGCTGCGGGTGGACGGGTTCACCCTCACCGGCCCGGCCGACGGAGCGCTCGCCGGGGCGGGCCTTCGCACCGGAGACGTGGTGGTCGCGGTCGACGGTCAGCGGCTCGACAATCCCGCCCGCATCGCCGGCCTGCGCGACCGCCTTGCCGGCCAGTCCTCCGTCGAGCTCCGCATCGTGCGCGACGGCCGGGAACAAACTCTCACCCTCGGGGCACAGCGTTGAAGCGATCCAACCGCACTCTCGCCGGCGGCGCGCTGGCGCTGATTCTCGCCATGCAGGGCCCGCTGGCGGCGGTTCCCGCGCTGGCCCAGTCTGGCGGCCAGACCCTGAACGTGCAGGGCGCGGACATTCGCGCCTTCATCCAGGACGTGGCGCGCTCGACCGGCCGCACCTTCATCGTCGATCCGGCCGTGACGGGCACGGTGACGGTGACCAGCGAGCGGCCGCTGAGCCGCAGCGAGCTGTTCGAGGTCTTCCTCTCGACCCTTCGCGCCAACGGCCTGGTGGTGACGCCGACCCCGTCCGGCGCCTACCGGATCAGCCCGGCGGCGACGGCGGCGCAAGGCCCGGCCACGGTCGGCGCCGAGCGCTTCGCCACCGAGGTCTTCCAGCTCCGCCACATCGACGCCGCCTCGGCCGCCGAGACCATCCGGCCGCTGGTCGGCGCCCAGGGACAGGTGCTGGCCAATCCGGGCGCCAACAGCGTGGTCGTGGCCGACTTCGCCGACAATCTGTCCCGGATCCGGGCCCTGATCGGCCGAATCGACGTCGACCGGGCCAGCTTCGAGGTGGTGACGCTGGAGAACTCCTCCGCGCGCGAGATCGCGGCCGTGATGCAGGCCGTGCTGGCGCCGCCGGGCGGACAGCCGGGCCAGGGGATGGTCTCGGTCACGCCGGTCGAGAGCTCCAACTCTGTGGTGCTGCGCGGCGACCCGGCCGCCGTCGCGCGGGTGCGTCCGCTGATCGAGGACCTGGACCGCCGCGCCGAGTCCGCCGACGACGTGAAGGTGGTGTTCCTCGAACACGCCAACGCCGAGCAGCTGCTGCCGGTGCTGCAGCAGATCGTCGGCCAGCAGCCGACCGCCGCGAGCGCCAACGCCAGCCCGGCCGCCGACGGCGGCGAGGCCGCGGCGCCGGTCGTCGCCCCGGCCGCGTCCGCGCCGGCCGCGCCGCTGCCCGGCCAGCGCGCCACCATCGCCCGCTTCCCCGGGGCCAACGCCCTGGTCATCTCGGCCTCGGGCGACACCCAGCGGATGCTGGCCGAGGTGATCCGGCAGCTGGACCAGCGCCGCCAGCAGGTGCTGATCGAGGCCATCGTGGTCGAGCTGTCCGACAACGCCGTGCGCGAACTCGGCGTGCAGTGGCTGCTGGCCGGCGAGGACGGCAATCCGGTCGGCCTGACCAACTACTCGGACCGCGCCGCGCCGCTTCTGCCCATCGCCGGCGGCGCCGCAGCCGGCCAGCTGGACGAGGACGATCCGCTGCGCGAGCAGCTGCAGAACCTCGCGCTGAACAGCCTGCTCGGCGCCAACGGCTTCATCGGCGGCGGCGGCGGCCGCATCGGCGACGGCCTGTTCGGCTTCATCATCAATGCGGCCAAGACGGACGACGGCTCCAACCTGCTGCAAACCCCGTCGCTGATGACGCTGGACAACGAGGAGGCGACCATCCTCGTGGGCCAGGAGGTGCCGATCACCACGGGCGAGACGCTGCTCGACGGCAATTCCAACCCGTTCCGCACAACGCAGCGGCAGGACATCGGCGTGAAGCTGGTGGTGCGGCCGCAGATCAACGCCGGCGGCTCGATCACCCTGTTCCTCCGTCAGGAGGTGTCGAGCATCAACGGGGTGCTGACCGACGCCGCCACGGACCTGGTGCTGAACAAGCGCGAGCTGGAGACCACCCTTGTGGTCGACGATGGCGACATCGCCGTGGCCGGCGGCCTGCTGGACCAGAACGACCGGCTGGCGATCGACAAGGTGCCGGGACTGGGCGACATCCCGGGCCTGGGGGCGCTGTTCCGGTCCACCAGCCGGCAGCGGGGCCGCACCAACCTGATGGTGTTCATCCGCCCGACCATCATCCGCAGCCCGGCCGACGCGCAGCAGCTGAGCGCCGACCGCTGGGGCTACATGCGCCAGCAGCAGCTGAACAACGCGCCCGACCGTGAGCCGGGCCTCGACGAGATGCTGCGCGAGTACATGCGCGCCCAGCCGCCGGCGGCCCCGGCCCCGGCCGCCGCCCCCGGCGACATCGTCATCTCGCCGCTGCCGCCGGCGGAGGGGTGAGCCGGCGATGATCACCGTCGTCAATCCGACCCTTCCCTACGGCTTCGCCAAGCGGCACGGAGTCGTCCTGCTGGACGCCGGCGAGGTGGCCGTGGTCGCACTGCGCGAGGGCGCCGATCCGCTGGCGCTGGTGGAGGCGCGGCGGGCGCTGGGCCGTCCGCTGCGCGTGGAGCGTCTGCCGCAGGCGGCCTTCGACCGCGAACTGTCCCGCGCCTACGCCGACGACAGCGTCGGCGCGGCGGCCGACGACGGTCTCGACATGCCGTCCGGGCTCGACAGCCTGATCGACGCCATGCCCGCCGCCGAGGATCTCCTCGACAGCGCCGACGACGCGCCCGTGGTCCGCCTGATCAACGGCGTCATCGCCGAGGCGGTGCGGATCGGCGCGTCCGACATCCACCTCGAGCCGTTCGAGAGCGCGCTGACGGTGCGGATGCGCGTCGACGGCGTGCTCCGCGAGGTGCATGCGCTCAATCCCCGCATCGCGCCCCTGCTGGTCTCGCGCATCAAGGTCATGGCCCGGCTCGACATCGCCGAGCGCCGGTTGCCGCAGGACGGGCGCATCCCGCTGACGCTGGGCGGAAAGTCGCTGGACGTGCGCGTCTCCACCCTGCCCTCGCGCGGCGGCGAGCGCGTCGTGCTGCGCATCCTCGACAAGGACCAGGCCGACCTGCGGCTGGACCAGCTCGGCATGGCCTCCGACGCGCTGGAGGCGTTCCAGGCCGCCCTGCGCGAGCCGAACGGGATCATCCTCGTCACCGGCCCGACGGGTTCGGGCAAGACCACCTCGCTCTACGCCGGCCTGGCGCTGCTCAACGACGCGACGCGCAACATCCTGACGGTCGAGGATCCCGTCGAGTACGCGATCGACGGCGTCGGCCAGACCCAGGTGAACGCCAAGGTCGGTATGACCTTCGCGGCCGGGCTGCGCGCCATTCTGCGCCAGGACCCGGACGTGGTCATGGTCGGGGAGATCCGCGACGTGGAGACGGCGGCGATCGCCGTCCAGGCCTCCCTGACCGGCCACCTGGTCCTGTCGACGGTGCACACCAACGACGCCGTCGGCGCCGTGACCCGTCTGCGCGACATGGGCGTTGAGCCGTTCCTGCTCGCCTCGACCCTGCGGCTGGTCGTGGCCCAGCGGCTCGTGCGACGCCTGTGCGCCGAGTGCCGTCGACCGGAAGCGGCCGACCCCGCCACCGCGCGGCTGGCAGGGCTGCAGGTGGGTCAGACGGTGTGGCGGCCGCACGGCTGCGCCCACTGCAACCAGACCGGCTACGTCGGCCGCGCCGGCCTCTATGAGGCGATCCGGATCGACGACCGCATCCGCCGGCTGATCGCGGCCGAGGCGAGCGAGGACGAGATCGCCGCCGCCGCCTTCGCCCGCGGCGGCACGCTCGGCGACCGCGCCCGGGCCCTGGTGCTGGACGGCGTCACCTCTGTCGAGGAAGCGGTGCGGGTGACGCGGCAGGACGTCGGCGAGGATCGCGGCGAGCTGCACGCCGACGCCGGAGCGGCGGCCTGATGGCCGTGTTCGACTATGTGGCGGCGGACGCCCGCGGCCGGACGGTGGCGGGATCGCTCACCGCCCCCGACGAGGCCGCCGCCCGCGCCCTGCTGGGCCGGCGTCGGCTGCTGCCGCTGGAGGTGTCCGCCGGCGGCGGCGGCTCCGCGACGACGTCGGCGCGCCCGGCGGCCGCCCGCGGCGCCCGTCTGGACGCCCGCACCCTCGCCCTGACGACGCGCCAGCTGGCCACCCTGGTGTCGGTGGCGCCCGTCGAGGAGGCGCTGCGCTCCATCGCCCTGCAGG
Organism: Caulobacterales bacterium RIFCSPHIGHO2_01_FULL_70_19; assembly: GCA_001794825.1. GTDB lineage: Bacteria > Pseudomonadota > Alphaproteobacteria > Caulobacterales > Caulobacteraceae > Brevundimonas. The sequence goes on along the minus strand of MGLK01000003.1, from coordinate 283,722 downwards.
CCGAACGGCCCGCTGTCCGGCGCGTGCTGGAGGGGGTGCATGGCGGCGTGCTGGAGGGCCGCCCGCTGTCGGACGCCATGGGGCTGCAGGGCCGGGCCTTCCCGCCGCTCTACCGCGCCATGGTGGCGGCGGGCGAGGCCTCCGGCGCCCTCGGTCCGATCCTCGAGCGCCTCGCGGACGGACTGGAGCGCGACCAGCAGGTGCGCGGCAAGGTGATCACGGCACTGGTTTATCCGGTCGTGCTGGCGATCGTGGCCCTGGGGGTCATCGCCGCCCTGATGACCTTCGTGGTGCCCAAGGTGGTCGACCAGTTCGACAGCATGAACCAGACCCTGCCCCTGCTGAGCCGGGTGGTGATCGGCGTCTCGGACCTGATGCGCGACTGGGGCTGGCTGGGCGCGGTGCTGCTCGGACTCGCCGCGGCCGTGGGCGGACTGGCGCTGCGAAACCCCGCCTTCCGGCTGCGGGTCGACGCCGCGATCCTTCGCCTGCCGGTGGTCGGCCGCCTCACCCGCGAGCTGCACGGGGCGAAGATGGCGCGGACCCTCTCCACCATGCTGGCGGCCGGGCTGCCGGTGCTGGAAGGGCTGGCCATCACGGCCCGGACCGTGCCCAACCGGGCCCTGCGGGCCGCCACCGAGCGGATGGTCGAGGCGGTCCGCGAAGGCGGCGGCCTCTCGGCCGCCATGCGCGTCGCCGGGGTCTTCCCCCCGATCCTCGTGCACATGACCGCCTCGGGCGAGAGCAGCGGCCGGCTGGAGCCCATGCTGGAACGCGCCGCCGACTACCTGGAGCGGGAGTTCTCCACCTTCACCGCCGTGATGCTGAGCCTGCTCGAGCCGGCGATCATCGTCGTCATGGGCGGCGTGGTGGCCGTGATCGTGCTCTCGATCCTCCTGCCCATCCTGCAGATCAACACCCTCGCCCTCAGCTGACGGAGCACAGCATGAAGCGTTTCCCTACCCTTCGCCGCGCGGCGGCTCACTGCTTCAGGGAGATGCGCGGTCGCGCCCAGGCAGCGGTGCGCCCCGCGCGCCGCGACAGCGCCCCGGGACGCGCCGGCTTCACCCTCGTCGAACTGATGGTGGTCATCGTCATCATCGGCCTGCTGGCCACGGTGGTGGCGATCAACGTCCTGCCCAGCCAGGACAAGGCCATGGTCGGCAAGGCCCGGGCGGACATCGCCGTGCTGGAGCAGGCGATCGAGACCTACCGCCTCGACAACCTGACCTTCCCGGACGATGCGCAGGGGCTCCAGGCCCTCGTCAGCCCGCCCGCGGGTCTGGCTAGACCCGAGCGCTACCGGCAGGGCGGCTACGTCCGACGCCTGCCCGAGGATCCGTGGGGCAACCCCTACCAGTACCGGCGCAACAGCGCCCATGGCGGCCAGTTCGACGTCTGGTCGATGGGCGCCGACGGCCGCGAGGGAGGTGAAGGCGATGACGCCGACCTCGGCAACTGGCAGGTCTAGACGCGCCGGCTTCACCCTCGTCGAACTGCTCATGACGGTGGCGATCATGGGCGTGGCGGCGGGCGCCGTGGTGCTGTCGATGCCCGACCCGAGGCCATCGGTGGGCGAGGACGCCGAGCGCTTCGCCGCCCGCCTGCAGCGGGCGCGGGAGGAGGCGATCCTGTCGAACCGGTCGGTGGCGGTCGAGGCGTCGGCCGTCGGCTACGCCTTCGCCGCCTTCGACGGCGAGCGGTGGTCGCCCCTGCAGGAGGGGCCCTTCAGGCGCGAGCCCTGGTCGGACGGCGTCATGGCGGCGCCCGTCGAGCCGCCGCTGCGCGTGACCTTCGATCCGACCGGCGTGGCCGAGCCGGCCCGGCTCGTTCTGTCCCGCGACAGCCGCTCCATCGCGGTGGCGGTCGATGGCGCCGGCGAGGTGTCGATCGATGACTGATCCTGCGCGGCAGGGCTTCAGCCTGGTCGAACTGCTGGTGGCGCTGGCGGTGTTCAGCCTCGCGGCCATGGCCCTGCTCAACCTCTCGGGCGAGAACACCCGCTCGGCCGCGCGGGTCGAGGACCGGACCCTGGGCGGGGTGGTGGCCGAGAATCTGGCGGTCGAGGCGGCCGTGACGCCAGCCCTGTCCGAGGGCGAGAGCGCGGGCGCGACCACCCTCGCCGACCGTCGCTGGGCCTGGACGCGCACCGTCGTGGCGACCGAAGATCCCGACCTGCTGCGCGTCGACATCCGCGTCTCGACCGACGAGGGTCTGGCGGCCGATCGCACCCTGTTCGTGGAGCGGACCTCGTGACCCCGCCCCGCGCCGGTTTCACCCTCGTCGAGGCGCTGGTGTCGCTGGCGATCTTCGCCCTGCTGGCGACCGCCGGAAGCGCCGTGCTCAGCCAGGCGATCGACAACCGTTTCGCGGTCAAGGCGGCCGCCGACCGCACCGCCGACCTGCAGAGGATGCGCAGCCTGCTGCGCGCCGACATCGGCCAGGCCGCGCCGCGCCGGGCGCGCGGCTCCACCGGCCGCCCCCTGCCCCGCGCCATGGTCGCCGCCGAGACGCCGGGCGATCCCGTTCTGACGCTGACGCGGACGGGCTGGAGCAATCCCGGCGAACGGAGTCGTTCGTCGCTGCAGCGGGTCGAGTACCGCCTGGTCGAAGGGCGACTGGAGCGGCGCGTGGCGACCCATCCCGACGGAGCCCGGCCGGGCGCCCCGCAGGTGCTGTATCGCGGCGTGCGCGACCTGACGGTGAGCTTCCTGCGCGACGGCTCGGAGGGGCCGGCCTGGCTGCCGACCCCCGACCGGCCCCTGCCGGACGCCGTCCGGGTGCGGGCGACGCTGGACGGCTACGGCGTCGTGGACCAGCTGTTCCTGGTGGGCGGGGCCTGATGTCGCCGCGCCCGAAGAATCGCGAGGGCATGGCCCTGCTGACCGTCCTGCTGCTGGTGGCGGTGATGGCGGCCGTCGCGGCCGCCGTCCTCGACGACGTGCGCTTCTCAGTGCGACGGACGACCAACACCGAGCGGCAGGCGCAGGCGCAGTGGTATGCGGACGGCGCCGAACGGCTGGCCCGGCGGCGGATCGCGCGGCTGGCCGCGCGCGATCCATCGCGCACGCCGCTCCGGCCGACCTGGAACGGCCGCCGCTTCGACTTTCCTGTGGAGGGCGGGACGATCGGCGCGACGATCCGCGACGGCCAGGCCTGCTTCAACCTCAACAGCGTCGTCCAGGGCGTGGGGGAGGACCTCACGGTCCGGCCGGAGGGCGTGGCGCAGTTCCTCGCCCTCGGTCGCGCCGTCGGCGCTCCGGAGAGCCGGATGCGGGCCGCGGCGGACGCGCTCGTGGACTGGCTCGACGCCGACGGCGAGGCCCGGCCTCTCGGGGCCGAGGACGGGGCCTACGCCGGCCTCGCCGACCCCTACCGCACGGCTGGAATGATGCTGGTCGAGGTGAGCGAACTGCGCGCGGTGAAGGGCGTCGACGCCGACCTGTACCGGCGGCTGCGGCCATGGGTCTGCGCCCTGCCGACCACCCGCCCCGCGCCCCTCAACATCAACACCCTGACCCCGGAACAGGCGCCGCTCCTGGTCATGCTTTCGGACGGCGCGCTGGGCCTCGAGGAAGCGCGGCGGGTGATCGGACGGCGCCCGGCCGACGGCTGGCGCGACGTCTCCGCCTTCCGGGCCGATCCGGCCGCCGCCGCCTTGCCCGCGGCCGCGGACGAGCAGCTTACGGTCGTCACCCGCTATTTCGACCTCCGCATCGACGTCGACTACGGCGGCCTCCGCGCGGTGCGCACCGCCCTTCTGCACGCCCCTTCCGACGGTCCGGCGCGCACCGTCATCCAACGCTGGACGCCTGACGAATGAAGCCCATCCGCCTCATCCTCATTCCCGCTTCGGTCGCGGATCCCGCCCCCTGGCTGATCGTCGGCGAGGACGGCCGCGTGTGCGATCGCGGCGTGCTGACGCCGGACGGAGGCGGCGCAGGATCCGCACAGCTCCGCACCGTGGCCGTCTGTCCGGGGGCGGAGACGACCCTTCGCTGGCTCGATCTCCCGGCCGGCGGCGCGGCCCAGCTGCGGGCCGCCGCCGCCTGGGCGCTGCGCGAGACGGTCGCGGCCCCGCCAGACCGGCTGGCCGTCGCCGTCGGACCCGCCGGGCCGGCGGGCGAACCCCGCCTGGCGGCCGTGGTCAGCCGCGCCCTGCTGCAGGCCTGGATCGAACACCTCGAGGCGCTGGGCGTCCGGGCCGACGTGATCCTCCCCGACGTCCTGACCGTACCCGAACCCGACGACGACCGGACGCTGAACGCCGTGACCTTCGGCGACAGCCTGGCCCTGCGCGGCCGCCGCTTCGCCGCCGCCGTCCAGCCGGACCTGGCGGAGCTGGTCGCCGCCGGCCGGCCCGTGGTCCCGCTCGAGGATCCGGCGGCGGTGGAGCGGGCGCTGATCGCGGCCGCCCGCTTCCCGGCCCTCAACCTGCTCGACGCGGTGCAGCCCGAGCGGCGGGTCGGGGGCGACTGGCGGCGCACGGCGGTGCTGGCCGCGGCCGCAGCCGCTTCGCCGCTGATCCTCGTTCTCGCCGGGGCCTTCCGGGACGACCTCGCCGCCCGACGGATCGAGGCGGAGACGCGCGCGCAGGTGCTGCAGACGGCCCCGGAGCTCGCCGGCGCGGCGGACCCGGCGGCGGTCCTGCGCGACAGACTGCGAACGGCGCCGCCGCCCGGCGGGGTCAGCGCCGCCGCGGCCGCCCTCTACGCCGCCGTCGAGCGGGTAGAGGGCGCCGAACTCGACATCCTCGTCGCCGACCCCGGCGAGGGGGTGAAGGCGACGATCAGCCATCCGGCCTATGCCGACATGGAGGCGATCCGCGCCGACATGACCCGCGCCGGCATGGCTGTGACCGTCACCGGCACCCTCGACGACGCCGGCCGCGTGGTCAGCGACATCACCATCGGAGCCCTGTGATGCAGCGCCTGACCGGACCCCTCATGCAGTGGTGGCAGGGCCGAACGGTCCGAGAGCGTCGCCTGCTGGCGGCGATGCTCGTCCTGCTGGCGGCCACGGCGCTCTGGCTGCTCGTGGTGCGCCCGGCGAACGCCTGGCGCGAGGCGGCGTCGGAGCGCCGCGCGCGGGCCGAAGCGACCGCCGCGGCCGTGAGCCGCGACCTCGGTCGGCTGGCCGCGCGGCCCCGGGCTGCTGCGGCGGCGGGTCAGGAAGGACTGGAGCCTCTAGTCCGGCGGACCGCCGAAGCCGCCGGCCTCGCTCCTGTCCTGGCGATGGACGCCGACGGCGGCCTGGGCTTCCAGCTCGCCTCGGCCCCGAGCGGCCCGGCGCTCGCCTGGGTCTCGGCCCTCGAGACCGACCACGGACTCCGCATCTGCCGCCTCAGCGTGGTCGAGAACGCCGACGCCACGGTGCAGTTCGAGGGAAGTCTCGCCGCAGGCGAATGCCCTCCCCCTCCCGGAGCGCGCTGACCGTCGCGACTGCGAACGGGCGGCCGCCCCGCCGGCGGCCGAGGCCGCTTGCAGCCGGCCGGCAATCTCCCTAAAGCCCGATCCTGCCTGCATGCGGATGTGGCGGAACTGGTAGACGCACTGGATTTAGGTTCCAGCGCCGCGAGGCGTGGAGGTTCGAGTCCTCTCATCCGCACCATCCTGCTTCGCCCTTACGGGCTTCGCAGGACAAGCCCCGGATCACCGGCGAAGCAGCATGCCGAAGCCTTGGCGAAGCAGGGCTGCTCGCCATCACGATCTCTGCGTGGCCGCAACTCGGGTTCTTGCTTTGTTCTCTTCTTGCTGTAATCTTGGCTCATGGCCGAGGCAGCGAAGGGACGGGGCGCGCGATCCAATGCGACGGGGCGCTACGAACCGGAGACGGTCGAGGCCTTCGACGACGGATGGACCGGCGAGGACGAGGCGGTTGCGCCCCTGCGCACGACCCTGACGCCCGAGCGGGCGCGGACCATAATCACCCGCAACAGCAGTCCGGACGTCGGTTTCGACCGGTCGATCAACCCGTACAGGGGGTGTGAACATGGTTGCATCTACTGCTACGCCCGTCCGGCCCATGCCTTCATGGGCCTATCCCCGGGCCTGGATTTCGAGAGCCGGCTGTTCTGGAAGCCCGGCGCCGCGGGTTTGCTGGAGCAGGAACTCGCCAGGCCCCGCTACGTCTGCCGTCACATCCACATAGGCGGCAACACCGACCCCTATCAGCCGGTCGAGCGCGAGCTGAAGGCCACGCGGTCGGTGCTCGAGGTGCTGCAGCGCTTCAACCATCCCCTCAGCATCATCACCAAGTCGGTGTTGATCGCCCGCGACGCCGACATCCTCGGGGCCATGGGCCGCGAGAGGCTGGCCTCGGCCCTGGTGTCGATCACGACCCTGGACCGGAAACTCGCCCGGGCCATGGAGCCGCGCGCCTCGACACCGGTGAAGCGGCTGGAGGCGATCAGCCGCCTGGCTGACGCCGGCTGCCCGGTGGGGGTCGGCTTCGCCCCCGTCATTCCCGGGCTCAACGACCACGAACTGGAGGCGGTGCTGGAGGCGGCGGCGAAGGCCGGCGCGACCAGCGCCATGTACGTGACCCTGCGCCTGCCGCTGGAGATCAAGGACCTGTTCCGCGAGTGGCTGGCCGACGCCCGTCCCGAGCGTGCGGCGCGGGTGATGTCGCTGGTGCGACAGACGCGCGGCGGTCGCGACTACGACCCCGAATGGTCGCACCGGATGAAGGGCGAGGGCCCGGTCGCCGAGCTGATCGCCACCCGTTTCCGCGCGGCGCTGAAGCGCTACGGCCTCGACGGCCCGCGGCCGGCGCTGGACACAAGCCGCTTCAGCGTCCCCGCCGACATGAAGAAGCAGCTGGACCTGTTCGACGCGGCGTGAGCGGGAGCCGCCTAGTCGGCGGGCGGCAGGTACTCCGGCGGGATCGGCGCGCCGTCGGCCTCGGCCTGCCAGTAGACCGAGAGAATCCACCAGCGCTCGCCGTCGTGGAACAGCTGGATGCTGTTGATCCCGCGGGCGAAGGGCTCTGCGTCGGTCAGGCTGTGCAGGGTCTCGTAGGTCGACCAGACGTGCATGATGCGGCCGAACCGCTCGCTACG
>MGLK01000003.1:256811-276650 GCA_001794825.1 Caulobacterales bacterium RIFCSPHIGHO2_01_FULL_70_19 | reverse complement strand
TCGCGCTCATGGAAGCCCTCGCGCAGCAGGAAGGCCTCGCTGCGGCCGATGTACTCGTCCGGCGTCACCGAGCGGACGACGCCCCTGCCCTCCCGGTCGGCGCCCGACGGCATAAGCCGCGCGGTCGGGTGGAACAGGCCGCGGAAGCGATCCCAGTTGCGCGCCTGTCCGGCGTCTCCGGAGATGACGTCGTACAGGGCTGCGACGATCGCTTCCGGCGAGGCTACGTCGGCGGAGGCGACCGCCGGGACGACGGCGGCCGGCGCGGGCGGCTGCTGCGCCGCCGCGGGAGCGGCGCAGGCCAGAACGATGGCGGCGGCGAGGGCGGACGGGCGCATCGGGATTCCTTCGGACTCCGGTCAGGCCGCCTGGCGGCCGAACAGCGCGGACAGCTCGGCCAGCCGCGTCTTGTCCCGACCGGTTGCGCGGCTGACGGCGGCGGCGAGCGCCTCCGACAGGCCCGCGGCGTCGCCGGCGCCGCGTCCCGCACGCCAGCTGTCGACGGCCGCGCGCACCCGGGCGGCCAGGTCCGCCTCGAGGGCGCCGCCCCGGGCCAGCTGGTCCAGATAGGCCTGGGCCACATCGGGGCTGTCCTCCCAGACGATGCGCGTCTGGGTCTGCGGGTTGATGGTGTCGAGGCGAACGCTCTCGGCCGCGGCGATCTCGGCCGCCGACAGATGCTCGCCCGGGACCAGCTTCAGCACGTCCAGCCCGCGGGCGATCTCGCTGGCGTAGATGCGGCCGTTGAACCAGTAGGCCGACCAGGCGCCGCCGACCATCAGCCGCTCCGCATCGAGCGGGCCACGGTCGAAGTAGGCGATCTCCATCGGCCGGGCGGGGTCGGTGAAGTCCATCACCGAGACGCCGCCCTGGTACCAGGCCTGGACCATGAGGTCGCGCCCGGGCACCGGGATCAGATTGCCGTTGTGGGCGACGCAGTTCTCCGACGCCGCCTGCGAGGCCGGCAGCTTGAAGAAGCTCTGTCCCTTCAGCTGGCGGTCCTCGACCGTGGCGATAAGGTTGGCGCCCCAGGTCGCCGGGTCTTCGGCCCGGCAGCGGGCGCTGGTGCCGCCGCCCCATTCGTCGGTGAAGACGATCCGGTCGCCGGCGTCGTTGAAGGTGGCCGAGTGCCAGTAGGCCATGTCGGCGTCGAAAAGCTCGGAGATGCGGCCCGGCTGCTCCGGATCGGAGATGTCCAGAAGGATGCCGTTGCCGCTGCAGGCCCCGGCCGCGAGGCCGAGCTGCGGGTAGACGGTGATGTCGTGGCAGTGATTGGTCTGGGCCGTGCGCTGGCTGGCGATTCCCGCCGCGCCGCCATGCCACAGGCCGGCGATCGCCCCCGTCTCGCGGTCGGCGAAGATGCGCGGCCGGCTGACGATGGCCGCCTGTTCGGGCGCGTCCAGCGGCACCTTGATCACGTCGATCGAATAGAGGGCGGTCTCCGGGTTCTCGCCGGGCTGTCCATCGGAGCAGATGCCCAGCTCCTCGGACTTGCGCACGCCTGAGGTCGCCGAGTTGTAGATGTAGAGGACGTTCGGGTCCGTCGGGTGCGGGACCTGGGTGTGGGTGTGCGAGCCGCGGCAGGTCTGCACGGCCGCGATCTGGCGCGGGGCGTTCAGGTCCGAGATGTCGAAGATGCGGATGCCGCGGAACCGGTCGGCGTTGACCTCGCCCTCCGCCTCGGCCGTGCCGCAGTCCAGCCGGGCCCGGTTCTGCTCGACCGACATGAACAGAAGGTCGCCGTGGATCGAGACGTCGCCCTGCCCGCCCGGGCAGACGACCGACATGACCAGCTCGGGGGCCGCGCCATCCTTGAGATCGTAGGCGTTGAAGCCGTGGAAGCTGCCCACGAACAGGCGGCCGTCGGACACCGCCATGTCGCTGTTGGCCAGGGCCAGCGGACTGTAGCGCGGACGGGCGGGCGGCCCGGCCGGCGCCGGCGCCGACGCGGCGGCCTCGCCCTGCGGCCGGCGCGGCTGCGGCGCGAAGATGGCCTCGGGGTCGAAGAAGCCGGGCGGCGGCTCCACCGAGTGCTCGAGCTCCAGCCCGGAGGCGGCCCGCCCGGCGTCGTGCAGGCCCGGGGACAGGCTGCTGCGCGGATCGGCGGTCTGGGCCGCGGCGGCCGAGGCCAGCAGGAGGCCGGCGACGGAGGAAAGCAGAAGGCTGCGAACGATCATGGCCGCTCCTCGGCGGTGGGGTTCAGGTCGGAAAGCAGGGACTGCATGCGCAGGATCTCGGCCGACTGGTCGGCCACGACGGAGCTCAGGAAGTCCGACAGCAGCGGGTCTTCCCCCGCATCGGGCTCGGCCATCAGGGCGTCGACCATGTCGAGCGCGCCCTGGTGATGATCGATCATGCCTTCCAGGAACAGCCGGTCGAAAGCGGGCCCGCGGGCGGCGGCCAGCGCCTGCATGCGGGCCGGCGACAGCATGCCCGGCATCAGCGGCGTATCGGCGGCCGCGGCGTGGCCGGCATGGCCGCCGTGCCCCCCGTGCAGGTCGGCGGCCGTCTCCGGCTGCTCGCGCGCCGCCAGCCAGTCGCGCATCTGCTCCATCTCGGCGGCCTGGCCCAGGGCGATGCGTTCGCCCAGCTGGCGCACCGTCGAAGAGGCTCCGTGGATCCGCAGCAGTTCGACCATCTCCACCGCCTGGGCGTGGTGCACCAGCATGTGCTGCATGAAGCGGACATCGTCCGACGTGAAGCCGGTACGGCTCAGGTCCACAGCCTCGCCGGCGCTGATCAGCCGCGAGGGCTGGCCGGGCGCGCCGGGCTGGAAGATCGGCGGCGTCTGCGGCGACGCCAGGCAGAGGACGGTCGCGATCAGGCCGGTGGTCAGGGGCAAGGCGGTTCGGGGCTCCGGCGCGGGCGGCGCAGACGAACGCCAGACTAGGTCGCGAAACTTCCTGCCGCCAAGCTGAAAATCGCGCTAGCGGCGGAACACGCCCACCAGCTCGACATGGGCCGACCACAGGAACTGGTCCACCGGCGTGACCCGCTCCAGCCGGAAGCCGGCGTCGAGCAGCACCCGGGCGTCGCGGGCGAAGGTGACCGGATTGCAGGAGACGTAGACGACGGTGGAGGCCCGGGTCCCCGGCAGCTGCCGGGTCTGCTCCAGCGCCCCGGCCCGCGGCGGGTCCAGCACCACGGCGTCGCAGCCGCGCAGGTCGTAGGGCGCCAGCGGACGGCGGAACAGGTCGCGCGCCTGCGCCTCGATCGGCTTCAGCCCGCGCGCCGACCCCATCCCGGCTTTCAGCGCGGCGATCGCCGGCGCCGCGCCATCGGCGGCCAGCACGGGGGCGACCGTCGCCAGCGGGAAGGTGAAGGTGCCTGCGCCGCAGAACAGGTCGGCGACCTTCTTCGCCCCCTTCACCGCCGCCACGGCGCGCTCGACCATGGCCGCTTCCGCGGGCGGCGAGGCCTGCAGAAAGCCGCCGGGCGGCAGGGGTACGGTCGCCGGGCCGAAAGCGACCAGCGGCTGACGCGCCATCGCCAGGGTGTCGCCGGCGAGGCTCAGGCGCGCAAGATCGGCCTCGGCGGCGGCCGCGATGGCCCGCATCTGCGCGTCCCGCGACAGGCCGCCGGTGCGACGTTCGACGCCGGTGACGTCGACGTCCAGCCCGGTCAGGGTCGCCGTGACGTGCAGCGTCGGAGCCGACTTCGGGTGTTCGAGGAAAGGCTCGGCGACCCGGGCCAGCGCCGGAAAGGCAGCAACCAGCCGGGGATCGGCGATGGGGCATTCCGTCACCTCGACCAGCCGCCAGCTCCGCCGCGCCTTGAAACCGAGGATCGCCCGGCCGTCGGAGCCGCGGCGCGCGTGCAGGGCCAGCCGACGCCGGCTGCCGGGCGGCGTGGCGACCGTCGCCTCGAGTTCGGCCTCGATCCCTTCGCGCGCCAACGCCAGGCTCACCTGCTCGCGCTTCCATTGGAGGTAGGGCGCGGCCGCCCAGTGCTGCAGGGCGCAGCCGCCGCACTCGCCATAGTGCGGTGAGACCGGCGCTGCCCGCTCCGGGCTGGGCGTGACGATCTCCACCGCCTCCAGCCGCCCCTCCCGCACCTCGCCGCGCACCACCTCGCCCGGCAGGGTCAGAGGGGCGAACACCGGCCCGGCGGGCGTGTCGGCGATGCCGTCCCCCTGGGCTCCCACGCGGGCGATGATCAGCGTCTCGGTCATCGGCCGCTCTTAGCGGCCCGCGCCCGGCGGCGAAACCTGAACGAAGATGAACGACCCGCTCAAAGGCCGTTCAGCTTGGGGGGCCTACAAGCGATGCAACAGACAGGGGGCCGAACCGTTCGGCCATCGGATTAACCTTTTCGAGGATCAGGTCGATGAACGCTTCCATGACCCGCAAGGCCGCCTTTGGCGCCGCCGCCCTCGCGGCCGCGGGACTGATGACCGCCCCCGCCTCGGCTTCGGCCCAGGCCTACAGCTACCAGGGCGACCGCTATTACGGCCAGGATCGCTACGACTACGACCGGTACGACAGCTACGACTACTGCCGCAGCGACCGGAACCAGCGGCGCGCCGCGGGCGCGACGATCGGCGCCGGCGTGGGCGCGGTGGCCGGATCCCAGCTGGCGGCGCGCGGTCGCCGCACCGAAGGTTCGATCCTCGGCGGCGTGCTCGGCGCGGTGATCGGCGGCAGCGTCGGCAACGACTCCGCCCGCGACTGCGACCGGTACTACGACCGCTCCGGATACCGCGACTATGACGACCGCGGCTACTACGGCGACGACCGCTACGACGACCGGTACCGGTACGAAGATCGCTACCGGTACGAGGACCGCTACCGGTACCAGGACCGCTACAGCTACGACCGCTATGACAGCCGCTACGGCTGCCGCTCGGTCCGCTACGAGAGCCGCGACTGGAACGGCCGGGTGGTCACCCGGTACGAGGACGTCTGCGACGGCTACTGACGGAATCGCGGCGCCGATTACTTTTCAGCCCCCCTGTCGATCGGCGACGTGACGGAGGCCCCCGGTGGAGAGATCCGCCGGGGGCTTTTCCATGGGGACTCAGCGATCAGCCCCCTGACCTCGCCCACAGCAGCCACTCCACGTTCCCGTCCCCGCCGGAGATCGGGCTCTCCGCAGTGGCCTGAACACGCCACCCCCGGCCTTCCAGCCAGGCGACGACCCGCTCGAGGGCCGCCTGCCGGGCCTCCGGATCGCGAACGACACCGCCGCGGCCGACGTCGGCGCGGCGCTCCATCTCGAACTGGGGCTTGACCAGGGAGACGAGATCGGCCCCCGGCGCAGCCAGGCCGAGCGCGGCCGGCAGCACCTTGGCCAGACCGATGAAGCTGGCGTCGCAGACGATCAGCTGCGGCGGCTCGGGAACGAGGTCCGGCGTCAGGTGGCGCGCGTCGGTCTTCTGGAGATCGGTCACCCGCGAGTCCGCGCCGAGGCGCGGGTGCAGCTGCCCCTGGCCCACGTCGACGGCGTAGACCCGCGCCGCGCCCCGGCGCAGGCAGACCTCGGCGAAGCCGCCGGTCGAGGCGCCGACGTCCAGCACCGTGCGGCCCTCCACCGCGACCGGCCACAGCGACAGGGCGTGATCCAGCTTCAACGCCGCCCGGCTGACGAAGTCGTGGGCGTCGACGAAGACGAGAACCGCGTCCTCCGCAACCATCTGCGACGCCGCTTTCGCAGGCTCGCTATCGACCGTCACCCCGCCCGCCTCGATCGCCGCCCTCGCCCGCGCCCGGCTTCCCGCCAGCCCGCGGGCGACCAGCAACTGGTCGAGGCGAATCCTCAAGGCCTCACAGCCCTTCCAGCCGGGCCAGCGCCGCCTGCAGCTTCGCCTTGCCGGCCTCAGCCGCAGCCAGCTTCTCGCGCTGCTCCTCGACCACCTCAGGGGCGGCGCGAGCGACGAAGTTCGGGTTGCCCAGCTTCTTGTTGACGTGACCGATGTCGCTGTCGAAGGCCGCGATCTCCTTCTCCAGCCGCGCCCGCTCGGCGGCGAGGTCGATGATCCCCGCCAGCGACAGGGCCGCGGTGGCCCCACCCGAGACGAAGCTCACCGCCCCCGCCGGGGCGCTGTCCGCCGCCGTCAGCTCCGAGACGCGGCCCAGCGTCAGGATCAGGTCGCGGTGCCGGTCCATCCGCGCCGCCGTCGCCGCGTCCGGCGCGACGAAGGCCAGCGGCGGCTTGGCCGACGGCGGCACGTTCATCTCGGCGCGCAGCTGCCGGATTTCGGTGACCAGATCCACCAGCCAGCCGATCTCGGCCTCGGCCGCCGCATCGACGAAACTGTCCGGGAGCGCAGGCCAGGCTGCGCCGATCAGCAGGCCATCGGGCCGCGGCGCCCCGTCGTTCGCGGTCTGGGCCCACAGTTCCTCGGTGATGAAGGGCATCACCGGGTGCATCAGCTTCAGCGTCTGGTCCAGCGTCCAGGCGGTCATCGCCCGGGTTTCCGCCTTCGCCGCCTCGTCCGCTCCCTGGAACACCGGCTTGGCCAGCTCGAGGTACCAGTCGCAGAAGACGTTCCAGACGAAGCGGTACAGGGCCGCGGCGGCGTCGTCGAAACGGCCGCCCTCCAGCGCCGCCGACACCTGGCGTTCGGCTTTCGTCAGTTCGCCGCGGATCCAGCGGTTGATGGTCTGGTCGACGGCGGCGGGATCGAAGCCCTCGACGCGGCGCGCCTCGTTCATCTGGGCGAAGCGGGCGGCGTTCCACAACTTGGTGCCGAAGTTGCGATAGCCTTCAATGCGTTGCTTCGACAATTTGATGTCGCGTGTGCCCGACAGAATGGCCATGGTGAAGCGCAGCGGGTCGGCCCCCAGCTCGTCGATGATGCCGAGCGGGTCGATGACGTTGCCCTTGGACTTCGACATCTTCTGGCCCTTCTCGTCGCGGACCAGGCCGTTGATGATCACCCGCCGGAAGGGAACTTCATCCATGAAGTGAAGTCCCATCATCATCATCCGGGCGACCCAGAAGAAGATGATGTCGGCGGCCGTCACCAGGTCGGATGTCGGATAGAAGCGGGCGAGGTCCTCCGTCTTCTCCGGCCAGCCCATGGTCGAGAACGGCCACAGGGCCGAGCTGAACCAGGTGTCGAGGACATCCTCGTCCTGGCGCAGCTCGCGGCCGCCGGCCTGGGCGCGGACCTCTTCCTCTGTCTCGCAGACGTAGATGTTGCCGTCCGCGTCGTACCAGGCCGGGATGCGGTGGCCCCACCACAGCTGGCGCGAGATGCACCACGGCTCGATGTTACGCAGCCACTCGAAGTAGATCTTCTCGTAGCTCTTCGGCTCGAACACGGTGTCGCCCTGCTCCACCGCCCGGATCGCGGGCTGGGCCAGGGTGTGGGCGTCGACGTACCACTGGTCGGTCAGCCACGGCTCGATGACCACGCCGGAACGGTCGCCGTGCGGGACGACGTGGCGGGTCTTCTCGATCTCCTTCAGCCAGCCCTCGGCCTCGGCGCGGGCGACGATGGCCTTGCGGGCCTCGAAGCGATCCATGCCGCAGTACTCCGCGGGCACGTCGGGCGCATCGGCGTTGGTGATCCGGGCGAAGGCGTCGAGCACGTTCAGGGCTTCAAGTCCGGTGCGCTTTCCGACCCCGAAGTCGTTGAAGTCGTGGGCCGGCGTGATCTTCACCGCGCCCGACCCCTTGGCCGGGTCGGCGTAGTCGTCGGCGACGATGCGGATGCGGCGGCCGGTGATCGGATGGTCGATCTCCTTGCCGACCAGACCCGCGTAGCGCGCGTCGTCCGGGTGCACCGCCACCCCGGTGTCGCCCAGCATGGTCTCGGGACGGGTGGTGGCGACGACGATGTAGTCGCGGGTCTCGAACGCCGTCGGCCGGCCCTCGTCGTCGAAGGCCACCGGATGCTCGTAGGTCACGCCGTCGGCCAGCGGATAGGCGAAGTGCCAGTAATGGCCGTCGACCTCGCGCTGCTCGACCTCGAGATCCGAGATGGCGGTCTGGAAGTGCGGGTCCCAGTTCACCAGCCGCTTGTCGCGGTAGATGAGGCCTTCCCGGAACAGCCGGACGAAGACCTTGCGGACGGCGGCGTTCAGCCCCTCATCGAGGGTGAAGCGCTCCCGGCTCCAGTCGCAGCTGGCGCCCAGCCGGCGCAGCTGGCGCACGATGGTCCCGCCGCTCTCGGCCTTCCATTCCCAGACCTTCGCGACGAAGGCCTCGCGGCCCATGTCGCGGCGGCCGAGGTTGCCCTGCGCCGCGAGCTGGCGCTCGACCACCATCTGGGTGGCGATGCCGGCGTGATCGGTGCCGGGCAGCCAGAGCACCGCCTTGCCCTTCATCCGGTGATAGCGGGCGAGGATGTCCTGCAGGGTGTTGTTCAGCGCGTGGCCGATGTGCAGCGAGCCGGTCACGTTGGGCGGCGGGATGACGATCGAATAAGCCTCGGCCGCGGTGTCCTGGCGCGGGGCGAACAGGCCGCTGGCTTCCCATTGCGCATAGAGGCGCGGTTCAGCGGCTTTCGGATCGAAGGTCTTGTCGAGCATGGGGAGGATCAATCGGACAAAGAGAAAGGGCGGCCCCGCCGGAGCCGCCCTGGGACGATCTAGAGAAGATCGGTGCGCAGGTGAAGGTCAGCCGGCCGAGCGGGCGATGCGTTCCACTTCCTTGCGTACCTCGGCCTCGACGATGCCGGGCAGGTTGGCGTCCAGCCACTCCTTCAGCATCGGGCGCAGCATCTCGGCGACCATGGCCTCGATGGTCGAGCCGCTGGCGAAGCTGAGATCGGGACCGCGCGGGGCGCTGGTCGGCTGCGGCTTGCGAAGCGAGGACGCCAGCCCGGCGAAGGCCGATGCGGCGCTGGCCGCGGCGCTCTCGCCCACCAGCGAATCGTAGCCGCCGCCCGACGGGACGGACGGATGCTCGGGCGTGTGCACCTCGGCCGGCGGCTCGAAGAACGATTCGCTGCGCGGGGTCTCCGCGGCCGGGAACGGCTCCGGCTCGGACTCGGCGGGCGAAACGTCCAGGTCGCCGATGGTCTCGCCGGCCGGGGCTTCGTAGGTGTCGGTCAGCTCGAGCACGTCCTCCTCCGAAGCGACGGGCTCCTGCATCGACGGCGTCTCGTCCATCAGGGCCGGAGAGGCTTCGGCGGGCTCCGGCTCGGGCTCGGGTTCCGGCTGGGGTTCAGGCGCGGCCGGGGCCGCCGACGCGGTTTCCGCCGGGGCGTCGTCCTCGGAGATGATCCGGCGGATCGACGCCAGGATCTCCTCCATCGTCGGTTCCTGGGCGGGCTGGTCGGTCATGGCGAATCCCCGGAAGCACGCATCCGCGCACGGACAAGTCGGTCTGGCTGAGGGGGAGCCGCGGCCCCTCCCCGCAGCCTGTCGTCGCATCTACGCCCCGCGGAATCAACGGGCGTTTTCGCCTGGTGAGCGAGCGGCGCCTCAGTCCTGCGGCGCGGTCCGGACCACCTCGGATTTCAGCTGCGCGTCGATCGGGGCGTCGGCCTGGTCCGCGGCCGGCGTCACCGGCGGGGCGGCGACGCGGTCCAGCGTCTCAAGCACGCCGTCCCACGGCAGGGCTCCGCGATTGCGCACCCGCTGGTAGTTGGCGGCCGGGTCGTAGCGCTCCAGGGTCGGATCCAGATCCGGGCCTTCCAGCCGGCCCATGGCCGCGAGGAGATTGGCCTGGGCGACGTATTCATTGCGCCGCGCACTGGCGAGGGTGACCTCGGCGTTGCGCAGCTCCAGTTCCTGGTTGAGCACATCCAGGGTGGTGCGCAGGCCGACCTGGGCCTCCTGACGCACGCCCTCGGCCGCGACGCTGGCCGCCCGCACGGCCTCCTCCCCGGCCTGCAGCGAGGCGCGGGCCGAGATCGACTGGGCGTAGGCCGAGCTGACGGCCTGCAGGGCGTTGCGGCGCTCGCCCTCGACGTTGATCTGCGCGGCGTTGGCGCGCTCCAGCGCGGCGGCGACGCGCGACGCGTTCAGGCCGCCGGTGAAAAGCGGGATCGACAGGGTCGCGCCGGCGGTCAGCCGGGTGTTGTCGGCGATGTCGCCGAACCGGTCGAAATCGCGGCTGGAGCCGCCGTAGCTGGCCGAAGCGCGCACCGACGGCATATACTCGGCCCGGGCGGCGGCGACGTTGGCCTCCGCGGCGGCCAGGGTATAGGCGGCCGCGCGGATGTCGGGATTGTCGGCGAGGGCCACGTCCAGGGCGCTGTCGAAGTCGGCGGGCACGCCGGGCAGCGCCGGCATCGGCGCGAGGTCGCCGGGCGCCTGGCCGACCACGGCCGCATATACGGCGCGCGAGGTCGAGAGCTGGGCCTGGGCGTTGGCCAGTTCGGCCTCCGATTGGGCCAGCCGGGCCTCGGACTGGGCCACGTCCGTGCGGGTGATCTCCCCGACCTCGAAGCGCGCCGAAGACTCCTCCAGCTGGCGCTGCAGGACGGCCAGATTGGCCTGACGGATGCGCAGCACCTCCATGTCGCGGATCACATCCGCATAGGCCTGGATCACCGAGGCGAGGACCGACTGTTCGATCCCGCGCAGGTTCTCACGCCCGGCCAGGATCTCGGCCTCGGCGGCGGTGATGCCGTGGCCGATGCGGCCGCCCGACCACAGCGTCTGGGACAGGCCAATGCTGGCCGACGCACCGTCGCTGTCCGGGTCGAGGGACGTATCGCTGTAGTCGCGGCTGTAATCGCCGCTGACCGTCACATCCAGCGTCGGCCGCAGACCGGCGCGCGCCTGGACGATCGATTCGTCCAGCGCCCGCTGGTTGGCCCGCTGGGCCAGCAGCGACGGATTGGTGCGGTAGGCCAGAGCGATCGCTTCCTGGAGCGTTTCCGCCCAGGCGGGGGCGCCCATGCCGCCGATGATGGCGATGACGGCGACCGAGGCGAGCGCACGCGAACGTTTCAGCATTTCGATTCCTGCCCGGCGCGAGGATGCGCGCCCTTCGTATCCCATACGCCTGATGCGGGAGGCTTTGCGCTTCCGCCAGTTAAGTTTTTTTCACCCCTGCCGGCGCGGCGGCGCCGCTAGAGGGCGAAGGTGGGTTTCGGGGCCAGTTCCGCAAGGACCGGCGGCGCGGCGTCGAACAGCTCCCGCCGCGACACCCCCTGCTCACCCCGGAGATAGAGCACCGCCTTGCCGGTCGGGCCGGAGCGCTCGACCACGGCCAGACGGCCGCCGACCTTCAGCTTCGAGATCCAGGCCTCGGGGCGGACCGGGACCGCCGCCTCGGACACGATCACGTCCCAGTCTTCCCCGGCCGGCTCCGTCAGCGGGGCGACCACGGCGGCGACGCCTTCCTCGGCCAGGGCCCCGCCGGCGACGTCGAACACGGCCGCATCGGCTTCCTGCGCCGTCGCCTGCAGTCCCATGCGCGCCAGCACCACGGCGGCGTAGGGGCCGGCGAGGGCCAGGGCCCGCTCGCCCGGCTGCGCCGCCACGGCCATCAGCAGCTTGGAGACGTCGCGCGGCAGCATCAGCCGGCGGCCGGCGGCCACCTCCGGCTCGATCTCGGCGTAGGCGCTGAAGGCTCGCTCGGCCGGCAGCAGCCGCTCGCGCGGCGCCTCCAGCAGGGCCGCCTGCAGGGCGCGGTCGGTGACGTCGTTCACCCGCACCTGGCTGTCGACCATGAGTTTGCGGGCCGCGGCGTAATCCATGGGAACTGTCCTGCTGAAATCTCGCGCGCTTATAGGTCTGCGCGTTGCGGCGGACAATCCGATCTGATAGCGAACGCGCCTCGCGATGGCGCGGCCGTTTCACGCGGCTCGCGGCCTGATGGCGGAGTGGTTACGCAGCGGACTGCAAATCCGTGTACGCCGGTTCGATTCCGGCTCAGGCCTCCATCGCGAGTTTCCCCGCCCCGGACCGCCCTCCCCGCCCGGTCAGGAGACCGGGGCGGTGATCCAGCCGACTGCGCCTGCCGCCCCCACCGCCGCCGTAACCACGGCGATGGCCAGCGCGACGCGCGCGTTGCGATGAATGAAGTCGAACATTCCGCCGAACATGGCTCACTCCCCCGGACGCCCGAACGACGCCACAAGCGGAGCAGTTCATCAAGGTATACGAAGGGTTAATCGCGAACTGGTGATCGATTACGCCAATCGCGCGAAATGATGCAGGGCGATGGCGCCCGCCGTTCCCACATTGAGCGAATCGAACCCGCCAGACATGCGGATGCCGACAGGCGTGCAGCGCGCGATCAGGTCCGGCGGCAGGCCCGGCCCCTCGGCGCCGAGGACCACGGCGATTCGCGGCGCCGGGGGAACCCGGTCCAGCGTGAGCTCCGCCGACGGCGTCATCGCCAGCACCCGGAAGCCCGCCCCCTTCAGCTCGTCCACCGCCGCCGCCGCGTCCAGTCCGACCGCCATCGGCGTGCGCAGCACCGCGCCCACGGAAACGCGGATAGCCTTGCGATAGAACGGATCACAACAGCGCCGGTCCAGCAGCACGGCGTCCGCGCCGAAGGCGGCGGCGTTGCGGAAGACGCCGCCCATGTTGTCGTGATTGCCGATGCCGCAGGCGAGGACCGCCAGCGCCCGCTCCGGCAGGCCGGCCAGTATCCCGGACAGGGCGGTTTGTTCCGGCTTCTCGCCGAGGGCCAGGATGCCGCGGTGCAGATGGAATCCGGCGATTCCGTCGAGCACCGCTTGCGGAGCCACGAAGACCGGCGCGCCCGGCGGCAGCTGGCCCAGGGCGTCGGCCAGTCCGTCCAGCCGGTTCTCCGCCAGCAGGACCGCCTTGGCGCGGCAGCGCGACGTCGCCGAGACCAGCTGGCGCAGCACCACCTCGCCTTCGGCGATGAACAGTCCCTCGCGCCCGGTGAGGTCGCGCTCGCGGATGTCCCGGAAGGCGGCCGTGCGCGGGTCGTCCGGGGCCTCGATGCGGATGATGTTCAAGTTCGGATATTTCCCGTTGCGCGACGCTGACTCGCGCTGCTATAGCGCCCGCCTTCCCGAGCGAAACCTGTTCCGCGGTAGCTCAGTGGTAGAGCAGCCGACTGTTAATCGGCTGGTCGTAGGTTCGAATCCTACCCGCGGAGCCACTCGGTCCTTCCCCCCTGAGCGCCTGATTCCGCGATCTCGTCCTTGACGCGGTCGTCGCGCGCCTGCCGCCAGCCCTCCCCACGCAAGAAAAAAGCCCGACGCGAACGCCGGGCTGAAAGTTCGGTGATGGTGGGTGTCCCCGAAGAAGGAAGACGACCCGTGGTTGGGCTGAATTGGTTAACAGTCCGTAAAATCATGACGCCGGAGCGACCGGCAGCCAGGTCCACTGCCGCGCGCCCCCGGGGCCGGTCCAGCCGACCCGCCAGCCGCCGGCGTCCCGCTCCACCTGCAAACCTCCGGGCGCCGTGTCGCCGGGACCGGGCCAGACGAAGTCGCGGCCATTCACCCGGATCACCTCTCCAGGGGCGGCCGCCGTCAGCACGCTCCAGCGCCCCCCCGGCCCCGGCTGCAGCCTGGTCGGCGGACCGCCGGCGGCGACGGTGACCGGTTCGTCGTCGGTCGACCGGCCGGAGACCAGCGCCGAACGGCCGTCACTGTCGACCGCCCCCAGAGCCGGCGCCGCGTCCAGCCGAAGCGCCGGCCGGCCCACACCCAGGACGGCGACCGGACCGCGCCCCCCGCCGAGGATCAGCAACCGGTCGGGCGACTCGGCCGCGTCCTGGCCGATCTGGATCTCCGGTCGAAGCAGCAGCGCCGCCTCGGACGTCGCGATGCGGATCTCGAACCCGCCCGCGGCGTCAGCCGCCGCGGCGTAGGCCGCGCCGGACGCGTTGCGAAGCACCACGCGGCCGCCGGGCTCCGCCCGACCGGTGACCACCAGCCCCCCTTCGACCGGGCGAATCGCGAGGATCGCCGGCGTGCGGGTCCAGCCGCCGCCTTCCTGGGGCGCAGAACCGGCCGCCGGCTGCCCGGGCGGCCCGGAACATGCGGTCATTCCCAGGAACAACGCGCCCGCAACCGCGATCTTCGCCCATCTGGCCCGTTTCATCCCGTCTCTCAGACCGCTAGGAGTGTCGCCCCAGATAGCGCGCTCGACCCCGCCCTGTCTTCCACACCCTCGCCGAGGCCCCATGCCGCCCGCCATCCAGCCGTTCGACGGAAAGTCCGTCTGCCTCTTCTGCGGCTCGTCCGATCGATCGGACCCGATCTACACCGCCGCCGCCCGCGACTTCGGCGGACAGGCGGCACGGGCCGGCTGGCGGCTGGTCTACGGCGGCGGCGGCGTCGGCCTCATGGGCGCCGCGGCCCGGGCCGCGCACGAGGCCGGCGGCCGGGTGCTGGGCGTAATGCCGGGCTTCCTGCGCAGCCGCGAGCGCCTGTACGACGAGGTCGAGACCCTGGTGGTCACCTCGATGCACGAGCGCAAGACCATCATGTACGACCAGTCCGACGCCTTCGTGGTCGCGCCCGGCGGCGTCGGGACCCTCGAGGAGGTCATCGAGGTGCTGTCGTGGAAGCGGCTCGATCTCCATGCCAAGCCGGTGATCTTCCTCAACATCAACGGCTTCTGGGACAGCCTTCTCACGGTGCTGGAACACAGCATCGCGGAGGGGATGACTCCGGAAAGCTTCCGCGAGGCCTGGAGCGTCGTCGCCACGGTCGAGCAGGCGATCGCCCTCATGCAGGAGACGGACGACATGCCTCACTTGAAACATGATCAGCGATAAGTAATCGTTGTTCAGTCGCATCGCCGTCCGCGAGGACGACGGGCGGATTCGAGTTCAATGCAACGTCCACAGCCGCCAAGGGCGCCCGACGCCCGAGGCACGGAGACCTCCCCATGCGCGCCCTGATCGTCGCCGCGGCCCTGCTCGCCGCCGCCCCCGCCCTCGCCCAGTCCAACGCCTCCAGCGCCACGCTCGTCGACGCCTCCAGGGCGCCGGCCGGCCGCACCATCATCGACGGCGCCGCCTGGCGCTGCGAGGGCGCGACCTGCACCGCCACCGGCGGCGCCAACCAGACGGCCGTGCGCGCCTGCCGCCGGGTGGTCGCCCGCCTCGGCCAGGTGTCCGCCTTCACCTACAAGGGTGTGGCCCTGACCGCCGAAGAACTGGTCGCCTGCAACGCCTGATCCGGCGCAAGGGCCGGAACGAACGAGGGCCGCCCTTCGCGAGAGGGGCGGCCCTTTTCCTTGACGCCTGCGCGACCGGCCGTCAGGCCGTCTCGCCCTGCAGCCGCTTCACGATCCGCTCGCGCCCGATCATCGGTGCGATGGTCGCCATGTCCGGGCCGTGCGACTGGCCGGTCAGGATCAGTCGCAGCGGCATGAACAACGCCTTGCCCTTGGCCCCGGTGGCGTCCTTGACGGCGGCCGTCCACGTCGACCACAGGCTTGCATCGACCGCCTCCGGCAGCGCCGCCAGCGCGGCGGCCGCGAACGCCGCATCCTCGATCACCGGCACGACCGGCCCGCGAACGATCCGCGCCATTTCAACGACATCGGCGAACTTCTGCAGGTTCGGCCGCACCGCGTTCCAGAAGGCTTCACCCAGGTCGGCGCCGACCTTCTCGAGCCGCGGCTTCGCCCGCGCGTAGTCCATGGCGTGCAGCGCCTGGGCGTTCAGCCGGTCGAGGTCGGCGGTGTCGTAGCGGGCCGGCGACCGGCCCATCTTGGAGAAGGCGAAGCTCTCGCCCAGCGCCTGCACCGATTCCGCCACCTCCAGCGGGTCCGAGGTGCCGATCCGGCCGAGGTGGCTGGTGATGGCGATCGGCTCGTAGCCCTGCTCGCGCATCTCCGAGATGGACAGCGAGCCCAGCCGCTTCGACAGCGCCTGGCCGTCGGCGCCCACCAGCAGCGGCATGTGGGCGAAGGCCGGAACCGGCCCGCCAAGAGCCTCGAAGATCTCGATCTGGGCCCCGGTGTTGGTCACGTGGTCCTCGCCCCGGATCACGTGGGTGATGTCCATCTCGATATCGTCGACGACCGACGGCAGGGTGTAGAGGAACAGGCCGTCCTCGCGGATCAGCACCGGATCGGACATCGAGGCGGTGTCGACCTCGGCGTGGCCGCGCGCCAGGTCCTCCCAGGCGACGCGCTTGCCGTCCAGCCTGAAGCGCCAGTGCGGCCGCCGGCCCTCAGCCTCGTAGGCGGCCTTTTCGGCCTCGGTCAGGTTCAGGGCGGCGCGGTCGTAGACCGGAGGCAGGCCACGCGACAGCTGCACCTTGCGCCGACGATCCAGCTCTTCCGCAGTCTCGTAGCAGGCGTACAGCCGCCCCGCCGCCTTGAGCCGCTCGGCGGCGGCCTCGTAACGGTCGAACCGCTTCGACTGGTTGTGCCGCTCGTCCCAGTCCAGCCCCAGCCAGCGCAGGTCAAGCTCGATGCCCTGCTCGAACTCCGCCGTGGAGCGGGCCAGATCGGTGTCGTCGATGCGCAGCACGAACTGGCCGCCCTGCCCCTTGGCGAACAGCCAGTTCACCAGCGCGGTGCGCACGTTGCCGACGTGCAGCTTCCCCGTCGGCGACGGGGCGAAACGAACCTTGACGGACATGGAGGGACCTTCAGACGAGAGGCCGCGACAGGTCGCGCCCGGAGACCCTCAAGTCAAGGCGTCCGCCGGTTAATCAGTCGTCCCGGTGCACCCGTTCGCGACGCTCGTGACGCTCCTGGGCCTCGACCGACAGGGTCGCGGTCGGACGAGCCTCGAGACGGCCGAGGCTGATCGGCTCGCCGGTCTCCTCGCAGTAGCCGTAGGAACCGTCCTCGATGCGGCGCAGCGCCTCGTCGATCTTGGCGATCAGCTTGCGCTGACGGTCCCGGGTGCGAAGCTCCAGGGCCCGGTCGGACTCCGACGACGCGCGGTCGACCAGGTCCGGATGGTTTTCAGTCTCGGCCTTGAGGTTGATCACCGTGCCCTTGGACTCGCGAAGGATGTCCTCCTTCCACTCCAGGAGCTTGGCCTTGAAATAGGCCAGCTGCCGCTCGTTCATGAACGGCTCATCGTCGCTCGGACGATAGGCGTTCGGTTCGGCAACAGACGCCAATGCGTTCATCGCACTCACGCTCTCAATCACGCCCCCTCTGGCGCTCGTTGCGTATAGGCAGGTCGGGGAGTCGCGGCAACAACGCTCGCGCGAGCGTTACCGATGCAGCCGACCGTTAACGAGGACCGTGACATTTCTTCATCACCCGCGGGCCCTCGGGTCCGGTTTTTTGAACGATTTCGCCCGTTTATGCTGCGCTGCGGCGAAGATCAGCCTTCGCCAGCTCAACCGCAGCGCGCAGGTCGATCTGCTCCAGCAGGCCGTTCAGCCCCGGGTCGGCGTCCGTCGGCCGCTCCTCGCGCAACGCCCGCGACAGTCGTTCGAGCGCGCCCTCCCCGGCCTCGCCCGACAACAGCGCAAGCTTCAGCTCGTCCAGACGGTCGAGCAGGCCTCCGCCGCGGCGGATCGCCCGCCGCCGGCGCTCCGTTGCGTCCTCGACGCCCTGCAGGGCCATGAGCGCCGAAACGCCCGCCACGCCGGCGACCGGCGCAGCGGCCGCCGCCGCACCCGAAGAGGCCGCAGGCGCCGCGCCGCCCAGCGAGAAGCCCCCCGCCGCCTTGCCGGGCCGCGACGGCTGGCTCGCGGAAGAGCCGGTGGGACCGGTGACCTTCATACGGGGCGACTCCAGAACATGGCCGCACCTTCGCGCCGGGCCGGTCACCGTTTGGTTAACGGCCCGGCAAATCTTGCCCGCAACGCCCGGCACGCAGATCTTCCAGACCCTGTTTTCCTTGATCTTTTCTTCTGGCACGGCGCTGGCATCGGGGGGTCCGTCAACAGTTCGCGGACGTCCGACCGATGCAGAAACTGCTCGCCTCCCTCCTGACCGCCGCCGCCGTGGCGGGATTCGCCGGCCCCGTGGCCGCCCAGTCCCGCATCAAGGACATCGCCGCCGTCGAGGGGGTGCGCTCCAACCAGCTGGTCGGCTACGGCCTGGTCGTCGGGCTGAACGGCACCGGCGACTCGCTGCGCAACTGCCCCTTCACCCGCCAGTCGCTGGAAGGGATGACGGAGCGGCTGGGCGTCAACATCCGCGGAACCAACGCCAATTCCAAGAACATGGCGGCGATCATGGTCACCGCCGAACTGCCGCCCTTCGCCACCCCGGGCTCGCGGATCGACGTTTCGGTTTCGTCCATGTGCGACGCCAAGAGCCTGCTGGGCGGCACTCTGCTGGTCACCAGCCTCCAGGGCGCCGACGGCCAAGTCTACGCCGTGGCCCAGGGCTCCATCCAGACCGGGGCGGTCTCCGCCTCCGGCGCCTCCGGTTCGTCGGTCACCCGCGGCGTGCCCACCGCCGGACGCATCGCCTCCGGCGCCACGGTCGAGCGCGAAACCGGCTTCCAGCTGGCCAATATGAACGAGGTGCGCCTGACCCTGCGCAACCCCGACTTCACCACGGCCCAGCGCGTCGCGGCCGCCATCAACCAAGTCTATCCGGGCACGGCGCTGGCCGAGAACGGCACCGTCGTGGCTCTTCGCGCACCCGGCCAGATGGGCATGGCCGGCTTCATCAGCCAGGTCGAGAACCTGCCGGTGTCGGTCGACGCGCCGGCGCGGGTGATCATCGACGAGGTCAACGGCGTCATCGTGATGGGCGAGGCGGTCCGCGTCTCCACCGTGGCGATCGCCCAGGGCAACCTGACCGTCTCGGTGCAGGAGACCCCCTACGTCAGCCAGCCCGAGCCGTTCAGCCGCGGCGGCGAGACGGTCGTGGTGCCCGACTCGCAGGTGCAGGTCGAGGAGGAGCGCGGCGTGCAGATGCGCATGGTCGGCGGCGGGGCATCCCTGTCGTCGCTCGTCAACGGCCTCAACGCCCTCGGGGTGAGCCCGCGCGACATGATCTCCATCCTGCAGGCCATCAAGGCCGCCGGCGCCCTGCAGGCCGACATCGAGGTGATGTGACCATGATCGACGCCCTCCCCCCGCAGAGCCCGCCGCCCGCGCCGACCGCCCGGATGCGCGAGACCGCCGAGGCCTTCGAGGCCTCCTTCCTCGCCCAGATGCTGAAGCCGATGTTCGACGGGCTGAAGACCGACGGCATGTTCGGCGGCGGTCAGGGGGAGGAGACCTGGCGCGGCTTCATGATCGAGGCGATGGCGAAGCAGACGGTGCAGGCCGGCGGCATCGGCCTCGCCGATCAGGTGGTCGCCCAGATGCTGAAGATGCAGGAGCAGTCGCAATGACCGGAGCCGCCCTCAACGCCACCGCCCGTGTGCGCCAGCTGGTCGACCTGACCGAGCGGCTGACCGCCTCGCTGACCGAGGAGGCGAAGGCCTTCGAGGCGCGCCGGCCCCAGGACGCCGCCGCCATCGTCGCCGGCACCGCGGAGCTGGCCAACGCCTACCGCCGAGAGTCGGCCCAGCTGAAGGCGAATCCGGCGATGATCGCCGCCGCGCCCGCCGCGGAGCGCACGGCCCTGATCCGCGCCACCGAAGCCTTCGAGGCCATCCTGTCGCGTCACGCCCGCGCAGTGGAGGCCGCCCGCACGATCTCGGAGGGGCTGGTGCGGACCATCGCCGCCGAGGTGGCCGGTCAGCGCGGAGCCCCCTCGGCCTATGGCGCCAGCGGCCGGGCCAACGCCGGCGATGGCCGGGCCGTGGCGTTCAACCGCACAGCCTGACTCCCGTCTTAACTTTGCCCGTGCCGGGTTCGTTTACCGGCGCATGATTGAAGCTCGCCCGATGAACTCCAGTGCGCGCTTGCTCGGTCTCGCCTTCGCGGCTGCAGACGCCCTCTTCGAAGTGGCCGACGGGCAGGTGGTCTTCGCGATCGGCGGCGGCGTGGTCGCGGACGCCGACCTCGCCGCCTGCTGGACCGGCCGGGCGCTCGACGAGCTCGTGGACGCGGCCGATCGGGCGGCGGTCCGCGATGCCCTCGCCACGCTGCGGCCCGGAGGGCGGACGGCC
>MGLK01000003.1:238351-256782 GCA_001794825.1 Caulobacterales bacterium RIFCSPHIGHO2_01_FULL_70_19 | reverse complement strand
TCTGGACCGGCGCCGCCAGCCGAAGCGCAGCCGCCCTGCTGGACGGCGGCGGGTTGCTGAAGCGCCTGACGTCGGCGCTGGACAGGGCCGCGCAGGGACTGGCGGTCGAATTTGTCGAGGTCCCCGGTCTCGACGCGCCGGACCCGCCGCACCAGCGGGCGAGCGCCACCATCCGGGATCGGCTGCAAGCGGCCTCCTGGGAAGGCGCCAGCGCCGCCGCCCTCGGCGCGGACCGGTTCGCCGTCCTGCGCTCTGCGACCGATGTCGAGGACCTGGCCGCAATCGTCCGCGCCGCCGGCGCCGCCGAGGGGCTGGACCTCTCGCCGCTGACCAGCCGGGGCGAACTCGCGGACGCGGAGGCCGCCGTCGCCATCCGGACACTCCGTCTCGCCCTTGATGAGTGCCTGAAGGACGGGGCCGCCGCGGGCGCGCGGTTCGACGAGCGACTGAAGCGCACGGTGCGGGAGGCCGATCGGTTCCGCACCCTTGTGCGCGAACGCGACTTCACCCTCGTCTATCAGCCGATCGTGTCGCTGGCGACGCGGACGCCGCACCATTTCGAGGCCCTTGTCCGCTTCGACGGAGGGGACCGCGCCCCCGCCGCGAGCATCTCGATGGCGGAGGAACTGGGCCTGACCGAAGCCTTCGACCTCGCGGTCGCCGAACAGGCTCTGCTGGAACTGCGACGGGCCGGCTCGACCCGGGCGCGGATCGCCGTCAACGTCTCGGCCCTGAGCCTCGCCTCGGACCGGTACGTCCAGGGACTGCTCCGCATGACGGACCTCGACCCGACGCTCCGCCCGCGTCTGATGGTGGAGGTCACCGAAACGGCGGCGCTCGCCGACGTGGACGCCGCCGACCGGCGGCTGGCCGCCCTGCGCGCGGCCGGGGTCCACGTCTGCCTCGACGACTTCGGCGTCGGCGCGGCCTCGCTCGACCACCTGCGCCGCCTCGGCGTCGATCTGGTCAAGATCGACGGCTCCTTCGTGCGCAATCTCGCCGATCCGAGGGCGCGGACGCTCGCCGCCGCAATCGTCGACCTGTGCCGCGAGCTGAAGGTGCCGACGGTGGCGGAGATGGTCGAGACCGAGGCGCAGGACGCGGCCCTCGGCGCCCTTGGCGTCGATTTCGGGCAGGGCTGGCTCTACGGTCGGCCGGGTCCGAGACCGATCGTGCTCGAGCCCGCGCCGGCCGCGGCGCGCCGCCGGGGCGAGGTCGTCGCCTGGGGCTGACCCGGCATCAGCCTGCGGCCGATGCCGAGCGCGTCGAGGAAGTCCGCATCATGGCTGACCACCACCAGCGCACCGTCCCACGCCCTCAGCGCCGCCTCGACAGCCGCGACCGAGTCGAGATCGAGGTGATTGGTCGGCTCGTCCAGAATCAGCAGCTGCGGGGGCCGGGCGCCGGTCATGACGCAGGCCAGCGCGGCCCGCAGCCGCTCGCCGCCGGACAGCGTCCCGACCCGCTTCTCCGCCGCCGCGTTGCGGAACAGGAAGCGAGCCAGGGCGGCGTACGCTTCGTTCGCCGTCGCCTCCGGATTCAGACGCCGGTAGCCCGCCAGCAGGCTCTCGCCGGGCCGCAGCAACGCCGCCTCCTGGTCCAGCAGGGCCGAGGCGACCGGGCGGTCCACCCGTCCCTCCGTCGGCGCCAGTACGCCGGCCATCAGCTTGAGCAAGGTCGACTTGCCGGCCCCGTTGGGACCGACGACCGCCACCCGTTCCGGCCCCGTCAGGCGCATCGAGAGCGGCCCGACGATGCGGCGACCCTCCGGCGTCGTCCAGGTCGCCCCGTCCAGCGCCACGACCGTTCGGCCAGCGGCGAGCCCTGTCGACGGCAACGGAATTTCCATGGCCCGCACCCGCTCGACCCGCTCGCGCGCCGCGGCCAGGTCCGCCGCCGCCGCCTCGACCCGGCGTTCGGCCAGCCGGTCCTCGCGCTCGCCGGAGTTCTCCGCCCGCTCCTTCATGGCCCCCAGCAGTATCTTCGGCTCGGAGGCCTTCATGGCGAAGGCTCGCCCCGTTCGGTCGCGCCGCGCCCTGCGCTCGGCCGCCCGCTGGTTGTCGCGCGCAGCGCGGTCGGCGTCGCGCTCCGCCGTTTCCAGCGCCCGTTCCGCCGCCGCCCGCTCGGCCGCCTTCCGCCCGGCGTAGAGATCGTAGCCGCCGCCATAGGTCGCGACGCCGAGGCCGGACAGCTCGACGATCCGGTCCATCCGGCGCAGCAGGGACCGGTCGTGACTGGCGACCACCACCCCGCCGGGCCATCGGCCCAACACCTCGGCCACGCGCGCCCGGCCCTCGGCGTCCATGTGGTTGGTCGGCTCGTCGAGCAGCAACAGGTCCGGCGGGTCCAGCAACAGGCCAGCCAGCCGCAGCCGGGTCTGTTCGCCGCCGCTCAGTGAGGCGACGGGGCGGGAGGTGTCGAGGTCCGGCAACCCGACGTCCGCCAGCGCCGTCTCGATGCGGCCCTCCAGCGTCCAGTCCGCCGCGGCGAGGTCCTCCTCGCTGCCCTGCCCCGCCAGCACCCGCGCCACGACCGCCAGCGGCGCGGCCACGCCGAGGGCCTCGGCGACGATCTCGCCGGGTCCGGGCTCGCGCCGCTGCTCGAGCCAGCCCACGCTTCCGACGCGCGCGACCGCCCCCTCGGAAGGGTCGGCCAGTCCGGCGATCAGGCGCAGCAGGGTGGTCTTGCCGGTCCCGTTGCGGCCGACGACGCCGGTGCGCTCGCGCCCGAAGGCGAGGCTCAGGTTTTCGAAGAGGGTGCGGCCGTCAGGCGTGCGGGCGGTGACGCGGTCGAGCGTCGCGAGCGCGGATCCGGACGGGTTTCGGCCGGGGCTGGAGGATGACATAGGCGAGCACGAGCAGCGGAGCGGAAAGGGCGACAGCGATTTCCAGCGTGCTGATCATGTTCGTCGGGCCTCCGGGCCGGTTCACTCGTACGCGCTGAAGATGCGGGCCGGCCGGCGGACGTGCAAGCCCTTTCGCCCGCGAGGCGCGATCACGAGGTCGTGCCAGGTCGTCGCACCTTCCCGCCCCGGCTGGCCGCACGCGCGTTCGCAGCCTACATCGGAGCCATGGAACGCCGCGTCGCCCCCCAAGGGTCTGGCCAGCCGCCGCGAGGCCGTGATCGAGCAGATCCGCGCCGGGACCGGCATCGACGAGCCGATGATCGCTCGCCTCGTCGACGCCTTCTACGCCAAGGTCCGCGCCGACCCGCTGCTCGGCCCGGTGTTCGACGCCCGCATCGCCGACTGGGAGCCGCACCTGCAACAGATGCGGCTGTTCTGGTCCTCGGTGGCCCTGATGAGCGGCGTCTATCACGGCCGGCCGATGCCGAAGCACCTCCCCCTGCCGGTCGACGCCGCCCATTTCGACCGCTGGCTGGAGCTGTTCGAAGCGACCGCCGCCGAGGTCTGCCCGCCCGCCGCCGCCGACCACTTCATCGAGCGCGCGCGCCGCATCGCCGAAAGCCTGGAGCTCGGCGTCGCCGGGGCCAACGGCGTGCTCCTGCGCCGGGGCGACCGCTACGTCCGCCCGCCCGGGGCGGGGTCGCCGGCGCGGTGACCGCGGCCTGCTGCCACCTCCTGTCAGCAGCGGCGCGCCGGCGGCCACACTGTTCCCCCAATGTTCTTGCTGAATCCGGCGAATTGCTCCCCATATAGCGGCGTCGCGCCGGAGCCCGCTCCGGCTCCCCCGCGTTCCCGGATTCCATGACCGAAAAGCACAACTTCATCCGCGTGCGCGGCGCGCGCGAGCACAATCTCAAGGGCGTCGATCTCGACATCCCGCGCGAGAAGCTGGTGGTCATGACCGGCCTGTCGGGGTCGGGCAAGTCGTCGCTCGCCTTCGACACCATCTACGCCGAGGGCCAGCGCCGCTACGTCGAGTCGCTGAGCGCCTACGCCCGCCAGTTCCTCGAGCTGATGGGCAAGCCCGACGTCGATCTGATCGAGGGGCTCTCGCCGGCCATTTCCATCGAGCAGAAGACGACCTCGAAGAACCCCCGCTCCACTGTCGGCACGGTGACCGAGATCCACGACTACATGCGCCTGCTGTGGGCGCGCGTGGGCGTGCCCTACTCGCCGGCTACCGGGCTGCCGATCGAGAGCCAGACCATCAGCCAGATGGTCGACAAGCTGACCGCCCTGCCCGAGGGCGAACGCCTGCTGCTGCTCGCCCCCGTCGTGCGCGGCCGCAAGGGCGAGTACCGCAAGGAGATCGCCGAGTGGCAGCGCTCGGGCTTCCAGCGCCTGAAGATCGACGGCGAGTTCTACGCCATCGAGGATGCGCCGACGCTCGACAAGAAGTTCAAGCACGACATCGACATCGTCGTGGACCGCATCGTCACCAAGCCGGGACTGGAAGGCCGTTACGCTGACAGCCTGCAGACGGCGCTGGGCCTGGCGGACGGCATCGCCGTGGCCGAGTGGGCGAACGTGGCCGAGGGTGAGAGCCAGCCGCGACGCATCGTCTTCTCCGAGAAGTTCGCCTGCCCGGTGTCCGGCTTCACCATCAGCGAGATCGAGCCGCGGCTGTTCTCGTTCAACAATCCCTTCGGCGCCTGTCCGGTGTGCGACGGCCTCGGCGTCAAGCTGGCCTTCGACGCCGACCTGGTGGTGCCGGATCGCGACAAGACCCTGCACAAGGGCGCGGTGGCGCCGTGGTCGCGGGGTCCGTCGCCGCTCTACACCCAGACCCTGCAGTCGCTCAGCCGCCACTACGGCTTCTCGATGGACAAGCCATGGCGCGAGCTGCCGGAAGCGGCGCAGCAGGTGATCCTGCACGGCTCCGGCGGCGAGAAGATCAGGTTCACCTATGACGACAACGCCCGGAAGTACGAGACCTCCAAGGCGTTCGAAGGCGTCCTGCCCAACCTCGAACGGCGCTGGCGCGAGACCGACTCGGCCTGGGTGCGCGAGGAGCTGGGCCGCTTCCAGTCCGAGACCCCCTGCGAGGCCTGCGGCGGCAAGCGCCTCAAGCCCGAGGCCCTGGCGGTCAAGGTCGCCGGTCAGGACATCGCCGAGATCAGCTGGCTGTCCATCAAGGCGGCGCACGAGTGGTTCACCGGGCTGGAGGGCCGGCTCACCGAGAAGCAGATGGAGATCGCCCGGCGAATCCTGAAGGAGATCAACGACCGCCTGCGCTTCCTCAACAACGTCGGCCTCGACTACCTCAACCTGTCGCGCAGCTCCGGCACCCTGTCGGGGGGCGAGAGCCAGCGCATCCGCCTGGCCAGCCAGATCGGCTCGGGCCTGACCGGCGTGCTCTATGTGCTGGACGAGCCGTCGATCGGCCTGCACCAGCGCGACAACACCCGCCTGCTCGACAGCCTCAAGGGGCTGCGCGACCTCGGCAACTCGGTGCTGGTGGTCGAGCATGACGAGGAGGCCATCCTGACGGCCGACCACGTCATCGACATGGGTCCCGCCGCCGGCGTGCACGGCGGCGAGGTCTGCGCCCAGGGCACGCCCGCCGAGGTGATGGCCAACCCGAACTCGCTGACCGGCAAGTACCTGACCGGCGAACGCGAGATCGAGCTGCCGGCCGACGGCCGCCGTCCCGTCGACCGCAAGAAGATTCTGAAGATCACCGGCGCGCGCGGCAACAATCTGAAGAACGTCACCGGCGAGATCCCCGGCGGCCTGTTCACCTGCGTCACCGGCGTCTCCGGCGGCGGCAAGTCCACCTTCACCATCGAGACCCTGTACAAGGCCGCGGCGCGCCGCCTGCACAACGCCTCGGACGCCCCGGCGCCCTTCGACCGCATCGAGGGGCTGGAGCTGTTCGACAAGGTGATCGACATCGACCAGTCGCCGATCGGCCGCACCCCGCGCTCCAACCCGGCCACCTACACCGGGGCCTTCGGCCCGATCCGCGACTGGTACGCCGGCCTTCCGGAGTCCAAGGCCCGCGGCTACGGCCCCGGACGGTTCTCGTTCAACGTCAAGGGCGGTCGCTGCGAGGCCTGCCAGGGCGACGGGGTCATCAAGATCGAGATGCACTTCCTGCCGGACGTCTACGTCACCTGCGACGTCTGCAAGGGCAAGCGCTACAACCGCGAGACGCTGGAGATCGTCTTCAAGGGCAAGAGCATCTCGGACGTACTCGACATGACCGTCGAGGAGGCGGCGAACTTCTTCAAGGCGGTGCCGTCGATCCGCGACAAGATGCTGACGCTGGAGCGGGTCGGCCTCGGCTACGTCAAGGTCGGCCAGCCGGCCACCACCCTGTCCGGGGGCGAGGCGCAGCGGGTCAAGCTGTCCAAGGAGCTGTCGCGCCGCGCCACCGGCCGCACCCTCTACATCCTCGACGAGCCGACCACGGGCCTGCACTTCGAGGACACCCGAAAGCTGCTGGAGGTGCTGCAGGAACTGGTCGACGCCGGCAACACCATCGTCGTCATCGAGCACAACCTCGACGTCATCAAGGTGGCCGACTGGCTGCTCGACTTCGGCCCCGAGGGCGGCGACGGCGGCGGCGAGATCGTGGCCGTGGGCACGCCTGAACAGGTGGCGCAGAATCCCGCCAGCTGGACCGGGAAGTACCTCAAGGAAGTGCTGGACCGGCACGAGGTCCGCCGCAAGGCGCGGGTGGCGGCTCTGAAGAAGCGGGCCTGAGCGGGCCGCCGGTTCAGGCGGGACGGGAACCGTCTGTCGCAAGTTCGCGGTAGGCGGCCGAAAACGGCGCATAGACCACGGCCACCTGCAGGGCCGAGAGGACGGCGTTGGTCACGATCCACACAAGAATCGTCGGCCAGGCCGTCTGCAGGATCTCCGTCAGCGGCGCGCCTTCCAGGTCCTGCAGCTGCGTCACGCCGCCGGTCAGGAACTGGAGCGGCGTGAGCACCAGCGAGCCGAGCAGGCCGACCACCAGGCTCAGCACCCCCGCGAGGATCGCCATGCCCAGCAGCGGCCAGAAGCGACCCCGGGTCAGCCGGAAGGAATCGAGGATGGCGATTCGTCGCTCGCCGACGGTGATCGGAACCGCCAGGCAGAGCCGCACCGCCAGCCAGATCAGGGCTGCGACCGCGGCCAGCGCGAGCAGCACCGCCACCAGCCACAGCCACGGCGCTTCCAGGGAAGCGGCCAGGCCGCCGACGACGCCCACGAGCATGAACATCACTCCGGTCAGGGCGATGAACGCCAACGCAAGGGCGACGGACACCACGAACACCCGCACCTCATCCATGCCGAAGCGCAGGTAACCGAAACGACTCTCCTCCGGTCGCAGCACGGCCCGGGACACCGCCGCATAGACCACGGCCCCGGCGGCGAGGCTGATCGGCAGCACCACGGCGAAGACGCTCATGTACAGCTGCAGGATCGGCATGAAGTCCTCGGCCGACGGCGTTCCGGCCGCCTCAAGGGCTTCGGCCGCGTTGACGAGGCGGATCACGCTGCCGCCGATCACCGTCATCGCGAACGCCATCGCCGCGATGTAGAACAGGGACCACCAGACCAGCGTCGCCGGACGACGCCGCACGATCCGGAACCCCTCGAACACCGCATCGGTCGCCGAGAACGCCATGACTTGCCCCTTCTGAGTCCGTGGGGAGTCTAGAGAGGCTCCAGCCCGGTGTCAGCGGAAATCGGCTCGGCCGGAGCCGGTTCGCGGGCCATAACCTCGACCACCCGGGCGTAGGGCGCAGTCATCAGCACCTGCGAAAAGCCCTGCAGCCACGCCAGCGGCAGGAGCAGAACGACGCCCGCGACGATCAGCCAGACCGGCTGCTGGACCAGACCTTCAAGCCAGGCCTCCCAGGCCTCCGGATCTTCCATCGCCAGCGTCCCGACGCCGGCCCCGAGGATCAGGGCGGCGATCAACACGATCACGATCAGCACGGCCGCAACCAGCAGGGCGACCAGGATCATCACCAGCAGGAGGCCGAACAGTCGCCAGGTCTGGCCCCGTCCCAGCTTCCAGCCCGACTCGAAGCCGAAGGTCCGGTAGCGCAGGCTGGCCGGGGCCATCAGCGCCAGCCGCCCCCAGAGCAGCAGGAAGCCGAGGGCGACGACCGCACCCATCCCGATGAAGCTCAAGGTCCGCCACGGCTCCTCGACCCGCCACAGGGCGAAGCCGATCCCGACCGCCAGCAAAACGGCCACGATGAGCGCGAGTACGGCGCCGACTCCCACCGCGAGCCCCACGACCGCCACATGAAGCTCGTCCATGCCGACCCGGAGAAACATCGCCCCGTCGCCGCGCCGGCGTCCGGACAGCACGGCCCGGCCGATCGCCGTCGTCACCAGCAGGACCGACAGAAGCTGGACCAGGTTCGAGAGCTGCGTCCAGACCTGGAACTGCCAGATCGAGCTGAGCTCCGCCTCCAGCGACTCCGGATCGGCGCCGGCGGAAAAGGCCCCTGCGGCGCTCAGCTCGCTGAACATCGGAACGGCCGCACCCAGCACGATCAGGGCCGGCACGAGCAGGACCAGTCCCCAGGCCGTGGTCGCCACCGGCCGCCCGAAGCCGGTCCGGAACGCCTCGCCGATCGCGTCTGAAATCGAGAATGTCTTCATCGTACAGCCCCCGTCCCAACCTTAACCATTGAGCGCCCGTGCGCCAGCCCTTTCCGCCGGCGGCGGGCTGACGCGGCGGCCGGACGCGGCTAGAAGCCCGGCATGAACGCAGCTCCCTCCTCCGTCCACGTCATCGGCGGCGGCCTCGCCGGCTCCGAGGCCGCCTGGCAGATCGCCTCGGCCGGCGTGCCCGTCGTCCTGCACGAGATGCGCGGCGTGCCCGGCGTGAAGACCGACGCCCACCACACCGACGGCCTGGCCGAACTGGTCTGCTCCAACTCCTTCCGCTCGGACGACTGGGAGTACAACGCCGTCGGCCTGCTCCACGCCGAGATGCGGGCCCTCGACTCCATCATCATGGCCTGCGGCGACGCTCACCAGGTCCCGGCCGGCGGCGCGCTGGCGGTCGACCGCGAGGGCTTCTCGGCGGCCGTGACGGCGAAGCTGTCAGCCCATCCCCTCGTCACCGTCGTCCGCGAGGAGATCGCCGGTCTGCCGCCGGAAGAGTGGGACAACGTCATCGTCGCCACCGGGCCGCTGACCTCCCCGGCCCTGGCCGACGCGATCCTGAAGACCACAGGCGAGGAGAGTCTTTCGTTCTTCGACGCCATCGCCCCCATCGTCCACGCCGACTCGATCGACTTCGACATCGCCTGGCGCCAGTCGCGCTACGACAAGGCCGGCCCGGGCGGCGACGCCGCCGCCTACGTCAACTGCCCGATGACGAAGGATCAGTACGACGCCTTCATCGACGCCCTGCTGGCCGGCCCGAAAGCCGAGTTCAAGGAGTGGGAGGACGTCCCCTATTTCGACGGCTGCCTGCCCATCGAGGTGATGGCCGAACGCGGCCGCGAGACCCTGCGCCACGGTCCGATGAAGCCCGTCGGCCTGACCAACCCGCGCGACCCGTCCGTCAAGCCCCACGCCATCGTCCAGCTGCGCCAGGACAACGCCCTCGGCACATTGTTCAACATGGTCGGCTTCCAGACCAAGCTGAAGTACGGGGCTCAGACCGAGGTCTTCCGCATGATCCCCGGCCTGCAGGACGCCCAGTTCGCCCGCCTCGGCGGCCTGCACCGCAACACCTTCCTCAACTCGCCGAAGTTGCTCGACCGCCAGCTGCGCCTGAAGGCCCTGCCCCGCCTGCGCTTCGCCGGCCAGGTGACGGGCGTCGAGGGCTATGTCGAGTCCGCCGCCATGGGCCTGCTCACCGGCCGCCTCGCCGCCGCCCAGGCGCTGGGCCGCGACCTCGCTCCGCCGCCGCCGGAGACCGCCATCGGCGCCCTCGTCGAGCACATCACCGGCGGCCACCTCGAGGGCTCGAAGTTCCAGCCGATGAACATCAATTACGGCCTGCTCCCCCCGCTTGAGGCCCCGCGCGTCGACGAGGAAGGCCGCCGCATCCTGCCGAAGGACCGCGGCCGGGCGAAGAAGCGGCTGATGAGCGTGCGGGCGCTGGAGGCGCTGAAGCGGTGGCGGGACTCGGTCTAGCCTTCACGGATGGAGCGGGCGAGAGACATGTTCTGGATCACCGGCGGCGTCATTCTTCTGGCGGCTCTGCCGGCGCTGTTGAACGTGCGGGCGGCGCCGCTTGAACTGCTGGCCAACCTCCGGCCCCAGATCGCCGTACTGATCCTCGCGTTCGGGGCCGCCGCATTCACCGTCGGCCGATACGGGACTGCGGGCCTCGCCGCGGGGGTCCTTGCCCTGCTCCTGCTGAGCACGCCGGAGCTCTTCTCGCGAGCGCCGCGCCCGGTGGACCGGCCCGATCTGATTCTGGTCTGGGCCAATGTCTTCAAGTCGGACGCGGCGACCGAGCGCCTGGCGCAACTGGCGCGCAGGCGCGGAGCCGACCTTGTCATCCTTGGAGAGCCCCCTGCCCCGGAGGCCGCCCGCCGCCTTCTGGCAGACTACCCATTTCACTACGGGGTCCACGATCCGCGTCGCCACGGCGCCGCGATTTTCAGCCGGCGCCCCCTGATCGAACGCGCGGAACCCGACCTCCCGTCGGGTAGCTATCCGGTTTCGGTCGTGGAAGCGGACGGACTGACGGTCGCCGCTCTCCATCCTCCGGTCGCCGTGAGCCGCCGTCGGCTCGCGGAGAGCGAGTTGATGCTGGCGGGCGCAGCCGCCGCGCTGGACGGGCGCGCGGGCGTCGTGGTCGGCGACATGAACGCGACGCCGTGGTCCGTCCGTCTGCGCGAACTCTCAAGGCGTCTGACGCGGATATCCCCTGCCCGCGCATCCACCTGGTTCTCGAGCCTGCCGGTTCTGGGCCTGCCGATCGACCACGCGTTCGTCACGCCCGGTCTCGAGGCGTCGGCGGAGATCGGCCCGGGCATTGGCTCCGATCACCTGCCTCTGATCGTGTCCGTCAGCCGGGCGGCCATACCTCAGAACAGCTCCCGGCCCGCCGCCTGATCACCAGGCGGTCATCCGCCGCAGCGTCCCGTCGCGCAGCACATAGTGGTGCGCCAGGGCGGCGGCGGCGTGCAGGCCGACCAGCCAGTAGCCGATGGTCCCCAGCGTCTCGTGAATCTCCTCGGTCTGTCCGGCCAGGGCCTCGTTCGGCCCGGTCAGCGGCGGCAGGGAGAGGCCGAAAAGGCGCACCGGATCGCCCTCGGCGCTCAACGTCAGCCAGCCCAGCAGGGGCATGGCGATCATGAAGGCGTAGAGCGCCAGGTGCACCACGGCCGCGCCACGGTCGGCGAGGCTCCTCCCCGGCGGGCGGCGGCCGCCGAACCGGCGCGCGACCACCCGGACCCAGACGAGGGCGAACACCGTCAGGCCCAGACTGAAATGCCAGGCTTTCAGCGCCTCGCGAATCTCGCTGCCGCGGGGATAGCCCTCGCGCAGCAGGATGGTCGCATAGACGGCGACCAGCAGCAGCAGCATCAGCCAGTGCAGACCGATGGACAGCCGGCTGTAGGCGCGGGGCGATACGGACGCGACGGGGAAGCTCATGGCGCGGCTCCTGATGAACACGGCCGAGCTTGCACCGGCGCCGGAGCGCAATCGTTGATCCAGCGCAAGCGCCTCAGACCACGACGGTTCCGAACAATCGCCCGATCGCCGCCGTCACCCCCATCGCCAGAGCACCCCAGAACAGCACCCGGCCGG
The DNA here is from genome assembly GCA_001794825.1 of Caulobacterales bacterium RIFCSPHIGHO2_01_FULL_70_19. Lineage (GTDB taxonomy): Bacteria > Pseudomonadota > Alphaproteobacteria > Caulobacterales > Caulobacteraceae > Brevundimonas. The sequence goes on along the minus strand of MGLK01000003.1, from coordinate 245,147 downwards.
CCGAGCGGGCGAGCGGCGCGCCGCCGGCCTTGGCCCCGAGCACCCCGAGTCCCGCCAGACCCACGAGGGTGATCGCGACGACCCAGGACAGGATCGCCGCCTCGGGGGCGAATCCGGCCACCAGCAGCGGCAGGGCGGCGCCGGCGGCGAAGGTCACCGCCGAGGTCAGGGCCGCCTGGATCGGCCGGGCGGTGGATATCTCGGAGATGCCCAACTCGTCGCGCGCGTGGGCGCCCAGCGCATCCTTCGCCATCAGCTGCAAGGCCACCTCGCGCGCCAGCTCCGGCTCGAGGCCCCGGGCGGCGTAAATCCCGGCCAGTTCCTCGACCTCGGCCTCGCGATCCGTCGCCAGCTCGGCTGTCTCCCGGGCCAGATCGGCCTTCTCGGTGTCGGACTGCGAGCTCACCGAGACGTATTCGCCCGCCGCCATCGACATGGCCCCGGCCGCCAGGCCTGCCACCCCCGCGATCAGCACCGCGCTGCGCGCCCCGTCGGCCGCCGCCACGCCGGCCACCAGGCTGGCGGTCGAGACCAGCCCGTCATTGGCCCCCAGCACCGCCGCCCGAAGCCAGCCGATGCGCGCCACCCGGTGCCGCTCGGGATGGGTCTTCATGCGGGTCATGGCGTCTCTCCGGAGTCCTGGGTCCTCAGCGGGCCCTGTTTCGCCGGTCCAGGCAAGTCCGCCCGGAGATGTTCAGTCCGCGAAGTCGATGACGGCGTTGTCCACGGGCAGTTCCTCGACCAAGGCGCGACGCGGCTCCGGCCCACGCCGCCACCCCTCGACCGTCTCAAGGACGGCCAGCGAGGGGACGTGCCCCTGGAGCTCGAAGCGGCGGAAGGCGAAGGCCCGGCCGTCGGCCCCGAGGGCGGACGGCCCGTCGGAGACGTGGATGTGAAGATGCGGCGCGTCGGACTGGCCGGAATTGCCGAGTGCGCCCAGCACCTCCCCGGCCGTCACGGACTGGCCCTCGCGCACCCGTACGCTGCCCTGCTTCAGATGGCCGTAGAAGACGTGCGATCCATCCTCCAATCGCACCACCACGTGGTTCCCGCCGATCGTCTGCAAGCTGATCGGCGCCGCCGGCGGCGCGCCGGGCGTGTTGTCCGGCAGCGTGTCGACGGCGGCGACCACCACCCCGTCGGCGCCCGCCAGAACAGGGGCTCCGAATCCGACCCAGGCCTCGTTCGATTGCGGATCGTCCACGAAGGCGCGCCCCTGTTCGTCGAGGCGGACGAAGTCGATGGCGAAACGCTGGGCGACCCGCGCCTGCCCGTCGACCACCACCATGGTCCGGCGATGGTCGGCGTCATTCGACAGGGCGTTGGCCGCCAGCCAACCGGCGCCGCGCAGGGGCGGCTCCAGCACAACAGGCGGACGGGTCGAGAGCGGCTGGGCCGCCGTGGTGATCGTCGTCCGGTCGACCGGCGCATCCGGCCGGGTTCCGGCGAAGCGCAGGCTGTGGGACAGGGCCGTCGGCTTGGGCGCCCCGTCGGACGTCGCCGCATCGAGGTAGAGGATCGCCTGCCCGCCCGGCGGCAGGGCGCGCGGGTCGTCCGGGGTCGCGCCCGGCTGGACCATGAGCCGGTCCAGCGCCTCGCCTTCGATCCGGGCCAGCTCGGCGCCGGATTGGTCGAGGATCTGCAGCGCCTCCAGCCGCACCTCCCGCGGCGCGAAGCTGCTGAGCCGCAGTTCGTACAGACGATGCAGGACGCCCTCGCCGCGCACGGTCTGCGGCGGGCTGGCGACCCGGACCTCGACCGGGACGACAGAGGGGCTCTGCGCCGGGCCGGCAAGGCCCAGCAGGGCGGAGGCTGCGAGTGCGACGGGGGTCAGCATGGAAGGGCCGAAAATCGGGGAATCCGACGATCGGATATGTCAGCCTCCGTACCGACAGGCAATTGCGGACTTAGATCCGCCCCCTCGCCACGGCCCACACCAGCCGCAAGCGCTTCAGCGGCTCGGGCGCGTCCGGATCGCGCAGCGCCGCATGGGCCACGGCCGGGAAGCCCGCGGGCGGCAGGGCCTTCAGCGCCGCGTTCGCCGCCGGCCGCAACGCCGCCGCCTCGTCCGCCCTTCCCGTCAACGTCAGTCCCCACACCCGCGCCGCCGGGGCCACGGCGGCTTCATGTCCGTGCCCCGCCAGCACGCGCGCCGCCGCCTGGGCGGGGCCGACGAACAGGGCCTCCAGCTCGTGCGGTCGCCGGTGGGCGCGATCGACCTGGGCCTCGATCAGGGCGTCGGCCCAGGGTCGCTCCAGGCCGCGCCGCTCCGCCGCGCCGGCCAGCGCCTCAAGCACAGGATGGCCCTTGCGCGGCGTCCCGGCGAACGCCCCCTCCATCTGCTCGGCCCACCAGGTCAGGCGCATCTCGGCGAGCAGCGGCTGGCTGACCTTGGCCGGGATCGAGGCCAGCTCGGCCTCGAAGGCGTACAGGGCGATCAGATCGGCGCGCGCCTGTTCGTCGGCGACGAAGCGGCTGGACAGCCAGCGATCGGGGTCGGCGGCGCGGACCTGGGCGTCGAGATCGGTCATCCGCGCCCCATAACGCGAAAGGCCGGGAAGGTCGCCCTCCCCGGCCCGTCGGTCGCCCTCCCGCGTCCGGTCAGCCGAACAGCGTCTGGTACATGGCCATCGAGGTCAGCATCGGCAGCGACAGCAGCAGGTTGGTGCGGCTGCCCAGCATGGCGATTCGAGCCGCCTTCGCCTTGGCGTCGTCGTCGGCCGGAACGATGCCCAGCGCCCGCTTCTGGTTCGGCCAGATGATCCCCCAGACGTTGAGGAACATGACGATGGCCAGCCAGACGCCGATGCCCATCAGGGCGAACTGCTGGTCGCCCTCGACCATGCCGCCGGCTAGGCCGAAGCTCAGCACCTCCATGGCGTAGGCGTGGCCGCGCGCGAACATCACCGCCAGGCCCGCCAGCACCGTGGCCAGCGCCGACCAGCGGAACCAGAACAGCGCCTCGGGGGCGATGTGCTTGCCGATCGCCGGCTTCAACTCGGCCGGGATCGCCGGCATGACGCGGATCTGCACGAAGTTGAAATAGTACAGCAAGCCGATCCACAGGATGCCGGCCACGACGTGCAGCCAGCGGAACGCCGCCTGCCAGAAGCCGAGGTCGTAGCCGCCCGGGGCCAGCTGGCCGAAGGCGTAGATCATCACCGCCGCAAGCAGGAGGCTCAGCAGGATGGTGGTGCGGAAGTTGGAAAGCAGTCTGGCGAACATGGCGGCCGCCCCTCCCCGGGCGTCGTGAATCAATGAAGCGCGACCTTACAGCCGCGCTCCACAGACAAACACCGAAAGAATGTAGGGGCTTTCGCCGCCCTACGGCCGCGAGGCCATGCCCAGCTTGATCGGCTTGATCTCGTCCGGGCCGCCCCGCTTCACGCCCCACAGCAGCAGCACGGGCGCGGCGACGTAGACCGACGAATAGGTGCCGACCACGATGCCGAAGATCAGGGCGATGGCGAACGGCTGCAGCGGTCCGCCGCCCAGCACCGCCAGGACGGTCAGGGCGAACAGCGCGGTGACGCCGGTCATGATCGTCCGCGACAGGGTCTCGTTGATCGACAGGTCGATCAGCTCGCCCAGGGGCATCTTCTTGTACTTGCGCAGGTTCTCGCGGATGCGGTCATAGACGACGACGGTGTCGTTCATCGAATAGCCGATCACGGTCAGGATCGAGGCCACCGCCGTCAGGCTGAACTCCATCCCCGTCAGGGCGAACAGGCCGAAGGTCAGGATGACGTCGTGGAACAGGCCGATCACGGCCCCGAGGCCGAACTGCCACTCGAACCGGAACCAGATGTAGACCAGCATCAGGACGATGGCGACGAGCAGGGCCATGACGCCGTTCTGCAGCAACTCGCCCGACACCGCGGCGCCGACGGCCTCGGTGCGGGTGAACTGCACCGCACCCAGGTCCTCGGTCAGGCCGGCCTTGACGCGGTTGATGGTCTCGCCCGCGGTGACGCCTTCGAGGTTGCCGAACTTCGCCATCGCGTGGAACCGGCCTGTCGGGTCCGAACCGGGCACCGAATAGCTCTGCACCTGGGCGTCGGGCACGCCCTGTTGATTCAGGCTGGCGCGGATCTCGGCGAGATCGACGGGCTCGGGCGCGGTCGACATCTCGATCAGGTTGCCGCCGAGGAAGTCGACGCCGCAGGTCAGGCCGCCGCACTTGTTGTCGGCGGGCCAGACGGTGAAGAACACCGACGCGATCACCAGCAGCACGGACAGCGATCCGAACAGCTTGGCGTAGCGGACGAACCGGAAGTTCGTCTTGATCGGCAGCAGTTTGATGAGGGGCCAGAAGCGGGACATGGGCGACCTCACGACGCGATCGGCAGCTTCTTCGGCCGCGCCACGCGGAACCAGAAGGCGAGAAGGACCTGGGTGACCAGGACGGCGGTGAACACGGAGGTGACGACGCCGATCGACAGGGTCCAGGCGAAGCCGCGCACCGGCCCGGCCCCGAACCAGAACATGATCAGCGCCGCCAGGATGGTGGTCAGGTTGGCGTCGACGATGGTCACCATGGCCCGGTTGAAGCCGGCGTCCATGGCCGCGATCGGCGACCGGCCGGCATTGGCCTCGTCACGCATGCGTTCGTAGATCAGCACGTTGGCGTCCACGGCCATGGCCAAGGTCAGGATCAGACCGGCGATGCCCGGCAGGGTCAGGGTGGCGCCGGTCAGCGACATCGCCGCGATGATCAGCAGGCCGTTCATCAGCAGGGCGACGACCGAGATCCCGCCAAACAGCAGGCCGTAGGACAGGACCATGAACACCAGCACGCCGATGAAGGCGATCAGCGTGGCCATCTGGCCGGCGCGCACGGCGTCGGCGCCCAGCGAGGCGGTGACGCTGCGGCGCTCCTCCACGGTCAGCGGGGCCGGCAACGAGCCGCCGTTCAGCAGGTTCACCAGTTCGGAGGCCGAGGCGATGGTGAAGCTGCCCTCGATGATCCCCTGGCCGCCGGTGATGGCGCTGTTGATGCGCGGGGCCGAGATCACCTTGCCGTCGAGGACGATGGCGAACGGCTTGCCGATGTTGGCGGCGGTGGTCTCGCCGAAGCGGCGGGCCCCCTGGCCGTCGAAGCGGAAACCGATCGCCGGGCGGTTGCTCTGGTCGGTGGTGACGTTGGCGTTGACCAGGTTCTCGCCCGAGACGATCACCCGGCGCTTGACCAGGTAGGGCGTGCCGTCCTCGCCGAACAGCACCTCGGCGTCCGGCGGCACGGCGCCGGCCAGCGCCTCCTGCAGGGAGTTCTCGACGTCCACCATCTGGAAGGTCAGCTGCGCCGTCTGGCCGATGACCCGCTCCAGCTGGGTCGGGTCGCTCTCGCCCGGGGCCTGGACCACGATGCGGTCAGCCCCCTGGCGGGTGATCGACGGCTCGCGCGTGCCCAGGCTGTCGATGCGGCGACGCACCACCTCGATCGACTGTTCGACCGCCGTCGGGCCCATCTGGGCCAGCGCCTGGTCGGTGTAGGCATAGCGGATGCGGTCGTCGCCGAGCCGGTTGACGGTCCGGTCGGAGACCAGGCCGACGCCGGTGGCGAGCAGCCGGCGCAGGGCGTCCACGGCGGCGTTGGTCTGCTGCGGATTGGACACGGTGACGATCACGCCGTTGCCGTCGCGGGCGATGCCGGCGACGCCGATCTGCGCCTCGGACAGCACCTGGCGGGCGTCTTCGCTCAGGTTCTGCAGGCGCTTCTCGCGCATGGCGTCGACGTCCACCTGCAGCAGCAGATAGGAGCCGCCCTGCAGGTCGAGGCCGAGGTTCAGGGTCGGCTTCGGCAGCCAGCCCGGGAGGGCCTCGCGCTGCGCCGGGCTCAGGGCGTTGGCGTAGGAGAACAGCAGCCCGAGGGCGAGGGTGACTGCGAGAAGGATGACCTTCCAGCGCGACAGATGGACCATGCGGGCTGTCCCGAACCTTTCAGGCGGCCGCTCAGGCCTTGGAGTCGTTGGCGGCCACGGCGGTGCGGTTGCGCACTTCCGAGACCATCGCCTTGACCACGCGGACGTTCACGCCCTGGGCGATCTCGACCATGGCTTCCTCGTTCTCGACGCGGGTGACCTTGCCGATCATGCCGTTGGACATCACCACGGTGTCGCCGCGCTTGATCGCCTCGATCATCGCCCGGTGCTCCTTCATCCGCTTCTGCTGCGGGCGGATCATCAGGAAATAGAACAGGACGAAGATCGCCACGAAGGGCAGGAAGTTCACGATAATGGCCATCAGGCCGCCGTCGGCAGCAGTCATCGATACGTCCTTGATCGGGCCGGCCGGTTCACGGCGGCGCCCCCGGAAAATGAGGCGCGGAACCTAGGGCGCGCCGCCCGACTTTGCAACGCGACGCGCCGCGCGCGTCCACGGCTGCGCTATCGCGGCAACACGCCCAGCGGGTCGACGGCGTTCGGTTCGTCGCCCTGCATCCGCCAGGTCTCGAAATGCATCGACGGCCGTCCGTCGCCGGCGGTCGTGCCGACCGTGCCGATGACCTGGCCCGCCTGCACGTCCTGGCCGTCCTGCACCGTCTCCGAGCCGAGGTGGCCGTAGACCGTGCGCCAGCCCTCGCGGTGGACGATCAGCACCGTCAGCCCCTGTCCGGCCAGGTCGTCGCCGACATAGCCGACGCGTCCGGCCGCGGCGGCCCGGACCTCCGCCCCTTCCGGCGCGGCGATGTTGATGCCGTTGTTGCGCTCGCCCAAGCCCACCGGGCCGAAGCGGCGCACGATCTCGCCGCGGACCGGCCAGTCGAGAACCACGCTCGAGGCGCCGGGCGGCGCGG
>MGLK01000003.1:205246-238326 GCA_001794825.1 Caulobacterales bacterium RIFCSPHIGHO2_01_FULL_70_19 | reverse complement strand
GGAGGCGGCGGGGGCGGCGGAGGCGGGACGCCCTCCGGCGTGCTCATCCCCTCCGGCGTGGGACCGGTGGCGTAGGGGTCGCCGCCGATGTCGACGGCCCCCTGCGGCAGGACCAGCCGCTGGCCCGGCGAGATGTCCGCCCGCGGGCCGAGGCCGTTGAGGTCGATCAGCACCTGCACCGGGGTCTGGAAGCGACGGCCGACGCCCGAGATGGTGTCGCCCGGCTGGATCACATAGCTGGCCCCGGCGACCGTGGCGACCGAACCGGCCGGCGGCGGCGGAGCGGCGAAGCCCTCGGAGGCCGGTCCGGCGGCGGGCGCGCGGCCCGGACCGGTCGAAACCGGCGCATCCAGCGCCCCGCCCTCGATCTCCACGGCCGCGGCCGTCGACGGCGGCGCCTCGGCGGCCGCATTGGCGGGGCTGCGTCCGTCCTCGCCCGAGGGCGCGGGGGCGGTCGGCGCGGCCGGATAGGCGGGCGCCCGGCTCACCGGCGGCGCCGCGCCGGCGTAGATGGGATAGCGCGGCGCGTCCGGATAACTCGAGCACGCCGCCAGCGTCATCAGCGCGCCCAGCGCCAGCGCCGCCCGTCGTCCCGCCGTCATCCAGTCCATTCGCCCGCTCCCGAATCCACGTCCCGCCTGCCGGCCACCCTGGCCCGCGAACCGCGCCAAAGTTGGGCGGGAAGGTTAATGAGAAGGGAATAGGGATTAGGGGGCAGGGATTAGGGAAGGATTGCGGATGTCGCAGGAGGTCAGTTCTAGCTCCGGGTCGCATCCCGAGGCTGTCCCTGGCTCCTAATCCCTATTCCCTACCCCCTGGTCCCTACCCTCATCCCTCCTTCGCCATCCCCTCCACCAGCGGCACGAACCTGACCTCCGCGAGGCTCTCGCGGCGGAAACTCCCGTCGTCCTGGCCGACGTAGCGATGCAGCATCTGCACCGAGGTGCGGCCCACCGGCACGACGAGGATGCCGCCCGGCTTCAGCTGGTGCAGCAGCTCCGTTGGCTCTCCGGGCGCGGCGGCGGTGACCATGATGCGGTCGAACGGGGCCTGCTCGGGCCAGCCGAGGCCCCCGTCGCCGTGGCGTGTGATGACGTTGTCGATGCCCAGCAGGCGCAGCCGCCCCTCCGCCTCGGTCAGCAGGCTGCGGTAGCGCTCGACCGAATAGACGTAGCGCGCCAGCCGGCTCAGCACCGCCGCCTGGTAGCCGGAGCCGGTGCCGATCTCGAGCACCCGGTGACGCGGCTGCACGTCCAGCGCCTGGGTCATCAGGCCGACGATGTAGGGCTGGCTGATGGTCTGGGCGCAGTCGATCGGCAGCGGCTTGTCGTCCCACGCCTGGTCGAGGAATTTCTCGTGCACGAACACCGAGCGGTCGATCGACTCCATCGCCGCCAGCACGCGCGGGTCGGTCACCCCCTGCTGCCGCAGCCCGAGGATCAGCCGCCCCGCCCGGTCGTCGTGCAGCTTCATCGCGCCACCTTCAGCGAGAGCCGGTCGACGTAGAGCAGCCGATCGGAAGAGCAGCCCTCGACCTCCGCGGTGCCCACCGCCGCGAGCGGCACGGCCCTTCCGCGCACCGCGACCCAGCGGCCGTCCCAGTGTCCGGCGGCGCGGACGAACCGGCCCGTCAGATCGACCGGCAGGCAGGTTCCGTCGTCGAGCCGCAGCCGGCCGCGCGTGGAGCCGTCGACGCGCGGCATCTCGAGCCGGCCCCGCAGCCGGCACCAGCCGGCGGCGTCGCAGCCCGAATCGATCCACGGCCGGTCGAGCCACCCCGGACGCGTGGTCGGCGCGGTACAGCCGGCGATCCCGGCCGCCACCGCAATCATGGCCGGCCCGGCCCTCACGCCGCCGCCCTCGCCTTCGGCGGGGCGCCGCCCAGCATGCCCTTCAGGTCGTTGACGCTCGGCATGTGGGTCAGGTCGATGTGCAGCGGCGTCACCGAGATGCGGCCCTCGTCCATGGCCCGCAGGTCGGTGCCGTCGGCGTGCTCCTGCTTGGTCCCGCGGAAGCTCATCCAGTAGTAGTCCCGCCCGCGCAGGTCGGTGCGCTTGACCGCGTGCATCTCGCCGATGTCGCGGAAGCCCTGGCGGGTCACCTCGACCTCGCGGATCAGCGCCGGCGGCAGGGCCGGGAAGTTGAGGTTCATCACCACCCCCGCCTGCCACGGCCGCTCCAGCAGCCGCTCGATGATTCCCGGCGCGAAGGCCTCCGCCGTCTCCCAGTGCGCCCGCACCTCGTCGTGGAAGCGCTCGAGGCTCTGACTCAGGGCGATCGAGCGGATGCCGAAGGCCATGCCCTGCAGGGCGCCCGCCACCGTGCCCGAATAGGAGCAGTCCTCGCCGACGTTGTGGCCGCGGTTGACCCCCGACAGCACCAGGTCCGGCTTCTCCGGCATCAGGTCGTTGACCGCCAGCACCACGCAGTCGGTCGGCGTCCCAGTCACCGCGAATCGCTTGTCGCCCACCCGGTTGACGCGCAGCGGCTCGGTCAGGGTGATGCCCCGGCCCTTGCCGGACTGCTCCACCTGCGGCGCGCAGATCCACACGTCGTCCGACAGGGTCCGCGCGATCCGTTCGAGACACTCCAGACCCTCGGCCTCGATACCGTCGTCGTTGGTCAGCAGGATTCGCATGGCGGTCTGACTAGTCCGAAGACCGGCGAGGCGCATCCGAAAAAAAGCAATCGGCCCGGTCCGTGCGCCCGGTCGGGTCGGCCAGGTTCGTCACAAAGGTCACAAAGGATCACGACGAACACGTCGGGACCAGGGGAGCCCGCCCGCCCGCGGGCCGCAGGCCGGCAATCGATCCTCGCATCGCCCTGCGGGCGCCGCAGAAGGAACCGGCCCCGTCGTGCCCTTTGTGACTCGTCGTGTCCGTTGTGAAGAACCTGCAGAGCCGGGGCGGGCGCCGGTGGGGGACGGCGAGCCTCCCCTACCGCACCACCTCGACCCGGTCGGCGAGGATGACCACGTCCTTGCGGCAGCCGTTGGTGATGTTCGAACCCTGCCAGTCGTGGGTCTGCCCCTGGTTGCGCTCGCTCCACGCCATGGTGCGGCCGAAGAAGCGGACCTGCGAGCCGGAGATGTCGCCCGACGCCCGCTGGGCGTTGCGTGGCAGGGCGCCCGACACGCACGCCCGAGAACCCGGATTGCGCAGGTCGCGCTGCTCGGCGAACAGCTGGAACTCCTCGCCGGTCACCCGCACCCAGCCGGTGAAGGTCCCGCCCGACAGGTCCAGCCCCGCGGGCGCCGGGCCGGTGTTCCCGCCCATGGTCCCGCAGGCCGACAGGGCCAGCGCCCCGGCCATGATCGCAAGCGTCCGCATCCTCTTTCCTTTCCGTTCAATCAGCGGCGATCCGCTCGACGCCGCCCGTGTAGGGAATCAGCGCCGAAGGCACGCGGATCGATCCATCGTCCTGCTGATAGTTCTCGAGGATCGCGACAAGCGTGCGACCGACCGCCAGGCCCGAACCGTTCAGGGTGTGCACGAACTCGGTCTTCTTCTCGCCGTCCCGCTTGAACCGCGCGTCCATGCGCCGCGCCTGGAAGTCGCCGCAGTTCGAGCACGAGCTGATCTCGCGGTAGGTGTTCTGCGACGGCAGCCAGACCTCAAGGTCGTAGGTCTTGCGGGCCGAGAAGCCCATGTCGCCCTTGCACAGCAGCACCTTGCGGTAGGGCAGCTCCAGCCGCTGCAGGATGGCCTCTGCGCAACCCACCATGCGCTCGTGCTCGGCCTCGCTGTCCTCCGGCCGTGTGATCGAGACCAGTTCGACCTTGTGGAACTGGTGCTGCCGGATCAGGCCGCGCGTATCCCGCCCCGCCGACCCCGCCTCGGCCCGGAAGCACGGCGTCAGGGCGGTGTAGCGGATCGGCGTGGTCAGCTCGCTCTCGGGCAGGATCTGCTCGCGGACGAGATTGGTCAGGGAGACCTCGGCGGTGGGGATGAGGAGGTGCTCGCCGACCCGGAACAGATCCTCCTCGAACTTCGGCAACTGTCCCGTCCCGAACATCGCCTCGTCGCGCACCAGATACGGCGGATTGACCTCCAGATAGCCGTGCTCGCCGGTCTGCACGTCCAGCATGAACTGGCCGACGGCCCGCTCCAGCCGAGCCAGCCCGCCCTTCAGCACGGCGAAGCGCGCGCCCGACATCCGCGCCGCCGCCTCGAAGTCCAGCAGCCCCAGCGCCTCGCCGAGATCGGCGTGGTCCTTGGCCGGTCCGCCTTCGCGCGGCGTCCCCCAGCGGCTCACCTCGACGTTGGCGCTTTCGTCCTCGCCGTCCGGCACGTCGTCCGCCGCCAGGTTCTTCTGCGCCGCCAGCAGGTCGCGCAGCCTGCCGCCGACCTCCCGCTCCGTCTCCTCGGCGGCGGCGATCTCGCCCTTCAGGCTCTCCACCTCGGCCTTCAGCCGCTCGGCCTCGGCCATGTCCTTCTTCGCCATGGCCGCGCCGATGGCCTTGGACGCGGCGTTACGTTTCGCCAGCCCCTCCTGCCCCGCCGTCTGCGCCGCACGCAGCTCGCGATCCAGTTTCAGCAGCTCGTCGACGATCGCCCGCGCGTCCTCGACCCCGCGCGACGACCACCCCGCGACGAAGGCGTCGGGATTGTCACGGATGGCGCGGATGTCGTGCATGGGGAAGTCTCTCGGGAAGGAAGCGCTGTCCTAGCCCCGGCGGCGGATTCCGCCAAGCGGGCCGCCTTCCACCACTCACCAGTTCAACTTGCTCCCCACCCCTCCGTCACCTTCGGGCTCGACCCGAGGGTGACGGAGAGCTGGATTGAGGTGTCCGCTCAAATCAGCCCCGCCATCGGCGAGCTCGGGCTGGCGTACATCCGCCTGGGCATCCGCCCGGCCAGATAGCCCTCGCGGCCGGCGATGACCGCATGCTTCATCGCCCGCGCCATGCGGATCGGGTCCTTCGCCCCGGCGATGGCGGTGTTCATCAGCACCGCGTCGCAGCCCAGCTCCATGGCCAGGGTGGCGTCGGACGGCGTGCCCACGCCGGCGTCGACCAGCACCGGCACCTTCGCCTGCTCGACGATCAGGCGGATGTTGACCCGGTTCTGGACGCCCAGGCCCGACCCGATCGGCGCCGCCGCCGGCATGATCGCCGCGGCCCCGGCCTCCTCGAGCCGTTTGGCCATGACCACGTCGTCGGTGCAGTAGACCATGACGTCGAAGCCGTCCTTCACCAGCAGGTCCAGCGCGCGCAGGGTCTCGACCATGTCGGGGTACAGGTGCGGCGTGTCCGACAGCACCTCCAGCTTGACCAGCGACCAGCCGCCCGCCTCGCGCGCCAGCCGCAGGGTGCGCACCGCATCCTCGCCCGTGAAGCAGCCGGCGGTGTTGGGCAGGAAGGTGAAACGGTCCGGCTTCACGTAATCCACCAGCATCGGCTGCGACGGGTCCGACAGGTTCACCCGCCGCAGGGCCACGGTGACGATCTCCGCCCCCGCCGCCTCGGCCGCCGCAGCGTTCTGGGCGTAGTCGGCGTACTTGCCGGTGCCGACGATCAGCCGGCTGGAGAAGGTCCGTCCGGCGACGGTCCAGGTGTCGGAGGCGGTGTCGGTCTGGGCGCTCATGCACCGGCTTCTAGCCCCGCGCCGGGGCCCCGCGAAAGGGCGAGATGGTCGCGGCCGCTGGTTTAGCCCCCGCCGACGAACTGCACCACCTCGAAGCGGTCGCCTTCGGCCACCGGCGTGGCGCCGTGCAGCGACTTCGGCACGATCTCCAGATTGCGCTCCACGGCCACCTTGCGCACGTCCAGCCCCAGCGCCTCGACCAGCGCCAGCACCGTGGCGGCGGAGGTGTCGAAAGGTTCGCCGTTGACCTGGATGCGCATGACGCTACGTCAATCTCCTCTGCGTCCGGCTTGCTTGCCGCGACGCCTCAGCTAAAAGGCCGGACCGATTCCGGTCGGACGCCATCTTCCGCGAGCGAATGCCCGACAGCCCCGTCCTCTACGTCCTGAACGGCCCCAACCTCAACCTGCTTGGGGTGCGCGAGCCGGAGATCTATGGCCGAGAGACCCTCGCCGATGTGCAGGCGCGCTGCGAGCGCGCCGCCGCCGGCGCGACGGTCGTGTTCCGCCAGACCAACCACGAGGGCGAGCTGATCGACCACGTCCAGGAGGCGCGCACGAAGGCCGACGCCCTCGTGATCAACCCCGCCGGCTACGGCCACACCTCGGTGGCCCTGCTGGACGCGCTGAAGACGCTGACGATTCCGATCGTGGAGTGCCACCTTTCCAATCCGGCGGCGCGCGAGCGCCTCCGGCACCGCTCCTATGTGTCGGCGGTCGCCGCCGGCGTGGTTTCGGGCTTCGGCCCGGTGAGTTACGAACTGGCCGTCAAGGCCGCCCTCGGCCTGGTGCAGGAACGCAGCCGGTCCGCGGGCCGTTCGATATAGACAGGGACGAGAGACGCCAATGTCCGACAAGACCCCCCGGCTGAAGAACGACGACAGCGGCATCGACGCCGGCCTGGTGCGTCAGCTCGCCGACATCCTCAACGACACCGATCTGACCGAGATCGAGGTCGAGAAGGACGATCTGAAGATCAAGGTGAAGCGCGAGGTGACCGTCTCGGCCGCGCCGGTGCATTACGCTGCCGCTCCGGCGCCCGTCGCCCACGCCGCTCCCGCCGCCGCGCCTGCGGCCGGCGCCATGCCTTCGGATCCGGCGACCATCGTCGCCCGCGCCGGCGAGGAGGTGAAGTCGCCGATGGTCGGCACCGCCTATCTGCAGCCTGCCCCCGAGGCGCCGCCCTTCGTCCAGCCCGGCGACAAGGTGAAGAAGGGCCAGACCCTGCTCATCGTCGAGGCGATGAAGACCATGAACCCGATCCAGGCGCCGCGCGACGGCGTGGTGGCCGAGGTGCTGGTCGGCGACGCCCAGCCGGTCGAGTTCGGCGAACCGCTCGTCCTGCTCGAGGCGTAAGCCATGTTCACCAAGGTCCTCATCGCCAACCGCGGCGAGATCGCCCTGCGGATTCATCGGGCGTGCAAGGAGATGGGCATCTCCACCGTCGCCGTGCACTCCGAGGCCGACCGCGGCGCCATGTGGGTGCGGCTCGCCGACGAGAGCGTCTGCATCGGCCCGGCTCCGGCGGCGAAGTCCTATCTGAACATCCCCTCGATCATCGCCGCCGCCGAGATCACCGGCGCCCAGGCCATCCACCCGGGCTACGGCTTCCTGTCCGAGAACGCCCGCTTCGCCGAGATCGTCGAAGCCCACGGCATGACCTTCATCGGACCCCGGCCGGAGCACATCCGGATCATGGGCGACAAGATCACCGCCAAGCAGACCGCGAAGGATTCCGGCATCCCGGTGGTCCCTGGCTCCGAGGGCGAGGTCGAGACGGTCGATGCCGCGATCAAGGCGTCGAAGGCGATCGGCTTCCCTCTCATCGTCAAGGCGGCGGCGGGCGGCGGCGGGCGCGGCATGAAGGTGGCCCTTGCGCCCGAGAACCTGACCGAGGCGGTGCAGACCGCCCAGTCTGAGGCCAAGGCCGCCTTCGGCAACGGCGCCGTCTACATGGAGCGCTATCTCCAGAAGCCGCGCCACATCGAGATCCAGGTGATCGCCGACAGCCACGGCAATGTGGTCCACCTGGGCGAGCGCGACTGCTCGCTGCAGCGCCGCCACCAGAAGGTGCTCGAGGAAGCCCCCTCGCCCGCCCTGTCGGCGGGAGAGCGCGCCGCCATCGGCCGCACCGTCACCGAGGCCATTCGCAAGATCGGCTACCTCGGCGTCGGCACCATCGAATTCCTCTGGGAGGACGGCGAGTTCTTCTTCATCGAGATGAACACCCGCCTGCAGGTCGAGCATCCGGTGACGGAAATGATCACCGGCGTCGACCTGGTGCGCGAACAGATCCGCATCGCCGCCGGCCTGCCGCTCAGCTTCACCCAGGACGACATCCACTTCGAGGGCCACTCGATCGAGGTGCGAATCAACGCCGAGAACGCCGAGACCTTCACCCCCTCGCCCGGCACGGTGAACGACTTCCACGCCCCCGGCGGCCTGGGCGTGCGTCTGGATAGCGCCATCTACGCCGGCTATTCGATCCCGCCCTACTACGACAGCCTGATCGGCAAGCTGATCGTGCACGGTCGCGACCGGGAGGAGTGCGTGGCCCGCCTGAAGCGGAGCCTCAACGAGATGGTCGTCGGCGGCGTCGACACCACCATCCCGCTGTTCCAGAAGTTGCTGCAGGAGCCGGACATCCTGTCCGGCGACTACGACATCCACTGGCTCGAGAACTGGGCGAGACGCCAGAAGGACGAAGCCTGACGGCGGTGGAGGAGCCCGGCTTCAGCGCCAGCCTCCCCTTCGGCCGGTTCGGTCCGGACGAACTGCTCCACTGCTATGCCACCGGCGTCTTCCCGATGGGCGAGGCGCGCGACGACCCACGGGTCTTCCTCGTCGAGCCCGACCGGCGCGGCGTCATCCCGCTGAACGGCTTCCACGTCCCGACCCGCCTGCGCCGCACGGTGCGCGCGGAGCCGTTCGACATTCGGGTCAACACCGCATTCGACGCCGTGGTAGACGCCTGCGCCGCCGCCGCCCCCGGGCGCGAAGACAGCTGGATCAACGGCCCGATCCGCCGCCTCTACGCCGCCCTCAACGCCCGCGGCCAGGCCCATTCGATCGAATGCTGGCGCGACGAGCGCCTGGTCGGGGGCCTTTATGGCGTCACACTCGGCGCCGCCTTCTTCGGCGAGAGCATGTTCAGCCGCGAACGGGACGCCTCCAAGGTGGCGCTGGTGCACCTCGTCGCGCGGCTCAGGCGCGGCGGATGGCGGCTGCTCGACGCCCAGTTCATGACCGAACATCTCGGCCAGTTCGGCGCGGTGGAGGTCTCCCGGGCGGCCTATCTGCGCCAGCTGCGGGCGGCGCGCGCCCTGCATGCCGATGCGGCTGGTCTGGCAGTTCCCATGACCGGAGCAGAGGCCGTGGCCTACGCCCTGCAGCCCACCACCCAGGCGTCGTAGATCGGGTGCTGAAGTCCGTTCACCCCCGGCGACGAGGCGAACATCCAGCCGCGGAAGATCTCCCTCGGCTCAGACGCCTGCAGCAGGCCGCGAGGCTGAACCCGGAACTCGAGATAGGCGATGGCGTCGGGGACGACCTCTTCCGGCGTCGACACCTCGCAGGCGCGGGCGGAGACGATCAGGGAGTCCGCGAAGCGGACGGGACGACCGCCCACCTCCACCGCGAAACGCATGGTCTCGGCGGTGATCTTGTCGACGGCCTCGACGATGGCGACGCGCCCGCGCTGGCGGCGAGCGGGTTCCGCCGCCTTTTCCGCTTCTGCGGGGGCCGCGACGACTTCCGCCTGCTCGGCGGCGGCCGCCTCGTCTTCCGTCGGCGAAACCTCTTCTGCCTCGGGAACCACCACGACGGAGGGATTCGGCGGCGTGATCGGAATCGGCACCACCGGGGCGGGCGCGGCTTCGGGAGCCGGTTCGCGGGGCGGCACGACGACGGGTTGGCTCGGCGGCTGCGCCGCCGGCTGGCTGTTCAGTTCGGCGGTCGGGTCCTGCACCGGGCGGGCGTCCTGCGGGAGGTCGTTCAGCGCGGACGCGATCACCCCGCCCGCGCCGAGCGCCGCGGCGGACGTGATCGCAACCAGCAGGGCCCGCCGAAGCCTCATTCGGGTTTCCAGGCCTCGTAGTCGCCCGTCGCCGCCGGGCGCACGCCCTCCGCCGCCAGCGATCCCCTGGGGCGCCAGGCCATCGGCGTGCCGGTGAGGTTGGGCAGGTAGTCCTTCTCCCAGGACTTCCGCGGCAGCGGCCGCTCGGTCGGCGGCTCATCGACGGTGTAGTGAAGCCAGCCGTACCAGTCCGGCGGCACTTTCGATCCATCGGCGTAGCCGTTGTAGACGACCCAGCGCCGCCGGCGGCCGTCGTAGCTCGTATTGTCCCGCGACAGGTAGTAGCGGTTGCCGAACTCGTCGGTCCCGACCAGCTGGCCGCGCTTGGCGATGGTGAACAGGGTGCCGATGGTGGCGCCGTCCCACCACCCGAAAATCTTGCCTAGCACGTCGGGAAATCCACTCGATTCGGATCGGCCGGAACGCCCGGCGTCAGCGGCGCTGATCATAGAAACCCGCAGCGGTCGCGTCCAGCACGCTCGCGGCGCGATCGCACTCAACATGTTGGGGGTAAGCCCGACAATCCACGCCAGATTTATTGCGGAACCGGTTGCTGCGCGGCTAGCCTTGGCGAACCGCCGCATCGAGACGCCGTCATGCGCCAGTCCACCTCCCTCGCCGCCCTGCTCGGCGACACCCCCCGGCCGCCGCGCGAGATCGAGCGCGGCGCGCAGGTGATGACGGTGCGCGCCCCGGAAAGCTGGACGGATGTCCAGATCGAGGCCTGGCTGGACTGGGCGGCGGACGCCGGCCTCCCGCTGGACGGCGCGGACCCGCTCTCGGCCGCCGTGGGCGCCTGGACGGCCGGCCTGGGCCGTCCGCCGGCGGAGACGGCTGAACTGGCCGCTGCGCTCCTGCTGGGCGTGGCCAGCCCGGCCCGGGCGCGCCCCATCGACCCCCGCCCGCCGCTGCAGCTCGCCGACCCGGCGACGGCCGGGGTGCTGGCGGCGGACGGCGCTCGCCGGCGTGGCCTCCGGATCGCTACAGCGGCGGTCCGCGCGACCGCGGACGCCCTGGGCGCCGTGACCGAGGCGGTCGCACGCTGCAGCGGCTCGCCGGCGGACTGTCGGGACCCGTCGCGCAACCCCGCCCTCGCCCGCGCCGCCCGCGCCGCCCGGGCCGCAGGAGCCGTCGACCTCGACATCCTCCGCGCCGCAGCCGGGGATCACGGCGACATAACCCCGCCGGAACTGACCACGCCGCCCCCCTTGGTGGCGATCGCGGACAGGGCTTTCGTCGCGTCCGGGGGGCCGGAGGCGCAGCTGGCGGCCGCGGCGGCTGTCGACGGCGACCTGATCGTGACCTTCGACCCCGCCACTGCGGAAGCTGTGGTCGAGGCGAGCCGCGCGCCTGCGGTCCTGCTTTCGGCGCCGCGGCTGTCCGAGTTGCTCGGCCCGGCCTTTGAGGCAGGCCTGCGGCGACAGGCGGACCTCTGGGCGCGGGCGCTGGCCGCCTCGCCCGGGGCCTGCGCCATCGGCGTCGGCGGGCTGGCGGACCACCTGCTCGCGACCGGAGCGGCCGACGCCGAGGCCGCCGCGGCGCGCCTCGCGCAGCTGGTCTCGGAGGCGGGAGGAGCCCCGACCCTGTTCGTCGAGGATCCGGAAGCCACCCTGCGCATCGGCTCGTCCGGGCTCGGCGCGCTGGAGATCTTCCAGACCGGCGACGGGGAGACGGCGCTGCGGTTGCGGCCGTCCCTCGCGGCGGCCATCGCGCGGGAGGGCGGCGACGTCGAGGCGGCGGAACGCTGGCTCCTTGGCCGACGAACCCTGGCCGGCGCGCCCGGGCTCGACCACACGGCGCTGCGGGGCGTCGGCTTCACAGATGTCGAACTGGAGGCGGTCGAGCAGGCGCTCGCCCACGTCGGGCGTCTGGAGGACGCCTTCCACCCGGCGGTGCTGGACAGCGGCTTCATGCGCGACGTGCTCGGTCTCGAGGTCGAGCCGGGCGAACAGGTTCTGCCGCGTCTCGGCTTCTCCGGGGAACAGATCGAGGCGGCCGCCGCCTGGGTCTTCGGGCATGGCGATCTACGCGACTGGCAGGGGGCGCCGCCGGCGCTGGCGCCTGTTCTCGCGGATCCGGCCGCCTTCGAGCGACGGGTGCGGGGCGCCCTGGAGCCGTTCAGCGCCTCGCCTGACGTGACGCCGATCGCCCTGCCATGGGATGCGAGCGCCGGTCAGGCGGCGCGGCTGCTGGCCGATGGAGCGCGCGAAGGTCTGCGGGCCGTGCGGCTGCAGCGCGCCGCGGCACCGGCCGGGCCGCTGATCGACCTGCCCGAGAACGGCGCGCCGGAACGGGACCGGAGGCCGGCTCCGGAACCGCGCACGGTCGAACGCGTCGTCGAGAAGGTGGTGGAACGGGACCGCACCCGCCGCAAGCTTCCGGACCGGCGCAAGGGCTACATCCAGAAGGCCGCCGTTGGCGGGCACAAGGTCTACATCCACACCGGCGAATACGAGGACGGCGAGCTCGGCGAGATCTTCATCGACATGCACAAGGAGGGCGCCGCCTTCCGGTCGTTGATGAACAATTTCGCGATCGCCATCTCGATCGGCCTGCAGTACGGCGTGCCGCTCGACGAGTTCGTCGACGCCTTCGTCTTCACCCGCTTCGAGCCGGCCGGGCGGGTGACCGGCAACGACTCGATCAAGTCGGCCACCTCCATCCTCGACTACATCTTCCGCGAGCTGGGCGTCTCATATCTGGGCCGGCACGAGCTGGCCAACGCCGACCCCGGACCCGGGGACGGACTGGGGGCCGGAGGCGCCGGCAACGACGAGGCGGCGGCCGTTCCGGCGGCGCGGTTCATCTCGAAGGGCTTCGCGCGCGGCGCGGCGCCCGACAACCTCGTCGTCCTGCCCTTCGGGCAGAAGCGCGACCCGCTGCCGGCGAACACCGGCGCGGCCTCGCCCGCGACCGCCTGTCCGGACTGCGGAGACCTGTCCCTCCGGCAGCGGGGCGGAGGCTGGATCTGCGACACCTGCGGCGCCGCCCCCTCGATGCAGGGTTAAGTCAACGAATTGGTGCAAGGCTTGAGCTGACTGGTCCCTGCCGACCCGGAGCCCGCCATGAAGCGTCTTTTGATCTCCCTCGCCATGTTGATGGCCGCCGCACCGGCCCAGGCGCAGAACGCCGGCCAGATCGCACGCGTGCGCGGCGGGGCCAGTTGCAGCGGCTGCAACCTGTTCCAGGCGGAGCTGTCGGGCCTGCAGGCGCGGGGCCTCAATCTCTCGGGCTCCCGTCTCCGTCAGGCGGATCTCAGCCTTGTCGTCATGAACCGCACCCGGTTCGACAACGCCGACCTTCGCGACGTCGAGGCCTACGGCGGCGTCTTTTCGGGATCCAGCTTCTCCGGCGCCGACCTGACCAACGCCAGCTTCGTCGGGACATATCTGGACGGCGCCAACTTCAGCGGGGCGGTGCTGTCGGGCGTCAACTTCGCCGGCGCGTCGCTCACGGGCGCGCGGGGACTCACCCAATCCCGGCTCGACCAGGCTTGCGGCGACGAGGCGACCCGGTTGCCGGCGGGACTGACCATTCGCCGCTGCTGATCGGCCACCGACCTTACGACGAATTAAGTAGGGTCTGTCGGGCGTTGGCGTCATGAAGGATGCGTGACCCAGTTCGCCCGCACCTTCCTTCGTCGCCTCATCGCCACCGGCGTCGCCGCCGCGGCTGTGACGGGCGCCGCCCCCGCCTTGGCCGAGATCCAGCTCCAGTGGCAGGATCGCGACGTGGCGCGGATGGTGTCGCTCGGCGGCTCCTGCAACCAGTGCGAACTGTCGGGACGCGATCTGGCCGGCGCCGCCTTCACAGGGGCGATGTTCACGAACGCCACCCTGGTGGGCGCCAATCTGCGCGGCGCCGAGATGGTCGGTTCGAACTTCTCGGGCAGCGACTTCAGCCGGGCTGAACTGACCGGCGCCGGGATGGTGGGGGCGAACTTTACGGGAGCCAGGTTCTCCCGCGCCGACATGACCGGAGTCATGGCGTTGGGGGCGACCCTCGTCCGCGCCCGCCTGGACAGCGCCAACCTGAGCGGCGCCGAGCTCAACGGGGCCAACCTGAACACCGCAGTGCTGAGCGGCGCCAACCTCCAGGCGGCCGAGCTGAACGCCGCCACCCTGGCGAATGTCGACGCCCGGCAGGCCGACTTCTCGAACGCCGAGATCAGCATGTCGAACCTGTCGAACGGCGACTTCAGGGGAGCCTCGTTCCGGAACGCGGAGCTGAACGGAGCCCGGCTGACCGGCGGCGACTTCGCGGGCGCCGACTTCCGCGGCGCGGATCTCAACCGCGCGGACATCCGGGGCGCCAATCTGAGCCGCACCCGCGGCCTGACCCAGGAAAAGGTCGGCCAGGCCTGTGGAGACGCCTCGACGGTCCTGCCCGCCGGGCTGAGCGCCCGGTCGTGCCGCGGCATTCTGCGTACCTCCCCGCCCCGCCCGCCGGCCCCTCCGGCGCCGCCGCGGGTGCGAAACCTGGTGATCGCCAGCAGCCAGTGACGAAAAAGGCCCCGGTCCGCGACCGGGGCCTTCTTCGTTGCAGCGCTGACCGGCGCCATCACACCTTCAGCGGCAGAGCCGGACGGATATGCAGCTCCTTGAGCTGCTTCTCCTGGACCCCGGCCGGTGCGCCCATCAGCAGGTCCTGGCCCTGCTGGTTCAGCGGGAAGGCGATGACCTCGCGGATGGCGGTCTCGCCAGCCAGCAGCATGACGATGCGATCGATGCCGGGGGCCAGGCCGCCGTGCGGCGGGGCGCCGTAGCGGAAGGCGTTGAGCATGCCGCCGAACTGCTCCTCGACCACCGAGGCGTCGTAGCCGGCGATCTCGAAGGCCTTGAGCATGATCTCGGCCTTGTGGTTCCGGATCGCGCCCGAGCACAGCTCGTAGCCGTTGCAGACGATGTCGTACTGATAGGCGAGGACGTCGAGCGGATCCTTGGTCGTCAGCGCCTCCATCTCGCCCTGCGGCATGGAGAAGGGGTTGTGGGAGAAGTCGACCTTCTTCTCCTCCTCGGACCACTCGAACATCGGGAAGTCGACGATCCAGCAGAATTTGAACTCGTCGTCCGAGATCAGGTTCAGGTCCTGACCCAGCTTCGTCCGGGCATTGCCGGCGAACTTGTAGAAGACGGACGGGTCGCCGGCGGCGAAGAAGGCGGCGTCGCCCTTGCCCATGGCCAGCGACTTCATCAGGGCGTCGGTCGCCTCGGCGCCGAGGTTCTTGGCGATCGGACCGCCCCAGGCGCCCTGGTCCTCGGACCAGAAGATGTAGCCGAGGCCCGGCTGGCCCTCGCCCTGGGCCCAGGAGTTCATGCGGTCGCAGAAGGCGCGGCTGCCGCCGGTCGGGGCCGGGATGGCCCAGACGGCGTTCTTCGCGTCGGCCGCGAGGATCTTGTTGAACAGGCCGAAGCCGCCGCCGCGGAAATGCTCGCTGACGTTCGACATCTCGATCGGGTTGCGCAGGTCCGGCTTGTCCGTGCCGAACATGGAGATCGCTTCCCGGTACGGGATGCGGACGAAGGGATACGGATCGACCTTCTTGCCGTCGGCGAACTCCTCGAACACGCCGTGCATGACCGGCTCGATCGCAGCGAAAACATCCTCTTGCGTGACAAAGCTCATCTCGACGTCGAGCTGGTAGAACTCGAGCGAGCGGTCGGCGCGCAGGTCCTCGTCGCGGAAGCACGGGGCGATCTGGAAATAGCGGTCGAAGCCCGAGACCATGAGCAGCTGCTTGAACTGCTGCGGCGCCTGCGGGAGGGCGTAGAACTGGCCGGGGTGCAGGCGCGATGGGACGAGGAAGTCGCGCGCGCCCTCGGGGCTCGAGGCGGTCAGGATCGGCGTCTGGTACTCCAGGAAGCCCTGCTCGACCATGCGCCGGCGGATCGAGGAGATCACCTTCGAGCGCAGCACGATGTTGCGGTGCAGGGTCTCACGGCGCAGGTCGAGGTAGCGGTGCTTGAGACGGATCTCCTCGGGATACTCCGGCTCGCCGAAGACGGGCAGCGGCAACTCGGCGGCCTCCGACAGCACCTCGACGGCCTTCACCCGGACCTCGATCTCGCCGGTCGGCAGGTTCGGATTCACGGTGCCGGCCTCGCGCAGCACCACCTCGCCGTCGACCCGGATGACGCTCTCGGCGCGCAGGCGTTCGACCACGTCGAAGCCGGGGGTCTCGGGGTGCAGCACCAGCTGGGTCAGGCCGTAGTGGTCGCGCAGGTCGATGAACAGCAGGCCGCCGTGGTCTCGCTTGCGGTGCACCCAGCCGGACAGGCGGACAGCCGAGCCGGCGTCGGTCGAGCGGAGGGCGCCGCAGGTGTGGGAGCGGTAGGCGTGCATGGCGTCTTCGTCTTGGATTCGGGGCCCTGACGGGCGCAATTCGGGAGCGCGGAAGGGCGCATCATCGCCCCGGAAAGTCAAGGCTGGCCGGGCCGGAGGGGCGAGAGTCCCCTTCCCGGGGCGTGATGTCCCCGAAGGGGATGTCTCCAGAGGCTCCTTTCGGCATCCACAGGCGCGTGGGCTTGTCCACGACCGGTCGGGAACACGCTCTTTCGCAACCGCGGCGTCTGCTATGGTGAACCGGCATGACCGGCCGTCCCGCTCCGCCTGACCAGATGCGCCTGCCGTTGCAGAGCGACCTGCCCGACGGCGCCACGGGCTTCGTCGTCTCGGACAGCAATCGCGCCGCTTTCGAGGCCCTGCAGGACTGGCCGAACCTGATCGGCGGGACGATGGCGATCTGCGGCCCGCAAGGCTCGGGCAAGAGCCGCCTGGGCCAGGTCTGGGCCGAGCGGGTGGGGGCGACGGCCGTGCACGGCGCGGAAGCGGCCCTGGTCGATCCGCTGGAGATCGAGGGCAGGCCGCTTCTGCTGGACGACGCCATGCAGGCGGACGACGAGACCCTGTTCCACCTGATCAACCTCGCGCAGGCCCCGGGCGGCGCCCTGCTGCTGGTCGACC
This sequence comes from Caulobacterales bacterium RIFCSPHIGHO2_01_FULL_70_19, assembly GCA_001794825.1. Classification (GTDB taxonomy): domain Bacteria; phylum Pseudomonadota; class Alphaproteobacteria; order Caulobacterales; family Caulobacteraceae; genus Brevundimonas. Next base: position 221,704 of record MGLK01000003.1, on the reverse strand, counting down.
GGCCGGCGCCGTCGGCCTGGGAGGTGCGGCTGCCCGACCTGCGCTCGCGGCTGGACGCGGTGATCAGCGTGCCGGTCGAGGCCCCGGACGACGCCGTGCTGGCCGCCATGCTGGAGGCGCGCTTCGCCGAGCGCGGCATCCGCCCGGCGAAGGACGTCATCCCCTACCTGTTGCTGCGGCCGTGGTGGAGCGGCTGGACGCCCTGCACCGGCCGGTAACCCGGGCGCTGGCGCGGGAGGGCGTCGAGGGGGGCGACCCGACCGGCGAGCTGTTCGGCGAAGCCTGAGCCGGTCTGGCTCAGCGCCGCCGGCGCATCAGCAGCACGGCCGCCGTCAGCACCGCCCCGGCCGCGATCACGGTCGCCGCCGCGGCCTCCCGCGAGCGCGCATGCGGAACCACGCCGGTCTCGACCAGCGGATTCGGCAGACGGCCCCGTCCGAGGTCGTCCAGCAGCCCCTCGACCGTGTTCACCCTGTCCGCAAGGATGAGCAGGAGCCAGTGACCCCACTGACTCTCGCTGAAGCGAAAGGCCTGTCTCCGCAGCACGCCGCTCAGGCCGCGGGGCGGGACGGAGGTCCCCATCGTCGCCGGGCGGGCCTTGTGCTCCACCGAGGCGAGGATCTCCACCTCCGCGGTCTGCAGGGCCGGGCGGCTCCAGTTCATGCCGGGACCGTCGTCGCCCGCGCGGTCGCGCATCGGCCAGGTGGGATCGTTCTCCGGATCGGCGTCGACGCCCCAGCCGACCACGGTGGTCGGGTCGATCCGGGGCGCGGCGGCGGGCGGGGCCTTGCGGGCGGCGGCTTCGGCGCGGTCGCTCTGGGTCTGCATGACGTCCTCCTCAGGCCGCGTTGGGGATCAGGACCGGCTTGATGCAGCCGTCGAGCTTGGACGAGAACAGGTGATAGCCCTCGGCCACCTCCTCCAGCGGCAGGCGGTGGGTGATGATCCGCTTCGGGTCGATGCGGCCTTCCTGCACATGCTCGACCAGGCGCGGCAGCAGGCGCTTCACCGAGGCCTGGTTGGCGCGGATGGTGATGCCCTTGTTCACGACATTGCCCATGGGGACCATGTTGCCGGTCGGACCGTAAACGCCGACGATCGACACCACCCCGCCCTTCTTCACCGAGTTGATGGCCCAGTGCAGCGGCACGGCGCTGCCGGCCTCTAGCTTCAGCTTCTTGCCGAACAGGGTGTGCCAGGCGTTTCCCGAGGCGTCCGCCCCCACGGCGTCGATGCAGACGTCGGCGCCGATGTCGGTGATCTTCTTGAGGAAGACCACCGGGTCGCCGATCTCCCGGAAATCGTAGACCTCGGCGGGGCAGTAGTCCCGGGCGAAGTCCAGCCGGTACTCGTGGTGGTCGATGACGATCACCCGGCCGGCCCCGAACAGCCAGGCGCAGCGCGCCGCCAGCAGGCCCACCGGCCCCGCCCCGAAGACCACGACGGTGTCGCCCGTCTGGATGCCGCCCATCTCGGCCGCCTGGTAGCCGGTGGGGACCACGTCGGTGAGCAGCACCGCGTCGTCCGGGTCCATCCAGTCGGGGATGACCATCGGCCCGAAGTCCGCATAGGGCACGCGCGCATACTCCGCCTGGCCGCCGTCGTAGCCGCCGGCGGTGTGGGAGTAGCCGAAGATGCCGCCCACCGCGGTCGCTTCGGGGTTGGACTCGTGGCAGTTGCCGAACAGGCCCTGCTTGCAGAAGTGGCACTGGCCGCAGGCGATGTTGAAGGGGACCAGCACATGGTCGCCCTTCTTCAGGTTCTCCACCGCCGGACCGACCTCCTCGACAACGCCGCAGAACTCGTGGCCGAAGGTCATCCCCACACGGGTGTCGGGAACCATGCCGTGGTAGAGGTGCAGGTCCGAGCCGCAGATGCACGACCGGGTCACCCGGACGATGGCGTCCCGGGGATGCTGGATCCTCGGCATCGGCTTCTCTTCGATGCGGACCCTGCGCGGTCCCCGGTAGTCCATCGCCAGCATGTTGCGCTCCCTGCGTCCGAGGGAGTGCAACCGGGCCTGCCCGGGATGGTTCCGCGCGCCGCGCCGGACGCCTAGAGACCCAGCTTCGCCTTCAGGATGTCGTTGACCGCCGCCGGGTTGGCCTTGCCCCCGGTCGCCTTCATCACCTGGCCGACGAACCAGCCGATAGCCTGGGGCTTCTCGGCGACGGCGGCGGCCTTGTCGGGGTTGGCGGCGATGATCTCGTCCACCGCCTTCTCGATCGCTCCGGTGTCGGTGACCTGCTTCAGGCCGTGCTTCTCGACCACCTCGGCCGGCGAGCCCTCGCCGTTCCAGACGTGGTCGAACACCTCCTTGGCGATCTTCGACGAGATGGTCCCGTTCTCGATCAGCTCGACCAGCTGAGCGACGTGGGCGGCCGGCAGCGGGTTCTCGGCGAAGTCCTTGCCGGCTGCGGCGAGTCGGGCGGAGACCTCGTTGGTCACCCAGTTGGCGACCAGCTTGGCGTCGCGGCCCTTGGCGGCTTCCTCAAAATAGTCGGCCTTGGCCTGTTCGGAGATCAGAACGCCCGCGTCGTACTGCGACAGGCCGTACTGGCTCATGAAGCGACGCCGCTTCTCGTCGGGCAGCTCCGGCAGCGAGGCTTTGATCTCGTCGATCCAGGCCTGCTCCAGCTCAAGCGGCAGGAGATCGGGATCAGGGAAGTACCTGTAATCGTGCGCCTCTTCCTTGGAGCGCATCGAGCGGGTCTCGCCCTTCCCGGGGTCGAACAGCCGCGTCTCCTGGATGATGGAGCCGCCGTCCTCGAGGATCTCGATCTGGCGCCGGGCCTCGTAGTTGATGGCCTGGGCGATGAAGCGGAACGAGTTGACGTTCTTGATCTCGCAGCGCGTGCCGAACGGCTCGCCGGGGCGGCGCACCGAGACGTTGACGTCGGCCCGCAGGTTGCCCTTCTCCATGTCGCCGTCGCAGGTGCCGAGATAGATCAGGATGGTGCGGATCTTCTTGACGTAGGCGACCGCCTCTTCGGGCGTGCGCAGGTCGGGCTTGGAGACGATCTCCATCAGCGCCGTGCCGGCCCGGTTGAGGTCGACGTAGCTCTCGGTCGGCGACAGGTCGTGGATCAGCTTGCCGGCGTCCTGCTCGAGGTGCAGGCGCTCGATGCCGACCTCGAAGAAGGTCCCGTCGTCACGCTCGACCTCGACCACGCCCTCGCCGACGATCGGGTGGTACAGCTGGCTGATCTGGTAGCCGGTCGGCAGGTCCGGATAGAAGTAGTTCTTCCGGTCGAACTGGCTCTTCAGGTTGATCTTCGCCCGCAGGCCGAGGCCCGAGCGCACCGCCTGCTCGACGCAGAAGCGGTTCAGCGTCGGCAGCATGCCGGGGAAGCCGGCGTCGACCAGCGACACCTGCTCGTTCGGCCCCGCGCCGAAGCCGACCGCCGCGCCGGAGAACAGCTTGGCCTTCGACGCCACCTGGGCGTGGATCTCCAGCCCCATGACGATTTCCCACGGGCCGGTGCGGCCCTGGATGAGTTTGGTGTCGGCGGTCGTGGTGTCGGTCATGCGGTCTTCTTTATCCCTCTCCCGGCGGGGGGGGGGGGGGTGGGGGGCCGGGTTTCGGCCGCGGGAGCGGCGTCGCCCGCTTTTGCATTTTCGGGAGCGGGGGGACAACTGTCCTTCGGCTTCCGGGTGTCATGTGCGTAGGCCGCTCCACGGATTGAAATCCCCCTCTCGTGGGGAGAAGGGCCCTCACGGCTTGAACTTCGGCGGGCGGGCCCGGGGGATGGAACGCCTCTGGAGAGGTGCTTCTTCGGCAGGGAGGAGCGCGCCGGCCAGCCGGACCTGCTCGCGAATGGCGGCGAGGACAGCGGGCAGGGAGCGGGTCACCTGCTCGTTGGTGAAGCGAAGCACGCACCAGCCGAAGGATTCGATCTCCTGTTGGCGCTGATGGTCAGCCAACTGGCGGGGGTCCCCGTCATGGATTCTGCCGTCGAGTTCAATGACGAGCCTGAGCGACAGGCAGGCGAAGTCGGCGAAGTAGCGGCCGATGGGGTGCTGGCGGCGGAAGCGGAAACCGGCGAGCCGGCCGGCGCGAAGGTATTGCCAAAGCAGCGCTTCAGCGTGAGTCTGACGCCTGCGGAGGTCGCGGGCCCGGGCGGTTCGCGCTCCCGGCGTCATGCGGCGCAACCTCCGGCCATCGAACAACTCCTGATAGCACGGCCGTTCCCTTATGGGGAGAGGGATGAGGCAGCGGCGCAGCCGACGGCAGGAAGCGGGACGCTGACGTGCGGGCGGTCGGGGCTGAAGGTCCAGATCCGGGTTGGCGGCTGGTCACCGCCACCGGCTCACCCCACTCCCTCCCACGCGCTGCGCGCGCGGGCCCCTCCCTCTCCCGATGGGAGAGGGGTCAGGCTACCACCACTTCTCCGGCTTCGCGACGAACCCGGCCGCGTCTTCGAGGGCGCTGGCGACCTGGAACACCGTCGCCTCGTCGAGCGCCTTGCCGATGACCTGCAGGCCGAGCGGCAGACCGCCCTTGTCGAGGCCGGCAGGGACCGAAATGCCCGGGAGGCCGGCGAGGTTGGCGGTGACCGTGAAGACGTCGTTCAGGTACATGGTCACCGGGTCGATCTGCCGGTTGCCGATGGCGAAGGCGGCCGACGGCGTCGACGGCGTCAGGATGGCGTCGACCTTGCCCCAGACGTTGTCGAAGTCCTCGGCGATACGGCGGCGGACCTTCAGGGCCCGGACATAGTAGGCGTCATAGAAGCCGGCCGAGAGGACGTAGGCGCCGATGGTCAGGCGCCGCTGGACCTCCTTGCCGAAGCCTTCGGCGCGGGTGGTCTCGTAGAGGTCGGTGAGCGACTTCGCATCGGCCGCGCGGTGGCCGAAGCGCATGCCGTCGTAGCGGGCCAGGTTGGACGAGGCCTCGGCCGGGGCGATGATGTAGTAGGCCGGCAGGGCGTACTTCGTGTGCGGCAGGCTGATCTCGACGATCTCGGCGCCGGCTTCGCGCAGCCAGGCCTGCCCCTTCTCCCACAGCTCCATCTGCTCGGCGGGCATGCCGTCGACGACGTATTCCTTCGGGATGCCGATGCGCAGGCCCTTCACGGACCTGCCGAGCGACTGCGTCCAGTCCGGGGTCTCGACGTCGAGGCTGGTCGAGTCCTTCGGGTCGAAGGAGCACATCGAGCGCAGCATCAGGGCGGCGTCCTCGACGGTCTTCGTGATCGGCCCCGCCTGGTCCAGCGAGCTGGCGAAGGCGACCATGCCGAAACGGCTGGCCCGGCCGTAGGTCGGCTTCACGCCCACGGTGCCGGTGAAGGCGGCCGGCTGGCGGATCGAGCCGCCGGTGTCGGAAGCGGTGGCGGCGAGGCACAGGTCGCCGGCCACGGCCGCCGCCGAGCCGCCGGAGCTGCCGCCCGGGGTCAGGTCGGCGTTGGACGCGCCGGACTTCCACGGATTGATCACCGGACCGAAGGCCGAGGTCTCGTTGGACGAGCCCATGGCGAACTCGTCCATGTTCAGCTTGCCCAGCATGACCGCCCCGTCGCGCCACAGGTTGGCGGTGACGGTGGACTCATAGGGCGGGACGAAGCCGCGCAGCATGTTGGAGCCGGCCGTGGTCTGGACGCCGTCGGTGCAGAACAGGTCCTTGATCCCCAGCGGCGCGCCCTCGAGCGGACCGCCCTCCCCCTTCGCCAGCCGGGCGTCGGCGGCGCGGGCCATGTCCAGCGCCTTGTCGGAGGTGGGCAGGACGTAGGCGTTCAGCCGCGGGTTGGCGGCCTCGATGTTGGCGATGAAGGCGCGGGTGATCTCCTCCGATGAGAAGTCGCGGGCCTTGAGGCCGTCGACGGCGGCCTTGAGCGTCAGTTTCGTCAGGTCGCTCATGGCTTACTCGACCACCTTCGGGACCACGAAGAAGCCGTCGGCCGACTTCGGGGCGTTGGACAGGACGTCGGCGACCTTGTTCCCGTCGGTGACCACGTCGTCGCGCAGGCGCAGCGGCTGGTGGACGTTGGAGGTCATCGGCTCGACGCCCTCGACGTCGACCTCGTTCAGCTGCTCGATCCAGGCCAGGATGCCGTTCAGCTCCTGGGCCAGCGGCTCCAGCCGCCCCTCGGGGGTCTTGATGCGGGCGAGGTGCGCCACGCGGCGCACGGTCGCGACGTCGACGGCCATGCGGCCCTCCAATGCGAAACCTGAGCCGGCGGGATTAGCCGCCCGGCCCCGGATTCACAAGGATTCAGACGCCGCGCGACGTCAGCGCGCGGGGGTGACGGTGATCGACACCGGAGGAGCGCCGCCGGGGCCCGGCGTCCAGGCCACGATCATGCGTCGCTTGCGCGAGCCGATGCGCTGCGTCGCCGGATCCATGACGCTCTCCTCGACCTCGAGATCGACGCGCCCGGGCGTTTCGCTGCGGACGCGGTAGTCGAGCACATCGCCGATGCGGAACACGCGCCACCCTTCGGCCGGAGAGTGGAAGAAGGCGACATGGGCGTAGAGGCCGTTCATGGCCGGGTCGCCGGCGGCCGTGCCGAACAGTTTCACCGTGGCCTCGCCCTGTCGGCTCAGTTGGTCGAGGCGAACCACGCTCGCGGACCATTGCAGCGCGGGCTCGGCGTTCGGCTGGATGGCGGCGGCGGGGCCGTCGGGGATCAGCGGCGCGGCCGCCTGCGCCGGGAGCGGCCGGGTCTCGGCCGGCAGGGCGTGGCGGCGACTCTCGACGCCGGTGTCGCAGGCGGCCAGCAGAAAGAATGCGGCGAAGAACAGGAGCGGATGCTTCATCGGACGTCCCCTCATCGTCGGTCGACCGGCGCAGCTTGCACCTTGCCAGCGCCGCCCGCCAGTCCTACGGCCCGCGGGTGACCGTCATGACCCTCGAAGAACTGGCCGCCTCGACCCCGCCCGCGACGCCGTGGCTGGGGCTGGATCTGGGGGAGAAGACTATCGGGGTCGCCGCCTCGGACGCCACCCGCATGATCGCCAGCCCGCTGGAGCTGATCCGGAAGACGAAATTCACCCAGGACGCGGAGCGCGTGCTGAAGCTGATGGACGGGCGGCGCGCCAGCGCGCTGGTCATCGGCCTGCCGCTGAACATGGACGGGTCCGAGGGGCCGCGCGCCCATTCGTGCCGGGCCTTCGCCCGCAACCTGCAGCGTCTGCGCGAGGTCCCGGTCGCCTTCCAGGACGAGCGGCTGTCGACCACGGCGGTGGAGCGCTTCCTGATCGACGAGCTGGACCTGACCCGCAAGCGACGCGCCGGCGTGGTCGACCGGACGGCCGCCGCCTGGATCCTGCAGGGGGCGCTGGACCGCCTGCGGGACGCGGGCCTCCGGTGAACGGGCTGCTGACCGGCATCGTGCCGGTGTTCGCCATGATCGCCCTCGGCTGGGGCCTGAAGCAGATCCGCTTTCTCGTCGACGACGGCTGGCGGGCGGTCGAGCGACTGACCTACTTCGTCTTCTACCCGGCCTTCCTCGTGCCCGCGGTCTGGGGGGCGGACTTCAGCGCCGGCACAGCCGGGCCGGTGGCGCTGAGCACGATCGGCGTCTCCTTTCTCGTGGTGGCGCTGACGGTGGCCGCCAAGCCGGCGCTCGGCCTGCCCGACCCGTCCTTCACCAGCGTGCTGCAGGGCGTGGTGCGATGGAACGGCTTCGTCTTTCTGCCGGTCGCGGCGGCGGTGTTCGGGCCGGCCGGACTGGGCACGGCGGCGGTCGCCTTCGGGGTGCTGGCCCCGGCGCTGAACGTGGTCTGCGTGCTGGCGCTGGCGCGCTGGGGCGCCGGACAGGGGGGCGGCTGGCGGCTGGCCGTGCGCTCGCTGGGGCGCAATCCGATCATCTGGGCCTGCGGGATCGGGGCGGCGCTGAATCTGACGGGCCTGCCGACCCACCCGCTGCTGGACGGAGTCTTCGAACTGATGGGGCCGGGGGCTATCGCCCTGGGGCTGATCACGGCGGGCGCAGGGCTGAGCTTCCGCTATGCGGCGGCGCGTCCGGTCACCATCGCAACGGTGGCGGCGATCAAGCTGCTGGTCCTGCCGGTGGCGATGTTCTGGCTGTGCGGCTGGTTGGGCGGCGACCGGACGGCGCAGGGCGTGGCCCTGCTGGCCGGCGCGGCCCCGGGGGCGGCGGCCAGCTATGTGCTGGCCCGGCAAATGGGCGGGGACGCGCCGCTGGTGGCCGGGGTGGTGGCCTTCACCACCGTGGCCAGCGCCGCAACCATCCCGCTGCTGCTCGGTCTCTTCGGCTACATCTGAGGCGACGGCTTCCGTTCCGGCCCGGCTGGCCCTATAGCCGGGCTTCGATGAGCCAGTCCGACCTCGCCGAGATTATCCGGGAACGGCTGGCGCCGTTTCCCCGCGACCATTTCCTGTCCGCCGGCGACCTGAACGCCGCCACGGTTCCGCCGCTGCTGGACCTGGCCGACGCCTTCGTCGACTTCAACCGCCAGCGGGCCAAGGCGCTGGACCTCATGCGCGGGCGGACGGTGGTGAACCTGTTCTTCGAGAACTCGACCCGCACCTCCGCCTCCTTTGAGATCGCGGCCCGCCGGCTGGGCGCCGACGTGACGGCGCTGAGCCCTCGCACCTCCTCGGTGGCCAAGGGCGAGACCCTGATCGACACGGCGGCGACCCTCAACGCCATGAAGCCGGACGTGCTGGTGGTGCGCCACGGGGCCTCGGGCGCGGCGGCCCTGCTGTCGCAGAAGGTCGGCTGCGCGGTGGTCAACGCCGGCGACGGGCGGCACGAGCACCCGACCCAGGCCCTGCTGGACCTGCTCAGCCTGCGCCGCGCTTTCGGCGACGTGGGCGGGCTGACGGTGGCGATCTGCGGCGACATCGCCCACAGCCGGGTGGCGCGCTCGAACGTGGCCCTGCTGTCGATGATGGGCGCGCGCGTCCGATTGATCGGGCCGCCGACGCTGGTGCCCGGCGACGCCGACCGCTGGGGCTGCGAGGTGTTCCACGACATGCGCGAGGGCCTGCAGGGGGTCGACGTGGTGATGATGCTGCGCCTGCAGCTGGAGCGGATGGAGGGCGCGCTGGTGCCCTCGACCCGCGAGTTCTTCCGCTTCTGGGGCCTCGACCGCGAAAAGCTGACCTGGGCCAAGCCCGGCGCCAAGGTGATGCATCCGGGGCCGATGAACCGCGGGGTGGAGATCGATTCGGACGTGGCCGACGACCTGTCGGTGTCGCTGATCCAGGACCAGGTGGAGATGGGCGTGGCGGCGCGGATGGCGGTGCTGGCCGCCCTTTCGACGCGGCGCGAGGGAGCCGCGGCATGAGCGCGCCCGACACCACGGCTCTGGCGATCCTCAACGCGCGGCTGCTCGATCCGGCGACGGACTACGACGGTCCGGGCGCGGTGCTGGTCTCGGACGGCCGCATCGTCGAGGTGGTGCACGGCGCCGGCGCGGCGGCGCCGGACGGCGTCGAGGTCGTCGACGCCGGCGGCCTGTGCCTGTCGCCCGGCCTGATCGACATCCGGGTCAAGACCGGCGAGCCGGGGGCCGAGCCGAAGGAGACGCTGAAGTCGGCGGCCCTGTCGGCGGCGGCCGGGGGCGTGACCACCATCGTCGTCCAGCCCGACACCGACCCGGCGATCGACGATCCGGCCATGGTCGACTTCATCCAGCGACGCGGGGCGGCGCTCGGCCTGGTCCATGTGCGGGTGGCCGGGGCGGCGACGCGGGCGCTGGACGGCCACCGGATGGCCGAGATCGGCCTGATGGACGAGGCCGGGGCGCTGTACTTCACCGACGGCGACAAGGTGATCGCCAACAGCCGCACCCTGCAGCGGGTGATGAGCTACGCCGCCGCCTTCAACGCCCTGATCGCCTGCCGACCGGCGGACCCGTGGCTGAGCGAGGGGGCGGTGGCCACCTCCGGCGAGCTGGCCACGCGGCTGGGGCTGGCCGGGGCGCCGGCCATCGCCGAGCGCATCCAGCTGGAGCGCGACCTGGCGCTGGTCGAGCAGACCGGCGCCCGTTTCCTCGTCGACCAGATCTCCACCGGAGACGCCCTCGAGACGCTGGCGCGGGCCCGCGCGCGGGGCCTCGAGGTCGCCGCCTCCGTGTCCGTGAATCATCTGTGCTTCAACGAGATCGACATCGGCGACTACCGCACCTTCTACCGGCTGGACCCGCCGCTGCGCGCCGAGAGCGACCGGCAGGCTTTGGTCGAAGCGGTGCGCGACGGGCTGATCGACGTCATCACCTCGGCCCACGCCCCGGCCCCGGCCGAAGACAAGCGGCGGCCCTTCGCCGAGGCGGCGCCGGGCGCCGTCGGGCTGGAGACCCTGCTGCCGGCGGCGCTGACGCTGCATCACGCCGAAGGGCTGGACCTGCTGGACGTGCTGCGGCCGCTGACCGAGGGGCCGGCCAGCCTGCTGGGGCTGGACGCCGGCCGGCTGGCCGCCGGCGCCCCGGCCGACCTGGTGCTGTTCGACGCCGGGGCGCCGGTGGTCATCGAGGCCGACGCCCTCTGCTCGAAATCGAAGAACTCTCCATTCGACGGCCGACGGCTGCAGGGCAAGGTGCGGCTGACCGTGGTCGGCGGCCGCATCGTTCACGACGGGCGCTAGGCGTCGCCGTCGGGCCGAAGCTTCACCGAATCGGTGGATGCTGCGGGCCGCTGGCGAGCGGCGCCCGCGACATGATATACACGCGTCGGCTGTATGGGGGTTGAGGTGCAGGATCTGGTCGGGCCCGCTCTGGGAACGCTGGCGCTGGTGGCGGCCGGCGGCTACCTGCTGGGCTCCATTCCTTTCGGCGTGATCCTGACCCGCGCCGCGACCGGCCAGGACGTTCGCGGGATCGGTTCGGGCAACATCGGCGCGACCAACGTGCTGCGCACCGGCCGCAAGGACCTCGCCCTCGCCACCCTGCTGCTCGACGCCGGCAAGGGCGCGGCGGCCCTGCTGATCGCCCGCCAGTTGTTCGACAGCGAGGTCGCCGGCGCGATCGCCGGCGGCGCGGCCTTTCTCGGCCACCTGTTCCCGGTCTGGCTGGGCTTCAAGGGCGGCAAGGGGGTGGCGACCTTCTTCGGCCTCCTGATCGCCGCCGCCTGGCCGCTGGGCCTGCTGGCCGGCGCCACATGGATCCTGGTGGCGGCGCTGTTCCGCATCTCGTCGCTCTCGGCTCTCGTCGCCTCGGCCGCGGCGCCGGTCTACGCCCTGCTGCCGCTCGCCGCCCTCGGCCTGCCGGCTCCCGCCCCGATCCTCGCCCTGGCCGCCTTCACCGCCGTGCTGATCTGGATTCGCCACAGCGAGAACATCGGCCGCCTGATGAAGGGGGCGGAGCCGCGGATCGGAGCGAAGAAGACGTGACCCTCGACGCGGCCGAGCGGTTCGCCCGGCTGCGGCTGGCCCGCACGGACCGCGTCGGCCCCGTCGCCTTCCGCCAGCTTCTCCAGCGCTTCGGCAGCGCCGCCAGCGCCCTGGAGGCCCTCCCCGATATGGTCCGCCGGGGCGGCGATGGCGGTTTCGCCCTGCCCTCTCCGGCCGAGGTGGAGGCGGAGATGGCGGAAGGCGACCGGTTGGGAGCGCGGCTGCTGGTCTTCGGCGACGCCGGCTACCCGGAGATGCTGGCCGCGATCGATCCGCCGCCGCCGCTGCTGTGGACGCTGGGCGACGCGGGGCTGATGGCCCGGCCCTGCCTCGCCGTGGTCGGCGCCCGCATCGCCTCCGCCGGCGGCCAGCGCATCGCCCGCGGCCTGGCGCAGCAGCTCGGCGAGGCGGGACACGTGGTGGTGTCCGGCATGGCGCGCGGCATCGACGGCGCGGCCCACGCCGGCGCCCTGCCGACCGGCACGGTGGCGGTGCTGGGCGGCGGGATCGACGACGTCTACCCGCCGGACAACGCCGAGCTTTACCAGCAGATCGTCGAGCGCGGCTGCGTGGTCTCGGAAAGTCCGGTGGGCGCGCGGGCGCAGGCGAAGGACTTCCCACGCCGCAACCGCATCATCTCCGGACTGTCGCGCGGCGTGGTGGTCGTCGAGGCGGAGCTGAGGTCGGGCTCGCTGATCACCGCGCGGCTGGCGGCCGAACAGGGGCGCGAGGTGTTCGCGGTCCCCGGCTCGCCGCTGGACCCGCGCTCGAAGGGACCGAACGAGCTGCTGCGCCAGGGCGCGATCCTGTGCGAGGGACTGGCGGACATCGAACGCGAGTTCGAACGGCCCCGCGGCATCCGGGAGCCGGCGGCCGGCGATCCGTTCGCCGGCGCGCCCGAGGCGGTCGAGGCGGAACTGGTCGAGCGGGTGGCCGCCCTGCTCTCCCCCACGCCGGCGCCGCGGGACGAGCTGGCCCGGGCCGCTGGCGCGCCGATCGGGGCCGTCGCCGCCGCCCTGCTGGAGCTCAGTCTGGCGGGCCGGGCGACCCTGCTGCCGGGCGGTCTGGCCTCGCTCTGAAACCGGTCCGGACGACGGCCGATTGACAGGGCGGCTCCAGCCAACCACGTTCCCGCGCCTCTGAAAGGCCCCTCCCCGCATGAACCTCGTCGTCGTCGAGAGCCCCGCAAAGGCCAAGACCATCAACAAATACCTGGGTCCGGACTACACCGTCCTGGCGTCCTACGGCCACGTCCGCGACCTGCCGTCGAAGGACGGGTCGGTCGCGCCCGACGACGATTTCGCCATGAGCTGGGAGGTCGACGCCAAGGCCTCGAAGCGCCTCTCGGAGATCGCCGAGGCGGCGAAGAGGTCCGACCGCATCATCCTCGCCACCGACCCCGACCGCGAGGGCGAGGCGATCAGCTGGCACGTGCTGGAGGTGCTGCAGAAGAAGAAGGCGCTGAAGGACAAGGACGTCCAGCGCGTCACCTTCAACGCCATAACCAAGGGCGCCGTGCTTGACGCCATGGCGGCGCCGCGCCAGCTCGACATGGAACTGGTCGAGGCCTACCTGGCCCGTCGCGCGCTGGACTATCTGGTCGGCTTCACCCTGTCGCCGGTGCTGTGGCGCAAGCTGCCGGGCGCCCGCTCGGCCGGGCGTGTGCAGTCGGTCGCCCTGCGTATCGTGGTCGACCGCGAACTGGAGATCGAGCGCTTCCGGCCGCAGGAATACTGGTCCGTCGAGGCCGACCTGGTCGCCGACAGCCCGCCCTTCACCGCCCGGCTGGTCAAGCACGCCGGCAAGCGCGTGCAGCGACTGGACATCGTCTCCGAAGAGATGGCGAGCGCCGCCCGCGCCGCGATCGACGGCGGCGCCTTCACCATCCGCTCGATCGAGAAGAAGCCGGTCAAGCGCTCGCCGGCCCCGCCCTTCACCACCTCGACCCTGCAGCAGGAGGCGGCGCGCAAGCTCGGCTTCACCGCCCAGCGCACCATGCAGGCGGCGCAGAAGCTGTACGAGGGCGTCGACGAGACGGGCGGCCTGATCACCTACATGCGGACCGACGGGGTCTCGGTGAGCCCGGAGGGCATCGCCCAGGCGCGGCAGGTGATCAGCGACCGCTTCGGGCCGGCCTATCTCCCGTCCGAGCCGCGCTACTACAAGGCCAAGGCCAAGAACGCCCAGGAGGCGCACGAGGCGATCCGGCCGACGAACATCGCCCGGGCGCCGGATTCGCTGCGGCTGGAGCCGGACCTGCAGCGGCTCTACGAGCTGATCTGGAAGCGGATGGTCGCCAGTCAGATGGAGAGCGCGCGTCTCGACCGCACCACGGTCGAGATCGACAGCGCGGACGGCCAGACGGGCCTGCGCGCCACCGGCCAGGTGGTGGCCTTCGACGGCTTCATCGCCGCCTACGAGGAAGGCCGCGACGATCGTCCGAAGTCGGACGACGAGGAGGAGGACGGCGCCCGCCTGCCGGCGCTGAAGGAAGGCGCCGCCGCCAAGGTCGAGGCGATCCGCACGGAGCAGCACTTCACCGAGCCGCCGCCGCGCTTCTCGGAAGCCACCCTGGTCAAGAAGCTGGAGGAGCTGGGCATCGGGCGGCCGTCGACCTACGCCTCGATCCTGACCACCCTGCGCGACCGCGGCTACGTCCGCATGGACAAGAACCGCTTCATTCCCGAGGACACCGGACGGCTGGTGACGGCCTTCCTGGAGCAGTTCTTCGGCAAGTGGGTGGAGTACGACTTCACCGCCGACCTCGAGACGCGGCTGGACGAGGTCTCGGCGGGCGATCTGGACTGGAAGGTGCTGCTGCGCGACTTCTGGGGACAGCTGAAGCCGGCGACGGACCAGGTCACCGCCCTGCAGGGCGTGATCGACAAGCTGGACGAGGCCATCGGGCCCTTCCTGTTCCCGCCGAAGCCGGACGGCTCGGACCCGCGGACCTGCCCGGTCTGCGGCACGGGCCGGCTGCACCTGAAGGCCAGCTTCAAGATGAAGTCGACCTTCATCGGCTGCTCGAACTATCCGGAGTGCAAATACACCCGCGGCTTCGGCGCCGGCGCCGGCGGCGAGGAGGCGGCCAGCGACCGTGAGCTCGGCGTGGACCCGGCCACCGGCCAGCCGGTGCTGCTCAAGATCGGCCGTTTCGGTCCGTACGTCGAAACCGCCGGCGAGGGCGACAAGCCGAAGCGGTCGTCCCTGCCCAAGGGCTGGTCGGCGGCGAACCTGGAGCTGGAACAGGCGCTGCGCCTGCTGGCCCTGCCCCGAGAGGTCGGACTCCATCCGGAGGACGGCAAGCCGATCACGGCCGGCCTCGGCCGCTACGGCCCCTTCGTGCAGCACGCGGGGACCTACGCCAATGTCTCTGACATCGATGAGGTTTTCGACATCGGGCTGAACCGGGCGGTGGCCCTGCTGGCCGAGAAGCGGGCCGGACGCGCCGGGCGCGGCTCGGCGGTCGCGCCGCTGAAGGAGCTGGGGGCGCACCCGGAGACCGGCGATCCGGTGCAGGTCATGGCGGGCCGCTTCGGCCCCTATGTGAAGTCGGGCAAGGTCAACGCCACCCTGCCGAAGGGGACGGCGCCCGAGGACATGACGCTGGAGGCCGCCCTGCCGCTGCTGGCCGCCAAGGCGGGCGCAGCGGGCAAGGGCAGGAAGGCCCCCGCGAAGAAGGCCGCGCCCAAGGCCGCGGCGAAGAAGCCGGCCCCGAAGAAGGCGCCGGCGAAGAAGGCCGCGAAGGCCTAGCGCTTCAGGAGATGGTCGCGCGCGGCGTTGAGGCGCGCGGCCAGTCCTTCCGTGCCGCCCTGGTCCGGATGGGCGCGCGCCATCAGCCGCTTCCAGGCGGCGTTGATCTCGGCGCGCGAGGCGTCGGGGGCGACGCCCAGCAGGGACCGCGCCTCGGCGTCGGTCATGCCCTCGGCGCGGGGGGGAACGGGCCGCTGGCGGGAGGCGACCAGGAACCAGAGACCGGCACCGCCGAGTCCGGCGGCCGGCAGCCACGCGCCCCGCGATCCGGCCAGCACGGCGCCGGCCAGCAGGACCGCCCCGAGCAGGGTGGCGGCGACGCGCCAGTGGCCCCGTCCGGGACGCTCGCCCTGCCGCCCCAGCCGGACAAGGGCCCAGACGGCGATCGCCGCCAGGGCCAGCCAGACGAGGCTCACCCGCTCAGGCCGCCGCGTCGAGCGGCGCGTCCAGCTGTCCGCCGTCGAGGCCCAGCGCCAGCATCAGGCTGCGCAGCTCCTGGCGCGCGGCGACGTGGGCCAGCGACACGGCCACGGGACGGACGTCGTTGGACAGGTCGGCCACGGTCAGGCCGAAGGGGAACAGCTCGCGATAGATGACGCGGTCGCGCAGGCCGGGGCCGACGCGGAAGCCGACGCGCCGGGCGAGCTTCTGCATCCGCTCCTCGAGCCGCTGGCGGTTGCGGGCGGCGGCGACGGCGAGGCGGTTGGTGACCACGATCCAGTCGATCGTCGCCTGCCGGCCCTGGGTGATGGCGCGGTGCTTGCGGGCCTCCCAGACGCTCTCGGAATAGATCGAGGGCTTCTGCAGCTCGAGGGTGACCGGGTCGACCTGACCGAGGAGGTCGAAGTCGACGAAGCTGTCGTTCATCGGGGTGACGATCTGGTCGGCGAGGCCGTGGGCGGCGCGGGACAGCACCGTGTCGCCGCCGGGGGTGTCGATGAGGACGAAGTCGGCCACGCCCCTCGCCTCGGCGAAGGCGGCCTCGAAGCGGGCCAGTTGTTCGGCTTCCCCGGCGCGGGCGAGTTCCTTGCCGTCGCCCATGTCGGGCTCGACGGGCCTGGGCAGGACCTGTGCGTTGGCCGCCGTCCAGGCGGCGCGATTGGCGAAGAAGCGCGACATCGAGCGCTGGCGCAGGTCCAGATCGATGATGGCGACCCGCTTGCCGGCGTGCAGCAGGCCGGTGACGATATGGATGGCGAGCGTGGACTTGCCCGCCCCGCCCTTCTCGTTGCCGACGACGATGACCACAGGGTCAGCCATGGAATTCGAATCCTGAAGCGACCGCCGACTCGAACCCGCGGTCATGGGTCGACAGGGTCGCCGCCGGCGGGAGCGACGTCAACGCGGAGCCCCCGGCGAAGCTGTGAATTGGCGTCAGGCGGCGCGCCGGCACCACGGGTCGTCGACG
>MGLK01000003.1:53428-205148 GCA_001794825.1 Caulobacterales bacterium RIFCSPHIGHO2_01_FULL_70_19 | reverse complement strand
GGCCGCGCGCGCGGCCGACTCGGTGGAGTAGGCGCCGAGCTGGACCAGAGGACGCTCGGCCTCGACGACGCGGAGCGCCGGGCGGAGCGCAGGCCGCCGGACGACGCTGTCGACCCTCCCCCGAACCTCGGCCACGACGCCGTCGACCACCGCCGGAGCCGCAGCGGCCGCGGCGCGGGACGTCGCCGCCTGGACCACCCCGCCCAGGCCGCCGTCGCGGGCGTCCCAGAGGGCGTGCGGATCCATGACCTCGACGCGCAGCGCCGGCCGCAGACCGCGATCGTCGGAGCGGGCCGCCGCTGTGCCGACCGGCCTCGTCGGGGTCGACCCGTCGAGCGGGATGGCGGCCACCTGTTCGGCCAGGTTCTCGAACCGGTTCGGATCGCTCTCGACCACGCCGCAGGCGGTCAGGCCCATGGCGAGGAGCAGGGCGAGGACTGGACGGAACGGGAGACGCGGCGTCATAAGCCGGATCCTGGCACGCGGAGCTTTGCAACGCGGTTCACAAGCACGCCTAACGCGAAGGGTTAATCCGTTCACCATGGCCGATCGCGAGACCTCCGCCCTGCCCGTCGCACGCACCATCGCCGAGCTGCGCGAGACGGTAAGCGGCTGGCGGCGGCAAGGGTTCAGCGTCGGCTTCGTTCCGACCATGGGCGCCTTGCACGAAGGCCACCTGTCGCTGGTCCGGGCGGCGGTCGAGCGGACGGACCGCGTGGTGGCCAGCGTCTTCGTCAATCCGGCCCAGTTCGCCGCGCACGAGGATCTCGGGACCTATCCGCGGCAGGAGGCCCGGGACGCCGAACTGCTCGCGGGCGCCGGTTGCCGGCTGATGTACGCCCCCGCCGTCGAGGAGATGTACCCCGCCGGCTCCACGACACGCGTCGAGGTCGCCGGGCCGGCGGAGGGTCTGGAGGGCGCCTTCCGCCCGCAGATGTTCGGCGGCGTGGCCCTGGTGGTGGCCAAGCTGTTCAACCAGGTGCAGCCCGACGTGGCGGTTTTCGGCGAGAAGGACTGGCAGCAGTTGATGGTGGTGCGCCGGATGGTGCGCGACCTCGACATTCCGGTTCAGATCGTCGGCATGCCCACGGCCCGCGACGGCCACGGCCTGGCCTTGTCCAGCCGCAACGCCTACCTGTCGGCCGCCGAGCTGGAGACGGCGCGCCGGCTCAACGGGGTGCTGGCCGAGGCGGGGGCGCGGGCCGCGGCCGGCGAGGCCGTCGAAGCGGTCGAGGCCGACGCCGCCGACGCCCTGCTCGGCGCGGGCTTCGACGTCGTCGACTACGTCGCCATCCGCCGGGCCGACGATCTGGCGCCGTTCGCGCGCACCGTCGACGCCCCGGCGCGCATCCTCGCCGCCGCCCGCATCGGCCGCACCCGGCTGATCGACAACATGGCGATCTAGGCGACCGCTCCGACGCATCCCTCGGGTCCGCCGACCGACAGCGGGGCGTCGGTGAGGCAGATCGTCCAGCCATGGTGGGTTGCGAGGCCGAGCCGCCGGCCGGCCCCGTCTCCGGCGTCCCCGCCGGCGCTGACCAGGACGCGGGGACCCGCCGGAAGGGCCGCGGGATCGATCTTGCCCAGCGCCAGGGCCGTCGGGACGGCGCCGCCGAAGCCCTCGAACACGCTGAGCGAGGTCCACTGCCGGCGGAGGCCGATCCACCACGGATCGCCGGCGTTGACGGCGAGCACCGCCACCCCCTGCCCTTCCGCCGCCCACTTCAGCGCCGCCTGGGGGTCGCCGGCCAGGCGCATCTCCGCCGCCGCCCCGAACCGGCGGCGGGCGGCGTCGAAGGCGCGGGTCGGCTCGACCGGAGCCCAGACCTGCACCCGCGTGGGGCCCTGGCGGGTCAGCCCGTGGCCGACCACCTCGCGCCACAGGGCCCGGACCGCCTCGCGGTTGTCGGGCCGGGCGCGGGCGGCGATGCGTTGCAGCACCGCCTGCTCGCGATCCGGGCGCAGCTTGAGGTGCGGCCCGGCCGGCGCGTCCTTGGCGCGGCCGACGCGGGCGGCGATGGCCAGGCGGCGCTCGAAGAGGGCGAGGATCTCGTCGTCCAGCTGGTCGATCTCGTGGCGCAGGGCGGCCAGGGCCATGTGCTTGGGGCTGACGTCGTCGGGCCGGCGTTCAGCGGGCGGCCAGACCTGTTGCACGGCGGGATTCAGGGCGTGGGACACGGGAGGAAGCTTTCGGTTCGATACGGTCGGGAGAGTTTGCGAGCCGCCGCTCCCTTGCGGAGCGGTCGCCGGCGAGGCCGCCGGGACGGATCGCCCGACGCCTCAGCCGGCGTATCGAAAGCCGAGATACAGGTCCGCGCCCGCGGCGAAACGGGGGGCGAAGGTCGCAGCGATGGCTTGCGAACGGACCATGCCACCCAGAAGCCGCATCGGTTCGCCGCCGTCAAGCGCCGTCGCGGCTGAGCAGGACGAAGCGCGTGCGGTTGTCGGAGGAATCCTGCAGGTCGTTGCGCAGGATCGACAGGTCGTAGACCTCGGCGGCGCGCGCCGGAGCGACGGCCGCCCGGGTCGGATCGCCGGCCTCGGCGACCGCGCGGGCGGCGCCGGCGGTGTCGAAGGCTTCGACGGCCTCGACGCCCAGTTCCGCCAACGTGCCGACGCACTGGTCCAGCGCCGCCGGATGGCTCTCGGCCGTCCGTATGTCGCCGATCCGTGCGCCGGGCCGGGCCATCAGCGCCAGCCGAATGGGCCTCCAAACCTCCGAGACGACCCTGAGGCCCGAGCTTTCGACAAGGGTCGCGGCGGGTTCGACCCGCCCGATGGTGGAGTTCTCGACCGGAATGAGCGCGCAGCCCACCTCGCCGCGATGGAGCGCGCCCAGCGCCGCCTCGAACGTCTCGTACGGCACGGGCTCGTCCCACGGCCGCAGATCGATGCAGGCCTCGTGGCTGAAGGCGCCGGGGGCCCCCTGATAGGCGCAACGGCCGGGCGGGACGTCGCCGTCGGGCCGGCCGACGCCCTCCATGGTCAGGCCGCCTCGGAGCGGGCGCGGCGGCCCGCCTTGAGCCGCTCGGCGACGAGGAAGGCGAGCTCCAGCGCCTGGTCCGCGTTCAGACGCGGATCGCAATGCGTGTGATAGCGGCTGCTGAGATCGTCCTCGGTCAGCATCTGGGCGCCCCCGAGGCACTCGGTGACGTTCTGGCCGGTCATCTCCAGGTGCACGCCCCCGGGGTGGACGCCCTCGGACTCCGCCACGTCGACGAAGGTGCGCACCTCGGTGAGGATGCGCTCGAACGGCCGGGTCTTGTAGCCGTTGCCGGCCTTGAGCGTGTTGCCGTGCATCGGGTCGATCGACCAGACCACCCGCCGCCCGGCCGCCTTCACGGCCCGCATGAGGCGCGGCAGACGGTCGGCGACCTTGTCGGCCCCGAACCGCCCGATCAGCGTCAGCCGGCCCGGGGTGTTGTCCGGATTGAGCACGTCGATCAGGGCGAGCAGGTCGTCGGGCTCCATGGTCGGCCCGCACTTCAGACCGACCGGATTGCGGATGCCGCGGGCGAACTCGACGTGGGCGCCGTCCAGCTGGCGGGTGCGCTCGCCGATCCAGACCATATGAGCCGAGGTGTCGAACCACTCCCCGGTCGCGCCGTCCAGCCGCGTCAGCGCGCTTTCCAGGTTGAGCAGCAGGGCCTCGTGGCTGGTGAAGACCTCGACCCGGCTCAGGTCCGGATGGGTCTCCGGCGTGACGCCGACCGCCTGCATGAAATCGAGCGCCTCGCCGATCTTGTCGGCCAGCTCGCGGTAGCGGGCGCCGTAGGCGTTCTCGGCCGCGAAGCCGAGCGTCCAGCGGTGGATGTTGTGCAGGTCGGCGTAGCCGCCGCCGGCGAAGGCGCGCAGCAGGTTCAGGGTCGCCGCCGACTGGTGGTAGGCGCGCAGCAGCCGCTGCGGATCGGGAACCCGCTCCTCGGCGGTGAAGCCCATGCCGTTGATGATGTCGCCGCGGTAGCTGGGCAGGGTCTGATCGCCGATGGTCTCCAGCGACGACGAGCGCGGCTTGGCGAACTGGCCGGCGATGCGGCCGACCTTCACCACCGGCTTGCGGCCGGCGAAGGTCAGCACCACGGCCATCTGCAGGATCAGCCGGAAGGTGTCGCGGATGTTGTCGGTCGAGAACTCCTTGAAGCTCTCGGCGCAGTCGCCGCCCTGCAGCAGAAAGGCCTCGCCGGCTTCCACCTGGGCGAGCTTGGACGTCAGTCGGCGCGCCTCGCCGGCGAAGACCAGCGGCGGCATGGCGCGCAGCTCGTCCTCGACGCGGGCCAGCGCCGCCATGTCCGGATAGTCCGTCGGCATCTGCACGACGGGTTTCTGTCTCCAGCTGTCGGGGGTCCAGCGCATACTCATCGCGGCAAGATAGGCCGCCGCCCCTCCTACGACAATGAACGCGATGCCGCGCCGTCAGCCGGCGCTGGCGGCGCCGGGCTGCTGCTTGTCCCGCAGGGTGACAAGTTCCTCCGCCATCGTCGGGTGCACGGCGCAGGTGGCGTCCCACTGGGCCTTGGTGAGTCCCGCCTTCACGGCGATGGCGGCGAGCTGGATCATCTCCGGCGCCTCGGGGCCGACGATGTGCACGCCGACGACCTTCTGGCTCTCGCCGTCCACGACCAGCTTCATCAGCACCCGCTCGTCCGAGCCCGTGAAGGCGTACTTCATCGGGCGGAATCGGGTGAGGTAGACGTCGACCTCGCCGGGGCAGCTGTGGCGCGCCTCGCTTTCGGTCAGCCCCACCACGCCGACGGGCGGCTGGCTGAATACGGCGGTGGCGACCGCCTCGTAGTCGAAGGCCGTCGGGTTGTCGCGATAGACGGTCTCGTGGAAGGCGACGGCCTCGCGGATGGCCACCGGCGTCAGGTTCATCCGGTCGGTCACGTCGCCGATCGCCCAGATGTTGTCGGCCGTGGTCTTCGAGAAGCCGTCGACCCTGATCGCGCCCTGCTCGTTCAGCTCGACCCCTGCCGTCTCGAGACCGAGATCCCTGACGTGCGGCACGCGCCCGGTGGCGAACATGACCACGTCCGTCTCCAGCGCCATGCCGTTCTCGAGGTGATTGACGATGCCGGTGGCGGTCTTCTCCAGGGACCGGTGCTGGCAGCCGAGGATGACCTTGACGCCGCGCTTCTCGATCTCGCCGGCCAGATGGGCGCGGACGTCGTCGTCGAAGCCGCGCAGGATGTTGGGGCCCCGGTAGATCAGGGTGGTCTCGACCCCGAGGCCGGCGAAGATGCCGGCGAACTCGACGGCGATATAGCCGCCGCCGGCGATGAGGATCCGCTTCGGCAGCTCCGGCAGGTGAAAGGCCTCTTCCGAGGTGATGGCGTGTTCGATCCCGGGCAGGTTCTCCGGCTTCCACGGACGGCCGCCGGTGGCGATGAGGATCTTCTCGGCGGTGACCGTCCGGTCCTTGCCGACGATCTCGACGGTGTGGGCGTCCTTCAGCACGGCGCGGCCGTGGATCAGGTCGACGCCGGCCTTGCCCAGATTGGCGGCGTAGATGCCGGACAGGCGGGCGATCTCGACGTCCTTCGCCTCGAGGAAGGTCGGCCAGTCGAACTTCGCATTGTCGAACGACCAGCCGTAGCCCTCGGCGATCTCCAGCGCATGGCTGAACTCCGACGCCATCACCATGAACTTCTTGGGCACGCAGCCGCGGATGACGCAGGTGCCGCCGACCCGGAACTCCTCGGCGATCGCGACCCGCTTGCCGCCGAGGGCGGTCAGACGAGCGGCGCGCACCCCGCCCGAGCCGGCGCCGATGACAAAGAGGTCGTAGTCGTAGTCGGGCATGAGCGCCTCGCTGGGTCAGGAAACGGGTCGGGCCCACACATAGGCGTCAGCGGCGAAGCTCCAAGCCGGTTCGCCGCGTTAGGCGATCGCCGGCCCCCTCGCAAGGCTCCGTTGACACCGTCCCGGAGGCGCGTAGGGTCGCCTTCCCGCTACCGGAGCTTGTGCTATGCTGGCCGCTCTCTCCGCCGCCCTCGCCCTCCTGGCCCAGGACCCGACAGGTCCTGCCCCGGACCCACAGGCGGAGGAGCCGGTCGAACTCGACGCGGTGACCGTCACGGGCCGTCGACTGGACGATCTGATCAAGGGCTTCGTCGGCGAGGTCGCGGCGCCCAACCGGGACCGCGGCCTTGCGCGGTGGGACGGCCGCGTCTGCGTCGGCGTCGCCAACCTGCGGTCGGACCTGGCCCAGTACCTCGTCGACCGCGTCTCCACCGTGGCGGAAGACGTGGGCCTCGAGACCGGGGGACCGGGCTGCACCCCGAACATCCTCGTCGTTGCGACTGACGACGGCGGCGGTCTGGCCCAGGCCCTGGTCGAGGAGCGCGCCCGAGCCTTCCGCATGGGCGGCTCGGGGATGGATCGGGGCGGAGCCGCGCTGCGTGATTTCCAGCAGACGGACCGGCCCGTGCGGTGGTGGCAGATGAGCGTGCCGGTCGACGCCGACACCGGCTGGCGCGCCGTCAGGATACCGGGCGAGTGCACCGGCGCGTGCGAGAGCCCCGTCGACTATGCGCCGGTGCTGACCGTCACCTCGCCCAGCAGGCTGCGCTCACAGATCGTCGACAACCTGGCGCGGACCATCGTGATCGTCGACATCGACGAGACCGCCGGAAAGGTGACGTCCACCCAGCTGGCCGACTACATCGCGATGGTCTCCCTGGCGCAGATCGACCCGGACGCCGACACCAGCCGCTATGCGACGATCCTGAACGTGTTCGACGACCCGACCGCCGCCGACCATCTGACCGGATGGGACCAGGCCTATCTGGAGGGCCTGTACGACGCCGAGCGCGGGAGCGCCGGCCGCCGGGCCGGGCGCGGCGAGGTGGTCCGGTCGATCCACCGGGCCCATGTCCGCGCGAACGCCGCCGAGGACGAGGTCCCCGCCGAGTAGGCGGGGCCGCGCCCGGACCTCACGGCGTCAGCAGGTCGACGCCCCCGTCCG
This sequence comes from Caulobacterales bacterium RIFCSPHIGHO2_01_FULL_70_19, assembly GCA_001794825.1. Lineage (GTDB taxonomy): Bacteria > Pseudomonadota > Alphaproteobacteria > Caulobacterales > Caulobacteraceae > Brevundimonas. The sequence goes on along the minus strand of MGLK01000003.1, from coordinate 198,184 downwards.
TCCCGACGATCGCCTCATCGGCAAGGTCGAGGAACAGGCCGTGCTCGACCACGCCGGTGACGAGCTTCAGGTCGTCCGCGAGCCGGGCCGGGTCGTGGATGGCCCCGCAGGCGGCGTCATAGATCAGGTTGCCGCCATCGGTGCGCACCAGCCCGCGCTCGGCCTTGCGCACGCGAGCCGGCATGGCGATGTCGTGGTCGACCAGGACGTCGGCGATGCGGTTGGCCGTCGTCTTGTGACCGAAGGCGACCACCTCGATGGGCAAGGCGAAGCGGCCGAGCGTCTTCACCACCTTGGCGGCGTCGGCGATGACGATGCACCTCGCCGAGGCCTCCCAGACCAGCTTCTCGCGCAGCAGGGCCGCGCCGCCGCCCTTGATCAGGGCCAGCCCCGGCCCGACCTCGTCGGCGCCGTCGACAGTCAGGTCGATGCGCGGCGTATCCTCGAGCGTCGACAGCGGCAGGCCCAGCTCGCGGGCCAGTTCGGCGGTGGCTTCCGACGTGGGCACGCAGCGCAGGTCGGGCAGCTGGCGGGCCGCCAGCGCCCTGACGAACCAGGCCGCCGTCGATCCGGTGCCGAGACCGACGATCATGCCGGCCTCCACGCGTTCCGCCGCCGCCTCCCCGGCGCGGCGCTTCTGATCGTCGGCGCTCATCCGCCCTTCCCCTTCCGGGCGGCCTTCTTCGCCCGCATGGTCTCCATGAACCGCGCCGCCCAGCCGGCCTTGGCGGTCTGCCGACCCCGCGCCAGGGCCAGGTCGCCGGGCGCCACGTCGCGCGTCACCACCGACCCGGAACCGACCATGGCCCCGGCGCCGATGCTCACGGGCGCCACGAGGGAGCTGTTGGAGCCGACGAAGGCGCCCTCGCCCACCGTCGTACGATGTTTGAAGAAGCCGTCGTAATTGCAGAAGATCGTGCCGGCGCCGATGTTGGCCTTCGCGCCGACCTCGCCGTCGCCGAGATAGGCGAGGTGGTTCGCCTTCGCCCCCTTGCCCATGGCCACGTTCTTGACCTCGACGAAGTTGCCGACCTTGGCGCCCTCCCCCAGATCGGCGCCCGGACGCAGGCGCGCGTAGGGGCCGACCTCGGCGCCGCCGGCGACCCGCGCGCCCTCGACGTGGCTGAAGCTGCGGATGCGGGCGCCCGGGGCGATCCGCGCGCCCGGGCCGAAGACGACGTACGGCTCGATCGTCGTTCCCGCCCCGATCTCGGTGTCCCACGAGAAATGCACCGTCTCCGGCGCCGGCATGGTCACGCCCGCGGCGAGGAGGTCTTCCCGTCGCACCTTCTGAAACAGCGCCTCCGCCTGCGCCAGTTCGGCCTGGGAGTTGACCCCCATGACGGCGTCCTCGGAGGCGAAGACGGCGCGCGTCGGCTCGCCGCGGCGCCGCGCCAGCTCGACCACGTCGGTCAGGTAGTATTCGCCCTTGGCGTTGTCGTTGCGGACCTCGGCCAGCAGCTCGAAGAGCAGGCCGACCGGCGCGGCCATGACCCCGGAGTTGCAGGCGGTGATCGCCAGGACGTCCGGCGAAGCCTCCTTGGCCTCGGTGATCGCCTCCAGCTCGTCCCCCCTGAGGATCAGCCGGCCGTAGGCGCCGGGATCGCGGGCTTCAAAGCCGATCACCCGGACGCCCTCGCTGGCGGCGAACACCGGCTCGATGTCGGCGGCGCGGAGCAGCGGCACGTCGCCATAGGTGACGACCACCTGGCCGCGGAAATCGGCCAGCGCGCTCTCGGCCGCGCGCACGGCGTGGCCGGTGCCCAGCGGCGGGTCCTGAACGGCGATGCAGTCCTCGCCGAGCCGCCTCGCGACGTGGGCGCGGACCTCGGGCGAATGCGCCCCGACCACCACCACCACGCGTTCGCAGCCCAGCGCCTCGGCGGCGTCGATGGCGTGGTCAAGCATGGCCCGACCGCCGACCGGGTGCAGCACCTTGGGCAGCGGCGACTTCATCCGCGTGCCCTGTCCTGCAGCGAGGATTATGGCGGCGCGGGGTTCGGCTGTACTGGTCATGAATCGGTCCGGCGGCTAGTCGTCCCCGGCGGTCTAGCCCATCGGGGCGCCCGGCGGGAGATGTGGATGACGGTGCGGGATCTCGACGGCTGGACCATCGCCTTCGATCTGGATGGAACGCTGGTCGACTCGGCCCCCGACCTGATCGGGACCCTGAACCACCTGCTGCACGAACATGGACACGCTCCTGTGCCGCTGTCGTCGGCGAGGCATCTGGTCGGGCACGGCGCGCGGGCCCTGCTGCGCCACGGCTTCGCCGAGGCGGGGGCGGTCTGGGACGAGGCCGCCCACCCGGGCCTGTTCGACCGCTTCATCGCCCACTACGTCGGGCGAATCGCCGACGACAGCCGGCCCTTCGAAGGGGTGGTGGAGACGCTGGAGGCGCTGGCCGGGCGTGGCGCGCTTCTCTGCGTGGCGACCAACAAGCGCAGCGACCTGGCGGAGGCGCTGATCGACGCCCTGGATCTGGGGCGGCACTTCGCGGCGGTCGTCGGCGCCGACCGGGTGTCGGCGCGCAAGCCGGCCGCGGCGCATCTGATCGAGGCGGTGGAGATGGCGGGCGGCGACCCCGGTCGCGCGATCATGGTCGGCGACGCGTCCACCGACACCGGCGCCGCCCGGGACGCGGGCATGCCCTGCGTCGTCTGCGCCTTCGGCTACAACGATCTGCCGCGCGACCGGCTGGGCGGCGACGCGTGGATCGAACGCTTCGCGGAGCTGGAGGCGGTGTCGGCCGAGCTTTGTCGGGCAAAATAGCACCGGAACGGTTGCGGATACGGCCGGCGCACCACATCTGGCGCGCTCCGTCCCTGCAAGGCGCCCTGCATGCTGCACCGCTTCTTCGCCATCCCCCTGTGGCAACGCACCGCCGCCGGCTTCGCGCTGGGCATCGCCGCCGGACTGGTTCTGCGGGACCAGGCGACCATCTGGCTTCAGCCGATCGGCGACGTCTATCTGAACCTCATCCGCATGGTGGTCGCGCCGCTGGTGCTGTTCACCATCGCCAGCTCGATCGCGCGCCTCGGCGAAGGCGTCGGCGCCATCCGGTTGGGGGTCCGCACCCTGGCGTGGTTCGCCGTCACGTCGCTGCTGGCGGTGCTGGTCGGATTCGCCTTCGGCCAGTTGATCGATCCCGGAGCCGGACTGCAGAACCTGCCGCTCGGCGAGGTGCGCGAGCGCGAGATCCCGACGCCGCTCGAGGTGCTCATCGGGATCGTTCCGACCAACCCTTTCGCCGCCCTGGCCGAGGGCAAGGTGCTGCAGATCCTGTTCTTCTCGGCCCTGGTCGGCGCCGCGCTGGTGGCGCTCGGGGACCGCGCACAGACGGCGCGGCGGTTCGTGGACGAGGGCGCATCCATCGTCTTCCGGATCACGCGGTGGGTCATCCAGCTCACGCCGATCGGGGTGTTCGGCCTGATCGGCTCGGTTGTCGGCGGCTACGGCTGGGAGGCGCTGCTCCCCCTCGGCAAGTTCATTCTCGCCATCTACGCGGCCTGCCTGTTCCACATCCTCGTGGTCTACTCCGCCCTGCTGAAGCTGCACGGACTGAAGGTCCGCTCCTTCTTCCGGGGCGCCTTCGCGGCCCAGCAGACCGCCTTCGCCACCTCGTCCTCGCTGGGGACCCTGCCCGTCACCCTGCGCCAGACGGTCGAGCGGCTGGGCGTGCCCCAGGCCTACGCCGCCTTCGCCGTGCCGCTCGGCGCGAATGTGAAGATGGACGGCTGCGGCGCCATCTACCCGGCCATCGCCTCCATCTTCATCGCCCAGTATTTCGGGATCGAGCTCAGCTTCACCCAGTATGTGCTCATCGGCCTGACGGCGGTGCTGGGTTCGCTGGGCACGGCCGGCGTGCCGGGAACGTCGATCGTCATGCTGACGCTCACGCTGTCGACGGCCGGGCTGCCGCTCGAGGGCGTGGGCTACATCATCGCCATCGATCGGATCATCGACATGATGCGAACCGCGACCAACGTCACCGGACAGATGCTGGTCCCGGTGCTGGTCGCCCGGGAAGAGAAGATCCTGGACGAGGACATCTACGACGGCCGCGTCGCCTGGCTTCCCGGCGATCCCGAGGCCGAAACGCCGGAGGCCGTGCGGGCCGCCGGCATCTGAGGCTTGCGCGCCCGCGGAGGTCGGGCTATGTCCGCGCCTCCCCGCCAGCGGGGCCCGTCAGGATGGATGCGTAGCTCAGCGGGAGAGCACCTCGTTCACACCGAGGGGGTCACAGGTTCAATCCCTGTCGCATCCACCATTCCCCTTCCCCGTCGTCACCGTCCCGCAGCCGCCAGCGTCGTCGCCGGCAGCCGCACGATCACGTCGTCGACCTGCACGCCGCCGCGATCGATGACGAGGTTCTGGTAGTTGCGCTGGCCGTCCTGGGTTTCGGCCTGGACGTCCTCGACCTCGACCCGGAACTGGCGGCGCAGGTAGGTGGCGAGTTCGCCGGCGGTGACCAGCCGGTCGCCGTCGCCGTCCGCCTCTCCGGTCATCCCCGCCCGCACGAAGTGGGACAGGTAGCCGCCGGCCTGGAACTTGTCGGCCACGGCGCTGGTCAGGTCCTCCTCGGAGCTGAACACGCCCATGACGCCCGGCTGGTCGACGACGTTGCGCGCGAAACCGCCGGAGAAGCAGGCGTCGATGACCAGCAGCGACAGCCGGGTGTCGAGGGTGTCGAACAGCCGGGCCAGTTCGACATCGTCGATGTCGCCGTCGAACAGGGCGAGGGTTTCGGACTTGCCGTCGGGCTCGACGCCGCTGACCTCCACCGGCCGCTGGTCGCCGTGCCCGGAGAAGAAGAACAGGAACATGTCGTCGGGCCCCGCCTCGGCGGCGATCCGGCGGAAGGCCTCGCGCACGCCCTCGACCGTGGCCTCGGCGTTGGTCAGCACCACGCTGGCGTCGTTGAGGGAACCCCCGCGGCGCAGCTCCTCGGCGAGCTTGAGGGCGTCTTCATCCGTATACGGAAGGTCGTTGGCCTCGCCATCATAATCGGACACCCCGACCATCAGCGCGAACACCCGCGCCCCGCCAGCGACGGCGGCCTGCCGCGGCGGCTCCCGCCCGGCCCCGACGCTGAAGCGGTAGCTCCCGGTCTCGCCCGGACGGTAGGAGGTGACCAGCACCTCGTATTCCCCGTCCTCCGGCAGGACCAGCTGCTGGCGGCTGTCGGTTCCGTCCTCGCCGTCGTCGTTGTCGAACTGCTCCCCCGAAGGCGTCCGGAGCATGGTGTAGGCGTCGAAGGCGGAGGAGGTCAGCTCCACCGACACGCGCTGTCCGCGGCGTCCCGTGAAGCGCCAGGTGTCGACATACTCCCCGCTGTCCAGGGTCTGGTCGCCGGCGGCCAGACTGCCGGCGACCGTCTCGCCCACCTCGAGCGCACCGCCGGAGGACGGCTGTCCCGAGGCGACCTCGGCCGGCGGCCGCGCGCCGGGGGCGCCGGCGTCGGCCAGAACGACCAGCCGGTAGGAACCGCTCTCGCCCGCCTCGTAGCTCGTCGCGGCGATCGTGTACTCGCCGTCGTCCGGCAGGGTGACGCGCAGCCGGCTGTCGCGGGAGCCCGCCTCGGCGTCGTCGTCGTTGAAGTCGGAGAAGCCGCCGGGACCCGAAATCGCGACATAGGGATCGAAAGCGGTCGAGGTGAGCCGGATATCGAGCTGCTGGCCGCGGCGTCCGCGGAGCGTCCAGGTGTCGATGAATTCGCCGCTCTCCAGGCGGGCGTCCCCGCGGGCGAGATCGCCGGAGACCGTCCGCCCGACCAACAGCGTTCCATCCGGGGAGTCGGGCGTGCGCGGCCCGGCGTCGCCCCAGGCGACCGAGGCGAGCGTCAGCCGGTAGGCCCCGCTTTCGCCCGGCGCATAGCTGGTGGCGCCCACCTCGACCTCGCCGTCGGCCGGCGCGGTGAAGCGGATGCGGCTGTCGCGGGACCCGCGCGCGGAGGGATCGTCGTCGTTGTCCTCCCGCAGGCCGCCCGGGCCCCGCACCAGCAGGTAGGGATCGAACGCCGTCGAGGTCAGGCTGACCTCATAGGTCTGACCGCGCCGGACCGGGAAGCCCCAGCGGTCGTTGTACTCGCCGGACGACAGGGTGTCGTCGCCGCGGCGCAGCTCCCCGCTCACCGTCTGGCCGGGACGGAGCTGGCCCGCGTCGCCGGACCGGGCCGCCGCGCCCACCGCGGCCGTGTCGGACGAGGGACGGGCCACCTGGGCGATGGTCGGCGCGGCGACGAGAGTCAGGGCCGTGGTGGCGACCAGGAGCGTTCTGAACATGCTGTCCCCCTCAGTTACGGCGCAGCTTAGCCGACTCCGCCGGCTTGTCAGCCGCGCGGAGGCGACAGTCAGAAACCGGAGGGCCCCGGTTCGGCCTTGATCGACGGGCACAAGCCCCGCCTTTCGCCCGCCCTCTCCGGCTGGCGCGCGCCGCGTCGGCGCCTTACGGACCTTTCCATGCCCTTCCCCGCCAGCCATCCCGCGCTCGACCGCGCCCTTTCCGATCGCGGCTACGCCGAGCCGACCCCCGTCCAGGCCGCGGTGCTGGAGGCGGAAGCGGGCCGCGACCTCCTGGTCAGCGCCCAGACCGGATCGGGCAAGACCGTGGCCTTCGGCCTGGCGCTTGCGCCGACCCTGCTGGGCGAGGCCGAGCGATTCGAGGACAACGCCAGTCCGGTCGCCCTGGTGATCGCCCCGACCCGCGAACTGGCGCTGCAGGTCTCCAAGGAACTGGAGTGGCTCTACGCCCGCACCGGCGCGCGCATCGCCACCTGCGTCGGCGGCATGGATCCGCGCGCCGAGCGCCGGGTGCTGGAGCGTGGCGCGGCCATTGTGGTCGGCACCCCCGGGCGCCTGCGCGACCACCTGGAGCGCTCCGGCCTCGACCTTTCGCAACTGAAGGCGGTGGTGCTCGACGAGGCCGACGAGATGCTCGACATGGGCTTCTCGGAAGACCTGACCTTCATTCTCGACCAGGCCCCCGCCGAGCGGCGGACGCTGCTGTTCTCGGCCACCATCGCGCGCGACATTGCGGAACTGGCCAAGACCTATCAGCGCGATGCGATCCGCATCGACACCACCAGCAAGAACGCCGCCCACGGCGACATCGAATACAAGGCCATCCGCATCGCGCCGAACGAGATCGAGCACGGCGTGGTCAACGTGTTGCGCTATTTCGAGAGCCCCGGCGCCCTGGTGTTCGCCAACACGCGCGAGCGGGTGAAGCACCTCACGGCCTCGCTGCGGGAACGCGGCTTCTCGGTCGTCGGCCTGTCCGGCGAACTGACCCAGTCGCTCCGCTCGGAGGCGCTGCAGGCGCTGCGCGACGGCCACGCGCGGGTCTGCGTGGCCACCGACGTGGCGGCGCGTGGACTGGACCTGCCCGACCTGGGGCTGGTCATCCACGCCGAGATTCCGGTCAACAAGGCGACCCTGCTCCACCGCTCGGGCCGGACCGGCCGGGCCGGCAAGAAGGGCGTCTCGGTGCTGATGGTCAGCTACACCCGCCGCCGCAAGGTCGAGCTGATGCTGCACTCGGCGTCGATCAAGGCGGAGTGGTCGGGCCCGCCCAGCGCCGAGGAGATTCGCGCCCGGGACCAGGAACGGATGCTCACCGACCCGGTGCTGATGGCGCCGGCCGACGAGGAGTCCGTCGAGCTGGGGCGGCGGCTGCTGGAGCGGACCTCGCCCGAACACGTCGCCGCCGCCCTGATCCGGCTTTACCGGGAGAAGCTGCCGCCGCCCGAGGACGTCTATGACGATGAGCGCATGGCGCGCGCCCAGACGACGGGGCGCAACGAGCGCGGTCAGAAGGACGGGCCGCTGACGGACTTCGCCCGCGGCGGCGACATGAGCTGGTTCCGGGTCAACATCGGACGCGACAAGAACGCCGACCCGAAGTGGCTGCTGCCCCTGATCTGCCGCCTGGGCCACGTGACCAAGCGCGACATCGGCGCGATCAAGATCTTCGAGCGCGAGACCAAGTTCGAGATCACCGAGGAGATGAAGGCGAAGTTCGAGGCCGCCGTCGCCCAAGGTCTCGAGGAAGGCATCAAGATCGATCCGGCGGTGAAGCCGGGGCCGTCGGAAAAACCGGTCAGCCGCTGGGACAAGAAGCCCGGCGCGGGCGGGGATCGCCCCGACAGGAAGCCGTGGAAGGCCCGTGAAGACCGGCTCGAGGGCGAGAAGAAGCCTTGGGTGAAGCGCGAGGACGGCGACAAGCCGGCGTGGAAGGCCCGCGAGGACCGGCCGCAAGGCGAGAAGAAGCCGTGGGTGAAGCGCGACGACGCCGCTCCGGCCGCCGAGGGCAAGAAGCCGTGGGTCAAGCGAACGGCCGACAGCCCGACGCCTCCTGGCAAGAAGCCGTGGGTGAAGAAGCCCGCCGCCGAAGGGAAGACGCCCTGGGTCCCGCGCTCCGACGCCGGGCCCGCCCCCGCCGCCGCGGGCGACAGGCCGTGGAAGGGCAAGCCCAAGGGCGGCGACCGCCCGTGGGCGCCGAAGGACGCGCGGGGCAAGCCGGCGGCGAAGAAGCCCTACAAGGCCCGGGAGCCCCGCTGAGTCGGGGTGTGGGGCGGCGGCTTCCGCAGCCCGCACGCGCCGGCCGGGCTGGCTGACATCCGGCCCCGCCCGGCGGGCGCGCCTTCTGCGAGCGCAGGGCGACCCGGTCGGGGGACCCGAAAGGATCGGAAGATTGCACGCCTCCTGTAACCGTTTACGGTGGGCGCAGGGCAAGCAGCGGCGGGCAGGAAATATGGCGGACGTCCGGCTGACCGGGGTGACCAAGCGGTTCGGGACGACCGAGGTTCTGAGGGGGATCGACCTGGACATCGCCGACGGCGAGTTCGTGGTCTTCGTCGGCCCCTCGGGATGCGGCAAGTCCACCCTGCTGCGCACGATCGCCGGCCTTGAGGAAGCCTCGGGCGGCGAGATCGCCATCGGCGGCCGGACCGTCAACGAGCTGTCGCCGTCGGAACGCGGCGTGGCCATGGTGTTCCAGTCCTACGCCCTCTACCCGCACATGAGCGTGTACGAGAACATGGCCTTCGGGCTGAAGCTGGCGAAGGCCGACAAGGGCGAGATCGATCGCCGCGTGCGGGCCGCGGCGGAGACGCTGAACATCTCCGACTACCTCGAGCGCAAGCCCAAGGCCCTGTCCGGCGGACAGCGGCAGCGGGTGGCGATCGGCCGCGCGATCGTGCGCGAGCCGCAGGTCTTCCTGTTCGACGAGCCCCTGTCCAACCTCGACGCCGCCCTGCGGGTGCGGATGCGCTACGAGTTCGCGGCGCTGCACGAGCGGCTGAAGACGACGATGATCTACGTCACCCATGACCAGGTCGAGGCGATGACCCTGGCCGACCGGATCGTGGTGCTGAACGGCGGACGGATCGAACAGGTCGGGCGGCCGATGGAGCTGTACGAGCGCCCGCGCAACCTGTTCGTGGCCGAGTTCATCGGCAGCCCCAGGATGAACCTGATCCCTGGCGAGATCGTGGAGGCGGAGGCGGGCCGTGCGCTGGTGAGGACGGCGACCGGAGACGTGGTGTCGGCGGCGGTCGACGCCTCGAGAGCCAGGGCCGGCGACGCCGTGACCCTCGGCGTCCGGCCCGAACACCTCCTGGTCGACACCGCGGACGGGATCGCCGCGCGGGTGACCTTCGCCGAGACCCTGGGGCACGCCACCTTCGCCTATGCGGACTACGCCGGCGCGCCGCTGACGGTGCAGCTGTCCGGCGACCGGCGGCCCCGGGCGGGCGAGACGCTGCGCCTCGGCGTCCCGCCGGAACAGGCGCATCTGTTCGACGCCGCCGGCGAGGCTTTCGCCCGCCCCTAGCCTTTTTGTTGCAACGCACAAGTCACAGGCCGTAGATGGCGGGATGCCCTCCCCGGCCGAACTGACTGTCGATCTGTCGGCGCTCGCCGCCAACTTCCGCACGCTCGAGGCCGTCGGCGGGGCTCCCGTGCACCCCGTCCTGAAAGCGGACAGCTACGGACTCGGCGCCGTCGCCTGCGCCGGCCGGCTGATGACCGAGGGAGCGCGGACCTTCTTCGTCGCCCGGGCCAGCGAGGGCGAGGCGCTGCGCACGGCGCTGGGGCCCGAGCCGGCGATCTACGTGCTGGACGGCTGCGCCGCCGGCCGCGCCGGCCGGCTGCGCGCGGCCCGATTGCGGCCGGTGATCAACACCGCCGTGCAGCTGTCGGACTGGCGCGAAGCCGGCGGCGGGCCCTGCGGGCTGCAGGTCGACACGGGCATGAACCGCCTCGGCTTCCGTCCGGAGGCGGCGCCGGAGCCGTTCGAGGGCCTTGAGCTGGTGCTCAGCCACCTGGCCTGCGCCGACGATCCCGCCGAGCCGATGAACGCCCGGCAGCGCGACGCCTTCGCCGCGGCGGCGCAGCGCTATCCGGGCGCGGTGCGATCGTTCGCCAACTCCGGCGGCGTCTTCCTGGGGCGGGGCTACGCCTTCGACGCGCTGAGGCCCGGCATTTGCCTGTACGGCGGCGGGCCGGAGGGACGGCCCGACCCCCGCATCCGGCCGGTGGCTACGCTGACGGCCGAGGTACTTCAGGTCCGGGACGTGCCGGCGGGCGAGACAGTCGGCTATTCGCGGACCTTCACAGCCGGTCGTCCGACGCGGATCGCCACCTGCGCGGCGGGTTACGCCGACGGGGTGCTGCGCAGCTACAGCCCGGCCGGGAGGGCCTTCGTCGCCGGCGAGCTGCGGCCGATCGTCGGACGGGTGTCGATGGACGCCTGCGCGGTGGACGTGACGGGTCTGGACGTCGCGGTCGGAGACCGGATCGAGCTGTTCGGCGCAAACCGGCCGATCGACGACGCGGCGTCGGCGGCGGGAACCATCGCCTACGAACTGCTCAGCGCCATCACAGGACGCGTGCCGCGGGTCTACCGCGACTAGCGGGCGTCCTTCACGACCTCGCCGCCCTTGATCACCACGGCGACCGATTCAAGCGCGCGCACGTCCGCCAGCGGATCGCCGGCCACGGCGATCAGGTCGCCGTAGCGGCCGACGGCGACCGCGCCCACGTCGCCCTCCATCCCCAGCGCCTGGGCGGCGTTCCAGGTGGCGGCGCGGATCGCCTCGGCGGGGGACATGCCGTACTCGACCATGACCGCGAACTGGCGCCCGTTCCGGCCGTGCGGATAGATGGCGGCGTCGGAGCCGAACACCATCCGCGCTCCGGCCTCGTGGGCGCGGCGGAAGTTGTCGCGCTGGATCTGGGCGACTTCCCGGTCCTTGCGCAGGTTGTCCTCGGTGACGCCGAACTCGGTGCCGGTCTCCTGGGTGAAGTCGGTGTTGAAGATGTCCATCGACAGCCAGGTCCCGCGCTCCACGGCCAGGCGGACGCCCTCGGCGTCGATCATCGAGGCGTGCTCGATGGTGTCGATGCCGGCGCGGATGGCGTCGCGGATGCCGTCGGCGCCATGGGCGTGGGCGGCGACGCGGAGGCCCCACATGTGCGCTTCGTCGGCCGCGGCCTTCAGCTCCTCGAAGCTCAGCTGCTGCTGCCCCGGCTCGGTGTTTCGCGAGAAGACGCCGCCGGTGGCGCAGACCTTGATCACCCGCGCTCCGTACTTGCGCACCTCGCGGACAACCCGACGCATGGCCTCGGGGCCGTCGGCGACGAAGTCGCTGGTCCGCCGCATCGAATACGGAAAGCCGTTCTCGTCGCAGTGGCCGCCGGTGGCGCCGATATAGGTTCCCGACGGCACGATGCGCGGACCCTGGACGAAACCGCCGTCGATCGCCTGCATCATGGCGACGTCGGCGAAGGCCGGACCGCCGAGGTTCCGCACCGTGGTGAAGCCGGCCTCGAGGTTGGCGCGAGCGTGCGGGACCTGCAGGATCGCTCCGAAATCGTCGGCGTAATCCAGCTCGCGCCAGCCCGAGACGTAGGGCGTGGAGGCGAGATGGACGTGCATGTCGATCAGGCCGGGAAGCAGGGTCAGTCCCGGCAGGTCCAGCCGCTCCGCGTCGGCCGGAAGGCCGGCCGGGACGTCCCTTCCCACCGAAGCGATGCGGCCATCGACGATAACGACCACGGGATCGTCGACATAGCGGCCACGCTCGACGTCGACCATGCGCGCGGCGGTGACCACCAGGGTGTCGGCGGCGACCGGGCCGGCGAGGCCGCAGGTCGCAACAAGGGCGGCGGCCGCGACGGCCAGACGATGCAGCATGGCGAGGTCTCCTGAAGGTGCGGCCAAGCTGGCACGCCGACGGCGGCCGGCGCAACGGCCGTCGTCCGCGCGCACGACGGAGGGGGCGGTACGTCAGAATCGGTCGCAGGCTCCGCAGAGCCCCCTGCCCCGCCGCATCGGACTGCTGTAAGCCGCACCCATGGCTCGGGATGGTGCGATCTACGTCTGTCAGTCCTGCGGGGCGGTGCACGGCAAGTGGGCCGGGCAGTGCGGCGCGTGCGGGCAGTGGAATTGCATCGTCGAGGAGAGCCGCTCGGCGCCGCCGGGCGCGCTGAAGCCGGCGGCGACCAGCCGCGCGCGCGGCGTGCAGTTTGAGACCCTGCAGTCCGACACGCCCGAGCCGCCCCGGATCATCACCGGCGTCGGCGAGTTCGACCGCGTGTGCGGCGGGGGCGTGGTGCCCGGGTCGGCCATCCTGCTGGGCGGCGATCCGGGGGTCGGCAAGTCGACCCTGCTTCTGGAGGTGACGGCGAAGGCGGCGATGCGCGGCGCCTCCGTCGCCTACATCTCGGGCGAGGAGGCGGTCGAGCAGATCCGGGCGCGGGCGAAGCGGATGGGACTGGCCGCGGCGCCCGTCAACCTGGCCTCGGCCACCGCCCTGCGCGAGATCGTCGGGACGCTGAAGCGCGAGAAGTTCGACATCGTCATCATCGACTCGATCCAGACCCTGTGGAGCGACGCCCACGAGGCGGGGCCGGGCTCGGTCACCCAGGTGCGGGCCTGCGCCGGCGAGCTGGTGCGGCTGGCCAAGGCCCAGGGCGTCGCCGTGGTGCTGGTCGGGCATGTCACCAAGGACGGCCAGATCGCCGGCCCTCGCGTGGTCGAGCACATGGTCGACGCGGTGCTGAGCTTCGAGGGCGAGCGCGGCTATCCGTTCCGCATCCTGCGCGCCGGCAAGAACCGCTTCGGGGCGACCGACGAGATCGGCGTGTTCGAGATGGGCGACGCCGGGCTGCGCGAGGTGGCCAATCCGTCGGCCCTGTTCCTGGGCGACAGCAAGGAGCGGGCGCCGGGCTCGGCGGTGTTCGCCGGCATCGAAGGCTCGCGGCCGGTGCTGGTCGAGGTGCAGGCGCTGGTCGCCCCCTCGGCCTACGGCACGCCGCGGCGGGCCGTGGTCGGCTGGGATTCGGGCCGGCTGGCCATGGTGCTGGCCGTGCTGGAGGCCCGCTGCGGCCTCGGCTTCGGCGACCGGGACGTCTACCTGAACGTCGCCGGCGGCCTGCGCATCAACGAACCGGCGGCGGATCTGGCGGCCGCCGCGGCGCTGATCAGTTCCGCGGCCGACATGTCCCTGCCGCAGGGCTGCGTGGTGTTCGGCGAGATCAGCCTGTCCGGCGAGGTGCGCGCCGTTGGTCGGGCCGAGGCCCGTCTGCGCGAGGCGGCGAAGCTCGGCTTCGACCAGGCCCTGTCGCCGCCGCTGACGGTCAAGGACAAGGGCGTCCGCCTCACCGCGGTGTCCCGACTGGGCGAGGCGGTCGAACGAATCTCGGAAAACCGCTACTAGTCGCGGCGTAGCCGCAGCCCGAGCCCGCATGACCGGTTTCGACATCATCGCCACCCTGGTCATCCTTGGTTCGGCCGCCGCCGGCTGGGTGCGCGGCGCCACGCGCGAGATCATCACCCTGCTCAGTTTCGTGCTGGCGGCGTTCGTCGCCCTGGTGGCCCTGCCGCTGACCGCCCCCGTCGGCCGCGGCCTGGTCGATCCCGACTGGGGCGGCACCATCCTGGCCGCCATCGTCTCCTTCCTGCTGATCTACTTCGGCATTCGCATCTTCGGCTCGATCCTGTCGCGGCGGGCGCAGGCGCATCCGCGGCTCGGGGGCGTGGACCGCTTCCTCGGCGTCTTCATCGGCGCGGCCCGCGCCCTGGTGCTGCTGGGGGCCGTTCACCTCGTGGTGGTCGCCGCCCTCCCCGGCGAACGGACGCCGCGCTGGCTCAGCGAAGCGGCCATCCGGCCGGCGACGGCGGCGGCGGCGCGACTGATCCAGATCGTCCTGCCCGGCATCGGCCGCGGCGCGGACGCCCTGACGCCGGTGGTCGCTTCATCCGTAAGCGAAGGGTTTTCAGGCGACGAAGCCTTGCCCCCGCCGCAAAGTGACAATACTTCGCGGACGCCCGCCGCCCGCTGATTTCCCCCGCTTCATCGGAGTCTTCGATGAGCCGCCTCGAGCACCGCATCGCCGAACCGGTCGTCCACCGGGAGCACTTCCGGGACGTTGATGACGACCGCCCGCGCCTTGAGTGCGGCGTCTGCGGCGTCTGGGGCGCCGAGCCCGACGCCGGCTCCGCCATTGTGGCCCTCGGTCTGCACGCCCTGCAGCATCGCGGCCAGGAAGCCTGCGGCATCGCCAGCGTGCACGAGGCGCGCTTCTACACCGAACGCCACATGGGCCTGGTCGGCGAGGCCTTCGGCGGCGCCGACCTGCCGCGGCGCATGCCCGGTTCGGCCGCCGTCGGCCACACGCGCTACTCCACCGCCGGCGGCAGCTTCCTGCGCAACATCCAGCCGATGTTCGCCGACCTCGACCAGGGCGGCATCGCCATCGCCCACAACGGCAATCTGACGAATTTCAAGTACCTGCACAGCCAACTTGTCTCGGAGGGCGCGATCTTCCAGTCGACCTCGGACTCCGAGGTCATCCTCCACCTGATCGCCCGCAGCCGGAAGGCGAAGATCGTCGACCGCTTCATCGACGCCATCGGGCGCATCGAGGGCGGCTACGCCCTGGTCTGCCAGACCCGTTCGAAGATGATCGGCGCCCGCGACCCGCTGGGCATTCGGCCGCTGGTGCTGGGCCGGCTGGGCGACGCCTGGGTGCTGGCCTCGGAGACCTGCGCGCTGGACACCATCGGCGCCGAGTTCGTGCGCGACGTCGAGAACGGCGAGGTCGTGGTCATCGACCATGACGGGCTGCGCTCGGAGAAGCCCTTCCCGCAGAAGGCCGCGCGGCCCTGCCTGTTCGAATACGTCTACTTCTCCCGCCCCGACAGCATCCTCGACGGCAAGTCGGTCTACGAGGTGCGCAAACGCATGGGCCGCCAGCTGGCGCGCGAACACGCGGTCGAGGCCGATGTGGTCGTGCCGGTGCCGGACTCGGGTGTGCCGGCCGCCCTGGGCTACGCCCAGGAGAGCGGCATCCCCTACGAGATGGGCATCATCCGCAGCCACTATCTGGGCCGCACCTTCATCCAGCCCAGCCAGGGCGCCCGGCAGAAGGGCGTACGCATGAAGCACAGCCCGAACAAGGCGGTGCTGACGGGCAAGCGGGTGGTGCTGATCGACGACTCGATCGTGCGCGGCACCACCTCGGTGAAGCTGGTCCGGGCGGTGCGCGCGGCCGGCGCCGCGGAGGTGCACCTGCGCTCGGCCTCGCCGCCGATCCTCTATCCGGACTTCTACGGCATCGACATGCCGGAACGGGATCAGCTGATCGCCGCCACCAAGTCGCTGGAGGAGATGCGCGCCTACCTCGAGGTCGACTCGCTGGGCTTCCTCTCGGTCGACGGCCTGTACGGCGCCCTCGAGGCCGGTCCGCGCGACCCGGTCAATCCGCAGTACACCGATCACTACTTCACCGGCGAGTATCCGACCCGCCTGCTGGACCGGGAGATCGAGGAAGGCGGCCGGCATGAGGCGAACCGGCAACTTTCGCTGCTGGTGAGCGCTTAAGCGCTCATGGTCCAGCTCGGCTACTTCACGATCGACACCCAGGACATCGACAAGGCGCGCGCCTTCTACGGCGGCCTGTTCGGCTGGACCTTCGACGAGGCGGAGTCGACGCCGACCTATCTGCACGTGACCGGCAGCCAGCCGCCGTTCGGCTTCACCAAGGTCGAACGGGCCAAGGACTTTCCGCACCTCTACTTCCGCGTCGACGACGTGGCCGCCCTGTGCGAGCGGGTGGCGGAGCTGGGCGGCAAGGCGGCCGTCCCGTCCGAGAGCAAGTCGGGGCTGACGGCGGTGGTGTCGGACGACCAGGGCGTCAGCTTCAGCCTGTGGCAACCCGCCCCGGGATTCTGAGCTCCTCAGCCTTCCGGCCCGGCCCGGCCCGCGCTATCAGCGCGCCATGACCGACCTCCCCCTCAAGGACCGCATCGCCCTCGTCGTCGGGGCCTCGCGCGGCATCGGCTACGAAAGCGCCCTGGCGCTGGCGAAGGCAGGCGCGCACGTGATCGCCACCGGCCGCACCGAGGGCGGGCTGGAGGAGCTGGACGACGCCATCTTCGCGGCCACGGGCCGACACGCCACCCTGATCCCGTTCGACCTGGTGGACGGCGGCGCCATCGACCGGCTGGGCGGGGCCATCTACGAACGCTTCGGCCGGCTGGACGTCTGGGTGCAGGCGGCCGCGACCCTGGGAGCCGAGGGCCTGTCGCCCGTCTCGCACGCCGACCCGCGCCAGTTCGCCAAGGTCGAGCGGACCAACTTCACCGCCGTCTACCGCCTGATCCGCTCGCTGGAGCCGCTGCTGCGGGTCTCCGACGCCGGTCGGGTGATCCACCTGACCACCAGCGTGGCGACCACGCCGCGGGCCTTCTGGGGCGTCTACGCCGCCACCAAGGCCGGGGCCGAGACCCTGATGCGCTGCTGGGCCGACGAGCTGGAAAGCCTCAAGATCCGGGTGGCGGTGCTCGACCCCGGGCGCATGCGGACGCAGATGCGGGCCCAGGCCTATCCGGGCGAGGACCCGGAGCAGAACCCGCACCCGTCGGAGATCGGCCCGCTGATCGTCGAACTGGCCCGCCCGGACCGCGAGCCGCCGGCGAAAGTCAGCTTCCGTGAGTGGAAGGACGGCCCGGGGACGGCGGCGCTGGTCTAGTAGATCGGGTCGACGTCCCAGCCGGTAAGCGCGAGCAGGAATTCGCCTATCTGCCGCTCGGGACCGGAATCCGGAGACTGGCGACTGTGGAAGCGATAGCCGTGCACGGGATCGGAGCTCTCGACGATCCACTGCGCGCCATCCGTACAGCACATGCACCCGCTGGAGGGAGCGGTCAGGACGCTGGTCTGATCGAGGATAGCCTCAAGGTCCCGCGCTTCCGTGGCCGTCAAGGGACGGGAATGTCTACGAAGACCGGGGTCTCTGGCATACGACCTCATGTCATCGCCGATGGGGTTCCGCCGGGCGGTCATGTGCAGGCCGCCGTCAGGCGTGGCGTCGATGCGGACCGCGATCGGGTCGTGGAAACTTCGGAGCCAGGTAAACCGCAGCGACCGGGCGGCGCCCTGCGTCCTGTCGTAGAGCGAGGGCTCTTCGAGGTCGGCCAGCTCCCCCGCATACCTTTCGGCCTGAAACTCGTCCTGAACCCTCTGCCGATTCCAATCGCCGGGGACGACCTCACAGTCGTTGAAGCGGCTCTGCAGCTCGACGGGAAAGTAGACGGCCCGGCGGTTGCTCCACCAGCCGGCGAAGAGCGCCGCGGAGAGCGCCAGCAGGGTCAGAACGACGAACAGACCTCTCGACACTGCCGGCTTCCCCCCGAACGACTTCCTACTTCCGCGAGCCGCCCTTCTGCCCGGTGCGCACCCGGCCCGACCGCGACACCTGACGGGCCCCGCCGCGGGCGCCCTTCTGGACGGCGACGCTGCTGCCGGCCTTCTTCGAGGCCGAGGCCTTGAGGCCGCCGAGCGGTTTCACCTTGGGCTTGAAGCCGGCGCGGGTCTTCTGCTCCAGCGCCTTGCCGGGCAGCTTCGAGACCGCTTCGGCCTTCTCGGCCTTCTGCACCCGCCTGGGCGCGGTCTTCGCGGCGCCCTTGAAGCGCTCGGGGCCGGACTTGGCCCCGCCCTCGGCGTAGGGGTTGGCCGAGCCGGACTTGACCGTCAGGCGGATCGGCGTGCCCGGCAGGTCGAAGCTCTCGCGGATCGAGTTGACCAGATAGCGCTTGTAGTGGTCCGGCATGGCCGAGGCGCGGCTGGAGAACAGCACGAAGGTCGGCGGGCGGGCCTTGGTCTGGGCGATGTACTTGGGCTTGATGCGCTTGCCGTCGACGGCGGGCGGCGGGTGCCGCTGGACCGCCAGGGCCAGCCAGTCGTTGAGGTCGCGGGTCTTCACCTTCACCGACCAGGTGTCGTGCGCCTGCAGCACGGCCGGCATCAGCCGCTCGACCCCGCGGCCCGAATGCGCCGACAGGGCGACGAAGGGCGAACCCTTGAGCTGGGGGAGCTTGTCGTCGGCGAGGCGCTTCAGTTCGGCGAGCCGGGCCTGCGGCTCCTCCTCGAGGTCCCACTTGGAAGCGACGTAGACCAGCGCCCGGCCCTCGCGCTCGACCAGGTCGGCGAGCTGCAGGTCCTGGATGTCGAAGGCGTTGTCCTTGTCCATGACCAGCACAACCACCTCGGCGAAGGTGATGGCGCGGATGGTGTCGGCGACGGACAGCTTCTCCAGCTTCTCCTGCACCCGGGCCTTGCGGCGCATGCCGGCGGTGTCGACGAAGCGGACGGCGCGGCCTTCGTACTCCCAGTCGACCGAGATGGAATCGCGCGTGATGCCCGCCTCGGGACCGGTCAGCAGGCGGTCCTCGCCCAGCAGCCGGTTGATCAGGGTGGACTTGCCGGCGTTCGGGCGGCCGATGACGGCGATGCGGATCGGCTTGTCGGCCTCTTCCCCGTCGCTCTCGGCCAGCTCGATGTCGGCGCTGGCCTGGACGATGGCGGCGTACAGGTCGGCCATGCCCTCGCCGTGCTCGGCCGACAGGGCGACGGGCTCGCCGAAGCCGAGGCCGTGCGCCTCGCCCACGCCGCCGCCGCTCTCGCGGCTCTCGGACTTGTTGGCCAGCAGAATGACGGGCTTGTCGACCTTGCGCAGGCGCTCGGCGAAGATCCGGTCCAGCGAGGTCACGCCCTCGCGGGCGTCCATCATGAACAGGATCAGCTCGGCGTCGGCGATGGCCGCCTCGGTCTGCTCGCGCATGCGGGCCTCGAGGCTTTCGTCGGTGACGTCCTCGTAGCCGGCGGTGTCGATCAGGGTCAGGTCCATGTCGCCGATGTTCCCGTCGGCGTAGCGACGGTCACGGGTCACGCCCGGGCGATCGTCGACCAGCGCCAGGCGCTTGCCGACGAGGCGGTTGAACAGGGTCGACTTGCCCACATTGGGGCGGCCGACGATGGCGACCTTCAGAGCCATGTCGGCCTTCTAACGCGTCTGGAGGGATTCCGTCAGCGAATGCTGACGAGGGTCCCGCGATCGGTGAGCACGTACAGCGCGCCATTGTAGGCGGCCGGGGCGATGAAGGCCGGTCCGCCGAGGCGCACCGAGGCGGTCTGGGCGCCGGTCTTGGGATCGAACGCCACCAGTTCGCCGTCCGAATTGACCAGCAGCAGCCGGTTCGAGGCCAGCAGCGGGCCCGACCATTCCGGGGTGACGGTGCGGTCGAAGAAGCCGAGGAAGCCGCCCTCCTTGCGCGCCCGTCCCTCGTTCAGGTCGCGGGTCCAGTAGACCTGGCCCGACTCGCGGTTGACGACGGTCAGTTCGCCGCTCTTGGAGACGACGTAGACCACGTCGCCGACCGGCAGCGGCGCGTTGACGCCGGAGACCGGCAGCTGCCACTTCGGCTGGCCCGAACGGACGTCGAGGGCTGCCATCTGGCCCGAATGGCTGACGGCGTAGACCACGCCGCGGCTGACCACCGGCCGGCCGGCGATGTCGCGAATCTCGGACAGGGCGCTGGTGCGGGTGGTGCGCGACAGGACCTGGGTCCACAGCGACTGGCCGGTGGAGGCCCGCAGGGCGACGAGCTCGCCCGAGGAGAAGGGCGCGATGACGGTGTCGCCGGTCACCGCCGGGCTGGAGGCGCGCATGATGCGGGCCGGCTCGGGAATGCCCCGGTAGGACCAGTCCTGCAGGCCGGTGTTCACGTCGAACGCGAAAATCTGGTTCTCGACGTCGACCACGAAGACGCGCGATCCAGCCACGGTCGGCGCTCCGTGGATCGGCACGTCCACCGGCGTCGTCCACAGCACCGCACCGGTCGCCTGGTCGAGAGCGGTCACCGTCCGGTAGCCGGAGGCGACGAAGACCTTGCCGCCGCCGATGGCCACGCCGCCGCCGAAACCGCCGCCGCTGGATCCGCCGCCGAAGCTGAACAGGCCCCGCGCGGCCTCGGCCTCGTCGGGCTTGACGTCGGTGCGCCAGGCGACGGCGCCGGTGCCGGCGTCGACCGCCGTGACCGTCGACTCGCCGTCCAGCACGAAGACGCGGCCGTTGTCGGCGACCACCGGGGCCATAACCTGATGGACCCGCGACGAACCTGCGCCGATGTCGCGACGCCAGGCGACTTCCAGATTCGCGCCGGCGATGACGTGCTCGACGGCGTTGTCGGCGCCGCCGCCCGGCTGGGTCCAGGCCGTGGCCGCCTGCGGGCCCGGCAGGAAGAAGTCGCGGCCGGCCAGCGCGGCGGAAGGCGCCAGCTGCTGTTCGAACTCGAGAACCGAGATGCGCTGGCCCTCGGTGGCGGTGGCCGAGGGCTGGTCCTGGCCGCCAAGGCCGAACGGCAGGGCGCGCCGCACCGTGCCGCAGGAAGCGACGGAGACGGCGAGGCCGCACAGCAGGGCGACTTTGAGCACACGGTTCATGGCGGGCGTCCTGGGAACGGGGATCACGGGCGTGCGGCGGGGGCCGGAGCGGCCGGAGCGGCCGGCTCCGCGCCTCCGGTCGGCTGATCCGCAGGGGCGGCGGCCGCTTCCGGAGCGGGGATCGAGGCCTGCGCCCGCACGATGGCCGCGACATTGGCGGCCCCGCCGGCGTCGATGGTCGAAATGGCGAGGTCGGCGACCTGGCCGACCATCGGGGGGGTGTCGAGACTGTTCTTCAGCACCACGAGCGCCTCACGCGCCTCGTCGGCCTGGCCATGCTGCAGTCGGGCGAGCGCAAGGTCGAGGGCGGCGAAGGCGCGATAGGGGCGATCGTCGCCGGTCAGCGGTTCGAGACGGGCTTCGATATCCGCCAGCGAGGCGGAATCCATGGCGACGCGGGCCGCCTTGAGCGCCGCGGCGTCGGCGATCAACGGATCGCGCGAGGCCTTGGCGGCGGCGTCGAGGTGGGCGAGCGCCTCGTCCGGGCGGTTGGCGTCGAGGGCGATGCCGGCGCGCTGCATCAGCGCCATGGCCTTGTAGGCGCCGTTCCCCTCGTCCGCCGCCTGCCTGAAGGCCGCGTCGGCGCCGGTGGGATTGTTCGCCTCGAGGGATTCGATGCCGCGCTCGTAGGCGATCGAAGCCTTGTCGGCCTTGGAGGTCTCCCAGCTCTGCCAGCCCCACCAGGCGAGGGCGGCGAGAAGGGCGACCACAAGCACGCCGCCGGCGACGGGCAGCCAGGTGCGGGCCAGCCGCTTGTAGCGGTCGGAGCGGAGCTCCTCCTCGACCTGCTCGAAGACATCAACCACGGAAACGTCACCCCCGGAAAACGGCTGTCAGGCCGCTTAAATTCGATCCGGCCGGACCCTAGAGGGTCGGCTTGTCCGCCGCAACGCGCCGCTTACGGCGTTGCAGGCTTTTTCGAGAAGTAGGTCTCGACTTCGGCAGGAAAACGGCGCTCGCGGACGTCGCGGGCGTAGGCGGCCACGGCGCGGTCGATCTCGCCGCGCAGGTCGGCGTAGCGGCGCACGAACTTCGGCGTCCAGTCGAACAGCCCCAGCATGTCCGAGACGACGAGGATCTGGCCGTCGCACGCCGCCGAGGCGCCGATGCCGATGGTCGGCTTGTCGATCGCGGCGGTGATGTCCCTCGCCAGCCCCTCGGCGACGCCCTCGACGACGACCGCGAAGGCCCCGGCGTCGGCGGTGGCCTCGGCTTCGGACATCACGCGCAGGCGCTCCTCGTCGGTTCGTCCCTTGGCCTTGAAGGCGCCGTCGGTCAGCACCGCCTGCGGCCGCAGCCCGACATGACCCATCACCGGAATGCCGCGCTGGACCAGATAGGCGATGGTCTCGGCCACCGTCGGGCCGCTTTCCAGCTTCACGCCCTGCGCCCCGGTCTCCTTCATGACGCGCGCGCAGTTCTCGTAGGCCTGCTCCTTGCCGCCTTCGTACGAGCCGAACGGCATGTCGATGACCACCATGGCGCGCCGTGAACCCCGCATCACCGCCTGGCCGTGGAGGATCATCATCTCGAGGGTGACGCCGACCGTGTTGGGCAGGCCGTGAACCACCATGCCGACGCTGTCGCCGACCAGCAGAACGTCGCAGTGGGGGTCGAGAATCGCGGCCGTGGGGGCGTCGTAGGCGGTCAGGCAGACCAGCGGTTCGCCGCCCTTGCGGGCCCTGATGTCGGGCGCGGCGAGGCGGCGGACGGTTTCCTGCTTCTGGCTGGACATGGGGGAGGCTCCAGGTCGAGGGAGCCTTATAGATAGGCCGCCCGACGGCGGCCGTCACATCATACTTCCTGGGACAGCCGCACCACGCCGGCGGCGGCGAGGGCGATCAGGGCGCCGGCGGCGATCCAGAACATCTGCATGCCGCCCATCGAACCGAGCTCAAGGTTGCCGAGGCCGAACTGGTCGAGACCGGACTGGATCGCGGTCTGCGCGTTGAACGACACGGAGCGGACCCCCTGCCCCAGCGCTTCCCCGGCGACGACGCCATCGCCGGAGCCGATGTTGACCGTCAGGGTTTCGCGGACGGCGACCACGCCGCCGACGATCCCCGCGATGCCGAGGGCGAGCCCGCGCAGGGCCGAGCCCTTCTGCAGCCGTCGCTCCACCTGGGCGGTGAACAGGGCGGCGTCCGGCATCGCCGGGGCGCGGGCGAAAAGGCGCTCGATGTCGGGGTCGAATTCGTCAGCCGACATGCTGCGTCCTCCCCAAGGGCTGTGCGGGCTCCGGCTGGAGCCGCGCACGGAGTTTATCCAGACCACGTTTGACATGAGATTTCACCGTGCCGAGTGGCAAATTGAGGGCCGTGGCGATCTCGGGATGGGCCATGCCCGCGCCGTGACAGAGGGAGACGCACAGGCGCTCCGCCTCACTGAGGCTCTTCAGCGCCTCGTCCAGGTCGACCCGGCCGGCATGATCGGTCGCCGGAGCCACATCTTCGCTTTCCAGTTCAGCCACATAGCGAGCTTCCTTCGCGACGCGCTTGATGTAGAGCCGGGCGGCGATGCGCTTGACCCAGGCCGCGAAGGTGCCGTCGCCTCGGAACTCGGCGCAGCGCTCGAACGCCTGGATGAAGGCGTCCTGGGCGATGTCGTCGGCCAGGGCGGGCTGGGCGCCCATGCGCCGCAGCAGGCCCCGCACCGCCGAGCCGTGGCGGCGCACGAGCTCTCCGAACTCGCGCCGTCCGCCCGCCGCCGCGAGGGCGGCGAGCTCGACGTCGTGCCGGTCGACCAGAGGCTGGCTCATGGCTTTTCCCCCTGTCCCGTCCGGCCTCAGTCCTTGTTCTTGTTGAAGAAGCTCAGGACGATGAAGGCCAGGCCGATGGTGACCGGGATCGCGGCGATGCCCAGCAGGCCGTCACCGAGATTGTCGCCCCAGTCCGTTCCGCCCGAACTCAGGTCGTTGATCAGGCCGAAGGCGGCGATGCCGATCCCCACCGCCAGCCAGATTACGCCGCGGCGCAGGTCGCGGCTGCGCGACGGCAGGTTGCGCGAAACGTCCTGGGTCAGGGCGTCGATGACCTCGGGCGGCAGCGACTGGCCCTTGTCCATCGCGTGGCGCAGGGTGGCCTGCATCTCGCGCTTCTCGCGGCTCTTCAGCCAGGTCGGTCCGACGATGATGGCGGTGATGCTTCCGAAGACCGCGAAGATCCCGAAGACCGGAATGATATCTTCCATTGGGTTTGTCCCCTCTTCCTCATTCGGCGGGAGCGTGACGCTCCGGCCTTCTGACGACAAGAGGCGGCGGGATGCTTCCGTGGATGCGGAGCGCGGGGTGAAACTTTCGTAAGGCCGGCGCCGGCGCGCTCGCAACCCGACACGGGGGCGAACGTTCGGTCGGTCGACCGCCGCAGGGGAGCCCCCATGGTCCAGATCACCTATCGCATCGCCGAACACGACGGAGGCTGGGCCTACCGGCTGGGGGACACCTGGTCGGAGACCTACCCCGACCACGACTCCGCCCGGGCGGCGGCGGTGGCGGCGGCGCGCGAGCAGAAGGTTCCGGACGAGGACACGCTGATCGAATACGCCGACGCCTCAGGCGAGTGGGTGACCGAGCGCGCAGACGGGCACGACCGGCCGGATCCGGAGGTCGAAGGCTAAGCGGCCAAGGTTGCATCCGTCGGCGGAAAGCGGCCGTATGGGCCAGAGCCGATCAGGAGGACCGCATGCGCCCGTTCCGGAATCCCCTCGCCGCTTCCGTTCTCGTCCTCGCTCTCGCCCTGCCCGCCCGGGCGCTGGCCCAGGAGGTCCGCTACTACGACGTGCCGCCCGGCGGCCGCGCCCACGACGTTGCGGTCACCGCCGACGGCGAGGAGGTCTGGTGGACCGTCCAGCGCGGCGGCGGCCACGGCATCCTCAACCCGGAGACCGGCGAGACCACCATCATCCCGCTGGGCGAGGGCTCGGCTCCACACGGGGTGATCGTCGGCCCCGACGGGAACGCCTGGATCACCGACGGCGGTCAGAACGCCATCGTCCGGGTCGACCGCGAGACGCGCGAGGTCAGGGTCTGGCCGCTGCCCGAGGAGGTCGGGCCGATCAACATGAACACCGCCACATTCGACCACCGCGGCCGAATCTGGTTCACCGGCCAGACCGGCTTCTACGGCCGGCTGGATCCGGCGACCGACGACATGCAGGTGTGGTCGGCGCCGCGCGGCCGCGGCCCATACGGCATCACCACCACGCCTTCGGGCGAGGTCTGGTACGCCTCGCTGGCCGGCAGCCACATCGCGAAGGTCGATCTCGACACCGGAGAGGCGACCATCGTCGAACCGCCGACGCCGAACCAGGGGGCGCGGCGCATCTGGTCGGACAGCCGGGGCCGGCTGTGGGTCAGCGAGTGGAACAGCGGCAACGTCAGCGTCCACGATCCGGCCGACGGAAGCTGGCGCACCTGGAAGCTGCCCGGAGAGGCGCCGAAGACCTACTCCGTCTACGTCGACGAGCGCGACAAGGTCTGGCTGACGGACTTCGCCGCCAACGCCATCGTGCTGTTCGACCCGGAGACCGGGACCTTCCGCAGCTTCCCCAGCGACCGGGAGGGCGCGAACGTGCGCCAGATGCTCGGACGCCCCGGCGAGGTCTGGGGCGCCGAGTCCGGGACAGACCGGCTGGTGGTGATCCGCTACGGCGGGTGAGGCGGTGATCCTGCTGATCTTGCTGGCGGTCCTGACCGCTCCGCCGCAGGCGCGGGATCCCGGCGAGCGGGCCTTCCAGCGCTGCGGCGGCTGCCATTCGTTGCGCGCGGACGACTCCGGGACCGCCCCCAGCCTGCACGGCGTGTTCGGGCGGCGGGCCGGCGCGGCGGAGGGATTCGCCTACTCCCCCGCCCTGCGCGAGGCCGGGCGACGCGGCCTGACCTGGGACGAGGCGACGCTGGCGCGGTTCCTCGAGGACCCGGAGGCGGTCGTGCCGGGCACGGCCATGCCCTACCAGGGCGGCCCGGCGGCCGAGCGGGCGGCGGTGATCGACTTCCTGCGCCGCCGCGCGAACTGAGGCGAAGCAACGCCTTGTGAACGGGCGGGGGTAGGCTTGGCCGGCGGCCGCCGCTAGTGCTGCCATGTCGTCAATGGAACCGGTTACAATGCGCCATACGCCCTTCGCCCCGACCCGTCGTCTGCTGCTGGCCGGAGGCGCGCTGACGGCCGGACTGATGCTGGCGCCGCGGATGGCGGCGGCGCAGGCGCGGGACAATCTGGCGCGGGTCAACGAGCTGATCGCCCGCATGACCCTCGAGGAGAAGGTCGGCCAGCTGAACCTGCAGAACGATCCGTTCCGCTGGCGGCCGGAGGGGGTGAATCCCGGCGACGCGCTCGATTCGAACCAGGAGCAGACCGCGGCCGACATCCGCGCCGGGCGCATCGGTGCGCTGTTCAACGGCGTGGGAGCGAAGACGACGCGCTTCGTGCAGGAGCTGGCCGTGCGCGAGAGCCGACTCGGCATTCCGCTGCTGTTCGCCGCCGACGTCGTGCACGGGCTGAAGACGACCTTTCCGGTGCCGTTGGGCGAGGCCGCGAGCTGGGACCTCGATCTGGCCGAGCGCACCGCCCGGGCCGCGGCGGTCGAGGGCGGCGCGGCCGGCGTGCACCAGACCTACGCGCCGATGGTCGACGTCGGCCGCGACCAGCGCTGGGGCCGGGTGGTCGAGGGCGCCGGCGAGGACGTGCTGCTGAACAACCTGTTCGCCGCCGCCCGCACGAGGGGCTTCCAGGGCGACGACCTGAAGCACTGGTCGTCGCTGCTGGCCACGGCCAAGCATTTCGCCGCCTACGGGGCGGCCGAGGCGGGCCTCGACTACAACACCACCGACATGAGCGAGCGCGAGCTGCGCTCGGTCTACCTGCCGCCGTTCAAGGCCGCCATCGACGCCGGGGCGCTGTCGATCATGAGCGCCTTCAACGACCTGAACGGCGTGCCGACCAGCGGCAACAAATGGCTGCTGACCGACCTGCTGCGGGGGGAGTGGGAGTTCGCCGGCTTCGTGGTCTCCGACTACACCTCCGAACAGGAGCTGATCGCCCACGGCTACGCGAAGGACGACCGCGACGCGGCGCGCATCGCCCTGATGGCCGGCGTCGACATGTCGATGAAGAGCGGCATCTACATGGCTCATATCCCTGACCTCGTCCGCTCCGGCGAGGTCCCGGTCGAGCGGGTCGACGAGGCGGTGCGCCGGATGCTGATGACCAAGGCGGCGCTGGGCCTGTTCGAGAACCCCTGGCGTGGTTCGGACGTGCGGCTGGAGGCCCGCGTCACCGGCAGCCGCGAGCACCTCGCCCTCGCCCGCGAGGCCGGGCGCAAGTCGATCGTCATGCTGAAGAACGACGGCGGTCTGCTGCCGCTGCCGAAGACCGGCAAGCGCTACGCCCTGATCGGCCCCTTCGGCGACGACCGGGTGGACCTGTTCGGGCCCTGGTCGATCTTCAAGGACCCCGACCTCGCCGTGTCGCTGGAGCAGGGCGTCCGGGCCGCGCTCGGCGACGGCTCCAGCCTGACCGTGGTCAAGGGCTCGAACGTCGAGGCTCCGCTGGAGGGCGGTATCGAGGCGGCGGTGATCGCGGCGTCCCAGGCCGACGTGGTGCTGCTGGCGGTCGGCGAGAGCCAGAACATGTCGGCCGAGGCCCAGTCGCGGGTCGACATCGGCCTGCCGGAGCCGCAGCTGGCGCTGGCCGAGGCGGTCGCCGCCACGGGCAAGCCGGTCGTGGTCCTGCTGCGCAACGGCCGGGCCATGGAGCTGTCGGGCGCCGTCAAGGACGCGCGCGCCATCCTGGTCACCTGGTTCCTCGGCTCGGAGACCGGCAACTCGGTGGCCGACGTGCTGTTCGGCGACCACGCCCCGACCGGCCGCCTGCCGGTCAGCTTCCCGCACTTCTCGGGCCAGTCGCCCTACTACTATGCGCACAAGAACACCGGCCGGCCGGCGGCCTCGCGCGACGAGGGCTTCAAGGCGCAGTTCCGGGAAACCGGCAACGAGGCCCTCTACCCGTTCGGCCATGGCCTGACCTACGCGCCGGTGCAGTACTCGGCGGTGCGGTTGTCTTCGCCGACCATGGCCTGGAACGGCGAGCTGACCGCCAGCGTCACCCTGACCAACGCCGGCGAACGGCCGGCCGAGGAGGTGGTGCAGCTGTACGTCCGCGACCGCGTGGCCACGATCACCCAGCCGGTGCGGCTGCTGAAGGGCTTCCGTCGCGTCGTCGTGCCGCCGGGCGGCTCGGTCGAGGTCTCCCTCCCGCTCAGGTTCGACGACCTGCTGTTCCTCGGCCCCGATCTGCGGCCGACGGTGGAGCCGGGCGAGTTCGACCTCTGGCTGGCGCCCAACGCCCAGGCCGGCGAGCCGGCGCGCTTCACCCTGACGCGGTGATCAGCCGAACGCGGCCGCATAGAGCTCCGGTCTGAAGCCGACCGTCGTGCGGCCGTCGACGTCCAGCACCGGGCGCTTGATCATCGACGGCTGGGTCAGCATCAGTTCGATGGCCTTGCCGGCGTCGAGGTCGGCCTTCGCTTCGGGCGGCAGGCCGCGAAAGGTCGTGCCGGTCCGGTTCAGCACGGTCTCCCAGCCGTGGGCGGCGACCCAGTCCTCGAGCGTCGCCCGGTCGACGCCGAGCTTCTTGTAGTCGTGGAAGGCGTAGGCCACGCCATGCTGGTCCAGCCAGACGCGGGCCTTTTTCACCGTGTCGCAGTTCGGGATGCCGTACAGGGTCGGGAGCATGGTTCGCCTCGCGATGTGATCAGGCCCGGTCTGCCCCTCCGTCGCCTGACGGGCAAGTTGCCGACGCCCGGCCGACGGAACGGATCGCGCCGCTCGCCCCTTGAAACCGGACGATCGACAAGAGGAGGCTCTCCCATGAACAGGCTCGCCTGGACTGCAACCGCGCTGACCTTCGTCCTGGCGGGGTGCGGATCGCCCGAAACGGCCGATGAGGCGGCCGCGACGCCGCCGGCCGCGCCCGCGACGGAAGCTCCCGCCGCAGACGCCGGTGCGACGACGCGCGCGGTCGCCATGCTCCGGACGGCGACCGGGGAGCCGGCGGGCACGGCCACCGCGTCAGCGGCCGACGGCCAGACGATGATCACGCTCAACGTCGAGGGCCTGCCGCCGGGCCAGCACGGCGTTCACGTCCATATGACCGGACGCTGCGATCCGCCGACGTTCGAGAGCGCCGGCGGGCACTGGAACCCGGCCGGCGCGCAGCACGGGCTGGAGAACCCGCAGGGTCAGCACGCGGGCGACATGCCCAACCTGACCGTCGGCGCGGATGGACGAGGCGCGCTGGAGCACCGTCTGGAGGGGGCGTTCGACGGGTTGCTGGATGCGGACGGCTCCGCCTTCGTCGTCCACGCCTCGGCCGACGATCAGCGCACCGATCCGTCCGGCGACAGCGGCGACCGGATCGCCTGCGGCCTGTTCGAGCGAAGCTGACGGGCCGGACTAGGGACGCCGGATGTGCACCCGCGCCAGGCCGGCGCGGAGTCGCCGCAGCGGGTGCGGGCCCAAGACCGAAACCCCGCGCACGGGCACGAGGAAGGTGAGGAGAAAGGCGACGATCGCCAGGGCGACGGCGTAGGTCTCGTTGAGCATGACGGCCTCCAACCTGTTCAGAATGAGCCGTCCGCAGAGACCCGCCTTGACCCGGATCAACCCCGGACCGCGCAGCTGGCGGACTTGCGCCTGATCAAGGCGCTGAACGCCCGCGGCGGGCAGGCGTGGAGGGACAGGAGGTCTCCCATGCCCTATCCCATCCGCCGCATCCTGGCCTGCGTCGACGGAACGCCCGAAGGAAGGCGTCTTGCACAGGCGTCCGCCGTGCTTGCGCGACGGCTCAACGCACGGCTGGTGGCGCTGTGGGGCCTCCGTCGCCCCTCCCCCTCTCCCGCCGAGACCTTCGCACGGGGCTCCGGGCCGATGCACGAGGTGATCGCACGCGAGGCCGCCGCCTCGGCCGAGCTCATGACGCAGGCCCGGCGATACTGCGAACTCGCCGCCGGCTCCGCCGGCGTGGCGGCGGACTTCCGGCCCGTATGGGACGACGACGCCTCGCCCGTCCCGCCCGCCGAGGCCGGCGATCTGTTCGTCAGCTGTCATCCGCAGCTGCGTGACCAGCCGGACGCGCTGTCGGCGGAGCGGCTCCTGATCAGCTCCGGAAGGCCGGTCCTGATCCTTCCCGGAGCCGCGAACCCGGATCCCGTTCGTCCGCTCCTGGTCTGCTGGAACGGCAGCGCGGCCGCGCATCGGGCCGTCGAGGACGCCCTGCCCCTCCTTTCCGGGTCCGGATCGGCGACGATCCTCGTCGTGGACGAGGCCGCCTCCACCCTGAGCGCCGAGGATCTCGCGACGAGCCTGCGGGAGCGCGGCGTGAAGGCCGAGGTGCGGCGGAAGGCCTCCGGCTCCGCCACGGTCGCCGAGACCATCGCCGCCGTCGCCGCCGATCTGGATGTCGGCCTGGTCGTGCTTGGCGGCTACAGTCGCTCGCCCACTCTCGAGCGCATCTTCGGCGGCGTCACCCGGTCGTTCCTGGCCGCCGCGCCCAGGCCGCTCCTGCTCTCCCGGGTCCCGGACCACGTCGTGCGTGGACAAGCCCCGTCCGCGGAAGCGGCCGAGTGACGCGCCGCGACGGCCGCTGATCCGGGGCCAAGGTCACCGCGGCCGGACGCGGCCGCCGTCGGAGACCGCCTGGCCCGGATAGACGACGACGCGCTGTCCGGCCTCCAGGCCGGACCGGATCTCGGTCAGTTCGCCGTCGCCCTGGCCGATCCGCACGGGCGTGAGCCGCGCCCGTCCGTCTTCCACCCGGAAAACGGCCCAGCGTCCGCGGTCGCGGAACAGGCTGCCGACGGGGACGCGGAGAACCGAGTCCGCACTCCACACCGTCACCGCCGCCTCGACCCGATAGGCGTGGCCCACCGCGCGCCAGGCCGCCGGCGGGTCGACCGGATCGATGACCACATTCACCCGCTGCTCCTCCACGCCGAGGGCGGAGACCTTCAGGAAGCCGGCCGGCTCGACCTTGCGCACGCGTCCGCGCAGGGGCGCGCCGCCCCAGGAGTCGATGACCACCGGCGCGCCGACCCTCACCCGCGCGGCGTCGGACGACAGCAGCTCGGCGACGACCTCGATGTCGCCGGGATCGCCGATCTCCATCAGCGGAGCGCCCTGGGCGACGACGGCCTCGCTCTCCTGCAGCACCCGCAGGACCCGGCCCGAGGCGGGCGCCCGGATCGAAACCGTGCGCCCGGAGTCCCCGGCGGCGGCCGGATCGACGAGGCGGACCCGGGCGGTCTCGAGGTTCGCCTCGCGCACCTCCACCCCGGCCCGCGCCTGCTCGAGGGCGGCGGCGGCCGAGCGCAGTTCAAGCCGGGCGCGATCGAGGGCGCTCTGCGAGACGATGGCGCTGGCGAACAGCGTCTCGGCGCGCTGGGCTTCGGCGCGCGCCCAGGCCAGCTGGCTCACCGCCTGTTCGAGCTCGGCCCGGGCCAGCGCCAGGGCGGCCTCCGCGGCGCGCACAGCGGCCTGGCTTTCACGCCGCGAGCGCTCGTCCATGAACACCGGCGGCGCCGGCTGGACGACCGCGATCACCGTCCCCGCCTCCACCAGCTCGCCCGCGCGGTTTCCGACGCGCAGCAGTCGCCCCGCCACCGGCGCGGACACCAGATACACGTCGCGGGCGCGCGTTCGCGCCTCGTCCCTGATTGCGACGGTCAGCGGACCGCGGCTGACCTCGGCGACATCCACCGGGGTCGCGCCCGGGCGGAAGGCGAGCGCCAGCAGCGCCGCCAGCCCGACCCCGACCAGCGTCCAGAACACCGTCCGGAAGGAGAATTTCGGCGCGCGGACCTTCATCGTCTCACTCCCCCGTCTTCAAGGCGCTGGAGAGGTCCAGCCGGTCGATCTGCAGCCGCACCAGCAGCCCCGCGGCGGCCGTGATCGCCAGCACCATCGCCGCGGCCAGGCCGTAGGTGGCGGGCGAGACGGCGAACGGCAGGCGGAACAGGTCGGAACTCATTGCGTGCGCCAGGTACCAGGCCAGCCCCGCGCCCGCCGCCGCCCCCAGCGGCAGGGCCAGAAGCGTCAGCACCACCACCTCGCCCAGCAGGATGTACGAGACGTCGGCGCGCGAGAAGCCGAGGACCCGCAGCGAGGCCAGCTCCCGGCTCCGCTCGGCGAAGGAGATCCGGATCGTGTTGTAGACCACCCCCGCGGCGATCAGGCCGGCGAAGCCGACGTAGGTGAAGATGGCCGTGCCGAGGTTCTCGTCGATCAGCTCGGCCAGCCGCCGGACCGCCTCGCCCTGCAGGCCGACCCCGACCACGGTCGGCGCCGCCTTGAGCCGGGCGTAGAGCTCGTCGGTCCGCCCGAAGTCGACCCCGAGCCAGGCGCCCGAGATCAGCGGTCCCTCGCCGAGCGCGCGGTTCAGGTCCTCCAGCTGCATCCGGGCGCCTGAGCCGACGTAGCTGTCGACCACCGCGGTCACGGGCAGGTTCAGCAACGGCCGTCGTCCTTCGGTGACCTGCGCCTCGACCCGGTCGCCCGGGGCGATCCCGAGCTTCGCCGCGAGGTCGCTCGACAGCACCAGCCCGCCGGGCGGCGGGGTGACCGCCCGGTCATGGCGGTCGACCAGCCGGGACAGGGTCCCGTCGACCGGCGCGCCGGTGATCGCCGTGCGCTCCTCGCGCGGCCCGTTGCGCAGGCGCACGGCGACGGTGCGGAACGGCTCGGCCTCCAGCACGCCGGGCTCACGGGCGAGGCTGAACAGGGCGGATCGCGGTCGCGGCTCGACCAGGGTCACCGACACGTCGTGCGGATTGGAGACGTCGAAGCTGGACCCGATCATGACCTCGATGCCGTCGAGCATCGCCAGACTGCCGATCAGCAAGGCCCCCGAGGCGGCCACGCCAGCCACGGTGAGGGCGGCCCGCCCCGGCCAGCGGATGATCTGGCGCAGGATCATGCGGGTCTGCTGGTCGAGCACGGCGAGGCGCGTGACCCAGCTTCCGGCGGCGCGAGAGTAGTCGGGCGGCGTGGGCGGGGTCATGGACTCGGCGGGACGCAGGGCGGCCGCGCGCCGCACCGCGAGCGCCGCGCCGCCCAGCGCCGTCGCCGCCGCCACCCCCACGACCACCACGTAGTCGGCCGGATCCGCCTGGAACAGCAGATAGGGGAAGCGGTAGTACTCCCGGTACATCTCGGCCATGGACCGGCCGAACCAGGTCCCGGCGGCGCCCCCGATGAGCACCCCGACGGCGGCCACGACGCAGACCAGCTTGAGATAGTGGGCGACCACGTCACGGTCGCGGTAGCCGAACGCCTTGAGCAGGCCGATTCCGGAGCGCTGCACGGCGATCAGGCGTGTGATCACCACATTCACCAGGAAGGCGGCCACGAGCAGGAATACGGGCGGCAAGACCCGCCCCATGGTGGCGAGCTGGTCGATCTCGCTCGATACGAAGGCGTCCGAGATCTGCTCCGTCCGACCGTAGGCGCCCGGCGCGCCGTAGGGCGCCAGCAGCCGGTCGAGATCGGCGATCACGGCCGGTTCGGAGGCGTCGCGCGAGAGCCGCACCACCGCCTCGTTGAAGGCCTGGTCCTGGTCGACCGCCTCGGCCAGCGCGCTGCGGCGCATCCACAGGACGCCGTACAGGCGATCATCGGGGACGAACTGGCCGGGGCCGATGGCGTAGACGTGTTCCGGCGACAACGCCGTTCCGACGATGACGAGGTTCCGGCGACCGCCGCGCAAGGTGACCGGCAGGACGGCCCCGATCTCGAGCCTGTGCGCATCGGCGAAGGCCTGAAGCGCCACCGCCTCGTCGCTGCGGCCGGGCGCCGGCAGCCGGCCGCGAACCAGATGGAGCCGGTTGAGGCTCGCCTCCCCCTCGTCCGGGATAGACAGGACTTCGCCTGTCGCCGGGGCGACGGTTCCGGGCGGCTCGAACAGCGCCGGGACGCGGATCCGCACCGCAGCGGCCTGGACGCCCTCGATGGCCCGGATGTCCGGCAGCAGATGCTCGGGGGCCCGGACGACCGGCGCCCAGACGTCGGCGAAGCGGTTGCGGTCGTAGTAGGCGTCGCGGGTCGCCTGCAACGAGCTGAGCATGCCGGCGGCGAGCAGATGGACCGAGACGCCGCCGGCGATGACGAAGGCGATGGCCAGGGCCTGGCCCTTCATGCGCCACAGGTCGCGGACCAGCATTCGGTCCAGGGCTCTCATCCATGCCGGCCACGGGATCACCACGAGATCTCCCGCGGCTGCTTCTTCCCCCGGTTCACGCGGACCTCGCGCACCCGCCCGTCGGCGAACAGCACCACCCGGTCGGCGATGGCCGCGATGGCGGCGTTGTGGGTGATCAGCAGGGTCGTCGCGCCGAGGTCGTCGTTGACGGTCTTCAGCGCCTCCAGCACCCGGACGCCGGTGGCGGAGTCGAGGGCCCCGGTCGGCTCGTCGCAGAGCAGGACCGACGGCTGCTTGGCCACGGCCCGGGCGATCGCCACGCGCTGCTGCTCGCCGCCGGACAGCTGGGTCGGGAAATGGTCCAGGCGGTCCTCCAGCCCGACCATGGCCAGGGCGGTCTCGGGGGCGAGCGGCGCCTCGGCGATCTCGGTGACCAGGGCCACGTTCTCACGCGCGGTCAGGCTGGGCATCAGGTTGTAGAACTGGAACACGAACCCGACGTGCCGCCGCCGATATTCGGTGAGCTGGCGCTGGGTGGCGCGGGAGATGTCCTGCCCGCGGAACAGAACCTCGCCCCCGGTGGGCGTATCGAGTCCGCCGAGAATGTTGAGGAAGGTCGACTTTCCGCTGCCGGAGGCGCCCAGCACGACCACCATCTCGCCCTCCGGCAGGTCGATATCGACACCCCGCAGGGCGTGCACCGCCGCCTGGCCCTCGCCGTAGACCTTGGTGACGGCCCGGGCGCGGAAGCAGAGTTCCGCCGGCGCCGGGGTCGATCCACTTTCCAAAGCGTCTGCGGCCGGCCCGCCCGGCCGGGAGGGCCTTCTGGCCAGAGACATGCGCCGATCTCCCTTGATCGCGCGCAGGTTGCCAGAGCGCCGCGCGCCGGCCCCTGATCTGGATCAAGGGCGGCGCCGCGGGATCAGATCCCGTCGACCGCCGCCCGCAGGTGCTCGCCGACCTTGCCGGCGTGTTCGAGAAGCGCCGGATTGTCGATGGCGCGCATCGAGGCGGCCGGTTCGATGGCGAACACCTCGACCCCGCCGTCCGCCTGCTGGACCACCACGTTGCAGGGCAGCATGGCGCCGACGTGCGGCTCCAGTTTCAGGGCCTCGTGAGCCATGGTCGGATTGCAGGCCCCGAGGATGCGGTAGGGGCGGAAGTCCTGGCCGATCTTGGCCTTCAGCGTGCCCTGCACGTCGATCTCGGTCAGGACGCCGAAGCCGTGCTTCTGCAGGGCGGCGCGGGTCCGTTCGAGCACCGCGTCGAACTCGCCGGGGATGGTGCGGGCGTGGAAGTAGCTCATGAGGACGCTCCCTTGGACCTGCCGCCGTAGATGTCGCAGAGCAGGCCGATGATGCGGGCCGCCGCGGAATCCGCGATGGCGTAGTAGATGGTCTGGGCCTCACGCCGGGGGGCGATGACCCCCTCCTCCCGCAACCGGGCGAGGTGTTGCGAACAGGCCGACTGTGAAAGTCCGGCGAACGACGCCAGTTCCCCGACCGCGCACTCGCCCTCGCTGAGGCGGCACATCAGCATCAGCCTCTGCTCGTTGCCGAACAGCCGCATCAGACGGGCGGCCGGGGCGGCGCTCGCCTCCAGTTCCGCCAGGGCGGCGGGCGTCGGGGCGGGGATGGCGTCGGTCATGCAGCGTCTCCGGCAGGCTCCGGCGACTTAAGGGGCCGGCCGTCGTCCTTCAACGCGACATAGATCGCCGGGATCACCAGCACCGTCAGAAGGGTCGACGACATCAGGCCGAACAGCAGGGAGATGGCCAGGCCCTGGAAGATCGGGTCGAACAGGATCACCGCCGCGCCGATCATGGCCGCCAGGGCGGTCAGCAGGATCGGCTTGAAGCGGATCGCCCCGGCCTCGAGCAGCACCTCGCGCAGCGACCGGCCCGGCGTCCGCGCATGGCGGATGAAGTCGACCAGCAGGATCGAGTTTCGAACGATGATCCCCGCCAGGGCGATGAAGCCGATCATCGAGGTGGCGGTGAAGGGCGCGCGGAACAGCATGTGGCCGATCACGATGCCGATCAGCGTCAGCGGGATCGGCGTCAGGATCACCAGCGGGATGCGGAAGTCCCTGAACTGGGCCACCACCAGGACGTAGATCCCCAGCAGGGCCACGCCGAATGCGGCGCCCATGTCGCGGAAGGTCACCCAGGTGATCTCCCATTCGCCGTCCCACAGCACGGTCGGCACGGTCTCGTCGTCCGGCTGTCCGTTGAGGCGGATCTCCGGCCGGGGCAGGTTCTTCCAGTCGTGCTTCCGGATGGCGGCGTCGACCGCGAGGATGCCGTAGATCGGAGCCTCGAACTGGCCGGCCAGCTCGGCGGTGACCATCTCGGCGGCGCGGCCGTCGCGGCGGTAGACGGGCCAGCTGGCCAGCTCCTCGCGCGCCTCGACCACCTCGCCGAGCTCGACCAGGCGGCGTCCGCCGTCGAGGGTCGTGGCGGCGACCGGCATGACCGCCAGGCGCTCGTCCCAGGTGCGGGCCGACTGCGGCAGCCGGACCGCGATCTCGACCGGAGTGCGCTCGTCTTCCCGCACGGCGTAGCCCAGGGTCCTGCCGCCCATGACGGCGGCGATCGAGTCGTGCACCTCCCGCTCGGAAAGGCCGAAGCGTTCGATCTTCTCGCGGTCGGGGATCAGCCGCAGCACGGGGCGGCGGACGCCGTAGCTGTTGTCGACGTCCACCACCGACTCCTGGGCCCGGAACAGGGTCTCCAGTTCGGCGGCGACGGCGCGGCGGGTGGCGGCGTCGGGGCCGTAGACCTCGGCCAGAAGCGTCGCCAGCACCGGCGGCCCGGGCGGCGCCTCGACGACCTTGATCGAGGCTCCCGCCGGCAGGGGCAGTTCCTTCAGCCGCTCGCGCAGCTCGAGGGCCACGGCGTGGCTGTTCCGGCGCCGCTCGCCCTTGTGCGCCAGCATCACCGCCAGATCGCCCTGCTCGGGCCGGTCGCGGAGGAAGTAGTGGCGCACCAGGCCGTTGAAGTTGAACGGCGTCGCCGTGCCTGCGTAGCTCTCCATCGAGACCACCTCGGGCAGGGTCTGGGCCACGGCCGCGGCCCCGGCCAGCGTCCGGTCCGTGGTTTCGAGGCTGGTTCCTTCCGGCATGTCGAGCACGATCTGCAGCTCGGACTTGTTGTCGAAGGGGAGAAGCTTCACCGGCACGGCCCGCAGGCCGAACATCGACATGGCCAGCAGGGTGGCCACGCCCACGGCGATCAGGAAGGTCCAGGCGCTGCGGCGGGTGCGGATCACCGGCTCGGCGACGCGACGGTACAGGCGACCCAG
Organism: Caulobacterales bacterium RIFCSPHIGHO2_01_FULL_70_19; assembly: GCA_001794825.1. Taxonomy (GTDB): domain Bacteria; phylum Pseudomonadota; class Alphaproteobacteria; order Caulobacterales; family Caulobacteraceae; genus Brevundimonas. The sequence continues at coordinate 160,904 of MGLK01000003.1, read as the reverse complement.
CGCGCCTTCGCCATGCTCTCCGTGACCGCCGGCAAGCGCCCGGCGCGCCAGCCGGATCATCAGCCAGGGGGCGATGACCACGGCGACGAAGAAGGAGAAGACCATGGCCGCCGAGGCGTTGACCGGGATCGGCGCCATGTACGGCCCCATCAGGCCCGAGACGAACAGCATGGGCAGCAGGGCCGCGACCACGGTCAGGGTGGCGACGATGGTCGGATTGCCGACCTCGGCCACGGCTTCGACGGTCGCCTGCGCCCGGGTTCGACCGTCGCTCATGGCCCAGTGCCGGGCGATGTTCTCGATCATGACGATGGCGTCGTCGACGAGGATGCCGATCGAGAAGATCAGGGCGAACAGGCTGACCCGGTTGATGGTGTAGCCCATCAGGTTCGAGGCGAAGAGGGTCAGCAGGATGGTGGTCGGAATGACCAGGGCGGTCACCGCCGCCTCGCGCCAGCCGATGGCGAAGCCGATCAGGACGACGATCGACACCGTCGCCAGACCCAGGTGCATCAGCAGTTCGTTGGCCTTCTCGTTGGCCGTCTCGCCGTAGTCGCGGGTGACCACCACCTCGAGCCCGTCGGGGATGAGCGTGCCCTTCAGCGCCTCGACCCGCTCCAGAACGGCGTGGGAGACGACCACGGCGTTGGCCCCCTGCCGCTTGGCGACGGCGAGGCTGACCGCGGGCGTGCGGCTCCAGCCGTCGCCGGCGCGGGCGTAGTGGGCGGCGCGGGCCTGATCCTCGCGCGGGGCCAGCGTCACCGTGGCGACGTCGCGCAGGTAGACCGGCTCGCCGGTGACCGACATCACCGTCAGCAAGGCGGCGTCCTGGGAAGTGGCGAGGCGTTCGCCGGAGCGGACGGCCACCGACTGGCCCGCGTCCCGGAAGGCCCCGGCCGGGAAGCTCCGGTTGGCCTGCTCGACCGCCTCCAGCACCGACGACAGCGGAACGCCGCGCGCCGCCATGCGGGCCGGGTCCGGCTCCACCCGGATCTCGGAGGGTCGGCCGCCGACCAGGAAGGTCAGGCCGACGTCCTCGACCTTGCCGATCTCCGTGCGCAGCCGGGCGGCGATGTCGTAGAGGGCCTGGTCGCTCCAGCGGCCGGCGGCGTCGGCGCGGGGCGTCAGCGTCAGCACCACGGCCGGAACGTCGTTGATGCCGCGGGTGACGATCTGCGGCTCGGACACGCCCACGGGGATGGCGTCGTAGTTGGCGCGCACCTTCTCGTGCACTCGTACGGCCGCGTCGTCGGGATCCGACCCGACCTCGAAGCGGGCGGTGACCATCACCCGGTCGTCCTCGACCTGGGTGTAGACGTGTTCCACGCCGTCGATGCTCCGCACGATGGCCTCCAGCGGCTTGGCCGCCAGTTCGGTCGCATCGGAGGCGTTCAGCCCGGGCGCCGCCACCATGATGTCGACCATGGGCACGCTGATCTGCGGCTCTTCCTCGCGCGGGATGGAGAGCAGCGCCATGAGGCCGACGGCGATCGCCGCCAGCAGCATCAGCGGCGTCAGCGGGGAATTGAGGGTCGCCCGCGTCAGCCGGCCGGAGAGCCCGAGGTTCATCGCGTCCGCTCCGGAGCGAGGACCACATCGCCGGCCTTGAGACCCGACATCACCTCGACGCGGTCGACGCCGACCGGCGAGCCGAGCTGCACCGGGGCCTCGCTGACCCGGCCGGCGCGATCGACGGTGCGGACGAAGTCGACGCCGTAGCGCGTCGAGACGAAGCGGCGCGGCACGACCAGCGCCTGCCGCTGCCCGACCGGCACCTGCACCGCCACGCGCTGGCCGACCCGGTCGCTGCGCAGCCCGTCGACCGCCACGTCGGCGACGGTGCGCCCGGCCTCGGCGGCCGGATAGACCTGCGCCACAGCGCCGGCGGCCGGCAGACCCTCGCCCGTGATCGAGACGACCTGTCCCACCCGCAGGTTCCGGCCCTCGGCCTCGGGCAGCTCGATCCTCAGGACCAGCGGTCCGGCGGTGACGGTGGCCACCGACTGTCCGGCGGAGACGAACGAACCAGCGGGAACGTCGGCGGTCAGGATCCGCCCCGAGGCGGGAGCCAGGATGCGCCCCTGGGCGCCGGTGGCGGCGCTGGCGGACCGCTGGGCCCGGGCGGCCCGAACCTGGGCGTCCGCGGCGCGCGAGGCGGCCCGCGCCTGGTCCAGCCGGGCCTGGGCGTAAAAGCCGCGGTCGAAAAGGGTCTGTACGCGCGACAGGTCGGCGCGGGCGCGCTCCGCCTCGGCCTCGGCCGCCGCGATCTGCGCGCCGAGCGCGGCCGTCTCCAGACCGATGCGTTCGTCGACCACCAGTCCGATCACCTGACCCTCGCGCACGACGTCGCCCTCGCGGACGTTGAGCTCGACGAGCGTGCCGGAGATGCGCGCCCGCGCCTCGCCCAGGTCGCGGGAGGTCACGACGGCGGACACCGGCTTGAGGGCGTCGATGCGGGCCTCGGCGGCGACGATGCGCTCGCCCGTCGCGGGCGCCGTGGCCGCACGCTCAGGCTCTCCGCCGCACGCGGACACGGCGGCGGCGAGCACGACGGAGGCGAGAAGCGCGGGGGCCGGAAGTCTCTTCATGGAGCGGTCCATTAATTAGCTTGCACTAATATTAGCGCATGCTAATCCTTGCGCAAGCGGGCATCTGACTCTCTCCCCGCCGGGTCCGCCTCGCCTTGACCGGGATCAAGGCGGGGCCCCTCCCCCGGACGCAGGGTGACGCTGGACCCCGTTCCTGAAGGAGTTGTGGATATGGACCGACCGACGATCGTCATTCTGGGGGCCGGCCTCGGCGGCGCCATCGCCGCCTTCGACCTGCGGCACACCTTGGGCGACCGCGCCCGCATCGTGGTGGTCTCGAAGGGCGACACGTTCCACTTCACCCCGTCCAATCCGTGGGTGGCCGTCCACTGGCGGAAGCGCGACGCCATCGAGGTGAACCTGCCTTCCGTCATGAAGCGGCGCGGCGTCGAGTTCATCGACGTCGGCGCGACCCGCATCCGGCCGCATGAGAAGGGCGTCGATCTCGCCGACGGACGGACGCTGCACTACGACTACCTGGTCATCGCCACCGGACCCGAGCTGGCCTTCGACGAGGTTCCCGGTCTCGGACCGGACGGTCACACCGTTTCGATCTGTCACGTCGATCACGCCGTCGACGCCGCGGCCTCCTTCGACGCCTTCGTGCAGAATCCGGGACCGATCGTGGTGGGGGCGGTCCAGGGCGCCTCGTGCTTCGGCCCCGCGTACGAATTCGCGATGATCCTCGACACCGAGCTGCGCCGCCGCAAGCTGCGCGACAAGGTGCCGATGACCTTCGTCACCTCCGAGCCCTACATCGGCCACCTCGGCCTCGACGGGGTCGGCGACACCAAGGGGCTGCTGGAAAGCGAAATGCGCCAGCGCCACATCAAGTGGATCACCAATGCGAAGGTGAAGGCCGTCGACGCCGGCGTGATGCACGTCGAGGAGGTCGGCGACGACGGCGCGGTCAAGGCGACCCACGACCTGCCCTTCGCCTACTCGATGATGCTGCCGGCCTTCCGCGGGGTGGAAGCGGTGCGGGGCGTCGAAGGCCTGACCAATCCGCGCGGCTTCATCATCGTCGACAAGCACCAGCGCAACCCGACCTGGCCGGACATCTTCGCGCTGGGGGTCTGCATCGCCATCCCGCCGACCGGGCCGACCCCGGTGCCGGTGGGCGTGCCGAAGACCGGCTTCATGATCGAGAGCATGGTTTCGGCGATCTCCGCCAACCTGAAGCAGATCCTCGACGGCCAGGAGCCGACCTTCGAGGCCAGCTGGAACGCCATCTGCCTGGCCGACTTCGGCGACGGCGGCGTGGCCTTCATGGCCCAGCCGCAGATTCCGCCGCGCAACATCAACTGGTCGTCCAGCGGCCGCTGGGTCCACGCGGCCAAGGCCGCCTTCGAGGGCTACTTCCTTCACAAGGTCCGCAAGGGCGAGGCGGAGCCGCTCTACGAGAAGCTCGCCCTGCAGCTGATCGGCGCCCACAAGGTGCGCCGCACCCCCGTTTCCACCGCACAGGAACCCAAACCATGAGCCTCGACCGCGCCGTGATGATGTTCGCCGGCCTGATGATCCTGATCAGCGTCGCCCTGACCCACTGGGTGCATCCCGCCTGGATGTGGCTGACGGTGTTCGTGGGGCTGAACCTGCTGCAGGCGTCGGTCACCGGCTTCTGTCCCGCCGCCATGCTGTTCCGTCGGCTGGGCGTGCGGCCGGGACAGGCGTTCCGCTGATCAGGGGGCGCCGCGCGCCCCGTCAGTCCGTGGCGGCTTCCGCCTGCGCCACGGACCGGACGACCTGGGGAAAGCTGGCGGGATTGACGCTGATCGTGTCGATCCCCGCCCGCACCAGGGCGGCGGTCACCTCGGGATAGTTGGCGGGCGCCTCGCCGCAGATGCTGGCCGCGCAGCCGTTGCGCCGCGCCCCGGCCACCGCCTGGTTCAGCATCTCCAGCACGCCCGGGTCGCGTTCGTCGAAGTCGAAAGCCACGTCCGCCGAATCCCGGTCGACCCCCAGCACAAGCTGGGTAAGGTCGTTCGATCCGATGGAGACCCCGTCGAACAGCTGCGCGAAGGCGTCGATCTGGATGACGTTGTTGGGGATCTCGCACATCACGTAGATCTGCAGACCGCCGTCGCCCCGCCGCAGGCCATGTCCGGCGAGCGCGGCGAGCACCCGCCGCGCCTCCTCCACCCGGCGGCAGAACGGGACCATGATGTGGAGGTTGGTCAGGCCCAGCGTCTCCCGCGCCCGCACCAGCGCCTCGCACTCGAGGGCGAAGCCGTCGGCGTAGCGGGGATGGGCGTAGCGGGACGCGCCCCGGAAGCCGAGCATCGGGTTCTCCTCGACCGGCTCGAACGGGGCTCCGCCCAGAAGCGCCGCGTACTCATTGGTCTTGAAGTCCGACAGCCGCACGATCACCGGCCGCGGATAGAAGGCCGCGGCGATCGAACCGACGCCTTCCGACAGCCGGCGCACGAACCAGCTGCGCGGCGTCTCGTCCGCCTGCAGCCGGCGGGCGATGGCCCGTCGCTCGCGGTCGGCGATCCGTTCCGGATGCGCCGCCGCCATCGGATGCACGCCGATCATCTCGCCGATGACGAACTCCATCCGCGCCAGTCCGACGCCGGCGGCGGGCAGCGCGGCGGCGGCGAAGGCGGCGTCGGGCTGCGCCAGGTTGAGCATGACGCCGGTCCGGGTGCGGGGCAGGCTCGCGAGCTCCAGCCGCTCGACGGTGAACGGCAACCGGCCGGGGTAGACCGCGCCCTCCTCGCCCTCGGCGCAGCTGACCGTCACCTCAAGTCCGGGCGTCAGCCGGCTCGTGGCCTCCCCGGCGCCCACCACCGCCGGAATGCCAAGCTCCCGCGCAACGATGGCGGCGTGGCAGGTCCGCCCGCCCTGGTCCGTGACGATGGCGGCGGCGTTGCGCATGGCCGGGAGCCAGTCGGGACTGGTGGTGCGCGCCACCAGCACCTCGCCGGGCCTGAAGGCCTCCAGATCCGCCGCCGTCGCGACGACCCGCACCCGCCCCGTGGCGACCCCCTGCCCCACCGCCCGCCCGGAGACGAGCGCCGCGTCGGGAACGGTTTTCAGCCGGCGGGTTTCGACGGCGCCGGGCGTGCGGCGGCTGGCGACCGTCTCCGGCCGCGCCTGCAGGATGTAGAGGCGACCGTCGCCGCCGTCCCGCGCCCACTCGATGTCCATGGGCGTCCAGCGGCCAGCCTTGCGCGAATAGTGGTCCTCGATGACCAGGGAGGCTCCGGCGAGCGCCAGGACCTCGTCGTCCGAAAGGCAGAAGCGTTCGCGGTCGCGCTTCGGCACGGCGCGCTCGACCAGCCGGCCGTCCTCCGAGCGGCGCGTCGGCCGGACGAGGCGGATCTGCTTCGCGCCGAGCGTGCGCCGCAGCACCGCGCGGGCGCCGGCGCGGAAGGTGGGCTTGTGGACATGGAACTCGTCCGGCGACACCCGGCCCTGGACGATGGCCTCGCCCAACCCCCAGGCGCCGCTGATGAACACCACGTCCGGGAAACCCGTCTCCGTATCGACGGTGAAGGCGACGCCGCTGGCGCCGCGGTCGGCGTCGACCATCCGCATCACCGCGACGGACAGGGCGACCATCAGGTGGTCGAAGCCGTTCCGGGCCCGGTAGACGATGGCGCGATCGGTGAACAGCGAGGCGAAGCAGCGCCGACAGGCCTCGACAACGGCGGCCTCGCCCCTGACGTGCAGATAGCTGTCATGCTGCCCGGCGAAGCTGGCGCCCGGAAGGTCCTCGGCGGTGGCGGAGCTGCGCACGGCCACCCGCGGGAGACTCCCGGAGCCCCCCGTCATCGCCCGGTAGGCGGCGGCGATCGCCTGCCTCAGGGCCGCGCCGCCGGTGGCGCGGTAGACGATGTCCCGGGCCTTCATTCCGCAGACGGCGACCTGGGCGACGTCCTGGACGTCGAGCCTGGCGAACAGGGCGGAGAGTTCGGACCAGGCGTCGGCCGCGTCGAGGGCGTCGCGATAGGCTCGGGCGGTCAGGGCGAAGCCGTCGGGCGTGGACACCGCTGCGTCATGCAGCAGCCGGCGCAGCTCCCCGAGCGAAGCGGTCTTGCCGCCGACCCTCGGCAGGTCGTCCAGCCCGACCTCGTCCAGCGTCGCCACCCAGTCCGTCGGGGGCGGCGCTCCGTGCGGAGCCCGGTTCATCCGGCGCGCGCCGCGGCGAGGCAGGCCACGACCTCATCGTCATCGACCTGGTGGAAGTCGGCGTAGGCCTCGCCGACCGACGCGAAATCATCCGAGTCCCGCAGGCACACCACCTCGTCCATCTCGGACCTCAGGGCGCGGATCAGCGATCGGGGGGCGGTGGGCACGGCGAGGACGATGCGGCGGGCGCCCTGGGCCCGCAGGCCGGCGGCGGCGGCGCGCGCCGTGGCGCCTGTGGCCAGCCCGTCGTCGACCAGCACCACGGCGTGGCCGGCGGGGTCCAGCGGGCGACGATCGCCGAGATAGACCCGCCGCCGTCGCTCGATCTCCGCGAGCGCGGCGGCGCGCTCCCGCTCCAGATAGTCCGGGGCGGCGCCGCTGTGGCGGACGACCTCCTCGTTGATGATGGTTCGCGGCCGCGCCCCGGCGATCACCGCCGCCAGCGCCAGCTCGGGGTTGCCGGGGGCGCCGATCTTCCGCGCCAGCACCAGGTCGAGAGGGGCGTCGAGGGCCCGGGCCACCTCCAGGGCGACCGGGACGCCGCCGCGCGGGATGGCGTAGACCAGCACGTCGGTCTCCTTCCGCTCGGCCAGCGCTTCGCCGAGGCGGCGGCCGGCCTCGGCGCGGTCTCTGAAGTCGGGAGGGGATCTCAACGGCGGTCTCCGTAGCGAAGGGCGGTCGCGTCCGAAGCGACGCGGCCGACTCAGTGGGTCACGAGGAGGGGTACGCCGGCGCTGTCGAGGAGCGACCGGCTCACGCCGCCGAGGATGGTTTCGCGAAGGCGCGAGCGGCCGTACAGGCCCATGACGATCAGGTCGGCGCCCGCCGCTTCCGCCTCGGCCCGCAAGGCGTCCGCCGCCCCGGCGTCGGGCTCGCGCACGACGACGAGTTCGACCGGGCGGCCGTGGTCCTCGAACCAGCGTTGCAGAAGACTGTCCGGCTCCTCGGCCTCAGCGGGCCGGACCAGCACGACGCGGACGGCCTCAGCGATCATCAGGAACGGCCAGGCGTCGCGCAGCGCGCGGGCCGCCTCCCGGCTGCCGTTCCACGCGACGAGGATGCGGCGCCCCGGAAGCGGACCGGTCGTGCGATCCGGCAGCAGCAGGGCCGGCCCTCCGCTGTCGAGCACAAGGTCGGCGGCGCTCGTTCCGGTCTGGCCGATCGTCGGGAGCCGCCCGGTCGGAAGGACGGCGAGATCGGTCCGGCGCATCAGCTGGAGGGCTCCGGCGGCGCTCTCTCCCGACACGGTCAGCCAGTCTGACCGACAGCCGGCCTGGTCGGCCGCCGCCTCGAACGCCATGCGCGCATCCTCCGCCTGGGCGTCGCTGCGGCGCTCGTGGGCGGCGACCGCCTCGGGCGACAGGGCGGGCGGGATCGAGGGCGTCAGGCCCCAGTCCAGCGGCTCGTCCCAGGCCGACACCGGCGGCGCCGGCCGCGGAAAGGCGCCCGTCAGCCGCGCGCCGAACCGGGCGGCGAGTCCGGCGGCGACGTGGGCGCGGTTCTCGGCCCACCGAGTGCCGTCGACCACGGTGAGGATGCTTCTGTAGGTCACGGTTTTTGCTCCGTCTTCGGCGTCTGGACACGGACCCGCACGCGCCGCTGCGGAGGAATGCGGGCTCGCTCGGCCGCCGGCTCCAGCGCAGCGACGGGATCGCTGGCGGGGAAGGAGGCCGCCAGCGCCGCGTCGAGGGCGCTGTCTCCGGTTTCCTCCGGGCGGGTCAGGCGGCGGGACATGGTCTCCTCCAGATCAGGAAGTTTCACCCGCTGGCCGGCGGAGCGCCTTGATCCGCATCAAGGACCCCGCACGCCGCGATGGCAGTTTCCTTCACATGCGGACCATGACGCTGCGCCACCCCGGCGGCCCTCTCCGGCCCGAAGTCCGGACCGATCCCGCGCCGGCGGCCGGGCAGGTGCGGCTTCGGGTGAAGGCCTGCGGCGTCTGCCGCACCGACCTGCACGTGCTGGACGGCGAGCTCCCCGCCCGCCGCCCGGCGATCGTCCCGGGACACGAGATCGTCGGCGTGGTCGAGGCGATCGGCGCCGGCGTCACGGACGTGCGCGTCGGCGATCGCCTCGGCGCCGCCTGGCTGGCCTGGACCTGCGGACGGTGTCGCTATTGCCGGGAGGGGCGCGAGAACCTGTGCGACCGGGCGGAGTTTCACGGCTGGACCCGCGACGGGGGCTACGCGGACAAGGTCGTCGTCGACGCAAGCTACTGCTTCCCCCTGCCCCCGGGTCTGTCGGACGCGGAATGCGCCCCCCTGCTCTGCGCCGGCCTGATCGGATTCCGCGCCTGGCGGGCCGCCTGCGCGAACCGGGAGGTGGACGCTCTCGGGCTCTACGGTTTCGGGGCCGCCGCGCATCTGCTGGCCCAGCTGGCGATCTGGCGCGGCCAGCGGGTCTTCGCCTTCGTCCGTCGGGGCGACGAGGCGGCCGCCGCGCTCGCACGCGAACTCGGCTGCGCCTGGGCCGGCCCGTCCGACGTTCCGCCCCCGGAGCAACTCGACGCGGCCATCCTGTTCGCCCCGGTCGGGGAGCTGGTCCCGCTCGCGCTCGGCGCTGTCCGCAAGGGCGGTGCGGTGATCTGCGGCGGGATCCACATGAGCGACATCCCGGCCATGCCATACGCGCGTCTGTGGGGCGAGCGCACGCTGGCTTCGGTCGCCAACCTCACGCGCCAGGACGCCCTCGACTACCTCCCGATGGCGCTTGAGGCGGGCGTGCGCCCGCACACGGCGGCGTATCCGCTCGAGCGGGCGAATGAAGCCCTGGACGATCTGCGCCATGGCCGTTTCGCCGGCGCGGCGGTGCTTGTTCCCTAGGTTGCGCCGGAGACGGCGGAGCGATCCGTCGCCGTCGGACTAGTCGCCGCCGTCCAGCGCGAAGGTGATCTTCGCGTTGATCCGGTAGCGGGCGATGCGGCCGTTCTCGACGGTGGCCTGCAGATTTTCGAGGTAGATCGACCGCACGTGGCGCAGGGTTTCCGAGGCTTCCGCCACAGCCTTCTGCGCGGCGTCCTCCCAACTGTCCCCGGACTCCGCGAGCACCTCGATTACTTTCAGCATGGTCATGGCGGGCTCCCTTATCCATCGGCGTTCGCCGAGCAGGACGACACTGGACCCCGCGAGCGAAAGGGCCCTTGATCCGGATCAAGGGCCCCGCGTCACGCGTCCCGCCTGAGGTCCCGCAGCCGCTCGCGCAGGATCTCCGGGGATTCCACGAGACGGTCCCTCGCCTCGGCCAGGGCCACCCGGACCCCCGCCCGGCCCAGCGACTGGCGGAGCAGCCCGAGGGCCCGCGGCGCGGCCATCAGCACCAGGTCCCGGTGACCGCCGCCGCGCAGCAGACGGGCGCTTCGCTCGGCGACCAGCTCGAGGAAGTCGGCCTCGCGGCGTTCGGCCGGCGTGATCTCCGCGGGCGTGTGGGAGGCGGGACCAAGCCGGTCGTGCACCCGCCCCCGAAAGGCGGTCGCATGCGGGAAATGCGTCCCCAGATCTCCCAGTTACGCGGTGATCTCGATCAACGGTCCGCCGCGGCGGCGTTCCTCGAAGAGCCGCGCGCGGCGGCCGTCGGCGACCACCAGAAGGCTTGATCCCGTGAGCTCCATCCGTCCGACCTCAGGCGCCCTTGACCTGGATCTCGACCTTGCGGCCGCCGGCGGCGGGGTCGAAAGGCGCGACGACGGTCAGCACGCCGTCCTTGAGAGTCGCCTTGATCTCGTCCGCCTTCACGCCGGTCGGAAGGCTCACGGACCGCGAGAACGCGCCGTAGCGACGTTCCAGCATCCGCACGCCCTTCTCCTCCGACTCCGACGTCGACTTCTTCTCGCCGCTGACGGTGAGGACGTCGTCGCGGAACTCGACCTTCACGTCCTTCTCGGTGAGCCCCGGCAGTTCGACGCTCAGCTCGACGCTGTCATCGGACTCGCGCAGATCCATCCGCGGCGACGGGCCGAACATCTCGGACAGATCGAAGCCGCCGAGTTCGGCGCGCATTCGATCGAATTCACGCTGGAGCGGCGCGAAGAACGGAGCGACTCCGCGTGCGGTGGTCGCGGCGGGGGACGTCTGAACGTTCATGGCTGGTTCCTTTCGGCATCTGCGCCCCGGGGGGCCTCCGGGCATGAGCCACGCCTCCCGGCTCGCCGCGTTGATCGGGATCAAGAGCCGCCGGAAACGACGGACGCCGTCGGCCGCTGGATCGGAAGGCGGTTCCGTGCACTGCTGCGGCGTCGCGTGTGGAGGCGTCTGTGACGGTCGCGAGCGCCGGCCTTCTCGTCCATCGATCGGGGCCGGCCGGGCCGGAGGTCCTGCTGGCGCACCCCGGCGGCCCCTTCTGGCGCGGCCGCGACGCGGCCGCCTGGTCGATCCCCAAGGGCTTGCCCGAGCCGGGGGAGACGCTGGAAGCCGCCGCGCTTCGCGAGTTTCACGAGGAGACCGGGCTGCCCCCTCCCCGGCCGGGAGCTCTCCTGACCCCGGTGCGCAGCGGCGGCAAGATCGTGCACTGCTGGCTGGCCGCCGCCGACCTCGACCTGAGTGAATTCCGCAGCGGTTTCTTCGAGATGGAATGGCCGCGCGGCACGGGCCGTCGCATGCGTTTTCCCGAAGTCGACGCCGTCGCCTGGTTCGGAGAAGCCGACGCCCTCGTGCGCATCCACGGCGGACAGAGGCCGATCCTCGAGGAGGCCTTCGCCCGCCTCCGCCGGCCTACGTAGTATCCCCTAGGGGCCGCCCCTTACGAGTCGCTCCCGAATGCACAGGCCGGACCGCCGGACCTAAGGGTTGGTCATCCGACATCTGGAGGCCGACATGTCCCTCGCTCACTCGCATCCGTTTCCGAACGCCGTGACCCCGGGCCACGAGGACTGGGCCGGCGCCGCTCGCCTCACCTTCCGGGCCGGCGAGGAGATCTACGCCCAGGACGAAAGCGCTGACCTGATCTACCGTCTGGTCAGCGGCGCGGTGCGGACCAGCTATCTGCTCGCCGACGGCCGCCGTCAGATCGGCGACTTCTACTACCCGGGCGACGTTCTGGGTGTCGAAACCGGCGCGCTTCACCGCTTCTCGGCCGAGGCGCTGGGCCCGTGCGAGGTCCTGGCCCTGCGCCGCTCCGGTTCGGCGGCCTACGACGCCGGCCGCCTCGATCGCATGATCTGGCAGGCGACCGCCTCGGAACTCCAGCGGACCCAGTCCCACATGCTGCTGCTGGGCCGGGCCACGGCCTGCGAGAAGGTGGCCCGCTTCCTGCTCGACATCGCCGAGCGCTTCCGTGGCGAGATCGTCGCCCTGCCGATGAGCCGCCAGGACATGGCCGACTACCTGGGCCTGACCATCGAGACCATCTCCCGCATGCTCGGCCGGCTCCAGGCGGAGGGCCTCGTCGAGTTCGTCGGCGCCCGCCGGTACCGGATCCGCCGGCCCGGGGCTCTCGAGGATCTGGCCGCGGCCTGATCCGGTCGCCGGCGTCGGAACACGTGATATGGTCGACTCCCGGCCGCCGGCGACGAGCGGTTCCGACCGCGAGGATCCGGTGCAGATCAGATCGGCGATCCTGAAGTCGATGTCGCGCCGCCACGGCTACGCCGCGGCGGTCGGCGGCGTGATGATCGCCTTCGCGGTCCGTTTCGGCCTGCACCCCATCTTCGGCGACCGGAGCTTCTTCATTCTCTATGTGCCGGTCGTTCTCCTCGCCGCCGCCCTGGGCGGGCGCGGGCCCGGCCTGGCGGCGACCCTGCTCGGCTTCGTCTCCGCCACCACGATCCTCGGGCCGGGGCTGTGGGGCAGTACCGCCAATCTGATCGATGCGTTCGCGTTCGGCGTTCTGGGCCCCTCCATCGCCGTGGCCGGCGAGCGGCTGTGGCGGCGCAGCCGGGAGGCGGCGAGCCGGCAGGCGCACGTGGAGTCGATCCTGGAGACCGTTCCCGAAGCCATGATCGTCATCGACGCCCGCGGCGTCATGCAGTCGTTCAGCGTCACCGCGGTGCGTCTGTTCGGCTGGAGCGCCGAAGAAGCCATCGGGCGAAACGTCAGCCTGCTCATGCCCGAGCCCTACCGGTCCGAGCATGATCGCTACATCCAGCGGTATCTGGAGAGCGGAGAGCGGCGAATCATCGGCATCGGACGCATCGTCGTCGGGCAACGGAAGGACGGCTCCACCTTCCCGATGGAACTGGCGGTGGGCGAGGCCGTTCTGGGCGGCGACCGCTTCTTCACCGGCTTCGCGCGGGACCTGACGGAGCGACGGGCGCAGGAGCGGCGTGTGCAGGAGCTGCAATCGGAGCTCGTCCACGTGTCGCGCCTGACCGCCATGGGGGAGATGGCGTCCTCGCTGGCGCACGAGCTGAACCAGCCGCTCTCGGCGATCGCCAGCTACATGAAGGGCTCGGTGACGCTGCTGGAAGCGGACCAGCCGGACCTCCCGAGATTGCGGTCCGCCCTCTCCCACGCCGGCGCCCAGGCCTTGCGGGCCGGGGACATCATCAAGCGCCTGAGAGAGTTCGTCGCCCGTGGGGAAACCGAGCACACGCTCCACGACCCGGCCAAGCTGATGGAGGAAGCCAGCGCCCTGGCCCTTGTCGGAGTGCGCGATCGTGACGTCCAGGTGCATCTGCGCCTGGCCCGCGACGTGGGCCTGGTGGTCGTCGACAGAATCCAGATCCAGCAGGTCGCGCTCAACCTGATCCGGAATGCGGTCGACGCCATGGTGGACGCCCCGCGCCGGGAACTGGAGATCTGCGTGGAGGCCGAAGGACGTGACAGCGTCCGGATCAGCGTCGCCGACACGGGGCCGGGCCTTAACCCGGACGTCCGCGCGCGGCTGTTCCAGCCCTTCGTAACGAGCAAGGCCGACGGCATGGGGGTCGGTCTGTCGATCTGTCGCACCATCATCGAGGCCCATGGCGGACGCATCTGGGCTGAGGATAATAAGGGCGGCGGCGCGGTCTTCGTGTTCACCCTCCCGCGCGCCGAGGAGAGCGGCATTGCCTGATCTGGTTCACGTCATCGACGACGACGACGGCGTCCGCGACGCCCTCGCCTTCCTCCTGGATGTGAACGGCATCGCCGCCGCCTTCTATGCATCGGCCAACGAGTTCCTGGACGCCCTGCCGGTGGACGCCGGTTGCGTGCTGACCGACGTGCGCATGCCGGGAATGACCGGTCTGGAGCTCGTGCGCGAGCTGAGGCTCCGCGATGTCGTCCTGCCTGTCGTCGTGATGACCGGCCATGGCGACGTCCCGCTCGCGGTCGAGGCGATGAAGGCGGGCGTACGGGACTTCATCGAAAAGCCCTTCGACGACGAACACCTGGTCAGTTGCCTCCGCGAGGCCCTGCAGGCGGCGCGCTCGACCGAGGCTCCCGATGAGGCGCACCAACGGGCCCGGGAGCGGCTGGCGGAGCTCAGCGCCCGCGAGCGGGACGTGCTGGCGGGCGTGATCGAGGGCAAGATGAACAAGCAGATCGCCTTCGATCTCGACATCAGCCCGCGCACAGTGGAGATCTACCGGGCCAATCTGATGGCCAAGACCGGCGCCCGCAATGTCGCCGAGTTGATGCGGATTGCGCTCGCCGCCGGCCTGTAATTTGGCATGGGTCAAGGCGCCCGGCCGATTCCCGCTGGAAGATGCGACGTCGGCATGCGCCGGCGACTTGAGGAGCGACCTCCGTGGCTTCCACCCTGGCTGACGATCGGCGAGCCCTTCTGATCGTGGATGACGATCCCGACGTGCTGCGCGCGCTCGGTTTCATGGCCGACACCCGCGGCTTTCGCGTCGACCGCTGCACCACCGCGGAGGAGACGCTTGCGAAGTGCGCCTCGCGCGGCCCGTTCGACTGCATGATCATCGACGAGAAGCTGCCCGACCGCCGGGGTGTCGAGACCATCGAGACCCTGCGAGGCCTCGGCGTCATGGCGCCGGCGGTGCTGATCACCACCGCGCCTTCCCCGGCCCTTCGGCGACGGGCCGCCGCGATGGGCGTGTCGATCGTGGAGAAACCGCTGCTGGACGAGGCCCTGTTCACGGAAATCCTCCGGCTGCTCCGGCGCGATTGATCTCGCTCAAGGCGGCGCGGCGACGGCGACGGCCTTATGCCTGCAAAGGAGACTCCCATGCCCCGCCTCGCCGGAAAGGTCGCAGCCATCACGGGCGCCGCCGTCGGACTTGGCCGTGCGGCCGCGATCCGCATGGCCGAGGAAGGCGCCTCGGTCGCCATTCTCGACGTGAAAGACGCCGAAGCCGAGGCGCTCGCCGCCGAGTTGGCCGGACGGGGTCTGACCGCCGCCGCGTGGCGCTGCGACGTCTCGCGCGAGGCCGAGGTGCAGCGGGTTCTGGAGGAGGTCGCGGGCCGGTTCGGGCGTCTCGACGTGCTGGTCAACAACGCCGGCGTGGCGGGCGTCAGCAAGCCGACCCACGAGGTCACCGAGGCCGAGTGGGACTGGGTGCAGGCGATCAACGTCAAGGGCGTCTTCTTCTGCACCAAGCACGCGATTCCGCACCTGCGCCGGGCCGGGGGCGGCTCGATCATCAACCTGTCGTCGATCTACGGCCTGGTCGGGGCGCCCGACGTGCCGCCCTACCACGCCTCCAAGGGCGCGGTGCGCCTGATGAGCAAGACCGACGCCCTGCTCTACGCGCCCGACCGGATACGCGTGAATTCGATCCACCCCGGCTTCATCTGGACGCCGATGGTCGAGGGCCACCTCTCGGGCCAGGGCGATCTGGAGGCGGGCCGGAAGGCCGTGGACGCCCTGCACCCCCTCGGCCACATCGGCGAGCCGGACGACATCGCCTGGGGCGTCGTCTACCTGGCGTCCGACGAGGCGCGGTTCGTGACGGGCGCGGAGCTGGTCATCGACGGCGGCTATACGGCCCGCTGAACCTCAGTCGTGACGGTAGGCGGCGGCGATACGTCCCGCACGCGCCGCGACGTCGGCGCGATGACGGTCCAGCACGTCCCGGCGCATGCCGCCGCCCACGCCCCCGACGTTGTGGCGCCCAATGATCTCCATCCCGGTCATGGCGGCGAAATGCTCGTCGAAATGCTGCTGCATCGCCGCCCAGGCGCCGCTGCGCTCCACCCACTCCTGGGGCGCGCCCGAGGAGGTGAAGGTCACCATCTTGCGGCCGCCGAGCAGCGGCTGGTTGCCGCCCAGTCGCTGCGCCGTATAGCCGAAGTCCATGCCGAACACGCGGTCGACATACCCCTTCATCATCGCCGGCGTGGCGTTGAACCAGAGGGGATAGAAGAAGGCGAAGATGTCGGCTCCGGCGATCGCCTCCCGCTCGCGGGCCACATCGGGACGGACGACGGCGCCCAGATGATCGGGCATCTCGTCCGCCCGCAGTCGGGGATCGAAACGCAGGCGGTAGAGGTCGCGCACGACCACCTCGGCGCCCGCCGCCCGCGCGGCACCCGCGAACGCCTCGGCCATCGCGACCGTGAAGCTTCGCCGCCGGGGATGGGTGACGATGACTGCGATACGGGGGGCTGCCTCTGCCATGGCGGTATTCTTTCGCTCCCCCGGACGCGCGACCTTGATCTGGCTCAAGGCCGGAAAGCCCCGCAAGCTTCACCTTGCGGTCACCTTGTGAGGAGCCCGCGATGACCCGGACCATCAGCCCTGCTCCCGCCGCCGAGGCCGCCGAGGTCGTCCGCGCCGCGCATCACCAGATCGGCAACAGCCTGCAGTCGATCGCCAGCCTGCTGCGCATGGAGAGCCGCGCGGCCCCGCCGGCGGCGGCGGCGGTCCTGACCGAGGCGGGACGTCGGGTGCGCACGATCATGCACCTCCATCAGCGCCTGCAGGAGGGCGGCGTCGCGGTCCGGCTCGACGATCTGCTCGGCGACATCTGCCGCGACGTCGCCGAACTCGACGCCTTCGGGCGTCCGGCGGAGATGCAGGTGAACATCCATCCGCTGTGGGCCACGCCCAGGGTGGCGTCGGCCCTGGCGATGATCACCGCCGAATGGGTGGGCAATGCGCTGGAGCACGGCCTCGGCGAACGACCGGGCCGCGTCGAGGTGACGCTGGAGCCGACCGGCTCCGGCGCCCGCCTGATCGTCGCCGACTCAGGCCGCGGCGACGCCGACGGGGAATGGCGTCCCGGGTTCGGCCTCGCACTCGTCGCCAGTCTCGCAAGACAGATCGGAGGCCGCGTCGATCGGACGGCGGGGAGACGCGGCGCCCGGTGCGTCCTTGAGCTGACGGGGCCGTCGCTGGACGCCGTCCCGCCAGAACCGGACGAAGCCCGTTAGCCGCCCCGTCTGGTCGGCCCGGGTCAGCCGCGGCGGGGTATGAGCGCTGCGGTGAGCCTGTCGAGCAGGGCTTCCCGATCCGCGTCGCTCCCCAGCCCCTGCAGCGCCTCGTTCAGCGCCACCAGGAAGGCCGCCCGCTCATTGTGCCAGTCCGGCCGGGTCGCCTGCCCCGCCTCCAGACGGGGGCGGTCGCGTGGCGCAGGTTCAGCCGATGTGCGGGTGAGAACCCAGGTTTCGTCGAGCCGCGGCGTCGACGCGCGTTGGCCGAGCTCCCCCAGGCGGGCCGCGAGCGTAGCCGCAGCGTCAGGCTCCCCGTGGTTGACCATGACCGTTCCCGCCACGGGGGCCCTGGCCTGCAGCCACTCGACGAGGCCGGTTGCGTCCGCATGGCCGGAATACGAATCGAGCGTGCGTATGCGTGCGCCGACCCGCACGTCCTCCCCTTGGATCCGGACCGCGGAGCGGCCTTCGACCAGATATCGACCCAGGGTGCCGGCGGCTTGGAACCCCGTGATCAGCACCGTGACCTCCTTGCGCCAGAGCAGGCGCTTGAGGTGCCGGCGGATCCGTCCGGCGTCGCACATGCCGCTGCCGGCGAGAATCACGTGCCAGCCTGACAGACGCTCCAGACGGTCGCTCTCCTGGGGACGAAGGAGATGATGCAGGCGGCTGGCGTGCCGCAGCGGCTCGAAGGGGTTCGAACCCGTATCCTGGTTCCAGCCGCGTCGCAGGAAGACCTCGGTGGCCTCGATGGCCAGCGGCGAGTCCAGGAAGATGTCGGCGGCCAGCTCGGGCTCGGCCTCCATCACCGCGAGCAGGTCGAGGATGAGCTCCTGCGCGCGTCCCACAGCGAAGGTCGGAAGCAGCAGCGGGCCGCCCGCCGCCTTGGCCTGCCGGAGCTCGTCCGTCAGCGCCTGACGACGGGCCGTCAGCTCGAGGTCGATGCGTTCACGGTCGCCGTAGGTGCTCTCGAGGATCACATGGTCGACGCCCGAGGGTCCGGCCGGGGCCGGCAGGAACGGCTGCCGGCCGGATCCCAAATCGCCGGAGAACAGCAGGTTCAGCGCCTCCTCGCCCTCGCCGGCCTCGACCTGGATGGAGGCCGCCCCGAGGAGATGCCCTGCCGGCCACCAGGTCGCCCGCAGGCCCTCGGCGATCTCTGTCGTCTCGCCGAATTTCACCCGCTGGAAGAGCCGGAGGGTCGGGTCCACGTCGGCGCCGGTGTAGATGGGCTCCACCGGGCGCAGACCGCGCTGCGCGTTGCGCCGGTTGAGCTGACGGACCTCGCCTTCCTGGATGCTGGCCGCGTCGGCCAGCATCACCTCGCAGAGGTCGCGCGTGCCCCGGGTGGCGAAGATTGGACCGCGATATCCGGCCCGCACCAGCTTCGGCAGGAGGCCCGAGTGATCGATATGGGCGTGGGTCAGCAGCACCGCGTCGATCGACGACGGCTCAAAGGGGAAGGGCTCGTAGTTGAGGGCCTTCAGCGTCTTCGGGCCCTGGAACATCCCGCAGTCGATCAGCACGCGGCGGGCGGCGATCTCCAGCAGCAGGCAGGAGCCCGTGACGCACTCTGCAGCGCCGTGGAAGGTCAGCCGGGCGGTCACCGGGACACGCCCCGTCGCGCCACGCCCGCCGAAGGCTTATGCCGCGCGCGCGGCGTCGCGCCGACGCAATTCACTCTCCGACGGGTCACCTCAGTGGGCCAGCAGAACGCTCGGACCGCCCTCGGCCCGCAGGAAGCTGCGGGTGGCGCCCCCGAAGACGAATTCCCGCAGACGCGAGTGACCCCAGGCGCCGGCGACCAGAAGCCCCGCCTCCTTGCCTTGCGCGGCGGCCACCAGCGCCGCGCCTTCGTCGGCGCCCTCGACGAGGGTCGCCTCGCCCGCGCCGACGCCGTGAAGCTTCAGATAGGCGTTGAGAGCGGCGATGTCGGGATCGCCGGCCTGGCGATCCAGTCCGCTCACGCACTGGAGCACGTGAATCCGGCTGGCCATGGCCAGCAACGGCAGGGCGGCCCGGACGGCCCGACCCGCCTGCGGACTGCCGTCCCAGGCGATCGCCGCGGCCCCCGACAGACGCTCCGGCTCGCCACGGGCGACGAGAACCGGCGCGCGGTCCGCGAGCAACGCCTGCCCGAGAATCTCCCCCCCCGAACCGGCCTCGATGCCGGTCTGGGCGACGACGACGAGATCCGCCAGCGCGGCCTCCCGCGAGAGCGCCAGCGCCGGTCTCAGGCCGCGCCCGAGCACCGACAGGCGGGGCGCGCCCTCTCCGGCTCCGTAGACAACGTCGGCCTCGTTCGCGGCGCGGCCTGCGGCGGCCTCGATGCGATCCTGCAACTCCCGCTCGGCGGCCGCCAGCTCCTCGACCGCCTGTCGGGAAAGCGTGGCGCCCAGGGTCATGCCGAGCGCGATCATGTCCACGGCGGAGTCGATGTAGATCGGCAGCACCTCGACGACCGCGTCGTGCTGCGCGGCCAGATGCGCGGCGAATGCGAGACAGGTCGCGTCTCCGGCGCCGCTCGACGCCAGGGCCAGGATGCGTTTCAGGCTCATGATCATCTCCCTTTCTCGCAACATGCGCCCGCCCTCGGACGCGGCCTTGATCGGCGTCAAAGAGATCGAGGGTTCCTTGCGGGGTCGCCGTCCGCCTCGACCGGGAAGGTCTGAACCTGCCTCCTGCCAGGCGTCAGTCGGTGGGTCGGGCGCTCGACCGGGCGGATACGCTTCACCGCCGCGGCGTCCGCAGACGGGCGGCGGACACGGACCTGCTCGTCGCCGAGGGATGCCACTCAAGCTCGAGCGGGTCGAGGACGGCGGCGGCGCGACGGTCCGGGCGCTCCGCCTTGGCCCCGTTCACGGCTCGTCTCTCACCGTTTCGAGGTAGGCGATCAGATCGTCGATTTCGCTGGCGCGAAACACGAAGGGGGGCATGGCCGGGTGTCCGGTGACCAGCCCTTCGGCGAAGGCCTCCTCGAGGCGGTCCAGGGGGTAACGATGGACGATCTCGCGGAACGGCGGGGCCTCGGCCAGGGGGCTCGCGCCCTCGCTGGCGATCGCGTGGCAGCTGGCGCAGGTGACGGCCGCGATACTCTGGCCGCGGACCGCGGCCTCATCCGCGATATCCGCCGCGGGCGGCGCGGGGGACGCTTCCTGGCTGGCGCACCCGGCGACGATCAGGGCGAGTGCGGCGGCGGCGACCAGTCTGGACATGGCGAAACTCCTTGGGAGGAAAAGCTGCCCCACGCCCCGGGTTCCGCGTTGATCCTGATCAAGGCGGACGGGCCGGGAGCAGGATCATCTGGCGTCAGGAGAAGACTCATGACCTACGCCAGCCTGCTTGTCGCCGTCGAGGATGGTCCGGAGAGCGACAGCCGTGTCGAGCTCGCCTGCGACCTCGCGGTGACTTTCGGCGCCCACCTGCTTGGCCTGTCCGTGGGCTCGATCGCCCCGCCGCTCTACGACCCGCTCGCGGGCGGGGCGATGGTCGGCGAGCTGCTCACGCTCTACCGGGACATGGCCGAAGCCGATGTCGAACGCGCGCGATCCCGTTTCGAGGAGATCGTCGAGGCTCGCGGTGTCGAGGCGAGCTGGAAGGGCGAGATCGGTTATCCGGCCGAAGTGTGCGCCCGTGCGGCCCGGGCCGCCGACCTTGTCATCGTCGGCGGTCGCAACGCGCGGGCGCCGTACCATGCGCCCGACATCGCCGATGTCCTCATGCGGGCCGGCCGGCCGGTGCTGATGGCGCCGCCTGTCCGGTTGCGCAATCCCGTCGGCGAACCGGCTCTCGTAGCCTGGAAGGACAGTCGCGAGGCCCGGCTGGCCCTCGCCGCCGCCCTGCCGCTGCTGCAGCGGGCCGCGGGCGTTTCGGTCTGCGCCTTCGGGCCCGCCGCAGCCAGGGCCGAAGCCGACGCAGAACTGGCCGATGTGGTTCAGTATCTGGCGCGCCACGGGATTCCGGCCGACCCGGTGTTCGCTTCCAGCGAGGGGGTTTCGACCGGATCCCGGATCCTGGCCGAAGCGGACGCCCGGGGCGCGGGCCTGATCGTCGCCGGCGGGTACGGCCACGCCCGCCTGCAGGAGTGGGCGCTCGGCGGGGTCACGCGCGAATTGCTCGCCGACAGCCCTGTCTGCGTCTGCCTGTCACACTAGGAAGCCGCCCATGACCGCCCTCACCGTTCAGAGGGACGCCGATGCCTGAGACCGCGCAACGCCGACGCATCCTCATCCTCGACGGCCACCCCGACCCTGCGCCTGACCGCTTCTGCCATGCCCTTGCGGCGGCCTACGCCCAAGGCGCCGCCAGCGCCGGGCACGTGGTTCATCGCCTGAACCTGGCTGATCTGGAGGTCCCGCCGCTGACCTCCCGCGCCGAATGGGAGTCCGAGACGCCCTCCCCCTCCGTCGTCGCGGTTCAGGAGGAACTCCTCTGGGCCGAGCACCTGGTGATCATCTATCCGCTCTGGCTGGGCGACCTGCCGGCGCGCCTGAAGGGCCTGCTCGAGCAGGTCCTGCGCCCGGCCTTCGCCTTCGGCGGCAAGGCCGTTTCGCCCGGAGCCGGGCGGCTGAAGGGACGTTCGGCGCGCGTGATCGTCACCATGGGCATGCCGGCCCTGATCTACCGCACCGTCTTCCTCGGCCATTCGCTCGCCGCCCTGAAGCGCGGGGTGCTCGCCCTCGTCGGCTTCCGTCCCGTCCGCGATACGGTGTTCGGGGGGATCGAGACCCGCCGCGACCGCGCGCGCCTCCTCGCGAAGGTCGGCCGGATGGGCGCCCAAGGGGCCTGAAGCACAAGCCGGTCAGGCCCGCGGCGCCTCGTCCACAGGGAAGGCCGGCGTCGACGGACCCAGCGCGGCGAGCGCCGCCTCGATGCGCTGCAACTGCGTCTCGCTGAGCTGCAGGCGGTCGTGCAGCCGCATGATCTCCAGTTCGGCCCGCAGGTTGACGCGGTAGTCGTGCTCCGCCGCCTGCCGGTCCCGCGCCGCCTGCCGGTTCTGGCTCATCAGGATGACCGGGGCCTGCACGGCCGCGACGGTCGAGAGCACCAGGTTGAGAAAGATGAACGGATAGGGGTCGAACGCCCACCGGGCGAGCAGCAGGTTCGTCGCGACCCAGGCCGTCATGGCGAGGCCGAAGGCCCCGAGGAAGGTCCATGACCCGCCCACCCGGGCCACACGGTCGGCGAGCCGGTCCCAGAAGGTTCGATCCTCGACCAGCGCGGGCCCGTGGCCCGTCGGGCTCTCGGCGGCCATGAGGTCGACCACGCTGCGCTGCACCGGGGTGAGCCCCGTGTAACCGACGCCGAGCAGACCGCGCGCGAGTTCCTCGCGAACCCCGTCCGGAGTCACCGGGTTCCCCCCGGTCGGAGGCGGACATGGGGGCCGGCCGCGGCCAGCGCAGCGAGGAAGGCGGAAAGGTTCACAGATTCATCTCCCGGAATCGGCGCCATCTTCCCCCTCCCCCGACGTGGCTCCTTGACCCGGATCAATGCCGGGCCGGGTCCGCTCTCATTCGGGCTTCATCGAGCCGGTGCGCACGAACCGTTCGTGCCAGGCCATGGCTTCCTGCAGCAACATCGGGGACTGCTGACCGTACGAGTCCCGTCGCGCCCGGGCATAGTAGTCCTCGAGCGCCGGGCGGTAGTCGGGGTGGGCGCAGTTGGCGATGACCGCCGCCGCCCGCTGCTTGGGCGACAGGCCGCGCAGGTCGGCGAGCCCCTGTTCGGTGACGATGACCTGCACGTCCTGCGGGATGTGATCGACGTGCGGCGCGTGCGGGACGATGGTGGAGATCCGCCCGCCCTTGGCGGTCGAGGCCGCCATGAAGATCGAGACGTAGGCGTTGCGGGCGAAATCGCCGGACCCGCCGATGCCGTTCTGGATGCGCGAACCCATGATGTGGGTCGAGTTCACATTGCCGAAGATGTCGGCCTCGATCATGCCGTTCATGGCGATGCAGCCCAGCCGCCGGATCAGCTCGGGGTGATTGCTGATCTCCTGCGGCCTCAGGATGATCCGGTCGTGGAACTCGTCCATCCGGGCGTTGAGGTCCTGGGCGGCCTCCGGGCTGAGCGAGAAGGCCGTGGCCGAGGCGGCCAGCAGCCGGCCCGACTCCAGCAGCCCCAGCATTCCGTCCTGGATCACCTCGGTGAAGGCGGTCATCCGCTCGAACGGCCCGTCCTGCAGACCGCCGAGCACGGCGTTGGCGGTGTTGCCCACCCCCGACTGCAGCGGCAGCAGCGAGGCGGGAAGCCGGCCGCGGGCCACCTCGTGCCGGAAGAACTCCAGCAGGTGGCCGGCGATGGCCAGGTCGTCCGCGCCGGCGGGCGTGAACGGCGCGTTGCGGTCGGGCGCGTCGGTCTCGATCACGGCGACCACCTTGTCCGGATCGCACCGGAACCACGGCTCGCCGATGCGGTCGTCGGCGCGCGTCAGAGGGATCGGGCGGCGGTTCGGCGGCAGGGCGGTGCCGTAGTAGATGTCGTGCATCCCCGCCAGCGCCGGGTTCTGCCAGGAGTTGACCTCGAGGATCACCTGGGAGGCGCGGTCCAGCCAGGTCTTGTTGTTGCCGACCGAAGACGACGGGATGAGCGAGCCGTCCTCCCGCACCCCGGCGACCTCGACAACGGCCGTGTCGAGCGGCCCGAGGAAGCCCTGCCAGGCCGCGGGCGCCACCTGGCTGAGGTGCATGTCGAAATACTCCATCTCCCCACGATTGATCTTCTCGCGGGCGATCGGGTCGGAGTTGTAGGGCAGCCGGAACTCGATCCCGTCGGCCCGGGCCAGCGCCCCGTCGAGTTCGGGCCCGGTCGAGGCGCCGGTCCACACCCGCACCCTGAAGCGCTCGCCCCGCGCGTGGGCCTCGTCCATCCGGGCCGCCAGCGCCAGGGGCGCGGCCTTGGGGTAGCCCGATCCGGTGAACCCGCTCAGCCCCACCGTCGACCCCGGCTGGATCAGTTCCGCCGCCGCCTCGGCGCTCATCACCTTGCGCCGCAGGGTCTCGGACAGGATTCGGGTCATGCTGGTCGCTCCGCTCGTCGCGGTTCAACGCTTGGCCGCCGCATCGGCGCCGGGCCTTGACCGGGATCAAGCCCCCACGCCCGGGGGATCAGCGACGGCGGTCCCGCGGAGTCTCCGCCAGGTCCGCGAGGATCGGGCAGTCGGGGCGGTCGTCTCCGGCGCAGCAGTGCGCGAGCTCCCTCAGCGTGTCAGCCATCGCCTGCATCTCGACGATGCGGGCGTCGAGGTCGGCCACGTGCTGTTCGGCGATCGCCTTGACCTCGCGGCTGGGGCGGCTGCGGTCACGCCACAGCGACAGGAGGCGGCGGATCTCCTCGAGCGAGAAGCCCAGGTTGCGGGCCCGCCGAACGAAGCGCAGTTCGTTGATCTCCCGCTCCCCGAAGTCGCGATAGTTGCTGTCCGTGCGGTCGGCGGCGCCGATGAGGGCCACGGATTCGTAGTAGCGGATCATCTTGGTGGAGACGCCGCTGGCGCGGGACGCCTGGCCGATGTTCATGCGGGACCTCCGGGCATGGGCGGGGCGTAGGACCTCAGGCGCAGGGCGTTGGCCAGTACGCTGACGCTGGACAGCGCCATCGCCCCGGCGGCCAGCATGGGCGAAAGAAGCCAGCCGAACGCAGGATACAACACGCCGGCGGCCACCGGGATCAGCAGGACATTGTAGCCGAAGGCCCAGATCAGGTTCTCGCGGATATTGGCCATGGTCGCCCGGCTGAGGCCGATGGCGGCGACGACGCCTCGGAGATCTCCGCTCATCAGCACGACATCGGCGGCCTCGATCGCGATGTCCGTGCCGCCGCCGACCGCCAGCCCGACGTCGGCGCTGGCGAGAGCCGGCGCATCGTTGACGCCGTCGCCGACGAAGGCCAGGCGTCCGCCGCTCCGGCGCAGCGCCTCCACCGCCCGGATCTTGCCGTCGGGCAGGACCTCCGCCTCGACCTCGTCTATCCCCAGACGACGGGCGACGGCGTTCGCGGTGCGGCGGTTGTCGCCGGTGATCATGGCCACCCTCAGACCCATGGCGTGCAGGGCGCGGACCGCGGCGCCGGACGTCTCCTTGATCGGATCCGCAATCGCCAGAAGGGCGTGGAGCTGACCGTCGACGGCGACGTAGAGCGGCGTCTTGCCTTCATCGGCCAGCGCCGCAGCCCGCTCCGCCAGCGGCGCGACGGAAAGACCGAGCGCGGCCATGTAGCGATCCGCCCCCACCTCCACGCGGCGTCCGCCGGCGACGCCTCCGGCCCCGAAGCCGGCCCGGGCCTCGAACGCCTCGACGGGCGGCAGGGACAGGCCGCGGGCCGCCGCCGCGGCGAAGATGGCGCGCGCGAGCGGGTGCTCGGACCGGTCCTCGACGGCGGCCGCGAGGGCGAGGACCTCCTCCTCACGACCGCCGTCGAGGACGACCAGGTCGGTCAGCTCCGGCCGCCCTTTCGTGAGGGTGCCGGTCTTGTCCAGCGCGACCACGCGCACCCCCTGGAGCGCCTGCAGGGCGTCGCCGCGCCGGAACAGCACGCCCAACTCGGCGGCGCGGCCCGAGCCGACCATGATCGAGGTCGGCGTGGCCAGACCCATGGCGCAGGGGCAGGCGATGATCAGCACCGCCACCGCGTTGACGAGGGCGAAGGCCAGCGCCGGCGACGGGCCCCACCCCAGCCATACCGCAAAGGTCAGCGCCGCCGCGGCGATCACGGCCGGCACGAACCAGCCCGTGATGCGGTCCACCACCGCCTGGATGGGCAGCTTGGCGGCCTGGGCGGATTCCACCATCTGCACGATCTGGGCCAGCACCGTGTCGGCCCCGACCCGGTCGGCGCGGAAGCTGAAGGATCCGGCGGTGTTGAGCGTCCCCCCGACCACGCGGTCGCCGGGCCCCTTTCGGACCGGAACCGGCTCGCCGCTGATCATGGATTCGTCGACGAAGGAGCTTCCTTCGGTCAGCTCGCCGTCCACCGGCACGCGTTCGCCCGGGCGCACCAGCACGAGGTCGCCCGGCCGGACCTGGCCGACGGGCAGCTCGACCGCCGCGCCGTCGCGGGTCACCCGAGCGGTGCGCGCCTGCAGGGTCATGAGCCGTCGGATGGCCTGGCTGGTCCGGCCCCTGGCCCGGGCCTCGAACCAGCGTCCGACCAGGATGAGGGTGACGATGACCGCCGCGGCCTCGAAATAGACGTTGGCCGTGCCCGCCGGCAGGACATCCGGAAGGAAGGTGGCGACCACCGAGTAGGCCCAGGCGCTGGTCGCGCCGAGCGCCACCAGCGAATTCATGTCCGGCGTCCGCCGCAGCAGGTTGGGGACGCCCTTGCGGTAAAAGCGAAGGCCGGGGCCGAAAAGAACGAAACTGGCGAGGAGGAAGCTTGCGACCCGCCAGCCGAAGACGCCGATGGTGGTCGTCAGCCAATGGTGGGCTCCGGGCGCGAAGTGCAGAGCCATCTCCCCAAGGAACAGCGGCGCCGTGGCGAGGCCGGCCGCCGCCACCGCGCGACGCAGGCCCCCGAGCTCGGCCTCCCGCGCGCGCTGTTCCCGGTCCGTGGCGGCCGCCCCGCCGCCGACGGGCTCGGCTGCGTAGCCGACCGTCTTCACCGCCGCGATCAGGGCGGCCGCCTCGACCCCGCCGAACGCGCGGACGCGGGCCCGCTCCGTGGCGAGGTTCACGGTCGCCTCGATCACGCCGGGAACGGCGCGAAGCGCGCGCTCGACGCGCCCCACGCAGCTGGCGCAGGTCATGCCGGTGATCTTCAGATCAAGTTCGATCTCGAGCGGCTGATAGCCGGTCGACCGGATCGCCTCGGCCAGGGCTCCGGGCGCTGCGTCGGCTTCCAGCTCGACGTGCGCCCTTTCCATGGCGAGGTTGACCGAGGCGCGCACAACGCCGGAGACGCCCGCGAGGGCTCTCTCGACGCGGCCGACGCAGCTGGCGCAGGTCATGCCCAGGACGGGAATGTCCAGGGTTCGCAGCTCTGTCCGGGTCATCGGGGCCATCCTTCGGCGACGTCCCCGTTCCGCTAGACCTTCCAGCCATGGGAGGGTCAAGCGCCGGTCGTGGAGGTTATGGCTCCCGTCGGGCGGCGCGCGCGAGGCGGATATCCCGGGCCAGCCGGATCCACAGCAGGATGAAGCCGGTGATGACGACGCTCAGGGTCAGGAAGGTGGTCACGACGATCAGCGGGTGATTGAAGTCCTCGCCGTTCTTCCAGTCCATCACGTGCAGTCGCCAGAAGAAGTCGTAGAAGCGCCACACGGCCGACCGGCGGGTCACGACCTCGCCCGTCTCCGGCCAGAGGTAGAAGGTCGTGCGTTCGCGATCCGAGAATTCCACGCGCCAGATCGGTCCGGTCCGCCCGGTCTCGGCCGGGGCCTCGGCGAGGTGCACGGCCGCCCGCGGCCGACCTTCCCCGGTGTACGCCTCCGCCGCGAGCCGGGCGGCCTCCGCCGGCGTGAGCGCGGGAAACGGCCGGCCGGTGTCGGCGGCCAGCACCAACGGGTCCCCGGCCACAGGCGTGAGCACCCAGGCGCTGCCCCTCGGCGTGGTCTTCAGCTCCGCCCGCGTCACCCCGCCGGGCAGCGCCCGCGCCGCGGCGGGAAGGGCTTGCAGGGAAGACGCGGGAAGCGCCGCGGGCGCGACCTCGCGCACGTGATGCTCGCTGCGCACGGTCTCGATCGGGATTGCCGTCATGACCAGCCCGCCGGCGACCCAGAACAGGATCTGCACCCCGACCACGAGGGCGACCCACTTGTGGAGCTGGGTCGAGATTCGCAGAATCGGCATAGGCGGCCTCAGGCGGATGGGCGGTCGGGACCGACGCGAGGCGGGAAGAAGCGGGCCCCTGCAGGACTGCAGCTCACCGACACCCCCCTCGCCTCTTGGTCGACCCTACAGCCCTCCGCGCCGATCACTCAACGGCATCCGGTCGATAGCGCTCTTGACCTTCCTATGGTGGGAGGGTGCATGGACCGCCTGTGTCGTCCTGCCGCAAGGCCAATCGGATCGACGCGCGTATTCGAAGGGTAAGGCGCCATCGGCGCTCCCGTGACAGCTTGAGGATCGATCGCGAATGTCGACGTTGCATCTCGACCGCCGCCGACTGCTGGGCGGCGTGGCCGGCGGTGCGGGCCTCGCCGCGCTGCAGGGCCTGCTGCCGGCGTGGGCGCAGACCGGTTCGCCGGGCCTGCGGGCCGACCTGCCCACCCTGACCGGCCCGGATGTGCGGCTCAGCGTGGGTCACAGCCCCTTCACGGTCGGCGGCCGCACCGGCCACGCCGTGACCATCAACGGCGTCCTGCCCGCCCCGCTGCTGCGGCTGCGCGAGGGCCAGAACGTGCGCCTGTCGGTCACCAACACCCTCGACGAGGACACCTCGATCCACTGGCACGGCCTGCTGGTGCCGTTCCAGATGGACGGCGTCCCCGGCATCAGCTTCCCCGGCATCCGCCCCCGCGAGACCTTCGTCTACGAGTTCCCGATCCGGCAGTCCGGCACCTTCTGGTACCACTCCCACTCCAACCTGCAGGAAGCCATGGGCCACTACGGCCCGATCGTCATCGATCCGGCGGGCGCCGATCCTGTCGCCTATGACCGCGAGCATGTGCTGGTCCTGTCGGACTGGAGCTTCATGCATCCGCACGAAATCCTCGACAAGCTCAAGAAAAGCCCCGGCTATTTCAACCGCCAGCGGACCACGCTGTCGGGGCTGATCTCCGGCGAGGACGGGATGAGCCTCGAGGAGCGGCGCATGTGGGGCGCCATGCGCATGGACCCGCGCGACATCCTCGACGTCAACGGCACGACCTACACCTATCTGATCAACGGCCACGGCCCGCAGGAGAACTGGACCGGCCTGTTCCGGCCGGGCGAGCGGGTGCGGCTGCGCGTCATCAACGCCTCGGCCATGTCGATCTTCAACGTCCGCATTCCGGGCCTGCCGATGACGGTCGTCCAGGCCGATGGCGAGAACGTCCGGCCCGTCGAGATCGACGAGTTCCAGATCTCCGTCGCGGAGACCTACGACGTCATCGTCCGGCCCACCGAGGACCGGGCCTATACGGTGGTGGCCGAGGCGATGGACCGCTCCGGCCTCGGCCGGGCGACCCTGGCCCCGCGGCCGGGCATGAGCGCCGAGGTTCCCCCGCTGCGCGAGGTTCCCACCCTGTCCATGCGCGACATGGGCATGGGCGGCATGGACCACGGCGGCGGCGGCATGGACCACGCCGCCATGGGGCACGGCGGGACGGCGCAGGGCCCGGCGGCGGAGGCCCCGGCCATGGATCACGGCGACATGGCCATGCGCGATCCCGACAATGCGCCGCCGGACATGGCGGTGGGCGTCGGCGTCGACATGGTCGCGCCCGACCCGGCCAACCGCCTCGGCGATCGCCCGCTCGGCCTCGAGGACGTCCCGCACCGCGTGCTGGTCTACACCGACCTGGTGTCGCTGGCGCCCAACAAGGACCGACGGCCGCCTTCGCGCACCATGGAGATTCACCTCACCGGCAACATGGAGCGGTTCATGTGGGGCTTCGACGGGCGCAAGTTCAGCGAGCTGGTCGAGCCGATCCGCTTCGAGCGCAACGAGCGGGTGCGGGTCACCCTGGTGAACGACACCATGATGGCGCACCCGATCCACCTGCACGGCCACTTCTTCGAGC
This sequence comes from Caulobacterales bacterium RIFCSPHIGHO2_01_FULL_70_19, assembly GCA_001794825.1. Classification (GTDB taxonomy): domain Bacteria; phylum Pseudomonadota; class Alphaproteobacteria; order Caulobacterales; family Caulobacteraceae; genus Brevundimonas. The sequence continues at coordinate 131,262 of MGLK01000003.1, read as the reverse complement.
TGGTCACCGGCGGCCCCGCCGGCCACCAGCCGCTCAAGCACACCGTCAACGTCATGCCGGGCGGCAAGGTCACCTTCGACCTCACGGCCGACGCGCCCGGCGACTGGGCCTTCCACTGCCACATGCTGATGCACATGCACGCAGGGATGTTCAACGTCGTCACCGTCCGCCCCATGGATGGAGCCGCCCGATGATCCGCCTCGCCGCCGCCCTCGCCCCGCTGCTGCTCGCCGCCGGCGCCGCCCACGCCCAGGACCCGCACGCGGGCCACGCCGCCCCTGCCCCGGATCCGCACGCAGCCCACCGGACGGCGACCGCGACTCCCGATCCGCACGCCGGTCATGACATGACCCGCACGGCGCCGGCGCAAGACCCGCACGCCGGGCATGCGGCGCCCGCTGCGGACCCTCACGCCGGCCACCACACTCCGGCCGCGCCGGACCCTCACGCCGGCCACGACATGAGCCGTCCGGCCGCGACGCAGGACCCCCATGCCGGCCACACCATGCCTGCGCCCGCCGCCGACCCCCACGCCGCGCACCGGGCGCCGCCAGCGCAGGACCCTCACGCCGGTCACGACATGGGATCAGCCTCCGGTTCCCCCGACGTCCCGACCAGCGCCGACGATCCCGGCCGGCCTCCCGAGGCCCCGCCCCCGCCCGGCGCGCTTGCCGGCCCGGTCCACGCCGCCGACGCCGTCTTCCCGGCCGCAGACATGGCGCGGGCGCGGGCGCTGATGCGCCGCGAGAACGGCGACATCCGCACGACGGGGGTCGTCATCGATCGCCTCGAGGCCGGCTTCGGCGACGGCGACGAGACCTGGCTGTGGGACGTCCAGGGCTGGACCGGCGGCGACATCCATCGCTTCTGGTGGAAGTCCGAAGGGGAAGGCGACTTCGACGGCGGGCTGGAGGAGGTCGAGGTCCAGGCGCTGTACGGCCGCGCGATCACGCCCTTCTGGGACGTGCAGGCCGGCGTGCGGCAGGACTATCGCCGGCACGGGGAGGCCACCACCCATCTGGTCCTCGGCGTGCAGGGCCTGGCGCCGCACTGGTGGGAGGTGGACGCCGCCGCCTTTCTCTCGACCGAGGGCGACCTCACCGCCCGCGTCGAGGCCGAATACGACCAGCGCCTCACCCAGCGGCTGATCCTGCAGCCGCGCTTCGAGGCGGACCTGTCGGCGGGCGACATACCCGAACTCGGCCTCGGCTCGGGCCTGACCTCGGTCGAGGCCGGTCTTCGGCTGCGCTACGAGATCCGCCGCGAGTTCGCCCCCTACCTCGGGGTCGAGTGGAGCCGCGCGCTCGGCGAGACGGCCGACCTGATCGAGGCCGCCGGCGGCGACGCCGAAGACACCCGCCTCGTCGTCGGCCTGCGGGCCTGGTTCTAGGCGCGGGGGCTCAGACGCCCCCTGCTCCCACTCGACAACCACCCTCGACGACTGTCGCCCCCGCCTGCCCCGGCGTCCGCTGGATGCGCGGACATCTTCGACCGCGTGCTGCTCATCTCGGGCTTTCTGGACCTCACGATTTCCGAGGCCGCAGCCCCGGCCTCCTGGGGCGGTCCAGCGCGGCGGCGCCGGGGGCTGAGCCTCCCGTCTGCGGCGGCGACCATTCCTCTGGACGCTCCTCCCGCATCGCGCATAGCCTCCTGATGGGGAGGGCGGAATGGCCGAGCGTCTCACGGAACGACAACTGCAGTGCCTGCGGCTTTCCGCCACCATGACGGACAAGGAGATCGCCCGCGCCCTCGGCATCTCCGAGAACACGGTCGACAAGCACTTCCGGGAAGTGTTCCGAAAGCTGGGCGTGACCACTCGCAAGGCGGCCCTTCGCGCCCTGGCGCGCGACGCGTCATACGCGCCGCACGCCATTCCCGGCGACGGCGAGGCGGTCGCAGGTGAACGGGTCGACGCGGCCGGATTCGACCGCCCTTCGTCCCCCGCCGCCCCGTCGGACCGGAGCCTCTACGGCCTCTATGCCCGACTGGGCCGCTGGCGAACTCCCGGAACCTTCCGGGTTCGCGTCCTGGCCATCATCGGCTGGGCCGTGGCGGGATTGATCGTCCTGACCCTCCTCACCGGGATGGTCGCGCTGATCTTCGGAGGGCTCGACCCGCTCGCGCCGACAGGCCCAGCAACCTGATCGGAAACCGCCTGCATGTCCCCCTCATCACCGGACCAGTTCGCCAGCGTCGTCGCGCACGACCTCCGCGAGACCGAACACCTGATCGACGCCACCGGCGCCCGTCTGGCGGAGCTTCTCACCCACGCCTTTCACGGCAGAAAAGGCGCCGGCCTGGCCGCCGCCGCCGGTCAGAAGGCGTTCGTCTCCGCCGCGAGGGCGCTCCATATCCTGACCGAAGCCCGCGGCGAACTCGTCCACGCGCACGGTCACGCGGAGCGGGACGCCCGCAGGCTCGGCCTGAACCACTCGCTGCTCATCCCCGGCGAAACCAAGCCCGGCGACGGCAAGACGACCGGCCGCAGCCCGGCGGGCCGCCTGGCGACGGTCTGAACCTCGGAGCCGCCTTGGCCACGATCGCCATCCTTTTCATCACCCTGCTCGGCGTGGTCGCCCTGATCCGCTGGGGCGGTGTCGAGGAACGCACCGTGGCCGCGGTGGTGCTGTTCCTGCTCGTGGCCGTCCGCCTGGTCGAACCGTGGAAGATCGACACATGGCGGGCCGGGGTCGCATCGCTGGACCTGGGCTTCCTCGTCGTCGCCATCCTCCTCGCGCTCCTGCGCGACCGCTGGTGGCTGACGGCGCTGGCCGGCTTCCAGGCCATCGCGGTCCTGACCCACGTCGTGCCACTGCTGGCCCAGCACCGCCATTTCACCTGGACGGGAGTCACCATCCGACTGGAGGTCTGGCTCCTGATCTGCCTCACTTTCTTCGCCGGCGCCTGGGAGTCCCGGGCCGCTCGGCGCTTCGACCGGGAGAACCGGAAAGATGACGCGAATGACGCCTGAGCACGCCTGGACGATCTGGACGGGGCCGACCGCCCCGGACGATGACGCCCTCGCCACCGACCGTGAGAACGCGGAGATGGTCATCCTCGACCAGCGCCCCCGCACGACGACGGACGCCATCAGGATGCTGGATGTGCTGACGGAGAATGTCGAGGCGGGCAGCCGCGCTGATCGCCGCGATCTCGTCGCGCTGCAACGCCTGAAGGCGTTTCTGGGCAGACTGCCCGAGAAGGCAAGCCTGGCGCCGAGCTGAACGGAGCCGTGTCCCGGATCGGGGCGCGCTGGATGACGGAGAGGCTCGAGAGGCCCGCCGCAATTGACCTTGCTGTGAGACTTTTGCGAGGACTTTCGCAAGCGACTCCGAAAGTCCTCGCTAGCCCCGAATCATTCCCACTCGATTGCCCACAATGCCGCAAGGTGCTGTTTTAGTTGCATTTTCACGCGCAAGGCGCGATGCACACCGATACATATACCGAGTATCTTCCGGACTGTTGAAAGTATTGAGGAAAACGGAAGCAATAAAAAGCGCGTGATCGCGACATCTTTCGAGACGTATTGACAATGCCGAGCCGCCGCACAACGAGAGACTCAGACCAGCGAAAGCGACGCACCCAGGTTATCACATGCCTCTGTGCTAGAGTACCCGCAGGGAGCCCGGGTTCAAAGCAGTAGGCGGCCGCAGCCCGCCGGGTCCGTGAAAAGGTCGCCCGCGTCCCGTTGCCCTCCGAAGCGGCGCAAACAATTCCGGCTCGATGACGTTCCGTCTGCCAGCCAGGAGCGCGAGGCCCAAGACGACGAGCGACCCTCTCAGGACGTTAGTACCAGCGGGCGTCACCGGAGGCGGTCGCCAGGCCGTAGACCATGGCAGCGGCGAGGATCACCGCGCCCAGGACGACCAGGTAGTCGATCTCCTGCTCCAGGCGCCAGAGACGCCGCTCGCCGGTGTCGCGTCGATGTTCTCCCTCACTCGTCGCGGCCTTCCGCGGGCGGAGGTGAGGCAGGTGAAAGTGAAGTGACCGCATTCACGAACCTCCTTTTGGTAGAGCGCCGGAAGGCGCCGGATGCCCCAAAAAAACGTTGATCAAAAAGGCCGAGTTCCGGCCTCTGCCGGGGGGAACGCAGGAGCGGGATCGTCGTTATTTGCCGCCGGGGGGACCAAGAGGAGATACGTCATGAAAACTCGAGTACTGCTCGCTACTATAGCTGCGGCGCTTGCGTTGGGCGGCGTCGCGTCCGCCCAGGTCACACCTGTTGCGCCGCCTTCTCTGCCCAACACATCCGTCACGGCGACGCCCCGGGTGACCCCGCCCGCGCCGCTCGGCGACTCCGCCGCCAGCCAGGCCGGCGCGACGGTTCGTTCGCCGCAGGCGCCGGCCGCGGCCGACACCGCGAAGGCGGGCGTCGACGCCGTACGTTCGACCGGCGCGGCGGCGACGCGCGACGCCTCCGTCAACGCGAGCGCCAGCGCCAATGCTGACGCGCGTGTCGCGGTGAACCGGGACCGGAACGCGGTCAACGCCGCGATCCAGGGCGGCGCCGAGGTGCGCAGCTCCGACGGCGTCCGGTTGGGGACGGTGGCGGAGATCAGCCGCAACCCGACCGGTCGGGTGATGTCGTTCGTGGTCCGATCCACGGATGGCGCCCTGCGGACCGTGCCGATCGGCCAGGTCGGCGTTCAGGGCGACGCCCTGGTGACCGGCTGGACGCAAAGCCAGTTCATGGCCCGCCAGGCCCGAACCGGCTCCAGCCGGAACTAGGCGGCCGGAGGAGTCTCGCAGGGCTAATCGCCCGGCGGGGCTCGCTCGCCCGTAAGGACGAAGCCATGTGGAAACGGCACGGACCCGGGCGCCGGCCATGGGCGCGCCTCGCGGATCCCGCGGCGGCGGCCGGCCTGACCATCACGGTGTTGGCCTCGGCGACCGGCGTCGCCGGACAGGATCGCGACCCGCTGGTCTGCTTCGGGGACGCCGAGAGACGCAGCGTCCGCGTCGGCGACCTGGTCCGCGATTGGTCAGGACGTGAGGTCGGCTGGGTCTCCGTCGGCCAATGCGGCCGGCCTGTCCCTGGCGAGTTGCGGGTCTTCGCTCGCCAGGCGGGCCAGGTCGTCCTGGTCGACACGCGCGACATCGCCGCGGTCGCTCGTGGCGTGACCCTTCGGCTGGACGGCGAGGATCTCGCCGGTTGGGGGAGCGCCCGACCCCGGGGCCAGTCCATCAATGAAGGAAGATCAACATGCTCGGTCATAATCTATCGCGCGCCCGGCCGATCCTTCCAGGCACATCCCTGCCGGCGCCCGGGCCCGTGCCGGTGGTGCGCATCCATCCCGCCTCCGCTGGCGTCCAGTCGGCTCCCGGCCGCGGCCGCTGGGTGCTGGAGTTCGAACCGTCGGCGCCGCCGTCGCTTGACCCCCTGACCGGTTGGACGACGTCGACGGACCCGCTCTCGCAGGTGCGCATCCCCTTCCCGGACATGCAGAGCGCCATCGCCTTCGCCGAAAGCAAGGGCTGGCGGTACCTCGTCAGCGAGCCGCCAGCCTGCGCGACGCCGCCGAAGGCGCCAACGCGGCACGCCGCGCGCTGGCCCTTCCGCGCGCTCGAGCCGGCGAGCACGCCCTCCGCCGAGCCGCGCGCGGACCCTTCCGATCCCGTCGAGCAGGCCCTGCTGGAGACGTTTCCGGCGAGCGATCCGCCGGCGTGGACGTTGGGAACGCCCCGGCCGGGGTTCGACGCCTGAGCGCCCGTGACGGCTGAGTGGGCGTTCAGGCCGCGGGGCCCAGCAGGTTGGCGCCGCGGATCCCGTCGAAGATGAACTGCACGGCCAGGGTGGCGAGCAGAACGCCCGCCAGGCGGGCGATCACGCTGGAGCCGGTGGTCCTGAGCACGCGGTTCAGCACGTCTGTGAAGATCATGCCCAGATAGGCCAGCACCAAACAGAGCAGCATCGCCCCGAGCACCACCGCCGAGCGCAGCGGATCGCCGCCGGCCTGGCCCATGAGCAGCACGACGGCGGTGAGCCCCGCTGGTCCGGCGATCACCGGGAAGGCCAGCGGGAAGACGGCGATGTCATGCGGCTCCATCGCCTCCCGCCGCTCGCCTGCCGTCAGGGTGGAGAGGCCGGCGGGGTGGCCGAAGATCAGCTGCACCGCTTGCAGCATCAGCAGGATGCCGCCGGCGACGCGGAAGGCGTCAAGCGTGACGTGGAGCGCCGCCAGCAAGTGGACGCCGAGCAGCGCGAAGCCGAGCAGCACGGCCCCCGCGACCGCCACCGCCTGCCAGGCCAGCCGGAACCGTTCCGGACGGTGCACTCCGCCCGTCAGCCCGCCGAACACGAGCGCGGTGTCGATCGGGCCGATGGCCACGAACAGCGTGGCGAAGGCGGTGACGGCGAACTCCGTCATCCGGGGTTCCGCGTCCTCGGCGGCTCGGCGCGAGCGGACCGGCCGAAGGTCACGCCGCCTGGTCCTCTTCGATCAGGCCCTCCGTCTGCTGCGCAGCGCGAACAGAGGGCCGGTCGCCGACCCGCTTCAGGAAGGCGGCGAGCTTCGGCCGGGCCTCCAGGTCGATCCCCTTCTCCCTCGCCCAGCCCGCGACGACGAACAGGTAGATGTCGGCCACGGTGAGCTGCTCGCCCAGCAGGTACGATCGCCCATCGGCGAACTGGCGCTCCACATGGTCCAGGCGGCGCGCGACGTCCCGGCGGGCCGCCGCCTTGGCCTCTTGCGAAGCGGCGGGCGAGAACAACGCCCCATAGGCCTTGTGCAGTTCGGCGGCGATGAAGGTCAGTTGCTCCTGCATCCGGGCCCGCTCCAGCGTTCCCGCCGGCGGCGCGAGGCGAGCGTCGGGTTTCAGGTCGGCGAGATACTGCACGATGGCCGCGCCCTCCGTGAGCACCTGGCCGTCATCCAGCACCAGGGCCGGCACATAGCCCTTGGGGTTGATCTGATAGTAGTCGGCGCCGGTCTCGGTGCGGTGCGTGGCGAGATCCACCTTCTCCAGCTCAAAATTGAATCCTGCCTCGCGCAACACGATGTGCGGCGAGAGCGAGCAGGCGCCGGGGGTGTAGTAGAGTTTCATCGCTTTCCTCCTTTGGCGAACAAGGGGCCGCGGTCGGGCCGCGGCCCGGGGGCGCAAGATTACGATCAGCCCGGCGCGGGACCGCCGTCCTCGGCGCGTGTCAGTTCCACGGGGATGGCCCGCTGGGTCCCGTCGCGGTGGACGAAGACCAGCACGCTCGTCCGACCCGCGTCACGGGCCGCGGAGATGGCGTCGGACAGATCGGCGGGGCGAGCGACCGGGCGCTGGTTCACGCGCACGATCACGTCGCCGGACCGGAGCCCCTTGCGCGCCGCGTCCGAGGCCGGATCGACGCTGCGCACGATCACCCCGCCGACGCCGGCCGGCACGCCCTCGCGGCGGCGCGCGACGTCATCCAGCGGCGCAACGACCACGCCCAGACGCGCGCCGGCGCCGTCAGGATCGGGCTCGAACCGCTCCGGCGCGGGCGAAGCGGCGAGTTCGCGTTCCGCGGGACGCAAGGCCGTCCGCACCTCCACGGTCCGCGGCGCGCCGTTGCGAAGCAGTTCGACGCGCAGGGCGTCGCCCGGGCGGGCGGCGGCCACCTCCCGGGTCAGGCGCGAGGCGTTCTCGGTCGCGCGGCCGTTGACGCGCAGCACGACATCGCCGGCCTCCAGGCCGGCGCGATCGGCCGGTCCGCCCGGCGTCACCTCGGCCACCAGCACGCCCTTGCGGTCGCCCAGGCCGAGACTTTCGGCCATCTCCGAGGTCAGGGTCTGGACGTTGGCGCCGATATAACCGCGGTCGATGCGGCCGCGGGCGATCAACTCGCGGGTCACCCGCTCGGCGACCTCGGCGGGCACGGCGAAGCCGATGCCCATGTTGCCGCCCGAGGTGGTGAAGATCGCCGTGTTGACGCCGATCACCCGGCCATGCGCGTCGAAGGTCGGGCCGCCTGAGTTGCCCCGGTTGATCGGCGCGTCGATCTGGATGTAGTCGACGAAGGTGGAGCCGATGTCCCGGCCGTAGGCCGAGACGATGCCGGCCGTCGCCGTGCCGCCCAGGCCGAAGGGATTGCCGACGGCGATGACCCAGTCGCCGACCCGCGGGGTGGCGGCGTTGGAGAAGCTCACATAGGGGAAGTTCCGTCCCTCGACCTTGAGCACCGCAAGATCGGTCGCCTCGTCGCGGCCGACCACCCTGGCCTTGAGCTCGCGCTGGTCCTTCAGGGTGACGGTGATCTCGGTGGTGTCGGCGACGACATGGTTGTTGGTGACGATATAGCCGTCGGCCGAGATGAAGAAGCCGGACGCGGCGGCCCGGCCCTCCGCGATCGGCGGACGGCCGTCCCGGTCGGGGAAGAGCTCGAACGGGAAGCCGGGGATGGTCGGCAGACGGATCGGGACCTGCCGCGTGGTGTCGATCGACACCACGGCGGGCGCGACCCGCTCGACGATATCGGCGAAAGAGGTGACGCCGCCCTGTACGGCGGGCGGCGGGCTGATGGGAGCCTGGGAGGCGGAGAAACCGGGCGTCGACAAGGCCAACGCGCCGGCGGCCGCCCCAAGGAGCAACGATCTGGTTCGCATCTTCGTCTCGTCTTCAGCTGTGCCAAACGGCGGCGCCTGAAGGGGACGACGGCGCCGCCTTGCTTGCTGCGGTCCCAGATAGGGTCGAAGCCCGCCCGGTCAACGGTCGCGCTCACGGCCCTTCGCCGAGCCGCAGCAGGTCTTCCGGCGGCCGCGCCCCCAGGCGCACCGACAGCCCCACCGGACGTCCGTCCCGGCGCACCCCGAGCCGCACCACCTCTCCCGGCTTCTTGCGCACCACGAATCGGGTGGCCGCGGCGGCGTCGGCTATCCGCCCGCCCTCCACCGTCGTGATCACGTCGCCAGGCTGCAGGCCGGCGGCGGCGGCGGGACCTCCGGGCGCGACGGAGACGACCAGGGCGCCGCCGGTCCCGGACAGCCCGAGGGCCTCGGCGGTCTCGGGGGTCACATCCTGCAGCGCCGCCCCGAGATAGCCCCGCTCGATCGGCCGCCGCTCGATTATCCGCCGCGACACCTTGTCGGCCACGTGGGCCGGAACGGCAAAGCCGATGCCGATGAAGCCGCCGGACGGCGACAGGATGGCGGTGTTGACGCCCACGACCCGGCCGTGGACGTCGAAGGTGGGTCCGCCGGAGTTGCCGCGGTTCAAGGGAGCGTCGATCTGCAGGTAGTCGACGAAGCTCGAGCCGATGTCGCGGCCCCGGGCGGAAACGATGCCGGCGGTGGCCGTGGCGCCGAGCCCGAACGGGTTGCCGACGGCGACCACCCAGTCGCCGATCCTGGGCTGCGCGGTTTGCGCAAAGTTCACGAACGGGAAGCGGCCGCCATCGACCTTGAGGACGGCCAGATCGGTGGCCGGGTCGCGGCCGACCAGCCGCGCCTTGAGGCGCCGTTCGTCCTGGAGGACCACCTCGACCTCCTCGGCCCCGGCGACGACATGGTCGTTGGTCACCACATAGCCGTCGGCCGAGATGAAGAAGCCGCTGCCCGAGGACATCGCCTGCATCGGCGGCAGGTATTCCGGACCGCCGAAGAAGGGGAGCTCGGGGATGATCACCTGCGGCGGGGCCACCGTCGCGGTGGAGTAGATCGACACCACCGCCGGCGACACCCGCTCAAGGATCGGCGCGAAGGTCTTCGGCGCCCCGCCCGGCAGCCGGACGGCTTCGGCGCTCCAGCGCGGCATCACCAACCGATGCAGGTCCGAACCGGGCTCGGCGACGTTGAGGGCGGCGGCCAGCGCCCCGGCGCCGAGAACACCGCCCGCCGCCGCGCCCGCGGCCCACAGTTGCGTCCGGCCGGCCATGGTCAGACCGCGATGGCGGCGACCACGAGGGCGATCGCCCCGACCAGAACGCCGATGGCCAGATAGGCCAGGATTTCTTCTTCGCGGGAGAGCCGCGATTGGGACTTCCGGGCCATGGCTTGTGTCTCCTCCTTTCTCTACACATGGCTTGCCGGGACCGACGCGCGGCGCTGCGCCGCCGGCCGGACGCAGAATCATCTAGGGCGCGCGCGCGGCCGGAAGACCCCGCAGGCTGGAAATCCTCCTGAGCGCTGGCGACTTTGGTCCCCCTCCGCGTCTGATCCGGCGCTCGGGCGGAAACCGCCCTGGCGGTTGCGCATTGATGGGCCCGAACGTGAGAGACCCCGATGAGCACCCGCCATTTCCTCGCCAAGCTGAAAGGCGCCGACCACATCTCAGGCATCGTCCTGCCCGACACCGGCGATCGCGCCGCCCTGCTTCGCCGGGCGGCCGAACTGCTGTCGCACCTCAACGCCGCGGCCGTCGCCGACCATGAGGTCGAGCTGGTCCGCTATTTTCCGCCGGAGCGCGAGCGGCTGAAATTGTCGCCCGATTCCGCTCTGGCGACGGCTCCGCCCCTCTTGACCCGATAGAGCCGCGCCCTAACTCATCTGACGCCGCCGGCGACGGCGGCGTTCCGGGCCCGAGGACGGTCCGGTCCGACAGACGACCCTCGCGCCACGACGGCGATGACAGTCTACGCCCTCCGGCGCGCGGGCCTTGCGAGCAGGACTCGCGGGCGGTCCGCCGCCGTGAACTCCTTCCTCGCCATCCCAGGCCGCTCGCCGATTGGCGCGCTGCGAGAGATGTTCGCTCTGGCGGGCCGGACGGTCGCTGCGGGCCCTCCATTCTTGAAGAGGAGGACTGTAATGTCTCTTGGCGAAATGGTTCCCTGGGGCCGCAAGGACCGCAATCTTGCTCTCCAGGATCGCGACCGCGGCTGGTCGGGGACGAGCGAGATCAGCCCGTTCCTGCGACTGCACCAGGAAATGAACCGGTTGTTCGACGACGTCTTCCGCGGCTTCGATGCGCCGACGATGTGGAACAATCAGTGGCCGACCCTGGAGGTCGAGGAGACCGACGACGGCTACCGCGTCACCGCCGAACTGCCGGGCATGGACGAGAAGGACATCGACGTCTCGTTCCGCGACGGCGTGCTGACCCTACGCGGTGAGAAGCGCTCGGAAACCGAAGACAAGGGCCGCCGCGTCAGCGAGCGCTACTACGGTCGCTTCGAGCGCCGGATCGCGCTGGGCGACGTCGACGACAGCCAGGCCCGCGCGACCTTCGACAAGGGCGTGCTGACCATCGACATGCCCCGGTCGGCCCAGGCCGAGGAGCGCGTCAAGCGCATCCCGATCAACGGGAGCACCAAGCACTAGGCAGGGTCCGGGCGCGCGGGCTCAAGGCCCGCGCGCTCGGCCTTCCGGTCTGTGATCCGGCCCGCCGCGCCCGCGGCCATGAGGCCGCTGGCATCGCAGGTGGCGCTCGCAGCCCGGCCGCCCGGGATCGACGAAAGCCTGCATGAGGACCCCATGACTGACCTGCATCGCACCCACCCCGGTCCGGTCGCGGTCGATCGCGCCGACATGGCGCTCGACGCGGGGCTCCGGACCTTCATGATCGGCGTCTACAACAAGGTGGCGCTGGGCCTTCTGGTCTCCGCCGCCGTGGCCTGGACGACGTCGAGCGTCGCGCCCGTGCGCGATCTTCTGTTCCTGCTCACCGCCGATGGCCGGCTGGCCGGCATGACCCCCTTGGGATGGGGCGTGGCGTTCGCGCCGCTCGCCATCCTGCTCGTGTCGGGCTTCGCCATGCGCAATCCCACCAGCGGCGCGGCGAACGCCCTCTACTGGACGATCGTGGCCTTGATGGGCGCCTCGCTCGGCGTGCTGGCGCTGGCGTATACCGGCGCGTCCATCGCCTCGACCTTCCTGATCACCGCCGCCGCTTTCGGGGCGCTCAGTCTCGTGGGCTATACGACGAAGAAGGACCTCACCGGCTTCGGCTCCTTCCTGATCGTCGGCGTGATCGGCCTGATCATCGCCTCGCTGGTCAACCTCCTCCTGCGTTGGGAGGCGCTGCAGTTCGCGGTCAGCGTGATCGGCGTCTTCATCTTCGCCGGCCTGATCGCCTACGACAACCAGCGCCTGAAGCTGACCTACTACCAACTGGGCGACGCGGCCTCGCGCGGCGTGGCGACGAGCTTCGGGGCGCTGAGCCTCTACATCAACTTCATCAACCTGTTCCAATTCCTGCTGTCGCTGTTCGGCCAGCGACGAGCCTGACTGCTGGACCGTCGGCCGCAGGTCGGATCAAGGGCGCCGGTCCGGCGCCCTTCTTTTTGTCGGGCGTTTCACGCCGAAAGCCGATTTTCGCATCGGACGCGTCATGAGTGAGTTCACCGTCGAGGCCGTGACACCGGACAACTGGTCCGATCTCGAGGCCCTGTTCGAACGCCGCGGCGGGCCGCGTTACTGCTGGTGCATGGCCTGGCGGCCGATGGAAGACCGCACCCAGGCCGACAACGTCCGCCGCAAGCAGGCGCTGCGCTCGCGGACCGATGCGGGCGCGCCGATCGGCCTGCTCGGCTACTGGAACGGCGAGCCGGTGGCCTGGTGCTCGGCCGCGCCCCGCGAGACCTTCCTGCGCTTACGCGACGACCAGCAGGACGAGGAGGGGGTCTGGGCGATCACCTGCTTTTTCGTGCGGCGCGACCATCGTGGAAAGGGGCTGTCGGGCCGCATGCTCGATGCGGCCGTGGACTTGGCGCGGCGAAGCGGCGCCCGGGCCGTGGAAGGCTACCCGGTCGATCCCCACTCCCCCAGCTACCGCTTCATGGGCTTCCCGCCCCTGTTTCACGCGCGCGGCTTTCGCGAGGTGGCCCGGGCCGGGTCGCGCCGGCACGTGCTGCGGCTGGAGTTGTGAGCCGACGCCCGACGGCGCCAGGCGAACCCCGCCAGCGCTTGACCTGAATTGGGAGCTTCCTACCTCTTCTCGCGCCGGGCGGCCGAAAGGGGTCGGCCGGCAGGAAGCGCCCGGCGTTTCCGGCGTCTCCTGGGTCCAACCTGCTTGTGCGAGACGATTGAGACGAGAGGCGCGCGATGCTGAATTCCGCAGACCTCACGCCCCCGTTCAGGGGGCTTGCCGAAGCGCGGGACCAGTTGCTCAGGCCCGTCATCGGCTTCCAGGATCCGTTCGATGTGCTCAAGGACCCGGATCTCGACGCGGGCGAGAAACGCGCAATCCTGTCGTCCTGGGCCTCGGACGCCTGCGCCGTCGAGAACCACCCCACCCTGCGCTGGCTGATCGGAACCGAAGCGCCGGTGCCCGTACAGGACATTAAGGCGGCGCTCGCCCGCCTGGATCGGCTTGAGACCCCCCTGAACTGACGCCTGACCCGGCTTGGGCGTCGCTACGGCGCACGCCCGGCGCCGGCTTAACCCCGCTCTCGTCCTCTGTCGGCGACGAGCGGGATTTTGGCCGATCGAGCGGAAACCTATCGCCGCCTTCGTCGTTTCGCGGGCCGAAACCCTCAATCATTCAACAGCGTAGAGGAGCACAGCCGTGACGACCCTGACCTTTCCTTCGCCTGAAGGGGGTCTTCGTCGGTATCTCGCCGAAATCCGCAGGTTTCCGCTGCTTGGCAAGGACGAGGAGTACATGCTCGCCAAGCGGTGGAGGGAGCACCAGGACCCCGAAGCCGCCCGCCAGCTGGTCACCAGCCATCTGCGCCTTTCGGCCAAGATCGCCCTGGGCTACCGGGGCTACGGCCTGCCGCTCGGGGAAATGATCTCGGAGGGCAATCTCGGCCTGATGCACGCGGTCAAGAAGTTCGACCCCGACAAGGGCTTCCGGCTGGCCACCTACGCCGTCTGGTGGATTCGCGCGGCGATCCAGGAATTCATCCTGAAGACCTGGTCGATCGTGAAGCTCGGGACCGGCGGGGCTCCCAAGAAGCTGTTCTTCAAGCTGCGCGAGGCCAAGGCGCGGATCGCCGCCCTGTCGGACGGCGACCTGCCGCCCGAGCAGACGCGCCTGATCGCCGATCGCCTCGGCGTCCGCGAAGACGAGGTCCTTTCGATGAACCGCCGCCTGGCGGCGCGCGACGCCTCGCTCAACGCCCCGATCGCCGCCGACTCCGATGAGGAATGGCAGGACGTCCTCCAGGACGAGGCCGCCGCCGATCCGGAGCGTCAACTGGCCGAGGCCGAAGAGTGGCGGCTGCGCAGCGCCTGCCTGGAGGCGGCGCTGGCGACGCTGACGCCCCGCGAACGGCATATCCTCGGCGAGAGACGCCTGAAGGAGCCGCCCAGCCTGCTGGAGGACCTTGGCCGGCAGTACGGCCTCAGCCGTGAGCGCATCCGGCAGATCGAGGCCCGGGCGTTCGAAAAGGTTCAGACGCATATGCTCAGGGCGCTGCAGACACGCCTTCCCGAGCCCGCGCCGCAAGAACCCCGCGTCCCGGCGGGCCAGCGCGTTGCTCCAGGAGCGGCGTGAGCATGGCCCTGGACCTGGGCGGGGCGTTTCTCGACAAGCCGTTGTGGCTCTGGGGTCTGTTCGGAGCAGTCGTGCTGGCGCTCCTGGTCTTCGACCTGGGCGTCCTGCACCGCCGGTCGCGCGAGATCCCCCTGCGCGAGAGCCTGCTGCTGAGCGGGGCCTATGTCGCCGTCGCGGCGGCATTCGGCGCATGGACCTGGTGGAGCCTGGGGCCCGATGCGGGCGCCGCCTTCTTCAGCGGCTACCTGCTGGAGAAGAGCCTCTCGCTGGACAACATCTTCGTCATCTCGGCCATCTTCGGCGCCCTGGCCATTCCCCGGGAGTTCCAGCACCGGGTGCTTTTCTGGGGGATTCTCAGCGTCCTGCTGCTTCGCGCCATGCTGATCGGTCTGGGCGCGGCGCTGGTGCACGCGTTCGCCTGGGTGCTGCCGGTCTTCGGCGCCTTTCTGCTCTATGCCGGCTATCGCCTGGCCCGGCCGCACAGCCAGGCCGGAGACGCGTTGCAGAATCCGCTCTACGGCCTTCTGCGGCGCCGGCTGCCGGTCACGGCCGAGTTGCACGGCGACCGCTTCGTCGTCCGCGAGGTCCGGCCGGGCGGCGGTTCGGCGCGGCTGGCCGCGACGCCCCTGCTGCTCGCCCTGATCCTGGTCGAGCTCAGCGACGTCCTGTTCGCCATCGACAGCGTACCGGCGATATTCGCCATCACCACCGATCCCTACATCGTCTACACCTCCAACATCTTCGCAGTGCTGGGCCTGAGGGCGCTCTATTTCGCCCTCTCGGACGTCATCCGCCGGTTCGAGCATCTGAAGACGGCGATGGGCCTGCTGCTGGGCCTGGCGGGGGTGAAGATCTTCTACAACGCGTTGTTCGGAAAGATCGACCCGATGGTCTCCCTGACCGTAACCTTGTCGGTGCTGATCGGAGGCGTCGCCTATTCGTTCTGGCGCACGCGGCGTACGCCCAGCGGTCCGACGCCCGGCTGACCAGCTGCATCCCTCCTTGCGACGTCAGCCGGCGGAGAGCGCGGCAGGGACCAGGGCTTCGAAGGCCTGCTCGGCCACCTCGACCCGGAACGGCGCCGCGAATTCGAACCGCTCCCCGTCCAGCAGGGCGGGAACCTCCGCGTCGGAGTCGATCTCCAGCCCGGTCGTCTCGCTGCAGCGCACCGCCGGATCCGCGCGCCAGTCACGGAAGGCGGCGTTCAGGACCAGGCGCAGCGCGTCCAGGGTGCTTTCCAGATCGACGGCGGCGGCCTCCAACAGCGGCGCCTCCGACGGCAGCCGGCGTGAAGCCAGCGGGCAGAGGACGGCGACGGCCTCGCCGGCGGTCTCCGTCTCCCCGTCCACGCGGCAGACGATTTCCTGATCGAAAGCGCTCTTCACGGCCGCCAGTCCCGATCGAAGCGCCGCCGACAGCTCGCCGTAGCGAGCCGCTTCGCGGGCCTCGGCCAATCGCGAGGGTCCGCCGAACAGGCCCGCGGCGAAGAACAGCTGTCCCTGCGCCCGGGCGCCGTGGACCTTTCGGCGCGCCGCTTCGGCGAAGACCCGGCCCAACGCCTGCCGCCAGTCCGCCGTGCCGTAGAGAGCTCGCGGCAGCAGGTTCATCGTCCCTCCGGGGAGCGGGGCCAGGAGGACCCCCTCCCCGGCGCATCGCTGCGCCGCCGTCCGGATGGTGCCGTCGCCGCCCCGGACGATCACCAGGTCCGGCCGGCGGGCGAACGCCAGGTCCAGAGCGCGCTCCAACTCGGCGCCCGGGCCGCACCACGACACCGCCGGCCGCAAGCCGTAATCGGCGAGGCAGGCCTGCAGCGCCTCGCCGGCGCGCAGGTCGCAACGCCCGCTGGCGGCGTTGACCAAGGCGGCGACCTTCATGTCGCGGATCTCAAGGCTCATGGCTTCCTTCGGAACTCGCAGGGCGGCCTCACGCTCCATCGCCGCCTCGCCCGCGCCCATGGGACCTCAGAAGGACGGAACGAGGGCCGCTCGCGAGGCGGCTAGAGTCTCAGCCTGCATCCGACCGCCGGCTCGATCTCGATCAATTACGGATGGGCTCGATCGGCCTTGAGCTTTTGTCGAAGCTGGCCCACCAGGATGCGCAGGTACTTGCCCGCTCCCCGACGTGGCGGAGGCGATCCGGGCCCAGAGCGACTATCAGCTCACCCGCTTCTGCGTCGAGGCGCACGGGCGCCGCGCCCGCTGCCGGGGCTGAGGTTTGCCCGGAACACCGGCAGGCGCTTCGCCTCGACTAGAGCAGCGGACGGGTCGCCAGCGGACCTTCGAAATAATCCGCGAGCCGCTCCAGTCCGGCGGGATCGAGCAAGGTCAGCCGTTGCTGTTCGAAGACGAAGAGCCCCCGGCGCTGCAGCCGCCTCAGGGTCTTGTTGGTGTGGACAAGCGACAGGCCCAGGGCGTCGGCGACGTGCAGCTGGGTCAGCGGCACGTGCACCGGGTCGGGGCCGTGCGGATCGAGCGAGCGGGCCCGCTTGTAGAGATTGATCATGAGCATCGCGATGCGCTCTGAGGCGGAACGCCGCCCGACGGAGGTCAGGATCTCGTCGACGAGGTTCTCCTCCTTGGCGGTGAGCCAGGTCGTGTCGAAGGCCAGTTCGGGATAGTTGCGATAGAGCTCCCAGACCTTGGGCCGGGCGTGCCGACACAGGCGGACGTCGGTCAGCGCCTCCACGCCGTGGGCGGAGTCGCCTAGCATGTGCGCCTGGAAGCCGATCACGTCGCCGGGCAGCAGGAAGTTCAGGATCTGGTGCCGGCCATCCCGCAGCGTCTTGTAACGGAAGGCCCAGCCCGAAATGAGGGAATAGAGCGGCGGGTTCTGGGAGCCCTCCTCGATGATGGTCGCCCCCGCCGGCGCATCGACCTGGCCCAGGCGCATGCTCTCGATGAAGGCGGTCTCCTCCGGCGTATTGGTCCTGAAGACCGGCAGGGCGCGCAAGGGGCAGGCGACGCAGGGGACGGTCGAAGGCGGGATGGTCTCGGTCACGGAATCACTCGGGGCGCTGGCGGGGTGCTCCGCCAGGGAGACCATAGCCCGATCGGGCCGGCCCGGCATTATCGCATCGGCGACCTTCGCCGTATGTCCTAGGACATAACGCTTGCGGCTCCGATGATCTAATCCCCCGGCAGGGGGAGACACGAACCGGGATAGCCGCTTTTGGAAACCAGATCGAACGGCCGACGCCGCGTCGCCCCCCGGCACGTCCCGGGACCGAATTGCCAGCGGCCGGCTCCCGGCCGCCGGAGGGTTGACCGGAACGGGTTTTCAGGTTTTTCAGACAACCGCCCTGGCGCAAGCGCGTGAAAAAGTGGCCCCCGTCCCAGGCGTCCCCGACGCCGCTGCGGCGGATGACGGCGACGACGGCTTCCCCAGAGAACCGAGGATCGCCGCTGCGGGGTCCCAGGCGGCGTCGGTCACGGGCGACAGCGGATCCTCCTCACGCGAGCGCCGGCCTCATGGTCCTCTGGCCGCCCCGCCAGGCGTGGCGACCCTAGCCCGTCGGCCGCCTGTCCGGTCCGGGTCCCGATAAGTCCCCGATCACAGGCGCGACGGCGGCCCGCCGGCGGCCTCCCATGCAACGAGTATTGAGATGCGTAATTCGATGACCGACCGTTCTGACGCCGATCGCCGCCGGGTCTCCACCGGCATCGCCGAGCTCGACAACGTGCTCGGCGGCGGCATCACCGCCAACCGCGCCTACCTGCTCGAGGGCACCCCCGGCAGCGGCAAGACCACCATCGCCCTGCAATTCCTGCTGGAAGGCGCGCGGGCGGGCGAACGCGGGCTCTACATTACCCTGTCGGAAACCGCCGCGGAACTGACCGAGGTCGCCCGAAGCCACAACTGGGCCCTGGACGACATCGAGCTGTTCGAACTGGTCAATGAGGAGGGGCTCAACCAGGACCGCGAGCAATCGATCCTCGATCCGTCCGAGGTGGAGCTGGGCGAAACCATTCAGGGCGTGATCGCCTGCGTCGATCGCCTGCAGCCGTCGCGCGTGGTGTTCGACAGCCTGTCGGAGATGCGCCTGCTGGCCCAGAACTCGCTGCGCTACCGCCGCCAAATCCTGGCCCTGAAGCAATATTTCTCGACGCGCCAGTGCACCGTGCTGCTGCTCGACGACCGCAGCTCGGACCCCGGCGACCTGCAACTGCACAGCATCGCCCACGGCGTGATCACCCTGGAGCAGGCGGCGCAGGAGTACGGCTCGGAGCGGCGACGCCTGCGCGTCGTCAAGATGCGCGGCGTCAAGTATCGCGGCGGCTATCATGACTTCGCCATCGAGACCGGCGGCGTGGTGGTGTTCCCGCGGCTGGTGGCGGCGGAACATCACCGGGAGTTCACCGGCGACCTGGTCTCCACCGGGGTCGAGCCCCTGGACCAGATGCTGGGGGGCGGCATGTCGCCCGGCACCAACACCCTGCTCAACGGCCCCTCGGGCGTGGGCAAGACCACGACGGCGGTGCGCTGCGGACTGACCGCGCTCGAACGCGGCGAGAAGGCCGCCTACTATCTGTTCGACGAGGGCAAGGCGACCATGCTGGCCCGCGCCCGGTCCATGGGCATGGACCTGCAGTCCCACATGGACAGCGGTCGGCTGCAGATCTCCCAGATCGACCCGGCCGAACTGTCGCCCGGCGAATTCTCCAGCCGCGTCCGGCGGGCGGTGGAGCGGGACGGCGTCCGGTTCATCGTGATCGACAGCCTTAACGCCTTCCTGCAGGCCATGCCGGGGGAGAAGTACCTGCTGCTGCAGATGCACGAGATGCTGAGCTATCTGAACCAGCAGGGCGTGATCACCGTCCTGATCCTCGGCCAGCACGGCATCGTCGGCGAGGTCCGCTCGGAGGTCGATCTCAGCTATCTCTCCGACACCATCGTGCTCTTCCGCTATTTCGAGTCCCGCGGCAGCGTGTACAAGGCCCTGTCCGTCGCCAAGAGCCGCACCACGCCGCACGAGGCGAGCATCCGGGAGTTCCGGCTGGGCCCGACCGGCGTCAAGATCGGGGAACCCCTGAAGGACTTCGAGGGGGTGCTGAGCGGCCTGCCGAACTACCGGGGCGCCACGCCGCTGATGGCGGCCGAACCCGCCGCCGCCGAGGCGTAGGTGGAAGATCGCATCCTGGTCCTCGCGCCGAGAGGTCGCGACGCGGAAGTGGTCGCGCAGGTCCTGACCCGGCAGGGACGGGTCTGCTCGATCTGTCCCGATATCGCCGCCCTGGCCCGGGAGATCGGACGCGGCGCCGGCGCCGTCCTGATCACCGAGGAGGCCCTGGCGCAGGCGGACCGGGACGCGCTCGTCCGGCGGATCGGCGCCCAGCCGCCGTGGTCGGACCTGCCCTTCATCCTGCTGTCGACCAAGCGGACCGGCCGCCGGCCGCCGGCGGCGGTCCGCATCCTCGAGGAGTTGGGCAACGTCCTGGTCCTGGAGCGGCCGATCCACGGCGAAACCCTGGCCAGGGCCGCCGCCTCGGCGCTCCGGGCGCGGCGCAAGCAGTACGAGACGCGGCGCCATCTCGAGCAGTTGCGGGAGGCCGAGGAGCGGCTGACGCAGTTGAATGCGACGCTGGAGTCCCGCATTCACCAGCGGACCCGGGAGCTGTCGGAGGCCAACAACCGGCTGATGGCGGAGATCGCCGAACGCGAACGGGCCCAGCAGGCCTTCGTCCAGGCGCAGAAGATGGAAGCCGTTGGGCAACTCACCGGAGGCATCGCGCACGACTTCAACAACCTGCTGACGGTCATCGTCGGCAACCTGGAGCTCGTCGAGCGCCGCCTCGCCGACGCCCCGACCGCGCGCCTGGTGGGTTTCGCCCGCGAAGCCGCCGACCGGGCGGCGAAGCTGACGCATCAGCTTCTCGCCTTCTCGAGAACCCAGAAGCTCGCGCTCCGTCCCGTCGACGTGAACACGCTGGTGGTCGGTACGGACGATCTGCTCCGGCGCACGCTCGGATCCCAGATCGACATCCGCATCAAGCTGGCCCCGGAGGGCCCATGGGCGATGGCCGATCCCCATCAGCTCGAACTGGCGCTCCTCAACCTGGCGATCAACGCCCGGGACGCCATGGGCGAGCGCGGCGCCCTGGCGATCGAGAGCGCCGAGCGCATGGCGCCCGACGCCGTCGAAGGCCCGGGCCCCTATGTCGTGATCAGCGTCACGGACACGGGACCCGGCATTCCGCCTCATCTGATCGAGAAGGTCTTCGACCCCTTCTTCACCACCAAGCCGGTCGGCAAGGGGACGGGACTGGGCCTGAGCCAGGTCTACGGCATCGCCAGACAATCGGGCGGCTTCGTGCGGATCGACAGTCCGCCGGGGCAGGGCGCGACCATAGAGATCTGGCTGCCCCGAACTGAAGCGCAGGCGCAGCCGGAGGCCCCCGCCGCGGCCGTTCCGCGCGCGCGCCAGGCGGGTCAGGCCCGCATTCTGGTGGCCGACGACGACACCGGGGTGCGAACCTTCATCTGCGATTGCCTGGAGGCCGTCGGCTACGCCGTCATCCAGGCCGCAGACGGCGCCGAGGCCTTGCAGCTTCTGGACGAGCAGGCGCCCGATCTGCTGATCGTCGATTTCGCCATGCCCGGCCTGAACGGCGTGGACGTGGTGAAGGAAGCCTGGCGGCGGGCGCCGGACCTGCCCATCCTCCTGGCGACCGGCTACGCCGACATGAAGGCGGTCGACGCGGTCATGGACCGGGACCGGATCCTGCGGAAGCCGTTCAAGGTCGACGACCTGGAGGCGGCGGTGGCGCTGGCGCTCGGCCACGGCGCTGGTGCAGGAAGCGCGCGGCGGGTTCCGGAATGATGGCTGTCGATCTTCAGCCAGAGGACCGTTTCGGTGTCGGCAAGACCTTCCCGCTTGATCGCCCTCGCCATCAACGAGGTCGACGATGTCGACATCAACGAGATTCTGTTCCGGCGGACCGCCGGACTCTGACCGGACACCGGATAAAGCGAGCCGTTGAGATCGGCTCAAGTCGACAGGATTTGAGTTGTCGGTACCTCAGAACCAGACCTCGCGTGATCCTTCGATCATGCGCGGGGTCGCCTGCTCCCGTAAATCTACTACGGTAGGGCTACAGGATCGCCCTGCCCGATCCCGACCGCTAAGGTCCCTCTGTCATCAACGAAATCCTCTCTCCAGTGGCCGACCCCGCATGCCCGCCACCCCTCACTCCCACTCGATTACTCAATTTCTCTTGGACTATTGTTTTTCGGCACTTTTTGTAGGCGCGATCAGCTAGGCCGTTCAGCAAGCCGACAAAATTCTGGTACGCTGAAAACGCTTGTGAAATAGTTTGATGAAAAAAACGCATGATCTCGACATCTTTCGAGATGTATTGGCAACGTCGCGCAGTCGATTATTTAGGGACTCACCTGAGGTAACCCCACCCACACAATGTAGCACGCGGCGGTGTCTTCGACGATGTCAAGGCGACACAATCCCAAACTCGATCCGGCCGGTGAGCATCCAGACTGCGATGCCGGAAGCAGCATCGGCCAAGCGCCCACGAAACCGCTACACCCCCTCGGAACTATTTGGGCGGCAGGGGGCCGGCGAATTCCGTGGCAAGATCGATCCATCCGCCAAGGCCGGTTTCAAGCGCGGCATCGGCATCGACCCGGACAATCCCGCCCATCTCGCGGCCGCTGAACACGACGAGCTCAGCGCCCGGACGGGACAAGGCCTCGGCCTCAAGCGCCTTGCCGATCCGGAACATGCCAACCGCGCGATCCGGCGCCTTGGACGTTCGTGTTCATCTCATCCTCCCAGGGTGTCGGCGCTCGGCCGTCTGATCCATTCGCAGCGAAACTGAAATCGTTACAGCGCCGCGCGGTTGCCATCCGGCGCCCGAACGGTGAGGGGTCGCAGCGAACCGCGGGCGCCGACCGCATCCGCGCCGGAAAATCGATTGGAAGCCGGGCGACCGATGTCTAGAATACGCCCTGGCGGGTCCCGGGAACGATAGGCGTCGATCTTGAGCCAGGGGACGTGAGAACGTCGGCGGCGATCGGCGCCGAAACGCCGGGCTTCCTCACAGAAGTTCCTGGCCCGCCCCCTCCCCTAGCCGGGATCGATGATCCCTTGCCGGACCGCGGCGGCCACCGCCTCGATGCGGGTCCTGACGCGGAATTTGGCGCAGACCTTCTCAAGGTAGCTGTCGACCGTGCGCGGCGACAGCGAGAGAATCGTCCCGATGTCGGCGGAGCTCTTGCCCAGGCTCGCCCAGTGGAGACATTCCCGTTCCCTTGGACTGAGCGTGACCCCGGGATTCGCCGGATCGGGTTCGGTTGACAGCGCGTCCATACTCACACCGCAGGTTGTCAGGCCTCCTTGCGTAGCCGCGCCCGCCCGACCTCGGCAACGTCGATGTTTTGCGGGCTGGCCGCAGAATTATTGCGGCGGCCTCGCCGCCAGGCGGATTGAACCGCGGCGATGCGGCCCCTACAGACCTCCGGTCGGGCGCCGTGAGACAGGCGCGCAGCCGGAGCCGGGGTTCGCCCCAGGGCGGAGGCGGCGCTGCGCGCTGAAGTAGCGGGCCTCGTTTCGCAGGATTCCAACGCCCGACCCCTCCGCCTTGCGTCGCGATTCCGATTGATTCATGGTGGGGCGTCGGCGCCTGCGCCGGCAGGGGCCTGGAATCCCCTGTGCGAAGTCAAACACAACGACGCGCGCCCGGCGCGCCCGTCGCCAACGGCGGTCCGATCCTGCGCACGCCTGCGCCGGGTCGACGCCGAGCCCTCGCGCCTGAGGATTCCGGTTCTGCCCCCCGGACGGAGAGGCGTGTTGACCGACACCAGGCAGCTGGACCCGGAAGCGGCGGAGGGGCTGAACAGCCTCTATCGCCGCTATGCGGGCTGGCTCGACGGCCGGCTCAGGGCCCATGTCGATCCGGATCGCGCCGCCGATGTGGTGCAGGACACCTATCTGCGCGCCGCGCCCTACCGTATCGGCGACATCCGCCACCCCCGGGCCTTCCTGCTGCGGATCGCCATGAACCTCGTGCGGGACGAAAGCCGCCGCGCCAGACGCCAATCCCTGGCGGCCGAGCCCGCGGCTCTCGCCGAGGCCGCGTCCCAGGCGGACCAGCTGTTGCTGAAGCAGATCGTGCTGACGATGCCGCCCCTTTACCGGGACGTCTTCGTCCTGAGCCGCTTTGGCGGTATGACCTATGCGGAGATCGCCGCCGCGCGCGGGCTCAAAGTCAAGACCGTCGAATGGCGGATGTCGAAGGCGCTCGAGCATTGCGTGGCGCGACTGGACGATTAGGCAGGGTATGATGACGGTCGACGACGACCTCGACATCCGGCGGCGGGAAGCCGCCGCCTGGTTCGCCCGGCTGAGCCAGCGCCGGGTGTCGACGGACGACGTCAAGGCGTTCAGCGCCTGGCGGCGGGACCCCGACAACGCCCGGGCTTACGAGCGGGTGGAATCCGTCTGGGACTCGAGCCGCGAGCTCGCCGGCGACGCCGACATCGCGGCGCTGACGACCGAGGCCTTGGGCCGGGCGCGTCCCGCGCAGGCGAAATTCTCCGCCTCGGGCCTGCTCAAACCTTTCGCCGGTCTCGCCGCCGCCCTCGTCGTCGTGGCCGCGGCGGGGATGTGGATGGTCAACCGGCCGCTCGCCTATGCGACGGACGTCGGCGAACTGCGGACCATCCAGCTTGAAGACGGGTCAAGGCTGACCCTGGACACGGACACCCGCGTCCATGTCCGGCTCGACGCCGGCCTGCGTTCGGTCACCCTGGTGCGGGGGCAGGCCCTGTTCGACGTCGAGGGAGACCCGGGCCGGCCCTTCGTCGTCGAGGCGGGCGACACCCGGGTCACGGCGATAGGCACCCGCTTCGAGGTGCGGCGGGTCGGCGAAGGCACCCGCGTGGTCCTGGTCGAAGGACGCGTGAAGGTCGGCGATCAGCGCGCCCCCCGGGCCGACTGGACCCTGAAGCCCGGCGAACAGATCGTCACCACCGTCGACCGTCCCGAGGTCACGCCGGTCGACGCCGCGCGCGCCACCAGCTGGACCACCGGCCGGCTCATCTTCGACGGCGTGCCGATCCGGACGGCGGTGGCGGAGGTCAACCGCTACAGCGCGCGCAAGGTAGAGCTCCAGGCGCCGGACATCGCCGACATCGCCGTCAGCGGCGCCTTCGACGCCGGCGATGTCGACGGCTTCGTCGCCGCCCTCGAGGATCTCTACCCGGTCGCCGCCGAACGTCGGCCGGACGGCACGGTGATCCTGTCGGGTTCGTCCACGCAAAAATAATCCGCCCACCGACTTAGGGTCGCCCGGCCGTCACAGCGTCTCTTCCCTGGCCCGCGCTCTCGCGGGTAACCAGAGGGGGACATGATGCACAGAGGATTGGGTTCAACGGCGCTCTCGGCGCTGATGCTGGCTTCGGCGTCGCCGGTCATGGCGCAGACCGCCGAACCGGTGCGGCGCTATGAGATCGCGGCCGGACCGCTCGACGCGGCCCTGACCGCCTTCGCCCGCCAGAGCGGCGTCCAGATCCTGTACCCCGCCGCCCTTGTCGCGGGTCGACGATCACCCGGGCTGAGCGGCGAGCACGCCCCGGACGGCGCCCTGGCGGCTCTGTTGCGCGAGACCGGTCTCGCCCACCGGCGCTCGCGCCCGAACGTCTTCGTCCTCTATGACCCGGCCGCCCGGGCGGCGATCCCGGAGGAGCCGGCCGAGCTGGACGACGTCGTGGTGACGGGCAGCCTGATCCGCGGCGTGGCCGACGGACCTTCGCCCGTGGTGATGATCAGCCGGGACGACATCGACCGGGCCGGCCACGCCACCGTCGCCCAGGCCCTCGCCGCCCTGCCCCAGAATTTCGGGGGCACGGCCAATGAAGGCGCGCTGCAGAACGGCGCGGATCGCACCGCGACCAACGGCAGCTTCGCCTCCGGCGTCAATCTGCGCGGTCTCGGCAGCGACGCCACCCTGGTGCTGATCAACGGCCGGCGCATGGCCGGAACCGGCGCCATGGGCGATTTCGCCGACGTCTCCACCATTCCCACGAGCGCCATCGCCCGCATCGACGTCCTGCTCGATGGGGCCTCGGCCCTCTACGGCGCCGACGCGGTCGGGGGCGTCGTCAACATCATCCTGCGCGACGACTACGACGGGGCGGAAACCCGTCTGCGGGTCGGCGGAACCGCCGACGGGGCCAGCGACGAAGTCCAACTGGGTCAGACCCTCGGCCGGCGCTGGTCCTCCGGCAGTCTGATGGGGACCTATGAATATTACGACCGCGGGGCCTTGCCGGTCTCGGCCCGGCGGCTCGCGGGCGACGCGGATCTGCGCTGGCGCGGCGGATCGGACCGGCGGCTCAACTACGCCGCGCCCGGCAATCTGGTGGTCTTCGACCCCGTCGCCGGCGGCTATGTCTCGACCCACGCCATCCCGCCCGGCCAGGACGGGACCGATCTGGAGCCGGGCGCCTTCCTCCCCGGCCAGACCAATCTCAGCAACCAGAGGCGCGGCATGAACGTCCTGCCGCGTCAGACGCGGCACAGCCTGTTCACCGCCCTGCGACAGGAGCTTGGAGCGCGCCTTGAGGTCAGCGCCGACGCGCGCTACGGCCAGCGTCGCTACGAGACCGTCTCGGCGCCGACGGCCACCCTGCTCACCGTCAACACCGGCAATCCGTGGTTCGTCTCGCCGACCGGGGCCGCCTCCCACACCATCGCCTATTCGTTCGAGAACGACCTGCCCAATCCCGGCATCCGCGGCGAGGCCGAAAGCTTCGGCGGTTCTGTCGGCGCCCGGATCGACCTGACGGGCGATTGGACCCTGGACGCCTATGTCGCCCATGCCTCCGAACGAACTGACAACGAGACATTCGGCGCCCTGAATTCGACCTTCCTGCGCGAAGCCCTGGGCGCGATCGCCGACAATGCCGCGACGCCCTACAGCGCCGCGCGCGACGGCTTTTTCAACCCGTTCGGCGGCGGCGGCGTCAGCTCGCCCGCGGCTCTGGCCTTCATCAGTTCCGGCTGGACGCACAGCCAGGCGGAGACCGGGGTCAGCTCGGCCAACCTGCAGCTCGACGGCCCGGTGTTCGCCCTGCCCGGCGGCGATGTCCGCCTCGCCGCCGGCCTCGCGTTCCGGGAGGAGACCTTCTGGCGGCGCAACGACAGCTTCAGCAGCGGCCTTGCGCCGACGACGGGCGTGGCGACCGACACCAGCCGCCAGGTCTCGGCCGTCTTCGGCGAACTGCGCGTGCCGTTGTTCGGCCGCGACAACCGCCGTCCCGGCTTCGAGCGGCTCGAGCTGTCGCTGGCGGCCCGGTTCGAAAATTATGAGGACATCGGCGAGACCACCAGTCCGAAGATCGGACTCGTCTGGGAGCCCACGACGGAACTCGTCGTGCGGGGCAACTACGGCGCCTCCTTCCGCGCTCCGGCGCTGCGCGAGCTGAACGACGCCGCGCGACAGAGCCCGACCTTCCTTCCGCGCGGCGCCCAGCAGGTCCTGTCGATAATCCTGTACGGCGGCAATCCCGACCTCAAGCCGGAAGAGGCCGACACCTGGACGGTGGGCGCCGACTATGCGCCACAGGCCCTTCCCGGGCTCAAGCTCGGCTTCAACTGGTTTCGCACCGAGTTCGACAACCGGATCGGCCAGCCGACCTTCGAGAACATCCTGACGGCCCTGTCCGATCCCGCCCTGTCGGCCTTTGTCCGCATCGTCGATCCGCTCAACAACGCGGATGACCGCGCCGCCGTCCAGGCCATCTTCGACCTGCCGACCACCAATTCGCGCGATGCCTTTCCGGCCACGTCCTATGGGGCGATCGTCGACGCCCGCTACGTCAACGCCGCGCGCGTCGAGGTGGAGGGGATCGACGCCAACGCCCGCTACGCCTTCGATCTCGGACCGGACGCCTTCGACCTCGGACTGACGCTGTCGTATCTGGCCCGGTTCGACAGCTGGACGACCCCGGACGCTTCGCCCCAGTCGCTGCGCGACCGCCCCAACTACCCAGTCGGTCTGCGGGGCCGCGGCTCCCTGGCTTGGGCGCGGGGTCCCTGGAGCGCCTCGACCTCGGTGCAGTATGTCGATTCCTATCACGACCTCGCCGGGTCGCGGATCGGCTCCTGGACCACGGCCGACGCCCAGATCCGCTATGCGCCGGAGACCGGCCCCTTCCAGGGGTCTGCGGTCGCCCTGACCGTGCAGAATCTGTTCGATCGCGATCCGCCTTTCTACAACGCGCCCGAAGGCATCGGTTACGACGCGGCCAACACCAGCGTCATCGGCCGCTTCATCGCCCTGCAGCTGACCCGGACCTGGTGATGCGTCCGGTCTGTCTGCTGCTGGCCGCCGTCCTCGGGACGGCGGCCAGCCCGGGCGTGGGCGAGACGCCGCGGCCGGTCACCATCGAGGCGGTGCTGGGTCAGGAAAGTCTCGGCCAGGTCCGGATCGGCCCAGGAGGCCGCTGGATCGTCGTCGAGCGCCGCGCCGCCTGGTCGTCGGCGGCAAGCTTCCGTTTCGGGCTGATGACCACCCATCTGCTGAGCGGTCTGGAGATACACGACGCGACGTCCGGCGCGCCGCCGCGGGTCATTTCCGACCCCGGCCACGCGACCGGCTATGTCTCCGGACCCTTCTCCCCCGATGGCGACCGGATGCTGGTCTTCCGGTTGACCGAGACGAGCTGGCGCCTCGGGGTCCTGACCCTGGCGACCGGCGAAACCCGTTGGTTCGCCCTGACCCCGGAGTTCACCGGCCTCGGCCGCACGGTCGCCTGGCGCTCGGCGACTGAGGTCATCCTGATCTCGCGGGCGCCCGACGATCTTCCCCTGGTGTTCCGCCTCGGCGGCCAGACCCAGGCGCGCAAGGCGGCGCTGTGGCGCCGGTTCGAGGCGGGTCACGCGCCCTCCGCGGTCTCGATTCCCAGCGGCGCGCGTCGCGGCGACCGCGATCCCGCCGCGCCGGCGCGCCTGGTCCGCCTCGATCTCGGCACGGGGGCCCAGACGGAGCTCGCCATCGGGGCGTTGTTCGACTTCGAACTGTCCCCGGACGGCGCGGCGGTCGCCGTCCTCGCCGACGCCGAGGATCTGCAGGCGAGCGGCGACGCCCCGGTGCGGGTCGGGACGCCGGCGCGACGCAGGCGGCTGTGGCTGGTCGACATTGAAAACCGGCAAGTGGACGAGCCCCTGCCCGATCAGGACATCCTGTCGCATCTGCTGAGCTGGTCGCCGGACGGGCGATCCGTACTGGCCTTCGGCCGGACGCCCGGCGGGGCGTGGGACGACGGCCGATTCTGGCGCATCTCCCGCGCCGGTCCGGCCCGGCCCGTGCGACTCGGCGACGCCCGACCCTGGGTCGCCGAACAGGCCGACGGCATGCCCTTCGTGCGGGCGGGCTGGGACGGCGGAGCGCCCGTCGTCCAGGTCCGGACGACAGACGGGGCCCAGGCGTGGCTTCGGGCGGACCCGAACGCCCTGACCGTTCCGGTCCGAGAGCCCTCGGAACGCCTGCTGCAGGCCGGCGGTCACGCCTGGATCGAACGCGGTGACGGGCTGTATCGCCTCGACACCCCCTCCGAAGCTCCGGGTCTCCCCGGGCGTGTGCAGAGCCGCGAGCGCGCCGCCGACGGCGGCGGCCGGGCGCGAACCAACCCGACCGAGGTCGACCCAACGCCGGGCGTCCTGCTGCAGGCCGGATGTCTCACCCGCCTCGGCGCGTCGCGCTCCGGCGCCTGCCTGCCGCCGCTGGGCCCGGACGAGACCCTCCTCGCCGCCAGCCCGGACGCGCGGTTTGCGGTCGTGCAGCGCCTTTCGGCGATGGGATCGACCCGCCTGCTGCGCCGCGACCCGAACGGCGACCATCCGCTTGCGACGCTCAACCTCGCGCTCGACCTGCTGGCCTGGGGCCGGATTGAAGCCGTCACCCACCCCGGGCCGGACGGCCAGGTCCTGACCAGCTGGTTGCTGCTCCCGCCGCCGGACCCCGGCGGCGGGAGGGTCCCCGTGGCGGTGGTCCTCTACCCCGGCGCCGCCTACCCCGTTCCGCCATCCTGGCTCAGGCCAGGCGGAGAGCGGCGACACATCAATCCAGCCGTCATGGCCGCCCACGGCTATGCCGTGCTTGTGCCCGCCCTGCCTCGCCCCAGCGGCGCCGGTACGGGGCTGGACGATCTGGCCGCACGGATCGACGCTATCGTCGATCAGGCGGCCCGACAGGCGCCGATCGACCCGGCCCGCGTGGCCCTGATCGGCCATAGCTACGGCGGACACGCCGCTCTGCTGACTGCGGCGCGGAGCGAGCGCTTCCGGACCGTGATCGCCTCGGCCGGCTACGCCGACCTCTCCCGGGTCTATGCTTTGACGCCGCATTTCCTGGTCTCCCCCGACGACGGGGTGCCGATCAACGCCCTGGCGGGCTGGGCCGAGAGCGGTCAGGGCGCGATCGGCGCCAGCCTGCCGGCGCGACCCGAGGCCTATGTCGAAAACAGTCCGATCTACCTCGCCGACCGGATCCGCACGCCCGTCCTGCTGATCGAGGGCGACCTCGACCCGGCCGGCGGCGATGTCCTGTTCGGGGCCCTGTACCGGCTGGGACGCGAGGCCGATCTCGTGACCTATGCAGGCGAAGGCCATGTGTTCGTCAGCCCCGCCAATCTGCGCGACCTTCACGCCCGTATCCTCGCCTGGCTGGACCGCTATCTGGGCCCCGCGGAGCTCGGCGACGCCCCCCGCGCGCCGGGGCCGGCCGCTCAGGTCCCCGGCTGTCGCCATCCTGGACACGCGTCGGGGCTCCAGTCCGCGAGCATTCCCTCGAGCTGAGCCGCCCGCTCGGCGATCGCCAAGCCGACGGACGATGGAACGCTTCGTCCGATGCGCCCGGCGAACGTCGGCGAGGCGACCCTCCCAGTGCCGCGCCCGGACTTCCAGCAAGACCCCGACCAGCAACCGGTTATCGCGGGACCGACGATTAGCCGGTCCTCCGCCAGATCGCGCTCCAGGGTCTTGCCGTCCAGCAGCCCCCGGTGGACCTGAAGGCCGTTTGGCAGCAGCGGCTCAGGGTCGCGAGACTGCGCGATGACACGGCCGGATCGGGAATCCCGAGCTGGAGGTCATGAAACGGCGGGCGGACATCAAAACGGTGCCAAACGCGTGCAAAGACGTCAACCTTGGCGCAGTTTGCCTATGGAGGCGGTGTGTCCGGGCGTTGTCAACGAAACCCGCCGGGGGTTTGCCCATTGAGGATCGGGGGGCAGGCTTTGCCAGCGTCATTTTCTCGCGGGAGGCAAGTCATTCATGTTCAAGCGAGTTCGCCGACTTTTTTGCAGGCACAGCTTTTCCTGGTCGGAACGCCGTCAAATGGAGGTCTGCGGCAAGTGCGGGGCCACACGCCCCCCGCTTGCTCCCCGGTGAATCGGGACGAGCCCGGAGTCGCCGGTGATCGGGAGGCGTCTCGCCGGCCTTGATCGAGCGCGGCTCAATGCCGGGCCGGGGGCGGTCCGCGCAATGGCGCCGCCCTTGCCCTGAAGGAAATTGCGCCAGGCCGTGCGGCGCGGCTTCGGCGAACTTCCCTCCTGGACGCGAGGGTAGGTGGCCGCTCCCCATCGATGCTCGGCGACAGATCAACCCGGCGGCTACGGCCCCAGGTCAGGCCGAACCGGTGCGAGCCGCTCAGCGCCAGAGGCCCGGCCCCTTGCTCAAGAGTCCCGAGCACGCTAATAACCGACTGATCAGTTATTAGGATGATCCTCGATGTTGCCTCCTGGTGAACCCAAATGGCGCCGCCGCGCGGCTGACCGGCCCAAAGAGATCATCGCGGCCGCGCTTGAGGTCTTTTCCGAGCATGGCTTCACCCGAGCCCGGCTGGACGACATCGCCAGGGCGGCCGGGGTCTCGAAGGGCGCGCTCTACCTGTATTTCGAAACGAAACAGGATCTGTTCAAGGCCGTGGTGCAGGACGCCATCGAACCGAGACTGCTGAAGATTCGAACCGGCGCCGGAACCGAAATCCCCTTCGACGAAGCCGCGCGGCTGGGCGTCGGTGTTCTCGTCTCCGCGATCCAGTCGAATCCCCGCATCGGCGGAGTGTTGAAGCTGATTGTCGCGGAAAGCCGAAACCTGCCCGAACTGGCCCTGATCTGGCATCAAACCGTGATAACACCGCTGCTTTCGCTGATCTCAGACATCATCCGTCGCGGTCAAAGGTCCGGCGAAGTCCGGTCCGGCGATCCCGAATTGTTTGCGATGGGCCTGTTGGGCCCCTTAGTGCTGGGGCTGCTGTGGCGGGAAACCTTCGAACCCATCGGGGCCGAGTCATTGCCGCTTGAGGCGCTCGCATGCCAGCACCTGGACACGATCCTCAAGGGAATGAAGGCGTGAGGCGCCGGCTCATCTACAGGATCGCCGCCGTTATCGGTGTCGTCGCGACGGGCGCCGCGGTCTGGTCGTTTCTACAGACCGACCAGACGAACCGGCCCCTTTCCGGCTACGTCGAAGGCGAGTCGGTCTATCTCGCGGCGCCCGCCTCCGGCGCGCTTGAAGCCCTGTATGTGCGGGAAGGCGACCGCGTCCAGGCCGGCGCGGTGACCTTCCAGATCGACCCCGGCGTGCAGGAGGCCCAGGAGCGCGGCGCGGCCGCGTCCGTCGAGGCCGCCCGAGCTCGCGCGGACGATCTTCGTACGGGACAGAGGGCGCAGGAACTCGAGGTGTTCGACACCGAACTCGCCGCCGCCCTGGCGCAGCTCCGCGAAGCCGAAGCCAGCTATGCCCGGATCGAACCCTTGGTGCGCCGGGGCATCTACGCGCCGGCCAGGCTCGACCAGGAGCGAGCGAACCGGGACACGGCAAGGGCGCAGGTCGAGGCCGTCCGCCGTCGCCGAGAGGTGGCCACGCTTGGCGCACGGGAAGATGCGTTGCGGGCCGCCGAACAACAGATCCGCCAGGCCGAAGGCGGACTGAACGAAGCCGAGGTTCGCCTGCGCACCCTCTCTCCCCGGGCGCCGGTGGAAGCCCGTGTCGAGGAAATTTTCTTCCGCCAGGGCGAATTCGTCCCCGCCAATCAACCCGTCCTCGCGCTGCTGCCCGACGCAGAGGTCAAGTTGCGGTTCTTCGTGCCGGAACGCGAGTTGATCCACTATCGACCGGGGGGCGTGGTCAGATTCAGCTGTGACGGCTGCGGTGCGCCGCGCAAGGCCCGGATCACCTGGATCAGCCCGCGACCCGAGTTCACCCCGCCTATTCTCTACAGCCAGGGCAGCCGGGATCGACTGGTCTTCATGATCGAGGCGGCCCCGGAAAACCCACGCGCGCTACAACCGGGCTTGCCCGTCGATGTCGAACGGTTGCGGGGCGCGAAATGACCGATGCAAAGCCAGTGATCGACGTTCGAGGCCTGAACAAGTCGTTCGGCGATCTCCATGCCGTTCAGGATTTTGGCATTACCGTCGAACGCGGCAGAATTTGTGGATTCCTCGGCCCAAACGGAGCGGGCAAAACGACCACGCTTCGCCTTCTGTGTGGTCTGCTGACGCCCGACAGCGGCGAGGGCGAGGTTCTGGGCTACAACGTCATGAGCCAGTCCGAACTCATCAAACGTCGGGTCGGCTACATGACGCAGAAATTCTCGCTCTATGACGACCTGTCCATCGAGCAGAACCTGATCTTCACGAGCCGGGTTCACGAACTGGACCGCCGCGCCGCCCGGGTCGAGGCCGCGCTCGAACGTCTGGGGCTGGTCAAGCGGCGCCGACAGCTGGCAGGCACGCTCTCCGGCGGCTGGAAGCAACGTCTGGCGCTCGCCGCCGCGACGCTGCACGAACCCGAGTTGCTCCTGCTCGACGAGCCGACCGCCGGCGTCGATCCCGAAGCCCGGCGGACCTTCTGGGACGAGATTCATGCGCTGTCCGACGAGGGCATGACCGTTCTGGTGTCCACGCATTACATGGACGAGGCGGAACGGTGTCACGAGATCGCCTATATCGCGGGCGGTCGAACGCTTGCCCGCGGTACGGCCGACCAGGTCATCGATGAGTCCGGCCTGACCACATTCCTGGCGGAAGGACCGAACGTCGGTCGGCTCATTCCGCGCCTTCGGAACCAGGCCGGCGTCGAAATGGCGACGGTGTTCGGAACGACGCTGCACGTCTCCGGACGAGATCGCGCCGCACTGGAAAAGGCGATTGCACCCCTCAGTCAAGCGCCGGTCGTCTGGACGGAAACCCGGCCGACCCTGGAGGACGTCTTCATCCAGTTGACGGCCGACCTTCAGCGAGACTCGGACTGATGCTCTCCGCGACCCGAATCTGGGCCGTGATGGCCAAGGAATTCATTCAGCTCACGCGCGATCACCTCGCCTACGCCATGATCCTCATCATGCCGATCCTCCAGCTGGTGTTATTCGGCTATGCGATCAACGACGATCCCCGAAATCTGCCGACCGCCGTCTATGTGCAGGACCACGGAAGCTTTTCGCGCTCGTTTCTGAGCGCCCTGACGAACAGCGGCTATTTTCGCATAACCCAGTCGGCGAACAGTCAGGCCGAACTGGACCGGGCGCTGGCCCGCGGAGAGGTGCAGTTCGCCGTGGTGATCCCCCAGGATTTCACGCGCCGGGTTGTCCGCGGGGAAAATCCCACGGTCCTGATCGAAGCCGACGCCGCGGATCCTTCGGCGACCGGCGGGGCCCTGGCCGCGCTCGCGGGCCTTCCGGGTCAAGCGCTGGCTCGCGACCTGACCGGCCCGCTGGTCCGGTCGACACAAGGCGCCCCGTTCGAGGTCATCGTTCACAGGCGCTATAATCCGGAGGGCATAACGGCCTTCAACATCGTTCCCGGCCTGCTCGGGGTCATCCTGTCGATGACCCTGGTCATGATGACGTCGCTGGCCATGGCGCGCGAGCGGGAGCGCGGAACGCTGGAAAGCCTGCTGGCGACGCCCGTGCGGCCGCTCGAAGTCATGATCGGCAAGCTCGCCCCCTACGTCGGGGTGGGCGTTGTGCAGGTGACCCTCTTCCTGGTGATGGCGCGGCTCCTGTTCGACGTCCCCATGGCCGGCGGCTGGGACGCCCTTGTGGTCGGCGTCATGCTGTTCATCGTGGGATCGCTGGCCCTTGGCTTCTTCCTGTCCACCCTCGCCCAGACCCAGATGCAGGCCATGCAGATGTCCATCTTCTACATCCTGCCCTCGATGCTGCTCTCCGGCTTTCTGTTCCCCTTCCGCGGCATGCCGGACTGGGCCCAGGCCTTGGGCTCGTTGATTCCGGTCACCCATTTCCTGAGGATCGTCCGCGGCGCCCTGTTGAAGGGCGTCGGTCTGGCGGACGCCTGGCCAAGCGTGATGGCGCTGGCCGCCTTCGTCGTCGTAGTCACGGCCCTCGCGATCGTGCGCTACAGGACCACCCTCGACTGATATCGCGCGTCAAGCACTCCATTTGGCCGCTATGCGGCGATGCTTCTCGATTCCGCGGCCTCTGACGACCACCAGCGATGCATCGCCCCAAGGGCGGCCCGGCATTCTTCGAGGCCCGATTGGGTCAAGGCGTATCCGGACTTGGACCGTGTATGGATGGCGCCAGGATCGAGCGCCATGCGCAACTCAGAAACGTAAACATAAGCGCTACGGCGACTGAGACCGAAAGAGCCGGCGCTCACAATCTCGCCTTGGGCCCGCCAGAGCATGGAAAGCACCCGGGCGCGGCCTGCGGAAAGACCGAACCATTGCACGAATGCAAGGTCTTCGGCGACCAGAACATCGTTCGCAACGAACCCAAAATGCATGTCCACAATATGATTTGCCTGCTATTTATTTGCAACCTATATGGCGGGAATGACCACCACCGACATCCCGCTCGGCCGCGCGATCGGCCTGGCAAGCCGCAAATGGCGTTCGCGTCTGGACGAGCGCCTCAGGCACCTCGACCTGACGCAGGCGCGTTGGCATGTGCTGCTTGAACTCAAGAAAGCCGACAGGATGTTGAGCCAGAAAGATCTGGCGGCGCGCATCGGCATCGAGCCTCCCACGCTCGTCCGTCAGCTGGACGACCTGGAACGGCGCGGACTTGTTCGCCGCGCGGCGATCGAAGGAGACCGAAGGGCCAACGCTGTCTATCTGACAGAGGCCGCCGGGCCCGTGCTGGATGCGATTCTGGAGATCGCCGAACAGGTCCGGCGCGAGATCACCGGGGGATTGTCCAGGGACGACCTGGCCACCGCCACCCGGGTCATTGCGCACATCAACGAAAGACTAGACGACAAATGAGCGACGCTCCCTCGCCTCCCCCCTCCGCCCCGAAGGAAAAGTCCAAACCAGGGCGGCGCAGGCTGATCATCCTCGTCGGCGTCGTCGTGGCCGTCGTCGCACTCGTTTTCGGCTGGATGCACCTGCGGGCAGGAAAGGTGTCGACCAACGACGCGCGCATTGGCGCTCACGTCGTCGCCGTCAGCAGCGAGGTCTCGGGACGGGTGGTTGATCTTCAGGTCCGCGCGGGTCAACGGGTCCGCGCCGGGCAACTCCTGGCGCGAATTGATCCCGCGGACTCCCGCCTGGCCCTCGAACGGATCGATGCGGAGATCGCGCGGATCGAGGCCCAGCAGAGCCAGCTCCGGGCGCAACAGGCGGCGGTAGTGCGGCGGGTCGGAGAGCAGATGGGCGTGTCGGCGGCCGGAGTCTCAGCGGCCCAGGCGGATGCCCTGGCTCGCCAGGCGGAGGTCGCGGCGGCGCGCAGCGCCTTCGAGCGGTCCAGGACCCTGTTCGAGCGGGGCTTGGTGGCCCAAAGCCGTTTCGACGAAGATCAGGCTCGGCTTCGCGCGGCCGAGCAAAACGCGGCGCGGGCCGAGGCGCAGATCGCCGGGTCGCGGGCCCAGGTCGGCGTCACCCGCGAAGGCTCCAGCGAGGTCGAGGTGCTGGAGGCGCAGATCGCCGCCCTCGAGGCTCAGAAGCAAGGGTTGCGGGCTCAACGCGGCCAGCAGAACCTGGATCTCGGTCGTCGTGAGATCCGCGCCGCGTTCGACGGGATCGTCGATCAGACCTTCGTCGATCCGGGCGAGTTCGTCGCCGCCGGCACGCGGTTGCTGATGTATCACAATCCTTCCCAGGTCTGGATCGACGCAAACGTCAAGGAGACCGATGTCCGCAAGATTTCCATCGGCGCACCCGCCCGGATCAAGATCGACGCCTACCCGGGCGAAGTCTTCGAAGCCCGGGTGTCGTACGTGGGAGGGGCCGCGACGAGTCAGTTCGCCCTGTTGCCCAACCCGAATCCCAGCGGGAATTTCACCAAGGTCACGCAGCGCATCCCGGTCCGTCTCGAGATCGTCCAGCAGCAAGGCCGGCTGAGGCCCGGCATGATGGTCGAGGCGACGATCGATGTCGTCGACTGACGCCTTTTTCGCCCGCTTCGGCCCCGGATATCGCTGGCTGGCCACTCTGACGGCGATGGTCGCCGCCGTCGCGGTCGTGCTGTCTTCGACGATCGTCAATGTCGCGATTCCCGCCATCATGGGCCAGTTCGGCATCGACTCGGTCCAGGCCCAATGGCTCTCGACGGGCTTTCTCGCCGCCATGACGGTGACGATGCTGATGACGGCGTGGTGCGAACGCGCCTTCGGTCAGCGGATGACGATGATCGGCGCCCTGGCGCTGTTCCTGTTCGGATCGGTTGTCGGCGGCGTCGCGCCCGATCAGACGGTTCTGGTGATCTCCCGCATTCTTCAGGGCCTGGCCGCCGGCCTCGTCCAGCCGTTGGCCATGGTGGTGATGTTCCAGGTCTTCCCGCCGCAGCAGCGAGGAGCGGCGATGGGCATTTTCGGCATCGGCGTGGTGCTGGCGCCGGCCCTCGGTCCCTGGGTGGGCGGGGTGCTGATGGATAATTTCGATTGGCGCTTTCTCTTCTATCTGGGGATCCCGTTCGGGGTCGTCGGCATCGTCCTCGCCAACCTGTTCCTGCCGTCCCGGAACCCGGACCTTGAGCGGCAAAGGCTCGACTGGCCGGCGATCCTGTATCTCTCCGTGTTCCTGCTGTCGGTGCTTCAGGCGATTTCGAGCGGCCAGCGCCTGGGATGGGACTCCAACATCGTGATCGGTGAGATCGCTCTGGCCCTCGCGGCCGGTGGAGCCTTCCTCTGGCATGAACACCGAACCCCTCATCCGATGCTCGACCTCAGACTGTTCGCAAACGCGCCCTTCGCTGCGGCGTGCGTGGTCAGCTTCGTCTTGGGGGCCGGGCTGTTCGGCTCGACCTATCTGCTGCCCATCTTCGTCCAGCAGATCCAGAATCTTACGCCAACGCAGGCCGGACTTCTTCTCATGCCGGCGGGGTTCGCCCTTGTTTTCGTCTTCCCCCTTGCCGGAAAGCTCAGCGACATGGCGCCCCCGGGCGTGCTCATCGGTCTTGGCATGGCCATCTTCGCTTACGCATCGTGGCTCCTCTCGCATGTCAGCGTCGACACCGCCTTCTGGACGCTGGCCTGGTGGACCGTGATCAGCCGGGTCGGCATGGGGTTCGTCTTTCCTTCGCTCAGCGCTGGTTCGCTGACCGTCTTGCCGCCGCAGCTTCTGAGCCAGGGGTCGGGCGCGATGAACTTCACCCGGCAGCTCGGCGGCGCCCTGGGCACCGGCCTGCTGGCAGTCATTGTGGAACGGCGCACCGCCTTCCACGGCGATCTCATCGCCGCAACCCAGACGTCGGACAATGTCGCGACCACTGCGTATGTTCAGGGGGCAGGACGGGCCATCGCCCAACTTGGCGTGGGCGGGCTGGACCAGGCCGCGGCCTCGGGCTGGCTACTGGGACAGACAGTCGTCTATCAGGCCGCCGCCGCCGCCTATCGCGACGGCTTTCTGATCACAGCGATCGTTTTCGCCGGCGCACTCCTGCCCACCTACATTCTCCACCACGCCCTGCAATCGAACCGAAAGCCTTCCGCGGCGCCTCCGACCGCCATGGAAGCCGAAGGGGATATCGAGGCCGGCTTCGCGCTCGAACCGGTTCTGCCGGACGATACAGGTCCGCAGCGGAAGAGGGGCGCCGCCTGACGGTTTCAGTCGGCCTTGGGAATCGCTCCGCCCTGAACCTCCACGAGGAAGCGCACGACGGCCGTGAACCGTGGACCCCGCGCCCTGATCTCCTCGAGCGCAAGTTGGGGCTGCAGCGCGTTGAGCCGTGTCGCGAAGCCGATCATCACGTCGAGGACGGCGAACGAGATGTCCTCCGCAAGCTCCGCCGACAAGCCAGGGGACCTCTGCGCCAAAAGCGCCGAGAAGACCCCCATGCTTTGCCGGACGGCCGCGAAAACGGTATCGCGGACGGGTTGGAAGGTCTCATCTTCCGTGAGCAGAAAGCCCATCAGGGCGCGCCCTTCCGAAGCGACCAGGATGCCAAGGCACCGTCGAACGAACTCTTCCAACCAATCTTCCGCGCCGGGGCCCGTGTCGATCAGGCTTTCCCGAACATGCGATCGCCACCGTTCCAGCGCGGCCCGGATCGCGGCCTCAACGAGCTGGTCCTTGGAGCTATACCGTTGATAGATCGTGCGCTTGCTCATGCGCGCCTGTCGGGCGACCGCCTCGATGGTGGTCCTTGAGTATCCGCGTTCGACGAAAATCCGCCATGTGGCCGCCAGCAGGTCCGGCTCGATAAGCTCAGCCGCCTCGGGCGTGGGACGCCCCACCTTTCGATCACGATCGAGAGCGGCCTGAGACGTGGGTGGGACATGGCGAGTCATCCTCATACTCTAAGGAACTCAAGCCCATTGAGCGAGTTTCTGAGGGTAATGGTACGGTGCATTATCCGCGCGGCTGGAGAACGATGTATGAAGCAGGTCCGGATCGCCCTGATCGCATCCAGCCTTCTGATCCTCAGCGCGTGCGCGACCATCGACCGTGCCCCCGAAATGGCGCTCCACGACCTGGAGCGCGGCCTGGTCGCGACGCAAGACCCGAGAATTTCGCCTGGCGATGAAGCCCGACTGGAGCGCATCGCCGAAGATTTCCGAAGGCGCCTCAACAGGGGTGACAAACGACGCTCCATTCTCGCCCTCTCCGGAGGCGGCGCAAACGGCGCCTACGGCGCAGGCATGCTTGTGGGTTGGAGCCACCGCGGCGATCGCCCGGAATTCGACATCGTGACGGGCGTCAGTACGGGCGCGCTTGCCGCGCCCTACGCCTTCCTGGGTGCGGACTGGGACGACGAGCTCGCCGCAGCCTATTCCGAAGGCAGTACAGAGGGATTGCTGAGCTGGCGAAGCTTCGCCGCCTTCCTGTCCCCGGGGCTCTTCAGTCCTCGTACGCTGGAAGCGCTGGTGGAGGAACATGTCACGCCGGCGTTGCTGGCGGAAATCGCGCAGGCGAATCGCGAGGGCCGACGGCTTCTCGTCGCCACGACCAATCTGGATTCAGGCGAGACGGTGATCTGGGACATGGGTCTTCTGGCCGAGGCCGGGGATGAAAACGCACTGCGCCTGTTCCGGCAGGTTCTGCTCGCCTCGGCCAGCATTCCGGGCGTCTTCCCTCCGGTCCTGATCGCGGGGGTGAGCGAGTCCGGAACAGTGCGGCAGGAAATGCATGTCGACGGCGGGGTCAACACCCCCTTCCTGGGGGTGCCCGAAGGCATGATCCTCAGCGCCGAAACGCTGCCCGGCTGGAGTGGCAGCGAACTCTTCATCATCGTCAATGGGAAGCTGGGGCTGAGTCCGCGTCAGACCCGCGGGAGTCTGCCCTCCGTATTCGCCCGCTCCTACCAGAGCATGACCCAGTCGCTTCTGCGAACCAGCCTTGCGGCGCAAGGCGCGTTCGCGCGCCGCAACGGCATGCGCATCAGCGTAGCCGCCATCCCGCCGGAGGTTGAGGCATCCGCGCTTGATTTTGATCAAGACGCCATGAGAGCCCTTTTTGAAGAGGGTCGGCGCCGCGGCGTGAGCGGGAGCGGCTGGGCCCCGCTCAACGTCGAACTGGTTGAGCCGCCCTCCCCGCAGGAGGCTGAACCGACCACCGAACCGGCGTCCATCCCCCAGTAGCCCTCCGGATCACAATCATGCAGACAAGAAGAAATTCCCGACGGGTTCCGTCGGCGGCGGCGATCGGCTGCCTGGCCGCCCTGGGCTTTGCAGGCGAAGTCCGGTCGCAGGAAGACACCCGCGAACTCCGGGTCGCCGTCATGCAGCACGATGTTCTTCACCCGGGGTCCGATGATCGCGAAGGCGGAGCCAACCTGGAGATGGCGTTGCTGAGCCGCCCCATCACCGCCCTCGATGCGGTCGGGCGGCCCCGGGCCTATATAAGCGGCTCGCTGAACAGCGACGGCGACACGAATTTCGCTTCGGTCGGGCTTTCCTGGCGCCGCGCCGTCTCGGACCGGGTCAGCGGCGAGTTTCAGTTCGGTTACGCCGTTCATGACGGGATGCTGGATACGGACGATCCGGTGGAGGTGCGGTCCCGGCTTCTGCTGGGCTCCCGGGATCTCTTTCGCACCGCCCTGGGGCTTGACTGGGAAGTCTCCGGGGACGTCAAGATCGGTCTACAGTGGGTGCACCTGTCCCACGGACAGGTCCTGGGAGATGGACGCAACCAGGGGATCGACACCGCCGGCCTGGTGATGACCTACCGCTTTCGGTAACGGAGGGGGATGACTTCCCGGGATTTTCAACTCCGCCGTAGCGACTCCCGGGCGTTCAATACGTTCTCCAGCTTGAGTTGACGGAGGCCGAAGAGGGGCTTCAACTCGGCGCTTCGGTCTTCCTCACCTTGGCGCGAGAGCGCAGTCTCGGAGCGCCCTGGCCTTTCGGGCGGGCAGTTGATCGGCGGAGGCCGCACGTTGAGTCGACAATGCGGAGCGATCGACCGGGACAAGCAGAACGCCATTCTTGAGGCGGCGATCGATCTCGCGGGCAGCGCAAGCCCCTCCCTGGCCGCGATCGCCAGCAGGGCGCGGGTATCACGCCAGACCGTTTACAACCAGTTCGGCGACGCGCAGGGCGTGAGGCGTGCGGTCCTCAACTGGTGCGAGGCGGCGCTCCGGGAACCGTTTGAAAACTTTCCCGCCCAATCGGACATCCGAACCGCCCTGGCCGCCTATGCGGAATCCGCCTTGAGGCATGTTCGCACCGCCCGGTACTACCGCGCGATCCGAGCCCTCGGCAGGGTCCTGCCCGACGACAAGACCTTGGCGAATGCGATCTGCGCTGAAATCTCGGAAGCGTGCACGTCGAGCCTCAGAGACTTCCTCGAGCGGGAGATGAGAGCAGGACGCCTGAAGGGCGCGGATCCGGACGAGGCCGCCGCTGAGTTTCGCGCCATGACGGTGACGCGGACCCAACTGCGCATGCTCGCCGGCTTGTTCGACGCCGCAGAGATCGGCGACGCCTCAAAGGAGGCCCGTACCGCCGCTGACCGATTTCTACGGATGTATGGGTGCGGGCGCGAGGAAACATAACCCCTTTCACTGCGGGACTCCAACGGCCGTCGACTGGAAAACCAGCCTTCGCGCAGGGGGCGACGCCCAGCGGCGCGGCCGACGGGCGGGCCGCAGTCTCTTTGCGGGCCGACGCCGTTGAGCGATCGGGCGCAACCCCGCCCGAACCCGGCGGCTGTGTTGTTCCACGCCGGACAAACGGGGCTCCCGGCTACGCCTGCCGCCAGCGCGACCAGCAGGAGGAACATCTGGATCTTCTTTGCGTGATAGCCGGAATCAGGCGGGCCCAGGCGCAGGGAAACCCATCGCGGCCGAGGGCCGCGCTCGGCCCGAGGGAAATGCACCCAGACAAAGACTTGACGAACTGATTAGGGTACCCGCGCGTTCTATTTCGGTCTTCGTGTTGAAGGCGCTTTGTGGCGGGCTACCCTGTGCAGAAAATTACGATGCTGATGGCTTGCGCTGTGGTGGGCGTGGCGGCCTGCGAACAGAAGGATGGGGGTCCGGAACCGGTCGACGCGGTTCCCCTGGAGACGCCAACGGCGGCCGCCGCTGACCCGGTGATCAGGGACGTTCATGCGCCCGAGGGATATCTTGTCGCGGCCTGCTATGACGACCTCTATGTCCTCGCGGCGGCAAAGGCGATCAAGGCCCGATCCCCGGACCCGGAGATCAAGGCTCTGGCCACCCTGCTGGAAACACGACACGTCCGGTTGCTGACGATCCAGTCAGCCTTCCTGGCGGATCTCGGCGGGCCGGCGGCCCCGTCGCGCCTGTCGGCCCGACATGCCGCCTATGTCGCCGATCTCGAAGCCGCCGCTCCGCGGGAGCGTGATCGGCTCTGGTTGGCGCAGCAGATCACCGTGTTGCTCGAATCCTCTCTGCTGCACACCACCTTCTCCCTTCATGCCGACGATCCGCGTCTGAAGTCTCATGCCCAGGCAGCCAGCCTCTCGGCCCAAAACCATCTGGACGAAATCCGGCGCCTCGGGGGTGACAAGCTGCGGCCCCTGAGCGCCTGAAACACTTGATGATCGAGGGTGGAAAAGGGGCGATACACGCTACCGGGACGTCTCCGCCTGACGGCGTCGCTGTTTGAGCATGGTCCCGCAAGGAAGCGAAGTTTTCGGACGCCTGCGTCACCGTGACGCCAGCGATCCGCGCCGGGGCGCGGAGTCGCTTTCGGACGTTCGCAGATTTGAAAAAGGACATGGAAGGGCTCTGCCGTCGCGCGGGCCGGGGTGAACCGGCTGGGCGCCGGACCGGCTGGTCTCCCCGACCTTGCACGCCGTTGAGGGGCGTCTTGATCCTCATCGGGTCAGGCTTGTACAGATCGGGCGATCCGCCCGCCGGCCGGTCCACCCTGGCCCTTGCTACCCCTCGGTCGCGCGGCTTCCGCAAAGCTCACGAACGAAGCGGCCGCCGCCAGGCCTTGAGGACATCCAGGCTCGTGGCCGATCGCGGTCGACCAGCCTCAGCTTGAGGCGCCGGTCGTCGTGGAGCGCCACCTCGACCTCCTCGACCGGCAAGTGCCTGGCCCTTCGTGGCGGCCGGATCCACCCGGCGAGCACACCCCGGTGACCTTCCCGGGCGAGATCCGGAATTCCGGCCGCGCCGCTGACCGTCAGCCGTCTACGATGTCCTGGAGGAGGGTCGCCATCCGGTCGCACATCCGTTTGCACTCCTCCGGCTTGAGGCCGAACCCGCCGGTGATCTCGCGGCTGACCACCATGCCCATCACGAAGGCGGCGGCGAGACGGGCGCGGACGGCCGCGTCGCGCCCCCCAACCCATTCAGCGAAGGGATTGAAGAAACGCTCGTTGCCGGTGCGCTGGACCAGTTCCATCGCCTTGATCGAGCCGACCGACCGCAGGAGGACCAGCAAGCCCCTGAGCTTGCTCTCGTTCATGGCCTCGTAGATCACCTCGTGGGCGACGCGCCGGCCGAAAGTCGATCGGTCCCCCGCCATCAGTTCCGCGCCGTTCTCATAGCTGTCGAGGACGGCGGTGAAGAGCTCTGCCTTGGAGCCGAAATAGCGGGGAACCAGAGCCGCGTCGACGCCTACGTCGCGGCAGATATCCCGCGTACCAACGGCGTCGTAGCTTTCGCGCGCGAACCGTTCGCGCGCGGCGTCCAAGATAGCGGCGCGGGTCGCCCCGGAGTTTCTCGGCCGGGGCGCGACATGACGAAACAATGACTTGGCTCCCTGAGCCCTTCGTCCATAAGCCTCTCGCATCAGCCATTGACAACTGCAACCCCGCTTACCATTAAATCACCCGGCGTTGACTAAGCGGCTCCTCCCCGATCACCGCCGTCAACAAAGACAGGGCATTCCCTCTTCCCACTCGGAGACTGGCCTTCATGCGCACGGCGAAACTCGTGGCAGCGTCCACCCTTGTGGCGGCCGCGCTCTATGGCTGTTCCCCGAGGAGCGAGGCCCAGGCGCCGCCGGCGCCGGCGGTAACCGTCGCGACCCCGCTGGTGCAGGCAGTCCAGGACTGGGACGAGTTCACCGGCCGCTTCGAGGCGACCCAAGAGGTCGAGGTGCGCGCCCGCGTGGGCGGCTACATTTCAGGCGTCCATTTCCGCGACGGCGACTACGTCCGCCGCGGCCAGCTGCTGTTCACCCTCGACCCGCGTCCGGCGCAGGCCGCCCTGGCCGCTGCCCGAGCTCAATTGGCCCAGGCGCAGGCCCAGCTGGCGCTGGCTAGGAGCGAGCTGGCGAGGTCCGAGACCCTGCTCGAGTCGCAGGCCGTGTCCCAAGCGGAGGTCGACACCCGCCGCGGTGCCCTGCAGACGGCGCAGGCCGCCATCGCCGCCGC
This sequence comes from Caulobacterales bacterium RIFCSPHIGHO2_01_FULL_70_19, assembly GCA_001794825.1. Lineage (GTDB taxonomy): Bacteria > Pseudomonadota > Alphaproteobacteria > Caulobacterales > Caulobacteraceae > Brevundimonas. The sequence continues at coordinate 86,708 of MGLK01000003.1, read as the reverse complement.
CAACGCCAATGTCCGGGCGCGGCAGCTGGACCTGGAGTTCACCCGCGTCACCGCGCCCATCTCGGGCAGGGCGTCGGACCGGCGGGTCGATCCGGGCAACCTGGTGGCGGGCGGATCCTCGGCCGCCGACGTACTGACCAGCATCGTCTCGAGCGCTCCAATCCACTTCGTCTTCGACGGATCCGAGGCGGTGCTGCTGAAATACCAGCGGCAGGCGCGCAATGGCGCCGCGCCGATCCAGGTCCGGCTGCAGGACGAAGCGACCTTCACCCGCTCGGGCACGCTCGACTTCACCGACAATGCGATCGACGGTTCTTCCGGCACGGTGCGCCTCCGCGCGGTTGTCGCGAACGCCGACGGCTTCCTGAAGCCCGGCATGTTTGGGCGCGGCCGGCTCGCGGGCACGACCACCTACACCGGCATGCTGGTGCCCGACGCCGCCATCGTCACCGACGGCGCCCGCAAGGTGGTCTATGTCGTGGCCGCCGATGGGACCGTCGCGGCAAAAGCCGTCGAACTGGGCCCGCTGGCCGGCGACCTGCGGGTCGTCCGCTCCGGTCTGGCCCCCGCGGATCGGGTTATCGTCACCGGAGTCCAGAGGGCCCGGCCCGGCCAGAAGGTTACGCCGCGGGCGACTCGCATCACGGCCAGGGCCACGACGACGGAGGTTCCCACGACGACGGCGCCGCCCGCCTCGGCGGCGACGCTGACCGGCTCCCTCCCGGCAGCCTCCGTTTCGGGCGACTGAGCCGATGAATGTCTCGCGTTTCTTCATCGACCGGCCGATCTTCGCGATCGTCATCGCGGTCTTCATCACCCTGATCGGCGCCTTCGCCTATCCGGCCCTGCCGCTGGCGCAGTACCCGGAGATTGCGCCGCCCACGATCAGCATCCGCACGGCCTATGCGGGAGCCTCTGCGGAGACGCTCGCCGAGACCGTGGCGGCGCCGATCGAGCAGGAGGTCAACGGCGTCGAGGGCATGCTGTACATGACCTCGTCCTCGACCTCCGACGGCGCCGTGAGCCTGACCGTCGCCTTCGAGCCCGGCACCGACCTCGACACCGCCCAGGTGCTGATCCAGAACCGGGTCGCCCGCGCCGAGCCGAGGCTGCCCGAGCAGGTACGCCAGTCTGGAATCTCGGTGACCAAGCAGTCCACCGGCTTCCTGATGCTGGCGGCCCTGACGTCCAGCGACCCCGGCCTCGACGTCAACTACCTGGGCAATTTCGCCAACTCCACCATCCGCGACCGCATTCTGAGGCTCGACGGCGTGGGAGAGGTTCAGGTTTTCGGCGGCGGCAACTATTCCATGCGCATCTGGATCGACCCGGCCAAGGCCGCCGCGCGCGACCTGACCGCGACGGAAATCGTGGCGGCCCTGCGGTCGCAGAACGTCCAGGCCGCGGCCGGCGCGATCGGCCAACCGCCATTCGCCACCAACGCCTCCGCCTTCCAGCTGCCGGTGCAGGTCCAGGGCCGCCTGACGGATCCGGAGCAGTTCGCCGACGTGGTCCTGAAGACCGACGCCCAGGGTCGCATGACGCGCGTCCGTGACGTCGCGCGGGTCGAACTGGGCTCGCAGGACTACGGCATCAACGCCTACTTCACCGGCAAGCCCGGGATCGCCCTGGCCGTCGTCCAGCAGCCGGGCGCCAATGCCTTGTCGACAGCGGAGGCGGTGTTGGCCGAGCTGGACGCCATCGCGGCCGACTTCCCGCCCGGCGTCAATTACACCATTCCCTACAACCCGACCGAATACGTCGCGGCCTCGGTCGAGGCGGTGCAGCACACGGTGATGGAGGCGGTCATCCTGGTCGCCCTTGTCGTTCTGGTCTTCCTTCAGACCTGGCGCGCCGCCATCATTCCGGTGCTCGCCATCCCGGTCGCCCTGGTCGGCACCTTCGCCGTGCAACTGGCCCTGGGCTATTCGATCAACTCCCTGTCCCTTTTCGCCCTGGTGCTGGCGGTCGGCATCGTGGTCGACGACGCCATCATCGTGGTCGAGAACGTCGAGCGCTATATCCGCGAGGGCCTGACGCCGCGGGAGGCCGCCCACCGGTCGATGAAGGAGGTGTCGGGCGCGCTCGTGGCGATCGGACTGGTCCTGACCTCCGTGTTCGTGCCGACGGCCTTCATCCCCGGCATTCCCGGCATTTTCTTCCGTCAGTTCGCCGTAACCATCGCCTCGGCGACGCTGATCTCGCTGCTGATTTCGCTCACGCTGTCGCCCGCGCTGGCGGCCCTGCTGCTCAAGCCGCACAAGCCGCACGACCACTCCGCTCGCAAGAAGGGACCCATCGGCACGGCGTTCCACTACCTCGGCGCGGCCGGGGCCCGATTCAACGAGGGTTTCGATTGGTTGTCGGACCGCTACGGGTGGCTGACGGCGCGGCTCGTGCGGACCGTCGGCATTATGCTGATCATTTACGCGGGTCTCTTGGGCCTGACCGGCTGGCGCCTCATGGACACTCCAGGGGGCTTCATCCCGGATCAGGACCAGGGCGTGCTGATCGGCGTGGTCCAGTTGCCCGCCGGCGCCTCGCTGGAGCGCACCACCGAGGCGCTGAACGAAGCCGTGGCCATCATCCGGAAAGCCGAAGGCGTGACCGAGGTCACGGCTCTGGCCGGCCTCGACGGCTCCAGCTTCTCCGCCGCCTCGAACGCGGCCACCATGTTCATCAAGCTGGATGACTGGAGCGAGCGCGAGACGCCCGCGTTGCAGGCGGCGGCGCTGGCCGGCGCCCTGAGCGGCGCCACCGGCGTGATCGAGGAAGCGAACATCTTCATGATCTCGCCCCCGGCCGTGCCCGGCCTCGGCGCCGGCGGCGGCTTCAAGATGATGATCCAGGACCGATCCGGCGCGGGCTATAAGGCGCTGGAAGGCGCCACCATGGCTATGATGGGCGCAGCGGCGCAGTCGCCGGAGCAGGTGCAGCAGGTGTTTTCCACCTACAACACCGGCTCGCCGCGGGTTGAGGCCGATGTCGATCGTGAGCGCGCCCTGATGATGGGTGTCCAGCCGGCGGATGTGTTCAGCACCCTGGGCACCTATCTCGGCTCCAACTACATCAACGACTTCAACCTGCTGGGCCGAACCTTCCGGGTCACCGCCCAGGCCGAGCCTGCCTATCGCGATGACCTGGCTGACATCGCCGACCTGGAGGTGCGCTCGGCCTCCGGAAACATGGTGCCCATCGGTTCGGTGGCCACGCTGCGAAACGACTCCGGCCCTGCCCGCGTGGTCCGCTACAACCTGTTCCCGGCCTCCGAGCTGCAAGGTCAGGCCGCGCCGGGCGTGTCATCGGGCGAGGCGCTGGCGATCATGGAGGCCATGGCTGCGGAAACCCTGCCCGACGGCTTTGACTTCGAATGGACCGAGTTGGCGCTGCAGGAGAAGGCGGCGGGCAGTTCAGCCGTCCTGGTCTTCATGCTGGCGGTGGTGTTCGTCTTCCTGGTGCTGGCGGCGAACTATGAATCGCTCACCCTGCCGCTCGCCGTCATCCTGATCGTGCCGATGTGCGTGCTGGCCGCCCTGATCGGGGTCAACGTCAATGGCCTCGACAACAACATCCTGGTGCAGGCGGGACTGGTGGTGCTGATCGGCCTCGCGGCCAAGAACGCCATCCTTATCGTCGAATTCGCCAAACAGGCCGAGGACGAGGAAGGTCTCAACCGTTTTGACGCGGCGGTGCAGGCGGGTCGGCAGCGGCTGCGCCCGATTCTCATGACTTCCTTCGCCTTCATCTTCGGCGTGCTACCTCTGGCGATCGCCAGCGGACCGGGCGCCGAGATGCGGCAGTCGCTGGGCATCTCGGTCGTCTGGGGCATGATCGGCGTCACCTTCTTCGGCCTGATCTTCACCCCGGTCTTCTATGTCGTATGCCGCTGGCTCGCCTCGAAGATGCCCAGGGCCCCGGAAAAGGAGCGGACGATCCCGACCACCGAAGGCATGCCCCCGCACACCGAAATCCAGTCCGCCTCGCCGCAGGCGGGAGACGCATGATGACCCCACGTCCCTCTCTCCGGTTCCTGACCGCGACCGCCGGCGCCAGTCTGATCCTGGCGTCATGCGCGGTCGGGCCGAAGGCGCCCGACGCGGCCCTTCCCCCCTCCGCATCGGGCGCCTTCATCGGTGCAGTCACCCCCGCCGTTTCCGCCGAAGCGGCGCGGGACGACTGGTGGCGGCTTTACCAGGACCCGGCGCTGGACGCGCTGGTCGCCGAGGCGCTGGCCAACAACAATGATCTCGAGGCGGCGGCCGCCAACCTGCGCCGGGTCCGCGCGGCGCTGGGCGAGGCGCGCACCGCCCGCCTGCCCGGAACCACGACCAGCGCCGCCTACAGCACCGGCCGGCCCTCGGCTGCGACCATCCCCGGTCTCCCGCCCGGGACGGAAGCGCCCGAGACGGACACCTATGACGTCGGCCTCGACGTCGCCTATGAGGTCGATCTGTTCGGCCGCGTCGGCTCGGTCATCCGCGCCGCCCGCGCCGACGCCGATGCGGCCGCGGCCGCCCTCGACGTGGTCCGCGTCAGCGTCGCCGCCGAGACCGCCCGCGCCTACGCCGACGCCTGCTCGGCCAACGCCCGCCTCGATGTGGCGCAGCGCACCGTCGACCTGCAGACCCGGACGATGGAGCTGACCCGGACGCTTCTGGACGCCGGGTCCGGCAACGGCCTGGACGTCGCCCGCGCCCGCTCGGCGCTGGAGACCACCCGTGCGTCCCTGCCGCCGCTGCGCGCCGAGCGAGACGGCGCCCTGTTCCGCCTCGCCACCCTGACGGGCCGCACGCCGGCGGAGAGCAGCGAGGCGGCGCGGAGCTGCGCCCGGCCGCCCCAGCTGACGCAGCCCGTCCCCATCGGCGACGGGGCCCGACTGCTGGCCCGTCGCCCCGATGTGCGCCGGGCCGAGCGAGAACTCGCCGCCGCCACCGCGCGGGTCAATGTGGCGACGGCCGACCTGTTTCCGCGCATCACGCTCGGCGGCGGCCTCGGGGCCACGGCCCTGGACGCCGGCGGGCTGGGCGACAGCGAGAACTTCCGCTTCAGCGTCGGCCCGCTGATCAGCTGGTCCTTCCCCAACGTCTTCGCCGCCCGGGCGCGGATCGAACAGGCGGACGCGGCCTCCGAGGCGGCGCTGGCGCGCTTCGACCAGACCGTGCTGGTCGCGCTGCAGGAGACGGAGACGGCGCTGGCCAATTACGCCAACGAGCTCGACCGCCGTGCGGCGCTGCAGGCCGCGCGGGACGAGGCCGCCACGGCCGCCCGGCTGTCGCGCCTGCGCTTCGACGCGGGCGCCGACAGCTTCCTGACGGTGCTCGACGCCGAGCGGACCCTGGCCGCCGCCGATGCCCAGCTGGCCGCCTCTGACGCCCTGGTGACGACCTATCAGATCTCCCTGTTCAAGGCGCTGGCGGGGGGCTGGGGCCAGGTGTCCGGTCCCGAGGCAGGGCCTGAGGCCACGTAGGTCTTGTGCCCTTCGGCGAAGTTGTGGCGTCGAGGCAGGCGGCGACGATCGCCCCTTCCGCCGGCGTCAGAAGGATCCACCGGACCGTCTTCGGCCCCATCGGCGCGTCATGGACGAGGGCCCGCCTGCGCTATTTGGCGACGGTCCTGGGGGTTGAGGCCATGCCACGCCCCAGCTTTTGAGCGGCGCCTTCGATCGCTGCATCGCAGCTCGGACGGCGTGCGTGGTCGTGACGCTGCCGTCCATACTCACGATCTGTCCGCCGACCGCACGGGAGCCAAGGTGGGGCCCGTCGGCCCTATGCTCCGAGCCTGGCCGCCACAAGCGTTGCCGTCCGGGCTGCGCGCCGTCGAACAGGCGACTCTCGTCAAGCGGCCTGATTGGCGCCGCGCCTCAGGGCGTCTCGTCCGTCCCCGGCCTGGCTCAGCACGTGGGATAATCTGGCGAAATCGACCGGTTTGACCACATAGCTGTCGGCTCCCGCAGCCCAGCCGTGCTCCAGATCCTCCGGTCGCGCCGAGGCCGAAAGGATGACGATGGGCGTGTCCCGGTTCGGTCCAGCCTCGCCGCGAATTCTGCGCGTCGCCGTCAGGCCGTCCATCACCGGCATGTTCACGTCCATGACGATGACGTCGAACGCCTGCTTCGCCGCCATCTCCAGCGCGATCTCGCCGTTCTCGGCCGTAAACACGCTGTGCCCCTGACCTGTCAGCCAGGTGCTCAAGATCAGCCGGTTGACCGGATGGTCTTCGACGACCAACACCCGGCGGGCGACGAGCTCTTCGGAATGAGCGGCCGCCATTTCAGGCGTGTTCGATCCCGTCCAGGCCTCGACCGGGAACAGCGCGCCGAAGGTGAACGTCGCCCCTTCGCCCGGTCTGGAGGCGACGGTGATCTCGCCGGCCAGCATGTGCGCCAGCCGGCGTGAAATCGCCAGCCCCAGGCCCGTCCCGCTCGCCCGGCGGGTGCTGGAGGTGTCGACCTGGGTGAAGGGCTGGAACAGGCGGGCCTGATCGGCCTCGCTGATGCCCGGCCCGGTGTCGGTGACGGCGAAGCTCAGTCGCACCTCCTCATGAGCGAGCCGCTCGCCGGTGATGGTCAGGCGCACCGTTCCGACATCCGTGAATTTGACCGCATTGCCGAGCAGGTTGGTCAGGATCTGTCCGATGCGGAGGGGATCGGTGACGACGCTGTGCGGAATGTCGCCCCGAACGTCCACGTCAAGGGCCAGATCCCGGGCCTCGGCCTGGGCCCGGCAGATCCTGACCGCCTGTTCCCACACCTCGGTCGTCGGCGTGGATCGCACTCTGAGGTCAAGACGCCCCGCCTCCATCTTGGTCACGTCCAGGATGTCGTTGAGCAACGCCAGCAACCCTTCGCCGCTGGTGCGGATCATGGAGACATAACTCCGCTCGACCTCGCCGATCGGCCGCGCCTCGAGCAACTGGGCGGCGCCGAGCACCCCGTTCATGGGCGTGCGTAACTCGTGCGAGATGATTCCGAGAAAGCTCGACTTGGCCTCGTTTGCGGCCTGGGCCTGATCCCGGGCCTGCTTGAGATCGGCGATCAGTTCCCGCTGGCGTCCGACGACGGCGGCGATCTCGTTGTCCTTCATCAGAGTGATCATCAGCTTGATCACCATCGCCAGCCCGAGGACCGGTACGACGGCCATCAGCTGCCAGAAGCCCGGCTGCCCCCAGAGGCTGAGAATGATCAGCAAGACCACCAGACTGTACGGCGAGGAGACGATGAGCGCCTCCTTCGGCGAGGCGCGCATCTGGGTGAACACAAGGGTGAACCCCGCGCACAGCAAACCGATGGCGAGCGCCTCGCCATGGGTCGCGTCACTGAACCAGACCAGCAAGGGCGCCACGGCCCAGGCGATACAGGACACCGTCGCCACAGGCAGGCGCAGCCGGGGCGCGCCGCCGACGGGTCTGTCCACCAGGCTGCGCAGCAATCCCAGAGCGGTCGTGATCCCATACCAGATCAGCGCTGTCGACCAGGGCACGGCGGTGACCAGCGCGACCGCCCAGCTGCCGATGATCCAGTAGCGCAAATGGCCCGCGGCCACGACAGCGAGCATCCGGCGAGTCACCGGGCCGATCGGCCGTGTCTCCAGCTCGGTCACATCTGACGCAGCCACAAGATGTCTCCCTTCACAGGGCCATGATGGCGGCGAACGACTAAGTCATGATGAACATCAGAACAGGTCCTTTCTGAAGGCCTGCAAAGGGTCCGCGGCGGTCGCGGACGCCCCGACGATCTTCCGTAACACGGACCTGACGGGACTGAAGGCGCTGTCGAACAGGGATAACCGAAGACCCTGATACGGAGCCTGGACGTCGCGCTTAACCGGGTGGGGACCGTGCCCCAGGTGTTCTGTCCCGGCTTCCGCTGGGCGCGCGGAACGTCGTGCGAACCGCCGTGGGCCTTGACCGGGAGTCTCCGGGACGTCGGAATCGGGTGCAGGGGAGCGTCTGTCCTGTCGACAGCCCCTGGGGCATGGTCGAAATCAGGAGATCGACACGGCTGGGATTGTGATGACCGACCGACTTCGGTGAGGCGCCGCCCCACACCCCCAGTCGGAAACAGGATGACCCGATGGATCGTTCGGCGCTCGGGAGCGTCCGATGAAGCTACCTGAGAGGGCGAACGTCAAGCGGAGCGGCGGGCGGCCGGCAGTGTCTTTGCAGGCCGACGCCCTTCAGGAAGGATCGCCGCACGAGCCCGGCCCGGATGGATTGCTGGACGCGCTGGCTATGCTGCTCGGCACCGGTCAGACGACGCACCCAACTCCGCATGGGAATGAAGTCCGTTACGGTGTCTCGAACGACATCGAGCGCCGCTTCTGCCGCCACATCATCCCTTTGATCGGCCTGAACCCGCGCCGGATCGTCGAGATCAGGTCCAAGCGCCTCGTCCAGGCGGATGACCTCGGCCGATATGGCGTTGCAACGGCCAAGGCCGGCCAGGTCATAAGGCCGCTCAGCGGCCTGGATCAGCACCGCCGGGATTTCCGCGGGCCGGATGTTCAGATCCTCCAGAGGCGTCGCCGCAGCGTCCCCCACCCCTTCGCCGAACGTCTCTACCCCGCGGTCCAGAGATTGCCCGCCGTTGCACGCCGCCAGCGCTCCAGCTGACAGGATGACGACCATCGATTGTCGCGCTCTGATCATGGTTCGCCTGATGGCTGAAGTGGGGGTGGACCGGCACGATCGTCAACCGTGCCGGTCCGGGAGGAAGGACGTTCACTATGAACTGACTGGAAACGTGGACGGATACCCAACCGTTCCATTTCCAGATCCGATTTTCAGCGACGACTGTCGCGGGGTCATGATCAAGCCGAGTCGTGCGGCTGCATCGCTGCCCAGTGGAGCCGTCGAGGCGGCCGTCAACCCGGCCAGTCTGCGCCGCCTCCACTCCCCATCCTCGCCGGGCTTAGCCGCGATCCGTGCCGCCGGATGTCGGCGATCCGTCCCTCCCAGTGCTGCGCCCAGACCTCCAGCACGGCCCCGACCAGCAACCGGTTGTAGCCCGGCCCGACGATCAGCCGATCCTCCGCCAGGTCCCGCTCCAGGGCCTTGCCGTCCAACAGACCCTGGTCGACCTGAAGCCCGTTGAGCAGCAGCGGCCTCAGGGTCGCGAGACTGGCGCGGGTGACATGACCGTAGAAGCAGCTGAGATCGCCCTTGTTGCGACGCTTGATCAGCATGGGCGGCAGGCGGTCGGCGAAGGCCTGACGCGCCAGACCGCGATCGCGCACGCCCGCGATCAGCCGGTCGGCGGGGATGGCGAGGCAATGCTCAACCACCGGCTGGCTCAGCAGGGGATGGAGCAAATCCCCGGCGCGGGCGCGCAGGCAGTCGCCCCAGAACAGCTGGGCGTTGACGAACTGGCGCAGCTGTCCGGTCTTGGCCGGTGGCAGATCCTCGAGGTCCTCCAACCACGGATGCCGCCGCCCGGACGCGGGCCGGGGTCTGGGGGCGCGCAGTCCCAGGGCGCAGCCGAGCACCGTCCAGGCCGAATGCCGCGTCCAGCGCCCGACCGCCGCGAGAAAGGCCGGCGACAGGCCGGGCGGTCCCTCGCGCCGGAACCGGTCGGCCGCCACCGCGGGATCGGGGGCCTGGAAGAAGACCGCGTCTCCGCCCTGCCCGGTCACCAGAGCCGTGGCCCGGCCCCGGCGCAGGCGCGCGGCGACCTCGCCGTCATAGGTGACATCGACGCCCTGGAGCGCCGGACGCACGCTTTCGCCGAGGGGGCGCAGCTGGCGCAGGGTGACGGCCTCGACCGGCTTGCGGACGGTGGCGAGGTCGAGTTCCAGCCTGTCGGCGACCGCCTCGGCCCAAGGCCGCTCGTCGCCTTCGCGCCAGTCGCCATGGAAGTTGAGGAACCGGGCCCGCCCGGCCCGGCCGGTCGCGGCCAGACTGCCGGCGACGATGGCCGAATCCAGTCCGCCGGAGAGTTCGGCCACGATCCGGCGGTGCGGATCGACCAGGTCGGCGACCGTTCCGTCCACCACCCCGGCCAGGCTGCCGGGGCTTTCGTCCCACCCGGCGCCCGACCGGCAGAAGGTCGAGGGCCGCCACACCGGTATGGAGGCCTGGTCCCCTGAGATCAGGGCGAGCGTCCCGGGATTGACCGCGGCCAGCCCCGTCAGCGCCAGGCGGTCCCCGAGCAGTTCGGGCGCCTCGGCGATTTCGCGCAGCACGGTCCAGTCGATGGCCAGGTCCGCCGGCAGGACAGGATCCAGCTGGCGCGGCGGCTCCGCCACGGCCAGCACGGCTCCGCCATGGCGCCACCAGACGCAGTCGACGGCCCCGGTGGGATCGCGCAGCAGGGCGAGACGGCCCTCGTCATCGCGCCAGGCGAGGATGTAGCGCCCCCAGCCGGCGCCGACGACCGCCCGGGCCAGGTCCGCGGGTCGGCTGTTGGCGGCCACAAGGGTCGACAGCGGCCTGGGCCCGCGCCAGTCGCCGATCAGGAAATGACGGCGGCCGACCTGGCGGACCTTGAGACGCGAGCGTGGACCGAGCAGGATCTGAAGGTGCTCGACCGCGTGCGAGGCGCGCCATCCCTGACGCACCAGATCCTCGACCGCGGCTTCGACCGGCGCGCGGTGCGCCTCGCCCAGGGCGCTCCGGTCAAGGATCAGATAGCCGTGGTCTGCGGGTCCCGGGACCGTCATCGGCGGTACAGGGGCGTATAGGGCCACAGCCGCTCGACGTCGTCGTTGAGACAGAGGTCGCCGAGCTGCACCCAGCAATGGGCGGCGAAGGGCCACAGCCTGACACCGAACACCCAGTCCGCGGAAAGGCCCATGCGGCGCAGGAAGGCGACCAGCATGGCGGAGCGCACCAGACATTCGCCCTCGACCGGCAACCAGGCGCCGACTGCCCAGAACTGCCGCGCCGCCGCCGCCACCGCCTCCGCATCGCGCGACAGGGGGCGACGGGCCTCGGCGAGCGCCAGCCAGGCGACGAGCCCCTCGCCCCGGCGGGCCCGGCGGATGTCCGCCGGTACGCCGACGGCGGCGGCGAGACCCCGGGGCGACACGGCGCGGGACAGGGGCTGATGGATGAGGGTTCGCACCGGAAGCGGCGGCAGGTCCGGCCACGCGGCCGGCGGCCCGGGACCCAGCAAGCCCCCGGCCTGGAGGGCGTCGGCCACCGCGCCCGGCCGTATCGCGGCCTGGACACCGGGCTCCAAGGCGGCGGCGCCGTCGGGCAGGCAAAGATAGGCGTCCCGCGCGAGGTCGAGAAGGGCCAGATCCTCACCAATGGCGACGGCGTGGACGTCATGTCGGAGATACAGGGTCATGGGCATGGCCCTGCGGTCCTACGAACATTTCGAGGCGGGCGGCGGGCGCATCAATCTGGAACGCATCCATCGCTTTGCGGAGGTTACGGATTCCGACCCCTACGCCATCCTCGCGGCCCTCGCCCTCGGCTCGCCGCAGTTCGCCCTGCGCAGCGCCGACAACAAGCTGATGACCATTCTGACCGTGGCCCTGCAGGAGTTCGACGAGACCCTCGGCGACGTCATCGTCGAGCTCGACGCCCGAACCCTGATCAACGCCTTCACCCGGACCATGAAGGACTTGGCGCTGCAGGCGGTCCGCCGCGACAGCGCGGCCCAGGACTGGCTCGAGACACGGGTCGCGAAGCTCGTCACGCCCGCCGGGGGCGAGGACGAGGGCGGCGCCGGGAACTCCCGGCCGTAAACGCCCCGCCGGAAAGCTGCGGTCTGGCCGTGGATTTCATTCGGCGTTTTGCTGGGGCCATGACGCCGCCGCCCCCGTGCCCGCACGCCGCGCCGCCCGCCGCCGACGAGCCCCTGTCGGCGCGGCAACGCGACTGCCTCGCCCTCGCCGCGCGCGGTCTGACCTCGGCGGCGATCGGCGAGCGTCTCGGCATTTCCGGCCGCACCGTCGACGAACACTTGATGCGGGCCTGCCGAACTCTGGGCGTGCGCACCCGGATCCAGGCCGTCGCCCGCCTCGCCGCCCGCACCGGGCCGGACCCGGAGTCCCGCAGCTTCCTACCGTAGATCTCCGACAGGCCGGCCGCGGGTCGCGAGCGGAGGGCGGGATCGCGTTTGCTGGGGTCCTGAACGGAGCCCGCCTTGCTGGACCTCAACCTCATCCTCGCCCTGTCCCAGGCCTGCGCGCCCCAGGCGGCGCCGCAGACCATGGCCGCCATCGCCTGGACCGAAAGCCGGTTCGATCCGCTGGCCATCGGCGTGAACCGCGGTCCCCGGCCCGCCCGGCGTCCCCGCGACGCCGCCGACGCCGCCCGGATCGCCCGCGGCCTGCTGGCGCGCGGCGCCAACCTCGACCTCGGCCTGGCCCAGATCAACAGCGCCAACCTGGCCTGGCTCGGTCTCTCGGTCGAGGCGGCGTTCGATCCCTGCCGCAACCTGTCCGCCGCCGGCGTCGTCCTCCGCGCGGGCTACCGGCCCACGCCGGACGGCGACCGCCAGGCGGCGCTGCGGGTCGCCCTGTCGCGCTACAACACCGGACATCCCGAGCGTGGCTTCCGCAATGGCTATGTCGCCCGCGTCGAGCGCGCCGCCGTCGCCCTGTCGCTGGCCCCGCCCCGACCCGTCACCGCCAACGCCGCCGCCGAAGCGCCGCTCGTCGTTCGCCCGGCGACGCAGGCCCCCTCCTCCCGGACGCCCGAGACGCCGGCCTGGGACGTGTTCGGCCGCGCCCGCTTCAGCGCGACCCTCGCCTTCGCGCCATCCGAACCCAGCTGGAGAGACCCGAGATGACCCCTCGCATTATTCCCACTCGATGGTCCCGGGGGGCTTGGAGGTGACGTCGTAGACGACGCGGTTCACCCCGCGCACCTCGTTGATGATCCGCGTGGCGGTGCGGCCCAGCATCTCCCACGGGAAGGGGAAGAAGTCGGCGGTCATGCCGTCGGTCGAGGTGACGGCGCGCAGGGCCAGCACCTTCTCGTAGGTGCGCGCGTCGCCCATCACGCCGACGGTCTTCACCGGCAGCAGCACGGCGAAGGCCTGCCAGATCTGGTCGTACAGTCCGGCATTCCTGATTTCTTCCAGATAGATGGCGTCCGCTTCCTGAAGCGTCGCGACAGCTTCCGGCGTGATCTCGCCGGGGATGCGAATGGCCAGGCCCGGCCCCGGGAACGGGTGGCGGCCGACGAAGGCGTCGGTCAGGCCCAGCTCGCGGCCCAGCGCCCGCACCTCGTCCTTGAACAGCTCCCGCAGCGGCTCGACCAGCTTCAGCTTCATGAAGTCCGGCAGGCCGCCGACGTTGTGGTGGCTCTTGATCACCGCCGAAGGGCCGCCGGTGGCCGAGACGCTCTCGATCACGTCCGGATACAGGGTGCCCTGGGCGAGGAACTCCGCCCCCTCGATCTTCGCCGCCTCCCGGTCGAACACCTCGACGAACAGCCGGCCGATGGTCTTGCGCTTGGTCTCCGGGTCGCTGACGCCCGCCAGCGCGCCAAGGAATTCGTCCGACGCATCAACATGCACCAAGGGGATGTTGTAGTGCTCGCGGAAGAGCGTCGTGACCTGTTTCGCCTCGTCCTTGCGCAGCAGGCCGGTGTCGACGAAGACGCAGGTCAGCTGGTCGCCGATGGCCTCGTGGATCAGCACCGCGGCGACCGAGGAATCCACCCCGCCCGACAGGCCGCAGATCACCTTGGCCGACCCGACCTGCTCGCGGATCTTCGCGATCTGCTCGTCCTTGTAGGCGGCCATGGTCCAGTCGCCCTTCAGCCCGGCGATGCCGAACAGGAAGTTGCGATAGATCTCGGCCCCGCGCGGGGTGTGGTGCACCTCCGGATGGAACTGCACGGCGTAGATGCGGCGCGCCTCGTCGGCGATGGCGGCGAACGGCGCCCCGGCCGAGGTGGCGACGACACGGAAACCTTCCGGAATGGCCACGACGCGGTCGCCGTGGCTCATCCACACCGGCTCGCGGTGGTCCACGGCGCCGATGCCGGCGAACAGCGGCGTCTCCTCGGTGATCACGATCTCGGCGCGCCCGAACTCACGGTGATGCCCGCCCTCGACCTTGCCGCCCAGCACGTCGCAGAGCAGCTGCTGGCCGTAGCAGATGGCCAGCATCGGCAGGCCGAGGTCGAACAGCTTGCGGCCGATCCGGGGGCTGTCCGGCTCCAGCACGCTGGCCGGCCCGCCCGACAGGATGATGGCCTGCGGCTTCATCTCGTCGACCACCGCCTCGGCCTTGTCGAACGGATGAATCTCGCAATAGACGCTCGCCTCGCGCAGTCGTCGGGCGATCAGCTGTGTGACCTGGCTGCCGAAGTCGACGATCAGGACCTTCTCGTGGTCGGCGGGCGTACTCATGGCAGGGCGGGTTCCAGATCGGGGGCGGATGGGACGGGGTCTTGGCCGGCGGGGTCGGCGAGATCAAGGGCGGCGCGGCCGTGCATCTCCAGCGCCGCGGCCAGCCGGTCGAGGGCGGCGGCGAGGTGCTCGTCGACCTGGTGCAGGGTCGAGGTCCAGTCCTCAAGCGCCTTCAGCTCGGCGCGGCCGTCCGAGACGCCGCGCAGGGCCACCAGCGGAAGGCCGAAGGTCCGCGCGGTCCGGACCAGCGCCCAGGTCTCCATGTCGACCATGTCCGCATCGATGGCGTCGTAGCTGGCGCCGGAGACGACGTTCGCCCCGGTCGACAGACGCGCCGTCGGCACGCCGGGAATCGGGCACGGCAGGGGCAGGACCGCCGGTTCCTCCAGAAGCGGCGTCACGCCCTTCGGGAACCCCAGCGGACTGGCGTCCATGTCCCGGTAGGAGACCGAGGCGGCCTGGTAGACGGCGGCGTGCTCGAGGGTGCGCGAGCCGCATGACCCGAGGGAGACGATCAGGTCCGGCAGGCTGCCGGCGACCTCAAGGCGGGTCAGCACGCCCGTCAGGGCGATCGCCGCCTCGACCGGCCCGACCCCGGTCATCAGCGGGTCGATGCGGGCCCCCAGATGACGGCCGTACTCCGCCGGCGCGGCCATGACCGGCAGGACCGTCAGGGCGCCGTATCGCTCCAGCCTCATCCGGTCCGCTCGAAGAGCGCGGCGAAGAAGCCGTCGGTGTGCGTGGAGGCGGGAGACAGGCGCAGGCGATGGCCATCAGCCAGGGCGGCCAGCCGCTCGCGGGCGGCGTCGGTCAGGCCCGGGCTGGCGAGGGCGTCGGCGACCGGGACCGGGCGGAACGACGGATGGGCTGCCTCAAAGGCGGCCGTCGAGGCCTCGTTCTCGCGGCTCAGCATGGAGCAGGTGACGTAGACCAGCCGGCCGCCCGGCTTCACCAGCAGGGCCGCCTGCTGAAGGATGCGCATCTGCAGGGCGTGCAGGCGGTCGACCTCCTCGGACGTCAGCCGCCAGGCGTCCTCGGGCCGCCGCCGCCAGGTGCCGGCGCCGCTGCACGGCGCGTCGACGAAGACCAGGTCGGCCTGGCCGTTCAGGTCCTCGGCCCCGCCGCCGTTCTGGCCCAGCAGGCGCAGCTCGGCCTCTACGCCGGCGCGCGCCAGCCGCGGGCGGATGTTGTCGAGCCGCTTCTGGACCACGTCGCAGGCGACCAGCCGCCCCTGCCCTTCCAGCATCTGCGCCAGCGCCAGGGTCTTGCCGCCGCCCCCGGCGCAGTAGTCGACCACGGTCATGCCCGGCGCGGCCCCGGCCAGCCACGAGACGATCTGGCTGCCCTCGTCCTGGATCTCGAACCGTCCGGCCTTGAATCCTTCCAGGGCCTGGATGTTCGGCGGCGGCTCGGACAGCAGGCGCAGGCCGACGGCCGAGAACGGCGTCCGCTCCGGCGCCAGCCCCGCTTCGCGCAGCTCGGCCTCGACCGCGTCCACGGTCGCCGCGGCGGTGTTGACCCGCAGGTCGATCGGCGCGCGCGGCGCCATCAGGGCCCGCGCCTCCTCGCCCCAGCGCTCGCCGAAAGTCGCCTTGAAGTCCTCCACCGCCAGTTCCGGCAGGCCCGAGGCGACCCACCCCGGCAACTCGCCCTCGCCGGCGGCGGTCAGCCGGCTGCGCTCCTGCTTGGACAGCGGCCGCGGGCCGTAGCCCTCGCCCGCGTGCAGGGCCTCGATCTCCTCCAGCGGCAGGCCGTCGATCAGGCTGAGCGAGGCGATGACCAGCGCCCGGCCGTCCTCGCGCCCGCCCATGGCCCACGACAGCCGGCCGCGGGCGCGCAGCACCTTGTAGACCCGGTCGGCCACGGCGCGCCGGTCCTTGGAGCCGGCGTAGCGGTTCTGCTGCCCCCATGCCCTGAGGACGGCCTCGGCCGGCTGGCGGCCCTGGGCGATCGAGTCCAGGACGGAGGCGGCGGCGGCGAGGCGGGCGGCTGGGGTCAAGTCAGGGCTTTCAGGCGAACAGGGCGGCGATGACCATGACCAGCCCGGCGGCGGCGACCAGCCAGACCAGCGAGCGAACATAGGCCACGCCAAGGGCGTAGAGCGGCAGGTAGACCAGCCGCGCGGCGAAGTAGAGGCCGGCCCCCCACAGCGTCAGGGTTCCGGTCTTGCCGGCGATCTCGGCCATGATCACCGCCGCGGCGAACAGCGGCAGGGTCTCGAACAGGTTGGCCTGGGCCCGCATCAGCCGTCCGGCCAGCCTGCCCGGCGGCGGCGTCGCCTCGTCGCGCGGCCCGGCGTTCCACTTCGCCCCCAGCTCGGCCGTGCGCGCCATGCCGGCGGCCCCGATCTGCACGAGGGCGAGGATCAGGGTCAAAGTCAGGAAGGTGAATTCTGGCGTCATCTCCACGACTTGCCCTCTCTTTCTCAACCTTGCCTGTAGTTCGGCGCCTCGCGGGTGATCATCACGTCGTGGACGTGGCTCTCGCGCAGCCCGGCCCCGGTGATGCGCACGAACCGGGCCCGCTTCTGGAACTCGGCGATGGTCGGCGCGCCGACGTAGCCCATGGAGGCGCGCAGTCCCCCGACCAGCTGGTGCAGCACCGGCGAGATCGGCCCCTTGTACGGCGTCTGGCCCTCGATGCCCTCGGGCACCAGCTTCTGGGTCTCGACCTCCTTCTGGAAGTAGCGATCCGCCGAGCCGGCCCCCATGGCCCCGACCGAGCCCATGCCCCGGTACGACTTGTAGGAACGGCCCTGGTACAGGAACACCTCGCCGGGCGCCTCGTCGGTGCCGGCGAACATCGAGCCCATCATGGCCACGCTGGCGCCGGCCGCGATCGCCTTGGCCAGGTCGCCCGAATACTTGATGCCGCCGTCGGCGATCACCGGCGTGCCGCTGTCGCGGGCGGCCCGGGCCGACTCCATGATGGCGGTCAGCTGCGGCACGCCCACCCCGGCGACGATGCGGGTGGTGCAGATCGAGCCCGGTCCGATGCCGACCTTCACCGCGTCCGCCCCGGCGTCGATCAGGGCGCGGGCGGCGTCGTAGGTGGCGACGTTGCCGGCGATCACCTGGATCCGGTTCGACTCGCGTTTCACCCGCTCGACCGCGCGCGCAACCTGGATCGAGTGGCCGTGGGCGGTGTCGATAACCACCACGTCCACCCCGGCCTCGGCCAGCGCCATCGACCGCTCAAAGCCGCTGTCGCCGACGGTCGAGGCGGCCCCGACCAGCAGGCGGCCCTGCTCGTCCTTGGCGGCGTTGGGGAAGGCCTGGGCCTTCTGGATGTCTTTCATGGTGATCAGGCCGACGGCCCGATAGTCCTCGTCCACCACGATGACCCGCTCGATCTTGCGGCTCCGCAGCAGCTCCTGCGCCTCCAGCCGTCCGGCGCCCTCGCGCACGGTGATCAGGTCGCCCGTGGTCATCAGGGCCGCGGCCTTGATGTTCGGGTCATTCTCGAAGCGCATGTCGCGGTTGGTCAGCATGCCGACCAGCCGCCCCGTGGCCGGATCGACCACCGGGAAGCCTGTGATCTTCTTGCGCGCCACGATCTCGCGCACCTCGCCCAGCGTCGTCTCCGGCGTCACCGTGACCGGATTGACCACCATGCCGCTTTCATAGCGCTTCACCTGCCGGACCTGGTCGGCCTGTTCCTCGACGGTCAGGTTGCGGTGCAGCACCCCCAGACCGCCGGCCTGGGCCATGGCGATGGCGAGCCGCGCCTCTGTCACTGTGTCCATGGCGGACGACAGCAACGGGATGTTCAACCTGATGTCGCGGGTCAGCTTCGTCGAGACGTCCGCGTCGGCGGGCATGATCTCGGACGGGCCGGGTTCGAGCAAAACATCGTCGAAGGTGAGCCCTTCGCGAATCTCCATGAGGAGCCTCCGTTTTGCGGGCCGCGTATAACCGTGTCCCGGCTGGAACCGCAAGGGCTCGCCGCGCCTATCGTTCCGATAAGAACAATTGCCTTGCCGTGGGCGGCCTTCGCCCCACATCTGGAGCGACATGGTCCGACTGTTGATCAGCACCGCCCGCCAGCTCGCGCTCAAGATCGCGAGCTACGGCGTCATGCACCTGGTGGTCGCCATCCTGGTCGCCTTCGCCATCACCCGCGACTGGCGGCTGGCGCTCGCCGTCGGTCTCGTCGAGCCCTTCTTCCAGACCATCGCCTATTCGATCCACGACCGGGTCTGGCACCGCATCGAGCGGCGCCGGATGCTGTCCGGGCTGGAGGAGGCGTCGGAGGCCTTCACCGCCCGCCTCGAGGTCATGTCGCCGCACGAGCAGTCGCGGGCGCACGGCCATCACGGCCACAGCCACGCCCTGCCCCGCTCGCTGAAGCAGGTCGCGCTCAAGACGGTCACCTACGGCGTCATGCACTTCGCCGTCGCGGTCCTGGTCGCCTTCGCCCTCACCCGCGACCTCGCCGTCTCGCTGGCCATCGGCATCATCGAGCCGCTGGTTCAGACGGTGTTCTTCACCGTCCACGACCGCATCTGGAGCCGCATTGAGGCGCGACGCGAGCGTAGCCGCAGCACGCTCGCCAAGGCCTAGGGAACGAGGAAGCCGGTCCCGCTGCAGCCCGGCCGACGTCGGCTGGCGCGGTTCTCCGCATCGCGGCAGACGAGCCCCCGGAGACCGAGCCGGTCCGCAGCTGCCCGCTCCACCTTCCAGACCACCTGATCGCCGCGCACGCCGATGAGGCCGACGTCCGCCGCGTTGTCCTCGCCCGGTCCCAGCCGGATCGCAATAAGTGCGAAACCGGGGTCTTCCGCATCCCGGTAGACGCGGACGCCCCGGCGCCCGGCGGCGAAGCCCTCCGGTCCGCCCGGCAACACTTCTCCCGGACCGATCGAAGCCAGAAGCGGCACACCCTCCCGCTCCGCCCGATCTTCCACTGCGCGGGCGAAGGGCGCGGTCGGCAGCACCACCAATCCGATCATGCCCCAGATCAGGTCCGTGCCGACGTCCCCGCTGCGTGTCCCGGTCTCCGGCCGGTCACGGCAAGCGCTGCCGATCGACAGCCCTTCGGGCGCGGGTTCCAGGCGCTGAAGCACGGCGAGTCCGTCGGCCAGCGGCAACCGGCCTGGCGCGGCCGCGAAAGGCGACGGGGGATGTGGACCGTAGACGAGGGCGCGCGCCCCCTGCTGTGTGACCGGCCCATCGATCCCGGGGCGCAGCGGGTTCGGGTGGACGCTGACCAGCCGCCCCGCCTCGAAGATGAGGACGCCCGAGCTCCGCCGGGCGAGCCTCCGCCCCGGCGTCGCATCTCCCGGTTCGGCTGGCAGGTCGACGAAGCCGGTCGCGCAGCCCTCGCCCTCGCCCGGCTGTCGCCAGAAGCGCTGCAACGGATAGACCTCCAGGGAGCGCCCTTCGGCGGCCACGCGCAGGGCGTCGGCGGCGTTCGGGTCGGGCGCCGCGCCCAGCCGTAGCGCGACCTCGGAGGGGGAGCGCCCCAGCAGCTCCGCCACCGGAACCTCCGTCTGCCGCCAGACCGCTGGTTCGGCGGTCTGCAGCATCAGCAGGGCGGCCAGCGCGGAGATCATTTCTTCCCCGTCGCCACCAGATAGACCTCGGACGAGCCCTTGCGGCTGGCCTTCGGCTTGATCGGCCGCACGTCCTCGAACTCGGCCCGCAGCCGGGCCAGCACCTCGCCGGCGTCGCTGCCCTGGAAGCTCTTGGTCACGAAGGCGCCGCCGGGCTTCAGGTGGCGGATGGCGAAGTCGGCGGCGATCTCGATCAGGGCGATGATCTTCAGGTGATCGGTCTGGCGGTGGCCGACGGTGTTGTGGGCCATATCCGACAGCACCAGGTCCGGCGCCCCGCCCAGCGCGTCGATCAACTGGTCGCCGACCAGCGGGTCGGTGAAGTCCGCCTGGATCAGGGTCGCGCCGGGGATCGGCTCGATCATCAGCAGATCCACGCCGACCACCGCCGCCGCGCCGCGATCCAGCGCCACCTGCACCCAGCCGCCCGGGGCCGCCCCGAGGTCGATCACCCGCGAGCCCCGCCGGATCAGGTGGAGACGGTCGTCGATCTCCATCAGCTTGAAGGCCGCGCGGCTGCGCCATCCCTCGGCCCGCGCGCGCTCCGACCATTCGTCCGCCAGCTGCCGCTTGATCCACTGCTGGCTCGACATCGATTTCTTCTCGGCCGTGCGGATCTTCTGGCCCATGCCGCGCCCGGCCGCCGTTCCGCCCGAAGGGGGGCGCACCATGCGACGGCGCTCGACCGGCTTATCGTCTTCGCTCATGCATCCCACATAGCGGTCGCCGGGTTTGCGGGCTATGACCCCCGCGAAACGAAAGGAGCCGACATGGCCGAGACCCTGACCTTCACCCTGGACACCGGCGACGGCGAGCCTCGCGACGTCGTGATCAAGCTGCGTCCCGACCTGGCTCCCAACCACGTCAAGCAGATCACCGACCTGGCCTCGGAAGGCTTCTACGACGGCGTGGTCTTCCACCGCGTCATCCCGGGCTTCATGGCCCAGGGCGGCGACCCGACCGGCACCGGCACCTCCGGCTCCTCCAAGCCGAACCTGAAGCAGGAGTTCTCGTCGGAGCCGCACGTGCGCGGCGTCTGCTCGATGGCCCGCACCTCCGATCCGAACAGCGCCAACAGCCAGTTCTTCATCTGCTTCGACGACGCCACCTTCCTCGACCGCCAGTACACCGTCTGGGGCCAGGTCATTGAAGGCATGGAGCACGTCGACGCCCTGCCGAAGGGCGAGCCGCCCCGCAATCCCGGCAAGATCGTCAAGGCCACGGTGGGCTGAGCGCGTGTTCTCAAGCGCGGTTCGCGATCGGCTCATCGCACGCTATCGCGAACCGCACCGCCGCTATCACACCCTCGCGCACCTCACAGACTGCCTCGCCCAGGCGGCGGCCTCGACCGACCTGACCACCAGCCAGCGCGACCTGCTGGAGACGGCGCTGTGGTTCCATGACGCGATTTATGATCCCTCGCGAACGGACAACGAGGCGGAGAGCGCCCGCCTGGCGCGCGAGGAACTGTCGAACGACGGGGCGACGGAGGACCATGTCGCCGAGGTCGAGCGTCTGATCGGCCTCACCGCCGGCCATGCCGCCGCCGCCGGGGACGTGCTCGGCGCCCGGATGGTGTCGATCGACCTGTCGATCCTCGGCGCGGCGCCGGCCGCGTACGACTCCTACGTCCGGGGCGTGCGGCAGGAGTACGGTCACGTTCCGGAAGAGGCGTGGCGGGCCGGCCGTACGGCCGTCCTGCAGCGCTTTCTCGACAGCGCGCAGCTCTACCCCGATCCCGCCTGGGCGGCGCGGTTCGAGGCGCGGGCGCGCGCCAACATCGCCCGCGAGCTCGAGGGCCTGCGCGGCTAGCCCTCGATCTCGACCACCTCGACCCGGGTCCCGTTCAGGACCAGGGCGATCTCGCCGCGCTTCAGCTTCAGGGCGTCCTCGCCGAACAGCTGGCGGCGCCAGCCCTTGAGCGCATCGACGTCGGCGGTGTCGCTGAGCGCGATCTTCTCGAGGTCGGCCACGTTGGCGATCAGCTTCGTCGCCACGCCCGCGTTGTCGCTCTTGGTCTTGAGCAGAACCTTGAGCAGTTCGACCACCGACGGCGGCGCCGGCTGGTTGTGGGACGGCCGCTCCAGCTTCGGCGCATGCGCCTCCGGGTCGGCCAGAACCCGCTTCAGCTCCTCGGTCAGCTCGAGGCCCAGCCGCGAGGCGCCGAAGCCCTTGGGCACCGAGCGCAGCCGGTTGAAGGCTTCGGGATCGGTCGGCGCCTGGGCGGCGATCTCGTCGATGGCGTCGTCCTTGAGAATGCGGCCGCGCGGCTGGTCGCGCTCCTGGGCCGCCCGCTCGCGCCACACCGCCGTGGCCTTGAACGCCGCGAGGTACTTCGCCGAGTACTTCTTCGGCTTCAGGCGCTTCCACGCCTTCTCCGGATCCGTGTCGTACAGGGCCGGATCGGTCAGATCCGACATCTCGGCCATGACCCAGTCCAGCCGCCCGTCCTTCTTCAGCCGGTCGCGCAGCTTCGGGTACAGGGCCGCGAGGTGGGTCACGTCGCCCATGGCGTAGGTCAGCTGGGCGTCGCTAAGCGGCCGGCGCGCCCAGTCCGTGAAGCGGCTGCCCTTGTCCACCTCCTGGCGCAGCATCTGCCGGACCAG
Organism: Caulobacterales bacterium RIFCSPHIGHO2_01_FULL_70_19; assembly: GCA_001794825.1. Taxonomy (GTDB): domain Bacteria; phylum Pseudomonadota; class Alphaproteobacteria; order Caulobacterales; family Caulobacteraceae; genus Brevundimonas. The sequence continues at coordinate 64,237 of MGLK01000003.1, read as the reverse complement.
CGATTCGTAGGACACCTGGTCGCCGAAGCCGGCGGCCATCGCCGCCACCTGGGTGTCGAACATCGGCTTCGGCATGGCGCCGAGCTTGGCGAAGATCTCCACGTCCTGGCGGGCGGCGTGGAACACCTTGAGGATCGATTCGTCGCGCAGCAGCTCGAGGAACGGCTCGAGATCGAGGTCCTCCGCCAGCGGGTCGATGTTGGCCGCGTCAGTCGGCGAGGCCGCCTGGATCAGGCACAGCTTGGGCCAGTAGGTCGTCTCCCGCATGAACTCGGTGTCGACCGTGATGAAGGGAGCTGTGGCCAGGCGGGCGCAGAACTCGCGCAGCGCCCCGGTGGTGGTGATTGGCGTCATTCGGGTGCTATAGCCCCGCCCGACGGCGGTGTGGCAAGAGCCGCCGACGCATTTCCGCCTCCAGAATCAGGCCCGTGACCGATGAGCGACACCCCCGACAGCCCGCGCAACGGCCTGACCTACGCCGACGCGGGCGTGGACATCGACGCCGGCGAGATGCTGGTCGACGCTATCAAGCCGCTGGCGAAGTCGACCCGGCGGCCCGGCGCGGAGGCCGCGCTGGGCGGCTTCGGCGCCCTGTTCGACCTCAAGGCCGCGGGATTCGAGGACCCGCTGATCGTCGCCACCACCGACGGCGTCGGCACCAAGCTGAAGATCGCCATCGAGACCGGCCGGCATGACGGCGTCGGCGTCGACCTCGTGGCCATGTGCGTCAACGATCTGCTCGCCCAGGGCGCCGAGCCGCTGCTGTTCCTCGACTACTACGCCACCGGCAAGCTCGACGTGGACGCCGCGAAGCGCGTCGTCGCCGGCATCGCCGAGGGGTGTCGCCAGGCCGGCTGCGCCCTCGTCGGCGGCGAAACGGCCGAAATGCCGGGCATGTACGGCGGCGGCGACTACGACCTCGCCGGCTTCTCGCTCGGCGCGGTGGAGCGCGGCCACGCCCTGCCGTACCTCGATCGCCAGCAGGCCGGCGACCTGATCATCGGCCTCGGCTCCTCGGGACCCCACTCCAACGGCTATTCCCTGATCCGCAAGGTCGTCGAGAAGTCCGGCCTCGGCTGGAACGCCGACGCCCCGTTCACCCGCGACCGAACCCTGGCCCAGGCCCTGATGGAGCCGACCCGCATCTACGTGAAGCCGGTGCTGCCGCTGATGAAGGCCGGCCTGGTCAAGGGCGCCGCCCACATCACCGGCGGCGGCCTGATCGAGAACCCGCCCCGCTGCATCGCCGAGGGACTGAAGGCCAGCTTCGACTGGGACGCCTGGCCCCTGCCCCACGTCTTCCAGTGGCTGGGCGAGACCGGCGGAATCTCGGACCACGAGCTTCGCCGGACCTTCAACTGCGGCGTCGGCTTCATCCTGGTCGTCAGCCCCGAGAACGCCGAGCCGGTGCTGGCGGCCCTGCTCAACGCCGGCGAGACGGCCTTCGTCTGCGGACAGCTGGAAGCGGCCTGAGGCCTTCGCACCGGCTGGCCGTTGACCCCCGCGGAGCCGCCCGGCAAGGTCGCCGCCCCGCCACGGAAGGATTCACCGGATGCGCACGCTGCCGCTCGCTCTCGCCGGACTGCTGCTCGCCGGCGCGACCGCCGCCGGAGCACAGACGCCCGTCGCCGAGCACCCCCTGCTGCACCGGCTCGCGGCCGAGGTCCGACCGGAGCGGATGCGGGCGGACATCCAGACCATGGTCGATTTCGGCACGCGCCACACCCTGTCGGAGACCCGCTCCGAGACTCGCGGCATCGGCGCCGCCCGCCGCTGGGTGCAGCGCGAGTTCGAGGCCATCTCCAGCGACTGCGGCGGCTGCCTGACCGTGGTCACGCCCTCCGACACGGTCACCGGCCGGCGCGTCCCGACCCCGACCGAAGTCGTCGACGTGGTCGCCATCCAGCGCGGAACGGGCGACCCGAACCGGGTGATCATCATCTCCGGCCATCTCGATTCCCGCGTCACCGACGTGATGAACTTCACCGACGACGCGCCGGGAGCCAATGACGACGCCTCGGGCGTGGCGGCGGTGCTGGAGGCGGCCCGCATCCTGTCGAAACACCGGTTCGACGCCACCCTGGTCTTCGCCGCCCTCTCGGGCGAGGAGCAGGGCCTGCTCGGCGGCAAGATCCTGGCGGACTACGCCAGGGCGCAGGGCTGGCGGGTCGAGGCCAACCTCAACAACGACATCGTGGGCAATTCCGAGGGCCAGTCGGGCGTGCGGGACACCACCCGGGTGCGGGTCTTCTCGGAAGGCACCAAGACCGTCGAGACCGAGGCCCAGGAGGAGCGCCGGCGCTACAACGGCGGCGAGGTCGACTCCTCCTCGCGCAACCTCGCCCGCTTCATCGACGTCATGGCGGATCGCTACCTGACCAATTTCGACGTCGAGATGATCTATCGCACCGACCGGTACGGCCGCGGCGGCGACCAGGTCGAGATGCTCCGCGCCGGCTTCCCGGCGGTGCGCATCTCGGAGGGCGCCGAGAACTATGACCGCCAGCACCAGGATCTGCGGGTCGAGAACGGCGTGCACTACGGCGACACCATCGACGGCGTCGACTTCGACTACCTCGCCCAGGTGGCGCGCCTGAACATCGTCTCGATGGCCGCCCTCGCCAACGCGCCCGCGACGCCGCTCGGCGTGAGCATCGAGGGCGCGGTGAAGCCGGACACCACCCTGCGCTGGGAGGCCGTCCCGGGCGCCGCGGGCTACCGCGTCTGGTGGCGCCCGACCACGGCCCCGCAGTGGACCCACAGCCGCTGGGCCGGCGACGCCACGGAGATCACCCTGCCCGGCGTCGTCATCGACGACTACTTCTTCGGCGTCTCGGCGGTGTCGGAGGACGGCTACGAAAGCCCCGTGGTGTTCCCCGGCCCGTCCGGCTCCTTCGTGTCCGTCGGCGACCCGGCCGCGCCCGCCAGCTGATGCCGGACGCCGCAACCGGCCGCACACGCGTGGCGGTGCTGATCTCGGGGACGGGCTCCAACATGGCCGCCCTCGTCGAGGCCGCCCGGGCGGCTGATTGTCCCTGGGATGTCGCCCTGGTGCTGTCGAACCGGCCCGACGCCGGCGGACTGGCGGCGGCCGCGGCGGCGGGCGTCGCCACGGCCGTGGTCGACCACCGCCCCTTCGGAAAGGATCGGGAGGCGCACGAACGGGCCGTCGACGCCGCCCTGCGCCGGCACGAGGTCGAGGTGGTGGCGCTGGCCGGCTACATGCGCCTGCTCACGCCGTGGCTGGTCGGCCGCTGGGCCGGGCGCATGCTCAACATCCACCCCAGCCTGCTGCCGAAGTATCCGGGGCTCGACACCCACGCCCGGGCGCTCGCCGCCGGCGACGTCGAGGCGGGCTGCACCGTGCATCTGGTGACCGAAGGGGTCGACGAGGGCCCGGTCCTGGCCCAGGCCCGCGTTCCCGTGCGGGCTGGCGACACGCCCGCGAGCCTCGCCGCCCGGGTGCTGGAGGCGGAGCATGCGCTCTATCCCCGTGCGCTCGGCGACTTCTGCCGGACGCTGCATTAGAAATCTGTAATCCGCCGCCTTTCGGCGCGACACGGGCCTCGGCCTGAGTCAGGGTCCCCGCCGCCATTCCGTCGGGGAACCAGTCATGTCCAAGCTTCGCCTTCTCGCCTGCGCCGCCGGCGCCGCCCTCGTCGCCGCCGCCGCGCCGGCCGTCGCCCAGTCCACCGCGGACCATTCCGCCCATGCGGCTCACGCCGCCCACGCGGCGCCGGTGATCGGCGATTGGGGCTTCGACCTGAACGGCCGGGACCTGAACGTCCGCCCGGGCGCCGACTTCAACCGGCACGCCAACGGGACCTATCTCGCGAACACCGAGATACCGGCCGACAAGACCTCCTACGGCGCCTTCGACATGCTCTACGACCGCTCGCAGGAGAACCTGCGGACGCTGATCGAGGAGAGCGCCGCCAATCCGACGTCCAGCCCCGAGGCCGCCCGCATCGGGGCCCTGTTCGCCAGCTTCATGGACGAGGCCCGGGTCGAGCAACTGGGCGCCGCGCCCCTGGCCGCTGATCTGGCCGAGGTCCGGGCGGCCGACACCCACGAGAAGATGGCCGCCCTGATGGGCCGCACGCAGGCCGGATTCGGCTCCACCCTGTTCGGCCTCGCGGTGTTCGAGGATCTCAAGGAGCCGAACCGCAACAGCGCCTACATCTTCCAGGGCGGCCTCGGCCTGCCGGACCGGGACTACTATCTGGAGGACAGCTTCGCCGGGCAGAAGACGGCCTACCAGGCCTACGTCCGGAAGGCGCTGGAGCTCGCCGGCTGGCCGGACGCGGAGCAGGCCGCCGCCGACATCGTGGCCTTCGAGACCCGCATCGCCGAACAGCACTGGACCCAGGTCCAGAGCCGGCAGATCGACCGGCTGCACAACCCGACCACCGTCGCAGACCTGACGGCCTCCGCGCCCGGCTTCGACTGGGGCGCCTGGGCCGAGGCGGCGGGCGTCGGACGCGACCGCACCCTGATCGCCGGCAACAACACCGCCTTCCCGGGCATGGCCCGGGTGTTCGCCGAAACGCCGGTCGGGACCCTGCAGTCGTGGCAGGCCTTCCACGTCATCGACCAGGCCGCGCCCTATCTCTCGAGCGCCTTCGTCGACGCGAAGTTCGACTTCTTCGGCAAGGTGCTCGGCGGCCAGCCCGAGAACCGGCCGCGCTGGAAGCGCGGCGTGCAGCTGGTCGACGGCTCGCTGGGCGAGGCCCTGGGTCGCGAGTACGTCGCCCGCCACTTCCCGGCCGAATCCAAGGCCCAGATGGAGGAGCTGGTCGGCAACCTGCGTCGGGCCATGACCGCCCGCATCGAGGGGCTGGACTGGATGAGCCCCGAAACCCGCCAGCAGGCGCTCTACAAGATGAGCCGCTTCGGCGTGAAGATCGGCTATCCGGAGCAGTGGCGCAGCTATGACGGCCTGCACCTCGACCCGGCCGACCTGTACGGCAACGTCGAGCGGTCGTCGGCCTTCGAATGGGCCTGGAACCTGTCCAAGCTCGACAAGCCGGTCGATCCGCTGGAGTGGGGCATGACCCCGCAGACGGTGAACGCCTACTACAACCCGCCGCGCAACGAGATCGTCTTCCCGGCGGCCATCCTGCAGGCGCCGTTCTTCGATCCCAACGCCGACCCGGCCGTGAACTACGGCGGCATCGGCGCGGTCATCGGCCATGAGATCACCCACGGCTTCGACGACCAGGGCCGCAAGGTGGACGGCGACGGCGTGCTGCGCGACTGGTGGACCGCCGAGGACGCCGCCAAGTTCGAGGAGCGCGCCCGCGTGCTCGGGGCCCAGTATTCGGCCCTCAGCCCCTTCGAGGGCGTCAACGTCAACGGCGACCTGACCATGGGCGAGAACATCGCCGACCTCGGGGGCCTGCTGCTGGCGCTCGACGCCTACCGCATGTCGCTGAACGGCCAGCCGGCGCCGGTGATCAACGGCCTGACCGGCGAGCAGCGCGTCTTCCTCGGCTGGGCCCAGGTCTGGCGCGAGAACATCCGCGACGAGGCCCTGCGCCAGCAGGTCACCGTCGACCCCCACGCCCCGGCGCAGTACCGGGCGGGGGCCACGGTGCGGAACATCGACGCCTGGTATGCGGCGTTCGGCGTCACGCCGGAGGACGCGCAGTACCTTGCGCCGGAGGCCCGCGCCCGGATCTGGTAGACGCGGCGATCCCCCGAAAAGGAAACGGCCCCGGCGATCGCTCGCCGGGGCCGCTTTCTTTTCAGGCCGCGGTCCTACTTGTCGGGCCGGGTGGCCGCGCCCGCGGCCGCGCCGATGGCCGCGCCCGCGACGGTCGAGCCGGTGTCGCCGCCGATCGCCTGGCCGGCGGCCGCGCCGGCGATCGCGCCCGTGGCGGCCCGCTGTTCCATGGTGGAGCCGCAGGCGGCGAGGAGCGACAGCGCGGCCGTCGCGGCGGAGAGTTTGAGCAGGGTTTTCATTTCGGACTCCTTGGGGAGAAGGACGCCCTTCGAACGCCCCGCGGGGTGTGCGGTTCCGGATTCGGGGCCGCTCCCGTCGTGGGCTGATCCGTCGCATATGCGCTTCTCACCACCTCATGTGATATATGAGATATCACTACGGACGTTCTGATGATCACAGGCCCTCAGCTCCGCGCCGCCCGGGCGCTCCTCGGCATCGACCAGCGCGAGCTGGCCCGACTGGCCGGCCTCTCGCCCCAGACGGTGCAGCGCATGGAGGCCTGCCCTGGCTCCGTCCGTGCGGTCGTCGACAGCCTCGAGAAGGTGGTCACGGCCCTGGCCGAGGCCGGGGTCGAGATGATCGCCGAGGGAACGCCCAGCCACGGGACCGGCCGCGGCGTCCGGCTGATCGAGCGGCGGCAGGCGGTGCGCGATGAACGCTGACTGGAAGCTGTTCCTGCCCAAGACCGTCACCGTGCTGCGGCAGGGGTACGGCCCGGGCGACCTGCGCGCCGACGCCATCGCCGGTCTGACCGTCGCCGTGGTGGCCCTGCCGCTGGCCATGGCGCTCGCCATCGCCTCGGGCGCGGCCCCGGAGGTGGGGCTGATCACCGCCGTGGTCGCCGGCTTCCTGATCTCGGCCCTGGGCGGCAGTCGCTTCCAGATCGGAGGACCGACCGGGGCCTTCGTGGTCATCGTCTACGGCGTGATCAGCAAGCACGGCTACGATGGTCTGCTGATGGCCACCCTGATGGCCGGGCTGATCCTGATCGTCGCCGGCCTGGCGCGCATCGGGACGCTGATCAAATACATCCCGGATCCTGTCACCACCGGCTTCACCAGCGGCATCGCCGTAGTGATCATGGCCAGCCAGATTCCCGACCTGCTCGGCCTGACTGCGTCAGGAGTCCCGGCCGAGTTCATCCCGAAGCTGCGGGCGCTGTGGGCGGCGCGCGAAACCCTGAGCCTGCCCGCGGTCGGCCTCTCGGCCGCCTGCGTCGCCGCCATCCTGCTGCTCCGCCGCTACGCGCCCCGCGTGCCCGGCTTCCTCGTCGCCACGGTGGCCGCCGCCGTGGTGGTCGCCCTCGCCGGCCTGCCGGTCGAAACGCTCGGTTCGCGCTTCGGCGATATCAGCGCCCGCCTGCCCGCCCCGGACCTTTCCTTCTGGACCTGGGGCAAGGCGGCCGACGTCCTGCCCAGCGCCCTGGCCATCGCCCTGCTCGCGGGCCTGGAGTCGCTGCTCTCCGCGGTCGTGGCCGACCAGATGACCGGCCGCCGCCACCGCTCGAACATGGAGCTGACCGCCCAGGGCATCGCCAACGTCGCCTCGGCCGCGGTGGGCGGACTGCCCGCCACCGGGGCCATAGCCCGCACCGCCACCAGCATCCGCTCCGGCGCGCGCTCGCCCGTGGCCGGCATGCTGCACGCGGTCTTCCTGCTCGTCTTCATGCTGGCGCTGGCCCCGGCGATGCGCTTCGTCCCGATGGCGGCGCTGGCGGCGATCCTCGTCGTGGTGGCGCTCAACATGGCCGAGGCGCACCGCTTCCGGCTGATCCTGCGCACCTCGCGCGGCGACCGGGCCGTGCTGCTGGCCACCTTCGCCCTGACGGTTCTGGTCGACCTGACCGTCGCCATCGGCGTCGGCATGTCCCTGGCCGCCTTCATCTTCATGCACCGCATGTCGCAGCTGGCGACGCTGGAGGGCCGGGACCCGCTCATCGAGGGCGACCGGCCGGACGGGGGCGAGGGCCGCTACGCTCCCAACCAGGGCCTGCCCGCCGACGTCGGCGTGCTCACCTTCCGCGGCCCGCTGTTCTTCGGCAGCGCCGGGCTGATCAAGGACGCGCTGGACCGCATCGGCGCGCGGCGGCGGACCTATGTGCTGCAGCTGGAGGCGGTTCCGATGCTCGACCCCACGGGCGCTTTCGCCTTCGCCGACCTCGTCGGGCGGATGCAGGGCGAGGGCGCAGATGTCTACGTGGTCGGGGCCAACCACGCCGTGCTGAAGGCCCTGATGCAGGCGACGCCGCGCGAGCGCCTGAAGCGGGTCCGCTTCGTCAAGTCCCTGGCCACGGCCCGGCGACGGATCGAGGCCGGCCACGCCGTCGCCTGATGCGAAAACGGCCGGCCCCCGGTGGGACCGGCCGTCGTTTCATCCGCGTCGCGAGCGATCAGCCGACGATCTGGTCTTCCGTGAAGAACTGCTCGATCTCGATCTTCGCGTTCTCCAGCGAGTCCGAGCCGTGCACCGAATTCTCGCCGATCGACAGGGCGAACGACTTGCGGATGGTGCCCTCGGCGGCCTGTTCCGGGTTGGTGGCGCCCATGACCTCGCGGTAGCGGGCCACGGCGTTGTCGCCTTCCAGCACCTGCACGACCACCGGCTCGGCGGTCATCTGGGCCACCAGCTCGCCGTAGAACGGGCGCTCGGCGTGGACGGCGTAGAACTTCTTGGCCTGCTCTTCCGAGAGCTTGACGCGGCGCTGGGCCACGATGCGCAGGCCGGCTTCCTCGATCACGGCGTTGATCTTGCCGGTCAGGTTGCGACGGGTCGCGTCCGGCTTGATGATCGAGAAGGTGCGTTCGGTCATGGGAGTGACTTCTGTTTGGGAGATTGAAGGTCGCGGGCTTATAGACGCGCCCTCCCCGCATTCCAACAGCCCGTCATTCGCCCCTATCGCTCGCCGCGCGGCGGCTCGCTACCTGAGGGGCGACCGCCGCTCTCCCCGGACTTCCCCTTCCCCATGCTCCAGATCACCAACCTGACCTTCAACGCCTGGGGCCGCCAGTTCCTCGACGACGCCTCGGTCAGCCTGCCGCCCGGGGCCAAGGTCGGCCTGGTCGGCCGCAACGGCATCGGCAAGTCGACCCTGTTCAAGATCATCCTCGGCGAACTGGCCGCCAACGGCGACGAGGTCTCCCTGCCGAAGACCGCCCGCATCGGTTCGGTCGACCAGGAGCACCCGGCCACTCCGGTCAGCGTGCTCGACACCATCCTCGAGGCCGACGTCGAGCGGCACGACCTGATGACCCGGCTGGAGACGGCCGAGCCCGAGGAGATGGGCGAGATCTGGGCCCGGCTGATCGAGATCGACGCCGACAGCGCCCCCGCCCGCGCCGCCGAGATCCTCGCCGGCCTCGGCTTCAGCCCCGAGGACATGCAGCGGCCAATGTCGCACTTCTCCGGCGGCTGGCGCATGCGCGTGGCCCTGGCGGCGGCCCTGTTCGCCCAGCCCGACATGCTGCTGCTCGACGAGCCGACCAACTACCTCGACCTCGAGGGCGCCCTGTGGCTCGAGGCCCGGCTGAAGAAATACCCCGCCACGGCCCTGATCATCTCGCACGATCGCGAGATGCTGAACGAGGTCTGCACCCACATCCTCCACCTCGCCAACCGCAAGCTGGAGCTCTACACCGGCAACTACGACGCCTTCGAGAAGATGCGCGCCGAGAAGCTGCGCCTGCTGTCCGCCACCCGGGCCAAGCAGGACGCCGAGCGGGCCCACCTGCAGGCCTTCGTCGACCGCTTCAAGGCCAAGGCGTCCAAGGCCGCCCAGGCCCAGTCGCGGGTGAAGAAGCTGCAGAAAATGCAGACGGTCGAGCTGCCGCCCGAGGAGCGGGTCGCCCCCTTCACCCTGCCCTCGCCCGAGCGCCCCCTGCCGCCGCCGCTGATCCGGCTGGAGAAGGCCTCGGTCGGCTACGAGCCGGGCAAGCCCATCCTGCGCAATCTGAACCTGCGCATGGACCTCGACGACCGCATCGGCCTGCTCGGCGTCAACGGCGCCGGCAAGTCGACCTTCGCCAAGCTCATCGCCAAGGCCCTGACCATCGACGCCGGCGAGTTCCACCGGGACGGCAAGATGCGGGTCGGCTGGTTCCACCAGCACCAGATCGAGGCCATGGACCCGACCGACACACCGCTGGAGATCATCCGCCGGGCCATGCCGGACGCCTCGGAGTCCAGCCGCCGCAGCCGCCTGGCCCACTTCGGCCTGCCGTTCGAGAAGCAGGAGACCAAGGTCGCAGCCCTGTCGGGCGGCGAGCGCGCCCGCCTGCTGCTCAACCTCGTGGCCATGGACGCGCCGCACATCCTGATCCTCGACGAGCCGACCAACCACCTCGACATCGACAGCCGCCGCGCCCTGCTGGACGCCCTCAACGCCTACACCGGCGCCGTCATCCTGATCACCCACGACCGCTCGCTGATGGAGCTCGTCGCGGACCGCCTGTGGCTGGCCGCCGACGGCACGGTGAAGCCCTTCGACGGCGACATGGACGACTACGCCAAATTCGTCCTCGACCGCGCCAAACAGGCAGGGATGAAGCCCTCCCAGGTGAAGGCGGAGCCGGAACCGGCCCCCGCCGCCCCTCAAGCAGCGAGCGGCCGCGCCGCGAGCGACAGGGCTCCAAAAAAATCCGGCCCCTCCCCGTCCACCCTGCGCCACGCCGCGAAGAAGGCCGAGGAGCGCATGGCGGCGCTGACCGCCGACCTCGCCCGCCTCGACGACGAGCTCGCCAACGCCGCCGTCCACGACCCGAAGAAGCTCGAGGGCCTGACCCGCGCCCGCGCCCGGACCCAGGCCGACCTCGACGCCGCCGAGGCCGCCTGGATGGAAGCCGAGGAAGCGCTGGCGGAAGCGACCGCCTGACCGCGGAGGGGTGAAGCCCGCGCTCACCCCCCCGCCATCTGCCCAGCCTCCGACGCTGCTGGTTCGTCACAACGAGCACAACGGATTCACGACGAACACGACGGGACCAGGCGCGGGGCGGACTTCCGCGGGCCGCAGGCCCGCATTGGTCGATCGCGGGCCGTTGGCCCGCAGGGGGACCGGGCCGGCCGTGCTCCCGTCGTGTCCTTTGTGAATC
>MGLK01000003.1:33315-53403 GCA_001794825.1 Caulobacterales bacterium RIFCSPHIGHO2_01_FULL_70_19 | reverse complement strand
CCACGCCGGCCACGCACGCCGCCGGCGGCCGCCCTTCATCCCTCACGGCGAAACCGCCATACTCCCGAATCCATGCCCATCCGCCGCCTCCCCCCCGAGACCGTCAACCGCATCGCCGCCGGCGAGGTGGTCGAGCGGCCGGCCAGCGCCGTCAAGGAGCTGGTCGAGAACGCCCTCGACGCCGGCGCCCGCCGGGTCGAGGTCCAGGCCGACGGCGGCGGCCTGACCCGGCTGCTCATCGCCGACGACGGCTGCGGCATGGCCCCGGACCAGCTGGCCCTGGCGGTCGAGCGCCACGCCACCTCCAAGCTCGAGCCCGACGACGCCGGCGACGTCGACCTGCTGCGCATCTTCACCCTCGGCTTCCGCGGCGAGGCCCTGCCCTCGATCGGCTCGGTCGCCCGCCTGACCATCACCTCCCGCCCCAGGGAGGGCGGCGACGCCCACAGCATCACCGTCGAGGGCGGCGCCCAGCGACCGGTCGCCCCCGCCGCCTTCCCCGGCCCGCACGGGGCCCGGGTCGAGGTGCGCGACCTGTTCTACGCCACCCCGGCCCGGCTCAAGTTCATGAAGTCCGAGCGGGCCGAGGCCATGGCCATCTCGGAAGAGATCAAACGCCAGGCCATGGCCCACGAGGGCGTCGCCTTCAGCCTCGACCTCGACGGCCGCAACGTCCTGCGCCTGCCCGCCGAACACCCCGGCGACGAGGGCCGGCTCAAGCGCCTCGCCGCCCTGCTCGGCCGCGACTTCGAGGCCAACGCCCTGCTCATCGACCAGGCCCGCGACGGGGTGCGCCTGTCGGGCTACGCCGGCCTGCCCACCTACTCCAGAGGCAACGCCGCCCACCAGTACCTGTTCGTCAACGGCCGACCGGTGAAGGACCGCCTGCTGCAGGGGGCGCTGCGCGGGGCCTACGCCGACTTCCTCGCCCGCGACCGCCACCCGGCCGCCGTCCTCTTCCTCGAGCTCGACCCGCTCTACGTCGACGTCAACGTCCACCCGGCCAAGGCCGAGGTGCGCTTCCGCGATCCCCAGCTGGTGCGCGGCCTGATCGTCGGCGCCCTGCGCCACGCCCTCGCCGCCGCCGGCCACCGCGCCTCGACCACCGTCGCCGCCGATGCGCTCAGCGGCTTCACGGCGCACAGCGGCGTGGCGCAGGGCGTAGGGAGTAGGGCTTGGGGCTTAGGGGAGTCCCGGCCTGACGCCCAAGGCTACAGCGGCTGGACCGGCTGGTCGGCCCCCGCCTCCGCCGCTCAGACCCTTCCCGGCCTCAACGAACCTAGCGCTCGCGTCGAACCCGCTCCTGGCGCCCCCTACTCCCTAAGCCCTAAGCCCTACCCCCTGTCCGACGCCGCGCCAGCGGCGGCGGACATCGACCTCCCCCTCGGCGCCGCCCGCGCCCAGCTGCACGGCGCCTACATCGTCGCCCAGACCCGCGACGGCCTCGTGGTGGTCGACCAGCACGCCGCCCACGAGCGCCTCGTCTACGAGCGGATGAAGGCCCAGATGGCCGAGGGCGCCGTGACCCGCCAGGCCCTGCTGACCCCCGAGGTGGTCGAGCTCGACCCCGCCGAAGCCGAGCGCGTCGCCGCCCGCGCCGACGAACTGGCCGAGCTCGGCCTCGTCGTCGAACAATTCGGGTCCGGCGCCGTCCTCGTGCGCGAGACTCCCGCCCTGCTCGGCGACACGGACGTCCAGGGCCTGATCCGCGACATCGCCGACGACCTCGCCGAACACGGCGCCGCCCTGTCCCTGAAGGAGCGCATGGCCGAGGTCTGCGGAACCATGGCCTGCCACGGCAGCGTCCGCGCCGGCCGGGTGCTGTCGGCCCCGGAGATGAACGCCCTGCTGAGGCAGATGGAGGCGACGCCACACTCCGGCCAGTGCAACCACGGAAGGCCGACCTATGTGGAGCTGAAGCTGGCGGATCTGGAGAAGCTGTTCGGGAGAAGGTGAGTGGTTTGCGCCACGAGGTTTGTCGCGGCCGTCACAAGACAGGTCGCTCAATAGCGGAGCCACAGGCTTCCACTCCCAGGACACCGGTTCGGTACGCCCCCGTCACCGACACTGGACCGCGGCGCGCACAGTATGTCACGCTCTCGCAGTGGTTAGCTCCTTTACTTCCCGCTTCGCCGATGCGGTGACACAGGCCGACAACTCGGAGCTGACCGCTCCCTTTCCCGGCGGACGGCGGTGGCTGCGGCTCGTGGTCTTCCTTCCGCTCGCCACGTTAACGACCCTGTTGACCTTCGTGATCCTTGTGGTTGTCGGCGAGCTTGTTCCTGCGCTCGGCGCCCAGATGAACACTTTGGGCGAACGGATCGAGGACACCCCGCTCCGATTGATCGAAGAGGGATACCGAACGCTGGCTTTCGGCATGACGGTCGGCCTCGTAGCATTCAGCCTGCTGGCCACCGCGGCGATGACGTGGCGTACACCGCTCAAGGCTTTCCTCTGGCCGGGCCGTCCCTTCGACCTGAAGCTCTTCGGGCTGGGTCTCGTGACGATGATCGCGATCTCGATACTCTGGATCCCGTTCAGCCTCGCCACGGGCGGCGAATGGCGCCCGCCGGTCTTCGACACCTACTATGTCGAGTACACCCGATACACCTACGTCATAGCGATGGCGGTGGCGCTCTTCGCCGGGGCGGCTGCAGAGGAAGTCATCTGCCGCGGTGTCTTACTGCGCGTGAGTGCCTTGATCACCCGCCGCTCGCTGCTTCTCTGCCTCATCAACGGTCTACTGTTCTCTGCCGTCCATCTTGACCCCGATCCGGTCTCCTTTCTGCAACGGGCCTTGGTGGGAATGGGCTGGGCATGGGCGGCATTGCGTCTCGGGGGACTCGAGTTCGCCATCGGCGCCCATTTCGCCAACAACCTTTTCATCACCCTGATATGGTCTCCGATGTCCGCGGCGAGCCAGACGCAGGAAGTGCCGTGGTTCGTCGTCGTTCCCGAGCTGATCACTATGGCGGTTGTGGTTGTCGTCGTTGAAGTTCTGGCGCGACGCCGGCGCCAACGCCCTCCCGGCAGCGCGGAGCCCCAAGCAGCCTGACGAGCTGGATCACTGCCGGCGGTCGAGATGACGTAAGCAGATCCAGCGGCTGGCTCCCTCCGCGGTTGGGTTCGGCGACGCCGCCGACTTCGACGCCGCTTGGGCCGAGGTCACGGCGGCGGCTGTGGCGCCAGCTATGCGAAGACCAGAACCTCACCGACGTCGAGATCAACAAGCAGGGCGACATCGACCTGATCTGCAACCACTTCCTCGGCCGCAACAAGGCGCGCGACGCCGAGGACGAGGCCCTCGGCCGGGCCCTGCGCCGTATTCCCCCGGCCCCGGCCGTCGCAAATGTGCACGATGTGCACCCGAATTTTCCTCGCGTGCACATTTCGCCGCCGCCCCCGCCGGACCCGCCGCCGGGAGCCGGCGCCGACCCCTCAGCGGCCGCGCGGGGCCCGGGCTAAAGCCGCAGCGCCTCCACCAGCCCGGTCGCCCGGCCGCCGGAGACCACCGCCCCGCCGGCCAGCGCATAGACCACCCCGCCCACCGCCGCCGCCGCCAGCCCGTGCCGGGGCGTGGCCATGTCCGGGCCGGCCTCCCAGCGATCGGCCGCCGGGTCGTAGATCCAGGTCTCGGGGAACACCCCGCCCCCGCCGCCCGGGGCGAACCACTCCCCACCGAAAGCGACCAGCCGCCCCCCGACGGCCGCCATGGCCAGACCGCCGCCGACCTGCTGTCCGCTCGCCGGCGAGGCGGGGATCGGCGCCCGCGTCTCCCACCGGTCGGTCTGCGGGTCGTAGCGGTCCAGCCGCCCCGTCCCGTCGCCGCTCACCGTGCGGCCGCCGGCCACCCACAGGGCGCCGTCCAGCACCGCCCCGGCGGCGCTGTTGCGGGCCATCGGACAGGGCGCCGCCGTCTCCCAGCGGCCCTCGCCGGGCAGGAAGACCCGGTGCGTCGCCACGTCGACCTGGTCGTTCCACTGGCCGTTGGCGGCCCCCGGCGAGCGGCCGGTGACCAGGTGGATGCGCCCGTCCAGTTCGGCCCCGACGGTCTCGGCCAGCGGCGCCGGCAGCCGCCCCGCCTCGACCCAGCGGCCGCCGTCCAGGGCCCAGACCTCGGTCATCGAGGTCCACTCGCCGGCCTCCGACCGGCCATAGCCGCCGAGCGCATAGACCCGGCCCGCGGCGTCGGCCGCGATCATCGGATGGTGCCGCGGCGCCGGCAGGCGCGGGCCCTCGCTCCAGCGGTCGGCGGCCGGGTCATAGACGCCGGTGCGGTCCTCGATCTCCGTCACGCCCCCGGCCCGGCGCAGCCCGCCGGCGACCACGATCCGCCCGCCCGAGACGGCGCAGTAGACCTCCTGCATCGCCCACGGCAGCGTCGCCCGGGCCGTCCATGCGGGGGTCGGGGTCTGCGCGCAGGCGGCGAACGGAACGGCCGCCGAGGCTCCGGCGGCGGCGAGGAAGGCGCGGCGATCGAGCTGGGTCATGCGCCCAGCCTGCCCCGGAACCGCCCCCCGCGCCAGACGGCTTCAGGTCCCCGCGGCGGCCCTCAGGAACAGCACCCGCGCGGCGCCGTAGTCGCGCGCGTCCAGCCGCTCGTAGCCGGGCGTGTCGATCTCCGGCTCGTCCGAGCCGCGCTCGAACACCACGATCGCCCCCGGCTTCAGCCAGCTCCCCTCCAGCAGCCGCGCCAGCGCCTGCTCACCCAGTCCCTTGCCGTAGGGCGGGTCGAGGAAGGCCAGGTCGAAGGCCTCGCCGGCCGAGCCCGGCCGCACGCCCAGATCGGTCGCGCTGCGCCGGTGCACCCGCGTGCGGCCCATCAGGCCGTAGGCGTCGGCGTTCTCGCGGATCGCCCCGCGCGCCGCGTCGTCGGTCTCGACGAACAGGGCGAAGGCCGCGCCCCGGCTGATCGCCTCGAAGCCCAGCGCCCCAGAGCCGGCGAACAGGTCGACGACCCGCGCCCCCTCCAGCGGCCCGGCCCAGGCGGCGTGCTCCAGCACGTTGAACACGGCCTGCCGCGCCCGGTCCGAGGTCGGGCGGGTGCCCTGCCCCTCCGGCGCGACGATGGTCCGGCCCTTCAGGCTTCCGGCGACGATTCTCATCCGTCTGCCTCTGGACCGGAACCGCGGGCGAATGCAACGCTCGGTTCATGATGCGCTTCGTTTCGCCGACCTTCGCCGCCGCCCACGCCGCCGCCGCGCACGCCAGTCTGACGGCGGACATCGGCGGCGAGCGCCCGTGGCTGCGCTTCGCCCGGTTCCTCCTGTTCGCGGTCCTGCTGCTGGCGGCCGCCTTCCTGGTCGTCGGGATCGCGCTGGCAGCCCTGCCCGGCCTGTCGCATCAGATCTCGTCCGAGCACCTGCCGGATGGACCGCTGCGGCTGGCCGACGAGGGGACCTTCGCCCTGCTCCTCGGCTTCCTTCTCGCCGCGCCCGCCGCCGCCATCCTCGGAGCGGCCGCCCTCGCCTGGCGCCAGCCGCTGTCGGCCTTTCTGTGGCCGCGGCGGCGCTTCGATGCGATGCAGTTCGGCGTCGGCATGCTCGCCATGACCGCGGTCGGCGTGATCACCGTGCCGCTCTACCTGCTGATGGGCAGCGAGTGGAACCCGCCGATCCTCGATCCGCGCTACGCTGACTCGACCCGCATCACCTATGTGCTGGCCATCGTGGCCGGCCTGCTCGCGGCGGCGGCCGCGGAGGAAGTGGTCTTCCGCGGCGTGCTCCTGCGGCTCACCGGTCTGGTCACCCGGGCGCCGCTCGTCCTTTGCCTCGTCAACGGCGTGCTCTTCTCCGCCTTCCACCTCGACCCCGACCCCGTCGCCTTCGTCGCCCGCGCGCTTCCGGGCGGAGTCTGGACCTGGGCGGCGCTGAGACTCGGCGGAGTCGAGTTCGCCATCGGCGCCCATCTCGCCACCAACCTGTTCATCGGCCTGTTCTGGGACCCCCTGTCGGAAGCCGCCCTCAGGCGCGACTCGGCGTGGATCGACCTCGGCCCGGAGGTGCTCACGGCCGTGATCATGATCGTCTTCGTCGAGCGTCTGGCCAACCGCGCCGCGGGCGTGGAGCCTGCCCGGTCAGCGCGGCCCGCGCCCTGAGCCGCCCGGTCTGGCGGGGCCCCTGCCGGGGCCGGAGCGCGCCGCGCCGCCCTTGCCGCCTGGTCGCGCCCCGAAGGCCGGCTTGCCGCCGCCGCTCTTGCGTGGGCCGCCGGCGCCGCGCGGCGTGTCGATGAACTGGTCCTCGCGCGGCTTGAAGACCCGCTTCGGCCGCTCCGGGCGCGCGGCCGCCTCGCCCTCCGCCGCCTCCGGGCGGGCGCGGGGCTTGAAGCCCTTCTTCGGATGCTCGAACTTCGGCTTCGCCTTCGCCCAGCCGTCCTTCTTCGGCGCCCGCCGGCCGGTGTCCCCGCCCTCGGCGGCCGCCGCCTCGGCGGCCCGCACCCGGCTGGGCTTGCGCGACGGGTCGGACATGGCCGAGCCCGAGCGGCCCTTGACGATCGGCGTCGAGGTGCGGCGGCCGGGGATCGGCGCCGGCGTCTCCACCGTGTTGCCGGTCGGCAGGTTCTCGGGGCGGATGTACTGGCCCAGCATCTCGCGGATCACCCGCGGCCCGACCTCCTCGACCGCCCCGACCGGCAGGGTGCCCAGCTGGAACGGACCGTAGGCGAGGCGGATCAGCCGGTTCACCGTCAGGCCGAGGTGCTCCAGCACCTTGCGGACCTCGCGGTTCTTGCCCTCGGTGATCGAGACGCTGATCCACAGGTTGGCCGAGGCCTTCTCGCCCTCCGCGCTCGGCTTCGCCTTGTCCAGCGTCGCCTCGACCGGGCCGTAGCGGACGCCGTCGACGGTCACGCCGTCCTTCAGCGTGTCCAGCTGGGCCTGGGTCACCCGGCCGCGTGCGCGGGCCCGGTACTGGCGCACCAGCTCGGTCGAGGGCAGCTCCAGCGCCCGGCTCAGCTCGCCGTCGTTGGTCAGGATCAGCAGGCCTTCGGTGTTGAGGTCCAGCCGGCCCACCGAGATCACCCGCGGCAGGCTGCTCGGCAGGGCGTCGAACACCGTCGGCCGCCCCTGCGGGTCGCCGTGCGAGGTCACCAGGCCGGACGGCTTGTGATAGCGCCACACCCGCGTCGCCTGGGCGGCGCCGATCGGCTTGCCGTCGACGGTGATCACGTCCTCGCGGGTCACCAGGGTCGCCGGGGTGTCGAGGATCTTGCCGTTTACCGCCACCCGGCCGAGGCCGATCAGCCGCTCGACCTCGCGGCGCGAGGCGATTCCCGCGCGGGCCATGGCCTTGGCGATGCGCTCGGTGCGCTTCGGCTCGGCCGGCGCAGCGCCGGGCTTGCCGCCCGGCTTGCCGGCCTTCGGCGGCCCCTTGGCGGCGCCCTCGGCGTAGGGTTTGCGGGGCCCGGGCTTCCGGTCGTCTTGACGCGGGCGGGGCTTCTTGTCGTTGTCGTTCGGATGGCGGACCATGATGAGCGGTTCATGCGCATGGCGCTGGACCAAGCGCAAGCGGCGGCGGACGAGGGCGAGACGCCGGTCGGCTGCGTGATCGTCGACGAGAGCGACGGAAGCCTCGTCGCCACGGGCCGCAACCACCCGATCGGCGCCCACGATCCGACCGCCCACGCCGAGATCGCCGCCCTCCGCGCCGCAGCGAAGAAGCTCGGCAATTACCGGCTCACCGGCCTGACCCTCTATGTGACGCTCGAGCCCTGCGCCATGTGCGCGGGCGCGATCAGCCACGCCCGCATCGGCCGGGTGGTCTGGGGCGCCGACGATCCCAAGGGCGGCGCGGTCGCGCACGGCCCGCGCTTCTTCGAGCAGCCGACCTGCCACTGGCGGCCGGCGGCGGAGGGCGGCGTCCTGGCGCCCGAGGCCGCGACCCTGCTGCGCGACTTCTTCCGCGTCCGGCGCAAAGGAACGGCCCCCGCCACGGCGCGTTGATCGGCCGGTTCCCACGGCAAGGCTTGTTTCATGCGCGCGTTTCTCGTCTGCGTTCTCGGCCTTGGCGTGCTCACGGGGTGCGGTCCGAAGCCCGACGAGGCGCCGACGGACGGCGAGGCGGTGCGCGAGCGCGCCGAGCAGGCCCAGACGGCGCGGCGCCGCACCGGCGCGGAGATCCAGAGCCGGGTGATGAACCGGGTCATCCGCACCGTCTATCTCTGCAACAACAGCGAGCGCCTGTCGGTCGACTTCGACAATCCGCGACAGATGGCGACGGTACGCGACTCCAGCGGCAAGGCGGTCGACCTGTACCAGGAGCGCGCCGCCGACGGCATCTGGTACCGCGCCTCCGGCTACGAGCTCCGCGGCGTCGGGGCGATGGCCACCTGGACCGCCGACGGCCGCGAGCCTACGGAATGCCGCGCCGTCGACTAGAAGGCCGCCAGCCGCGCCTCCAGCCCCGCCCTCACCGCCGGCCAGTCCTCGTCGAGGATGGCGAACTGGGCCGTGTCCCGGATCCGCCCCGTCCAGGTGATCTTGTGCTTGCGCAGGACGCCCTCGTCGCGGGCGCCCAGCTTGCGGATCGCCGCCTGGCTGCCGGGATTGATCGCGTCGGTGATGATCTCGACCCGCACGGCCCCCGCGTCGAAGGCATGGCCCAGCAGCAGCCGCTTGCAGGCCGGGTTCACCGGCCCGCCCCGCGCCTCCGGCCGGTAGAAGGTCGAGCCGATCTCGCAGCGGCGATGCTCCGGCCGGATCTCATACAGGCTGCTGGTGCCGACCACCCGGCCGTCCGCCCTGCGGCGCACCGCCCACGGAATCCGGCTTCCGCTGGCCATTCCCGCCATCGCCGACGCCCACCAGCCGTCGAAATGGGGACCCCAGGCGGCGCCGACCATGATCTCCCAGGCCTCGGGATCGCAATCCAGCGCCGCACGCACCTCCTCGCGCAGGGCCTCCGAAAACGGCTCCAGCCGCACGAAGCGGTCTTCCAGCACCGCCGCCGCCAGCTCCATCCGGCTCACGCCGCCCCTTCCTTGCGCAGGAAGGCCCCGACGCCCTCCCGGTCGACGCCCTTCTGGACGAAGGCTTCGCCGACGCCCCGCGCCAGCACCAGCGTCAGCCGTCCGCCCTCGGCCTTCTTGTCGCCCGCCATCCGCTTCAGCAGGGCGTCGGCGTCGAACGAACCCACCTCTGCCAGACGGGTCGGCAATCCCGCGGCGGCCACGGCGCCGGCGACGCGCTCGGCGTCGCCGGGCGGACAGTGGCCCTCCGCCGCCGAGTACCGGAAAGCCAGGACACAGCCCAGCGCAACCGCCTCGCCGTGCGTCAGCCGGGTCTCGTCGAAGCCGAGTTCGGCCTCGAGGGCATGACCGAAGGTGTGGCCGAGGTTGAGCAGGGCGCGCCGGCCCGCCTCCCTCTCGTCCTCGCCCACGACCGCGCTCTTGATCTCCACCGATCGCACCACCGCGCGCTCCAGCGCCGCCGGATCTCCCGACGCCCCCGCGGCGCCCTCCCCCGCCAGCCAGTCGAAGAAGGGCGCGTCGCAGATCAGCCCGTGCTTCAGCACCTCCGCCCAGCCGGAGCGCACCTGCCGCCCGGGCAAGGTCGCCAGCAGGTCGATGTCGGCGACGACCAGCCGCGGCTGGTGGAAGGCGCCGACGAGGTTCTTGCCCCGGGGCGTGTCGATCGCCGTCTTGCCTCCGACCGAGGAGTCCACCTGCGCCAGCAGGGTGGTGGGGACCTGGACGAAGTCGATGCCGCGCATGTAGAGCGCCGCCGCCAGTCCGGCGAGGTCGCCGACCACGCCGCCGCCGAGCGCGATCAGCAGATCGGTTCGGTCGAGCCCGAAGGCGGCCAGCCGGTCCAGCACCCGCTCCAGCTCGCCGAACGACTTCGAGCTCTCGCCCGGCGGCGCGGTCAGCAGCCGCGCCCGCACGCCCGCCGCCTCCAGCGCCGCAAGCGCCGACGGGCCATGGAGCGCCGCCACCGTCTCGTCCGTGACCACCGCGGTCCGACCCCGCGCGAACGGGGCGATCTCCGCCCCGAGCGAACCCAGCAGCCCGCGGCCGACGATCACCTCGTACGGTCGGAAGCCTGCGCCGGAGACAGGGATTCGGCTGGTCACGGGCGGGCCTCCAGGACTCCATGCGCCTCCAGCGCCTGAACGATCGCCTCGACGGCCTCGGCGTGGGCGCCGCCGGTGACGTCCACCACCAGGTCCGCCGAGGCGTAGACCGGGTACCGCGCCTCGGCCAGCTGGGCCAGCGCCTCCAGCGGATCCCGTCCGCGCAGCAGGGGGCGCGTGTCGCGCCGCTGCACCCGCTGGGCCACGATGGCCAGGTCCGCGCGCATCCAGACGGTCACCGCCCGCGCCTTCATCAGCGCCCGCGTCTCGGGGTTCAGCATCGCCCCGCCGCCGGTGGCGACCACCTTGCGGGGCCCCTCCAGCAGCCGGCGCATCACGCGCGCCTCGCCGGCCCGGAACTCGCTCTCGCCGTACTGCGCGAAGATGTCGGACACGGTCATGGCCGCCGCGGCCTCGATCTCGACGTCCCCGTCCGCGAACGGCAGCCCCAGCCGCCGCGCCAGCCGGCGCCCGACCGTCGATTTGCCCACGCCCATGAGCCCGACCAGGGCTATGGTGCGCTCCTGGACGGGAATCGGTTCGAGGTCGTTCGCAGGCATGGCTCCGCCACCCTCTACACGAAGCCGCGCGGCCGCAAAGCACGCCGCGCCATGACCACGCCCCAGATCGAGGCCTTTCTCGAGATGATGGCGGTCGAGCGCGCCGCCTCGCCGCACACCCTGGCCGCCTACGGCCGCGACCTCGCCGACGCCGAAGGCGGCGTGGCCGGCGGGCTGATGGGCGCCGACGAGGCGGCGGTGGAGGCCTGGTACGCCGGGCTCGGCGCCCGCGGCCTGTCGCCGGCCACCCAGGCCCGGCGCCGCGCCGCCGTGCGCCAATTCTACCGCTTCGCCCTCGGCGAGGGCTGGCGCAGCGACGATCCCTCGCGCCGCCTCGACGCTCCGAAACAGGGCCGGTCCCTGCCAAAGTCCCTCTCCCGCGACGAGATCGAGCGACTGCTTACGGCCGCCGCCGCCCGCGACGGCGCCGCCGGTCTCCGTCTCGTCGCCCTCGTCGAACTGGCCTACGCCTCCGGCCTGCGCGTCTCCGAGCTGCTGGCCCTGAAGGCCGAGGCCGTGCGGCGCGATCCGGCATACCTGATCGTGCGCGGCAAAGGCGGCAAGGAGCGCCTCGCCCCACTGAACGCCTCGGCGCGCGAGGCGACGAAGGCCTGGCTCGGGGCCCGCGACGCCGCGCGCAAGCCGGAGACGCCGGACAGCCCATGGCTGTTCCCCTCCCCCGCCGGCCGCGGCCATCTGACGCCGCGCCGCTTCGCCCAGCTGCTCGACCGGGCCGCCGTCGACGCCGGCATCGACCCGGCGCGGATCAGCCCGCACGTCCTGCGTCACGCCTTCGCCACCCACCTGCTCGAGGGCGGTGCGGACCTGCGCGTCGTCCAGACCCTGCTGGGCCACGCCGACATCGGCACCACCCAGATCTACACCCACGTCGCCACAGACCGGCTGACCCGGACGGTGCGGGAGAAGCACCCCCTCGCCCGCGACGGCTGAACCGCCGCTTGCCCCCCGGCGTTGACCTGACTAGGTTCCGCCGCCTTCCGATGCGCCGCCGCGGCGCGACCTGACCGGACGCCTTGATGGCCACGCACTACCTCGACTTCGAAAAGCCCATCGCCGAGCTGGAGGCCAAGATCGAGGAGCTGTCCCTGCTCTCCTCGTCCGCCGGCTCGTTCGAGGCCGAGATCGGGGGCCTTCGCAAGAAGGCCGAACAGCTGCGCCGCAAGATCTACGCCGACCTTGATCCGTGGATGAAAACCCAGGTCGCGCGGCATCCGCAGCGGCCGCACTTCGTGGATTACGTCGAAAGCCTGTTCACTGATTTCGTGGAGCTGAAGGGGGATCGGCAGTTCGGCGACGACCAGGCCATCCTCGGCGGCCTCGCCCGCTTCCGGGGCCGGGCTGTGGTCATCATGGGCCACGAGAAGGGCCACGACACCCAGACCCGCCTGACCCACAACTTCGGCATGGCCCGACCCGAAGGCTACCGCAAGGCGGTGCGGCTGATGGACCTGGCCGAGCAGTACGGCCTGCCGGTGCTCAGCTTCGTGGACACCGCCGGCGCCTATCCGGGCCTGGGCGCCGAGGAACGCGGCCAGGCCGAGGCGATCGCCCGCTCCACCGAACGGTGCCTGACCCTTGGCGTGCCCTCGATCGCCACCATCACCGGCGAGGGCGGCTCCGGCGGGGCCATCGCCATCGCCGCGGCCAGCCGCGTGCTGATGCTCGAGCACTCGATCTATTCGGTCATCTCGCCGGAAGGCGCGGCGGGCATCCTGTGGCGCGACGGCGCCCGGGCTAGGGACGCCGCCATGGCGATGAAGATCACGGCCCCGGACCTCGTCGAGCTCGGCATCGTCGACCGCATCATCCCCGAGCCGGTCGGGGGCGCCCACGCCGACCGCGTCGCGGCCCTCGGGCAGGTCGGGGACGCGCTGGCGGAGGAGCTGGAGGCGATGTCCCGGCTTTCGGCCGACGAGATCCGCAAGGCGCGGGCCGACCGCTTCTACGCCATCGGTCGCGCCGCCTGATCCGCCGCCTCAGGCCGGCTGGGCCAGCCCGCGCGCGCCCCGGGTCTGCTTGCGCCACAGCGCCGCATACTCCCCGCCCTGCCGCGCCACCAGCTCATGGTGGGCGCCCCGCTCGACGATGCGACCGGCCTTGAGCACCAGGATCTGGTCGGCGTCGGCGATGGTCGACAGCCGGTGGGCCACGACCAGGGTGGTGCGGCCGGCCCGAACCTTGCGCAGGGTCTTCTGGATCGCCGCCTCGGTGCGGCTGTCGAGCGCGCTGGTCGCCTCGTCGAGGATCAGGATGCACGGATCGGCCAGCAGGGCCCGGGCGATGCCGACCCGCTGACGTTCGCCGCCGGACAGCTTGAGCCCCCGCTCGCCGACGACGGTGTCGAGGCCCTGCGGCAGGGCTCCGATGAAGTCGGCGAGCTCGGCGGCCTCGGCGGCGGCCCAGATCGCCGCCTCGTCCGCCTCCGGCCGGGCGAAGCCGATGTTGGCGCGCAGGGTGTCGTTGAACAGGGCCACGTCCTGCGGCACCAGGGCCACGGCGGTGCGCAGCGACTCCTGGGTCACCGAGCGCACGTCCTGCCCGTCGATCAGCACCCGTCCTTCCTGCGGATCGAGCAGGCGCAGGGCCAGCTTGACGATCGTCGACTTGCCCGAGCCCGAGGGGCCGACCAGCGCCGTGGTCGTGCCGGCCGGGGCGACGAAGCTGACGTCCTCCAGCCCGTTGGCGCGGGCGTCGTGGCGGAAGCCGACGTCCTCGAACGCAAGCGCCGCGCCCTGGACTCCGGCCGCGCGGACCAGTGGGCCCGCGCCCGGCGCGTCCGCCACCTGCGGCGTCTGCCGCGTCACCTTCAGCATCTCCTCCATGTCGATGAAGGACTGACGGATCTCCCGGTAGGCGAAGCCGAGGATGTTCAGCGGCGCATAGAGGGAGATCATGATCAGCACCGCCGCGGTGACGTCGCCCGGGCCCATGCGGCCGGCCGAGGCCTCGAACCCGGCCATCACCGCCATGACGCCGAGCCCGACGTTCATGATCGTGGCCTGGACGATGTTGAGCAGGGCCAGCGAGCTGTTCGCCTTCAGGGCGGCGCGGGTGTAGTCGCCCAGCGCCGCGTCGTACGCCCGCGCCGCCCGCGCCTCGGCGCCGAACGACTTCACCGTCTCGTAGTTGAGCAGGGCGTCCACCGAGACGCCGGCGGCCTGGGTGTCGGCGGTGTTCATCTCGCGCCTGTGTTCGATCCGCCAGTTCGACAGGGCGAAGGTCGAGACCGCGTAGATCGCCACCACCGCCACCGCCAGCGCGCCGAAGCGCCAGTCGTACTTGCCCGCCAGCACGCCCGCGGCCAGCACCAGCTCGACCCCCGTCGGCACGAGGTTGAAGGCGAGGATGCGCAGCAGGAAGTCCACGGCGCGCGAGCCCCGGTCCATGGTGCGCGACAAGGCCCCCGACCGCTTGGTCTGATGGAAGTCGAGCGACAGGCTGAGGGCGTGGGCGAAGGTCTCGGCCGCCGCGGTGCGCTGGGCCGCCGCCCGCACCGGCGCGAACACCACGTCCGACGCGTTCGGCGCCACCGCGGCCAGCAGGCGCACGAAGGCCCAGCCGAGGGCGAAGGCGGCGAAGCCGAGGCCGAAGGCGACGCCGGCCCCCTGCCCCGCCGCCAGATGGTTGACCGCCGCGCCCAGCACCAGCGGCGCCAGCACGTTCAGCGCCTTGCCGCCCAGCGTCATCGCCACCGCCGCGGCGAGGCGGATCCGCAGTTGCGGCGCTCCGGAGCGGCCGACCAGCCGCGCCAGGTCCAGCAACGCCGGAAGCGTCCCGGGTCCTCCGGATCGTTCGGGCGTCCCCGCGCCCGCCGCCTTCGCCACCGGATCGGACCTGCGTCCCGACCGCTCACCTCGCATCGCCATCGCCCCGATATGGCCCGGCCGCGAGGCGAAGCAATGGCGAGGATCTCAGCCGCGGCCGCCGTGCTTCGCGTACTCCAGCCGCGCGATGGTGCGGTTGTGCACCTCGTCGGGGCCGTCGGCGATGCGCAGGGTGCGCACCATGGCGTACATCTCGGCCAGCGGCGTGTCCGCCGACACGCCGGCGCCCCCGAAGGCCTGGATGGCGTCGTCGATCACCTTCAGCGCCATGCGCGGGGCGGCGACCTTGATCTGGGCGATCTCGGACTTGGCGTTCTTGGCCCCGACCTCGTCCATCATCCAGGCCGCCTTCAGCACCAGCAGCCGGCACATCTCGATGTCGGTCCGCGCGTCGGCGACGCGCTGCTCCCAGACCGAGTGCTCGGCGAGGGTCTTGCGGAAGGCCGTACGCGACAGCAGGCGCTCGACCATCAGCTCCAGCGCCCGCTCGGCGGCGCCGATGGTGCGCATGCAGTGGTGGATCCGGCCCGGCCCCAGACGCCCTTGGGCGATCTCGAAGCCGCGCCCCTCGCCGGCGATCAGATTCTCCGCCGGCACCCTGACGTTCTCCAGCACCACCTCGGCGTGGCCCACCGGCCGCTCGTCGTAGCCGAACACCGACAGCATGCGCTCGACCCGGAAGCCGGGCGCATCCACGGGCACGATGATCATCGACTGCTGGGCGTGGATCGCCGCATCCGGGTCGGTCTTGCCCATGACGATGGTCACCGCGACGTTGGGGTGGCCCATGTTGGTCGACCACCACTTGCGGCCGTTGATCACATAGTGGTCGCCGTCGCGCTCGATCCGTGTACGGATATTGGTGGCGTCGGACGAGGCCACCTCGGGCTCGGTCATCAGGAAGGCCGAGCGGATCTCGCCGGCCATCAGCGGCTCCAGCCAGCGCCGCTTCTGCACCTCGTCGCCGTAGAGGTGCAGCACCTCCATGTTTCCGGTGTCCGGCGCGTTGCAGTTGAACACCTCCGCCGACCACAGGGCCCGGCCCATGATCTCGGCCAGCGGCGCGTACTCCAGGTTCGTCAGGCCCGCGCCGTGGTCGCCCGGCAGGAACATGTTCCACAGCCCCGCCTCGCGGGCCTGCGTCTTCATCTCCTCCATCACCGGCGGCTGGCGCGTGTGGTCCTCGCGCACCTGGGCCCAGTACTCGGCCGAGCGCGGCAGCACCCGCTCGTCCATGAAGCGGCGCAGGCGGTCCTGCCATTCCAGGGCGCGGTCGCTGTGGCGGAAATCCATGGCGTCAGTCCTGTCTCGATAGAGAAACGGCGCGGCATCCTGGGACGCCGCGCCGTCATGTTCCTTGCCTCAGCTCAAGCTCAGCGCTTCAGCAGCGGGGCCAGCTTCTGGGCGATCATCATGTCGCCGGCGATCTTCAGCTTGCCCTGCATGAAGGCCATCATCGGGTCCAGCCGGCCCTCGGACAGGGCCATGAAGTCGTCCCAGGAGATCGAGACGGTGGCGTCCGCCGGCTTGTCCTCATTGGTGACGCTGTTCGGGACCGAGGCCCCGTCGATGAAGATCTTGCCGGTGTCGCCGAGGTCGATCTTCACGGTCTTGCCCAGACCGGAATTGTCGCCGACGGCGCCGCGGATGTGTTCGGTGACGGAGGCCAGGTCAGCCATGAACGTCTCTCCTGAGGACGGTGAAGGCCCCGACCTAGACCGGGCGGGGTCGCCTGCCAAGATCACGCGGGGTCAAGTTCGCGTGGCGCTTCGTCGCCGGGGCGGTCAGTAGAACGCCGTCTCCCGCTCCAGCCGCGGCCGCGGTCCATAGTCCGGGACGGATCGCCAGACGACCCCGTCCTCCACGTAGGCGCGGACCGCCGCCCGCCGGGCCTCGAGCCGCGCCATGCGCTCGCGGCGAGCGCGGCGCTCGGCGTGATAGTCCGGGGACGGAGCATCGAAGCCGTAGGGGTTCGCCGGCCTCGATCGCTCTTCCATCGACGGCTGCGGGGAAGTCGGCCTCAGCTCGGCCGGCGGGTGTTCCGCCGGACGCGTTTCCCGGCGCCAGCGGGGAGGGTCCGGCAGCGGCGGAAGGGGCTCCAGCCAGGCGTCGGCGTAGAACTCTTCGAAGCGATCCCGGAAATCCGGGCGCTCGAAGCTCACGTGCCGGTACCCGTCCACAAGCTCGCCGACATCCATCCTCGATCCCGGCTCGATCTCGGGGGCCGGCGGCTGCACCACCTCGATTCGCAGCCCTTCACCCATGGACGCCACCGCGCCGCCGCCGCCCGGCAGGCCTGCGGCGCCCGCCGCCCCGAGACCCAGGATGGCGACCGCCGCCACGGGGCCGGCGATCAGGACCTTCAACCGTGAGCGGCCGACGGACGGCGGCGGAGGGGGTTGGGGGGACATCGCGGGACTCCTTGGACGACGCCATCTGAATCCGCGAACCCCGGTTTGGTTCGACCGGAGCCATGCACAGGGGGGGCGCCACGGCGAACGACGGGCGGTCGTGGACGGCAAGGTGCAGGATTGTCGGGGAGGTTCTGGCGGAGACGGAGGGATTCGAACCCTCGGTACCCCTTACAGGGTACGACGATTTAGCAAACCGTTGCCTTCAGCCACTCGGCCACGTCTCCGGCAGGCGGCGTGCTTAGCGGAGCGCGCGGGCCGGCGCAACGGGTCTGGCCGGAAGGGACGTTAACGCGACAGTGAGGCGGGACGTGCAGGCTCACGGCGAACCTACCGCCGGACCGCATGACCGACGCCGCCAGCCGCCTCACCGTCGCCGACGCGCCGCCCGCCGGGGCCGACGCCGCGCGCCTGCGGGCCTGGGCGGCGAGCGCCGCGACCGTCGGCGACGACTCCTCCCGACGCGGCCCGTTCCGGCCTGAGGTCTGGCTCAACGCCCGCCAGCGCCACGCCTCACGGCTCGCCGCGCATTACTTCCGCGCCTTCGACGTGCTCGCCGTCGTCGCCGTCACCCTGCTGGTCGCGTGGGCGGCCTCGTCCGGCCCCCTGGCGCAGGTCGAGATCTGGCGGGTCGCCCCCTTCGTCGCCGGGGCGGCGACCACCCTTGGACTGATGCGTTCCACCGGCCGCTACCGCTTCGCGCGCGGCCAGCGCACGGCCGTGCATCTGGCGTCGGTGGCGGCGATCGTGGCCGTGGGCGCGGCGGCGGCCATGGCGGTCGCGGCCCTGCTCAACGCCGCCCAGGCCCAGTGGACCGCCTACCTGGTCTGGGCCGGGCTGGTGCTGATCACCCTCAACGCCCTGCACACCGGCTGGAGCGACCTGGTCGGCCGCTGGAGGGCCAGCGGCGCCCTGACGCCCAACATCGTCCTGGTCGGGGCCACGCGGCGGGCCGAAGCCCTGATCCGGGAGGCGCTGCAGCGGCGCGACCTCAACGTCCTCGGCATCTTCGACGACCGTCTGGCCCGCGCGCCGAAGACCGTGGCCGGGGTGCCGGTGCTGGGGACGTCGGACGATCTGCTCACCCACCGCATGACGCCCTACGTCGACCGCGTCGTGCTGGCCATCGATCCCCGCGCCGAAGCGCGGGTGCGGGACCTGACGGCGCGCTTGCGGGTGCTGCCCAACGAGGTCACCCTGCTGGTCGAGCCCGACGGTCCGGCCGAGACCGCCTCCGCCCTCGACCGGCTGGCCGCTGCGCCCCTCGCCGACGTGCAGGGTCCGGTGGACGCGGACCGCCGCGCCTTCAACAAACGACTCCAGGACCTCGTCCTGGGCCTGGTCGCCCTCGTGCTGCTGGCCCCGCTGATGGGGCTGATCGCCCTCGCCATCCGGCTCGACAGTCCGGGCCCGATCCTGTTCCGCCAGCGCCGCCACGGCTTCAACCAGGAAGAGATCGTCGTCTGGAAGTTCCGCTCCATGCGGCACGAGACCGCCGACGCGACCGCCAGCCGGCAGGTCACCCACGACGACGACCGCGTCACCCGGATCGGCCGCTTCATCCGCAAGACCAGCCTCGACGAGCTGCCCCAGCTGATCAACGTCATCCGGGGCGAGATGTCGCTGGTCGGCCCCCGCCCGCACGCCATCGGGATGAAGACGGGCCACGTGGAGTCCGCCCGTCTGGTCGCCGAGTACGCCCACCGCCACCGGATCAAGCCCGGCATGACCGGCTGGGCGGCGGTCAACGGTTCGCGCGGCCCCCTCCACACCGCCCAGGACGTGCGCCGCCGGGTGCAGCTCGATATCGACTACGTCGAGCGCCAGAGCCTGTGGATGGATCTGTGGATCATGGCCGTCACCGTGCCGGTGCTGCTCGGCGACCGCGCGGCGGTCCGGTGACTCGGGGCGGCTGATGTTCTGGAAGGGCGTCTGGGGCTACCTGCCCGCCAACATCGTCCAGGGCGTGGTCGGTTTCCTGACCATCGTCCTGTTCACCCGTCTGCTGGAGCCAGCCGAGTTCGGCCTCTACGCCCTCGCCTTCTCGGTGGTCACCCTCGCCCATGTGGCCGTGTTCAGCTGGCTGGAGGCGGCGATGGCCCGCTTCTGGGCCGCTGAGACGCCCGGTGACGGACTGAAGGGCCACTTCGCCAGCCTCTACCGGGTCGCCTTTGCGCTGTCCGCGGGCTTTCTCGCCGCGGCCGCCCTGGCCCTGTGGCTGTGGCCGGGCGACGCGCTGTTCCGCATCGCCCTCGCCGCCGGCCTTGCGGGCGTGCCCGTCCGCTGCCTCGTCAAGCTGGGACAGGAGCGCTACCGGGCCGCAGGAGAAGTCGGCAAGGCGGCCGGGCTGGACATGGGCACGACTGTCGGAGGCCTCGTCATCGGCGTCGGCTTCGCCCTCGCCGGAGCCGGCGCCGCGTCGCCCCTGCTCGGCCTCGGACTGGCGCCCCTGCTCGCCCTGCCCTTCGTCCTGCCCGGCGAGTTGCGCGAGGCGCGCGGCGGCCGGGTGGAGCCCGAACGCGTCCGCAGCTACGCCACCTACGGCTATCCGATCGCGGCCTCGCTGGCGCTGACGGTGGTGCTCGCCTCGACCGACCGCTTCCTGCTGGCCGCCTTCATGGACGAGGCGGCGGTGGGCGCCTATCACGCCGGCTACTCGATCGCGAACCGGACCCTCGACGTGCTGTTCCTCTGGCTGGGCTCGGCCGGCCAGCCCGCCCTGGTCATGGCGCTGGAGCGCGGCGGCGCCGAGCGGCTGAGGACAGCGGCGCGCGAACAGCTGTCGACCTTCCTCCTCATCGGCCTGCCCGCCGCCGCCGGGGTGGCGCTGGTCGCCCGGCCGCTGGCCGAGGTGCTGATCGGCGAGGAGTTGCGCGTCGCCGCCGCGTCGATCACGCCGTGGATCGCCCTGTCCGCCCTGCTCTACGGCCTCACGGCCTACTATTTCGGCCAGGCCTTCACCCTCGGGCGGCGGACGAAGCGGCTGCTCGCCGCCATGGCCCTGCCGGCCGCCGCCAACGTCGTCCTCAACCTGATCCTCGTCCCCCGCTTCGGCCTGATGGGGGCGGCGTGGGCCACGGCCGCCAGCTTCGCGCTCGGCCTGGCGGCGACCCTCCTGATGGGACGCCGGGTTCTGGCCCTGCCGATGGCCTGGGACAGCCTCGTCCGCTGCGCGATGGCGACCGGCGTCATGGCGGCCGTCGTG
>MGLK01000003.1:25406-33297 GCA_001794825.1 Caulobacterales bacterium RIFCSPHIGHO2_01_FULL_70_19 | reverse complement strand
GCCGATCGGCGGGCTCGCGGAGCTGGCGCTCGACGCAACCACGGGAGCCGTCGTCTACGCTTTCGCGGCCCTTGCGCTGAACGCCGCCGGCGTACGCGACCTCGCGGGCCGCCTGCTGGTCCGCCTGCGCGCCAGGAGGGCCGCCGCATGAGCCGCGCCAAGATCCTCGACAACGCCGCCTGGCCTGCCGCCCGGCCGTCCGTGTCGGTACTCATCCCCTTCCTGCGCGACGACCCGTCCGATCTGCTGCGCCGGCTGGACGCGGAAGCCGTCTCGCTGGACGGCGCGGTCGAGATCGTCGTCCTCGACGACGGCACCGCCGACACGGCTTTGACCCGTCGCCTCGCGGAGCAGATCCGCGCCATGGCCCTCCCCGCGCGGCTGATTACCCTGGTCGCCAATGAGGGCCGCGCCCGGGGGCGCAACCGCCTCGCCTCGGCCGCCCGCGGCGGGAGCCTGCTCTTCCTCGACAGCGACATGCGCCCGGATCGCCCTGACTTCCTCAGGGCGTGGGCCGACCTCGTCGCCCACGACGCGCCCGCGGTGGCCTTCGGCGGCTTCTCCCTGCTGCAGGCCCCGGATGAACCGCGCTTCGCCGTGCACCGGGCGCTGGCGGCCAGATCGGAGTGCGTCGCGGCGCCCGAGCGCTCGCGCCAGCCGGCGAAGTACGTCTACACCTCCAACCTGCTGGTCCGCCGGGACGTGTTCGAGGCCGAGGCCTTCGATCCGGGTTTCACCGGCTGGGGCTGGGAGGACGTGGAATGGGCCATGCGGGTCTCGCGCCGCTTCCCGATCGTCCACGTCGACAATCCGGCCACCCACATGGGCCTCGACACGGTCGAGGCGCTGGCGGGTAAGTACGAGCAGTCGGCTCCGAATTTCGCTCGCATGGCGTCACGCCATCCGGAGTTCGTCGCTGCCTGGCCCAGCTATCGCGCCGCCCGCCTGCTGGGCCGCGTCCCGGCCTTGCCCGTCCTGCGACGGCTGATGCGACGTGCCGCCCGCGTCGGCTGGCTTCCCGTCGGCGCCCGCGCCTTCTCCCTCCGGCTCTACCGGGCCGCCCTCTATGCGGACGCCGTCTGATGGCCGACGTCGCCGTCATCATCCCCACCCTGCGGCGCCCGGAGGGTCTGGAGCGGGCGGTCCGGTCGATCTTCGGCCAGCAGCGGGTCGCCGACCGCGTGGCGGCCATCGTCGTCGTCGACAACGACCCGACCGGCTCGGCGGCGGCGACCGTGGCGCGGCTCCGCGAGGACGCCCCCTGGCCGCTGGTCTATCGCCACTCGCCGGTCCCCGGCGTGGCCACCGCCCGCAACGCCGGTCTCGCCGCTGCCGACGCCCCGCTGATCGCCTTCCTTGACGACGACGAGGTCGCCTCCCCCCGCTGGCTGTCCGCCCTGATCGAGGCTCAGGAGCGCACCGGGGCGGATGTGGTGTTCGGCCCCATCGCCGGGCGGGCGCCCGGGGCGGCGCCATGGCTTCAGCCGTATCTGGAACGCTTCTTCGGCCGCGTCGGGCCGGCCGCCGACGGGTTGATCGATCAACCGTTCGGGTGCGGCAATTCCCTCATGCTCCGCCGGACGGCCCTGCCGGGCGAGGCCCCGTTCAACACGGCCTCCGATCACATCGGCGGCGAGGACGACGCGCTCTTCGCCGCCGTGAAGGCGCGCGGCGGCCGGTTCGGCTGGGCCGCGGACGCCTGGGTCGAGGAGTTCGCGCCGCCCCACCGGGCGACCCTTCGCTACACCCTCGCCCGCGCCTTCGCCTACGGTCAGGGCCCAAGCCAGACCGCCGCCGCCGCACGGGACTGGCCGGCGGTGATCCGGTGGATGATCATCGGGGCGGCCCAGGCGACGGTCTGGGGCGTGATCGCGACGGCTTTGACCCTGGCGCGGAGCCCCCGTCGGGCGGAGTTCTACGACCGCACAGCCCGGGGGATCGGGAAACTGTTCTGGATGAAGGGTTTCGAGCCACAGTTCTACGGAGCGCGTGAGCTGGCGCGCCTCGACCGGAGCGCCTGACTCAGCCTGTGAGCCGTCGCAGGAAGCCCGGCGGCTGGTAGGTCGAGCGGTTCACCACCACGCCGGCGATCCTGCCGCCCACCGCCTCGATCTCGTCCCGCAGCACAAGAGGCTCGCCGGGCTCGGCGGCGCCCGCGGCGACGACCAGGACCGTGGCGTCCACGAACGGGGCCAGGGTGATGGCGGCGTCGCTCCGATCCGCGGCCGGAGCGTCGATGACCACGGTGTCGGCGTGGCGCCTCAGAACATCCCAGTATCGCGCGTCCGCGACGACCTCGGCGCGTTGGCCTGACCGCAGGTGCTCTCCCGCGAAACGGGTCACCCAGAGCCGCCCGCCCAGGAAGGGGCGGGCCGTGACCAGCCGGGCCGGGTGAACCGGCTTGCCCCCGCGGTCCGTGAGGCGCGGCGTGATGGCGAAGAAGATCGAGCCGTCCGGCGTCGCTACGGCGGCCTTGCCCATGCGGCCGAAGCGCTCCGGCTGGGCGGCGACCGCCTCAAGCTGGCCCTGTTGCGACAG
This sequence comes from Caulobacterales bacterium RIFCSPHIGHO2_01_FULL_70_19, assembly GCA_001794825.1. Classification (GTDB taxonomy): domain Bacteria; phylum Pseudomonadota; class Alphaproteobacteria; order Caulobacterales; family Caulobacteraceae; genus Brevundimonas. The sequence continues at coordinate 30,759 of MGLK01000003.1, read as the reverse complement.
GTCGGCGTCGATCAGCCAGACCGGCTTGCGCGCACGCACCGCCGCCAGGCGGGCGTACTCGCGGGCGACGGTCGAGACGCCTTCGCCGGTGGTGGCGGCGGCGATCTGTATCACCCGGCCGCGATGGCCGGGCGCTGGTCCCAGCGCGGCCCACAGAGCGGCCATCTCGGATGTCAGATCGACCATCGAATCTCTACGCGCCACTCATTTCGCCACACGGTAGCACGGGCCGATCAATGGGCCTTCACCGGAGCCACGGCCAGCACCGGCAGGTCCAGCGTCCGCCCGGCAGAGGCGGGTGTGGCGTAACCGCGCCGCGTGAACACCCGCAGCAGGCCGACGCACAGCGCAGTGAAGGCGGCGAACAGGAAGACCACCGCCAGCAGCGGCGCCTTCAGGCTGCTGCCCCGGGTCGGAGCCTGCGCGCGTTCGATCACGGTGACGTTGTCCGCCCCGGCCGCCACCAGGGCGCGCTCGGCGCGCGACTGGCTCTCGCGCTGCTGGAAGTCGCGGATGGCGGCGGTCAGGGTCTCGCGATTGCCCGCCAGGGTGGAGTGGGTCGACTCCAGCCGCGTCAGCTCCGCCAGACGGCCGCGCAGCGTCGACAGCTGGCTTTCGAGCACCCGCAGCCGCGCCGCGAGGGCGTCCCGATCCGCCGCGGCGTTGATGCGCGCGGTCTCGATCTCGGTGAAGATCGCGCTGGGCCCGGTGCGAACCTCCTTGGCGCCGACGGCTGTGCCGGTCGCAACGAACGCCTGCAGCTGCGCGATCTGCTCGTCGATGTCGCGCACGGGCTGGGCGTCTTCCGTATAGCGGGCGAGCAGGTTCTCGCGCTGGGTGCGCAACTGCAGGATCTGGTCCTGGGCCGAGATGTTCAGGTCCTGCTGCAGCACCACCTCCGCCGGCTGCTGCGCCAGCTGCGCCTCGAGCGTCGCAAGTCGCTGGCTGGCCTGGTTGAGCTGGGCGCGCACCGACAGGGTCTCGGCCGAAACGGTCTGGAAGTTGGCCGCCAGGGTCGCCTTGGCCGTGGCGAAGTCGCCGATGTCGTTCGACTGCAGGAAGGCGGTGTAGGCCGCATCCGCGGCGGCGAGCTCGTCCTCGAATGCCTCGCGCTGCGCCGCGTAGGGAGCGGGGTCGGCGCGGTCGCGGAACACTTCGCGCCGGCGCACGAGATACGCGTCGATGAGGGCGTTGAGCACCCGCGCGGCCCGCTGGGGATCGCCCGAGCGGTAGGAGGCGGAGATGATGGCGCTGCCCGGCGTGGTGCCGACGCCGAGATTGTTGTCCAGAACCTTGAGGGCCGCGGTTTCCCGCTCGGCGGCCGTGCCGCCCGCGCCTTCCCCGAGGATCGCCTCCGGCCCCAGCGCCCGAACAGTGCGGCGCTTGACCTCCAGGCTCCCGAGGATGGCGGCCTCCGACTGCGCGACCGCGTCGGCCTCGGGCGCCTGGCCGATCCGTTCGGCCTGCCCCGCCATGCGCGGCTGGTAGACGTACTCCTGCCCGACCCCGGCGTAGACGCTGGCCGAGGCGGTGTAGGACTTCTTCAGCGTAAGCACCGCGGCGGTGCCGATCGCGAAGATCGCCAGGAAGACGACGATCATCAGCAGCAGTTCGCGGAACAACAGGCCGACGACGTCAGCGAAGCCGTAGCGCGGGCGGACTGTGGTGTAGGCCGTCGTGCGCATGTGGGCGGACTGATTCCATCGAACGGGACTGACATCGGCAGCCTTCGCCCACCGGCGTTAACCATGGGTTACCCATGGCGCCGCACCTTGCACCTCGTCCTGCCGCCGGAGCGATTCCGCCATGTTCCTCGACCGCCGCCTCGTGCTTCTCGGCCTGATCGGGACCGGCGCCGCAGCGAGCTCCGGCTGCGCCGGCGGTTTCGGCGGCGACTACGAGGCGCGGCTGCCGCGACCGCTGCAGGCAGGCCCCGGGCCGGCCGGAAGGATCCAGGCGACGGATCGGACCGCGTTTCCCGAGATCGGCTTCGCCGACTGGACGGACGCCGAACCGCAGTACGTCCTCTACCCCGGAGACGAGATCGAGGTGGCGACCCCGACCGCGCCTGAGCAGACCCGCACCCTCCGCGTCGGACCGGACGGCCGCATCTCCCTGCCGCTCGCCGGCCAGCTCATGGCCGCCGACCGCACGCTCGCCGAACTGGAGGCCGACGCTTCGGACGCTTACGCGCCCTATCTGCGCCGCCCCGTCGTCGAGATCACCCTGAAGGCCGCCGGGCCGATCCGGGTCTGGGTCGGCGGCGAGGTCCGTACGCCCGGCATGGTCGAGATGACCGGCGACCTCGACGCCTACCAGGCGGTCATCCAGGCGGGAGACTTCCTGCCCTCGGCCCGGCCGCAGGAGGTGGCGCTGATCCGCCGCGGTCCCGGCGGCGTGCGCATGATGCGGGCGGTGGACCTGCGGCCGCGCCGCGGCGAGGTGGTCGCCCTGAGGCGCGGCGACATCATCTATGTCCCCCGCTCGACGCTGGGCGAGGTCGCCAACTTCATCACCCAGTTCCGCAACGCCCTGCCCATCGGCTTCAGCTACGCGATCGGCGGACAGTACCAGAGCTTCTGAGCGCGCGGCCGGGATGACGGGTCCTGACGCTCGCGCCGCAGCGGTTGTTCGCCGGCCGCATGCTGCCTAGGCTCGACCTCAGGATGCGCGATACGCGGTCCCAACGGTACATGGGGACGGGCCGATGATGGCGATCGCGCTGCTTCTGATCCAGGTTTACGGCGACTGGCGCGATACTGTGCAGCCGGAAGACTGGCGTCTCGTCGAGGACAGTCCCGTGCGCCAGATCTTTGTACGGGAGGACGGAAACCTGCAGGTCCGCATCGAGACGGACGGCGCCTCGGCGTTTCAGATCTGGGGGCTGGACTGCGCGGCGAGGAGCGCCCGGGCCGTAGTGGACAACCGCTACAGCGAGAATAACCTGAAGGGCCTCAGGATGCCTTCGCCGCCGGGCGTTTTCCGGCTTCCACACGGGCCCGGCTCGGAGGTCGAGGCCGTTGCGACGGCGCTCTGCCCGGCAGCGGAATAGCCTCTTTGCCGACGCCTTCAGGCCGCCAGCGTCACCACGCCGGCGTCGATCCAGCGGCGGGCCGCCTTCTGGGCTTCGCTGATCTCCTCGCGATCCATCTCCTGGCTCATCTCGCGGCGATAGACGCGCGCCTCGATGGAGCCCTTCATGGCCGCCAGGTTGAAGATCATGTGGGCCGAGACCCGGTCCATGGGGCAGCCGCCCTGACCGGTCGAATACATCATGCCCAGACGGAACAGGTCGTCGCCGCTCATGTCCGCGGTCGGCAGGGGCAGGCCCTGCTCCTCGCTGATCGCCGGCGCGTGTTCTTGCGCGTTCATCACCGTATCTCCCGAACCGGAGCCCTTCTGGCCCCGCCCTCTGACACGGATGAAATGCCCCGCGGATTGAAGTTAGAGTTAACAGCCCGACCAGGACGAGCCGATTTCAGAGAACACCGGCGAAATACTGTCCGTCGTAAATACCTCTGAAATCAATCGGCAATCTTCGGTTCACACCCCCTAACAGGGAGTCAGCGGAAGCTTGCGAAGTGGTTACCGGGCGCGCTGGCCGAACAGCACCTTGCGGGCTTGCTCCGCCTCCCTCCCGGCCGCCCCGAGATTGCGCCGGAGTTCGTTGCCCACGGCTCGTCCTGCGATCACCGCTGGGCGGGAGGCGACCCGCGCGTGCCAGGCCTTGAGGCTGGGGAAGTCCGCCAGATCCTGGCCCTGGAGGGCCGGCAGGATCCACGGCCAGATGGCCATGTCGGCGATCGAGTAGTCCCCGGCCACGTACTCGCGGCCGTCCAGCCGCCGGTCGAGGACGTCATAGAGCCGGTTGGTCTCGTCCGTGTAGCGGCGCACCCCGTAGGCGAGGTGCCGCTGGTCGAGCGTCATCGCCGGCGCGTACTGGCGGAAGTGATGCGTCTGGCCGGCCATCGGACCGAGCCCGCCCGCCTGCCAGAACAGCCACTGGTCGACCTCGGCCTTGCCCCGGGGGTCCTGCGGATAGAAACGTCCGGACCTTATGCCGAGATATTGCAGGATCGCCCCCGACTCGAAGATCGACAGCGGCCGCCCGTCGGGTCCGTCCGGGTCGACGATGGCGGGCATCCGAGCGTTGGGGCTTATCGCCAGGAAGGCGGGAGCGAACTGTTCGCCCTTCCCGATGTTCACCGGCTTCATCTCGTACGGCAGTCCCATCTCCTCCAGGGCGATGGAAATCTTCCAGCCATTGGGGGTGGGCCAGTACCACAGTTGGATCGGGCGGCTCATGCGGGCTCCTCAGCTTGGCCCCGACATGGGCTTCACCCCGGTCCCGCACAACCTGACGCCGGTGTTCAGGGCAGGTTCATTCGGCGGGGTCGACGGTCCTGGCATGCTTGACGAGCGGAGCCGCGCTGCGGCCGCCGTGGACGGGAGAACGATCATGAACCGCTTTACGAGAGCCGCTATCGTCGCCCTGGCGCTGGCGACCACCGCCGCCCCGCTGGCGGCCGAGGCTCAGAGCCGCGGCGACCGCCGCGAGTATCGTCAGGAGCGCCGCGAGGATCGCCGGGAGTACCGGCAGGACCGTCGTGAGGATCGGCGCGACTTCCGCCGGGAGCGGCGGGACGATCGCCGCGACTGGCGCCGGGGCGAGTATGACAGCCGGCGCGACTACCGTCAGGACCGACGCCAGGATCGCCGGGAGTTCCGCGAGGAGCGTCGCGACGATCGCCGCGACTATCGTCGCGAACGTCGCTGGGACCGCAACGATCGTGACTGGTGGCGCGGCCGCAACGACTTCCGTGACTACGCCGGCCGCCGCAACGGCTACTGGTACGCGCCCAGCTACGGCTACTACCGGGTCGAGCCGCGCTATTACGGCTATCGCTGGCAGCGCGGCCACTATTTGCCGCCCGCCTACCGCCACTACTACGTGCGCGATCCGTACGTTTACGGCCTTCGGCCTGCGCCGCGCGGCTACCGTTATGTCCATGCCGGCGACGACATCGTCCTGATGGCCATCGCCACCGGATTGATCGCGAGCGTCCTCTACGACGTCTTCTAGACGGCGGCGCGCGCGACGACTCCGACACGCCCCGCGGCTCTCGCCGCGGGGCGTTTTCGCGTCACGCGGAAGTCGCCCGTCCGTTTCGTTCAGTGACGGTTCAGGATGCCCACGCGACGCTGCGGACAAGCCGTCTGACAGGGGCGTGCGGAGACACATACGAGAATGAAACGCTCACTCATGGTGGCGGCGGCGCTGGCGTCCTTCGCCATCCCCGCCGCGGCGCCGCTGGCCGTTCTGGCCCAGGATGCCGAAGCGGCGGGCGGCCGG
>MGLK01000003.1:581-25399 GCA_001794825.1 Caulobacterales bacterium RIFCSPHIGHO2_01_FULL_70_19 | reverse complement strand
CGGCCGGCGCGGCGCCGCCCTGCAGAACGGCGGCGAGGAACGGCGCCAGCGGCAGGCGGAGGATCGCCCCCGGCGTGCCGAACGCCCGCGCCCGCCCCAGTCTGAACCGCCGGAGGCGCCCCGCCCTCCGCGGGTGGAGGCTCCCGCCGATCGTCGCGAGAACAGGCAGGACCGCCGGGAGGATCGGCGGGAAAACCGCGAGGATCGGAGGGGCGATCGCCAGGAGCGGCGTGAGAACCGTCGGGACGACCGGCAGGAGCGCCGGGAGGAGTGGCGCGCCGATCGCCCCGAATGGCGGCAGGAGCGTCGCGAGGAGCGGCGCGAGGATCGTCGCGAATGGCGCCAGGATCGTCGGGAAGACCGTCGCGAAGGGCGCCAGGACCGGCGGGAGGATCGTCGCGAAAGACGCGAGGACCGCCGCGAATACCGCGAGTTCCGCAACCGCTTCAACGCCGACCACTGGCGGCGCGACTGGAGCCGCCGGCACGGGCGCGACTGGTGGCGGCATGACCGGCGCTGGCGCGGCTTCTCGGGGGTCCGGATCGGCTTCTACTTCGCGCCCGGCTACGGCTACTACAGCGTGCCGCGCAGCTACTGGGGCCAGCGCTGGCACGTCGGCCAGTACCTGCCCTCCATCTTCTGGAGGTACCAGCTGAACGACTGGCGCACCTACGGCCTCGGCTATCCGCCGCCTGGCGCGCGCTGGGTCCTCGTCGACAACCACATCTACCTGATCGACGAGTTCGACGGGTACATCATCGACGTGGTCTACGACGCCTGGGCCTGGTAGGCCGTCCGTTCACGGAGCATGCGCCGGCCGGTCCCCGCGACCGACCGGCGTTTTCCTGTCCGGAGCGAGGTTGCAGCGACCGGCCGGCCGCGTCAGAACCGAAGTATGAGCGACGCGGCGATCAGCGACGACACCTCCGGGGCGGAGGTCCCCTCCTCCCGCGCGCCCCAGTTACACCTGTCCGAAGAGCTGATGGCCTCGCCGGCCCGCTTCTTCAACCGCGAGATCTCCTGGCTGGCGTTCAACGGCCGCGTGCTGGAGGAAGCCGCCAATCCCGCCCACCCGCTGCTCGAGCGGCTGCGATTCCTCTCCATATCGGCCAACAATCTGGACGAGTTCTTCATGACCCGCGTCGCCGGGCTCAAGGGCCAGGTGCGCGAGCGGGTGCGGGTGGTCTCCGCCGACGGGCTGACGCCGCAGGAGACGCTGGACCGGGTCAACCGCGCCGCCGGCGGACTGATGGCGGAGCAGCAGCGGCGCTGGCGCAAGCTGCGCAAGGAGCTGGCGTCCGCCGGCATCGAGGTGGTCGACGCCGGCCGCATCACCCGCACCGAACGCGAGCGGCTGGAGCCGGAGTTCCTCAGCCAGTTGTTCGCCGTGTTGACGCCGATGGCGATCGACCCGGCGCACCCGTTCCCCTTCCTGCCCAACCTCGGCTTCTCGCTGGCGCTGAAGGTGAAGCGCCGCAGCGACGCCCGGGTGCTGTACGCCCTCGTGCCGGTCCCCACCCAGGTGAAGCGCTTCTGGCCGCTGGCCACCGACGGCCGCTCCACGCCCGGCCGCAAGCGTTTCGTCACCCTCGAGAGCCTGCTGACCCTGTTCATCGACCACCTTTTCCCCGGCTGTGACGTGCTGGAGCGGGGCGTGTTCCGGCTGATCCGGGACTCCGACATCGAGATCGAGGAAGAGGCGGAGGATCTGGTCATGGAGTTCGAGGAGGCGCTGAAGCAGCGTCGCCTGGGCTCCGTCGTGCGCATCAAGATCGAGGCTTCCATGCCTGACGACCTGCGCAGCTTCATCACCGGCCAGCTCGAGGCGGCGCCCGAGGATACCGTCCTCGTCGACGGGATGCTGGGCCTCGCGCAGCTGGCGGAACTGATCCCGGGCGGCCATCCCGACCTCAAATTCCCGGGTTACGAGCCCCGCTACCCGGAACGGGTCCGCGACCACGGCGGGGACATCTTCGCCGCCGTCCGCGAGAAGGACATGCTGATCCACCACCCGTTCGAGAGCTTCGACGTGGTGGTCCAGTTCCTGCGCCAGGCGGCCCGCGATCCGAACGTCATCGCCATCAAGCAGACCCTCTACCGCACCTCCAAGGACAGCCCCATCGTCGCGGCCCTGATCGAGGCGGCCGAGAACGGCAAGAACGTCACGGCCCTGGTGGAGCTGAAGGCCCGCTTCGACGAGGAAGCGAACCTCCGCTGGGCCCGGGCCATGGAACGTGCGGGCGTGCACGTCGTCTTCGGCTTCGTCGAGTACAAGACGCACGCGAAGCTGAGCGTGGTGGTGCGCCGGGAGGGCGAGGCGCTGCGGACCTACTGCCACTTCGGCACCGGCAACTATCACCCGATCACCGCCCGCATCTACACCGACCTGAGCCTGTTCAGCTGCGATCCCGTGCTCGCCCGCGACGCCACCCGGGTCTTCAACTACATCACCGGCTACGCGCAGCCGGACGAACTGGAGGCGCTGGTCGTCTCTCCCCTCAACATGAAGCGCACCCTGATCGACCTGATCGGGCGGGAGATGACCGCGGCGGCGCAGGGAAAGCCCGCCGCCATCTGGGCCAAGCTCAACGCCCTCGTGGATCCCGAGGTTATCGACGCCCTCTACCGGGCCAGCCAGTGGGGCGTGCGTATCGAGCTGGTGGTTCGCGGCATCTGCTGCCTGCGACCGGGCGTGGAAGGCCTCAGCGAGAACATCCGGGTCAAGTCGATCGTCGGCCGCTTCCTCGAGCACAGCCGGATCGTCGCCTTCGCCAACGGCCGCGATCTGCCCAACGACCGGGCCTCCGTCTTCATCTCGTCCGCCGACTGGATGCCGCGCAATCTCGACCGCCGGGTCGAGCTGATGACGCCGGTGCGCAACGCCACCGTCCACGACCAGGTGCTGGACCAGATCATGGTCGCCAATCTGAAGGACGACGCCCAGAGCTGGGTGCTGGAGCCGGATGGCGACTATCGCCGGCTGGCCCCGATCGATCCGGAGCGCCCCTTCTCGGCGCACCGGTATTTCATGACCAACCCCAGCCTTTCCGGGCGCGGCCGCAAGGTGAAGACCCTTCCCGGCCAGCTCCGCTACGATCGGCCGGAGCGGAAGAAGAATTGATGCCCGAGACTCTCGGCTCAGCGTCCGGCGCGCCCCGCGACGTCGCCGCCATCGACATCGGCTCCAACTCGATCCGTCTGGTGCTTTACCGCCTCGAAGGCCGCGCCATCTGGACGGTCTTCAACGAGAAGGTGCTCGCCGGGCTCGGTCGCGATCTGACCCGCACCGGTCGCCTCTCGGTCGGCGGAGTCGAGCAGGCGCTCGTCGCCCTGAAGCGGTTCGCGGCCGTGCTCGAGGGGGTGCAGCCGTCCCACGCCTTCGTCGCCGCCACCGCCGCGGTCCGCGAGGCTTCGGACGGGGCGGAATTCTGCGCCAGGGTCGCGGCCGAGACCGGCCTGCAGGTGCAGGTGCTGTCGGGGGAGGAGGAAGCCCGTCGCGCCGCTCTCGGCGTGCTGGCCGGCATCCCCCATGCTTCGGGGGTGGTGGGAGACCTCGGCGGATCCAGCCTCGAGCTCGTTCCGATCGGCGACGGCGAGGTGGGACGCGGCGTCACCCTGCCGCTCGGCCCCTTCTCCCTGGGCGAGTCGCTGGACCTTGACGGACGCCGGGCGGAGATCGCCGATCGACTCGCGCCGGCCCGGGAATTCCGCGCCGACACCCTCTACGCCGTCGGCGGCGCCTGGCGCACGCTCGCCCAGGCCCACATGAGCCTCAGCGCCTACCCGCTCCACATCGTCCACCAGTACGAGATGGAGGCCGCCGAGGCGCGCCAGACCGCCCGGCTGGTCGCCCGTCAGTCCCGCGAGTCCCTCGAGAAGTGGCCGGGGCTGACGAAGAAGAGGGCCGAGACCCTGCCGCACGCCGCTCTCGTCCTGGAGGGGCTGATCGACCGGCTGGACATCAGGCGCATCGTGCTCTCGGCCTGGGGGGTGCGCGAGGGCCTGCTGTACGAGGCGCTGGACCCGGAGACGGCGGCGGCCGATCCCCTCCTCGCCGGCTGCACGGCCCTGGGAGCCCGGCAGGGCGTGTCGCCGGCCCTGTCGGGCGCGCTGAAGGCCTGGATCGCGCCCATGCTCGTCGCCCTGCCGCCGTCGTTCTCGCCGGAGCGGGACGCCGTGCTGGCGGACGCCGCCTGCCGGCTGGCCGACATCGGCGCGCGCCTCCATCCCGACCATCGCGTCGAGCTGGCCTTCGACCAGGTGCTGCGTGCGCCCGTGCCGGGCCAGACCCACGCCGAGCGGGCATGGCTGGCGACGGCGATCAACGCCCGCTACGGCGGCCCGGCGACGACTCCGTCGCCCGAGCTGGTCCGACGGCTCTTGACCGACGAACAGCGTCGTTCCGCCCGCGCCGTCGGCCTCGCCATCCGCATGGCCTGCGACCTCTCCGGCCGCTCCCCCCAGCTTCTGGCCAATGCGCGCGCCGAGGCGCGCGACGAACGCCTGATCCTGTCGGCCGCCGAAGGCTACGCCGACGTCCTGCTGGGCGAGCAGACGCGCAAGCGCGGCAAGGCGGCGGCCGAGGCGCTCGGTCTCAAGCTGGAGATCGAGGGCGGTACGACGGCCTAGTCGCCCATCCACCAGCGAAGGCGCACCGCCTGCGGCGCGGCGTCGCCGACCTTGAGCGAGCCGGTCATGACCACGCCCTCGTCGCCGAGGTTGCGCCGCGAGGTCGCCAGCGCGCCCTGGTCCATGCGGCCGTCGAAGATCACCCGTCCCAGTTCGGGCGAGCTTCCCTCGAACCTCAGCTGGACGTCGTCCACGGCGTAGACGGTGGGGAGCACCCGCACGGAAACGCTGCGCGTTTCTCCGAGCTCGGTCTGCGTCAGCGGACTCGTGACGTCATCGAACACCAGCATGACGGGCGCGAAGGTCGCGCTGCGCCTGCCGCCGTCCCAGGCCTCGAACTCGGCCGCCTGACCGACGAAGACGTGCCCAAACGACCACTGGCCGAAGCGCGTCTCATCCAGAGGCATGTAATAGCCGGAGATGTCCCCCGCGGCGTTGTAGGCGAACGATTCCGCGGGAGTCGCCGGCGCGGGGACGCGGTCGCTTCCGCCGTCGCATGCGGAGAGTCCCAGCAGCACGGCGGCGAGACAGGCGAGACGGCGCATGGGGAATCTCCGGCGGATGTCGGCCGATACCCAACACGTCGGGTCGCGCCTGTCCACGCGCAGCGTCAGGGCAGGTGCGCGAACACCCGCAGCCAGTGGGCCGACTGCCCCATGTCGATCAGCTCGAACAGGGGGATGGCGAGAAGAAAGACCAGGCCGTCGCGGATGGTCAGCAGGAAGAGCGACGGCCGGATCATCAGTTGATCCTCGTCGCGCCAGAGCGAGAAGCGGGGCCAGAACCTCGGCGTGCGCGCCTTGTAGGCACGGTAGGTTTCGCCGAACTCACGCGCCAGGAAGGCCTCCTCCCGCTGCACCGTCAGGGAGAACACCAGCAGGGCGACAAGGACGAACAGCAGGGCGATGGTCACGCTGCCGCTCTGCGCACCAATGCCGAAGGCGCCGATGAAGCTGAACAGGTACAGCGGGTTGCGGGTGATCGAATACGGGCCGCGATCGACGATCTCGGCCTTCTTTCGGCCGCCGATGTACAGGGAACACCAGGCCCGTCCGACGATCGACACGATCATGGCCACGAAGCCGGCCAGTTCGACCCTCTCGTGCCACGCCCCGTCGACGCCGCCGACGGACTGGCTGACCAGCGAGAGGCCGACGAGGACGACAAGGCCGACAAGCACCGCCGCCTTGCGGATCTTCTGGACCGTCCCGAGATCGGCGGCGGGTGGGGTGAGCGTGGTCATGGTCGCGGTCTCCGCTCGCACGGAAGCGCCGGAGCGCGACGAATTCAAGGCCTGTCTTTGCGAGCGAAAGGCGTTTGCGATCAGCGGTCCAGCGCGCGGTCGAGAGACCGGAAGGAGGCGATCGCGAGCTGCGTCACATCGGTGAAGACGGCCGGATCGATGCGCTCGAAATCGTCCGAGGGTCGGTGGTAGTCCGGATGGTAGTTCACGCCCAGATACAGGAACGGAACGCCTGCCCGATGGAAGGCGGCATGGTCCGAAGCCTCGACCCAGTTGTCCTCCCCGGTGTCCTGCGGCGTGTCCTTGCCGAAGGCCAGGGACACCGCGCCCTGCGCCGGCAGCGCCTCGAGGATCGGCCGGAACTGCGGGTGCTGATAGGTGCCGGTGACCCAGAGCCTGCCGTCCGTCTCCGCCCGGGCCGTCATGTCGAAGTTCAGGTTCATGGCGATGGAACTGAGCGGGAACGGCGGCGCCTCGACGAAATGCCGGGCCCCCAGCAGGCCCCGCTCCTCGCCGTCGAGCGCAACGAACAGCACGTTGTGCTCCGGCGCCTCGCGCTTCAGCTCGGCCGCGAGCGCGAGCATCGTCGCCACGCCCGAGGCGTTGTCGTCGGCGCCGTTGTAGATCTGGCCGCCGTGTTCGCCGACGTGGTCGTAGTGGGCGGTGACCACGATGTAGCGATCGGTCGCGCGCGTCCCCCGCACCAGCCCGAGGACGTTGACGCCGTTCCAGGTCTTCGCCCCCTCGCGGCCCCGGCCCGTCAACTCCCACGGCTGCAGGCGGCCCATCATCGGGGCCTCGACGCCGAGCGCCTCCATGCGGCCGACGATATAGGCGCGCGCCGCCTCGCCCCCCGCCGATCCGGTGTCGCGCCCCTGCATCTCGTCCGAAGCCAACACGCGGACGTCCTCGAGCAGCTGCGCCTGGAAGGCCGGCGCCGCCGACGCGACCGGCTGGGGCGTCGGCGGGGCGGCGCATCCCGCGAGGACCAGCGCAGCGGCGGCGACCATGGCCGGCGCGGGGTGACGGAACAGACGCATGGGAACTCCTTGATGGGCGACCGACGCTAGCGGGCCGAACCCTCCGCGTCAGATTAACTCTCTGTCATGGCTCCGTGCGCGCCCGCCCGATGCTAGAACCGCCTCGCGAATCCGGAGCGATGCATGTCCGAGAAGCCCGTCGACCAGCTGAGCGAAAGCGAGGCCCGCGCCGAGTTGGACCGCCTGACCGCGGCCCTCCGCCATCATGACGCGCTGTACTTTCGTCACGACGCGCCCGAGATCTCCGACGCCGAGTACGACGCCCTCAAGCGCCGCGCGCTCGAGATCGAGGACCGCTTCCCCGACCTGACCACGGCGGAGTCGCCCTCACAGACCGTCGGCGCCGCCGTCGCCGCCCAGTTCGCGCCGGTGCGCCACGGCGTGCCGATGCTGTCGCTCGACAACGCCTTCGCGCCTGAGGAGGTGACGGACTTCGTCGCCCGCATCCGCCGGTTCCTGAAGCTGCCCGCGGACGAGTCGGTCGCCTTCGTGGCCGAGCCCAAGATCGACGGCCTCTCCGCCAGCCTGCGCTACGAGGATGGCGTGCTGGTCACCGGCGCCACCCGGGGCGACGGCCGCACCGGAGAGGACGTGACCGCGAACCTGCGGACCCTCGACGACATTCCTGACCGCCTCGCCGGCTCCGGCTGGCCGTCGGTGGTCGAGGTGCGCGGCGAGGTCTACGCCCCGAACGACGCCTTCGACGCCTTCAACGACGCCGCGGAAGCGGCGGGGACCCGCACCTACGCCAACCCGCGCAACTTCGCCGCCGGCTCCCTGCGTCAGAAGGATCCCGCCATCACGGCGACCCGGCCCCTGCGCTTCTTCGCCTACGCCTGGGGCGAGACTTCCGAGCCGATCGGGCAGACGCAGTGGGAGGCGCTGCAGGCGCTGCGGACGTGGGGCTTTCCCGTCAACGACCGCTCGCAGCGGGTCGAGGACGCGGCGGGCCTGATGGCGCTCTACGACCGCCTGCAGGCCGACCGGGCGACGCTCGGCTACGATATCGACGGCGTGGTCTACAAGGTCGACCGGCTGGACTGGCAGGCCCGCCTCGGCTTCATCGCCCGCACTCCCCGGTGGGCGATCGCGCACAAGTTCCCCGCCCAGCAGGCGCAGACGGTGCTGGAGGGCATCGACATCCAGGTCGGCCGCACGGGGTCGCACACGCCGGTCGCGCGTCTGCACCCGGTCACGGTCGGCGGCGTGGTGGTGCGCAACGCCACCCTGCACAACGCGGACGAGATCGCCCGCCTGGACGTCCGCCTGGGCGACACCGTCACCCTGCAGCGGGCCGGCGACGTCATTCCCCAGATCCTCGCCGTGGTGAACCCGGACCGCCCCGGCCGCGGCGAACCGTACGAGTTCCCCGGAACCTGCGTCTGTCCGCTGAAGACCCCGCTGGTGAAGGAGACCACCGCCTCCGGGGCCGAGTCGGTGGTGCGGCGCTGCACGGGCGAGCTGGCCTGCCCCTTCCAGCGCATCGAACACCTCAAGCATTTTGTAAGCCGCCGCGCCTTCGATATTGAAGGTCTTGGCGAAAAGCAGCTTATCGTCTTCCACGAGCGCGGCTGGATCAGTGAGCCAGCCGACATCTTCCGCCTCGCCCGGGACGAAAGCCGACTGGCCGAACTCCGCACCGAGGAAGGCTACGGCGAGACCAGCGTGCGCAATCTCGTCGCCGGCATCGAGGCGCGCCGCACCGTCGCCCTGGACCGCTTCATCTACGGCCTCGGCGTGCGCGACATCGGCGACCAGACGTCGCTCGTCCTCGCCCGCGCCTTCGAGACCTGGCCCGCCTTCGAAGCCGCCTGCGTCGCCGCCGCCTCGGGCGTGCCGTCCGAGGCGTGGACGCGGCTGGCCGAGACCCACGCGGTCTCGCCGCGCGTGCTCCAGATTCTCGCCGCCGCCCGGCCGCCGGCGACCGACCCCTGGCCCGAGGCCCCGCTGGACCAGAAGATCGCCCTCGCCTTTCCGGGTCTCGCCGCCCCGGCCCGCCGGGCCCTCGCCAGTCTGGCCGCGGACTGGAGCGGTCTGGTCGAGCTGGCGCGCGTCGCCCGCGAGGAAGGCCCTTCCGACGCGCTCGGCCAGATCGCGGGCGTTTCCGGCGTCGGCCCTGTCGCCGCCCGGGCGCTGGCCCTGTTCTTCCGGGAGCCGCACAACCGGGCCATGGTGGACGCTCTCGTGGCCGAGCTTGATCGCATCGAGGACGCCGAGCGACCGAAGACCGACACCGCCGTCGCCGGCAAGACGGTCGTGTTCACCGGCGCCCTTGAGCGCTTCACCCGCGACGAGGCCAAGGCGCGCGCCGAGAGTCTCGGCGCCAAGGTCTCCGGTTCCGTCTCGAAGAAGACCGACTACCTCGTCGCCGGCCCCGGCGCGGGCTCCAAGCTGGCCGACGCGCAGAAGCACGGCGTGAAGGTCCTCTCCGAGGACGAATGGCTGGCGCTGATCGGCTGATCAGTAGAAGTCGCGGCTCTCGAGCACCCGGGTCTCGCCCCCCTCGAGGGTCAACCGCACCGTTCGTCCGGCCGGCCCGGTCACCACCATTCTGAGCGCCGCAGCGTCCAGTTCCGCGGCGGGGACGCCGTCGATGGCCGCGATGGTTTCGCCGGCGACCCACCCCGCCTCGGCGGCCGGAGAATTCGGGGACACGCGCTGCACCACCACGGCCGCGCCTTCCTTGCGCAGGCTCAGCCCCAGCCGGTCCCGCGCAAAGGGCTGCGCCAGGGCTCCGGAATCCGCACCCAGCCACAGGCGGTCGCCGGCGAAGTCGGTGACGAGACGGAACCGGCCGAGCACGCCGAGGCCCACGTTGCCGGCCGTCCGGTCGCCGTCCACCGCCGACGGCCCGGCCGGCGGGAAGACGGTCGGAACCTCTCGCACCTCGAAACCGGCGAGGGCGATCGAGCGCATGGTGGCGATGCCGCTCTCGCGCACGCCGCCCACGGCTCCGGACATGACGGTGGACTGCGGCCGGTCCTCCAGCAGCCCTTCGGCCTCGGCGTAGGCCGGATAGATGATGAGGGCGCCGCCGTTGCCGGTGTCGAAATCGAACAGGACAGGCTCGCGGCCCTCCACTGACAGGGGCACGGCGCGGATCGACCCGGTGGAGACCAGCGGGAGCTCGGACAGTCCCTCCGGCGGCCGGAATCCCTCGCGCTCGTGGAAGGCCAGGCGGCGTCCCGGGAAGTCGATGTCGATGATCAGGTCGTTGAAGGCGTCCTTGCCGAGGACGATCGGCAAGGGCCGGCCGATGGCCCGGGCGATGTCCGTGAAATCGATCACGGCCACGGTGCGGTCGGCGAACGATATCCCCTCAAGCTCGATCGTGACGCCTGACGCGAACTGCGCCGAGCCTACGCCGCCGGTGCCGACGGCCGCCACGTCGCCGCGGGGCGCCAGCCCGAGACGTTCGGCGAACGCCTTGTCCAGCACCGTCATTTCAGCCCCGCTGTCGAGCAGGGCCTCGGTCTCCACGCCGTTGACGACCGCGGGAATGTAGATGCGGGATCCGGCGAACAGGTCGAACGGCATGAAGCCGGTCGAGGCCGTCCCGCCGGCGATCACGTGGGCCGCCGCCCGGACAGGCCGCGAGAAAGCCTCCTCCGTCAGCGCCGGATTGGTCTCGACGGATGTCCAGCGCACCGCCGCCTCCTCGCCGGTGGACTCGACCGAAAGCTCCGCGAACGGCATCCGCACGCCCTCGACGACCCTCCAGTCCTCGAAACGGACGAAGGACTCCCGGCGGTCGCGCACCCGGCGCAGGCCATGGAGGGCGCCGGTTTCGGGCTCCAGGTAGAGCTCGTGCACGTCCTGGTCGCCGAAGTCGACGCCGACGACGGCGAAGGCGCGGCCGTCGCGAACCGCGTCGGCCTTGCGGTCCAGCCGCGCCGGATCGTCCAGGATCGCCTCGAACATCAGCAGGGCGTCCCGCCGCAGGTCCTCGACAGAGGCCGGGGCGGCCGCCTCGATCTGCCCCGACGGGGTCAGGGTCCAGCCCTCCGGCCCGCGTCGCGCGCTGGCGGTGCGGATGATCCCGAGATCGACGTCGCGGCGCAGGTCGCCGGCGGCGGTGGCGATCTGCTCGATCGTCCCCTCCAGCCCCGACCCCGTCATTGCGCCGGAGGAGCGGACGGCGACCAGCGCCTCGAAGGCGTCTCCGCCGCGCCACTGCCGGTAGCGCTCGAGAACGCCGGTCGGATCGTCCGCATAGGCGCCCGCAGGCGCGAGCAGGACGATCAAGGTTGCGCCGACGGCGAAAAGGGCGCGTCTCATGCGACGATCTCCGGGTTCTCATGCGAAGGGGGAAGCGGTTCGGGCCCGATCAGGGCGCGCAGGCCGCGCGGCGCGGCGCCGAGAAGGGACAGGCGGGAGAGCGGCCCGACGGCGGCGTCCTCGACGCCGGTCAGGCGGATCTCGGCCGAAAGGCCGCTGTGCTGCAGACAGCTGAGATAGGCGCTGTCGCTCCAGATCGCGCGCCGCACGCCGTCCATGGCCGGCGTCATCAGGGCGACCAGGTGCTCCGCCGCGTCGACCACCAGGGTCAGCTGCGCCCCGGGCCAGCGATCCCGGGCGACCGAGGCGCCCGCGGCCGGACGGGCGGTCACGCCAGCCATCGGCGGCGTCGGTCCGTAGACCAGCCCGGCCACGGTCACGCCCCGGGCCGCCGTCGCCTCGAGCGGGTCGCGCAGGATCGCCAGGGGCGCCTCGAACAGGTCGAACAGGACGATGTCCCGCGCGCCGGCGAGCATCGCCCGCGCCCGCTCCACCACCTGGTCCGGATCGGTGATCTGGTAGATCCGGTCGTCGGCCGGCGCCGTCGCCAGGCCGGACAGACGGCGCTGCGCCTCCTCCTGCCGCTGGGCGAAGGTTCCGCCCAGCACCGCCAGCAGTTCGGCGGGCCGGGCGGCCCGCCAGGTCCGCGGTTCCGTGTCGTCCACCAGCACCGCAGCCTTGCGGGAAAGCGCCGACAGCGCCTGGTAGACGTTGGGCGGAGCCTTGCCGACCAGCTTGGCCAGCCGATAGCCGGTCGCGGGGCCGCTGGTCAGCAGGGCGCAGTAGATCCGCGCCTCCAGCTCCGTGAAGCCCAGCGCCGTCAGAGCCTGCTCCGCTTCACTCTGATCCGATGTTATTTGCATCCGCAAATACTACGGACGTGCGCAGGCCTCCCGCCAGTTAAATCGCCGTAAGGCGGCTACCGGTTGAGCGCCCCGCGCGCCGCGTCGGCGTAGCGGTGGCCCGATGCGGCGCCCTTCGGAAAGACGCTCTCGATGCGGCGCAGATCCTCTTCGGTCAGCACCATCTCCGTCGCCGCGACGTTCTCCTCCAGCGTGCGGATCCGCCGCGTGCCGGGGATCGGCACGAGATGCTCCCCCTGCGCCAGCACCCAGGCCAGCGCCAGCTGGGCGGCGGTCACGCCCTTGTCGGCGGCGATGGCCTTCACCGCCTCCACGAGGTCCAGGTTCCTGCGGAAGTTCTCGCCCATGAAGCGGGGATTCGAACGCCGGAAGTCGTCGTGCGCCAAGTCGTCGATGGAGCGGATCTCTCCCGACAGGAAGCCGCGTCCCAGCGGACTGTAGGGCACGAAGCCGATGCCCAGCTCCTCGCAGGTCGCGAACAGCTCGTCCTCCGGATCCCGGCTCCACAGCGAGTACTCGGTCTGCAGGGCCGTGATCGGGTGCGTCGCATGCGCCCGCCGCAGGGTCGCCGGCGCGGCCTCGGACAGGCCGAGGAACCGAACCTTGCCCTCCTTCACGAGCTCGCCCATCGCGCCGACCGTCTCCTCGATGGGCGTGTCGGGGTCGACGCGGTGCAGGTAATAGAGGTCGACGTGGTCCATCCCCAGCCGCTTCAGGCTGCCCTCGATGGCCCGACGGACGTTGGCCGGAGAGCCGTCGACCGTGAGTTTCGTGCGGTCGGCGTTGTAGCCGATGCCGAATTTGGTGGCCACGAACGCCCGGTCCCGCCGGTCCGCCAGCGCCTTGCCGACCTGGATCTCGTTGGTGTGCGGCCCGTACATCTCGGCCGTGTCGAAGAAGGTCACCCCCAGATCCAGCGCCCGGTGGATCACCGCCGTAGCCTGGCCTTCGTCCGAAGGCTGGCCGTAGAAGGCGGCCATACCCATGCAGCCGAGGCCGATGGCCGAAACCTCAGGGCCCGAACGGCCCAGCTTGCGCGTCTTCATGAGCGCATCTCCTGAAATGTATGGGGGCCGGCGGGCGTCCGCCGACGCTGCCGAGATGGGCGCCGTGTCGCCTTATTTCAAGGCGTCGCCAGCGCGCGGAGGACCGCCGACCTGTCCATGACGTCGGGCTCCACCGGATCGGCGCGAAGCTTCAGGTGGGCGAAGACCGTGCGGGCCCCGGCCATGTCCATCTCCGCGACGGGCCGCGCATGCGCCGCCCCCTCCGAAGTCAGCGGCAGGATCGTAAGGCTCACCCCCTGCACCACATTGCCGCCGACGACGTTGATCCGGTCCTCCGCCACCCGCACGACGATGTCGCAGTGCGCCGGGGCGTAGGCGCCCATGTCAATCCGGCGGTCCGCAAGACGCCGGTAATCGACGCCGCTGCGGCTGTTGCACACCAGATCACCCGGCTCGATCGGCCGCTCGCCCGCGTCCCAGGCCTCGTAGGCCGCCTCGGGCGCCTCGCCGTCGCGGGCGCGGATGGCCTGGTCGATGTAGACGCGGTGGGAGATGTCCCGCTCGAACTGCTCCGGGTCGCCCAGGCCGGCCTCGCACATGACCCAGCTGACGAAGGCCGCCGACCAGGGCTGGACCCAGTCCACCGGCCCGTCGCTGCCGCCGCGCCACTGCCGGTTCTGGCGGCTGAGGATGGCCGGACCGTCCGGCGTGGCGCTCCAGTAGCCGGCGATGGTCGCATCGGCCTTGGGATCGCTCTCCCAGGTTCCCAGCCGCAGGAGATGGCGCGCGTTGCGCGGCGAAGCCCGCCTCGGATTGGCCGCCTCGCCGACAACCCCGTCCGGGAGGCGTCGCGTCTCCACGGCGCGCGCGTCTATGGTCTGGAAGCCGAAGGCCGCCCACTCCTGCACGGCCAGATCCACGATCCGCCGCCGGGTTTGTCGCGTGGGTTCGACCCGGCACAGCGACTGGACCACCCGCATGCGGCCGCGCTCGCCGGCGACCCGCCACGGAGGCGGAATGAATTCGAAGGCCGGCGCCGGCGCCGCCGACTGGCCGGCCGCCGGCGTAGCCAGCGCCGCCGACAGCAGGATCGCTACAGCGGCGCGCAAGTCCGCTCCAGCCAGGCCTTCGCCTCGCCGTCCAGCAGCGGCCCGACCTTGGCCAGGGTCTCAGCGTGATAGGCGTCGACATAGGCCCGCTCGTCCGCGGTGAGCAGGGCGACGTCGATCAGCCGGCGGTCCAGCGGCGCCAGGGTCAGCTGCTCGAAGCCGTGCATCGGCCGCTCGCCGCCCGGAACGGGCTCCGGCGGCGTCACCACCTGCAGCGTCTCGATGCGGATGCCCCAGTGGCCCTCGCGGTAGTAGCCGGGCTCGTTGGACAGGATCATGCCGGTCAGCAGCGGCTGGGTGTTGACCATCTTGGCGATGCGCTGCGGCCCCTCGTGCACGCCGAGGTAGCTGCCGACCCCGTGCCCGGTGCCGTGATCGTAGTCGAAGCCCTGCATCCACAGCGGCAGCCGCGCCAGCGCATCGAGCTGATGCCCGGTCGTCCCGGCGGGGAAGCGCACCGTCGCCATGGCGATATGGCCCTTCAGCACCAGGGTGAACATCCGCCGCTGGTCGGCCGAGGGCTCGCCCACGGCCATGGTCCGGGTCACGTCGGTGGTGCCGTCCAGATACTGGCCGCCGCCGTCGACGAGCAGCAGGGAGCCCTTCTCGATGCGCCGGATCTTCGCCCCCACCGGCTTGTAGTGCGGCAGCGCGCCGTTCGGCCCCGCTCCTGCGATGGTGTCGAACGACAGGTCCTTCAGGGCGCCGGTCTCCTCGCGGAAACGCTCCAGCGTCTCGGCGATCTCCCGCTCGTCCGGCAGGGTCTCCTGCGCCACGGTGTCGACCCAGTGCAGGAAACGGCTCAGGGCGGCGCCGTCGCGGATGTGCGCCTGCCGGCTGCCCTCGATCTCCACCGGATTCTTGGCCGCCCGCGGGAGGGTGCAGGGGTCCATGGCCCGCACCACCTCCACCCCGGCCGCCGTCAGCCGGTCGAAATACCAGGCCGAGGACTGGGCGGGATCGACGAGCACCTTGCGGCCCTTCAAGCCGTCCAGCGCCCCCTCCAGCGCCTCCGGCGCCTCAAGTCGCACGGAATCGCCCAGCCAGCCGGGAAGCTCGTTGGTGACCTTGCGCGGATCGAGGAACAGCCGCGCCGAGCCGTCCGCATCGACCACCGCCTGCCCGAGCGGCAGGGGCGTGCGGATGACGTCGCCGCCGCGGATGTTGAACAGCCAGGCGAGAGAGGCCGGCGACGTCAGCACCGCCGCATCCGCGCCCCTCTCCCGGATCGCCGCCCCGATCCGCGTGCGCTTCGAGGCGCTGGACTCGCCCGTGTAGCGGTCCTCGTGAGGGACCACCGGCGCGGCCGGCTGGGCCGGGCGGGCCTCGCCCCAGGCCAGGTCCAGCGGGTTGGCCTCGACGGGCCGCAGCGTCGCCCCCGCCTTCTCCGCCGCCTGCCGCAGCGAGGCCAGGGCGTCCGGGCTGTGCAGCCGGGGATCGTAGCCGATCATGGAGCCGGCCGGCACGGTCTCCAGCCAGCGGGCGAGACCGTTGTCCTCAAGGGCGTGGATCTCGAACTGGGCGGGATCGACCTGCGCCCTCACCTGCACCGTGTAGCGGCCGTCGGCGAAGATCGCGGCGCGATCCCGCAGCACCACGGCGGCCCCGGCCGAACCGGTGAAGCCGCTGATCCAGGCCAGACGCTCGTTGGCTTCCGGCAGGTACTCGTTCTGGTGCTCGTCCTCGTGCGGGACCAGCAGGCCGTCGAGGCCCTGCTCGGCCATCTTCGCCCGCAGGAGGGGCAGGTGCTTCGCCGCAAAGGTCGGGTCGGTGGTTTCGTCGAAGGACTGGCGCATGCGCGAGCCATAGCACCGCGCCCACGAAAAAGGGGAGAGGCGACCGCCTCTCCCCTTCCCTTGGTCAGGCCTCGTAGCGGTCGGCCACCATCCGGTCGAGGGTGCGGACGCCCCAACCGACCGCCCCGTCCGGCACGGTCGGATTCCTGCTGTCCTTGACCCAGGCGGTCGGCGCGATGTCGATGTGGGCCCACGGCACGCCGTTGGTGAAGCGCTGCAGGAACAAGGCGGCGGTGATCGATCCGCCGGCGCGACCGTTGCCGGTGTTCTTCACGTCTGCGATCGGGCTGTCGATGTGACGCTCGTAGGCGGCCGGAATCGGCATGCGCCAGACATTCTCGCCGACCTTCGGCGCCGCCTCGAGGATGGCGCCCGCCACCTCGTCCGAGTTCGAGAAGACGCCGGCGTACTCCAGACCCAGCGAAACGATCATGGCGCCGGTCAGGGTCGCCAGATCGATCATGAACTTCGGCTTGAAGCGCTCCTGGGTGTACCAGAGGCAGTCGGCCAGCACGAGGCGACCCTCGGCGTCGGTGTTCAGCACCTCAACCGACTGACCCGACAGCGACATGACCACGTCGCCCGGACGCTGCGCCTTGCCGTCGGGCATGTTCTCGACCAGGCCCAGCACGCCGACGGCGTTCACCTTCGCCTTGCGGCCCGCCAGCGCATGCATGACGCCGGCCACGGCGGCGGCGCCGCCCATGTCCCACTTCATCTCCTCCATGCCGTCGGCCGGCTTGATCGAGATGCCGCCGGTGTCGAAGCAGACGCCCTTGCCGACGAAGGCGATCGGCGCGTCCCCGGCCTTGCCGCCGTTCCATTTCATGATCGCGACCTGGCTTTCGCGCTCGCTGCCCTGCCCCACGGCGAGCAGGGTGCGGAAGCCGAGGTCCTCCAGCTCCGATTCGCCAAGGATCTCGACCTCGAGTCCCAGCTTCTCCAGCGCCTTGGCCCGCCGGGCGAACTCGGCCGGGTACAGGACGTTGGCCGGCTCGCTGACCAGATCGCGCGAGAATTCGACCGCCTCGGCCACGGCCGCGAAGGCGTCGTAGGCGGCGCGGGCGGCGTCCACATCGGCCGCAACGACCCGGATCGTCTCGATCGACGGCGTCTTCTCCGGCTTCAGCGTCGTCCGGTACTTCAGGAAACGATAGCTGGCGAGGCGCGCGGCGAAGGCGGCCCGGGCGGCCTGGTGCGCAGTCAGATGCGCGGCGTCGATGGTCAGGGTCTTGGCGCCCGAAAGCTTGACGGCCTGGTAGGCGGCGCCGGCCGCGGCCTCGAGCGCGAGGTCGTCGAACTTCTCCGCCTCGCCCGCCCCGGTGAGAACCACGGTCTGCGCTTCCACGCCCGCGGGAGCCGCGACAATCAGGGTGCTGTTTGAGCCGCCGATGAAGCGGCTGGCGTTCATCGCCCGCGTCAAGGCGCCCGAGGCCGCCTCGTCGAGCTGTCCGCCCGCGCCGCACAGCTTGCGACCTTCGTTGACCAGCACCGCCAGAACCTCGGCGGCGCCCGCGGACGCAACAAACTCGATATTCATCTACAGCTCCCGCCGGGATGTACGCCCCGGTCTCGCGCGATTGGGCAGTGGGCGCGCGGTTTCACCGGCGCGACTGGCTGTGTATTAGATGCGCTCCCGCACCGCCACCCGCAACCGGGCGATTTCCTGCCGCGCATGACGCTGATTCAAGGCTATCTTTTTCGCCAGATCGCGCGGCCCGTCGTCGGGGCGTGCGCCGCCTTGGCCGGAATCGGCATCCTGAGCCAGAGCCTCGATCAACTCGAGATCATCGTGGAGCGCGGCCAGAGCGTCTGGGTCATGGTCAAGCTGACCCTTCTGGCGGTGCCGCAGCTGCTGGCGGTGATCATACCCATCGGACTGTTCGTCGGCGCCCTCATCGCCTTGACGCGACTGCAGCGGGAGCAGGAGCTGACGGCGATATTCGCCTCGGGCGTCACGCGCTGGTCGGCCATCAAGCCGGCCGTGCTGATCGCCGCCATCGCCGCGGTTCTGACCTTGGCGATCACCACCGTCCTCCAGCCCTGGGCCCAGCGACAGGCGCGGGCCGAGGCTTTCGCCGTGCGAACCGACCTCGCGGCCCTGCTCGTGGAGGAAGGTCGCTTCGTACAGGGACCGGAGGGCCTCACCGTCTACGTCCAGCAGATCGAACAGAACGGCCTGCTGAAGAACATCTTCATCTACCAGACCGACGGCGACAGGGTCGCCACCTGGGACGCGGCGGAGGCTCGCTTCTCCCGTATCGACGGCGAGCCGATTCTGACGCTGATCGACGGCTCATGGCAACGCTACTCGAGCCGGGGCGTGCTTGAGCACCTGTCCTTCGGCCGCCAGGACGTGCCGCTCGGCGCCTACGCCGAGGTGACCGAGGACGTCCGTTACAAGCCTTCGGACCTTTACCTGCCCCAGTTGTTCAACCCGTCGCCGCGCGATCTTGAGCGGGTCGGCACGGCCGGAGAACTCGCGGCCGAGGGCCATTCGCGTCTGTCGGCTCCGCTCTACGCCCTGATGGCCGTCGCCATGACGCTGGCCGCCATCCTCGGTGGAGCCTTCAGCCGGACCGGCTACGGTTTCCGGATCGCCCGGGCCTCCGCGGCCTTCCTGGTGGTCCGCATCATCGGCTACGGCGTGGTCGCCGCCAGCGCCTGGAACGGCTGGCTGAACGTCCTTCAGTATCTCCTCCCCCTGGCCGCGACGGCCGTCGCCCTGCGCCTGCTGTTCCAGGCGTTGAAGCCGCGGAAGCGGCGGAGCTGGGGTCCCTATGAGCGGCTGAAGGCGAGGTTCGCGTGAGCAGCCGGACATCCCTCCCCGTTCCCTGGGTTCGGCTCGGCCGGATCGAGCGTTATGTGCTGATCCAGCAGGCGCGCTCCCTGGCGATCGCCCTGGGCGTGATCGCCGCGCTGATCATGCTGATCGACTTCGTCGAGATCTCCCGCGGCGTTGGCTCGGACGTCGACCTGCCGGCGGCGCGCATTCTGGGCCTGATGCTGCTGAAGTCTCCGCAGGTCATCATCCAGCTGCTGCCGTTCGTCTTTCTGTTCGGCACGCTCGCCGCCTTTGTCGGGCTCAACCGGCGCAGCGAACTGATCGCCATGCGAGCTGCGGGCATCTCGGCCTGGCGCTTCGTCCTGCCCGCGGCAGGCGCAGCCTTCATGGTCGGCGTACTGACGGTGACGGTGCTGGGCCCTGCGGCTTCCGCGGCGGACGGCCTGTTCCAGCGCGAGCGCGCGCGACTCTCGGGCGCCGCCGCCGGTTCGGACGCGCCGCAGGCGGTCTGGATTCGCGAGGGCGACGACACCCGCCAGATGATCATCCGCGCCGAACGACAGGACCGCGCCAACGCCCGGCTGCTCGACGTCAGCTTCTTCATCTACAGCAACGATCCGGCCGGCTCCCGCACCTTCTCCGAGCGCATCGACGCTGTGTCGGCGACGCTCAGCGCAGGCCGCTGGCGGCTGGTGGACGCCGTCGGGGCCCAGATCGGCCAGCGCGCCGTCCGCTACGCCACCCTGGACCTTCCCTCCAGCCTGGCGGAGGACGAGGCGTTCGAACGCTTCGCCCGGCCGCAATCGACCTCCTTCTGGGCGCTCCCGGCGCAGATCGGGCGGGTCGAGAACGCCGGCTTCTCCACGACGGCCTATCGGCTCCGGCTGCAGCAACTTCTGGCGACCCCGCTGATGTTCGCCGCCATGTCGATCCTTGCCGCGGCGTTCTCGCTGCGCCTGATGCGGCTGGGCGACCTCGCGAAGATGAGCGTCGCGGCCGTGCTGCTCGGCTTCGGCTTCTTCTTCGTCAACCAGGCGGCCTCGGCCTTCGGCTCGGCCGAAGTCATCCCGGCCTGGCTGGCCGCCTGGCTGCCGCCGATGCTGACGGCGCTCGCCGCCTTCACCTTGCTGTTTTATACCGAGGACGGCTAAGCGAGCCTCTCATCCGTCCGCCTTCCCGAGTCCAACGCATGCAGCGCGCCTGTCCCGTATCCCGCACGGCAGCCCTGCGCCTCCGCCTCCTCGCCGGGGGGGCCGTGGCGGCGCTGACGATCACGTCCGGGACGGCCGCGGCGCAGGAGGCTTCTCCCCCACCGCCCCCCGACGGCCTCGGTCCCAACGCCGTCTACCTCGAAGCCGACACCGCCACCCGAACGGGCGACGTGATCACCGCCGCCGGAACCGAGCAACGGGTCCTCGCCCGCTTCCGCAACAGCACCCTGCGGGCGGGTCGGCTGACCTACGACACCAACCTGGGGCTCGCCACGGCGGACGATCGGGTCGAATTCACCGACCCCGAAGGAAATGTCGTCTTCGCCAGTCACCTCGAGCTGGACTCCGACCTCAAGGCCGGGGTCGCCGTGGACTTCGCCACGCGCTTCCGCAACGGCGCGAGTCTGATGGCCGCCACAGCGGTCCGCCGCAGCGAGAACGTCAACGAGCTGAACTACGCCCTCTTCACGCCCTGCCCCATCTGTGACGCCGAGGGTCGGCCGAAACAGCCGAGCATCGCCATCCAGGCCGAGAAGGTCGTGCAGGACGAGGAGCTTCGGGCGGTCCTGTATCGCAACGCCGTGTTCCGCGTGGGGGGCGTGCCAGTCTTCTATCTGCCGGTCTTCGCCCACCCGGATCCCACCGTGGAGCGGGCGTCGGGCTTCCTCGTGCCGACCCCGAGCTATGATGAAGGTCGGGGACTGAGTCTGGAGGTTCCCTACCTGCAGGTGGTTTCACCTTCGGAAGACTGGCTGATCAGTCCGCAGCTGAACACCGACGTCGCCCCGCTGTTGAACCTGCAGTGGCGGCGCCGCTTCAGCGACGGGACGGTCGTCGTTCGCGGCGGCTACACCTATGAGCGCAACTTCGGGGACTTCGACCTCGATGGAGACGGCGACGCCGAGAGCAACGTTCGTTTCGACGACCGGACGAGCCGCAGCTATCTTCTTGGCTATGGCCGCTTCGATCCGGAGGGGCCGTGGCGCTGGGGGTTCACGGCCGAACAGACGTCCGACAAAACCCTGTTCGATCGCTACGATGTCCGTGACCCCTATCAGGACAATGGCCTCTACTATGGCGACCAGCGCCGCCTGATCACCCAAGTCTACGCCGAGCGGCAGACGGAGCGCTCGTACCTGTCCGTCGCCGCCTTCCGCATCCAGAGCCTGCGCCTCGACCCGAGGTTCGCGGCCACGGACTTCCGCGACGCCCAAGGTTTCAAGGTATTCGAGGACGAGGGAACCCTGCCCCTCGTCGCCCCCCTGGTCGAGGCCCGCTGGGAGCCGTCCGGCCCCATATTGGGTGGGCGCCTCCGCCTGCGGGGCTCGGCGGCGTCGCTGTACCGGGACGACTTCGTCGGCAGTCCGGTGCTTCGGCCCCAGGCGATCCCCGCGGGCCCGACCGCAGGACTGCCGGGCGTCGACAGCCGCCGCATCTCCGGCCAGGCCGAATGGCGGCGCGCACTCATCTCGCCTCTCGGAGTGAGGTGGGAGCCGTTCGTCGACGTGCGCGCGGACCTCTATTCCATCGGCGACCTGCCGCCGATGCTGGGGCTCGAGGCGGAGGCGTTCAGTCGGGGTCGAGCGACCGCCGGGATTGACGTCTCCTACCCGCTCATCCGGCGCATGGGCGGCGACGCCGACCTCATTCTCGAACCGATGGCCCAACTCTCCATCTCGACCGACCCCGACCTCGACCCCCGCATTCCGAACGAGGACAGTCAGACTCTCGAACTGGACGAGAGCTCGCTGTTCCGCATCGACCGCTTTCCCGGCTACGACCTTGTGGAGGGCGGCCTGAGATTGACCGCCGGAGCGCGGGCCACCTTCAGGTGGGGTCAGGGCCGGCAGGCCAGCCTGTTCGTCGGCCGCAGCCTCCGCGACGCCGACGAGCCCGCCTTCCTGACGCCCACGGCTGACAATCCCGCGCAGCTCTATGACCCCACCGGTCTGGCCAGCGAGGCGTCCGACTGGGTGGTCCAGGGATCCTTCTCACCCTCCGATCGCGTGAGGGGCTGGGGTCATGCCACCATCGACTCTTCCGGCGACGTCCGTCGCGCCGAAGCGGCCGTCGATGGACGCTGGGGGCGGCGCAACGTGGCGACCGTCAGCTACATCGTCGACCGCTCGAACCCCGTCGCCGGGCCGGAAAACCGCAACTACGAGTTCGTTCAGTTGACGGGACAACAGTTCGTCTACGGCAACTGGGGCGTGGCCGCGTCGGGGATCGCCGACCTCGAACGTGACATTGTGATCCGCTCCGAAGTCGGCCTGCTCTTCGACGACGACTGCTTCCGCTTCGAGCTGGGGTGGCGCCGCGACAACACCCGCGTACGCCCGAGCGGCCCTTCCGAGGGCGTCTATATCCGCCTAAACCTCGCCACTTTCGGCGGTACAGGGTAAGGACAGGGCGAAGGGCGCCCGGCGTCGCGCGACTCGGGCGTGCGGTGGGCCGTGGAGCCGGACTAACCGGCGGGCGCCGCTTGAGGAATCGGGACTAGCATGCGTTTTCAGCGTTGTTTGACGGGCGTGGCTATCGCCGCCCTCCTGGCCGGACCGGCTGTGGCGCAGACCGCCCCGGGCCAGCAGCCCGCCGCGGCAGGCGCGCTGGATCCCGCCGCCGGCCAGACGTCGCGGCAGCCGGCCGCCGCCGCGCCCGCCTTTCAGCTGGCCGACGGCGTGCTGGCCACGGTCAACGACAGCGTCATCACCGGTTACGACCTGCGTCAGCGCATGCTGCTGCTGATCGCCATGACCCAGGTGCAGCCGACGCCGGAAAATCTCCCGGCCATCCAGCAGCAGGCCCTCAACGCCCTCGTCGACGAGCGCCTCCAGGCCCAGGAGCTCGCCAAATTCCAGGAAGAGGGCCTGCGGATCACCGACGAGGAAGTCGATCGCGAGATCGCAGCCATGGCCGAGGAGGTGGGAGCGACGCCTCAAGCCTATCTCGACTTCCTCGCCCAGGGCGGCATCCGGCCGCAGACCTTCCGCGAGCAGCTCCGCACCCAGATCGGTTGGTCCCAGCTCGTCCGCGGCCGCTTCCAGAGCCGCGCCCGGCCGAGCCCCGCCGCCGTGGACGCCGCCCTGCGGCAGATCGGCGAAGCCGCAACCAAGAAGCAGTACCTGATCGGCGAAATCTACATCGAAGCCAGCCGCGTCGGCGGGCAGCAAGCCGCCCTGAGCGGCGCCAACCAGCTCGTGGCCCAGATGGTCCAGGGCGCGCCCTTCCAGGCTGTGGCCCAGCAGTTCTCCGCCGCTCCCTCGGCCGCCCGCGGCGGCGACGCCGGCTGGATCGTCGAAGGCTCCGTCCCGCCCGCCCTGCAGCAGGCCCTCGACCAGCTTGAGGTCGGGCAGCTGTCGAGGCCGATTCCGGTGGAGGGGGGCGTGTACATCATCTACATGCGGGACAAGCGGGACGGGAGTTCGGCGAGCCTGGTGCAGCTGAAGCAGGTGATGATCGAGCTGGCGGAGGGGGCGGACGAGGCCGCGGCGCGGCAGCGGCTGGAGGCCATCCGCCCGCAGCTGACCTGCGACAACATCCTGGCCCGGGCCAGCTCGGAGCAGGGCCTGCTCGGCGCCGACCTCGGCGAGGCCGACGTGCAGAACCTCGCCCCGCAGTTCCAGCAGGTCGCCCGCGAGGCCGCCATCGGCTCGATCAGCGCCCCCGTCCGCACCCCGCTGGGCCTGCACCTGCTGGCCGTGTGCGGCCGCCGCGCCGGCGGCGCCGAGGCCCCCGACCGCCGCCAGGTCGAGAACCAGCTGTTCGTGCAGAACCTCTCCACCCTCGGCCGCCGCTACATGCGCGACCTGCGCGAGGACGCCCTGATCGAGATGAAGTGATGGACGGCCCCGCCGCGCCGCTGGCCCTGAGCCTGGGCGAACCGGCGGGCGTGGGGCCCGAGATCGTCGCCGCCGCCTGGGACGCCCTGAAGGCCACCGGCCCCGTCTTCGCCGTGATCGGCGACGCCGCCCTGCTGCGCCGCCAGGGCGCGCCGGTGCAGGCCGTCGCCGACCTGTCCGAAGCCGCCGCCGTCTTCCCGCGCGCCCTGCCGGCGCTGGACCGACCCCTGCCCGCGCCCGTGACGCCCGGCCGGCCCGACCCGGCCAACGCCGCCGCCGTCGCCGATTGGATCGAGGAGGCGGTCGCCCTCGCCGTCTCCGGCGCCGCCGCCGGGGTGGTCACCGCCCCGATCGCCAAGGCCCCCCTGTACGCCGCCGGCTTCGGCTTCCCCGGCCACACGGAGTTCCTCGCCGAACTGACCGCCGACGTCCCCTTCGCCGGGACCCGCGGGCCGGTGATGATGCTGACGGCGAAGGACCTGCGCGCCGCCCTCGTCACCATCCACGAGCCGCTGTCGGCCGTGCCCGCCCTGGTCACCGGAGAGCGGGTCAGGCGCGTCGTCCGGGTCGTCCACGAGGCCCTGCGCCGCGACTTCGGCATCGCCGCCCCCCGCCTGGCGCTGGCCGCGCTCAACCCCCACGCCGGCGAGGGCGGGGCCATGGGGCGCGAGGAGATCGAGATCCTCGCCCCCGCGGCGGCCGACCTGCGCGCCGGCGGGATCGCCGTCACCGACCCGCTGCCGGCCGACACGATGTTCCACGAGGCGGCCCGCGCCGCCTACGACGCGGCGATCTGCCTGTACCACGACCAGGCGCTGATCCCGGTCAAGACGCTGGACTTCTGGGGCGGCGTCAACGTGACCCTGGGCCTGCCGGTGGTGCGCACCTCGCCCGACCACGGCACGGGCTTCGACATCGCCGGCAAGGGCGTGGCCCGGGCCGACAGCCTGATCGCGGCGATCCGGCTGGCCGGAGAGATGGCGGCGGCGCGGGCGGCGGCGGCCAGCGCCTGATCCTC
>MGLK01000003.1:0-571 GCA_001794825.1 Caulobacterales bacterium RIFCSPHIGHO2_01_FULL_70_19 | reverse complement strand
GGAGGGGGACCGCCCGAAGGGCGGTGGAGGGGGCGGCGAGCCGTCCGCTGATGAAGGACATCGGCCGCGATCCGCGCCCTCAACCCCTGGAGGACCCCGTCGAGGTTCTCCAGCACCTCCCGCGCCGGGATGCGGAAGGTGGAGATGCCGCGGCTCTCCAGCCAGCCGGCGCGGCGGCGATCGCGGGCGAGGCGCGCCGGGTCCTCGTGGCAGACGCCGTCGATCTCCACCGCCAGGCGGCACGCATGGCAGTACAAGTCGAGAATCCATGGCCCTTCCGGATGCTGTCGGCGAAAGCGGACGCCCAGCCGGTTTCGTCGCACCGCCTGCCAGAGGATGACCTCGGGGAGGGACATCCGGCGACGCAAGGCGCGGGCGCGGTGGAGGGTGACGGGCCGGGCTTCCATGAGGGGCAGGGTGCGAGGTGCAGCGGCGGGACGCAATCAATTGCAATCCGAGGTGGTAGGTCGCCCCCTCCACCACCCTTCGGGTGGTCCCCCTCCCCCTGCGGGGGAGGATTTGTGAACCCCCTCCACCACCCTTCGCGCGGTCCCCCTCCCCCTGCGGGGGA
>MGLK01000002.1:7662-21433 GCA_001794825.1 Caulobacterales bacterium RIFCSPHIGHO2_01_FULL_70_19 | reverse complement strand
CTCTCGTCGCGCACCGACCAGGACACGATCTGGCCCATGCCCTTCATCTTGTTCTGGCGCGGGAAGTTCATCAGCATCGCGAACGAGGCGAACAGCTGCAGGCCCTCGGAGAAGCCGCCGAACATGGCCAGCGTCCGGGCGATGTCGGCGTCGGTGTCGACCCCGAAACGGCCCATGAAGTCATGCTTGTCGCGCATGGCCTCGTATTCCATGAAGGCGCCGAACTCGCTCTCGGGCATGCCGATGGTCTCGAGCAGCAGGGCGTAGGCCGCGATGTGGACGGTCTCCATGTTGGCGAAGCTCGCCAGCATCATCTTGACCTCGGTCGGTTTGAACACCCGACCGTAGCGCTCCATGTAGTTGTCCTGGACCTCGATGTCGGCCTGGGTGAAGAAGCGGAAGATCTGGGTCAGCAGGTTGCGCTCGGCGTCGGTGAGATTGGCCGCCCAGTCCTTGCAGTCCTCGCCCAGCGGCACCTCCTCGGGCAGCCAGTGGACCTGCTGCTGCTTCTTCCACATGTCGAAGGCCCACGGGTAGCGGAACGGCTTGTAGGCGGCCGACGGGGTCAGGAGTCCGGGCTTGGAGGGCGTGATCTGGACGTGCGCGTTCATCGGTCGACTCGGGACAGGGATCCGGAAGGAGTGAGGCCCACCATGCGGCCGGACCGGCCCGGCGCCAAGCCGAAATACGGCTATATTGCGATCACATTTTCCGCGACCGCTAGATGTGGTGGTGGGCGCCGAGATTGCCGGGGACGGGCGTGGGGATAACAGGGCGACCGACAAGCCGGCCTTTTCGCTGGTCGAGGAGAATCGGGGACGCGCTCGCCGCCCGCGCGGGTCATGGTCCGGCCTCTGAACCCCGGAGACACCCATGACCTACACCGTCTACGGCGCCGCCGGCTCGGGCTCTGTTCCTGTGGAGGCGGCGCTGACCCTGATCGGCGCGCCCTTCGAGGTGGTCGAGGCCGTCACCTGGCAGGGCGAGGACGAGCGCGACAAGGTCGCCCCCGTCAATCCGATGCGGCAGATCCCCGTGCTGGTCACGCCGGACGGGGAGACGATCACCGAGAGCGCCGCCATTCTGATCTGGCTGGCCGAGCAACATCCGGAGGCGGCGCTGGCGCCGGAGCCGGGCGATCCGCGGCGGGCGCAGTTCCTGCGCTGGATGAGCTTCGTGCCGGCGTCGATCTACTCGATGTTCTGGGTGAGGGACGAGCCCGCGCGGCTGGCCGGCGACGATCCGGCGGCGCAGGCGCGGATCAAGGCGCGTACGGCGGACCGCATCGCGCACTGCTGGAGCGTGATGGAGAGCCAGATCGCGCCGGACCGCTTCCTGCTGGGGGAGGAACTGACGGTGCTGGACCTGTACGTCGCCGTCGCCAGCCGATGGACGCCGCGACGCCAGCGGTTCGCCGAGATCGCGCCGCGGATGCACGCCGCGGTCGAGCGGGTCGACGCCCTGCCGGAGCTGAGGGCGTTCTGGGCCGAGCGGTTCCCGGGGTAGGAGCCCCTGGGCCCCCGGGCCGCAAGCCCGGGCCCTAGGCCGCCGCGGGCAGGCGGGCGGGCGGGAGATCGCCGGCGAGGGCGCGGGTGACCACGGCGAACAGGCCGGCCTGGTTGATCGGCTTGGCGAGGTGGGCGTTCATGCCGGAGGCAAGGCAGCGCTCGACATCCTCGGGCATGGCGTCGGCGGTCATGGCGACAATGGCCAGGCCGCCCGAGCCGTCGGGCAGCAGGCGGATGCGACGGGTGGCCTCGAGGCCGTCCATGCGGGGCATGCGCACGTCCATCAGCACGAGGTCGAACGGCAGCGCCTGCACGGCATCGACGGCTTCGACCCCGTCGGCGACCTCGGAGACCTCGCAGCCCAGGGCTTCGAGCATGATCCGGGCGACCTCGCGATTGACCGGGTGGTCGTCGACCACGAGGACGCGAGGCGCGCGGGCTTCGCCCTGCTCCGGATCCGCCGGGCGTGTCGCCGGCACGGGGTCGGTCGAGGCGGAGGCGCGCTCCGCCTCCTGAAGAGGCGCGGGCTGCGGAGCCGGCGGGGGCGTCTCCGACGCGGGCGCGTCGGGCGCGCGGAGCAGCGGCAGGTGGAGGGTGAAGGTGGAGCCTTCGCCCGGACGGCTCTCCACCTCGATACGGCCGCCGAGGCGGCGGACGTGGCGGGCCGCGAGAGCGAGGCCGAGGCCGACGCCGGAGTGGACGCGGCTGATCGAGGCGTCGCCCTGGGCGAAGGCCTCGAACAGCCGCGGCTGGAGGTCGGCGGGGATGCCGCAGCCGGTGTCCGACACCCGGATGGTCGCGCCCTCGGCGGCCCGCTCGAGGCGCACCCGGACCTCGCCCTCGCAGGTGAACTTGATGGCGTTGGCCACCAGCGGGTGGAGGGCCTGACGCAGGGCGCGGGGATCGGCCAGGTACCGGGCGCGCGGCGGCAGGCGGTCGTCCACCACCAGCGACAGCCCGCGCGCGTCGGCGGCGGCCTGGCCCTGGGCGGCGGCCTCGCGGGCGACCGCGGCGAGGTCCACCGGCTCGGGCGAGACGGCGTCGTCGCCGCGGGCGAAGTCGAGGATGTCCTCCACCAGCTTCAGCAGGGCGTCCGACGACTGGCGGATCTGGCGGGCGTGGCGCACCGCCTCCGGGTCAAGCCCGGGGCGGCCGGCGAGAAGGTCGGCGAAGCCCGCCACCCCGTTCAGGGGGGTGCGCATCTCGTGGCTCATCATGGCCAGGAAGCGCGAGCGGGCCGCGGCGGCGTCTTCGGCGCGGCGCCGGGCCTCGTGGGCCGCCTCGGTGCGGGCGCGCAGCCGCGCCTCGAGCCGCCGGCGCTCGGTCATCACCGTGCTGAGCGGCAGGACCGTCGCCACCATCGTCAGCATGTAGAGGTGATACACGCCGAGATGGCGGAAGATGTGCGGCACCGTCGCAAGCCCGGGCGCCTCGATCAGCCGGGCCAGGTGCACCGGACCGTGGCCGGTGAGGGTGGCGACGCCGCTGATCGCCGCCATGACGACGAGGGCCGAGGCGGTCCAGGTCGGAGACAGCCGCAGGCCGATGAGCAGCATCGGCAGCATGGGCAGGAACAGCAACGGCGATTCGGACTGCCAGAAGACCCCGGCGGTGACCACGACCATCAGGGTCATCAGGGCGGCCGCCTCCGGCCAGCGGGCGCGGGCCACGCCGAGGAAGCGGTGGCGGCGGGCGAGCAGGAGAAGCACCGGCGTGACCAGCAGCAGCCCCATCAGCTCCATGGTGAAGAAGTTCCGCCACTGCAGCAACCACAGGGCGGCGGAGGGCGTGCGCAGCATCCACAGCACGCCCATGCCGACGGCGCTGACGACGGCGACCGCCGAGGCCGCGCAGGCGGCGAAGCGGATGAGGCGCTGAGGCCGGCGCATGTCGAGGGCCGCGCCACAGTAGCGCCGGGCCAGCACGGCGGCCAACGAGGCCTCGGCGAGGTTGAGCAGCGGGTTTATCCAGAGGAAGGCCCCCGGATCGCCGCGGAAGACATTGCTGAGGAGGTTGATGCCGAAGCAGGCGGCCAGCACCGCAACCGCCGGGCGTCGATGCAGTTGCAGCAGGGCCGCGGCCAGGACGCCGTTGGACAGCCAGACCACCACGGCGCCGTAGGTGGCCACGCTCCAGTGGCCGACCAGTTGGGAGGCGGCGAACAGCACGACGTAGGCCCACGGCGGCGGTCCTGCGACGCGGCCCGCCTCATGCCTGAACAAACGCCAACGACCCCTCAACCGGATCTCCTCCCGGTCCTTACCCGACCCGACAGCCGTAGCGCGAAATCCGTAAACAAAATGGCGACCTTGCGGGCCGGAGCGAGCGGGCGAGGAACCCGTGCGAGACCGGAGCCGTTTTCCGGGCCGCGCCGCCTCCCGCGTCGCGGAGAGCGCCAATTCCGATGTCAGACACCGTTCCCCATCCCGGCTACAGCCCGCCTCCGGAGGCCGTGGCCTTCTACGAGGAGGCGCTCGGCCTGCTCAAGGAGAGCGGCATCCCCTTCCTGTTGTCGGGCACCTATGCGGTGACGGCCTACACCGGCATCCGCCGGCCCACGAAGGACCTGGACGTGTTCTGCAAGCCGGGCGACTACCCGCGCATCCTCGCCTACTTCCAGGCCCGCGGCTTCCGCACCGACGTCGAGGACGAGCGCTGGATCGCCAAGGTGTGGAAGGACGACAGGTTCTTCTTCGACGTGATCTTCGCCATGTCGAACGGCACCATCGCGGTGAACGACAGCTGGTTCGGCCAGGACACCATCGAGGTGTACGGCCACCGCGTGGGGATCACGCCGCCGACGGCGCTGATCCTGTCCAAGGTCTTCATACAGGATCGCTACCGCTACGACGGGGCGGACGTGAACCACGTCATCCTGAAGCAGGCCGACGCCATCGACTGGAAGAGCCTGCTGGACCAGATGGACCTGTACTGGGAGGTGCTGCTGGCGCACCTGCTGAACTTCCGCTTCGCCTACCCCACCGAGCGGGACAAGACGCCGCGCTGGCTGATCGCCGAGCTGACCGAGCGGCTGCAGGCGCAGGTCAACCTGCCGGCGCCGCGGATCAAGGTGTGCCGCGGACGGTTGTTCAGTCCACGGGACTATATCGCCGACATCACCGAATGGGGTTTCGGCGACGTGGTCGGCAAGGGACTCGAGGAACGCCATGAACCGATTGACTAGGCGCCATGCTCGCGACCTGGCCGGCGGAAGGACTGCGGATGACTGAACCCCACCCCGATCCGCAGACGCCGCAGCCGGGGCTGGAGCCGGGGCCGTCGAAGAAGCTGCGCGTGGCGGCGGTCGGCGACCTGCACGTCGGCGAGCGCCACGACGCGCCGCACCGGGATCTGTTCGACCGGGTGCACGAGGACGCCGACGTGCTGTGCCTGTGCGGCGACCTGACCAATTTCGGCAAGACCCGCGAGGTCGAGATCCTGCTCGAGGACCTGCGCCACTGCCGCATCCCCATGGTCGGGGTGCTGGGCAACCACGAGCACGAGTGCGGCCAGCCCGAGAAGGTCAAGGACATGCTGTGCGACGCCGGCGTGAAGATCCTCGACGGACAATCCTACGAGATCGACGGCGTCGGTTTCGCCGGGGGCAAGGGATTCGTGGGCGGCTTCGGCCGCTACATGCTCAGCTCGTTCGGCGAGGACTCGATCAAGCGCTTCGTGCAGGAGGCGGTGGACGACGCCAACGCGATCGAGAACTCGATCCGCATGCTGCGCACGGAGCGCTCGGTGGTGGTGCTGCACTATTCACCGGTGGTCGACACGGTGATGGGCGAGCCGCCGGAGATCCACGCCTTCCTCGGCTCGTCGCGGCTGGGCGAGACGGTGGACCGCTACGACAACATCAGCCTGGTGGTGCATGGCCACGCCCATCGCGGGGCGGCCGAGGGCCGGACCAACAAGGGCACGCCGGTCTACAACGTCGCCCTGCCGGTGCTGCGGATCCTGGGCGGGACGCCCTACCGGGTGTTCGAGGTCTGATAGGCCGATCGGGGCCGGAAGCCGCGCCACGCCGCCCAGAGCAGCAGGGCGACGGCGATGCCGAGGGCGTCGGCGAGCAGGTCGCCCCAGCTGGCGTCCCGGCCGACGAGGCCCTGCACCACCTCCACCGCGCCGCCGAGGGCGAGCGCCAGAAGGGCCGCCACGGTCCGCGGCAGGCTCCGGAACAGCACCCCCAGGCTCCACAGGATCAGCCCGAACACCACGAAGTGGGCGCCCTTGTCCCAGACGCCGCTGGCCGCCTCGAC
Organism: Caulobacterales bacterium RIFCSPHIGHO2_01_FULL_70_19; assembly: GCA_001794825.1. Lineage (GTDB taxonomy): Bacteria > Pseudomonadota > Alphaproteobacteria > Caulobacterales > Caulobacteraceae > Brevundimonas. Next base: position 15,663 of record MGLK01000002.1, on the reverse strand, counting down.
GTTGCCGAAGGGGCCGATCATCAGGGTCAGGGAGACGACAAGAATGGCGACCGCGGCGAGGCGGAGCAGATGGGTCATGTAGGGCTCGAACGGTCGGGGGAGGCGCGGGTCTATATCAGCCCGCCGCCAGAACCCACACCCCCGTGGCGGCGAAACCGAGCGCGGCGGCGAGGCGAATCCAGCGCAGCGGCAGGCGACGGGCGGCCGTCTCCCCGAGCAGGACAGCCGGGCCGTTGACCAGCATCATGCCCAGGGTGGAGCCGGCCACGACGGCGACGACGGACTGGAACTGGGCGGCGAGCATGGCGGTGGCGACCTGGGTCTTGTCGCCCATCTCGATCACGAAGAAGGCGGCGGTGGTGGTCCAGAACACGCCGGAGAAGGTCTTCTCGGTGGTGTCGGGGCGCTCGTCGAAACGATCCGGGATGACGGCCCAGACCGCGAAGCCGAGAAAGGCCAGGCCGACGACCCAGCGCACCCATGCCCCGTGCATCCAGTGCGACAGCACGGCGCCGGCGGCGGCGGCGAACAGGTGATTGCCAAGCGTCGCGGCGAGAATGCCCAGCAGGATCGGCAGCGGTCGGCGCCAGGCGGCGGCGAGCACGATGGCCAGCAACATGGTCTTGTCCCCGATCTCCGCGATGGAGACGAGGCCGGTCGAGATCAGGAAGGCGTCCAAGACTTCTTCGTGCGCGGGGCCCCGGCGGACGGACCTGTGGCGTTCGCAGCCGGGCCCCGCGTGGAAATCCCCTGCGAATGCCAGCGGTCTTGCCGGAGCCCGAAGGCCCTGCGCGCCATCCTCTCCGGGGAGAGGAAGTGTGTTGACGCGGCAACCCGCTGTGAGGCGCGGGCGGCTACTCCCCGATGACGGCGGGGTCTGTAGCGGCGGGCGCGGAGTCGTGCAAGCCGCCTGCGTGCCGGGCCTGTCGCCGCTGCACCGCCCAGGCGACCAGCCACAGGGCCATGGCCCAGGCCGCGCCGGCGCACCAGCCGGCGACGACGTCCGAGGTCCAGTGGGCGCCGAGGTAGATGCGGGTGAGGCCGACCAGGGCCGCGATCAGCATGGCCGCGCCGAGGGCGAAGGCCTTGAGCCGCCGGCGCGGCAGGGCGCGGGTCAGCATGACGCCGAGGCTGAGGTAGAAGACCGTCGCCAGCAGCGCGTGGCCCGAGGGGAAGCTGGCGTTCAGGGTGTCCACCGCCTGATAGGCGGCCGGCGGCCGCTCGCGTTCGAACAGGGCCTTCAGCCCCTCGCTGAGACCGACGCCGCCGGCCAGGCCGAGGGCGAGCAGGACCGCGGACAGGCGCTTGCCCTGGATCAGCAGGAAGCCGAAGGCGACGAGGGCGAACAGGGCCAGCACGGAGATGCCGCCGAGGGAGGTCAGGTCGGCGGCGGCCTCGTGCAGCCACCACGGGCCGCGCGGCTGGCCGGCGACGGGCTGGAGCCACAGCAGCACCGCCTCGTCGATAGCGCGGCCGTCGGCCTCGGTCATGTCGTCGGCGACCTCGATGAAGGTCATGACGCCCAGCGCGACGACCATGAGGGCGGCGAGGGCGGCGATTTCGGCGCGCGCCAGACGCAAGGTGCGGCGCAGGAGATCAAGGGCGGCGACACGGTTCATCGCGAGGCAAACGGTCCCGCTTGTGGGACGTTCCGCTCACGCGTTCGTGATGAAAAATCCGGCGGCCCCGTCATCCCCTCGTCGTGGGCCGTCCACAGGCTCATCCCCCGCCATGATCGCGATTCGCCCAGAAAGTGATCGTCAAGCCCGTTGACGGTTGGTTAGCCATCTGCGCCCCATATGTGGGCTTGGGGAGCGCTACGGCCACTAGATGCTGTGGTCGGCGGCGCAGGCAGTCAGTTTCTCGATTTTGTTCAGGGCGATATCCGATGGCCGGCGGCGAAGCGTTGAAGACGGTGGAATTCCAGGCGGTCGAGGCGGCGGAAGCCGGCCAGCGACCCCATCTCTCGCTGGTGCCCTCGATACAGATCGACCGCTCGCGCGACGCCCTTCTGACCGACTTCGGCAAGAAGACGCTGGAGGACCGCTACCTGCTGAAGGGCGAGTCCTACCAGGACATGTTCGCCCGGGTGGCGACGGCCTTCTCGGACGACGCCGAGCACGCCCAGCGCGTCTACGACTATATGTCGAAGCTGTGGTTCATGCCGGCCACCCCGGTGCTGTCCAACGGCGGCGCCGATCGCGGCCTGCCCATCTCCTGCTTCCTCAACGCCGTCGGCGACAGCCTCGACGGCATTCAGAGCGTCTGGAACGAGAACGTCGCCCTCGCCTCGAACGGCGGCGGCATCGGCACCTACTGGGGCGGCGTCCGCTCCATCGGCGAGAAGGTCAAGGGCGCCGGCCAGACCTCGGGCATCATCCCCTTCATCCGGGTGATGGACTCGCTGACCCTCGCCATCAGCCAGGGCTCGCTGCGCCGCGGCTCGGCGGCGGTCTATCTGGACATCCACCACCCGGAGATCGAGGAGTTCCTCGAGATCCGCAAACCCTCGGGCGACTTCAACCGCAAGTCCCTGAACCTGCACCACGGCATCTCCATCACCGACGCCTTCATGGAGGCGGTGCGCGACGGCCGGCCGTTCGAGCTGAAGTCGCCGAAGACCGGCGAGACCATGAAGACGGTCGACGCCCGCACCCTTTGGCAGAAGATCCTCGAGATCCGCCTGCAGACCGGCGAGCCCTACCTGATCTTCTCGGACACGGTGAACCGCCAGATGGCCCCGCACCAGCGCGAGCTGGGCCTGTCGGTGAAGCAGTCGAACCTGTGCGCCGAGATCATGCTGCACACCGGCCGCGACCACCTGGGCGTCGACCGCACCGCGGTCTGCTGCCTGTCGTCGGTGAACGCCGAGAAGTTCCTCGAGTGGCGCGAGGAGCCGCGCTTCGTCGAGGACCTGATGCGCTTCCTCGACAATGTGCTGGAGGACTTCATCCGGCGCGCCCCGCCGGCGATGGCCGCGGCGGTCTACTCGGCCAAGCGCGAGCGTTCGGTGGGTCTGGGCCTGATGGGCTTCCACTCCTTCCTGCAGCAGCAGGGCGTGGCCTTCGAGAGCGCCATGGCCAAGTCGTGGAACATGCGGCTGTTCAAGCACCTGCGCCGCGAGGCCGACAAGGCCAGCCGGCTGCTGGCCGAGGAGAAGGGCCCCTGCGAGGACGCCGCCGAGCGCGGCGTGATGGAGCGGTTCTCGCACAAGCTGGCCATCGCCCCGACCGCCTCGATCTCGATCATCTGCGGCGGCACCAGCGCCGGCATCGAGCCGATCCCGGCCAACATCTACACCCACAAGACCCTGTCGGGCTCGTTCGCGGTCAAGAACCCCTACCTGCAGAAGCTGCTGGGCGAGAAGGGCATCGACACCGAGGCGGTGTGGAGCTCGATCCTTGAGCACGAGGGTTCGGTGCAGCACCTCGAGCAGCTGACGGACGACGAGAAGGCGGTGTTCAAGACCGCCTTCGAGCTGGATCAGCGCTGGGTGGTGGAGCTGTCGGCCGACCGCGCGCCGGAGATCTGCCAGGCCCAGTCGATCAACCTGTTCATCCCCGGCGACGTCGACAAGTGGGACCTGCACATGCTGCACTGGTCGGCGTGGGAGCGCGGCGTGAAGTCGCTCTACTACCTGCGCTCCAAATCGGTGCAGCGGGCCGCCTTCGCCGGGGCCGAGGACAAGTCGGGCGAGCCCGAGGTCGACCCGAACCAGCCCGATCTGTTCGCCGTCGCCCGGACCGACTACGACGAGTGCCTGGCCTGCCAGTGACCGGCTGACGAACCCGGCGGCCAGCGCCGCCGTATGGAACCCGCGCCCAGCGCTGCCGTTCGTCAAGGCAGTTCTGTGGCGTGAAAATGTCAGTTGGCGGGACGGCCCCGATGGTGCAGGGTCGAATTCGTTAACGGACTGAGGGGACCGTTGATGCGTGCAGTGGCGTTCGTCGCCGGAGTCCTGGTCAGCGCGGTCGCGGCGACCCCCGGGGTCGCTGGCGGAGTCGCGTCCGGCCAGGTGGCCCTGCCGGACCCGTGGACGACGCCCGAGCGCCCGACGACGGTCTCGAGCCTTCTCACCCGCCTCAGCCACGACGACGCCTTCGCCGACATCGACGGCCGCGAGACCCGCATCGCCTGGGACCGCGGCTACGGCCGCGCCGTCAGGGCGGGATCGCCTTGGGCGGTGTCCAGCCGGGCGGTGCGCTTCGAGAGCGACGGCTTCAGCGATCGCCTCAGCCTGCGGACGGAAGGCCGGCTGCGCCGCGCCGACGGCTCGCCCCTGCCTCCGGGGCCGCTGGACCGCGCCGCCCTCGAGACCGAACACTACGACCTGACCTACACCCGCGGCTGGACCGAGACGCTGGCGCGCACCGAGTCGGGACTGGACGTCACGCTGACGCCCCACGTCGGCGTCGGGGTGGGCAGCCGCGGCGGCGCCACCGAAGCCGGAGCCACCCTGCGCATCGGCCCGGACCTCGACCGGCTGGTGCCCGACGGAGCCGACGCCTTCGGCGACCGCCCGCGCTGGTACCTGTACGCGGCGGGCTCTGGGCGGGCGGTGGGCTACAACTTCGCCCGCACCCGCGACGGCGATTTCGCCCGCTCGGGCGTCAGCCACGATTCCGGCGCCTTCCTCGGCGACGCCTCGCTGGGCGTGGCCATGCGCCGGGGCCCGATCCACAGCTCCTTCGGCCTCGTCTATCGGGAGATCGAGACCGAGGGCCTGCGCGCCGGGCATGGCGTCGACACCGACGTGTCCGAGGGGCTGGTGGCGTTCCAGCTGTCGATCAAGCCGGAGTAGGGATCAGGCAGTAGGCAGTAGCGAAAGCGCGGGGTGCGACGGATACTCCTCTCCTACTGCCTACTGCCTGTCGCCTACTGCCTCACGACCCCTTCCCGCCGGTCGTCCGCGCCGGCGTCCCAGGTCCAGCGGCCGTCGGAGCCCTGGCGCCACAGGCCGCCGTGGAGGCCGGAGGTCTCGCTGTCGTTGGGGCGGAGCGTCACCCCGTTCGCCGCCAGGGCCTCGCGAAGGGCGGGGCTGAAGCGCTCGGTGTCGGCGCCGAAGCCGTCGCCGCGGGCGACCAGGTTGGGCAGGTCGAAGGCGGCCTGCATCGGCAGGCCCCAGTCGAGCACGGCGATCAGCGCCCGGGTGTTGTAGGCGAGGATGGAGGTCCCGCCCGGCGAGCCCAGCGCCCCCACGAAGCGGCCGTCGCGGTCGAGGATCAGCACCGGCGACATCGAGGAGCGCGGCCGCTTGCCCGGCGCCACGGCGTTGGCGGCCGGACCGCCGTCGGGACGGGTCGGGCTGAACGAGAAGTCGGTCAGCTGGTTGTTGAGGAAGAAGCCGGCGGCCATGCGCCCCGAGCCGAACACGCTCTCCACCGTCGTGGTCATGCTGACGGCGTTTCCCTCGGCGTCAACGATCACGAAATGCGAGGTGCCGGCCGGCTCGCGCGTGGCGTCCGGCCCGGCGAAGACGCCGCCCGGCGGCGTGCCCGGCTCGGCGGCGCCGGTCAGGGTCGGGGCGAGCGCCGCGCGGTCGGCGACATAGCCCGGATCCAGCAGGCCCTGCACCGGCACGCGGACGAAGGCGGGGTCGCCGACGTAGCGATCGCGGTCGGCGTACATCAGCCGCTGCAGCTGGGCGAAGGCGGTCCAGGCCGCGGCGCTGTCCGGCCCTTCGAGGATGGCCGGCGTCCGCTCGGCCATCAGCAGGAGCTGCAACACGGCGACGCCGGACGAGGGCGGCGGCGGCACGCAGATCACCCAGATCCGGTACGGCCGGCACAGGGCGCCGCGTTCGATCGGGCGGTAGGCGGCGAGATCGGACCGGGTCAGGGCGCCGGGCCGCGGCTCCGCGCCGACGGCGGCGACGATCTCGTCGGCGATCCGACCGCGGTAGAAGGCCTCCGGTCCGCCGGTGGCGATCTCGGCCACCGTGTCGGCGTAGGCCGGATTGCGCAGCACGTCGCCGGCGGCGTAGCGGCTCCCGTCGGCCCTGGTGAAGTAGGCGTCCGCCCAGCGGGTGCGGGCCTGACCGCGCGTCGCGGCGATGAAGCCGGCCAGCCGCGGGCTGACCACGAAGCCGTCGCGGGCGAGGCGTTCGGCGTCGGCGAACAGGCCCGACCAGGGCAGGCGGCCATGCTCCGCCTGGGCCATGGCCAGCATGGCGACCGCGCCCGGAGCGCCGGTCGAGCGGCCGCTGAGCACGGCGTCAGGGAAGGGCAACGGGCGGCCGTTCTCGTGGAACAGCTCCGGCGTGGCCGCAGCGGGGGCGGTCTCGCGTCCGTCGTAGCTGGTCACCTCGCCGGTCGAGGCGTCGTAGAGCATCATGAAGGCGCCGCCGCCGAGGCCCGAGGACTGCGGCTCGACCAGGCCGAGCACGGCCTGCACCGCCACGGCGGCGTCGACCGCCGAACCGCCCGCGCGCAGCACCCGCATCCCCGCCTCGACGGCCAGCGGATTGGCCGCGGCGACGAAGGGGCCGCGGGCGGCGGGCGCCGCCGGCGCCTGGGGTCCGCGGACGGCCGTTGTCCCGGTCGCGCAGCCGGCCAGCGCGAGTCCGGCGGCGAGGGCGGCGGCCGTGAGGGTGCGAATGCGGCGAATGGCGGCGGGCGTCATGGAGGTCTCGCAGGTTCCGGGGAGCGGGGCGCACCTTGGCGCGTGGAGCCGGGAAGCGAAACCCCCGGGCGAGCCGCGCGCGCCGCGAACCGGTCGCGCAAAACCCGCCGTTCGGGACTTGCCCCCTCTCCCCCCGTGCGCTAGAGACCCGCCCTCGCCGTTCGCGGCCGTGCGCACCCGTAGCTCAGCTGGATAGAGCACCAGACTACGAATCTGGGGGTCAGGAGTTCGAATCTCTTCGGGTGCGCCACTTCGGTATAAAACTGCGAACGCCACCAGCCGCCGATTCTACGCCTGCGGCGGCGACAAGTGTCCGTAGCAGTTCGGTTTTCGTGCCAAGGATACGGATTTCGCTCGGATCGACGACCTCGACACGTTGCGCGAGCGCCCGCAAATGGTCCCGCCGATACGTTCCATCTTCGTTCCGCAGCTTGCGTCGGGCGGCTAGCGCGAACCGCCGCAAACTGTCCGACGTGATAGCAGGCCCGAGTCGCTCCACAGAGGATGTTGCGCGCTCCGCGTCGGCCTGCGCCTGGTCGCGCACGGCGGTTAGTTCTGCGATGCGATCCTTCAGCGATGGGTCGGCCACGTCGACCACGCCGTTCTCGATCGCTTCGTAAAGGCGCTTCAACTTCGCTTCCGCTTCCGCGGCGCGCTTGCGCAGCTCCGCGATGTGCCCACGACGGCGTTCATTCCATTCCTCACGTCGCTCAAGCAACTGATCCATCATCGTCGTCAAACGCGCCGGATCGAGCAGCCGCCACTCCAGGTGATCGACGACGGCGCGATCGAGCTTGTCCATAGGCACTGTCAGACCGCGACAACCACGCTCGCCCTGCCGCGCCTTCGTCGAGCAGGTGTAGTAGCGATACATGCCGCCCGCGCTGCCCTTCCCGGTCCGCAGCGTCATCGCACCGCCACAGGATGCGCAGAAGCAAATTCCGGTCAGCAAAGTCGGACCGCTCACCGCACGTGGCGGCATCCATTTCGGACTGCGCGCCTTTAGTGCCGCCTTGACTGCCTCGAACTCCACTTCGGTGATGATCGGCGGAACGTCCATCACCGCATGTTCGGCCTTGGGTTTTGCCGTGCGCGTCTTGTGGTCGCGCGTATTGAACCGATGCTGCCCGATATAGGTGGTGCGCGTGAGGATCTGATGCACCGAGGCGATGCCCCACCGTCCGCCGTCGCGGGTACGGATGTTGCGCTCGTTGAGATAGGTGGTGATCGACTTGATCCCCATCGGGCCGCCGTCGCCGTCACCATTGAGCGCCAGCCTGTAGATCAGGCGCACAGTGTCGGCGTGGATCGGATCGATCTCCAGCTTCTTCTTTATCTTCGCGCCGCGCTGCTCAGCGGCGACGATGCGATAACCGATCG
>MGLK01000002.1:7228-7623 GCA_001794825.1 Caulobacterales bacterium RIFCSPHIGHO2_01_FULL_70_19 | reverse complement strand
CGCGCATTCTCCTTCATTGCGCGCAGGGTGTGCTTGGCGTTTTCCTTCGACTGGTATTCGTCGAACAGCGTCATGATCTGACGCATCATAACGCTCATGGGATCGTCGCCGAGGTCCTGCGTAATGGAGATCAAACGCACGCCATTCTTGGCCAGCTTGCGGACATAGAATTCGAACTGGAATTGATCGCGGAAGAAGCGTGAGAAGGAGTGGACAATGATGACGGTGAAGGTCGGCGGCTTCACCAGCGCCGCATCGATCATCGCCTGAAACGCTGGCCGGCGATCGTCGGTAGCGGTGTTGCCCGGCTCAACGAACTCGGCCGCGACGTCCCAGCCTTTGGCAACGCAATAGGCGGTGATCTGCCGCCGCTGATCGGGAATCGACAGATCGCT
>MGLK01000002.1:5041-7188 GCA_001794825.1 Caulobacterales bacterium RIFCSPHIGHO2_01_FULL_70_19 | reverse complement strand
GGCGGCGCGCTCGCTGATGGCGTCCACCACCAGCATCGAGGAACCGACCGTGGCTGCGCTTGCATAGGCGCGCCGCACGGCGTCGGCGAGAAGCATCGCGCCCAGGCGCTCGCCCTGCCGGGTCTCCGAAACCGCCAGACGTCCGACCAGCGTGGCGCTGACCAGCGGATAGCGCGGGATGTGCTTGCGGGCGGCGGCCGGCACGTCGCCCTGCGTCACGCCGGTCGCGCATAGCGTATAGTAGCCCAGCACGACATCCGGCTTGTCCGGCTCGACCAGAATGAAGACCCCATTTGCCTTGCGCCGCACATCCTGGCTCGCCTGTGTCCGGAGATAACGGTCGAGGCTGTCGACGCCGCAGGAAAAGCCGTCACGGTCATGATGCGACGCGAGCGCCTCGATCTTCAAATCTGGCCGAGGCGTAGCCATGCTCAGGAAGCAACCCGGCGCTTATGCTCGGCCAGAGCGCGGACCAAGCGCTCGCTCGGCGCAGGCGGATTGACCAGCGCGTCGAAGAACGCCGCGCGGTCGCGGTCGGACAGCACCAGCGTCTCATGCTCTGCGATTGTCCGGCGCGCGGTATCGGTCAGTGCTGTCACGCAGAAGTCGCTGACCTTGCGCCGTGACAGATGGGCGGCCCGCTCGATAAGATCCTTTGTTTCTTCGTCGAGCCGGAATCCAAGACGTTCGACGCGATTGGGCGTCTCTCGTTCGATTTTAGTCTGTTTGCGCGGCATGGGGGTCGCTCCTGACATGGCTATCTTTCCCCAACAATGTACGTCATATCGACTAACAATTCAAGCCTTTTCCATTCGTACTTCAGGCGCGCGGCCCAAAGATCGCGTCAAGCTCCTCGGCGAAATGGCCTTCCATGACCCGCAGTTCGGCCTCGGTGATCGGCACGATCTCGGGCCAGTCGTCCGTCACGGTGATTGCCCGCTCCAAGCTTAGGATCGCCCGCCCCGCGCGCGGTGCTGGCGGATGCGCATAATCATACAGGTCTTCAGGATCGCCGGACCATTCAGGCAAGACCCGGCGCAAGCGTCGCTTCTGGGCCATGCCTCACTGGAGCGATGGGCGGAGCCTGGTGCAACCGAAACCACGCGCCGGCGTGCTGTAGCGCAGAAAGACAGGCAGTCGGCGGCTGCCTGTATCCTAGCAATTATCGTTTGTCTGTCGTCGCTTCGGCGCATTCAGAACCGGAGACAGCGTTCCGGGTCTGCGCACGAGGAGTCCTTAGCCGCGAACCAGGCCGATCGCGATCGGTTCGAGGTTCGGCCAGAGAAGTGCAAGAACCATCATGAACGTCGCGAAACCCATGATCATGAGCGTGAGACGGGCCGGAGATCGCCTGGTGGCGTAGCTCTGATAGGCGATCCACAGCCAGCCCGCGATCACGGCCAGCACCGCAAACGGAGTTAGCCAGCTATAGGCGTTGGCAAACCAGGAGAGCAGGCCTCCGACCGAGCCGAGCATCACGGCCGGGAGTGCGAACGGCAATACGCAACAGACTCCACATGCCAGCGCCGCGGTCGAAGCGGTGATGGCGACCGCGCCAGCCGCGCGATTTCCAGATGCGCGCGTCTCGGACTTCATGCCCCGCACTCTGCGCGGCAACCGCACGCCGCAACGGCAGTGTCGGGCGTGCGATCGCCCCGTTGCGCGAACGGTTCAAACAGGGTCTCCGCCGCCTCACGAGCGCCCTCGGGTGCTGTGATCGTAACGATGACGGCATTGGCCCGCTCAACCACGTCGAAACCTAGAAAAGCGCAGCAGGTCTGCTCACCGGCCACCATCCGACGGACCTCATCGATGGCGGAAGGGTCATAAGAGAGCGTCAGCTTGAGGTTATCTCGATGCGACGCTTGCAGCGCGCGGCGATTTAGATCGGCGATCCAGTCCAGCCTCTCCTTGAAGCTTCCCGTATCTAGGCTGCAGGCGATCGGTGCTATTTCGTCGGTGTCGGGCACGGTTGTCTCCTACGTCGCCTGTCACGATCGGCGGTGGCGGAAACGATCTCTACAAGTTAAAGCTACTTGAAGTTCAAGCCCTTTCTCACGAGGCTTATATGTCCGGATACAAGATCGGTACTCTTGCCGAGCGCACCCACACGAATACACCGACCATTCGCTATTACGAGCAGATCG
>MGLK01000002.1:1639-5025 GCA_001794825.1 Caulobacterales bacterium RIFCSPHIGHO2_01_FULL_70_19 | reverse complement strand
CTGCCGCGAGTTCGGATTCTCGATCGAGCAGGTCCGAACGCTCGCATCGCTCGTTCAGGACCGGTCGCGTTCGTGCATGGAAGCCCGCGACATCGCACAAACCCACCTCGCAGACGTTCGCGCCAAGCTGCGTGAACTCAAGGCGCTCGAGAAAAGCATCGCCGCGTTCGTGGCCACTTGCGACGAAAAGTGCGTCGGCGGACCCGGCCCCGACTGCGTTATCCTCGACGATCTGTCCGTGGGCAGCCCTGCCGGACCCAGTTCGTGCTGCAGCACCGCGGTCGAGACTGGCCGCGCATGACGATCAGCGAGCTACGCAACCGGCTGGAGAGTCGGCAGGTTCTCATTTACTTCGCCGCCGTCGGGATCGCCGCCATCGTCGCAATGCTGATCAGCGGCACGGAACGCCTGGAACCGGCGATCAACCCGGCGCTGGCCCTGATGCTGTTCGTCACCTTCCTGCAGGTGCCGATCGCGTCGCTCCGAAAGGCGTTTCGCAACGGACGCTTCTTCGGCGCGCTGCTAGTCGTGAACTTTATTGCCGTGCCCGTTCTGGTCGCGGTCATCATCCAGTTCGCGCCGCCCAACCCGCTGATCCGCCTGGGCGTGCTGCTGGTGCTGCTTTGCCCCTGCATCGACTATGTCGTCACCTTCTCGCATCTCGGGCGCGCTGATGCTCGTTTATTGCTGGCCGCGACTCCGGTGCTGCTGATCGCACAGATGCTGCTGCTGCCACTTTGGCTGGGCTTGTTGCTGGGCGCGGACGCTGCCCGGCTCATTCATGCAGGGCCGTTCCTACACGCCTTCGTCTGGCTGATCGCCATCCCGCTGGCCCTTGCGGTGCTATGTCAGCTCTGGGCCAGCCGCAGTTTTGCCGGCGCTCGCGCGACCGAAATCCTCGGTATCCTTCCCGTGCCGGCGACGGCGGCCGTGCTGTTCATCGTGATTGCCGCCGTCGTGCCGCAACTCGGTCCAGCGCTGACAGCCGTCATCGAAGTGGCGCCGCTCTACATCGTATTCGCCGTAATCGCGCCTCTGGTAGGCTGGACCGTGGCTCGTGTTAGCCGGCTCGACGCGGCGGCCGGGCGGGCGGTGGCGTTCAGCGGAGCCACGCGCAACTCGCTAGTGGTGCTGCCGTTGGCGCTTGCGGTGCCCGGCGCTATCCCGCTGCTGCCCGCTGTGATCGTTACCCAGACGTTGGTCGAGCTGGTCGCCTCGCTCGTCTACATCCGCGCGATGCCGCACCTTGGCGCGAAGGGTGATCGCGTCTGAAGTCTTTGGGCGCTGGGCGACCAGCTTCACCAGTTGAGGGTTTTTGCACAGCCTGCCCCGCAACGCCCCGAGAGTGAGAGGGCAGCGGCTGTCGCCGTGACGGGTTGAGGGTCGAGAGAGAGCCTCCCGGCCGGCCCGTCATGGAGATTCCGCCATGACCCAGATAAGCACCATCACCGATCGGGACGCCTACGGTCCACCGCCGGTTTCGGCCGGCTATAAAGTCGACATCTCGCGCGGCGAACGGATCGGGCGCGTGTCGTCCGAATGGTTCTCGCGGCCGGACGACGAGCGCTATCTGTCGCTTAGCGCCCTCTACGCCGCCGTTCGCGCCCGCGCCGATCGCGCCACCGCCCGTACCGTCGAGACCCGGACGCTGCGTGTCGAAGCCAGTCGTGATAACGCCGAGCGCTTGGCCCTGATCGTGCCCGGTCGCGACGAACCCATTGCTCCCACGCACTGGTCATTCGGCCAGATGTGCAGCCTGGTCGGCGCGCCCGCCGGCTATATGCGGCAACTCCCCGCGCCGCTGGCCGGCATCAACATGCAGCACGGGCTGCTCTCGCACCGGGCCGAGCTGGTGAAGACGCTGGAGGCGGACGACGGGCGGATCGAACTGCGCGCCGTCACCGGCCCGGACTATGGCCGTATCTGGGACCATGAGCTGGTCGCCGCGGTCATGAAAATCGCCGGCGAGGGTACAGGCGATACGCGCTGGAAGGTGCCGGGCCTGCTCGACTGGTCGATTATGACGCACAACCCGTTCGTCGAAGTGACTAAGGATACGACCACCCTCTATGCCTCCGATCGCGACGTCTTCCTCTTCCTTGTCGACGACGCCCATCCGATCGAAGCCGGCCGCCTCCCGAACGGCGATCCCGATCTCTACTTCCGCGGCTTCTATTGCTGGAACAGCGAGGTGGGCTCCAAGACGCTCGGCATGGCGTCCTTCTATCTCCGCGCCGTCTGCATGAATCGCAACATCTGGGGCGCCGAGGGCTTCGAGGAGATCTCGATACGCCACAGCAAGTTCGCCAGCCACCGGTTCGCGCATCAGGCGGCGCCGGCGCTGGAACGCTTCGCCACGTCGTCGCCCGCGCCATTTCTGGCGGGGATCAGAGCGGCTCGCGAGCAGATCGTCGCCCGAAAGGATGAGGATCGCGAGAGCTTCTTGCGCAGGCGCGGCTTCTCGCGCCCCGAGACCGAGAAGATCATCGCCACCGTGCTGGAGGAAGAAGGGCGGCCACCGGAGTCGATCTTCGATTTCGTCCAGGGAATCACGGCGCTCGCCCGCGCCAAGCCGCATCAGGATGCGCGGCTGGAGCTGGAGGGCAAAGCCGCGAAACTCCTTTCCAGCGTCCGGTAATACCGGGAGGCGTGGAGCCGGGTCTACGGCTCCACGCCTTTACGCTTCCGCGCAGCCCCAGCCTCCTAGAGGAAGAGGGCTGCGCTCGCTTCGTGACGGGTTGAGGTCGAGAGAGAGTCTCACGGCCGCCCGTCATGGAGAATGACCATGACCCGAGTTCAGAAGATCGTCCTGTCCCCGTCGCGGGACATCCCGTTCAACAAGCTGGTGCTGAGCCAGTCCAATGTCCGGCGGATCAAGGCCGGCGTCTCGATCGACGAGCTGGCCGAGGACATCGCCCGGCGCACGCTCCTGCAGAGCATCACCGTGCGGCCGGTTCGCGATGCCGAGGGCGTCGAGACCGGCATGTTCGAGGTTCCGGCCGGCGGCCGGCGCTTCCGCGCGCTCGAACTTCTGGTCAAGCAGAAGCGCTTGGCCAAGACCGCGCCCGTTCCGTGCGTCGTGCGCGAGGAGGGCATCCCTGAGGAAGACAGCCTCGCCGAGAACGTCCAGCGCGCGCCGCTGCACCCGCTCGACCAGTTCCGGGCCTTCCTGGCGCTGCGCGAGAAGGGCCAATCCGAGGAGGACATCGCCGCGGCCTTCTTCGTCGCCGTGTCGGTTGTCAAGCAGCGCCTCCGCCTTGCATCCGTCTCGCCCAAGCTACTCGACGTCTATGCCGACGACGGCATGACGCTGGACCAGCTCATGGCGTTCACCGTCAACGGCGACCACGAGCGCCAGGAACAGGTGTTCGAACGGCTCTGCCAGT
>MGLK01000002.1:0-1620 GCA_001794825.1 Caulobacterales bacterium RIFCSPHIGHO2_01_FULL_70_19 | reverse complement strand
GAGCCGCATGTCATCCGCCGGATGCTCACCGAGGGCGCCGTGCGGGCGTCTGACAAGCGCGCGCAATTCATCGGCCTCGACGCCTACATAGAGGCGGGCGGCGCGATTCTGCGCGACCTGTTCCAGGGCGACGACGGCGGCTGGCTGCAGGATGTCGGTCTCCTCGATATGCTGGTGGCCGAGAAGCTGCGCGAGCAGTCCGAGGCGATCAGCGCCGAAGGCTGGAAGTGGATCGATGTCGCGCCCGACTTTGCCTACGGCCACACCTATGGCCTGCGACAATTGCGCGGCGAGCAGATTCCGCTCACCGACGATGAGCAGGCGACGCGCGATGCGTTGCAAGCCGAGATGGACGGTCTGGAAGAGACCTACGCCGAAGCCGAGGAACTGCCCGACGAGGTCGATCAGCGGCTCGGCGAGATCGAGACGGCGCTTGCCGCCTACGATGATCGCCCCCAGGCCTTCGATCCCGAGGACATCTCGCGGGCTGGCGCCTTCGTCAGCATCGACGGTTCGGGCGCTCTGCGCATCGAGCGCGGCTATGTCCGCACCGAGGACGAACTTCCGATCGCCCCGGAGAACGACGCCGAGACCGATCCGGCCAACGAGCCGACGATCGCGGCGCGAACCGAGCATGACGATACGAGCGTGGTCGCAGGCTCAGAGCCTCCTGCGGATGAGCCCGAGGAAGACGATGGTATCAAGCCGATCCCCGACCGGCTGATGACCGAGCTGACGTCCCATCGGACCCTCGCGCTTCGCCACGCGCTGGGCGAGAGTCCCGACATCGCCTTCGTCGCCGCGCTTCACGCCCTGTGCCTCAAGGTGTTCTACCGCTACGCGCAGGACACCTGTCTGGAGCTCGACCTGAAGAGCGCTGGTTTCAGCGCTCAGGCGCCTGGCCTCGCGGACAGCTCGCTCGCTGTCGCTTTCGACGCCCGGCATCAGGCTTGGCTCAATGCCCTGCCGAAGGAGCCCGCCGACCTTTGGGACGGGCTTTTGGCGTTCGACGGCGACAGTCGTCAGGCGCTCTTCGCTCATTGCATCTCGCTGTCGGTCAACGCGATCTATGAGGCTTACAATCGCAAGCCTCGCGCGCTGGCTCACGCCGACCGGATCGCCCAAGCAGTCGATCTCGACATGGTCGCAGCCGGTTGGGTGCCGACGATCGACACCTATTTCGGTCGGGTGACCAAGGCCCACATCCTCGCGGCAGTGCGCGAGGCGAAAGGTGCGCGGGCGGGCGACCGCATCGAGCACCTGAAGAAAGCCGAGATGGCGGAACAGGCTGAGACGCTTCTGGCCGGGTCCGGATGGCTGCCGGAGCCGCTGCGCACGCCCGGTCGCGACGTGCCGAACGCCGTCCAGTCCGACGCCATCGACCCCGCCGAAGCGGAAACCGAGGCGGCGGGCGAAGAGATGGCGGCGAACGGCGGCGAAACGGCCATGGTGGAAGATGAGGAAGTGGCCGAGGATGACTCGGTCGCGCTCGAAGCCCACGCCACCGCGGCCGAATAACGAAGGAGCCAACCGCACTGCTAGGGGTCCGCCAGCGATGGCGGGCCCTTTTTCGTCTCGGAGGACACGATGTCGGACAATGCATCCGATCTGGCACGCCGT
>MGLK01000001.1:110938-158737 GCA_001794825.1 Caulobacterales bacterium RIFCSPHIGHO2_01_FULL_70_19 | reverse complement strand
GCCTCTTGCCAACCCCAACAACCCCAGCTCAGATCAACTACGGACTCTTGTTATGGCTGGATGAGAAACGGGGGTCACGTCATTACCAACTTCGATTTTCGACTTGGCGGAGTGCTGGCCGTCGCCGGGATCGCCTTCTTCGTTATCTCCTGTCGGTTTCCTGAGGAAGCGAAGCTGCCAGCTTGGCGCGTCGTAAGCCGAAGTCACCCGCCGGGCCGTCCGTGGAGGTCGAACGGGAGGCGGAGACAGTGATGTTACCGAGATTGTAGATTGATTATGCTCGCGGCTGCATGCGGGGCGGGGGAGTTCCATGACCGTCGAAGAAGACATCGAGTTAGGCAAGGCAACGATGCCGGAAGACGACCCCGACGGCTTGATTTAGTGGACATCGGGCATGCCGGACGTGGTGGGTGAGGTCCTGAAATGGTTCGGCGGCGGCGTTGCCGTGATCGTCACTCTGACGGGTGTCGCCTATTGGTTATTCCAGACCTTCGCGACCGGATGGCTCTCAAATCGGTTCGCTCGGCAGCTTGAAGACCACAAGCACCAACTCTCGACCATGCTGGACCGCGCCACGCGGCTTCACGCCCAGGAGTTCGAGGTCTTGCCGCTCGTTTGGGAACGACTCACTGCCGCCGTGTCGGCCACTCGCAAGGCCATAGCCCCCCTCCGACTTTCGAGCGATTTGACGTGGCAGACGGAAGAACAACTCGAAGATGTCATCCGAAAGCTCCCATGGCCGGACTCGGCGAAGGCGGAGTTGAGGCATGCCGATGCGAGCGCCCGGAACACCGTATTTAACAAGTGCGACCGCGCTCATGACTATCGTATGGCATGGGCCGCTCACGGCGAGTTCAACGAGTATCTGGTCTCGAAGAGCATCTTCATCGAGGCTGGATTGCGCGACGACTTACGCCGGGTCGCGGCGCTCATATGGAAGGCGCTCGACGACTACTATTGGGCCGACGAGGAGGACAAGCCGACGCAAATCCGGGGCAAAGCCTTTCGATGCGTTACGGAAGAGATCGAGCCTCTCCGCGATACCATTATGGAGGTCATTCACGCCCGGCTCCGCGCCGACGCGAAGGTGTCCCCGTCGGAGGGCTCGCGCGCCCCATCTGCTCCGTGAGCGTCGGCGTGTTGTTGGCCATGGAAACTTATGGGCTCGAAGAAGATCGAGCCGGAGGAACTTCGAGGGCTTCCTCGAACTGCTGCCCAAGGAGAAGGACGGGCTGCGGTTGCGGCACGCCCCGGAGGTGACAAACGCCGTCGAGAAAGTTGGCTGGACCGTGGTTCTGGCGGTCTTGGAGCCGTGATGGCGTTGATTCCGGGTGACAAGGTGATCTGACCCAAAGCAGGCTTACCCGTTCATCCCTTGGAGCAACTCGGGCTACAGAAGTCGGATTGGAAGATCGAAGTGAACGAGGGGTCGGCGTGTTAAACTATCGCCACAGTTTCCACGCCGGGAACTTCGCCGATCTGGTCAAGCACGCGCTTCTCCTCTGGCTGCTGGAGCGGCGGCAGGCGGCGGGGCCGGTCACCGTCGTCGACACCCATGCGGGCGCGGGCGCCTACGATCTGACCGGCGACGCGGCTCGCTCGCGGGAGGCCGAAGCCGGAATCGAGCGGCTGATGGCCGCCGCCGACCGGCCGCCGCGGATCGAGGCGCTCGCCCGTGAGGTCGCCGCCCTGAACCCGCAGGGCGGCGTCCGGCTGTATCCGGGCTCGCCCGTGCTCGTCGCCCGCCGGCTGGGGCCGGACGACCGCTACCTCGGTTTCGAGCTCAATCCGCCGGTGCTCGACCTGCTCGTCGAGGCGCTGGAGCCGTTTCCGCAGGCGGCCGCCCGGGCCGGCGACGGCTACGACCAGGCGCGCGCGGCGGCGCGACGCACGCCGGCCCCGCTGGTGCTGATCGACCCGCCCTTCGAACGGGCCGACGACTACCTCCGCGCCGCCGACGCCGCCGCAGCCATCGTTCGCGCCGATCCGCAGGCGGTGGTCGCCGTGTGGACGCCGTTGAAGGATCTCGAGACCTTCGACGCCTTCCTGCGACGGCTCGCCGAGGCAGGCGTCAGCGGGGCGCTGGTCGCCGAGGCGCGGCTGCGCCCGCTGACCAATCCCATGAAGATGAACGGCTGCGCCATGGTGGTGCTGAACCCGCCGCCGGGAAGCGAGGCGGCCGCGCGGGAGATCTGCGGCTGGGTGGCGGGAACGCTGGGGGACGACGGAGCCCGCGCCGAGGTGTGGACGACCTAGGCGACCTCGACCGGTTCGTAGAGGTGGGGCTCGAAGGTCGCCGCGGCGAGCACCGGCTCCATGGCGGCGGCCACCTCCGGGTGGCGGGCCATGGCCTTCCAGTCCTCGCGAGAGCGCCAGACGCCGTAGACCGCTGCGACCCGTCCGCTGAGGCCGCGGTGCAGGGTGGCCGAGATGAAGCCGTCGCGTCCGCGCTGGGCGCGGACCACGGCCGCGAGATGCTCCAGCAGCGCCGCCTGTTTCTCCGGCTCGCAGCGATAGACGTTGATGAGGACCACGGGCGTGTCGGACATGGCCGCCGAATAGCCGATCGCGGCTTGCGAGTCTCGCCGGGGCGTCCATATCGGGCGAGTTCGAGGAGGCTCAATGACCCGCATCGCGATCCTGGAGACCGGCGCGCCGCCGGCCGTGCTGGCGCCGGCGCACGGCGACTACCCGGCCATGTTCCGGGCGCTGCTCGGCGACGGCTTCGA
Source organism: Caulobacterales bacterium RIFCSPHIGHO2_01_FULL_70_19 (assembly GCA_001794825.1). Lineage (GTDB taxonomy): Bacteria > Pseudomonadota > Alphaproteobacteria > Caulobacterales > Caulobacteraceae > Brevundimonas. The sequence goes on along the minus strand of MGLK01000001.1, from coordinate 156,008 downwards.
CACGGAGACGTTCGACGTACAGGCGGGGGCGCTGCCCGACCCGGATCAGTTCGACGGCGCGATCATCACCGGCTCCGCCGCCGGCGTTTACGAGGATCACGCCTGGATTCCGCCGCTGCTGGATTGGATCCGGAACGCCCGGGGCCGGCTGCGGCTGGTCGGGGTCTGCTTTGGACACCAGGCGATGGCCCAGGCCTTGGGAGGGCGGGTCGAGAAGTCTGGACGGGGCTGGGGCGTCGGCCTGCACCGTTACCAGGTCGGGGGCGCCGAGCCATGGATGAGGCCGGCCGCCGCGGAGATCGCCATCCCGGTCTCGCACCAGGACCAGGTGGTCGTTCCGCCGCCCGGGGCCCGGGTTCTCCTCGCCAGCGCCTTCACGCCCTACGCCGGGCTGGCGTGGGACGAGGACGCGGTGAGCTTCCAGTGCCATCCGGAGTTCAGCCCGGCCTACGCCGCCGCGCTGGTCGAGGGACGGGGGGAGCGGATCCCGTCGGCCGTGGCGTCCGAGGCCTTGGCCAGTCTTCGCCAGCCGGACGATCGCGGCGTGCTGGGCGAATGGATCCGCAGGTTCCTCGACGGATCGGGCGGGGCCGCCTGACCTCCGGCCCGGCAGGGCGGCCGCGCCCCCCGCGCCCTTGCCACGGTGACGCTAAGCCTTGTTCAATAACTGCGTGCGAGGAAGAGGCTCCGGGTCCGGAGTTTCATGCCGCTAGTGCGCGTCCTGCTTGTCGCCTTCGCCGTGCTCGCCGTCCTGCTGGGCGGGGCGTCAGCCATGGCCCAGCCGGAGGATACGGGCGGCGCGTCCGACGCCCTGAGTCTCGCCCGCTTCGTGGAGCGACGGGCGGGCTCGACCTCCTTCGCAGAGCTGGACGCCTTCGGACGGGCCGCGATGGCGCGCGACGACCGCGAGGGGCTGAACCGGCTGTATCACGTCGCCTGGACCATCCTGAACCAGGGCGAGTTCGAGCGCGCCGCCCTCTGGAACCGGCGTCTGGCGGAGGCGGCCCGTCGCCAGGGCGACGACCGCTACATCGACATCGCCCACCTGAACGAACTCACCATCCGCTACGACCAGGGCGACACGACGGTGGCGGCGGAGATGTCGCGGCTGGCGCGGGACGGCCGGGACTGGTTCGTCCGGGCGCATGCGGCCCGTCTCACCGCCCTCTGGCTGATGGACCAGGCCCGCACCGGCGAGGCGCTGGACCTGCTCGCCTCGGCCGAAGCGAACATCCCGCAGGACGATCCCTTCGCCGCCACGGCGCACGCCGGCATCTGGGAAGTCGCCGGCATGGGTCTCAAGGACCTCAACGACGGGGTCGGCGCGGCCGCGGCGTTCCGCAAGTTCGAGATCGACTACTCCAACCCGGTCTATCCCCGACCGGACTTCGACAGCCTCTACAATCTGACCATGATGGCGGTGCAGGTCGGAGACCTGGCGCACGCTGCGCAGTTCTACGCGGCCCACCATCGCCTGGCCGAGCGGGCCGGGCTTGAGACGCTGTCGGTGTACGACGCCAGCCTGTGCGCCACCGTGGCGCACGCCCGCGGGCGGTCTCAGGACGTTCTGGCCTGCCTGCGCCCATACGGTGAGGACCTGGGCGCCGCCGCCTTCCTTGCGCTGGATGCGCTGCCGATCCGCGGCATGGCCCGCGCCCGGACCGGCGACGTCGCCGGGGCGCGGCGCGACCTCGAGGCGCTCCGGCGCCTCGAAGCCGGCGCCGACGTCGGCTTCGATTCTCCGGAACTGGAGGCGGAGATCCTGTTCGCCGAAGGCCGGGCCGAGGAAGCCTTCCGCGTGCTGCGCGCGCACACGGAGGGCAGCAAGGTGCTGGCCGCGCGCCAGTTCAGCGCGGGGATCCACCAGGTGACCGGAGTCATGCAGCAGCAGCTGGCCGAGCGCCGGCGCCAGCTGGAGACCGCGCGCGCCAACACCGGGCTGCAGCAGGCGATCATCGCCATCGGCATCGTCTTCCTGCTCTGCGGCGCCGCCACCCTGCTCTGGCAGGCGCGGCAGGCGCGGCGGCTGAAGGCGGCCCAGCACCGGGCCGAGGAGGCGAGCCGGGCGAAGAGCGAGTTCCTCGCCAACATGAGCCATGAGATCCGCACGCCCCTGAACGGGGTGGTGTCGATGGCCGACGCCCTCGCCCGGCGCGAGCTGGAGCCCCAGGAGCACGAGATGGTCGAGCTGATCCGCTCGTCCAGCGCGACCCTCGAGCGCCTCCTGTCCGACATCCTCGACAGCGCCAAGATCGAGGCGGGGCAGGTGACGCTCGAGCGGGCGGCGTTCGATCTCGAGCAGGCGGTGCGCGACGTCGCCGCCCTGTGGCGCGCCCGGGCCGAGGAAATCGGAGTGGCGCTGGAGGTCGATTTCGACCCCGGACTCGCCGGACGGGTCGAGGGCGATCCGGTGCGCGTGCGGCAGGTTCTCACCAACCTGGTCAGCAACGCGCTGAAGTTCACGGCCGAAGGAGCCGTCCGGCTTACCGTCGCATCCGCGGGCGGCGATCGCGTCGCCTTCAGGGTCAGCGACACCGGCGTCGGCTTCGACGCGGAGCAGAAGGCCCGCATCTTCGGGCGCTTCCAGCAGGCGGACGGCTCCATCACCCGCCGGTACGGCGGCACTGGCCTCGGCCTGGCCATCTCCAGCACCCTCGTGGAGCTGATGGGGGGCGAGCTGGACTGCGACAGCGCTCCGGGCGAGGGCGCGGCGTTCTGGTTCGACATCCCGCTGCCGCGGGCCTCGCAAGCCGCATCGGTCGCCGCCGCCGGGCTGGAGCCGGACGCCTCGGACCGGCCGCTGCGCATCCTTCTGGCCGACGATCATCCGGCCAACCGCAAGGTCGTCGAGATCATGCTGTCGGCCACGCCGATGGAGCTGCTCGCGGTCGAGGACGGCCGTCAGGCGGTCGAGGCGTTCGGCGCGGGCGGCTTTGACCTCGTGCTGATGGACATGCAGATGCCGGTGATGGACGGGCTCACCGCCACCGCGGCCATCCGGGCGATGGAGAAGGAGCGCGGGCTGTCCCGCACCCCGGTCCTGATGCTGACCGCCAACGCCATGGCCGAGCACGTGGAGGCGGGGCGCGCCGCCGGCGCGGACGGCCATCTGGCCAAGCCGATCACCATGGAAACCCTGTTCGGCGCCATCGAAGCGGTGATGAACGAGCCCGAGCGCGAGGCCGCCTGAGCCGCCTCAGGGCCACTTCACCACGGGCGGCATCGAACTGAGGATCGACTCGACGTTGCCGCCGGTCTTCAGGCCGAAGGTCGTGCCGCGGTCGTAGAGCAGGTTGAACTCGACGTAGCGGCCGCGGCGGACCAGCTGCTCCTCGCGCTCCTCCGCCGTCCAGGGCTCGGCCATGCGGCGGCCGACGATGCGCGAATAGACGTCGAGGAAGGCCTCGCCGACGTTGCGGGTGAAGGCGAAGTCGCGGTCCCGGTCGCCGCTGTCCAGGTGATCGTAGAAGATGCCGCCGGTGCCGCGCGGCTCGTTGCGGTGCGGCAGGAAGAAGTATTCGTCGCACCACGCCTTGAAGCGGGCGTGCCAGTCGGGGTGGTGGGCGTCGCAGGCCGCCTTCATGGCGGCGTGGAACTCGACCGTGTCGGGGGCGTCCGGCCGCCGGTCCACGTCGAGGACGGGGGTCAGGTCGGCCCCGCCGCCGAACCAGCTGCGGGTGGTGGCGATGAAGCGCGTGTTCATGTGCACCGCCGGCACCCGGGGGCTGACCGGGTGGCAGATCAGGCTGATGCCGGTAGCGAAGAAGCGCGGGTCCTCGGCCGCGCCGGGGACGGTCTTCGCATAGTCCTCGGGGAAGGTTCCGAAGACCGTGGAGACGTGCACGCCGACCTTCTCGAACAGCCGGCCGTGCATCATGCCCATAACGCCGCCGCCGCCGGCCTCGCGGGTCCAGGGCGTGCGGACGAAACGGCCGGGCTCGCCGGGGAAGAGCTCGGCCGGGGCTTGGTCCTCCAGCGCCTCGAAGCCGGCGTGGATGCGGTCGCGCAGGGCCTCGAACCAGGCGCGGGCTTCGGCCTTGCGGGCGTCGAGAAGGGCAGGGGCGTCGGTCATGCCGCTTCATAAGGGCCGGCGGCGCGGGCGCAAAGGCGGCCGTTGACCGCGCGAGCCCATCTGCCACTGTCCGGCTTCGCCATTTTCCGGAGGTCCCGATGATCCGCGCCGTCCTGCTGTCCACTGTCGCTGTCGCCCTGCTGACCGGCGGCGCCGCCGCCCAGGACGCGGGCGAGGCCCGGGCCCGGCGCATCCTCGAGCGGACGCCTCTGATCGACGGCCACAACGATCTGCCCTGGGCGCTGCGGCAGGGACACGGCAGCGACCCGTACGCGGTGGACCTGACCGCCAACCTCGACGCCTCGACCGAGCTGCACACCGACATCCCGCGCCTGCGGGCCGGCGGCGTCGGCGGCCAGTTCTGGTCGGTCTATGTTCCGGCCAGTCTGGAACCGGTCGAAGCAGCCAAGGCCACCTTCGAGCAGATCGACGTGGTCCGGCGCATGGTCGCCGCCCATCCCGAGGCGTTCGAACTGGCGACCACGGCTGACGAGGTGCAGCGCATCCATCGGCGCGGCCGCATCGCCAGCCTGATGGGCATCGAGGGCGGCTACTCGATCGACGATTCGCTGGGCCTGCTGCGCGAGTTCCACCAGGCCGGGGTGCGCTACATGACGCTGACCCATTCGACGACCACCACCTGGGCCGACAGCGCCACCGACGCGCCGAAGTGGGGCGGCCTGTCGCCGTTCGGGGAGCAGGTGGTCAAGGAGATGAACCGGCTGGGGATGATGGTCGACCTCAGCCACGTCTCCGAGGAGACCATGCTGGACGCCATGCGCGTGTCCGAGGCGCCGGTGATCTTTTCGCATTCCTCGGCCCGGGCGGTGACCGGCCATGCGCGCAATGTCCCGGACAGCGTGCTGCGGATGATGCCGGAGGACGGCGGCGTGGTGATGGTCACCTTCGTACCGGGCTTCGTGAACGAGCAGGTGCGGGCCTGGGGCGCCGCGCGCTCGGCCGAGCAGGCGCGGCTGCAGTCGCTGAATCCGGGCGACCCCGAGGCGGTGACAGCCGGCCTGCAGGCGTGGACGGCCGCGAACCCCTCGCCGAGCGCCTCGATCGACGATGTGGTGGCCCACATCCAGCACGTCCGCGAGGTGGCGGGCGTCGACCACGTCGGCCTTGGCGGCGACTTCGACGGCGTCGGCAGCCTGCCGGACGGGCTGGAGGGGGTCGACGCCTATCCCCGCCTGCTGGCCGCCCTGATGCGCAACGGCTGGAGCGAGGCCGACATCCGGAAGCTGGCGGGGGAGAACGTGCTCCGGGTCATGCGGGCGGTAGAGGCGGCGGCGGCGTCGAAGGCGGCCGAGCGGCCGCTCCTGGCGCGGCTCGAGGCCGGGGCTGCGCCGGAGTAGGCCTTCCGCGACGTAGCGCCACGTTGCGCCGTTTCGCGACGGGGCCCAGAGGCCCGGGGGATGGCGCGGGGCTGGCGAAAATCAGCAGGATTCGCGGCGGCTCTGCCCGCCCTGCTGCTGATGCTCGTCCTCCGCGGCCTGATCGCGCCCGGCTACATGCCGGAGTTCGACGCACAGGGCTTCCGGATCGTGGTCTGCGAGGACCAGGCCCCTCCGGCGGCCGTTTCGGACCACGCGCCCGCGCACCATGAAGGCCACGACGACAAGGATCCGACCGCCTCCGGGGCCGTCTGCGCCTTCGCCGCCGTCGGACCCGAGCTCGCGCCGGACGCGCCGCCGCCGTCGCCCCGCTGGCCGTTCGCCGTCGCTCCCCCGGAAACCGTCCGGCGGACAGCACTGGCGCCCGTCGTCGGCCCCGCGGAAGGGCCGCCGCCGCCCGCCCGGGCTCCGCCCGCGGTCGTCTGACCCCTCTCCGCAAACGGGCGGGTCCGTCTGACGACGGCCGCCCGGTTCCGCCGGCTGTCCGGCGTCCAGATCGAGTTTTCCCATGACACTGACCCGAGGGGCCCTGGCCCTGGTTCTCGGCGCGCCCATGCTCGCCGCCCTGCCTGCGCACGCGCAGGACCCGTCCTTGCTGGACGAAATCGTCGTCACCGGCGTGCGCCGGGACCCCGTCGTCGACAATGTTCGACCTGAGGCCGGAGCGGCCGCCACGGCCGACAGTTCCGGCCTGGTCGCCCGGCTGCCGGGCGGCGCCCGCGTCGACAACGGCGGCCTGTCCGGACAGGTGCAGTACCGCGGCCTCTTCGGCGAGCGCGTGCTGGTGCGCATCAACGGCCAGAGGTTCCACACCGGCGGACCCAACGCCATGGATCCGCCGCTCCACTACGCGCCCATGCCGCTGGTCGCCCGCATGCAGGTCGACCGGGGCGTCAGCCCGGTCCGCAACGGGCCGGCACTCGCCGGCGGCGTGAACGCCGAGCTGAAGCAGGTGGATTTCGCCGACATGCCGGCATGGACGCCGGTGGGCGACCTCTCCGCCAGCTGGCGCTCCGTCGATGACGGCTACAGCTTCGGCGGGGTGGTCGGCGCAGCCAACGACCGGTTCCGGCTGAACCTGATCGGCGCCCGGGAGAAGGGCGGCGACACGCGCTTCCCCGGCGGGGTGATCCGCGACAGCGCCTTCGAGCGGGACACCTACGGCCTCTCGGGCGGCCTCAGGAGCGCGGCGGGCGACCTGTCGCTGGACCTGCGCGGGCAGGAGACCGGGCCGACCGGAACGCCGCCGTTCAGCATGGATATCCGCTACTTCGACACCGACTTCGCCCGCCTCGCCTACGCCGGACCGGCCGGGGCGGCGGTGCAGGTGGAGGCGTCGCTGGGCCACAGCCGGGTCGAGCACGGCATGGACAACTTCAGCCTGCGGCCGGGTCCCGCCATGCCGACCATGCGCCGGCTCTCGCTGGCGGACGCCGAGAGCCTGTCGGGCGACCTGCGGCTGGCGTTCGACGCGCCGGCCGGACGTCTGAACGTCGGCGCCGACTTCGAACGCGCCGACAAGTCGGTGAGCATCACCCATCCGGACAATCCCGACTTCCTCGCCACCTCCCTGCCCGGGATCGAGACGGGGCGGCTCGGCGGCCATGTCGAGTGGCGCGGATCCCTGTCTGGGGTGGAGGCCGAGATCGGCGTGCGGGCCGACGCCCACCGCGCCGAGGCCGGGCTCGCCCGCACCGGCCCGGCCCTCCCGGTCGGCCCGACGCGGCTGGCGGCGGCGTTCAACGCCGGCGACCGCTCGTGGAGCGGCGGCACTTACGACGTCGCCGCGCGCTTCTGGCGCGACCTGGGCGACTTCACGCCGCGACTGACGCTGGCCCGCAAGACGCGGGTTCCCACGCCGGTCGAACGCTTCTCCTGGCTCCCGACCGAGGCCAGCGGCGGTCTCGCCGACGGCAACATCTACGTCGGCGGTCCGGCCCTGCGGCCAGAGGTCGCGTGGATCGCCGAGGCCGGCTTCGACTGGCGGCGGGGCGGGGCATGGGCCCGGCCGACGATCTACTACCGACGCGTCGACGACTACATCCAGGGCGTCGCCTACGACGCCACGCCGGGCGTGGCCGACTCCCTCGTGGAGATGGTGTCGGCGGCGAACGGCGATCCCACGCCGCTGCGCTGGGCCAACGTCGACGCGGAGCTGTACGGCTTCGACGTTGATTTCGGCGCCGCGCTGACCGAACGGCTGCGCGTCGAGGGAACGGCCAGCCACGTGCGCGGCCGGCGACGGGACATCGAGGACGACCTGTACCGGATCGCGCCTGCGAGCTTGCGTCTGGCGGCGATCTGGGAGGAGGCGGACTGGTCCCTTGGCCTCGAAGCGACGGGCGCCCTGCGCCAGCGCGACGTCTCGACGACGAACGGGGAGGCGCCGAGCGGCGGCTACGCCGTCTTCGCGCTCCGGGGGGAACGGCGGCTGGGCTCCGGCGTCACGCTGGAAGCGGGGATCGACAACCTGTTCGACCGCGAATACCGCCCGCATCTGGCCGGCCGCAACCGGGTGGCCGGTTCGGACGTCGCCGTCGGCGAACGGCTGCCCGGCGCCGGCCGGGGCGTCTTCGTCACCCTGCGAAGCGCCTGGTGACGGCGGGGGAGGACCCGGCGGAACGCCGCCGTCGGGTCCATCTGGCGCGATCAAGCTCCGCGGAGCCCCTCCCAGAGGGCGATCCCGGCGCTGACCGCAAGGTTGAGCGAGCGCGCGCCGGGTCGAATGGGGATCGCGACCCGGGCGTCGGCGGCCGCGTGCACGTGATCCGGCGCGCCGGTCGGCTCGCTGCCGAACAGCAGCACGTCGTCCTCGCGGAAAGCGAATTCCTGCAGCGGCGTCGCACCCTTCGTGGTGAACAGCACCAGCCGGCCGGGCCCCCGGTCGCGCAGGAAGGCGTCCCAGTCGGCGTGCCGGACGAGGTGCGACAACGGGCCGTAGTCGAGCGCCGCGCGCTTCATGGCGCGGTCGTCGAATCCGAACCCTGTGGGCTCGATAACGTGCAGCTCCACCCCGAAACAGGCCGACAGGCGGATGCATGCCCCCACGTTCTGCGGAATGGCTGGTTGAAAAAGGGCGAGACGCATTCTAAGGCCCTCATACGCGCGGCCCGGGGGCTTGTCGCGGCTCGAAATGCGACTGTTTCTCAGGCAGCAGCGCAACTCGCGGCTCACCGCCGCGAGGCCGGGCCGGGCGGGAGTTCGGGTCCGCAGGACCAGTCATGCCGCGATTACGCCGCGCCCCGACCGGGCGCGGCGGCGGCGTATGAGGAGCAGCACGTGGCCGAATCGGTCGTGACCGAAGGCGAGGGCGGCGACGCCACCCGCCGGGACTTCATCCACATCGCGGCCGGGGCGGCCGCCGTGGGCGCGGGGGTGATGGCCGTCTGGCCGCTGATCAACCAGATGAACCCGGCCGCCGACACCCTGGCCCTGGCGTCGATCGAGTTCGACATGACCAAGGTCCAGGAGGGCCAGCAGGTCGTCATCAAGTGGCAGGGCAAGCCGGTTTTCGTGCGCTACCGCACGCCGCGCGAAATCCAGGAAGCTGTCTCGACCCCGCTGTCGGCGCTCAAGGATCCCCAGACCGACGCCGAGCGGGTCAAGGAAGGGCACCAGCAGTATCTCGTGGTGCTGGGCAACTGCACCCACCTGGGCTGCGTGCCGACCTTCGGGACCGGCGACTTCGGCGGCTGGTTCTGCCCCTGCCACGGTTCGCACTACGACACCTCCGGCCGCATCCGTAAGGGGCCGGCGCCTCTGAACCTGGTGGTGCCCGACTACGAATACGTGTCCGACACCCGGATCAAGATCGGCTGAGGACGGACGAGAGACCCATGAGCGATCACGAATCCACCTACGTCCCCAAGACCGGCGTCGAGAAGTGGCTCGACAGCCGTCTGCCGATCGTCCGCTTCGGCGCCGACTACATGTCGCTGCCGACACCGAAGAACCTCAACTACTGGTGGACCTTCGGCGGCATCCTGGCCCTCTGCCTGGCGGTCCAGATCGCCACCGGCATCGTGCTGGCCATGCACTATGTGCCGAACGTCGAACTGGCCTTCGCCTCGGTCGAGCGCATCATGCGCGACGTCAACGGCGGCGACCTGATCCGCTACACCCACGCCAACGGGGCCTCGATGTTCTTCATCGCGGTCTATCTGCACATGCTGCGCGGGCTGTACTACGGCTCCTACAAGGCGCCGCGCGAGATGATCTGGATCGTGGGCTGCCTGATCTTCTTCCTGATGATCGCCACCGCCTTCCTCGGCTACGTCCTGCCGTGGGGCCAGATGTCCTACTGGGGCGCCGAGGTGATCACCAACCTGATCGGGGCCATCCCGGTCGTCGGCGAGCCGGTCCTGATCTGGCTGCGCGGCGGCCCGGCCATCGACAACGCCACCCTGAACCGCTTCTTCTCGCTGCACTACCTGCTGCCGTTCGTCATCGCCGGCTGCGTCGTGCTGCACCTCTGGGCCCTGCACCACGCCGGTCAGAACAACCCGGTCGGCATCCTGATCCCCAAGGATCGCCTGAAGAAGGACACCGTGCCCTTCCACCCGTACTTCACGGTGAAGGACGGCTTCGCGATCGTTCTGTTCCTGATCCTGTTCGCGATCTTCGTCTTCTTCATGCCGAACGCGCTGGGCCACGCCGACAACTACATCCCGGCCAACCCGCTGGTGACGCCGGCGCACATCGTGCCCGAGTGGTACATGCTGCCGTTCTACGCGATCCTGCGCGCCATCCCCGACAAGTTCGGCGGCGTGGTGGCGATGTTCGCGGCCATCGGCGTGCTGTTCGTCCTGCCCTGGCTGGACACCTCGAAGGTGCGGTCGATGCGCTACCGCCCGGCCATGCGCACCTTCTTCGTGATCTTCGTGCTGGTCGGCCTCGGCCTGGGCTGGTGCGGCGCCCAGCTGCCGGACGCCCCGGTTGTTCCGGGCATGCCCAGCTTCCAGCTCTTCGACGGCCAGCTGAACAGCTATCTCTGGCTGACGCGCCTGTTCACCGCCTACTACTTCGCCTTCTTCCTGATCATCATGCCGATCGTCGGCCTGAAGGAGACGCCGTTGCCGATCCCCGCGACCATCTCCGAGCCGGTCCTGCCCGGCGGCGGCGACGCCATGACGGCCGCGGCTCCGGCCTCGGCCGAGAAGAAGGGCTGATGGCGACCATGATCCCCGAGACTTCGATGCGCTCCATGAAGAAGACCCTGGTCCTGATCGCGGCCGCCGCCGGCCTGGCGCTCACCGCGCAACCGGCGGCCGCGGCCGGCGGCCACGGCTACGCCCTGCGTAACGGCAACTTCAGCTTCGAGGGCCCCTTCGGGACCTTCGAACAGGGCCAGCTGCAGCGCGGCTACAAGGTCTATCGCGAGGTCTGCGCCGCCTGCCACAGCATGAACCTGATGTCCTTCCGCACCCTGGCGGAACCGGGCGGTCCGTTCTACGATGCCGATCAGGTCAGCGCGGCCGAGAACCGCTTCGTGAAGGCGCTGGCCGCCGAGGTCCAGATCGCCGACATCGACACCGAAACCGGCGAGCCGATCATGCGCGACGGCACGGCGGCGGACCGCTTCCCCAACCCTTATCCCAACGCCACGGCCGCGGCCGCGGCGAACGGCGGCGCGGCTCCCCCGGACCTGTCGGTCATGGCCAAGGCCCGCGCTGGCGGGGCGCGCTACATCTACTCGCTGCTGACCGGCTACGTGGCGCCGCCGGCCGAGCTGCAGATCCGTCCGGGCCAGTACTACAACGCCTACATGGCCGGCGACCTGACGCCGTTCATGCCGGAGGGCTCCGAGCACGTGCCGCCGGGCGGCTTCATCGCCATGCCCAATCCGCTGATGGACGGGCAGGTGACCTACGACGACGGTTCGGCCGAGACGGCCGACCAGTACGCCCGGGACGTCGCGGCCTTCATCGCCTGGGCGTCGGACCCCAAGCAGGTGCAGCGCAAGCAGTCGGGCGTCGGCACGCTGATCTTCCTGCTGCTGTTCGCCGGCCTGACGTACATGAGCTACCGTCGCATCTGGAAGGGCGTGGCCCACTAGGGCCTCACCTCCAGCCGACGAGACGATCGACCCGCCGGAGCGCCGCTCCGGCGGGTTTTTCGTTGCGCCCGACCGCCCCGCCGGCGGAGCGGGGGAGCGCATCGACAGCCTCCGGCGGGCGCCCTAGGGTCGACGCCCTGTTCAAAGGCTGAGGGTGACTTCGTCCATGCGTCCGTTCGCTTCCGCCGCCGCGCTCGCGGCCGGCCTCCTGCTCGCCGCCTGCGCCACCACGCCGACATCCGGCGACGGCGCCGCCCTGTTCGATCCGGCCCGCCTGTCCGAGCATGCTCGCATCCTGTCCGACGACAGCTTCCAGGGGCGCGGCATCGCCACGCCCGCGGAAGACATGGTGGTGCGCTATCTCAGCGAGCAGTACGCCGCCGCCGGCTTCCAGCCGGGCGGTCCGAACGGCTCATGGACCCAGGATGTGACGCTGAACCGCTTCTCCGCCTCGAACGTCGAGGCGCGGCTGGAGGTGGGCGACCAGACCATCCCGCTGAATCAGGGCCGCGAGATCGTCGTCTCCACCCGCCTGCCGGGCACTGAAGTGGACCTGCGCGACAAGCCGCTTGTCTTCGTCGGCTACGGCATCGACGCGCCCGAGCGCCAGTGGGACGACTTCAAGGACGTCGACGTGCGCGGCAAGGTCATCGTCGTGCTGGTCAACGACGCCGACTTCGAGGACCCGTCGCTGAACACCTTCAACGGCCGGGCCATGACCTACTACGGCCGCTGGACCTACAAGTACGAGGAGGCCGCCCGCCAGGGCGCGGCCGGTGCGATCATCGTCCATGAGAACGACCCGGCGTCGTACGGCTGGGCCACGGTTCAGAACAGCTGGACCGGTCCGCAGTTCGACATCGTCCGCCAGAACGCCGCCGCCGAACGGGCGCCGATGGAGGCGTGGATCCAGCGCGACGTGGCGGTCGACCTGTTCCGTCGCGCCGGTCTGGACTTCGAGGCCCTGAAGACCTCGGCCCGCCGCCGCGACTTCCGTCCGGTCGAGCTGCCGGGGGCGACCTTCAGCGGCTCGTTCGACGTGGCCACGCAGCAGGTCACCACCCGCAACGTCATCGCCCGCCTGCCCGGGACGACGCATCCGGACGAGACCATCCTTTACACGGCCCACTGGGACCACATCGGCGTCGGGGAGCCGGACGCCAACGGCGACGCCATCTTCAACGGCGCCGTCGACAACGCCACCGGCACCGCCGGCCTGCTGGAGCTGGCGCGCGCCTTCGGCCGGGGACCGCGGCCCGAGCGCTCGATCGTCATGATCAGCTTCACCGCCGAGGAAAGCGGGCTGCTGGGCTCGGAGTATTACGCCGCCAATCCGGTCTGGCCGCTGGAGACCACGGTGGCCGGGTTCAACATCGACGCGATGAACGTTTACGGCCGTGTCGCAAACGTCGACGTCATCGGCTACGGCCAGTCGGATCTGGACGAGCGGGTCGAGGCCGCAGCCCAGGCCCAGGGCCGCACCATCCGGCCGGACGCCAACCCGGCGGCGGGCAGCTACTTCCGTTCGGACCACTTCCCGCTGGCCAAGCGCGGCGTGCCGATGGCCTATGTCGACGGCGGGGGCGATTTCCTCGATGAGCCGATCGCGCCGCGCAACGCCGCCCGCGACGAGTACACCGCCCGCCGCTATCACCAGGCCGACGACGAGTGGTCGCCGGCGTGGGACCTGCGGGGTCAGGCCGAGGATCTGGCCCTGATCTACGGAATCGGTCTCGACCTCGCCAACAGCCGCGACTGGCCGGGCTGGAAGCCGGGCTCGGAGTTCGGTCCGGCGCGCGCCTCCAGCGCGGGCGCCCGTCGCTGAACCCGGGCAGATGACGAAAACTTAACGGGCGGTCCCGCGGGGCCGCCCTAGAGTGCTCCGTCAGTCCGGGATGGAGTCCTTCATGTTTCGCAAGCTCGCGGGCGGCGTCGCCCTCGCCGCCGTGCTTCTGGCCGCCGGCGCCGCATCGGCGCAGGACTTCTCGGCGGAGCGGATCAGCAACGATATTCGCACGATCAGCGCCGACGCGTTCCAGGGCCGCTATCCCGGAACCGAGGGCGAGCGGATGACCCTTGAGTGGTTGCAGGCGCAGTACGAAGCCATGGGGCTCCAGCCCGGCGGCCCGGACGGCCAATGGCTGCAGCGGGTGGAACTGAAGCGCTTCACCCCCGTCGACGGGGCGACCGCCAGCTGGACGGGCCCCGACGGCGTCGAGCACCCGCTGACGGTCGGAACCGACGTCGTGGTGCGGGCGGCGACCAATGACGGCCGCGCGGCCGTCCGCAACGCCGGAGTGGTCTTCGTCGGCCACGGCATCTACGCCCCCGAGCGGAACTGGGACGACTACGGCGACCTGGACGTGAGCGGCAAGGTCGTGGTGGTGGTCGCCGGCGAGCCGGAGGGCGAGCTCTTCAACGGGCCGTACGCGACCAATTACCAGTCGGCCGCCTACAAGGCCGACGAAGCCTTCCGGCGCGGCGCGGTGGGGATCCTCACGCTGGTGGCGCAGCCGGCCGGCTCCGCCCAGTGGCAGGGCCTCGTGCGCGCCAACAGCCGCACGCGGACGATGACGCCCGGCGCGGCCGACCTCGAGTTCTCCGGGGCCCTCAACCACGACACGGCCCAGGCCTGGGCCGCCGCGGCCGGGCTGGACATCAGCCAGATGCCGAATCTCGCCGACGGCTCGTTCAAGGCCGTGGCCCTTGAGGGCGTCGCCCTCTCCGTCGACGCGTCCGAGACCATCGAGACCCTGGTCACCCACAACCTGATCGCGCGCATTCCGGGGACGGAGCGGCCGAACGAGACGATCATCTATTCGGCCCACTGGGACCACGTCGGCGGCGCGGCCCAGCACCCGGGCGTGGAGGGCGACAACATCTGGAACGGCGCCTGGGACAACGCCTCGGGCACCATCGGCGTGCTGGAGATGGCCCGCCAGCTGAGCCAGGCGCCGCGTCCGGAACGCTCGATCGTCTTCGCCCACATGGCCGCCGAGGAGATGGGCCTGCTGGGCGCCTACGCCTACGCCGCCGACCCGGTGTACCCGCTCGAGACGACGGTGGCGGACATCAACATCGACATGCTGCCCCTGTCCGGCCCGACCCGCGACATACCGATCTTCGGCAAGGGGCAGAACGAGCTGGAGGACCGGCTGCAGGCGCTGGCGGAGCCCCTTGGGCGCTACGTCTCCGACGACGGCATGCCCGAGCAGGGCTTCTACTACCGCTCGGACCACTTCCCCTTCGCCCGCATGGGCGTGCCTGCGCTCATGCCGTGGCACGGCTGGGATTGGGTCGACGGCGGTCGAGCGGCCGGCGAGGCGGCCTGGCGGGCCAAGTTCGCCGCCGACTACCACAAGCCGTCCGACCAATGGTCGGCGGACTGGGACCTGACCTCGGCGGTCGAGAACCTGACCCTGCTCTATCATCTGGGCCTGGACCTCGCGAACAGCGAGGACTGGCCGGGCTGGAAGCCGACCTCGGAGTTCGCCGTCGTCCGCGCCCGCTCTGACGCGGCGCGGCGCTAGGGCGCAAGGCGTGGCCGTCGTCATCCGCCCGCTGACCGGCGACGGCTCGCCGCCCGCAGAGGGCCAGTACGCCCAGGCGGCGGAGGTCGCCGGCGCGACCCGCTGGCTCTACCTCTCGGGCCAGATTCCGGTCGCCCCCGATGGCTCGCTGGCGCCCGACTTCACCGGCCAGTGCGAGCAGGTGTGGGACAACCTCGAGACCCAGCTGCGCGCCGCAGGCATGACGCTGGACAACCTGGTCAAGGTGACCACCTTCCTGTCCGACCGGAAATACGCCCTCGAGAACCGCGAGGTGCGGCTGCGCCGTCTCGGAGGTCGCCAGACCGCGCTGACCGTGATCGTCGCCGGCATCTTCCACGAGGCCTGGCTGGTCGAGATCGAGGCGGTGGCGGCGGCGTAACGCCGCCTTGTCGATCGCGGCGATGCGGCGCACCGTCGGGCCATGAGCCGCTGGTCGCCGAAGCCCGCTCCCGACGAACCCGACGGAATGATCCTGTTCGACGGCGCGTGCGTCTTCTGTTCCCGTTGGGTGCGCTTCGTCATCGCCCGTGATCGGGCGCGGCGGTTCACTTTCGTGCCGGTCCAGTCCGTCCGGGGCAGGGATCTGGCACGGCGCTTCGGCATCGACGCCGACGCCCCGGAAACCAACGCGGTGGTCCTTGGCAGGCGGATTTTCTTCAAGTCGGACGCGGCGCTGACGGTGCTGGGCGCGCTTCCGTCGACGCGGCCGCTGGCGGTTCTGAAGCTCGCGCCGCGCGCCGCGCGTGACCTCGCCTACGACCTGGTCGCGCGCAACCGCTACCGCATCTTCGGGCGGACCGAAGCCTGCATGGCTCCGTCGGCTGAGGATCGCGCCCGGTTCGTCGGCTGAGGACGAGGCCTGACGGCTGCATTCAGCCCCCGACGCTCAGCCCCGGCCGCTCGTTGTCCCAGATCATGTGCAGGATCGACCAGAGGCTGTCAGGACCGCGGCACAGCTGGATCGAGTTGATCCCGCGCCTCTCCGGCTCGGGGTCGGCCGGGTCGTTGCGCGCCTCGTAGACGCTCCAGACGTGGGCCATGTTGCCGAAGACGGAGATCCGGCGATCGATCTCGGTTTCGAAGAAGCCGGTGGTCTCGAAGAAGAGGGTGACGTTCGCCTCGTACTCGTCGCGGCCCATGACCAGCATCGCGGGCCGGCCCTCGGCGTCCAGCCAGGTGCGCGCCTGGCGGCTGTCGGGGTGGAAGATTTCGCGCTGGGTCGCCCAGTCGCGCGGCCCGGCCGGGCCGGAAATGCAGGCGTACATGGCGTCGACCACCGCCCCGATGTCGGACCGGTCCACCATCAGGCGCGCTTCCGGACGAAGACCGTGCCGGCTGAATAGCCGGCGCCGAAGCTGCAGATCAGTCCGACCTCGCCCGGGGCGAAACCGTCCTGGTGCAGGTGGAAGGCGATGATCGAGCCGGCCGAGGATGTGTTGGCGTAGTCGTCGAGGATGATCACGTTCTCCTCGGGAGTCGGCTCGCGGCCCAGCACCTTGCGGCCGATCAGCTCGTTCATGTTGATGTTGGCCTGGTGCAGCCACAGCCGTTTCAGGTCGGTCGGGTCGAGCCCGAGGTCGCGGGCGTGGTCGACGATCATCTCGGCGACCATGGGCACCACGTCCCGGAACACCTTGCGGCCCTGCTGGACGAACAGCTTGTCGGTCTGGCCGGTGGCGGCGACGGGCTCGCTCGCCCCCGTCTCCACGGCCGCCGCATTGAGGAAGCCGAAGTTGTTGCGGATGTTGTTCGAGAACACGGTCTTGAGCCGCGTCCCGAGGATCTCCCAGCCGTCCACGGCCTGGTCGGCCGCCTCGACGATCACCGCCGTGGCCACGTCGCCGAAGATGAAGTGGCTGTCGCGGTCCTTGAAGTTCAGGTGCGCCGAGCAGATTTCCGGATTGACCATCAGCACCGCCTTGACCGAGCCGGAGGCGATGAAGTCGGCGGCGGTCTTGAGGCCGAAGGTGGCCGAGGAGCAGGCCACGTTCATGTCGAAGGCGAAACCCTCGATCCCCAGCGCCTGCTGCACCTCAATGGCCATGGCGGGGTAGGGACGCTGCATGTTGGAGGCGGCGCAGATGACCGCCCCGATCCCGGAGGCCGGCTTGCCCCAACGCGCCAGGGCCTCCTCGGCGGCCTTCACCGCCATCTCGGCCAGGATCGACAGTTCGTCGTTGGAGCGCTCGGGCAGATGCGGCCGCATCCGCTCCGGATCCAGAACGCCCGCCTTGTCGAGCACGAAGCGGCGCCTGATGCCCGAGGCCTTCTCGATGAATTCGGCCGAGGAGTGGGTCAGGGCCTCCACCTCGCCGCGCGCGATTTCGCCCGCGTGGTCAGCGTTGAAGCGGTCGGCGAAGGCGTTGTAGGCCGCGACCAGTTCCTCGTTGGAGATCGACTGCTCCGGCGTGAACAGGCCGGTGGCGGCGATGACGGCTTGGGTCATGGGATCCCGATGCGCTCCCGCGCCTTCCTGGGCGCGTTCTGTTTCTGAACGGACTGGATACGCCGCTCAGCGGCCCGGGTCGAGACGGGCCAGCAGGCGCCCGGCTGCGGCGAGATGAAGCCGCTCGACCATCCGGCCGCCGACGCGGATCGCGCCCTTTCCGGCGGCCTCCGGCGCGGCGAAGGCGGCGACGATCGCCCGGGCCTGCGCCGCCTCTTCCGCCGTGGGCGAGAAGGCGAGGTTGGCCGGCTCGATCTGCGAAGGGTGGATCAGGCTCTTGCCGTCGAAGCCGTAGGTCCGGGCCTGGGCGCATTCGGCGGCCAGACCGTCGGCGTCGCCGAAGTCGTTCCAGACCCCGTCGATCGCCAGCAGCCCGTGGGCGCGGGCCGCCGCGACGGTGGCGGCGAGCCACGGCTTCAGCGGCTCCCGATCCGGCGCGGCGCCGATTCCGAGACCGACGGCGAGGTCGTTCACGCCGAGCATCAGCGCCTCCAGCGGCGTGGCCGCGGCGGACCGCGCGATGGCCGGCAGCTCCAGCAGGGCGTTCGGCGTCTCGATCATCGCCCACAGGGCGGCGCCGGCCGGAACCCTGCCGGCCAGGCTCCTCACCGCCGCGGCGTCTTCCACCTTGGGGGCGACGACCAGCTCGACTCCGGTTCCGCCGAGGGCCTCCAGATCGGCTTCGCCCCAAGGGGTGTCCAGGCCGTTGATCCGGACGCCGAGGCGCGGCGCGAATCCGCCGGCGCGCACCGCCTCGACGGCGGCGGCCCGGGCCGCGTCCTTGGCCTCCGGCGCCACGGCGTCCTCAAGGTCGAGGATGGCGATGTCGCAGGGCAGGGCGCGCGCCTTTTCGATCGCTCGCGGATTGCTGGCCGGCAGGAACAGGACCGAGCGGGCCGGGCGCATCAGACGCGGCCGACGACGGGGATCAGGGCGCCGGTGACGGCCCGGCTCTCCGGCGAGGCGAGGAATAGCATGACCCGGGCGAGGTCGGCCGGCTGCACCCAGGTCGACGGATCGGCGCCTGGCATGTCCTTGCGGTTCTGCGCCGTGTCGAGGATCGACGGCAGGACGGCGTTGACCGTGACGGAGGTCGCCTTCAGCTCCTCGGCGAGGCTTTCGGTCAGGCGGTGAACCCCCGCCTTGGAGGCGGCGTAGGCGCCCATGCCGGCGGCTGCCTTCAGCGCGCCGTTGGCTCCGACGTTGACGATCCGCCCCTCGTCGGACCGCTTCAGCCAGGGCAGGGCGGCGCGGCTGGCGTTCAGGGCGGTCTTCAGGTTCAGCGCATGCATGCGGTCCCACGCCGGGTCGGCGTCGTCGACCGTCTGCCAGACGAAGCCGCCGGCGATGTTGAGCAGGGCGTCCAGCCGGCCGAAACGGGCGGCCACGGCCTCGATCGCGCGGGCGGCGGCGGCGGCGTCGGTCAGGTCCGTCCCACCGAGTTCGAGCACGCCCTCCGGCGTCGGCAGGCCGGCCGCGTGGTCGATAACCGCGACCTTCAGCCCTTCGGCCAGGGCGGCCGCGACCACGGCGCGCCCCAGCGCTCCGTGCCCGCCGGTCACCACGATCACCCGTTCCGCCATGACGTCCTCCTCTGTCGAGGACGGCTTAGCAGATGATCAGGCGGCGAACACCTTGGCCATCAGACGCTCCAGGGCCGCCGCGTCCACCGCGTCGAAGGCTCCCTTCTCCGTGGCGTCGACGTCCAGAACGGCGATCAGCCGGCCGTCGGCGTCGGACACCGGCACCACGATCTCGCTGGCCGAGCGGCTGTCGCAGGCGATGTGGCCGGGGAAGGCGTGGACGTCCTCGACGACCTGGGTCGTTCGGGTCGCCGCCGCCGCGCCGCACACGCCGCGACCGAAGGGGATGCGCAGACAGCCGAGGGTGCCTTGGTACGGCCCCACCACCAGTTCGTCGGCCCTGGCCGGGTCGACGACGTAGAAGCCGGTCCAGAAGAAGGCGGGGAAGGCGTCGGCCAGCATCGAAGCCACCGTCGCCATGCGGGCGACCCGGTCGGGCTCGCCGTCCAGCACCGCCAGGATCTCCTCTTCCACTTCGGCGTAGCGTTCGGCCTTGTCGGCGGGACGGTCGTCGCGGGCGCGATAGGACATGATGGGTCACTCCGGGGGCGCGGGATATAGGCGGAGGCGCGGCGCTTGGCGAGAGAGGCGCCGATTCCCCTCTCGCGCGAACTCCCAAGCTCCTGATTCGCCTCCGCATCTCGGGCGAACGCCACAAAATGGCCGGGCTGCGGCAACGCTTTGTCGCAAAACGGCGTTAACCTTGACAGGACCTTAACTGGACCGGACTGTCCCGGTCGCGCAAAGGTTAACGCCGGGGGCGCGACGCGCCGTCAGGGGTGTGCGAGGGGAGTATGGCCGAGAGCGAAGCCAGGCACGAAGGACGCTCGCGGTTCGCCCGCTCACGGGGCCCCGCGGCGGTGGCCGCGGTCGCGGCCGTGCTGGCGGTGACCGCCCTGACGATGGCTTCCTGCGGAGATCGCGGGGGCGTGCGATTCTGGCAGGGCGATGCGCGCGCCAACAGCTGTCCGCGTCCGGCGTCGCTGACCGGTTCCGAGTTCAATGCGCAGGAGACCGGACTGCGCGCCCTTCGTCGCGCCGCCTTCCGCGGCGACTTCTTCGCCCAGCTGGAGCTGGGCTCGCGCTATTCGGCCGCGCGGGCGACGGACAAGAACATCGAGGACCCGATCGAGGCGGCGACCTGGTACGCCATGGCGCTGGCCAACGACGAGGGCTACGCGCCGATCAACCGGGTGAACCGCAACGGCTGGGGCGGATGGCGCCCCTTGTCCCGCTACGACGACTGCCGCGCGTGGGAGCGTCACAACGCCTACCAGCGCCTCGACGGCCTTCTCGGCCAGATGACCCGCGAGGAGCAGGAAGAGGTGCGCGACCGGGTGATCTACGTGCTCTCCACCCAGGACGCCGAGGGTTACCGCACCCTGGCCCGCCTGCACGACAGCCTCTATGGCCCCTTCGGCGAACCCGAGGACAACCGGGAGGCGCGCGAGGCGTGGGGACGGGGCGGCGACCATGCCGGCGGCGGCGAGCGGCGCCGGCGCGGCTACCAGACCGCGGTCAACCTGTTCCAGCGAAACGACGTCGACGCCTACCTCTACAACTATCTGGCGGTGCAGACCGGCGACGTCGGCGCCTATGTGCTGATGAGCGACTTCGAGCGGTCCGCCCCGGGCCGCAGTCGCTATCGCGGCTTCGTCGAGGCCAAGGCGCGGCAGTGGACCCCGCCGTTCGAGTTTTATCCCAACGACGCCCCCCAGTCGGGGGTGCCCTTCTCCGACGAAAGCCGGCCGCGCGGCGACGCCTGGGAATACGCCCTGTCCCGCATGGGCGGGGAGCTGCCGTTCATCCACGTCGGACGGGCCCTTCGCTACCTGGGAATCACCGACACGGCTCCGCAGCGGCCGGAAGATCTGTCGAAGCGCCAGATCGAGACGCTCGAGGCCATGCTGGGCCACCCGATGGAGGGCCGGCTGTCCTATCTGGAGCGGGTGCGGGCGATCCAGCTGGCGGCGGTCAACGGGTCGTCCGAGGCGCAACTGGTGCTGGCGGTGATGTACGCCGAGGGCATCGGCCTCCCCGCCGACTACGCCCGCGCCTTCAAGTGGTTCGAAGAGGCGGCCCGGCAGGGCAGCCCCGAGGCCAAGTTCGCCATGTCGAGCTACTTCGCCCTGGGGGTGTCCGGGGTCGCCGACCAGGACAAGGCCCAGGCGGTGGCGCTTCGCATCGACTCCGCCCTGTCCGGCTTCGGTCCCTCGGCCGGGCGCCTGCAGGCGGTGCTCGCCCAGGTCTCCCGTTCGCAGCGCCGCTAAGGAGGGCGTGAACCATGTCCACCCGCACCCCCATCGGCCTGATCGGCGCGGCCGCCGTCATCGCCGCCGCGATCGCCGGCTTCGCCCTTCTGGACGCTCCCACCGCGCGGGCGCAGGTCGCGGCCAAGGTCGAGAGCCAGACCCGCCCCAACTTCGGCCTGCTGCTCGATCCGCCGGCGCGGACGTACCGGAGCCGGGGCGCACACCACCGCCGCTACGACTATCGTCGCCATCGCCCCGACTGGCGGCCGGACTTCCATCCCGGCGGCTACCGTCCGGGCGGCGAGGAGATCGTGCTCGTCGACTGCGGCGGCAATCCTGGCACGGGTGCGGTCGAGGACGCGGTTCGTCGGGTTCGCCCCGGCGGGACCCTGGTGCTGCGCGCCCGCGGCGGCCCCTGCGTCGGCTGGCTGAACATCGACAAGCCGCTGACCCTGATCGGGGAGGGCGGCTTCGATCCCCGCGACTGGGGCCGCACGGATCACCTGACCCTGCAGGCGCCCGACGGGCTGCCGTGCATGACGGTGGCGCAGGGCGTGCGGGTCGAGGTGCGCGACATGGTGTTCGCCTCTCCCCGCGCCGGGGACGCCGCCTGTATCGTCGGCTACGGGGCCGAGATCATCATGAACCGGGTGGGCTTCCGCCACGCGGGCGACGAGGCGGCGATCTACGCGGACGGCGGTCTGCTCGACATCCGCAACGCCGTGATCGACGCCCAGACCATCGCCCCGGCCATCGTCGCCGACGGCGCGGTGCTGAACGCGTGGGAGCTGACCGTGCTCGGCGCCCAGTCCGGCATGGAGCTGATCCCCGGCCCGGGCCAGACGTCGCGCATCTCCGCCACGACCCTCAAGGGGACCGATGCGCCGAACAGTTTCGGCCCCCGTTCGATCGGCCTGATGGTGCGCTCGGGCCGCGACTACGGCCGGGTCGAGGTCGAGAACACCGCGATCTGCGGCTACGTGGAAGGCGTGGTGGTCGAGGGCGCTTCGGTCGCGGTCAAGGACAGCCGCATCTGCCGTTCGGACAAGGGCGCGGTCCTCTACAGCGGCGAGCTGCGTCTCGAGGACAGCCGGATCCGGGCCTCCACGGTCGGCGTCGCGGCCGCAGCCGGCCACGCGGTGATCATCGACAACGTCTTCGCCGGCCGCATGCAGGAGGTCATCTACCGCGAGCCGCGCGCCAGCGTGGAGGCGCACGGCAATCGCGTGTGGTCGCAGTCGATCTGCCGTCCGCAGTTCCGCGACCGCTATCGCGGCCGCTACGAGCCCTACTGGCGGCCGGGCGACGGCTGGGAGTGCGCCGACGGATCCTACCCGCGCGACTGGTGGGAGGCCGAGGACGGCATGCTCGGCCTGCCGTACTATGACGACGGCTATCATCTCGACGGCTATGACCGGTACCGCGACGGCTATGGCTGGTACGACCGCGACGGCCGGTACATCGGCGACGAGCGCTGGCGGGGGGATGACCGCTGGCGGCGGGGCGGAGGTCTCTGGGGCCGCTAGTCCAGGCCGGCGGAAGGGTTCTCGCCCCTCTGCGGACTTCGGCTTCTCGGTGGGGCGCAGGCGGGTCCGACGCTCTCTCCCTGCCGGCCGCCGAACGCCGGGATTTGACTCCCGGGGCGACCGAGGTGAGTGTTCGCGCTGAACGGGAGGATGCAATGCGCGCGTCTCGCTGGCTCGTCGTCGTGGCCCTGCTCGCGCTGGGCTTGTCCGTCCAGAGCGCCTGGGCCCAGGTGCAGCCCCCGCCCGCCGGCGTGCCGCCCGGCCAGAACCCGAATGAGCGGACGGTGAACATCTACGGCCCGGGCCAGCTCGGCTCCACCTCCGGCATCCCCACGCGGATGGATCGCAGCCGGCGCGAGATGAACCGCGGCCGGCCCGATACGGCCATCATGGATTCGCTGCCCGAAGAGCCTGCCGCGATCATCGAGGCGGCCCAGACGGCGCTGAACCGGGCGCGCAAACGGTGCCGGGTGGTCGAGGCCGTGGTGCTGGGCCGGGACACAGACAACGCTCCCGTCTTCGAAGCGGCCTGCGAGCGTGGCCCGGGCTATCTGGTGGTCGCCGGCACGCCGCCCCGGGCGGTGGAGTGCGCCGAGGCCGCCGAGGGAACCGGGCACCGCGACCGCGATCCCGACGCCGACGTCGTCAACGAATGCCAGCTCGCCGGGAACGGGATGACGCTGGAGCGGATCGCCGACTACGCCCGCCGCGCCGGCGTCGCCTGCGAGATTGACGAGGGGCAGGTCGTCGGCCGACACAACGCCGGCACGGTGATCGAGATCGGCTGCCGCAGCAGCGCCGGCTACTGGCTGACCCGGAAGGACGGCGCGTGGCAGCGCATCCCGTGCTTCAAGGTGGCCGGCGAGGACGGAGTCTGCCGGTTCACAACGGCCGAGGAGACCGCAGACGCTCTCTCCGCGCGCCTGGCCGGGACATCGGCGGCGGACTGCCGGATCGAGGAGACCCGCTACGTCGGGAAGGCGGGAGACCGCGATTACCTCGAGGCCGCCTGCAGCGGCGGGCAGGGCTACATGCTGGAGATCGGCGAGGAAGAACGCGTCACCAACGCCTGGTCGTGCGACCGCGCCGCCACCATCGCCGGCGGTTGCCAGCTGCGGACCGGCCGCTCTGAAGGGTAGGCGGCGCGATCGGCGGCGGGGCGGCCGACTACCGACCATCAGCCTTGGCCGCCCAAGCTGCCCGTCAAGCGAGGTTCGCTAAACCCCTCTATGGGGACCATGTAGGTGATCGAAACAACGCCAAACCGGTCGTTGGTCAGGACGAACCGCATGTCTTCGGCCAGGGCGTCCCTCAGACCCCGCGCCATGAACTCCCGTCTGCGCATCTCTCGCCGGGAGCCATCTTCCGCGTTGGCCCAAGCATAGACATAGGCGTCCTCCTGGCGAAAGCGCGACACCCCGAGGCTACGGCTGAGTTCCTGGTCGATCTGGCTCCGGTCGGCAGGTTCGGCGCTGACCCAGCACATGCGAAAGAAGTTCAGTCCCTGATTGAAACCGTCGAACCGGGTCTCCGCCGTGAGAATCCGCATCTCCACGCGCCCGATGCGCTTGCTGTATCCCCGGAGGTTCCGGGCGCCGGGCAGCCGCAAGTTGGGGAAGTCCGAAGGACGCAGCATCTGGTAGCCCTCTGCCTCGGCGCGGTCCCATGTTCGGGCCATGTTGCCGTCTGCGGCGAAGCAAAATGTCTCAGCCGCCCAAACGAGATCGGTCTCGCCATTCTGTTGGTTGCGGAAGCTTTCGCTCACAGTGTTCAGCACAACCGCGAGTGCGAGGATTTCGATCATGTCGGATTCTTATCGGTATTCGCAGGGATCATGACGTATTCTATGACGGTAGTGGTTATATTCTTGAAGATAAGGTCTTCGCGGCCCCACTGGCGGAGCTGAAACAGCGACACTCCGGTGGCGAGCGACGCCTGTTCCTCACCGAGCGCATTGATGTCGTTGTCATGGCTCATGGCTCAACTCCTCCTCCCGAGTATTGAAGTCGGGGAAGGCCATCAACCAGCCCCTCCTTGGGGGTCTCACGGTGGCCTTTCTCAGGACACGGTGCGCCGCCCCAACGACGGCAGTGTGGTTTGGTTCGGCTGATGGCTTCCAAATCGCGAACGGCCTTCCGGAACCGCTTCGACTGCTCACGGCCGTCTCAGGGAGGCATCGCTCGGTCATCCTTGCGCACCTGCCCTTTCATGAGGGAGCCGTTTGCCGACGATGCCGACTAGCAGCAGATCGGCGCGGCCCCTTCGCCGACACCAAGCGCGGCGGTGTTAGGCTACTGGAAGTCGAATCCGGCGACGTTGCGGTGCAGGTGCTTCTCTGGCCTGGAGACCAGCAGCAGAACGACCAGTGTCTAACTCCGCGTCAAGCCTGCCCAAGCTGCTGATCTTCAACAGCTAAGCGGCGGCGGGGGATGGTAGGCCCGGCAGGACTCGAACCTGCAACCAGACCGTTATGAGCGGTCGGCTCTAACCATTGAGCTACGGGCCCGCCGTGCGCGGACGACCCGCCTAGCAGGCGCCGGCGAGGCTTGCCAAGCATCATCGGCCCGGCCCGACCGGGGACGAGGATGAACGGAACCTGCCGACCGGTTCCGGCGCTTGTTCAGCTGTCAACGGCCAAGGTGTCGCCACGGTCCGCATCCAGCGTGGAACGACGGACCGCCCCGCATCAGGAGACCGCCATGAACCGCCCCGTCCTCGTCAGGGCCGCCGCCGCCCCGGCCCTGTCCAATCGTCTGCTGCTGGCCAGCAGCGGCCTGCTGGCGGCGGCCGCCCTGGCGCTGGCCGCCCCGGCCGCCCACGCCCAGTCGCAACCCGACGGCGGCGCGCCCCTGACCATCCAGGCGGTGACGGAGCGACCGGCCCTGAACCTGTCGGCCTACGGAGAGGTCAAGGTCGCGCCGGACATGGCCGTCATCAACTTCGCCGTGGTCACCGAGGCGCCCACGGCAGCGGAAGCCATGCGCCAGAACGCCGCGCAGATGAACCAGGTCATGGCGGCCCTGCGCCGGGGCGGGATCGCCGAACGCGACGTGCAGACCTCCGGCCTGAACCTGTCCGCCCAGTACGACTACCAGCAGAATGAACCGCCCCGGCTGCGTGGCTACCAGGCCTCGAACCAGGTGACGGTGACGATCAACGACCTGGACCGGGTGGGCGAAACCGCCGACGCCGTCGTCGCTGCGGGCGTCAACCAGATCGGCGGCATCTCCTTCGGCCTCAAGGACCCCGCCTCGGCGGAGAACCGGGCGCGCCAGCTGGCGGTGCGCAATCTGCAGGCCAAGGCGGCGCTGTACGCCGACGCCCTGGGCGTGTCGCTGGGCGGGATCCGGTCGCTCACGGAGGGCGGCGGCTACACGCCTCGTCCGCCCGTGCCGATGTACGCCCGCGCCGAAATGGCCATGGACGCCGCCTCGACGCCCGTGTCCCCGGGAGAGCTGACGGTGCGGATCGACATCACCGGGGTCTACGACCTCGGCCGCTGACTTGCGGTTCAAGTGACGGGAGGGCTCCTGCGAAGGCGGGAGCCCTTCATCAATCCTCGCCTCGCGCCAGCATCAGGCCCAGGGCGAGGTTGAGCAGGTTGGCGACCAGCGCGATCGCCAGGGTGGTGACCGCATCCAGATCCATGAGGAACAGCGGCCCGCTCCACGGCAGGCCGGTGATCATCGCGGGAAGGAAGGTCACCCGCTCCGGCGGAAATCCGAGGGCGCCGAGGCCGGCCGGCATGGTCAGCAGGACCGCCACGGCGGCCGCGACGGCCCAGGCTCCGAACAGGGTCCAGCGCAGGATGCGAAAGGTGCGGCTCATCGGTGAAGCTCCCTCCGCAAGGAGAGGCTCCGCAAGCGTCGCCGTCAAGCTGCGCGCTTGATCTCGTTGCGGTCGTCCAGGAGCACCACAGTGGGCGACCACTGGCGGGCCTCCTCCTGGGGCAGCTGCCCGTAGGTGACCACGATCACCTTGTCGTTCTTCTGCACGAGGCGGGCGGCCGCCCCGTTGACGCCGATCACGCGCGAGCCGCGCGGCGCCTCGATGGCGTAGGTGGTGAAGCGCTGGCCGTTGGTGATGTTGAGCACGTCGACCTGTTCGTGCGGCAGGATGCCCGCCGCATCCAGCAGATCAGCGTCGATGGCGATCGAGCCCTCGTAGTCGAGGTCGGCCTGGGTCACCGTCGCGCGGTGCAGCTTGGCCTTCATCAGGGTGACCAGCATGGGGAGTGCGGTCCCTTGGTGACGCGGGGCGATCCGCCCCCGCTCGCAGGCGGCTGATATAGGGCTTCCGCCGCCGGGCATCAATCGTCTGCGCTGCGGTGCAGCAAGCATGCTGCGGCGCATTCGCGCGTTACGCGACGTTCATTTGACGGGAAGACCCGCAG
This sequence comes from Caulobacterales bacterium RIFCSPHIGHO2_01_FULL_70_19, assembly GCA_001794825.1. Taxonomy (GTDB): domain Bacteria; phylum Pseudomonadota; class Alphaproteobacteria; order Caulobacterales; family Caulobacteraceae; genus Brevundimonas. The sequence goes on along the minus strand of MGLK01000001.1, from coordinate 128,733 downwards.
CCCTATGGTCCGATACGGCCATCCCCCGGCCGACGTCCGGACGACCCCGCGTTCCATGAAGCAGTTCTTCCTCACCGTGGCGGGCGTCTTCGCCGGCCTCTTCCTGTTCCTCGTGGTGGTGCCGTTCGTCCTGATCGCCGTTGCGATCGGTTCGGCTTCGTCCAAGGAGCCGACGCCGGCCCACGCCGTGCTCGAGCTGGATCTGCGCGAAGGACTGACCGACCAGACCCCCACCAACCCGTTTGCGGCGTTCGGCGGTTCCGGCCTGTCGACCCTGCAGGTTGTCGACACCCTGGCGCAGGCCGCAGAAGACGGCCGCGTCAAGGTTCTGCTGATCCGCCTGCCGGAGGCCGGCGGCGTCACCCCGGCTGCAGCCGACGAGATTCGCCAGGCGGTGCGCCGCTTCCGCCGCTCCGGCAAGCCGGTCATCGCCCACAGCCAGGGCTTTCAGCCCATGGGGACCAGCATCTCCGCCTATATGCTGGGCGCCTCGGCTTCCGAACTGTGGATGCAGAACACCGCGAGTTTCCAGGTGGCGGGCTTTTCGGCCGACTCGATCTTCCTGGGCCGCGCCTTCGACAAGTACGGCGTGAACGCCCAGTTCGAGCAGCGCTACGAGTACAAGAACGCCGTCAACGAGTTCACCGAGAGCGACTTCACCCCGGCCCACCGCGAGGCGATGACGGCGTGGATGGGATCGATCTACGCCTCGGCCATCGCCAATGCGGCCCAGGATCGCCGGCTGACGCCGCAGGCGCTGCGCGCGACGATCGAGGCGGGGCCGTACTCCTCCGCCCAGGCGCTGCAGCGCCGGCTGATCGACAAGATCGGGCAGGTCGAGGAGGCCGAGGCTGAGGCGAGGCGCCGGGCCGGCCGCGGCGCCGAGATCGTCGAGTTCCAGGACTACGCCTCGTCGAAGGGCGAGCGCAGCGGTTCGGGCCGCAATGCCATCGCCATCGTCGGCGGCGAGGGCGCCATCATGACCGGCACGGGCGGCGGCGGCGATCCGTTCGGCGGCGGCCCGAGCATCCGGTCCGACGATCTGGCCGAGGCCCTGTACGACGCCGTCGAGGACCGGGCGGTGAAGGCCATCGTCTTCCGCGTTTCCTCGCCCGGCGGCTCGCCGGAAGCCTCGGAGCAGATCCTCGCCGCCGTGCGCGCCGCCAAGGCCGCGGGCAAGCCGGTGGTGGTCTCCATGGGCGACTACGCGGCCTCGGGCGGCTACTGGATCAGCTCGGAAGCCAACTGGATCGTCGCCCAGCCCACCACCCTCACCGGTTCGATCGGGGTGTTCGGCGGCAAGTTCGTTCTCGCCGACGCGCTCGGCCGTTTTGGCGTCGATATGCGCAACCTCAGCATCGGCGGCGACTACGCGGGCGCCTTCTCGCCCTCGGAACCGTTCACGGCCGAGCAGCGCGCGGCCTTCGCGGCCTCGATCGACCGGACCTACGAGGAATTCATCGCCCGGGTGTCCACCGGTCGGCGGTTGCCGCCGGCCCGCGTGCGCGAGATCGCCCGCGGCCGGGTCTGGACGGGCGCGCAGGCCCGCGAGCTCGGCCTTGTCGATCAGCTGGGCGGCCTCGAGGAAGCCATCGCCAAGGCGCGGCAGCTGGCGCGCATCCCGGACGAGGAGTCGGTGCGGTTCAAGCGGTTCCCGACGCCGGAATCGCCGTTCGAGGCGCTTTCGGAGATGTTCGGGGTGTCCGGCGAGGCGGCCCGGGTGCTGGTCGGCATCGGCGGCGTCATGAACGATCCGACGGCGGAGGCGGCGGTTCGTCGCATGCGGACCGAGCGCGCCCGCGCTTCGGGCGCATCCGTGCTGGCCGACCAGCCGTACTGAGCGGCGTCGGACACTCGCCTGTGAAGCGGCCGCTCATTGACCGTTCATGGCTATGGACCGACATTGCAGTTCGGGCGTTGTCACGGCGCCTGTGAAGGTAACGACATGACCCAGTCCGACCGTCTGCTCTTCGCCCATGCCGGCCCCGGCGCCCGCCGCACGGCGCCCGGCATTCTCGGCCCGATGATGTGGCTGGGCGGTTTGGTCGCGACCGCCGTGGCTGTGGCCGTAGGCGCCGTGCTCGCGGTCGTGACGGCCGCCGCGGTCGCCGTGATCGCCCTGATCGCCGCCGTTCTGGTCTTCTTCGCCGGCCTCGCCGTCCGCGCCCGTCGCACCATGACGGTGCGCACCCGCCGCTCCGACGACGTTATCGAGGCCCGCAAGGTCGACGGGGCCTGGGTGGCCTACGGCTGGGAGCGGACGGGCCGGTAACCGGAATCGTGCTGACCGTCCGGGAGCTGCCGTCCCCCAATTTCGACGCCCGCCGGGCGCCGCCGGACATGCTGGTGCTGCACTACACTGGCATGGAGACGGCCGAGGCCGCCATCGCCCGGCTGTGCGATCCCGAAGCCAGGGTCTCCGCCCACTATGTCGTCGACGAGGACGGCTCCATCCTCCGGCTGGTCCCCGAGGAGCGCCGCGCCTGGCATGCCGGGCGCGGATACTGGCAGGGGGAGACCGACTGCAACGCCGCCTCGATCGGCGTCGAGATCGTCAATCCCGGACACGAGTTCGGCTACCGCGACTTCCCTGAGGCGCAGGTGGCGGCGGTGCTGGAGCTGGTCGCCGACATCCGCAGCCGCTGGACCATTCCGGACGCCCGCATCATCGGCCACTCCGACCTGGCGCCGGACCGCAAGCAGGATCCGGGCGAGCGCTTTCCTTGGAAGCGGTTGGCGGCGGAAGGACACGGCCTGTGGTTCGAGCCTGCGGAGGAACGCATCGCCGCCCTGGGCGCGCCGCTCGGACCCGGCGACGACGGGCTGGGCGTGATCGTGCTGCGGGCCGGCCTCCACCGCCTCGGCTACGGGCTCCAGTCCGGCGGTGACTATGACGAGGAGACGCGCCTCACCGTCGAGGCCTTCCAGCGCCACTGGCGGCCGGCGAGGGTGGACGGGATCGCCGACGGCGAAACCCGGGCGACCCTGATGGGCGTGCTGCAGCTGGCGACGGCGGAGAGCGTGACCGGAGTGCTGTCCTAGGCCGCCGCCGTTGACGCCGCCTTCGGAAACGCCCACCTAGGCGGCGCCAGACGGCCGGGCGGTCGCGGCGGGGCTTGCCCTGTCGAGGAAAGTCCGGGCTCCACGGTGAAAAGGCGGCGGATAACCTCCGCCCGGGGTGACCCGAGGGATAGCGCCACAGAAAGCAAACCGCCGCCCGCTCGCGGGCGGCAAGGGTGAAAGGGTGGGGTAAGAGCCCACCGCGGTCTCGGCAACGCGACCGGCATGGCAAGCCCCGCCTGGAGCAAGACCGAATAGGGACGTCGCGCGGGTTCGCCCGCAGGGTTCACCGCCCGAGGCGTCCGGGTAGGTCGCGAGAACCGGTCAGCAATGGCCGGTCCAGAGGAATGATCGTCGCCGTCCTTCGGGGCGGAACAGAACCCGGCTTACAGGCCGTCTGGCTTTTTCACTTCTTCACTTCCGTCCTGACGGGCGCCGCGTTGCGGACGCGCGCGTTTCGCGCCAGCCGCGGCGCACGGTTTTCCCCGCCTTAACCCCCTCTCGCCCAGGCTGAAACGGGACTTGTCCCCAGCCTGTCTATACTTCCGATGTTCTGTGTATGTTCCGCCCGGAAGCTTGGAACGGCCCCAGCGTGACAGTTAACGACCGTCAACTAATCCCATTGTCGCCCATTTCATCCCATGCTATCCCAATCCAGCCGGGTTTGGGGCGCGGCGTGCGTCGCGTGGGATCAGGATCAGAGGGGCGGATCGAAGGGTCCGAGTTGGGCAGGGCGTGTTTCTCTCGACCTATGAGAAACAACTGGACGGCAAGCGCCGCCTGCTGATCCCGCAGGAGTTCCGCACGGCCGACAACGGCGCCGAGCACGGAGTCTTCTGCTTCTTCTCGATCGAGTCCGACTGCCTCGAGGCCGGCGGCGACAAGCTGATGGCCGAGTACGTCGCCATGATCGAGGAGCTGCCGTTCGGCGACGACCAGCGCACCGCCCTGGAGGAGACCTTCTACGCCGGTCAGCGGCCGCTGGCCTACGACGGCGGCGGGCGCATCACCCTGCCGGAGGGTCTCTGCCAGGAGGCGGGGCTGACGGAGGACGTGGTCATCGTCGGCCTCGGCTCCCGCTTCCAGATCTGGGACCGGGCTCGCTGGAACGCCCGCCGCGAGGAGCGCCGCATGCTGGCGCGGCAGGCGGTGCGCGAGCGGGGCGAGGCGGCGCGACGCGCTCGCGTCGACAGGCCGGCCGGGGAGGGCGCATGAGCCCCCACGCCCCCGTCCTGCTCGCCGAGGTGCTCGAGGCGCTGGAGCCCGGGCCGGGCGACGTGGTTATCGACGCCACCTTCGGCGCCGGCGGCTACACCCGCGCCATCCTCGAGGCCGGCGCGACGGTGATCGCGCTCGATCGCGACCCGACCGTGCAGCCCTTCGCCGACGCCGTGGCCCGCGACTACCCGGAGCGCTTCCGTCTGGTCCGCACCCCCTTCTCGGGTCTGGCCGAAGCGTTCGCCGAAAGCGGCGAGGCGCGACTGGACGGCGTGGTGTTCGACATCGGCGTGTCGTCGATGCAGCTGGACCAGGCCGAGCGCGGCTTTTCCTTCATGCGCGACGGCCCGCTGGACATGCGCATGTCCGGCGAGGGCGAGAGCGCGGCCGACATCGTCAACACCTGGGAGCACGGGCCGCTGGCCCACATCTTCAAGCTCTACGGCGACGAGCGTCAGTCGGGGCGCGTGGCGACCGCCATCCTGCGCCGCCGCTCCGAGCGGCCGTTCGAGCGCACGCTGGATCTGGCCGAGGTGGTGGAGAAGGCGCTCGGCGGCCGTCGCGGCGCCCCGATCCATCCCGCCACCCGGGTGTTCCAGGCGCTGCGCATCGCGGTCAACGACGAGCTGGGCGAACTGCGCGCCGGCCTCGAGGCGGCCGAAGCGACCCTGTCGCCGGGCGGCCGGCTGGCCGTGGTCACCTTCCACTCGCTGGAAGATCGCATCGTGAAGGGTTTCCTGACCGAGCGCAGCGGCGCGGCGCCGGGCGGGTCGCGCCACGCCCCCGTCGCCGTCGAGACCCGCGAGCCCAGCTTCACGCTGAAGTTCAAGGGCGCGCGCGAGGCTGGCGAGGCCGAGCGCGAGGCCAATCCGCGGGCCCGCTCGGCGAAGCTTCGCGCCGCCGTCCGCACCACAGCGGCGCCGTGGGGGAGGATCGCCGCATGAGCGCCCTGACCGCTCCCCTGCAGCGTCTTTTCGCCTGGAAGATCCGCGGCGTGCGCTGGGTCGAGATCATCGGCGTGCTGCTGGTCGCGGCGATGATCTTCTCGGTCTACGTCGCCAAGGCCGCCGCGGCGCGCACCGGCTCCGAGATCGCCGACCTCGAACGCCAGATCGCCGAGAACGGCCGCCGCGTGCGTCTCCTGCGGGCCGAGGTCGCCCGGCTGGAGCAGCCGGCGCGGCTGGAGGCCCTCTCACGCGGGGCCGGCCTGGTTCCCGTGGACGTCCACCGGCAGGCGGGGGAGGAACAGCTGCCTGCCCTCGCGCCGCTTCCGGAACCCGCGGCGGCCGCCCCCGCCGAGCCGGCCGGCCCGGCCGCTCCGGCCGCGGACGCCGCGGCGACGGCCGCGCCGGAAGGGGAGGCGGCGCAGTGAGCGTCCATGATCCCCATGCCTGGGAGCGTCCCGCGCCCGGACCGGGCTGGACCGCCCGGCCGCGTCTGCCGTCGTGGCGCTGGCTGGCCGAGGCCATGTGGTGGGTCGAGCATTCCTTCGGCCGCGCCCGCGCCGACGCGCGGCCGGAAGAGGACACCCGGGTTCGCATCTTCCTGATCCTCGCGGTTTTCAGTCTCGTCTTCGTCTGCCTCGCCCTCGGCGCGGCGCGCGCGGCCCTGCTGGTCCCGCAGGGCGGCGGAGGGTCGGCGCATCATCCGTTCGCCATGACGCGGGCCGATCTGGTCGATCGCAACGGGGCCCTGCTGGCCACCAACATCGTCCACTACGGCCTCTATATCGACCCGGACGAGGTCTGGGACCGGCAACTGGCCGCGCGCCAGATCAAGCGGGCCCTGCCGCGCGTGTCGATGGCGCGCCTGAACCGGGTGCTGGGCGGCGAGCGGCGGCTGATCGTCCTGCCGGGCCTCACGCCCCAGGAAAAGGCGGCCGTGCACGCGCTGGCGCTGGGCGGGGTGACCTTCGAGCCCGAGGATCGCCGCGTCTATCCGCTGGGTCGTTCGGCCCGGCACGTCGTCGGCGCCTCCGACGGCGGTGGGGTCGGCATCACCGGCGCCGAACTGGCCTTCAATGACGAGATCCGCGCCGCCGGCCAGAAGGGCGAGGCATTCCCCCTGTCCATCGACCTGCGCGTTCAGGGCGTGCTGGAGAACGAACTCGCGGCCGCCGCGACGGAGACCCAGGCCAAGGGCGCCGTCGGCATCGTCGCGGACGTGCAGACCGGTGAGATCCTCGGCATGGCCAGCTGGCCGACGACCGATGGTCTGAACCGCGCCACCTCGGCCCACTACGAGATGGGCTCGGTGTTCAAGACCTTCACCGTCGCCGCCGGTCTCGACACCGGCCGCGCCGACATGGACACCCTGTTCGACGCCTCGGAAGCCTTCATGATCGGCAACCGCCGCATCACCGACTTCCACGCCACCAACCAGATCCTGACGCTGGAGGAGGTCTACCTCCACTCGTCCAACATCGGCACCTCGCGGCTGGCGGTGGAGATGGGACCGCAGGTGATGCGGGACTACTTCACCCGCTTCGGCCTCCTCGACGCTGCGCCGATCGAGCTGCACGAGTCGGCTCGCCCCCGTCGGCCGCGCAAGTGGGACGACTCCACCCTGGCGTCGCTGTCGTTCGGCTACGGCATCATGATCACGCCGCTGCAGATGACCGCGGCCATGGGCGCGCTGACCAACGGCGGGCGCTTCATTCCTCTGACCCTGCGCAAGGGCGGCCGGCGCGACGTCCAGGCCCGCCAGGTGGTCTCGCCCGAGACCTCGGCGACCCTGCTGGAGCTGATGCGGCGCAATGTGGTGCGCGGCTCGGGCACGCGCGCCGACGCCCCGGGCCTGCGGGTCGGCGGCAAGACCGGCTCGGCCAACAAGCTGGTCAACGGCCGCTACGATCCGACCCACGCCGTGGGCACCTTCGCCGCCGTCTTTCCCACCGACGGGCCGCTGGACGCCCGCCGCTATTCGATCCTGATCCTCGTCGACGAGCCGGGAACCTATCCGCGCACCGGCGGCTTCGTCGCCGCCCCGGCGGTGGGCCGCATCGCCGACCGGATCGCCCCTTTCCTCGGCGTCCAGCGTCGCGCCGACGCCTATCGCACGGCGACCGGCGAAAAGGTCCCCGAGTTCGAGGACGTGGCGGGGGACGGCCGATGAGCGCGCTCCGCCTCTCCGAACTGCTGCGCCGCGACGTGCCCGCCGACCCGGTGATCACCGGGGTCACCGCCGACAGCCGCAAGGTCGCCGCCGGTTCGCTGTTCGTGGCCCTGCCGGGGACGGCGGCCGATGGCCGGGCCTTCATCCCCCAGGCCCTGTCCCGGGGCGCTGCGGCGGTGCTGGCGCCGGCGGACACCGATGCGGCGATCGCGCCGGTGCTGGTCACCTCCGGCGATGTGCGACGCGCCTACGCCATCGCCGCGCGCAGCTTCTACGGATCCCAGCCCGCGACATGCGTGGCCGTCACGGGCACCAACGGCAAGACCTCGGTCGCCGCCTTCTGCCGGCAGATCTGGGCCCGCCTCGGGAGAACCTCGGCGAGCATGGGCACGCTCGGGGTTTTGAAACAGACGGGTAACGTTAATCAGGCCTTGACCGGCCCCGGCCTGACCAGCCCCGACGCCGCCGATGCGGCGCGCCTGCTGGCGGATCTCGCCGCCGGCGGCGTGACCCACCTGGCGCTGGAGGCCTCGTCCCACGGCATCGACCAGCGCCGGCTCGACGGAGTGCAGTTGAAGGCCGCCGCCTTCACCAACCTGACGCAGGACCACCTCGACTACCACGGGACCATGGAGTCCTACCGGGCCGCCAAGCTGCGCCTGTTCGAGACCCTCCTGCCGCGCGGCCGCACCGCAGTGCTGAACGCCGATTCCGACGCCTACTCCACCTTCGCCGCGGCCAGCATCATGTCGGGGCTCGGCGTCATGGGCGTGGGGGAGCGTGGCCGCGACCTCGCGCTGCTGGCGCGCCGCGCCACGCCCGAGGGCCAGCGCCTGACCATCGACGCCGGCGGCGAGACCCACGACATCCTGCTGCCGCTGGCCGGAGCCTTCCAGGCGTCGAACGCCCTCGTCGCAGCCGGACTGTGCATCGCCGGCGGCGAAAAGCCGGGGGCGGTGCTCGCAGCGCTTGAACATCTGGAGGGCGCCCAGGGGCGGATGCAGCGCATCGCCGGCGGCGGCCGCGGCGAGGTCTACGTCGACTACGCCCACACGCCGGACGGGCTGGAAACCGTGCTGCGGTCCCTGCGGCCCCACGCGGCCGGCCGGCTGATCGTGGTGTTCGGCGCCGGCGGCGACCGCGACCGGGCCAAGCGCCCCCTGATGGGCGAGATCGCGGCGCGACTGGCGGACGTGGCCATCGTCACCGACGACAATCCGCGCTCGGAGGATCCCGCGGAAATCCGCCGCGCCGTCCTGCAGGGATGCCCCGAGGCGCAGGAGGTCGGCGACCGTCGCAGCGCCATCCGGCTCGCGGTGTCGATGATGCGCGACGGGGATGTGGTGGTGATCGCCGGAAAAGGGCATGAACAGGGACAGATCGTCGGTGGGGTGACTCACCCCTTCGACGACGCCACCGAAGCCGCCGAAGCCCTGCGCATCCATGCCTGACGCCACCCCCCTCTGGACCTCCGCGGAGATCGTCTCCGCTGTCGGAGGAACGCTGTCCGGCGCGCCGTTCGAGGCGGCGGGCATCACCTACAACAGCCGCGAGATCGCGCCGGGCGACCTGTTCGTGGCGCTACAGGGCGCGCGCGACGGTCACGACTTCGCCGCCGCCGCCTTCGCCGCCGGCGCGGCGGGCGCCCTGACGAACCGGGCCGTAGAGGGCGGCCCCTGCGTGGTCGTCGAGGGCGACACCCTGAAGGCGCTGGAAGCGCTCGGCGTCGCCTCGCGGGAGCGGGCTCCGCACGTGCGCCGCGGCGCGGTCACCGGCTCCGTCGGCAAGACCAGCGTCACCCAGGCGATCAAGGCCGGTCTCGACCTGGCTGGGCCCGCCCACGCCTCGATCAGGAGCTACAACAATCACATCGGCGTGCCGCTGACGCTGGCCCGCATGCCGCGCAGGGTCGAGCGGGCGGTCTTCGAGATCGGCATGAACGCGCCGGGCGAGATCGCGCCGCTGTCGCGCATGGTCCAGCCCCACGCCGCCTGTGTGACCACGGTGGGGCCGGTGCACATCGAGGCCTTCGCCAACGGCGAGGCGGGCGTGGCGGCCGAGAAGGCCTCCATCTTCGACGGTCTGGTCGAAGGCGGCGCAGCCGTCCTCAACGGCGACGTGGCCTTCGCCGTGGTCCTCGACGCCGCCGCCCGCAGGGCGGGGGCGCGACCCGTCACCTTCGGAACCAGCGCCGGCAGCGACGCGCGCCTGATCGACTTCCGTCCCAACGGGCAAGGGGCCCGGGTGAAGGCCGAGCTGTTCGGCCGGCCCCTCGACTTCCCGCTCGCCCAGACCGGCTTCCACTGGGGCATGAACAGCCTGTGCGTCCTGCTGATGCTCGACGCCCTCGACGTACCTCTGGAGACCTCCCTGGCGGCGCTGGCGGAGTTCCGGCCGCTGGCAGGGCGGGGACAGACGACCGTGGTGCACGCGCCCGGCGGCGCCTTCACCCTCGTCGACGAGAGCTACAACGCCAATCCGCTGTCGATGGCGGCCGGTTTCCGCAGCCTTGGCGCGCGACCGGTGACGCCGGGCGGCCGGCGCATCGTGGTGCTCAGCGACATGCTGGAGCTCGGCGACCAGTCCCGCGCCCTGCACGAAGGCCTCGCCGGGCCGATCGCGGAGGCGGGGCTGGACCTCGTCCATACGGCCGGACCCGAGATGAAGCGCCTGCATGACGTCCTGCCCCCCGAACGGCGGGGGCTGTGGCGCGAGACCGCCGCGGAGCTGGCGGCGGAGGCGGCGGCGCTGGCGGGGCCCGGCGACGTGGTCATGGTCAAGGGATCGAACGGCTCCAGGGCCTCGCTCGTCGCGAAGGCGCTCGCCGGACTCGGCCAAGCGGATGAGGGGGCCGCCTGATGTTCTACCTGCTCTATCTCTACTACGCCGACGTGGCGCAAGATTACCCGCTGCTGAACCTGGTCCAGTACCAGACGGTGCGGGTGGCCCTGGCAATGGCCACGGCCATGATCGTCGCGGTCGCCATGGGCAGCCGCTTCATCGCCTGGATGCGGGTCAAGCAGGGCAAGGGGCAGCCGATCCGCTCCGACGGGCCGGTCACCCACCTGTCGAAGGTCGGCACGCCGACCATGGGCGGGCTGATGATCCTCGCCGGCATCGCCGTGGCGGTCCTGCTCTGGGGCGACCTGACCAACCCCTACATCTGGATCGTCTCGCTGGTGACGGCCGCCTTCGGCGTGCTGGGCTTCATCGACGACTACGCCAAGGTGACCAAACAGTCCTCGGCCGGTCTCACGTCGAAGCAGAAGCTGGCGGCCCAGACGGTCGTGGCGATCATCGCCGGCGTGCTGACGGTGCTGTGGATGAAGGCCTCGCCGACCTCGCCGAACCTCGAGACGTCGATCGCCTTTCCCTTCTTCAAGGCGGTGCTGCTGAACATCGGCTGGTTCTATGTCGCCTTCGCCGCCTTCACGATCGTGGGCTTCTCGAACGCCGTGAACCTGACGGACGGCCTCGACGGGCTGGCCATTGTCCCGGTCATGATGGCCGCCGCGGCCTTCGGCATCATCTCCTACCTTGCGGGCAACTTCATCTTCTCCGAGTACCTCGGCATCCATCACGTTCCCGGCGCCGGCGAGCTGGCCATCTTCCTGGCGGCCATCATCGGCGGCGGCGTCGGCTTCCTCTGGTACAACGCCCCGCCAGCGAAGATCTTCATGGGCGACACCGGCTCGCTCGCCCTGGGAGGCGCGCTCGGAGCCATCGCGGTGGCCACCAAGCACGAGCTGGTGCTCGGCATCGTCGGCGGCCTGTTCGTGGTCGAGGCCGCCTCGGTGATGATCCAGGTGGCCTACTTCAAGGCCACGAAGAAGCGCATCTTCCTGATGGCCCCGATCCACCACCACTTCGAGAAGATGGGCTGGCCGGAGTCGACGGTGGTGATCCGCTTCTGGATCGTGGCGGCCATGCTGGCGCTGGCCGGCCTCGCCACCCTCAAGCTGCGCTGACGCCATGATCCCGGTCCCGGGCTTCGAAGGGCGGCGGATCGCGGTCTTCGGCCTCGGCAGGTCGGGACTGACGGCGGCGCGCGCGCTCAAGGCCGGGGGCGCCTCGCCGGTGCTGTGGGACGACAGCGTCTCCAGCCGGATGCAGGCGGAGGCGGAAGGGTTCGACGTCGAGGACCTGACGGGCGCGGACTGGTCCGGCTTCTCCGCGCTCGTCCTGTCGCCTGGCGCCCCGCTCACCCACCCCAAGCCGCACTGGACGGTGGAGAAGGCCCGGGCCGCCGGGATCGAGGTGATCGGCGACATCGAGCTGTTCGCCCGGGCGCTGGAAGCCCTGCCGGACGCCCAGCGTCCGAAGGTGGTCGCCATCACCGGCACCAACGGCAAGTCCACCACCACCGCCCTGATCGGCTGGGTCCTGAAGCAGGCGGGCCTGACGGCCCACGTCGGCGGCAACATCGGCATCGGCGTGCTGGCTCTGCCCGCCCCGACGCCGGACGCGGTCTATGTGGTCGAGGTGTCCAGCTATCAGCTCGATCTGACGACAAGCTTCGCGCCCGACGTGGGGATCCTCATCAACATCAGCCCCGACCACCTCGACCGGCACGGCGGCATGGACGGCTATGTCGCGGCCAAGCGGCGCATCTTCGCGCGCTCGGGACTGGCGCTGGTCGGGATCGACGACCCGTGGGGGCGGGACACCGCGGCTCGGCTGAAGGCGGACGGGCGATCAGTCGCCTCGGTGTCGACCGGCGGCGAGCCCGCCGACATCGTGGCCGCGTCCGGCGCTCTGACCACCCCGGAGGGGCCGATCGACTTCGCGGCCGCCCGCTCGCTCCGGGGCCGCCACAACGCGCAGAACGCCGCCTTCGCCTGGGCGGCCGCCCGCGCCCTCGGCGTGCCGCAAGACAAGGTCGTCGCAGGCCTTCTGAGCTTCCCCGGCCTCGCCCATCGGATGGAGACCGTCGGCCGGCTCGGCCGGGTGGCGTTCGTCAACGATTCCAAGGCCACCAACGCCGACGCGGCGCGGCAGGCGCTGTCCTCTTACGACCGCTGCTTCTGGATCGCCGGCGGGCGGGCCAAGGCGGGAGGGATCGACGACCTGGAGGACCTGTTCCCGCGCGTCGTCGAGGCCTTCCTGATCGGCGAGGCGGCCGGGCCCTTCGCGGCCCGTCTCGGCGACACGCCCCACCGCATCAGCGGCGACATGGCCAACGCCGTGCGGCAGGCGTACGAGGCCGCCGCCGCCACCGGCCGGGACGAGGTGGTGCTGCTCAGCCCCGCCGCCGCCAGCTTCGACCAGTATCCCGACTTCGAGGCGAGGGGAGAGGCCTTCCGCGCCGCCGCCCTCGCCCTCGGCGCCGTTCCCGCGAGCGCATCATGACCGACAGCTACAGCCCCGCCTTCTCCCGTCTGGACCAGGGCCCGATCGCCAAGTGGTTCTGGACTGTCGACCGGGGCCTGCTCGCCGCGGCCCTGACCCTGATCGGCCTCGGCGTCGCGCTCAGCTTCGCCTCCAGCCCGGCCGCCATCAACGCCGACCAGTCGATCGTCGACCCCTTCCACTACTCATGGCGCATGATGGTCTGGGCCTCGATGGGAGTGGCGATCATGCTGACCACCTCCCTGCTGTCGCCGCGGGGGGTGCGCCGTATCGCGGTGCTGGCGCTGATCGGCGCGATCGTCGTCATGGCGGCCCTGCCGTTCATCGGCAACGAGGTGAAGGGCGCGGCGCGGTGGGTGAACCTCGGCCCGTTCAGCCTGCAGCCGTCGGAGTTCGCCAAGCCCTCCCTGATCGTCTTCGCCGCCTGGATGTTCGCCGAGACCCAGAAGGGGCAGGGCGTGCCGGGGGTCTCGATCGCCTTCGGCTTCTGGGCGCTGACCGTCGGCCTGCTCCTGATCCAGCCGGACATCGGCCAGACCCTGCTGATCACCACCACCTTCATGGCCGTCTTCTTCATGGCCGGCGTGCCGCTGAAGTGGGTCGCCGCCCTCGCCGCCGCCGGCGCCGCCGGGGTGGTCGGGCTCTACTTCACCTTCGGCCACATGCGCGACCGGCTCAGCCGGTTCCTGTCGCCCGAGACCACCGACACCCACCAGATCGACCGCGCCTCCGAAGCCATCCGCGCCGGCGGGCTGGTCGGCCGGGGCATTGGCGAAGGGGTGATGAAGCGCTACGTGCCCGACCTGCACACCGACTTCATCTATTCGGTCGGGGCCGAGGAATTCGGGCTGGTCCTCAGCCTGGCCATGATCGGCCTGTACGCCTTCATCGTGCTGCGCGGCATGCGCAAGGCGATGAAGCTGAACGACCCGTTCGAGCAGACCGCCGCCGCCGGCCTGTTCATGCTCATCGGCCTGCAGGCCTGCATCAACATCGCGGTCAACCTGAACCTGATCCCGACCAAGGGCATGACCCTGCCCTTCATCAGCTACGGCGGCTCGTCCATGCTGGCCATGGGCCTGACCATGGGCTTCGCCCTCAGCCTGACCCGCCGCCGCCCCGGCGCCTACGAGCCGGGCGCCACCCTGCCGGACCGCCGGCGGATACTGCCCTGAGAGGCCCGAGCGTGAACAAGGTCTGCGTCGTCGCCGCCGGGGGCACCGGCGGGCACATGTTCCCGGCCGAGGCGCTGGCGCGCGAGCTGCAGACCCGCGGCTGGCGCATCGTGCTGGCCACCGACCGGCGCGGCGAGCAATACGCCCACGGCTTTCCGGCGGAGGAGCGTCTGGCCCTGGACGCCGCCACCGGCCGCGGTCCGCTCGGACTGGCCAAAGCCGGCGTCGCCATCCTCAAGGGCGTGACGCAGGCGCGCGCCGCCCTGGACCGGCTCGACGCCTCGGTGGTGGTCGGCTTCGGCGGCTATCCGTCGGCCCCGGCCCTGCTGGCCGCGCTCAGCCAGCGCCGTCCGACCCTGCTGCATGAGCAGAACGCGGTGCTGGGTCGCACCAACCGCTGGCTGGCGCCGTACGTCGGCGGCGTCGCCGCCTCCTTTCCCAACCTCCAGAAGGTCCCGCCGGCGGTGGTTCCGCGGGTGACCCTCGTCGGCAATCCGGTCCGCCCCGACATCCGCGCCCTCCACGGACGCGCCTTCGCCGCGCCTGCCCCGGACGGTCCTGTGCACGTCCTCGTCACCGGCGGCAGCCAGGGCGCCCGCATCCTCGCCGAGACCGCGCCCCGCGCCATCGCCGCCCTGCCGGCGGCCCTGCGCGCCCGCCTGAAGGTCCGGCAGCAGGCCCGGGCCGAAAGCCTCGACGCCGCCCGCCAGATCTACCTCGAGGCGGGAGTGGAGGCCGAGGTCGCCCCCTTCTTCCGCGACATGGCCGCCCGGCTGGCGGAGACCCACCTGCTGATCGGCCGCGCCGGCGCCTCGACCTGCTCCGAACTGGCCGTGGCGGGGACGCCGTCCCTGCTCGTGCCGCTGAAGATCGCCACCGACGATCACCAGCGCTTCAACGCCCTGTCGCTGGTCGAGGCCGGCGGCGCGGAGATGATGCTCGAGGACGAGGTGACCGTGGAGGCCATGGCCGCGGCGCTGGAGCGCCTGCTCTCCGATCCCGCCCGGCTTGCGGCGATGAGCGCCGGCGCGTGCTCGGCCGCCCTGCCGGACGCCACGGCCCGGCTGGCCGACATGGTGGAAGCCGCCGCCGGCTGAGCCCGGGAAACCGCCCCGGCCTCCGTGCGCTTAAGCTGGATGCCGATCTTCATCACCGAGCTGACCGCGACGGTCATCCGTCTGTGGCGACGCTTCGACTGGTTGCCGGAATGGGCCGTGATCGCCCTGGTCCTGCTGGTCTTCGTCGGCGGCGGCTGGCTGGCCCACAAGCTCCTGTTCGCGATCCTGCGGCGGCTGGCGCGCAAGCGCGACGTGTTCTGGCGCGGCGTGGTCGAACGCGGCCGGACCAAGTTCCGCATCCTCATGCTGCTGGCGGCGATCGGGATCGGCGTCACCGTATCGCCCATGGACCCGCTGCCGTCGGCGCAGGTGCGCTCGGTGCTGCTCTTTCTCGGCATCCTGACCGCCGGCTGGCTCGCGTCGGGGGTCATGGACATGTGGGCCGTCGTCTACATGCGGCGCTTCAACATCCAGACCGAGGACAACCTCGTCGCCCGCAAGCACATCACCCAGACGCGCATCCTGCAGAAGGTCGCCAAGGTGGTGATCGCGCTGGTGAGCCTCGGCCTCGCCCTCATGACCATCGCCGGCTTCCGCCAGTGGGGGGTCAGCATCCTGGCCTCGGCCGGCGTCGTCGGCATCATCGCGGGCTTCGCCCTGCAGCCTGTGCTGACCAATCTGCTGGCCGGCATCCAGATCGCCATGACCCAGCCGATCCGCATCGACGATGCGGTGATCGTCGAGGGCGAGTGGGGCACCATCGAGGAGATCACCTCGACCTACGTCGTGGTCAAGCTGTGGGACTGGCGGCGCATGGTCCTGCCGCTGACCCATTTCATCCAGAAGCCGTTCCAGAACTGGACCCGCGAGACCGCCCGCCTGATCGGCACGGCCGTCCTCTACGTCGACTACGAGGCGCCGATCGACCGCCTGCGCGCCGAGCTGGAGCGCATCTGCCGCGAGAGCCCGCTGTGGGACGGCGACGTGGTCAGCCTGCAGGTCACCGACATCACCGATCGCGTCGCCCAGGTGCGCTGCCTGGCCAGCGGCCGCAACGGCGGCGTGGTCTTCGACCTCCGCTGCGACATCCGCGAGAAGATGCTGGCCTTCATGCGCGACCAGTGCCCCGAAGCCCTGCCGCGCGACCGGCTGGCGCTGGAGCGCATGGTGACCGGGGAGGGCGTAACCTCGCGTTGACCCGACCGGGCTAGGCTCGCGCCATGACCCGCTTCATGACGCTGGATTTCGCCGACGGCGACCGCCCGGCCCTTCTGGCCGAGGTGGTCGAGCGCGCCCGCGGTCCCTACGGCTACGTCGTCACCCCCAACGTCGACCACGTCATCAAGCTGATGGACGGGCGCGTGCCCGCCGACGTTTACCGGGGCGCCGCCCTGCACGTCTGCGACAGCCGCATCCTCGCCCATCTCGCCCGCCTGCGCGGCCGGCGCCTTTCCGTTTATCCGGGCTCCGATCTGACCGCCGACCTGCTGGCTTCCGACGTCGGGGCGGAGCTGACCTGTGCCGTCTTCGGACCCGACCTCGAGGCCTTCCACACCCTCCAGGCCCGCTTCCCCCGCCGCCGTTTCGTCTTCCTCGAGGCGCCGATGCTGACGCCGGGCACGCCCGCCTGGCTGGCCGCCGTCGACGCCGCTGCCAAGGCCGACTGGGACGTGCTGCTCGCCTGCGTCTCCTTCCCCAAGCAAGAGCTGTTCGCCCACGCCCTGCGCATCGCCGGACGGCAGCGCGGGGTGGCGCTCTGCGTCGGCGCCTCGGTCGACTTCCTCACCGGTCGCCAGCATCGCGCCCCGGCCATCTTTCAGCGCCTGTCGCTGGAATGGCTGCACCGCCTCGCCAGCCAGCCCCGCCGCATGTTCCGCCGCTACGTCGTCGAGGGGCCTGCGATCTTCGGCTGGTTCGTAAGAACCGAGGTGCTGGGGCGGTCCTGATTCCTCCCCGCGGGCGGATCCTCACGCCACCAGCTTCTCCGCCTGCGTCAGGTCCACGCTGACCAGCTGGCTGACGCCGCGCTCAGGCATGGTCACGCCGTACAACCGGTCCATCCGGCTCATGGTCACCGGGTTGTGGGTGATGACGATGAAGCGCGTATCGGTTCGCTTCCGCATCTCGTCCAGCATGCGGCAGAAGCGGTCGACGTTGGCGTCGTCCAGCGGCGCGTCGACCTCGTCCAGCACGCACACCGGCGCGGGGTTGGCGAGGAAGACCGCGAAGATCAGCGCCGCCGCCGTCAGCGCCTGCTCGCCGCCCGACATCAGGCTCATCACCGCCAGCCGCTTGCCCGGCGGACAGGCGTAGATCTCCAACCCCGCCTCCAGCGGGTCGTCCGACTCCACCAGCTTCAGCTCGGCCTGGCCGCCGCCGAACAGGGCCTCGAACAGGGTCTTGAAGTTGTCGTTGATGATGTCGAAGGCGGCGATCAGCCGTTCGCGCCCCTCGGCGTTCAGCTCGTCGATGCCGTCGCGCAGCTTCGCAATGGCTGACGTCAGGTCCGAGCGTTCGACCTTCATGGTCTGCAGCCGGTCGCCGTATTCGTTGGCCTCCTCCTCGGCCAGCAGGTTGACCGCGCCCAGCGCCTCGCGCTCGCGCTCCAGCCCGTAGAGCAGGCTCTCGGCCCCGGCGGCGTCCGGCGGGCGGGCGATGGCGTCGTCCTGCAGCTTCCGGCCCAGCTCCTCGGGCGACATCTGCGCCGTCTCGCGCACGTTCTGCTCGGCCTCGGCCAGCCGTTCGGCCGCGGCCTCCGCCCGCGCCGCCAGCCCGGCGCGCGCCTCGCGGGCCTGCGACGCGGCGCTCTCGGCGGCCCGCG
>MGLK01000001.1:109704-110929 GCA_001794825.1 Caulobacterales bacterium RIFCSPHIGHO2_01_FULL_70_19 | reverse complement strand
TCTCGGCCGTGGTCAGGGCGTCGAGCAGGGACGAGCGCTGCGCCGCCAGCTGCTCCGGCGCGTCGGCCGCCGCCTGCAGCCGGGAAGCGGTCTTCTCCGCCTCCTTCTCCAGCGCGACGATGCGCGCCCTGGCGTCTTTCGCCCGCCCGGCCCAGCCGTCCCGCTCCCGGGTCAGGCCGTCCAGCCGCGTCTGGCGCCCCGCCACCTCGCGCGCCTCGGCGTCCCGCGCCAGCCGCGCCTCGGCGGCCGCGCCCCGCGCCGTGTCCGCGGCCGCCCGCGCCGTCGTCAGCTCGGCGCGCAGCCCCTCCAGCGTCTCGGACGGCGCCTCGGTCCCCTGCGCCTCGGCCAGCCCGGTCCGCGCCGCCTCGACCTCGGATCTCAGCCGCTCCAGCGTCTCGTCCAGCGCCTGCGCCCGCGCCTCCTTGCGCGCCTGCTCGCGGGCCAGCGCCTCGACCCGGTCGCGCGCCGCCGTGACCGCCTTGTCGAGCGGGAAGGGCGCCGCCCGCGCCGCCTTCACCGCCTCCTCGGCGGCCCGGAAGGCCTCGGTCGCCGCCTTCAGCGTCGCCTGCGCCGGCTCCAGCGCCGGCTTGCCGGCGTCGATCTCCGCCTCCAGCTCCGCCAGCCGGGTGCGCTGGGCCAGGCGCACCGCGGCCGGCCGCGGGGCCTCGGCCCGCTGCACGAACCCGTCCCAGCGCCAAAGGTCGCCCTCGACCGTGACCAGCCGGGCGCCGACCGGCAGGGCCTTCGCGAGCCCCTCGATGTCGCTGCGCGCCGCCACCCCGCACAGCGCCAGCCGCGCCTTCAGCTGCTCGGGGGCGGTCACGCGGGCCGCCAGCGGCTCGACTCCGGCTGGCCAGTCAGGGGAGGGGGCCTCCGCCCCGGCCCAGTAGGCCGCCGCCCGGGCGTCCAGCGCCGCATCCAGGTCGTCACCCAGCGCCGCCGCCAGCGCCGCCTCATAGCCCTTGTCCGCCTGCACCCGGTCCAACGCCGGCGGATGCTCGCGCTTGCCCTGCACCAGCAGCTGGGCGAGGCCGCGGGCCTCGGTCTGCAGCCGACCCAGCCGGTCCTCCGCCGCCCGCGCCGCCTGCCGGGCCTCCTGCTCGGCCCGGGCCCGCTCGCCGCGATCCGCCTCGGCCGTCTCCACCGCCGCGCGCGCCGCCGCCAGCGCCGCCTGGGCCTGTTCCAGCGCCGCCTTCGCCGCCTCGATCTCGGGGGTCTCCAGCGG
>MGLK01000001.1:100655-109647 GCA_001794825.1 Caulobacterales bacterium RIFCSPHIGHO2_01_FULL_70_19 | reverse complement strand
CGGCCACCGCTCCCGCCACCCGCTCGACCTCGGCGTCGGCCGCCTTGCGCGCTTCCTCCGCCGCCGCCAGCGCCGCCTCCAGCTCGGGCCCGCGGGCAGGAGCCGCGGCGATCTCCGCCGACAGCGCCTCCAGCGCCGCCGCCAGCCGGGCCAGCTCGCCCTCGGCGTCGCCGGCCATGGCCGTTTCGCGTTCGACGTCGGCCGCGATGCGCGCGCCTTCCGCCTTCAGCCGCTCGACCTCGGCCCGCGCCTGCTGCTCGGCCATGTCGAGCCGGTCCCGCTCCAGCGAGGCCCGGTGCAGCAGCGCGCCCGCCACCGCATCCTCTTCCCGCGCCGGCTTGAGCGCTTCCTGGGCGTTCAGCGCCGCGGTCTGCGCCCGGCCCGAGGCGGTGGTCGCCTCCAGCACCGCCCGGTCGGCGTCGGCCAGTTCCTTCGCCGCGCCTTCCGCCGCCACACGGGCGTCGTTCCAGCGCACATAGAGCAGGGCCGCCTGCAGGGCGCGGATCTCGGCCGAAATCTTCTTGTACTTCTCGGCCTGTCGCGCTTCGCGCTTCAGCCGCGACAGGGTGGTCTCCAGCTCCCGCCCGATGTCGTCCAGCCGTTCCAGATTGGCCTCGGCGGCCTTCAGCCGCAGCTCGGCCTCGTGCCGCCGGGTGTGCAGCCCGGCCACCCCGCCGGCCTCCTCGAGGATGCGACGGCGGTTCTGCGGCTTGGCGGCGATCAGCTCGCTGATCTGGCCCTGACGCACCAGCGCCGGGCTGTTCGCCCCCGTCGAGGCGTCGGCGAACAGCAGTTGCACGTCGCGCGCCCGCACCTCCTTGCCGTTGATGCGGTAGGTCGAGCCCTGGCCCCGGTCGATGCGGCGCGACACCTCCAGCAGGGCGCTGTCGGTGAACGGCTGCGGGGCCCGGCGCTGGGCGTTGTCGATGGTCAGCTGGACCTCGGCGTGGCTGCGCGGCGGGCGGTTGGCGGCGCCGGCGAAGATCACGTCGTCCATGCCCTGGCCGCGCATGGCCTTGGCCGAGTTGGCCCCCATGACCCAGCGCAGGCTCTCCAGCACATTGGACTTGCCGCAGCCGTTGGGGCCGACGATGCCGGTCAGGCCCGGCTCGATGTGGAACTCCGTCGGATCGACGAAGGACTTGAACCCGACCAGTCTGAGGCGCTGGAACTGCACCCGGGCGGCGTCCTCAGCGCTCGGCCAGTGCGGCGCGCACGGCGGCTTCCAGCCCGCCCAGCGTCCGGTCGCTGACCGGCCGGCCGTTGACGAAGAAGCTGGGCGTGTGGTGCGCGCCGGCGGCGTGGGCGCTCTCGACGTCTCGGTTGATCGCCGCGCGCGTGGCCGGGGTCGTCGCGCAGGCCTCTATCTGGGCCTGGGTCCGGCCGCTGGCGGCGATGGCCGGGGCGTACCAGTCCTCGCGATCGCCGCCGCGCAGCACCGCCGCCTGTCCGGCCATGAGGATCGAGGTCACCTCGAAGAAGCGCTCCGGCGCGGCGCAGCGGGCAAGGGCCGCGGCCGGCAGCGACATCTGCTCCGGCTGCGTCGGCAGGTTGCGGAACACGAAGCGCACCTGACCGGTGTCGACCAGGCGCTGCTTGAACACCGGCCAGACGAGCTGATGCCAGTTGGCGCAGGAGGGGCAGGCGAACGAGGCGTACTCGATCACCGTCACCGGCGCGTCCGGACGGCCGATGGTCCGGTCGGCGGCGGTCACCGGAGCGACCGGCTCGACCCTCGCCGCTGCGGGGGCGGCGGCGAGCGGCGCCAGCAGGGCCAGCGCCGCGATCAGCAGGGAGCGCCGCACCGCCGCCATCGCCGTCCTACTTCGCCAACTCGGCGTCGATGGCCTTGGACAGGTCCTCCAGGCTCGCGCCCTCGCCGCCCGGGGTGATCACCTGGGTCCCGTTGACGAAGAAGGCCGGCGTGCCGCTGACGCCGGCGGCCATGGCGGCGCGGGCGCGCTCGTCGGCCGCCTTCAGGTTCTCCGGATCGGTGATGCAGGCGCTGATCTGCTCATTGCTCAGGCCGGCGCCGTTGCCGACGCGGAACAGGGTGTCGCGGGGATTCACCCCGGCGCGCCATTCTTCCTGGCTCTCCATGATGGCGTGGACGACGTCGAAATACTTGTCCTCGCCGGCGCACCGAGCGATCGCGAAGCCGGCGATCGCCACGTTCGCGGGCGGCGTCGGCAGCTCCCGGAACACGTAGCGCACCTTGTTGGTGTCGACGTACTTCGCCTTGAACTGCGGCCACACCTGCTCCTGCCAGGCGGCGCAGTGCGGGCAGGTCACCGAGGCGTACTCGACCACCGTCACCTTGGCCCCTTCCGGGGCGCCCATGGCCATGTCGCCCTCGGCGGCCGCGCCCGCGCCGCCGCCGCCGCCGCAGCCGGCCAGGGCGGCCATCGAGGCCAGCGCCGCCGCGGTCATCGCCGCCCGGCGGCTCATGGCGGCGAAATTCGACTTCGTGGCGCTCATGGCGTCTTCCTCACTGCGACGGGATTCGGAAGCATCGCGCGATTCCCCGCAAATTCGCGCGTTCGTGGTTTTCGAGAACAGAAGCGGCGAAGTTTTGTCAACGGGAGCCCCGGCCGCCTTCGCCGAGCACCGCCCGCCCCAGTCGCTCCAGAGGGCCCTTCAGCGGCTCCGGCGCGGGCTCGATCGCCGCCTTCAGCTCCGCCTCCACCGAAGCCGGCAGCGGCGGCTGCACGGTCTTGCGCCGCGGCGGCGCCGGCGCGTCGGCCAGCGGTTTCACCGGCCCCTGCGCGATGCGCAGCTTCTCCACGCTGCCCGGTCCGAGGAACAGGTTGACCCGCTGCAGGATCTCCTCGGACTGGTGCTGCACCAGCAGCGCCGCCGGTCCGGCGACCCGCAACTCCAGCGTCCCGCCCTTGCCGTCGCGCCCCCGGGTGAGCTTCTGCGGCCGCGTCACCCGCGCCAGCCGCTCGCCGACGATCTCGCGCCAGCGCGGCTCCAGCGCCCCGGCCCCGCGGCCCAGCTTGCTGTCCAGTTCGCGGATCAGCCCCTGCAGGGCGCGGCCGGCCTTCGGCGCCGGGCGCGGGGCCGGGCGGGTGCGGCGGCGCGACAGGATCTCGCGGACCTCGTCGTCAGTAGGCAGCGGACGGCGCATTCCTGGTCTATAGCGCGGATCGATGCTCTCCGTCCCCGCCGACGTTTCTGATCTGCGCGCCGCCCTGCTCGACTGGTACGACGCCCACGCCCGGCCGCTGGTCTGGCGTACGACGGGCGGCGTGCGACCCGATCCCTACCGGGTCTGGCTGTCCGAGGTGATGCTGCAGCAGACCACCACCGTCCACGCCGCCCCCTATTTCGAGGCCTTCATCGCCCGCTGGCCGACCGTCTCCGACCTCGCTGCGGCGGAGGACGGGCAGGTCATGGCCGCCTGGGCCGGCCTCGGATACTACGCCCGGGCGCGCAATCTGCTGGCCTGCGCCCGCGCCGTCGCCCGCGACCACGGCGGCGTGTTCCCGGACACGGAAGCCGGCCTGCTCGCTCTTCCGGGCGTCGGCCCCTACACGGCCGCTGCGGTCGCGGCCATCGCCTTCGGACGTCCCGCCAACGTCGTCGACGGCAATGTCGAGCGGGTCGTGGCGCGGCTTTTCGCGGTCGAAACGCCGATGCCGGCTGCGAAGCCGGAGCTCCGCCGCCTCGCCGCCTCGCTGGTCGCCGACGACCGTCCGGGCGACTGGGCCCAGGCCCTGATGGATCTCGGCGCGACCATCTGCCGTCCCGGTCGGCCGCTGTGCGAAGCCTGCCCCCTGACGGTCCACTGCGCCGCCTTCGCCTCGGGGACGCCCGGCCGCTGGCCGGTGAAGGCGCCGAAACCGGAGCGGCCGCGCCGCCACGGCGTCGCCTGGGTGCTGCGCGACGGCGAGGGCCGCGTCGCCCTGGTGCGTCGTCCTGCGAAGGGCCTGCTGGGCGGCATGCTGGGTCTGCCCACCTCCGATTGGGGCGCGCCGTCTGCCGACCCGCCGCCGCCGGCCGCCGCCGACTGGCGCGACGCCGGCGCGGTGGACCACGTCTTCACCCACTTCGCCCTGACCCTGTCGGTGCGGGCGGGACAGGGGAGTGGCGACTTCCTGTGGTCGGACCCCGCCGAAGCCCGCGCCGCCCTGCCCACCGTGTTCCGCAAGGCGCTGGAGCGGGGGCTGGCGGACTAGCGGATCAGCCGCACGCGCACCTCGCCGCGCCGCCGGCGCGGCGCGATCACCGTGTGTCCGTTCACGCGGTCGAAGGACAGGTCGACCACGGCGTCGCCCACCTGCAGGTTCGACAGCACCAGATGCTCGATGCCGGGCGGCAGGTGCGGGTCGTCGACGTCCACCGCCCCGGTCAGGGCGTCGATGCTGATCCCCAGCGCCGCCTGCATCATCATGAACACCGAGCCGGCGGCCCAGGCCTGCGGCAGGCAGGCGACCGGGTAGGCGATCGGCGGCTCGCCGGTCAGGCGCTCGAAGCCGCAGAACAGCTCGGGCAGGCGCAGCTGGAAGTGGGTCGCCGCCGAGTAGATTTCGTTCAGCAGCATGGCCACGGCCCGGCGTTCGCCGTAGCGGGCCATCCCCGCCGCCGCCATGGCCGTGTCGTGCGGCCACACCGAGCCGTCGTGATAGCTCATCGGATTGAAGCGGGCCTGGCCGGTGGCCAGCGTCCGGATGCCCCAGCCCGAGCGGAATTCCGCCGACAGCATGCGGCGGCTCACCGCCCGCGCCCGCTGCGGCGAGGGAAGGCCGGTGAACAGCAGATGGCCCGCGTTGGAGGCGATGGCCCGGCACGGTTCCCCGTCCCCGTCCAGCGCCACGGCGTAGAACTGCTCGTCCTCCAGCCAGAAGCGCTCCTCGACGAGGGCCCGGGTGCTCTCGGCCCTGTCCGCCCATTCGGCCGCTCCCGGATCGTTCAGCGCGCGGCCCAGGTCGGCCATCGCCTGCCAGGCCGAGTAGGCGTAGCCCTGCACCTCCAGCAGCGCGATCGGCCCCTTCGGGAACCGGCCGTCGCTGTGGAAGATGGAGTCCTCGGAGTCCTTCCAGCCCTGGTTCGACAGCCCCGTCTCGGCGGCGCGCTGGTAGGCGATCAGCCCGTTCCCCTGCACGTCGCCGTAGTCCCGCATCCAGCCGACGGCGGCGATCAGGTTCGGCCACAGCCGCCGGATGGTCTCCAGATCCCCCGTGCGCCGGGCGTAGGCCCCGGCCAGCGCGACGAACAGGCAGGTGGTGTCCACGCCGCCGTAGTAGAGGCCGAACGGCACCTCTCCCAGCGCCGCCATCTCGCCCCGCCGGGTTTCGTGCATGATCTTGCCGGGCGCCGAGTCCGCGAAGGCCGAGCTCTCCGTCGCCTGCCGCATGGCGAGGTAGGTCAGCACCCCCTTGGCCAGGGACGGATCCAGCCACAGCATCTGCCAGGCGGTGATGATCCCGTCACGCCCGAAGGGCGTCGAGAACCATGGCGTGCCGGCGTAGGGGTACGGCCCCGTCGGCAGGTCGGTAGTCAGCAGCGCCACGTCCGCCCGCGACTGGTCCAGCCAGTCGTTGAAGCGCGGGCTGCGGGGCCCGCGCAGCGAGGCGCCCCGCCGCCGCTTGGCCCGCATGGCCACCCTCGCCTGCAGGGCGTGCAGCCGCCAGCGCTCCGGCGAGGGCGTGTCGCAGCGGTCGGCGCCGCACTCGACATACAGGTCCAGGGTCCGCCCTCGCGGCAGGCTGAACATGAACTCGGCGCGCGCGGCGGTCATCCGCGCCGGCGGCTCCGAGAAGGCGATGCAGCTGCGCCGCTCGACCCCGTCCAGCCCCATGTAGCTGAAGGTGACGCGGCGCCCGTCCACGGTCGGGGGAGCGATCTCCCCCCTGCGCGCGCGCACCGTCCCGCGCACCTCGAAAATGTCGGCGAAGTCGGCCCCGTAGTCGACCGACAGCGGCAGCAGGACGTCCTCGACGCCATGGTTGGAGATGCGGATGCGTTCGAACATCCGCCGCGCCCAGAGGAACCGCCGCCGCTCGAGATGCAGCACCCCTGCCGGCGCCGACTTCCCGCCCATCGGCGGCAGGGGGCGATTGGTGGCGTGGCAGGTGAAGAAGACGTTGTCCTGCGAGACCCCGGAGCTCAGCCGCGACGGCCGAGCCTGCCCTACCCGCAGCACCAGTCGCGACAGGATGCGGGTGTCGTTGTCGAAAAGGCCCTCGGCGCCCTCCCTCAGGTCGCCCCAGCCGTCGGCCACGAGGAAGCAGTCGCCCGACTTGAGCGCCTGCAACTGCTCCGGCGTCTCCTCGCCCGACTCCAGGGCCGTGACCTTCACCGTATAGGCGTCGTCCATCGCTCTCCTCGCGGGGCTTCAGGATCGGTTGAGGCTGTCACCCGAATGCGGACGACTGATGGCGGCCCTCGGTGCGGTAATGGACGAAGGGCCGCCGGGGTTCAGGCGATGGCGGCGAAGCTTCGATCTTCCGCCGGTCGCAGCGGAGTCACCACCTCCGGCAACGGCTCCTCCGCGAACGGCCGGCGGGCCAGCAGGTCGCCGTACACGTCCAGGTACCGCCGCGCCATGGCGGTGGCGGAGAAGCGCAGCTCGAAGTGCGCCCGTACCGCCTCGCGGTCCAGCAGGCGGGCCCGGGCGGCGGCGGCCACCGCCTGCTCGAGGGTGTCGACCACAAAGCCCGTTTCGCCGTCCTCGATGATCTCCGGCACGGACCCGCAGCGGAAGGCCACCACGGGGGTCCCGCACGCCATGGCCTCGATCATCACCAGACCGAAGGGCTCGGGCCAGTCGATCGGGAACAGCAGGGCCTCCGCCCCGCCCAGGAAGGCGGATTTCTGGCTGTCGCCGATCTCGCCGATGAACTCGACGTTGGGGTGCGTCTCGATCATGGGGCGGATCACGGTCTCCCAGTAGACCTTGTCGGCGGCGTCCACCTTGGCGGCGATCTTCAGCGGCTTGCCAAGCTTGGCGGCGATCTCGATGGCGCGGTCCGGGCGCTTCTCCGGAGAGATGCGGCCGAGGAAGGCCAGATAGCCCTCCGACTGCGGCGCGAAGCCGTAGAGCTCCGCGGGCATGCCGTGGTGGACCGTCGCCTTCCAGTTGGCGCCCGGCAGGGGGCGGCGCTGATCATCCGAGATCGACACCAGGCCGAACTCCGGCCAGCGGCGATAGACGCCGGCGAGATCCTTCAGATCCAGACGCCCGTGCAGGGTGGTGATCGTCTTGTCCGCCATCCGTTCGAAGAACGGGAAGTGGATCATGTCGGTGTGGAAGTGGATGACGTCGAATTCGTCGGCTCGCCGCAGCACCTCGGACAGCATGGCCATGTGAGCGGCGAGATCGGATTTCAGCGGGGTCGGGTCCAGCCGGATGGCCTGGTCCCGCACCGGAATCAGCCGCGCGCGGGTCTCCGCGTCGGCGGCGGCGAACAGGGTGACCTCGTGGCCGAGGTCGACAAGGGCGTCGGTGAGGTGGGCGACGACCCTCTCCGTCCCGCCGTACAGTTTCGGCGGAACGGCTTCGTACAGGGGCGTCACCTGGGCGATCTTCATGGTGCGCGCTCGAAATGTGACTGGTCAGCAGCCCCACAACATTCGCGCCCGTGTCTGGTTCCCGACCAAACGCGGAATTTTCCTAGCAAATCCCGACGGTTCAGGCCGTAGACGTCGACGACGTCGCGTCACTGCATGCCGGCGCGGATCTCCGCCCTGAGCGCGTCGATGGATCGCAGGCCCTGGTCGGTCTTGAAGCGCCAGTAGGTCCAGCCGTTACAGGCCGGCGCATTCTCGAGCAGTGCGCCCAGCTTGTGGATCGAGCCGGTCAGTTCGCCGTAGGCCAGAGAGCCGTCGGCGCGCACCCGGGCCTCCCGCTCGCCCTTCGGGCAGTACAGCCGGTCGCCCGGTCGCAGCAGCCCCGCCTCGACCAGCGCCCCGAACGGCACCTTCGGCTCGGCCCGCTTGGAGCCCATTACGGCCAGGTCCTCCGGGGCGGCCGGCACGACGGCCTTGATCCGCTTCTCGGCCAGCTTGGCATAGCCTTCGTCGCGCTCGATGCCGACGAAGCGCCGGCCCAGCCGCTTCGCCGCGGCCCCGGTCGTGCCGGTGCCGAAGAAGGGGTCGAGCACCACGTCGCCCGGGCGGGTGGCCGCCAGCAGCACCCGGTGCAGCAGGGCCTCGGGCTTCTGCGTCGGGTGCGCCTTCTTGCCCTCGTCGTCCTTCAGCCGCTCCTCGCCGGTGCACAGCGCCAGCGTCCAGTCCGAGCGCATCTGGGTGTCCTCGTTGAAGGCCTTCAGCGCGTCGTAGTTGAAGGTGTAGCGCTTCTGCTCGCGTGACCGGGCGGCCCAGATCAGCGTCTCGTGGGCGTTGGTGAACCGCGTGCCCTTGAAGTTCGGCATCGGGTTCGACTTGCGCCAGATGATGTCGTTCAGCACCCAGAACCCGAGGTCCTGGATCGCCGCGCCCAGGCGGAAGACGTTGTGATAGCTGCCGATCACCCAGATCGAGCCCTCGGGCTTCAGCACCCGGCGGCATTCGCTCAGCCAGGCGCGGGAGAAGGCGTCGTACTCGGCGAAGCTGTCGAACTTGTCCCAGTCGTCGTCGACGGCGTCGACCTTGGAGTTGTCCGGCCGCAGCAGGTCGCCGCCCAGCTGGAGGTTATACGGCGGGTCGGCGAAGACCATGTCCACCGAGGCGTCGGGCAGGGAGCGCAGCACCTCGATGCAGTCGCCCCGGTGGATGACGTCGGTCTTCAACTCGGACATGGAACCCGGCCCCGTTACGCTTGAAGTCCGAGTGGTGAATCATCGCGGTTAAGGCCGCGTTAGCCGAAGCGGCCGGAACGCTTTCCGGCCGGGGCGGTTGAGGAGCGCCACCTCCCCCGGACGCCCCTCATGATCCTCTTCGCCCTGCTGCAGCGCCTGTTCGCCCTGGGGTCTGTCGCCCTCTTCGTCCTCGGAGGCTGGCTGGCGTGGAGCTGGTACGACGCGGAACGGCAGGCGGAGGCGCTGGG
>MGLK01000001.1:71122-100629 GCA_001794825.1 Caulobacterales bacterium RIFCSPHIGHO2_01_FULL_70_19 | reverse complement strand
CCTCGCCGATCCGTCGGAGACGCGTCTCTGGTGGGCCGGCGCTCTGCTGCTCTTCGGCCTTCTGGGGAGGGTCCCGATGCTGCTTCTGCTCGGCCGCGGCGGCGGCAAGCGGGCCGACGCCCGGCGCGCCGCCCGCGCGTTCACCGTCGACGGCGCCGACGGCGCCCGGCTCCATGTCGAGCAGGAGGGCGCCGACGAGGGGCCGCTGCTGGTCTTCACCCACGGGTGGGGCCTGTCCGCCCGCATGTGGGCCGAGGCGCGGCGCGACCTCGGCGACCGGTACGGCCTGGTGTTCTGGGATCTTCCCGGGGCGGGACGATCCGGCCGGCCGCCCGCAGGCTACTCCATCGAAGGCTTCGCCGGGGACCTGCACGCGGTGGTCGACAGCCTGCCCCCGCACCGGCCCGTGGTGCTCGTCGGTCACAGCATCGGCGGCATGACGACGCTCACCCTGTGCGCCCGGCGCCCCGAACTGCTCAACCGGCGCGTCGTCGCCATCGCGCTGATGAACACCACCCACACCAATCCGCTGACCACCATGGCGCTCGCGGGCCTGTTCACCCGTCTGCAGCCGCTGGTGGAGGCGGCCTGCCGGCTCGAGCCGCTGGTCTCGCCGGTTACCTGGCTGATGAACTGGCAGGCCTACCTGAGCGGTGCGACCCACCTCGCCGCCCGCCTTGTCGGCTTCGGCGCCCGACCCACCCGCGAGCAGCTCGACCGGATTTCCCGGCTGCCGACCAAGACCTCCCCGGCCGTCCAGGCGCGCGGAAATCTCGCGATGATCCAGTGGTCGGTCACCGAACGGCTGGCGAGGATCGACGTGCCGGCTCTCGTTTTCGTCGGCGGGCGCGACCTGATCACAAAAGACCACGCGGGCGAGCACATCGCCGCCGCCTTGCCCCAGGCTCGGCTGGTGCGGGTCGCCGACGCCGGCCACATGGGACCGGTCGAACGGGCGGACGTCTACGACGAGCAGCTGTCGGACTTCGTCGGCTTCGTCGAACTGCTCCGCTCGCGGGCGGCGGCGGACGGCCGCTCCTTCCTGTCCCCCGAGCCGGCGCTTGCGCCTGCGCCGTCGGCCGCCGCCGACGCTGAAGAGGCCTCGCCCGCCGCCCCGGCGGCCGGAACCCCCCGAGGCGCCTGAGAGCCTCGCCGCCGGAACCGTCACGACGGCTCACGTTTTGTTACAACCTCGGCCTCGCCTTGCCGCGCCCGGCGCGCTAAGCGGGGCCACAGACCGCGGCCGGAGCGAGTCCGCCGCGACGAACCACGGCTCAGGGGCTGCTTGATGACTCAGTGGGTGTACGGCTTCGGCGGCGGTTCCGCCGACGGCGACGCTTCGATGAAGAACCTCCTCGGCGGAAAGGGGGCCAATCTCGCCGAGATGTCGGCGCTGGGCCTGCCGGTGCCGCCGGGCTTCACCATCACCACCGAGGCCTGCAACCACTTCTACCAGCAGGGTCAGACCTATCCGGCGGACCTGGAGGCGCAGGTGAAGGCCGGACTGGCCCGGGTCGAGGGGATCGTCGGCAAGACCTTCGGCGATCCGGAGAACCCGCTGCTCGTCTCGGTCCGCTCCGGCGCCCGCGCCTCGATGCCGGGGATGATGGACACGGTGCTGAACCTCGGCCTCAACGACCAGACGGTCGAAGGCCTCGCCGCCCTGTCCGGCGACCGCCGCTTCGCCCTCGACAGCTATCGCCGCTTCATCACCATGTACTCCAACGTCGTGCTCGGGCTCTCGCACGACGACTTCGAGGAGGTGCTCGACGATCACAAGGACCGGCTCGGCGTCACCGTCGACACCGACCTGACGGCGAAGGACTGGGAAAAGGTCGTCGCCGACTACAAGCAGGTGGTCGAGGACCGTCTGGGCCAGCCGTTCCCGCAGGATCCCCATGACCAGCTGTGGGGCGCCATCGGCGCCGTCTTCGCCAGCTGGATGAACGACCGGGCCAAGTTCTATCGCCGCATGCACGACATCCCCGAGAGCTGGGGCACGGCGGTGAATGTCCAGTCCATGGTGTTCGGCAACATGGGCGACACCTCGGCGACCGGGGTGGCCTTCACCCGCAACCCATCGACCGGCGAGGCGAAGCTCTACGGCGAGTTCCTGATCAACGCCCAGGGCGAGGACGTCGTCGCCGGCATCCGCACGCCCCAGTCGCTCACCCGGGCTGGCCGCGAGGAGATGGGCGAGACGGCCCCCTCGATGGAGGAGGCCATGCCCGAGGTCTTCTCCCAATTCGTCGAAGTCGTCGGGAGGCTGGAGTCCCACTACCGCGACATGCAGGACATCGAGTTCACGGTCGAGCAGGGGCGGCTGTGGATGCTGCAGACGCGCAACGGCAAGCGGACCGCCAAGGCGGCGCTCAAGGTCGCCGTCGACCTCGCCGCCGAGGGCGTGATCAGCGAGGAGGAGGCCGTCAGCCGCGTCGAACCCGCCGCCCTCGACCAGTTGCTGCATCCGACCCTCGACCCGAAGGCCGCGCGCGAGGTCGTAGCCGCGGGGTTGCCCGCCTCTCCGGGCGCCGCCACCGGAAAGATCGTCTTCGACGCCGACGAGGCCGAGCGCCTCAGCCAGCTGGGCGACGCCGTCATCCTGGTCCGCGAGGAAACCAGTCCCGAGGACATCCACGGCATGCACGCGGCGCGCGGCATCGTCACCGCCCGCGGCGGCATGACCAGCCACGCGGCGGTGGTCGCCCGCGGCATGGGCCGCCCCTGCGTCTCCGGCGCCGGCGAGATCCACATCGACGAGAAGGCGGGGTGCTTCACCGCCCGCGGCCGCACCTTCAGGGCCGGCGAGGTGATCACCATCGACGGCTCGAAGGGCGAGGTCATGGCCGGGGCCGTGCCGATGATAGAGCCCGAACTCACCGGCGACTTCCAGACCCTGATGGCCTGGGCCGACAAGGTCCGCCGCCTGAAGGTCCGCGCCAACGCCGAGACGCCGCTGGACGCGAAGACGGCGCGCGGCTTCGGCGCCGAGGGCATCGGCCTGTGCCGCACCGAGCACATGTTCTTCGACGACACCCGCATCGCCGCCGTGCGCGAGATGATCCTCGCCGACGACGAGGCCGGCCGCCGCGCCGCCCTGGCGAAGATCGCGCCGTTCCAGAAGTCCGACTTCGTCGAGCTGTTCACCATCATGACCGGCCTGCCGGTCACCGTGCGCCTGCTCGACCCGCCGCTGCACGAGTTCATTCCGCACTCGGAGGGCGAGATCGACGCCCTCGCCGCCGCGCATGGCCTGGACGCCGCCAAGCTGAAGCGGCGGGCCAGGGAGCTGCACGAGACCAATCCCATGCTCGGCCACCGCGGCTGCCGTCTCGGCGTGGCCTATCCCGAAATCTACGAGATGCAGGTGCGGGCGGTGCTGGAGGCGGCGCTGGAGGTGAAGAAGACCTCGGGCGTGGCTCCCATCCCCGAGATCATGCACCCGCTGGTCGCGCTGGGCCTCGAGATGAAGTTCCTGCGCGAGCTCACCGACCGCACCGCCGAAGCCGTTTTCGCCGAGGCCGGCGACCGCGTCGAATACCTCGTCGGCACCATGATCGAACTGCCGCGCGCCGCCCTGCGCGCCGCGGACCTGGCCGAGTACGCCCAGTTCTTCAGCTTCGGCACCAACGACCTGACCCAGACCACCTTCGGCATCAGCCGCGACGACTCCGGCCGCTTCCTGCAGGCCTACATGGACAAGGGCATCTTCGAGACCGATCCTTTCGTCCGCCTCGACCAGGAGGGTGTCGGCGACCTGATCCGCATCGCCGCCGAGCGGGGCAGGGGCGCGCGCGCGGGCGTCAAGATGGGCATCTGCGGGGAACACGGCGGCGACCCCGCCTCGATCGCCTTCTGCGAGACCGTCGGGCTCGACTACGTCAGCTGCTCGCCCTACCGCGTGCCGATCGCCCGTCTCGCCGCCGCCCAGGCGGCGCTGGACGCCCGCGCCGGGACGGAGCGCGAAAAGGACCGGTAGAGTCCGACGCCTCGAAAACGCCGCCGTTAAGTCACGATTGGCGTATCGACGTCTGTGTCTCAGTGTTCACACCCGCTTTCCAGATGTCATCGAGGTCTGGAACGGGCGTGGAGGCCGCCCATTTGTATCCCGCTGGATGGGGCAGGTCGCTGTTTCGGCGGCCACATCTGGAGGATACAGAAACAATGCGTAACGTTCTTCTCGCGACTGCCGCTCTTACTCTGATCGCCGCGCCCGCGATGGCGCAGGTCCCGACGTCGCCCGTCACCGGTTCGATCGGCTACACCCACTTCGACGGCGACCAGGGCAATCTCGGCGCGGTGACCGGCCGTCTCGGCTACCGCTTCAACCCCTACGTCGGCATCGAGGGCGAGGCTTCGGTCGGCGTCCAGGACGAGGACATCACCGTCGGCGGCGTCGACGGCACCCTCGAGCATGAATATGACGCCGCCGCCTATCTCGTCGGCACCGTGCCGGTGAACCCGAACCTCGAACTGTTCGGCCGCGTCGGCTACGGCACCACCTCCCTGAAAGCCGAGGTCGCCGGCGTGGACGTCAGCGAGGACGGCGAGAGCATCAACTACGGCGCCGGCGCCAACTGGTTTTTCGACGGCCAGAACGGCGTGCGCGCCGACTGGACCCGCCGCGACTTCCAGGATGACGCCGGCGAGGTCGACACCTACGGTCTCAGCTACGTGCGTCGCTTCTAAAGCGATACATTCCGGCCGCGACAAACGAGACTTCGCGGTGGAGACATTCGCGGCAAGCGCGACAAGCGCGAAAACGTCGTGAAACGGCAAGGCCCGCGACCCCGGTCGCGGGCCTCTTGTCGTACCGCGGAGATCGGACTCAGGCGACGCCGGGCTGCAGCGCCCAGCGCATGGACCCTTCGCCAAACGGGCGGAAGAACAGGTCCCGGTAGCGCTCGAACACCTCGATGACTCGGGCCGTCAGATCCTGGGCCACGGTCTCGCCCCGCTGGCGCTTGAGCGCCGCGACGCACTGGACGACATCGCGCTGGTGGGCCGAGCCCCCCATCCGTTTGAGCACCGCCGCGACGTCCTGCGCCAGCGGATCGATCTGGGCTCCCCATGGGGTCGTGTTCTGAGCCATTCGGGACACCCCCTTTGTTCTCGACACAGGCGAACGCCTCGCAAAAACTTCCGCCTGATGCAAGCTTCACCGCGAATTCGTGATCAAGGCGAGCGGAGCCGCGGCGCGCCAGGGGCGTTTTCGACCCCATGACCGGCCGACGCTCCGCCATCGCTCTCCCGTTCGCCCTGATCCTGGCCGCCTGCGGCGACGAGGCGACGAACCCGCCGACCGAGCCGGCCCCGCCGGTGATCACCCCCGAGGCGGCGGCCCCTCCGCCGAACGCTCCGCCCGAGGCGGGCGCGACCCTGCCCGGCGCGGGACCAGCCAGCTTCGTCGGCCGCTGGGCCGCGGACATCACCTGGTGTTCCAGCACGACCGGCGCCGAGCGGCCGATCGAGATCACCACCACGCGGTTCGAAGGCTATGAGAACAGCTGCTCGATCGACCGTATCCATGAGGAGGCGGGAGGCTACGACGCCACCCTGACCTGCGAGGCGGAAGGCATGACCGCGCAGGAGCGCGTCCGTCTGGCCGTCCAGGGCGACTCCCTGCGCCTCACCTGGCCGGACCGGAACGGCGCGGTGGTGCTGCTGACCCGCTGCGGCGCCGGGCTGCCTCCAGCGGAGGATTGAGCCCTAGGGATAGACGCCGACCTCCGCCAGACCGCTCCCGTCGCCGTCGGCCGTGAGGGCTGCTGTCGCCTGGTCGCCGGAGACGGTGAGGACCAGCCGATGGGTCCAGAGGGGAAAGATCGCGACGCCGTTCTCCACCGGTCGGGAGACGGTCATGACCACAGCTTCCTCGTCGTCGCGGCGGGCGAGGATCCGAAGGACGGCGGAGGTCGGGCCGAGGCGATACAGTTCAAGCCGCACTTCCATCGCGCCGATGAGGTCGCTTTCGGACTCCTCGACGGGCAGCGTGCTGGTGAAGCGGCTGAGGGGCGTCGCCGAACGATCGGTGGTGGTCAGCCAGCTGCGACCAGAGGACGGCCAGAGGCCTTCGTAACGTCCGCCGCGCCGGCGGAAGCAGGTCTGCTGGTCGTCCTGCCGGCCGAAGACGGTCAGAGCCGAGACCGGCATGCACCAGAAGGTGGACAGGCTGCGGGCGCCGATGGGCGAGGGGCGCAGAATCTCGACCCGATGTGCGACCGCGCCGGCGCGAATCAGGGGGTTCATGGAGCCTTCGAGCGCCACCTCGCGGGGGATGCGGCCGGTGCGCGCGTGGTGCATCTCTCCCGACGCCAGCACTCCGCCCCGGCTGACGGGCCCTGTCGTGACGACGAGAGCCTCGGGCCGGAGCCGGACGCCTCCGATGACGCCGGGCGTGGGCTGCACCGGCCCCGCGTCCTCCTCAACCTGGTCGCGCAGGGCGTGGGCCAGACCGCCCTCGTCCGCGAGGCGTTGGTCGACGGGCGGCGCGACCCTTTGCGACGTGGCCGTCACCGCGTCCAGGTAGCGGTTCGCCGTCAGGGTCAGCTCGAGGCCGTCGTAATTGTAGACCGCCGTCCGGCCGGTCATCGGCGCGTCGAGCGTCCGCAGGGGAATCTCGGCCGGACGCCGCGCGTCCAGTCCGGGCCCGATCAATCGCCGCGACAGGCGCATTTCACCGTCGCGGACCCGGACGAAGGAGACGACGTATGAGAACTCGCTCACCGGCTCCACGCTGGTGACCGACACCCGCGGCGCCCGATGGTCCATGTTGGAGAAGGTCAGGCTGCTCACCAGCCACCAGGGAGCGATGCCGTAGGGCGGCACACCGAGATTGGCCTGCCCGTCCGGAGTGTGGACCATGCAGACGGCCGCCGGGGACCAGCGGGACCCACGCCGCGATTCTCCGACGCCGCACCACGCCTCCAATTGATCGCTCTGCTCCGCCCGTCCGGCCGCGAAGCGCCGGCGAGTGACCAGGGTTCCGGCGGCCATCCGATGGTCTGGCGTGGCGATGGCGGCGTCCAGCCGGCCTTCCTCGACAAGCCGCAGCGGCGCGATCAGAAGCGGCTCGTCGCGACGTCCGCCTTCGCTGACCCTGGGCTCCCCGGACGGCTCAAGTCCGATCGCCGCCGTCGCCAGCCGTTCGGACAGGCCGGCCCGGGACGTCTGGCCGTCCAGCAGGGCTTCGAGGCCGGAGGGTGCGGGTTGCGGGTCCTGCGCCGCTGTCGCGCCCGGAGCGGCCGACAGGGCGAGGAGAGCGAGGAATAGGCGCATGATGTCCCCCAGGCACGATCGGGCCCGGGCCCGAACGCGCCTAGTTGAACAGGAAGTGCATCACGTCGCCATCCTTGACGACGTAGGCCTTGCCCTCGGCCCGCAGCTTGCCCGCCTCGCGCGCCCTCGCCTCACCCTGCAGGGCGACGTAGTCCTCGTAGGCGACCGTCTCGGCGCGGATGAAACCCTTCTCGAAGTCGGTGTGGATCACGCCCGCCGCCTGCGGGGCGGTGGCCCCGACCGGAATCGTCCAGGCCCGCGCCTCCTTGGGCCCGACGGTGAAGTAGGTCTGCAGGCCCAGCAGCTTGTAGGCCTCGCGGATCAGGCGGTTCAGACCCGGCTCCTCCAGGCCCAGACCCTCGAGGAACTCCTTCTGCTCCTCGTCGTCCAGCACGGCGATCTCGGATTCGATCTGGGCCGAGATGACCACCGAGTTGGCGTTGTCGCGCGCGGCCCGTTCGGCGACCCTGGCCGACAGCTCGTTGCCCTTGTCCGCCGAGGCCTCCTCGACGTTGGCGACATACAACGCCGGCAGCGAGGTCAGCAGCTGCAGCATGTGCCAGGCCTTCTCGTCCTCCTTCGACACCTCGGCCATCCGGGCCGGCTTGCCGGCGCGCAGCTGCTCGAGAGCCAGGTTGATCAGGCGCAGCGTCTGCTGCGCCTCCTTGTCGCCGCCCTTGGCCTTCTTCTCGACGTTGACCACCCGCTTCTCGAGGCTCTCGAGGTCGGCCAGCATCAGCTCGGTTTCGATGATCTCAAGGTCCGACACCGGGTCGATGCGGTTCTCGACGTGGGTGATGTCGTCGTCGACGAAGCAGCGGGCAACGAAGGCGACGGCGTCGCAGTCGCGGATGTTGGCCAGGAACTGGTTGCCCAGCCCCTCGCCCTTCGAGGCCCCGCGCACCAGGCCGGCGACGTCGACGAAGGTGATGCGGGCGGGGATGATCTCCTTCGAGCCGGCGATCTCCGCCAGCTTCTGCAGGCGCGGCTCGGGCACCGCGACGTCGCCGGTGTTCGGCTCGATGGTGCAGAAGGGGTAGTTGGCCGCCTGGGCCGCGGCGGTGCGCGTCAGGGCGTTGAACAGGGTGGACTTGCCGACGTTCGGCAGGCCGACGATCGCGACTTTCAGGGCCATGGTCTTGGGGAGGTTCCTCGTGAGCGCGTGCCCTTAGCCGGTCTGGACCGGTTTGTCAGGCTCGCCCGCGAGGCGCGGACTACTCGGCTTCGGGCTGGCGCACCCAGGCGGTGACCTTTGCGTCCGGCGCGCGCTCGAAATCGAGCGTCAGTTCGAGGCTGTCGCCTTCCTCGAGCGGTCCGGTCAGGCCCATGACCATGATGTGGTCGCCGCCCGGCTCCAGCTCGATGAGGCGTCCCTCCGGCAGCGACAGGCCGTTCTCCATCGGACGCATCATCATCATGCCGCTTTCCATGCGCGTCTCGTGCAGTTCGACGCGGCCGGCGCCGGTCGCCGTGACGGCGACCAGCCGGTCGTCTGCCCGGGCGGTCATGGTCAGGTAGCAGCCGGTCATCAGACGCCCGTTGGGGGTCGGCCGGCACCAGGCGTCGCCCACCGCCACCGGCTCCGCCGCCGCGCCACCCTTGCCGCCGTCGCCCGAGCCGCAGGCGGCGAGCACAAGAAGGACAGGGAGGGCGAGGGTCAGACGGGCCATGGGCGAATACCTCGGTCGTGTCGCGGGCCGCGCGCGTCGCGGCGTCAGGGGCCGCATAGCGCTCCCTGCGCCTTTCGCAAAGGGCGGCGCGCCGTCGCGCTTGGCGCTCGACAGCCTTTCCCGCGCGTGAGACGGTTCGACGCAACCGGAGAGCGCGAATGATCAACCTGAGGACAGCCCTTCTCGCGGGGGCGGCCCTGTGCGCGACGGACACGGCTCCGGCGACCGCGCAGGCGGTCCAGGACGGCGGCGGCGGCCCCCGCTCCGTCTCCCTGACCATCTACAACCAGAACATCGCCCTGGTGGAGGACGTGCGCTCGCTCGACCTTCCGGGCGGTCGGACGCGGCGCGAGTTCCCGGGCGTTTCCGCCGGCATCCGTCCCGAGACCGTCGGCCTGTCGGGCCGGGGCCTTTCGGTGGTCGAGCAGAATTTCGATTACGACCTGCTGACCCCCGACAAGCTGATGCAGTCCGCCGTCGGCGAGGAGATCGGCATTGTCCGCACCAATCCCGGCAACGGAGCGCAGGAGACGCAGCGCGCCACCGTGCTCGCCGCCAACCAGGGCGTGGTGCTGGAGGTCGACGGCCGTATCGAGGTGCTGCGCGACGACGGCGTGCCCACCCGGGTCATCTTCGACGAGGTGCCGTCCAACCTGCGCCCGCGCCCGACCCTCAGCGTCACCCTCGACGCCGAGGGCGCCGGTCGCCGCGATGTAACCCTGACCTATCTGACCACGGGGCTGCAGTGGAAGGCCGACTACGTCGCCAGCTTCGACGAGCGGGCCGGCACGCTCGACCTGACCGGCTGGATCACCCTGACCAACCAGTCCGGGACCAGCTTCACCGACGCCGACACGCGGGTGGTGGCCGGCGACGTCGCCCTGGTCCACGAGGCCGATCCCTACGGCCGCTCGTACCCCCAGCCGCCCCGGCCGCCGGTGCGCGGGAACGGCGTCGAGAGCGGCGGCGCCCAGGGTCTCGCCGACGTCTACGTCTACCCGCTGCCCGAGCCGGTCACCGTCGCCAACAACCAGACCAAGCAGGTCGGCCTGATCGACGTCTCCGACGTCCCCGCGTCGAAACGCTACCTGTACGAGGCCGCGGGGTTCGAGACCCAGACCGAACCCGTCGCCGCCGAGGTGGCCGTCGTCTTCTCGAACAGCCGCGCCGCCGGGGTCGGTTCGCCCCTGCCGGCCGGCGTCGCGCGCGTCTATGTCGATGACGAGAACGGAGAGCCCCGCTTCATCGGCGAGGACCGGGTGGTCCACACCCCGACGGGCTCGGACATCATCATCACCACCGGCCAGGCCTTCGACGTGACGGTGCAGCCGCGGGTGGTCTCCAGCCAGGCGGCGCCCAAGCCGGCCTACTACCGCTGGCGAACCCGCTTCGAGATGGAATACACCGTCCGCAACGCCCGGCCGACGCCGGTCGTGGTCGAGGTGCGCCAGCACGGGCTCGGGCGCGACACCCAGCTGCAGGACCAGTCGATCGAGGGCGAACTGCTCGACGACGACACCGTCATCTGGCGCGTGCCTGTGCCGGCCAACGGCGAGACGGTGCTGACCGCCGACGTGATCACCGGAGGCTGAGGCGGGTGCGCCGGCTCGCCCTCGTCGCCGCCCTGCTCATCCTCCCCGGCGCCCCGGCCCGGGCCCAGGTCGAGGTCGTATCGCCCGGTCCCGAGCGCGCGGCCGTCGTCGTCTACCGCGACCGCCCGGTGAACACCGCCGAGCTGCTCGAGCGCTCCGGCCAGCCCTGGGAGCGGCTGGACCGGGAAGGCCTCGCCCTGATCGTCGAGACCCGCACGGTGGATCTGCCGGCGGGGGAGGCGGTGATCCGCTTCCGCGGCGTCGCCACGGGCATCGCGCCGCAGACGGCGGTTCTCGACGGCCTGCCGGCGCGAGTGGTGGAGCGCAACACCGACTTCGACCTGCTCAGCCCCGGCTCGCTGATCGAGCGCTCGGTGGGGGAGGTGGTGCGGGTGGTGCGCACCAATCCGGCCACCGGCGAGCGGGTGGAAAAGGCCGCCGTCCTGCGCGCCGGACCGGCCGGGACGGTGCTGGAGATCGACGGCCGGCTGGAGGCGCTGGACTGCTCCGGCCTGACCGAGCGCATCGTCTTCGACCGCGTGCCCGAGGGGCTGGGCGACCAGCCGGTGCTGTCGGTGCGGACGCGGGCCGGGACGGGGGGGCGCCACACCGTCACCCTCGCCTATCTGGCCACGGGCCTGCAGTGGTCCGCCGACTACGTCGCCCGCGTCTCGCCGGACGGGGAGACGCTCGACCTCGCCGGCTGGATCACCCTCGCCAATTTCGGCGGCACGGGCTTCCCGGCCGCCCCGGTGCAGGTCGTCGCCGGCAACCTCAACCGCGACGACGACACCGCGCCGGTCGAGCCGGTCGAGGTGCGGCGCAGCCCTGCCTGCTGGCCTCTGGACACGACGACAGGCTCTGATGAAATCGGCGCGGTCGTGGTGACGGGGCGTCGGACGGCTGTCGGCGCAGTGGCTGGCGCGCCGGCGGCGTGGGCCGCTGAAGAGACGGATGTCGGCGAGATCGTCGTCACCGGCAGCCGCATCGTCCGCCTCGGCGAACTCGGCGACTACAAGATCTACACCCTGCCCGAGCCCACCGACGTCCTCGCGCGCCAGACCAAGCAGGTGCAGTTCATCGAGCGGGAGAACGTCCGTTTCAGCCGGGTCTACTCGGCGGGCGTCGAGGTCGGGAACGACGCCGATCCCGTGATCCCCCGGCTGTTGCTGCGCCTCCGCAACGAGGAGGGCGACGGCCTCGGCCTGCCGCTGCCCGGGGGCGGCGTGACCCTGATGGAGACCGCCGGCGGCCGCAGCCTGTTCGCCGGCCAGGCGCGCTTCGAGGACAAGGGAATCGGACTGCCGGTCGAACTGTCTTTCGGCGAGGCCATGGGCCTGACGGTCGCGCAGGAGACGGTGGAGGACGAGGTGATCGAGCGGCGCGACTGGCGCGACCTGCATCGGGCGACCGTCGAGGTCGTCGTCCGCAACGACAAGTCGGCCCCGGCGGCGCTCGAGATCGTGCCCATGGAATGGTCCCTCGGCGACTTCCGCATCATCCGGTCGGATCGCCGCCACGTCGTCACCGACGGCGGCTACCCCGCCTGGCGGCTGACCGTTCCCGCCTGTGGCGAACAGACCCTGCGCTACACCATCCAGTACGAGGACTAGCCGCCGCGCGCCGCGTCCTGCGCCGCCTGGCGCGGGCTGAATTTCGGGGCCGGGGCCAGTCGCATCACCTCGGCCTGGTAGCGGTCGTCGTCGCCGGCGAGGGCGAAGGGCAGGGCGTCGGCGCAGGCCCCGAGCAGGGCGTCGACCCACGGCTGGTCGGCCTTGTGGAAGTCGCCCAGCACATAGCCGTGCACCAGTTCCGGCCGCCCCGGGTGGCCCACCCCCAGGCGGGCGCGACGGAAGTCCGGCCCCAGCTGGCTGATCAGGCTACGCACCCCGTTCTGCCCGGCCGCGCCGCCGCCGGTCTTCATCCGGAAGCGACCGGGCGCGAGGTCGATCTCGTCGTGGAAGACGATGATCTCGCCCGGCGGGATCTTGTAGAAGCGGGCCGCCTCGGCGACCGCCCGGCCGCTTTCGTTCATGTACGTCTGCGGCTTCATCAGCAGGACCTTCACGCGGCCCTTGGGCGTCTCGACCTCGCCTTCGCGGATCACCGACTGGAACTTGGCCCGCTCGGGCCCGAACGACCAGCGCCGCGCGATCTCGTCGGCGGCCATGAAGCCGATGTTGTGGCGGTTCTTCTCGTACTTCGGGCCCGGGTTGCCGAGGCCGGCGAGGATGATCATGGGCGGCGGGCTCCGGATATGGAAACGGCCCCCTCCGATACCGGAAGGGGCCGCTCCGAAGAACAGTCGATCGGGAGGATCAGCCTTCCGAGGCTTCGTCCCCGGCCTGCTCCGAAGCCGGAACCTCGGCCTCGGCGGCGGCTTCCGCCTCCTGGGCCTCGTCGGCCGCAGCCGAGATGGCCGCCGAAGAGGTCTTGATCGAGGCGATCACGAAGTCGCGGTCCGCGATGGTCGGCTCCACATCCGCCGGCACCTTCAGGTCCGACCAGCGGATGGTGTCGCCCAGCTTGTGGCCGGCCAGGTCGACGATCAGGTCTTCCGGGATGTGGTCGGCGCGGACCTTCACCTCGACCGCGTGGCGGACGACTTCCAGCGAACCGCCCTGACGGAAGGCCGGGCACTGGTCTTCGTTGATGAAGTGGACCGGGATCTCGATCTTGATGGTCTGCTTCTCGTCGACGCGCATCAGGTCGAAGTGCAGCGGACGGTCGGTGACCGGGTCGAACTGGACGTCGCGGGCGATGACCGGCTGGGTCTCCTCGCCGTACTTCAGGGTCACCAGGTGGCCCAGCAGCTTGCCGGTGTAGAGCGACTTGCGGAAGTCCTTCTCGTTCACCGAGATGGCCACCGGGGCCTTGTCGCCGCCGTACAGGATGCCCGGCACCATGCCGGCGCGGCGGGTCGCGCGGGCGCCGCCGGTGCCCACGCCGTCACGGACGTCGACGTTCAGAATGATCTCGGCCATCTGGCTCGCCTCAACAAACAACGGAAACGCCGCGCCAACCTGAGTGGCCCGCGCGGCGGGGTCGTGAAACCCTCGAATTCAGGAGCGCGGGCTATTACACGCTGGCGGGCCCGGACGCAACCGTCGGGAACGCCGGCGCCCGCGCGCCCGCTCAGCGGCCGCTGTCGAGCGTCGCTGTTGCGGCGGTGGAGGCGGCGGCCGCCTCGGCGGCCACCGGCTCGGACGTTCCCGCATCGACGCCGGCGACCAGCGTCGGCGACACCTCCAGCGGCGCCGGCGCGATCATCTGGGTCGTGCAGGTCGACAGGTCGCGGGCGATGTGACGCCCGACGCAGAACATGTCCTCATAGCTGGGTCGCGACGCCGCCAGGCACTGGAACAGCATCAGCTTGGACATGTTGAGGCAGAACTCGCTGCCCTGCTCCACCGTCAGGGCTTCGGTATAGGGACGGGCCTCTTCGCCGCCTGCGCCCAGGGCGGCGAGGGCGGCCAGCGCCAGCGAGCGCACCACCGCGGGGGTGTAGGGCGGGCGAACGGTCGCTGCGGCGGGGTTCAGGCCGGCGCCGGAGTTGGCGGCGGCGAACAGGCGGGCGGCCTCCTCCGCGGACGGCAGCATGCTGGCGGCGGACAGCGTCTTGGCCCCCTCCAGACGCTGCTCCCGGTTGGCGATATGCGTCACCGCCCAGCGGCGGCGCGGGTCGTTGCGCTCCTGGATCTTGTAGGCGTCGTTCTCGACCGCCTCGGCGATGACCAGCATGGCGGCGGCGTCCTGGCCCAGGGTGCCGGCGATCAGACCGGCGGCCGCTTCCGCGCCGGGCAGGGCGGCGGCCGTGGCCGGATCGGCGATGATGCGCGCGACCATCTCCTCGCGGATGGTCGGATCGACCGCGTACTGGCGAACGCCCTGGACGAACTCCGGCGACTGCAGGGCGAGGATCGACCCGTAGGCGATCATGCCGCGCGACAGCTGGGCCGGGTCGTAGGCCGCGCCGCGACGGATCGCCGCCTGGATCGACTCCGCATCCTGGAAGCCGCCCGCAGGGATGCTTCCCGCCTCGCGCAGGAAGGCGACGTAGATCGAAGCGGCCTCGGCCACGCCCTCGTTGAGCGACACAGCCGGCGGCGGAGGCGGCGGCGGGGGCGGCGGGGGCGGCGGTTCGTCCGTGGCGCAACCAGCGAGGACGGCGGCGGCGGCGACGGCCGCGAACGCGAGGCCGCGGCGCATGTGACCCTGGAACATACTGACCCCCAGCAACCCGGCGCCGGTCCGGCGCGGATCTGTGACTGACGGCCCTTATACCGCGAGAAAAAGGGTTGGCCGAGAGTTAATCCTGCCGGGCGAACCAGGTCGCCGCGACTCGCCGGCTAGTCGGCGCCCGTGTTGAGCCGCTCGGTCAGCGAGCGCGCCGGCGCGCCCGGCGGCGGCGGGATCGGCGTCCGGGCGGGGCTCGCGGCCGCCGCCGGGGCTATGGCGGGCGCCGGGGTGATGCGTGGCGCGGGCGGCGCGAACTCCGGATCGGGCGCGATCACAATTCTGGGAGCCGGCGGCTCCTCGACCACTTCGGTGGTGGTCAGGCCCGAGACGGTCACGATCGCGGCGGGCAGGGCGGCCCCCCGCGTGCAGGTGGAGAGATCGCGCACCACGTGCCGGCCGAGGCAGAAGATGTCCTCGTAATTGGGCCGCGACGCCGCGAGACACTGAAGCAGGTTCAGCTTGGCCATCTGCATGCAGGTGCGGCTGGTCCAGTCGAATTGCAGCGCGTCGGTGTTCGGCCGGGCGTTCTCGCCCGCGGCGCCGAGGGCGGCCAGGGCGGCCAGCGCCAGCGCGTTCTCGACGGCGGGCGGGTAGGGCGGGGCGCGTCGGCCCTCCCGGGTGGCCAGGCCGGTCCCGTCATGGGCCGCGGCGAACAGCCTGGCCGTCAGCGCGGCGGGCGGCAGCATCGCCTCTCCGGCGCCGTGAGCGGCCGCGAGACGCCCCGGCCGGTCGGCGACCTGGGTCACGGCCCACCCCCGCCGGGGGTCCCAGGGATTCTGGATGTTGTAGGCGTCGTTCTCGATCGAATTGGCCGCGCGGCTGAGCGCCTCCACGTCCGTCTGCAGGCTGGCGATGATCAGTCCGGCCGCCGCATCCGCGCCGGGCAGCCGGGAGGCGCGCTTCGGGTCGGCGACGATCTCGTCGACGATCCGCCGACGGGTCGATTCCGGGGTGTTGAACCCCCGGACGCCCTGCACGAACTCGGGCGACTGCAACGCCAGGATCGAGGCGTAGGCGATCAGTCCGCGCGACAGCTGTTCCGGGTCGTAGCTCGAGGCGCGGGCGAGGGCCGCCTGGATGGCCTGCGGACTTTCGAAGCCTCCCTCGATGGTCGCCATATCCCGGGCGAAGGCGATGTAGACGGCGGCGGAGTCGGCCACGGACTGGTTCAGCGCCACCGGCGGCCCCTGCAGGGCGATCTCGGCGGCGATGCGCTCGGCTTCCGCCCGGGCTTCGGCCTCGACCTGCGCGGTGGGCGAGGCGCAGCTCGCGACGATCGAGGCGGCCGCCAGGGCGGCGAGACTCAGACTGGCGCGCAGCATAGCCGGTCGCATCGGAACTCCTCTCAAGGCCGGCGTCATCAACGCCCCCGTTCCGGGCGGTAATGGGGCGAAGGCGAAGCCGTTCCGAAAAAGCTCAGTCGAACAGCTTGGACACCGACTCCTCGTTGGCGATCCGCCGGATCGCCTCGCCGATCAGCGGCGCCACCGAGACGACCCGGATCTTTCCGCAGTTCGTCACCTCGTCCGGCTGCTCGATGGAGTCGGTGATGACCAGCTCCTTGAGCGGCCCGTCGGTGACCCTCTGCACCGCCGGACCCGACAGGACGCCGTGGCTGATGTAGGCCGAGACCTCGACGGCGCCCTTTTCGATCAGCGCCTGGGCGGCGTTCACCA
The DNA here is from genome assembly GCA_001794825.1 of Caulobacterales bacterium RIFCSPHIGHO2_01_FULL_70_19. Lineage (GTDB taxonomy): Bacteria > Pseudomonadota > Alphaproteobacteria > Caulobacterales > Caulobacteraceae > Brevundimonas. The sequence goes on along the minus strand of MGLK01000001.1, from coordinate 84,174 downwards.
GCGTTCCGCCCGAATCGACGATGTCGTCGAACAGGATGCAGCGGCGGCCCTCGACGTCGCCGATGATGTTCATCACCTCGCTCTCGCCGGCCTTCGGACGGCGCTTGTCGACGATGGCCAGATCGGCGTCCAGCCGCTTGGCCAGCGAGCGGGCCCGCACCACGCCCCCGACGTCGGGCGACACGATCATCAGGTCGTCGCCCCGGCGGTAGTGCTCCTTGATGTCCTGGGCCAGCACCGGCGTCGCGACCAGGTTGTCGGTGGGGATGTCGAAGAAGCCCTGGATCTGTCCGGCGTGAAGATCCATCGTCAGCACCCTGTCGGCGCCGGCGCGGGTGATCAGGTTCGCCACCAGCTTGGCCGAGATCGGCGTGCGGCCGTCGGTCTTCCGGTCCTGACGGGCGTAGCCGTAGTAGGGCACCACGGCCGTGATCCGCTTCGCCGAAGCCCGCACCAGGGCGTCGGTGATGATCAGCAGCTCCATCAGGTTGTCGTTGGCCGGATAGCTGGTCGACTGGACGACGAAAACGTCCTCGCCGCGGACGTTTTCCTCGATCATCGCGAACACCTCGTTGTCCGCGAACCGCTTCACCTGCGCCCGGGTCAGGGGCATGTCGAGGTGGCTGGCGATCGCCCGGGACAGGGTCCGGTTGGAGTTGCCGGAAAGCAGCTTCATGGCCGGTCATCCTTTCGCCGTCATCGCCCGGCGACATGCCGCGGAGCGCTGGCGCGCTTCATAACAGGGGACGGCCGGGCCACAAGGCGCGGCCCGCGTTTTTGCAGCTTCGGGGCGGCATTGGCGCGAGCTTGTCCGCTGGTGTAGAGATCGCGTCTCGTTTCCGGGGGCGCCGACGGGAGGTTGCCCGCCGGCCTGCAAGTTGAGGTCGTCCTTGTCTGCTTCGAAGTTCCGCACCGGCCTGATCCTTTCGGCCGTGGCCGTCTCGGCCCTGACGATCTCCGCCTGTTCGGGTCGCGGCAATCGCCCGCGACTGGCCTACGAGGAACGTCCGGTCGAGGCCCTCTACAACACCGGCTACCAGCGCCTTGAATCCCGTCGCTGGGCCGATGCGATCGACTACTTCCAGGAGGTCGAGCGTCAGCATCCATATTCGGAGTGGTCGCGCCGCGCGATCCTGATGCAGATCTACGCCTACTATCAGAGCAACAACTACGCTGACGCCATCGCCGCGGCGGATCGCTTCATCGCCCTGTTCCCCGGCAATCCCAGCGCCCCCTACGCCTTCTACATGAAGGCCCTGTGCAACTTCGAGCAGATCACCGACGTCGGCCGCGACCAGGGCTACGCCCAGGCGGCGCTGGAGGGCCTGCGGGACGTGGCCCGGCGCTATCCCGGCACCCCCTACGCCATCGACGCCACGGTCAAGATCGACATGGTCAACGACCAGCTGGCCGGCAAGGAGATGTCGATCGGGCGCTACTATCAGCGCGCCGGTCAGCCGCTGGCGGCGATCAACCGTTACAAGGCCGTGATCGACAACGAGGCCTACCAGCGCACCTCCCACGCTCCTGAAGCCCTCTACCGGCTCGTGGAGGTCTATCTCGGCCTCGGGCTGAAGGACGAGGCCACCCGCAACGGCGCGGTCCTCGGCCACAACTATCCGGGCAGCCCTTGGTACGCGGAAGCCTACGCCCTGCTGACCGAGGAGGGCTCGCGCCCCGACGTCGAGCCCACCGGGCAGCGCGAGAGCTGGCTGCGCCGGATCATTCCGGGCTGACGTTTCCGATATGTTCCGCTAGCCTCGGCCTTGCCGGGGGCGGTCGTTGCTTCGCATCCTCCGGCGTCGTCGGAGACCGATTCGTCTTGTCCAGTCCGCCTGATCGCCCCTCCGGCCTTTCCGTTCCCCCGCGGAGGCGTCCGTGCTGACGGCCCTGTCCATCCGCGACATCGTGCTGGTCGACGCACTGGACCTCGAGGTCGAGAGCGGGCTGACCGTGCTCACCGGCGAGACCGGCGCGGGCAAGTCGATCATCCTCGACGCCCTGGGCCTGGCGCTCGGCGCCCGCGCCGACGCGGGGCTGGTCCGGGCGGGCGCGAAACAGGCCTCGGCCACCGCCGTCTTCGCCGCCCCGGACGATCCGGGCCTGATCGGATTGATTTCGGACAAGGGCTTCGAGGTCGCGCCCGGCGAAGAGCTGATCCTGCGCCGCACCCTGACCGCCGACGGCCGCAGCCGCGCCTTCGTCAACGACCAGCCCGCCGGCGTCGCCGCCCTGCGCGAGATCGGCCAGGCCCTCGTCGAGGTGCACGGGCAGCATGAGACCGTCGGCCTGCTGGACTGGAAGACCCACCGCGCCCTGCTCGACGCCTACGGCGGTCTTCAGCCGCAGCTGGACGGCGTCGCCCGCGCCGCGGAGCGGCTGAAGGCGGCCGAGCAGACCGTGGCGACCCTGAAGGCCGAGGCCGCCGAGGCCGCCGCGCGCGCCGGGGAGCTGGCGGACAACCTCGCCGATCTGGACGCCCTCGACCCCCAACCGGACGAGGAGGCGGAACTGGCCGGCGAACGCGCCATCCTCGGCGCCGCCGAGAAGGCCATCGCCGACCTTTCGGACGCGCGCGCCCAGCTGGGCGGCGACAAGCTGGCCCGCAACCTCGCCGCCGCCCTGCGCGCGGTCGAGCATGCCCGCCAGCGCGCGGGACAGGCGGGCGCCGAGCCCGATCACCCGATCCTCCAGCGCCTCTCCGCGGCGGCGGAGGCGATCGATCGCACCCTGGTCGAGGCCCAGGAGGCCGTCGCCGCCGTCGACGCGGCGGCCGACGCCTTCGACTTCGAGCCCGGCCGCCTGGACAAGGCCGAGGAGCGGCTGTTTGCCCTGCGCGCCGCGGCCCGCAAGCTGAACACCTCCGTCGAGCTTCTGCCGGTGCTGCGCGTCCGCTTCCGCGAACAGCTGCGCCTGATCGAGGACGGGGCGGAGGCGATCACCGCCGCCGAGCGCGCGGCTTCCGCGGCCCGGGAGGCGTACGACGTCGCCGCGACCCTGCTGACCTCCGCCCGGGAGGCCGCCGCAGGGCGGCTGACGGCCGCGGTGATGGAGGAACTGGGCCCCCTGAAGCTGGAGCGGGCCCGCTTCCGCGTCGCCTTCGAGCCGGTGGCCGAGGGCCGCCGCGGCCCGCTCGGCGTCGAGACGGTCCGCTTCGAGATCGCCACCAACGCCGGCACGGCCTTCGGCCCGCTCGACGCCATCGCATCGGGCGGAGAGCTGGCCCGCTTCGCCCTCGCCATGAAGGCGGCGCTGGCCGGCCGCGAGGACCAGCGCCAGCCGGTGATGATCTTCGACGAGGTCGACCAAGGCGTCGGCGGCGCGGTGGCCGAGGCGGTCGGCGTGCGCCTGCAACGGCTTTCGCAGGGCGCCCAGGTGCTGGTCGTCACCCACAGCCCGCAGGTCGCCGCCCGCGGCCATGCCCACTGGAAGGTGCGCAAGTCGGACGCCGGCGGGCTGACCACCACGACCGTCGACACCCTCGACGAGAGCCGGCGGCTGGAGGAGATCGCCCGCATGCTGTCGGGCGCCGTCGTCACCGACGAGGCGCGGGCCGCGGCGAAGGCCCTGATCGGCTAGGGAGGGGCTCAGGCCCCTTGCAGCACCTTGCGCAGCTGCGGATGCAGGTCGGCGTTGGCGGCGAGGATCTGCTTGCCCGTCTTGGCGTCGACGTCGGCGTCGATGGAGGTGACCATGCCGCCCGCCTCGGTGACGAACAGAAGGCCCGCCGCCACGTCCCAGGGCTGCAGGTTGCGCTCGTAGTAGGCGTCGTACCGCCCCGCCGCGACCCAGGCGAAGTCCAGCGCCGCCGAACCCAGACGGCGGATGCCCGCCACGCGCTGGCCCACCGCGTGGATGTCCTTGATCGCCTGCGCATGGCCGGTCTTGCCGATGAACGGCAGGCCGGTGGCGATCAGGCTCTCCGACAGGTCCTTGCGACCCGCCACCCGGATGCGGGTGTCGTTCAGGTAGCAGCCCTTGCCCTTCTCGGCCCAGAACATCTCGTTCATGACCGGATTGTAGGTCACCCCGGCCACGATCTCGGAGCCGCCGTCCGGGGCGAAGCGCTCGAGCGCCACGGTGATGGCGAAGTGCGGCATGGCGTGGACGAAGTTGGTCGTTCCGTCGATCGGATCGACGATCCAGCGGTGCGACTTGTCGGTGCCCTCGATCAGGCCGCGCTCCTCGCCGAGGAAGCCGTAGCCGGGCCGAGCCTTGGTCAGCAGCTCGAACAGGGTCTGCTCGGCCTTAAGGTCCGCGGCGGTGACGAAGTCGCCCGGGCCCTTGCGGGACATCTGCAGGTTCGCCACCTCGCCGAAGTCGCGCAGCATGGGCCGCGCCGTCTTGCGGACCGCGTCCATCATCACTTGCAGCAGGGCGGAGGCGAGGGCCATGGGAATCTCCTGGTCCGCAAGTCCTGAAAAGGCGCGCAGCCCGGACAGGCGGAGAAGTTCAAACGCTGGACGGCCCCGATGGAGCCGGAAGGATCAGTCGGCGCGGCGGACGTATTCGCCCGTGGTCGTATCGACGACGATCTTCTCGCCGGCCGACATGTACGGCGGGATCATGATGCGCACGCCGTTGTCGGCGATGGCCGGCTTGTAGGACGACGAGGCGGTCTGGCCCTTCACGGTGGGCTCGGTCTCGGCGACGGTCAGGGTCACCTGCTCGGGCAGCTCCAGGCCGATCGGCCGGCCCTCGTGCATCTCGATGACCACCTTCATGCCGTCCTGCAGGTAGGGGATGCGCTCCTCGCCCACCCACTCCTTCTGCAGCTCGATCTGCTCGTAGGTGGCGTCGTCCATGAACACCAGGGCGTCGCCCTGCTCGTACAGGTACGAGAAGTCCTTCTGCTCCAGCGTGACGCGCTCGACCTTGTCTTCCGAGCGGAAGCGCTCGTTCAGCTTGTTGCCGGTCTCGAGGTTCTTGGCCTCGACGTTGGCGAAGGCGCCGCCCTTGCCCGGCTTGACGTGGCTGGCCTTGGTGACGACCCAGAGGCCGCCGTTGTGTTGCAGGACCATGCCGGGCTTGATGGTGTTGCCGTTGATCTTCATGGAATCTCGGAGGTCTGGAGGCGCGGGCGTCCGACCGTCCGGCGCGCGCGAAATCGGGCGCAGTCCCTAGAGGAAGCCGGGTTCCGAGGCAAGGCGGCCCCTCGCGCGGCTTCAGTGCAGCGTCGGCTGCTCCTCGACCTTTTCCTGCACCGTGTTGGCGATCCGCACCCCGCTGCCCAGCGGCGCGGCCCACTGGCCCGCCTTCAGGTCGACCCTGCGCGCCTCGTGGGCGAAGGCGGCCGCCATGCCGGCCGACGACATCGCGGCGGCGATCTGCAGGCCGCGACTGGCCGGGCGCAGGGCGATCCATACGGCGTTCAGCGCCTGGGCGGCGGTCCAGAGGCCGATGGCCCGGCTGCGCGCGCCCGCCGGCGGGGCGTTCCACACCCGGAGCGCCGACAGGGTGGTGGCCGAGAACACCGCCGGCAGGATCAGGCTCAACGCCCCGCGCGGCCGCTCGGTCACGGGCTTTCCGCCGTCCGCCGCGTGCAGCGGCTGCGGCCGGATGGCGCGCCGGGCGAGGGTGGTGGCGGCGAAGGCGAAGCCCACGGTCAGCAACGCCCCCAGCAGCACATGCCCGGGATGGCGGCCCTCCGCGTTCAGCAAGTCCGCCGCCGCGTCCTTCGCACTGTCCACGGCCTCGTCGATCGCAACCATCCGGCTCTCCTCTTCCGCCCCGGAACAATGATGGGCGGGAGGGCCGGTTCCGAAATCGCCATGGGACGCGCTCTGGTTGCGCGACGGCCCGGATCACGCCTACGTTTCCCCGGCTCGTTCCGGGGGGAATGGATGACGTCGCGCAGACTGTGCCAACTTTCGGCCGCCTTGCTGGCGGCGCTGACGTGGTGGGTGTGCGTCTCCCGGCCGGGCGTCCTCGGGGACGAATTCGTCGCCGGGATCATCGGCATGTTCGGGTTCCTGACCCTGCTCCTCTTTGGAGTGATGTTTCTGGCGCTTCGGGGGGCGACCGGGGGTAGCGTGAGGTACTGGACGATGGGTGCGCCGGATCAGGTCCGCCCGATCGGCTGCATGATCCTCGCTACGAGCGTCGCGATCGTGGGGGGATACGTCCTTCTCGCCGCGTTCGACGCCACTGAACCGCTGTGGCTGACGGTGGCTTACCTACTCATGAGCGTGCTTGTTCCGGCCGCTTTTCTCGTCTCGAGGCGAGTTCGCTGGCCAGCCCGCACCAGAAGGCCCGATGGGCTCTCTACGATTCTCGCCGTTGTCGCGGCGCTCGGCTTGGTGGCAGCCTGGACGTGGAGAATTTCATCCTTGCCGTCTGACGGGTTTGATCCTCCCTCCACGGCGACGGTTCTTTTCGTGTTTCCTGCGACGATTGTCGGCTCGTCCATGGAGGAGCTCGTGTTCAGGGTTCTGCTGCTGACGGCCCTGCTCGACCGGCTCGGCTCCCGGTTGGAGGCGGTCTTCCTGTCGGGCGTCGCATTCGGACTGATGCATGTGCCCGGCGAACTCATTCAGCCTGTCGTCGATTTGGACTGGGGGTTCTTCAAAGCGGTCGTGCACGACTATGCGCCCAAGTTCCTCGTGCAGGTTTGGCTGGGGCTGTTTCTCGGCGTGCTTTGGCTCAGGACAGGGTCGATCATCCTGATCTCGGCCGTTCACACGCTGCTGAATCTTGCCGTGGACTTCGCCGTCGGCCTCTAGTTCCCCGTCGCGCTCTTGTCCGGCGCGATCTCGGTCATGGCCGACTGCAGGTAGTTCTGCTCGCCCAGCTGTTCGATCAGCTTGTGCTGGGCCTCGAGGAAGTCGATGTGCTCCTCGGTGTCGGCGAGGATCTCGGTCAGGATCTGCCGGCTGACGTAGTCCTTGGCCGCCTCGCACTGGGCGATGCCGGCGATCTGGGCGTCGCGCCCGCCCAGCTCCAGCGCCAGGTCGGCGCCGAGGCATTCGAACACGTTCTCGCCGATCTTCAGCTTGTGCAGGTCCTGAAGGTTGGGCAGGCCGTCGAGGAAGAGGATGCGCTTGATCAGCTTGTCGGCGTGTTTCATCTCGCCGATCGACTCGTCGTAGACGATCTGGCCCAGGTGCTTCAGGCCCCAGCTCTCGAACATCCGGGCGTGCAGGAAGTACTGGTTGACCGCGGTCAGTTCGTTGGTCAGCACCGCGTTGAGGGTGCGGATGATCGCGGGGTCGCCCTTCATGATCGTCTTCCCGTCGGCGGGGCGGATGTCGACCTGACATCCTGATTCACCTGCCGCTCCCGACCTTCATAACACGCAGCGCGCGAGTGTGCGCGCCTGAGGACCCGGTCCCGGAACATTGAAAATGCGAGTAAAACGCGTCTGCAGCTATTCGGCGGCGAGCGCGAAGGCCTCGCGGCTGTCGTCGATCATCTCGCGCATCTCGCAGACGCAGCGCGCGCACTGCGGCCGGCACTGGTGGCGGTCGAACACGTCCTTCGGCCGCGTCGCGCCCGCCTCGATGGCGGCGACGACGTCGCGCTGACGCAGGCCATTGCAGTTGCAGACGTACACGGGGCGACTCGAACCGAGTTGAGAACCATTCGCTCTTTGCCTGCAGATCGAGGCGAATGCAAGTCGTTCGCAGTCCGGAATTGTACGTAGGCGATTGACGGCCGCGCGCGGCGGCCGCACTCCCCGGCCCATGGCCCGAGAACCTGTCGTCCCGCCGCGTCCCCCCTGCCGGCTCTATCTGATCACCCCGCCCGCCATTCCCGACCTGGCGGCCTTCGCCGCGACGCTGGGCGAGGCGCTCGACGGCGGCGACGTGGCGGCGTTGCAGATCCGGCTCAAGGACGTCGACGACACGGCCATCCTCGACGCCGTCGCGACGCTGGCCCCGGTGGCCCGGGCCCGCGGGGTGGCGGTGATCCTCAACGACCGGCCGGACCTCGCCGCCCGGTCCGGTTGCGACGGGGTGCATGTCGGCCAGTCCGACGCCTCCTACGCCGAGGCGCGCCGCATCATGGGGCCGGACGCGATGATCGGCGTCACCTGCCACGACAGTCGGGAATTGGCCATGGACGCGGCCGAGGCGGGTGCCGACTACGTCGCCTTCGGCGCCTTCTTCCCGACCGACACCAAGGCGACCGTGCATCGTCCCGACATGGAGATCCTGGGCATCTGGCAGGAGACGGTGGAGACGCCCTGCGTGGCCATCGGCGGCGTCACGCCCGCCAACGCCGCGGACCTCGCCCGGGCGGGCGCCGACTTCGTGGCGGCCAGTTCGGCGGTGTGGAACGCCCCGGAAGGACCGGCCGCGGCGGTGCGGGCCTTCAATGCGGCGCTGGCCCGCGCCTTCTGATTTTCAGGGGATATTAGGAAGCCAGGGTTAAGTCGGTGCGGTTGCCCAGCCCTCCGGACCCGACCATGACCATGAGCCCCGCGCTCGAGCCCCTGCCGGCGAGGCCCGCCCTCAAGGTCCGCCCCGTCGCGGCGCCGCAGGGCGCCCGTCAGCCGCTCGCGCCCGTGTTCACGGCCATGGCCGTGATGGTCCTCACCGTGCTCTCCCTGACCTTCGCGCGCTCGGCCGACATGGTCGCCGCCCTCTGGGGCTCGGCCGGTCTGGCCGTGGCGGTCTGGCTGCGGACCTCGCGCGGGCCGATGTACGACCTGTCCTTCGGCGGGCTCGTGGCGCTCGGACTCGCGGCCGGCAACCTGCTGGCCGGCAACTCCACCGAGGCGACGGCGATGTTCACCGTCGCCAACATGCTCGACATCTACGTCGCCGTTCTGCTGGCGCGGCGGTTCGCGCCGACGCTCAACCTCGCCAGCGTCGAGGGCGCGAGCCGCTTTCTCGTCAGCGCCGCCGTCGTTGCGCCGCTGCCCGCCGCGGCTTTCGTCGGCGGCATGCTGTGGTGGATGCACGGCGCCGACTTCTTCGAGACGGCCCAGACCTGGTGGTTCGGACACGCCCTGAGCATCGCCGTGGTGGGCAGCTTCGGTCTGGCCGTCACCCGGCGGGAGCTGGTGCGCTACCGGGCGCCGCTCCGGCTTGCGGAAACCGCCGGCCTGCTCGGGATCCTGAGCGCCATCTGCACCGGGGTCTTCCTGGCTGGCTCTGCGCCGGTGGCCTTCCTGGTGTTGCCGCTTCTGCTGCTGATCGCGGTCCGGCTCCGGGTGATCGGGACCACCGCGGCCCTCGTCATCATCACCATCCTGGCCGTGGGCGGCAGCATGCTGGGCTACGGTCCGTACGCCGCCTTCCCTGGCCCCGAGCGCGCCATGATGGCCCAGCTGCTGGTCCTGCTCGGCTATCTTCCGATCCTGCTCGTCGCCGCCCTGCTCGAGGAGCGCGATCGCCTCGGCGACCGGGCGCGCGCCGGTCAGGCCCGCGCCGAACGGGCGTCCGAGGCGAAGTCCCGCCTGCTCGCCAACGTCGCGCACGAGATCAAGAGCCCGGTCGGCGGCGTGATCGGCATCGGCGAGCTCTGGAGGACGGGCCAGCTCGGTCCCGTGAACGCGACCCAGACGGAGATGGCGGACATGCTGGTCCGCACGGCGCGGCAGGTGGAATCGCTGGCCCACGACCTGCTCGACGTGGCCCGCGCGGAATCGGGGGCGGTCAAGGTGGAGTTGCGCCCGACCGACGTGCCGGGCGTCCTGGAGGACGTCCGCCGCTCGACCGCCCTGCGCCCCGAGGCCCAGGCGATTCGCTTCGAGATGATCAACGAGGGCGACGGTCTCATCGCCCTGGCCGACTCGCAGCGCCTCGCCCAGGTGGTGGGCAACCTGACCTCCAACGCCGTGAAGTACGGCCCGGCGGGCGGCGTGGTCGTCATGCGGGCCTGTCGGGTCCACGACGGGGTGCGGATCGAGGTCACCGACAGCGGTCCGGGTCTGACCCCGGAAAAGCAGGCCCAGCTGTTCGAACCCTTCAACCGGCTGGGTCTGGAGCGCTCGGCGGTCGAGGGGCACGGCATCGGCCTGGCCCTGGCCAAGCGCCTGGTCGAACTGCAGGGCGGCTCCATCGGCGTCGAGTCGACGCCGGGGCAGGGCGCGACCTTCTGGGTCGAACTGCCGGCGGCCTGAGCTCTCGCGGCAAGCTGAGGCGTTCCGTCGCGCGGCAGGGCGTCAGGTGACAGCCCTCCCTCACCGGCGTAGCCTGCCCGGGCCTGCTGAATGAAGGGGTATGGCCTTGGAATACGACGCCCTGCTGCTGTCGCGACTCCAGTTCGCCTTCACCGTCGCCTTCCACATCCTGTTTCCGGCCTTCACCATCGGCCTGGCCGCCTATCTGGCCGTGCTGGAAGGCCTGTGGCTGCGCACCAGGCGCGAGGCCTACAAGACCCTCTACCTGTTCTGGGTGAAGGTGTTCGCGATCAGCTTCGGCATGGGCGTCGTGTCCGGCATCGTGCTCAGCTACCAGTTCGGCACCAACTGGGCCGAGTTCATCCGCCTGTCAGGCGGGGTCATCGGGCCCTTGCTGGCCTATGAGGTTCTGACCGCCTTCTTCCTCGAGGCCTCCTTCCTCGGGGTCATGCTGTTCGGCTGGAAGAAGGTGGGTCCGAAGCTGCACTTCCTCGCCACCTGCCTGGTGGCGGTCGGCACGTCGATCTCCGCCTTCTGGATCCTCTCGGCCAACAGCTGGATGCAGACGCCGGCCGGTTACGAGGTGCTGGCCGACGGCCGCATCGTCGCCACCAGCTTCATGGAGGCGATCTTCAACCCCAGCTTCCCCTCGCGGCTGGCCCACATGCTGATCGCCGCCTTCCTGACCACCGCGCTCGTGGTCGGCGGCGCCTCGGCCTTCCAGCTGCTCCGCAACCGCGGCCAGGAAGAGAGCCGCCTGGCGCTGAAGATGGCGATCGGTCTGATCGCTGTGCTCGCCCCGATCCAGGTTCTGGTCGGCCACGAGTCCGGCCTCGTCGCCAAGGACCACCAGCCGCAGAAGCTGGCCGCCATCGAGGCCTACTGGGAGACCCGCGCCAACCACCCGCTGATCCTGTTCGCCATCCCTGACCGCGCCACCCAGTCGAACCATTTCGAACTGGCGGTGCCCGGCGGCGGCGTCCTCGTGGCGCCCGCCGACGAGGTGGTCACGGGGCTCGACGCCTTCCCGCCCGAGGATCAACCGCCCGTCTTCCTCGTCTTCTGGAGCTTCCGCGTCATGGTCGGGCTCGGCGTGCTGATGCTGGTCCTCGGCGCCTGGGGCGCGTGGCTGACGTGGCGCAAGCGGATCGCCGACAGCCGCCTGTTCCTGCGCTTCGCCGTGCTGATGGGGCCCGCCGGTTTCGTGGCGGTGATCGCCGGCTGGATCGTCACCGAGGTCGGCCGCCAGCCGTGGGTGATCCAGGGCGTTCTGCGCACCGCCGACGCCATCTCGCCGGTGACCGCCGGCTCGGTCGCCACCTCGTTGCTGATCTACGTCACCGTCTACGCCATCGTCTTCGTCGCCGGCGCGATCTACATCCTGCGCCTGCTGCGGGAGGGGCCGGCCGCCGGCGCCGCCGAGCCGAAGCCGGAGGGCCAGCGGGCTCCGGGCTGGGCGCTCGCCGCCGCCCCCGAGAACAAGACCCCGGGAGATCCGTCATGAGCCTCGACCTCCCCCTGATCTGGGCCGGCCTGATCGCCACGGGCGTCCTGCTCTACGTCCTGCTGGACGGCTTCGACCTCGGCGTCGGCATCCTGTTCCCGTTCTCCCGGAACAAGGAGGACCGCGACGTGATGATGAACACCGTCGCGCCCGTCTGGGACGGCAACGAGACCTGGCTGGTGCTGGGCGGCGGCGGCCTGCTGGCGGCCTTCCCGCTGGCCTATTCGATCGTCATGCCGGCCTTCTACCTGCCGGTGATCCTGATGCTGGCGGGGCTGATCCTGCGCGGCGTGGCCTTCGAGTTCCGCTTCCGCGGCCAGCGTCGCGGCCGCCCCTTCTGGACGGCCATGTTCGCCGTCGGCTCCATCCTCGCGGCCTTCGCCCAGGGTCTGATCCTCGGCGGCTTCATCCAGGGCATCGAGGTGGTGGACGACCGCTTCGCCGGCGGGACCTTCGACTGGTTCACCCCCTACACCCTGCTGGTCGCGGGCGGGCTGGTGTGCGGCTACGCCCTGCTCGGCGCGACCTGGCTGATGTGGAAGACCGCCGACGAGCTGCACGGCGACGCCCGCCGCTGGGCGGTGATATCCGGTGTGCTGACCGCCCTGTTCCTCGTCGGCGTCAGCCTTTCCACCCTGGTGGTGCACCCGGTGGTGGCGGAGCGTTGGGGCTGGACGGGAGGCGGGTTCGATATGGGCCGCTTCCTGCCGCTGGCGTGGATTCCGCTGGTTGGACTGATCGGCCTTGGCCTCGTGGGCTGGGGCGTGCGCCGGGCCTCGCACGGCTGGCCCTTCATCGGGGCGGTGCTGGTCTTCCTGTCGGGCTACGCCGGCCTCGCCGCCGGCTTCTTCCCCTATGTCGCGCCGTACACCGTCGACTTCCGCGCCGCCGCCGCGCCCGACAACGCGCTGGGCCTGATGCTGGTCGGCACGGTGGTCATCCTGCCGCTGATCCTCGCCTACACCGGCTGGGTCTACTGGGTGTTCCGCGGCAAGGTCACGCCGGAGGCGGGCTATCATTAGGATCGAGCCCCCGCCCGGACCCGGGGAGTCTCCCGGCCCCCTGTGGAAGCGCCTGGCCTGGTTCCTCGGCCTCGCCGTCGCCGCCTCGGCGGTCACGGCGACTGTCGCCTATGCGCTGAGGGCCTTGCCGTTCATGGGCTGAGAGGGGAAGGTCGCGGCCATGAAAGTCCTCCTCCCGACCGCCGCCGCCCTGCTCCTCGCCGGAGCCGCCCAGGCCCAGACCGCGCCGCAGACGCCGCCGTCGTCCGCCAGTGATCTGACCCGCGACCTCAACAGCGGCCCGCCGACGATCGAGGAGTATCTCGCCCGTCCTCCGGCGACCACGCCCGCCGCGCCCGCTCCGGCGCCAGCCGCCTCCGCGCCGGCGCCGGCCCCTGTCGCCGCAGCGCCGGCTCCGGCCGTCCGCTCGCAACCGCCGGCGCCGACGACCGCCGCCTCGACGACGGCTTCCCCGGTC
>MGLK01000001.1:45108-71105 GCA_001794825.1 Caulobacterales bacterium RIFCSPHIGHO2_01_FULL_70_19 | reverse complement strand
CCCCGAAGCGCGCCGCCCGTCGCTGCGCCGCCGGCCGCTGTCCCGGCTCCCGCGCCCGCCGCCGAGGCCCCGCCCCCGCCGGCGCCCGCCGTCACGGTCCTCGACGCTGCGGCCCGGGCCGCCCTGCCGTTCTCGGTCGAGCTGCCGGCGGGCTTCCAGATCGTCACCGGCCGCCCCGGCCCGGACTTCCGCATCTACACCATCCGCCGCGGCGAGCGGTCCTTCGTCATGGTCTACGCCGGCCCCGCCTCGCAGTTTCCCATCTACACCGGCCAGATGGTGGAGGCCGGCGGCCGGGCCAGCGTGGTGGTGACCGAGCAGGGGGCCCGCCACGCCGTCGAGCACCTGTTTCAGCGACCGCAGGATCCGCGCGAGATCCACGTCTGGACCATGACCCTCGAAGGGGCCGACCGCGCCGTCGCCGAGCAGATCGCCCAGTCCGTGGACGTGCGGTAGAGGCCCCGGATTTGCGGCGGGCGTCGAATTCCGCCGCCTGTGTCGGAAACCGGCAGACCGACCCTCCCGCATCCGTCACCATGGTCGAACCTGCAGCCTCCCCCGGGCGCTGGAGGCTGAGAGATTTCGGCGCGTTCGCTGCGTACTCCCGCCCAACCGCCGGAGTCCCGATCGTGCTCAGAAACCAGACCCTCGCCGCCATGCAGGGGGCGGACCTCGCCGCCCTGCTCCCCTGGCTCACCGAACGACGGGTGGATCGGGGCGAGATCCTCGTCGAGCAGGGCGCGGTGATCGAGACCGTCTACTTCCCGTCCACCGCCTATCTCGCCAATACCGTCAGTTTCAGCGACGGACGCTCGGCGGAGACCTTCGTCATGGGCATCGAGGGGGTGACGGGTCTTCCCCCCTTTCTGGCGGACGCGCCGTGCGGCTGGGCGGTCGAGGTCAAGGCCTCCGGCTCGGTCTACGCCCTTCCTGCGGCCGTGCTGCGCCGGCAGGTCGACCTGAGTCCCCGATTGCGAAGCGATCTGCTTCGCCTGTGCAACGACTACCAGATCCAGAGCTCGTTCGGGGTGGCCTGCGCCGCCCTGCACTCGGCCCCGTCCCGACTGGCGCGGTTCATCCTCGTCTATGCCGACCGGGCCGCCACCAACGATCTCCACTTCACACAGGAGGACCTCGCCGCCCTCCTCGGCGTCCAGCGGACCACCGTCAATGGCGCGGCCCTCGAACTCAAGGCGGCCAGGGCCATCCGCTACAGCCGCGGCGCCATCCGCATCACCGATCTGTCGGCCCTCAAGCGGGCGTCCTGCGAATGCTACGAGCTGCACCGGTCGATGCTGCAGTAGCCGGCGAGGTTCGCCGGACCGCCTGGTCCTCCACGCCCAGCCGCACCCCGCGCGCACCGGCGAAGACCAGAACCTCCATGCCCGGCGCGTCCGCCCAGCGCCGCAGGGACGCCTGGTACGGCTCCCGCCGCCAGTCGTGCGGGCGGGCCGGATCGCACTCGACGATCAGCCGCGTCCCGCCGGCCTCGCTGTGCAGCACGAAGCCCGCCACGGTCGGCTTCCACTCGGGCCCGAGAGCGTCGGTCAGCAGCCACAGGCAGTTGAACACGCGGCAGTCGTCCGGCCGCTCGCCGTAGATGGCGCAGCCGGTCGCCTTGCCGAAATGCCGGCACCACTTCCCCGCCGGCTTGGCCAGGGCGGTCACGCCCATGATCTTGCAGCACAGGCCGCAGTCGCCGCAGGCTTTCGGCGCCGGGGTCAGGTCTCCGACCACACCGCCAGCTCGTTCCCCGCCGGATCGCGGAAGTGGAAGCGCCGGCCGCCGGGGAAGGCGAAGATCGGCTTCGTCACCACGCCGCCCGCGGCCTCGACCCGGGCCTGCATGGCCTCGAGGTCCCCGGCGTAGAGGATCGGCAGGGGCTGGCGCACGGCGTCCGCCTGGGCGTCCAGTCCGCCGTCGATCCCTTCGTCGAAGGCCGCATACTCCGGACCGTAGTCCTGGAAGCGCCAGCCGAAGGCCGCCGCATAGAAGGCCTTGCTGGCCGGCAGGTCGCCGCCCGGCAGTTCGATGTAGTCCAGCTTTCCGTCTTCACGCATCCGTGTCGCTCCTGTCGGATCGCCATCCGGCTTCCGACTTGCCACGGCCCGCCGCCCGGGCAAACCTGAGAATCGTTCTCAGAAAAGGAGTCGGCCGATGATCGTGCTGACCACCGGCCGCGAGGCGCTGGCGCGTCTCATGAGCCTCGACGCGGGGCTACAGCACCTCGCGCCTCGACAGGTGCAGGACCAGCAGGACCAGCGCCACGGCGCCCAGCCCGGCGCCCAGGCCCAGCGCCGTGTTCACCCGCCAGGCCTCTGTGGCCAGCATGTTGACGGGCATCTGCCACGGCAGGACGACCCCCTGCTTGGCTGAGGTCGCCACCACCGCGAAGAAGGTGCCGCCGATGCCGAGCGCCAGCCCCGGCACGAAGCTGGCGAAGCGCAGCGCCGTCCACAGCTGCACCGCGACCAGCAGCAGGGCGGCGGCGAACATCATCGCCAGCGTCCGGGCGTAGCCGGCGAGTTCGAACGCCCCGGTCGGCCGCAGCTGCGGCTTGATCGCCGCCGCCAGCTCCACCGCGCCCCAGGTCAGGGCCAGCACCGCCGCGCTCATCGCCGCGACCAGCGCCAGCACGCAGGCGGCCTTGGCGGCGTAGATCTGCCAGCGGGGGACGGGCAGGGCGCGCAGGTGGTCCCACGACCGGGGCCCGTGCTCCATGTGCGCCACCAGCGCGGTAAGGGCCGTCACGCTCATCGGCAGCATGAAGAAGGCCCAGATGCCCGAGGCGCTTCCCATCCACATGTCCCACGGCGACGGCGCCTTGCCGCGCAGCATGTTGAAGAAGACGAAGACCGCGATCAGCGTGGGCGCCGCGACCGCCAGCAGGGCGGCCAGCGAGCGGTTCAGCTTGCGGATCTCGACGGACAGGACGGCCAGCATCAGGCGTACTCCGGCTGCGGTTGAAGGGTCGTTTTCGGCGAAGGGGAGGGGGCGGAGACCTCGCGATAGATGCCCTCCAGCGAACGCGGCCGCGCGCCGATCGAGAAGACGGCGACGTCCGCCTCGACCAGGGCCCGGTTCAGCGCCGCCGCCGCGGTCCGGGCGTCCTCGCCCGGCTTCAGCCGAGCGACCAGACCGTCGTCCGCGGTCGCCACCTCGAACCCGCGGGCGGTCGCCAGGGCCGCGCCCCGCGCCGTATCGTCGACGGCGAAGGCGATCTCCGGCGCCAGGTCGGCCTTCAGCCGCTCCAGCGCCCCTTCCAGCACCAGCCGGCCCTGGCCGAGGATGCCGACATGTGTCGCGGTCTGCTCGATCTCGCCCAGCAGGTGGCTGGACAGCAGCACGGCGGCTCCGGTCCGCTCCGGCAGCGAGCGCAGGAAGCGCCGCATGTCGGCGATGCCGTCCGGGTCCAGACCGTTGGTGGGCTCGTCGAGGATCAGCACGGGCGGCGCGCCCAGCATGGCCCGGGCCAGTCCCAGCCGCTGGCGCATGCCCAGCGAGTAGCCGGCGACCCGGCGGCCTGCGTCGGCGGTCATTTCGACCACCTCCAGCACCCGGTCGATCTCGCGCTTCGGCAGGCCGAGCAGCGTCCGGGTCAGGTCCAGGTTCTCGCGGCCCGAGAGATTGCCGTAGAAGCCGTGGGCCTCCAGCAGCGCGCCGACCTTCCGGGCCGCGCCCATCCGGTCCCGCACCACGTCGACGCCGCCGACCCGCGCCGTCCCGGCGTCGGGCCGGATCAGCCCCAGCAGCATCTTCAGCGTCGTCGTCTTGCCCGCCCCGTTGCGGCCGAGGAAGCCGTACACGGCCTGCTCGGGCACGGTCATGGACACCGCCTCCACCGCCGTGCGGCGGCCGAAGCGGCGGGTCAGGTCCCGGGTTTCTATCGCCGGCGCGCTCATCGCCGCCTCCCTGTCGTTTAACTCGGACATAAAGTTGCGAAGCGTGCGTCTTTAAGTCAAGATTAAAGAACTGACAGATTCGGAGACCCCCGTGAGCCGCGCCGACATCGACCGCTTCCGCCTGCGTTGCCGCCAGTTCCGCTGGCTGGCGATCTTCATGGTGGTCAGCGTGGGCGCCCTGCTGGCGCTCGTGCACATCGTCGTGCCGGTGGTGTTCCTGGCGCGAGCGGAGGACTATCCGTTCCTCGATCTCTGGCTGGCCAGCCTCGTCAAAGCCCTGCCGACCGTCTTCTATCTGTTCGCCGTCTGGGCGATCGGAGCCGCCATGGGCCAGCTTTCGAAGGGCCGTCTGATCCAGCCGACGCTGGCGAGCGCGCTGCGCCGGGTCGGCCTCGCCCTCGGCTTCGGAGGTCTGCTCAGCGTCTTCGGCGTCACCAACATCATGCGCCTGATCGAGGGCGGCCGCGGCGGCTGGGCCTGGTTCGACGTGCCGGGCATGACGCTCGGCATGATCGGCGGGGCCCTCTTCCTGCTCGGCGGCGTGGTCGAGCAGGCGGGCAAGGTCCAGGCCGAGCTGGACGAGATGGTCTGATGCCGGTTCGCGTGACCCTGGACGAGCTGATCGTCCGGAAGGGCCTGAAGGCCCGCGACCTCGCCCGCGAGGTCGGCCTCAGCGAGACCCAGCTGTCCCTGTTCCGCTCCGGCAAGGTGAAGGGCATCCGCTTCCGGACCCTGGCCCGGCTGTGCGCCGCCCTCGACTGCCGCCCCGGCGACCTCCTCGACTACGCCTTCGACCCCGCGGATCTGGAGGCGGCCGAGGAGGAGTAGGGCGCTGCCGTCAGGCCAGCTCGACCGCCATGGCCACGGCCTCGCCGCCGCCGATGCACAGCGACGCCACGCCCTTCTTGCCGCCGCGGGCTTCCAGCGCCGACAGCAGGGTGGCCAGCACCCGGGCGCCCGAGGCGCCGATCGGGTGGCCCAGCGCCGTCGCGCCGCCGTGCACGTTCAGCTTCGCCCGGTCGATGCCCAGCTCCTGCATGGCGATCATGGCCACCACGGCGAAGGCCTCGTTGACCTCCCACAGGTCGACGTCGTCGACCGACCAGCCGGCCTTCTCCAGCGCCTTGCGCATGGCCGGCACCGGGGCGGTGGTGAACAGGCCCGGCTCGTGCGCGTGCGCCGCGTGGCTGACCACCCGCGCCACGATCGGCAGACCCAGGGCCTTGGCCACGCTCTCGCGGGTCATGACCACGGCGGCCGCGCCGTCCGAGATCGACGAGGCGTTGGCGGCGGTGATGGTGCCGTCCTTCGAGAAGGCCGGGCGCAGGGTCGGGATCTTGGCGGGGTCCGCCTTCAGCGGCTGCTCGTCCTTCGACACCACTTCCACGCCCTTGCGGGTCTTCACCTCGACCGGGACGATCTCCTTGTCGAAGGCGCCGCTCTCGATCGCCTTGCGGGCCCGGTTCAGGCTCTCGATGGCGTATTCGTCCTGCTGTTCGCGGGTGAACTGGTAGGTCGCCGCGGTCTCCTCGGCGAAGGCGCCCATCAGCTTGCCGGGCGTGTAGGCGTCCTCCAGCCCGTCCAGGTACATGCTGTCCGAGATCACGTCGTGGCCGATGCGGGCGCCGCCGCGGTGCTTGGCCATCACGTAGGGCGCGCCGGTCATCGACTCCATGCCGCCGGCCACGATCACGTCGGCGGTGCCGGCCTTCAGGGCGTCGTGCGCCATCATCGCGGCCTGCAGGCCCGAGCCGCACATCTTGTTGACGGTGGTGGCCTCGACGTGCTGGCCGAGCCCGGCGCCGATGGCCGCCTGCCGGGCCGGGGCCTGGCCAAGGCCGGCGGGCAGGACGCAGCCCATGAAGATCTGCTCGATCTTCGCCGGATCGACGCCGGCCCGCTCGACCGCCGCCTTCACCGCCGTGGCGCCCAGATCGGTGGCCTTGGCGCCCGAGAGCGCGCCCTGGAAGCCGCCCATCGGCGTGCGGGCGAAGGAGCAGATGACGACAGGATCGGACATGGGAGCATCCTCAATCAAAACGTTCGGCGGTTAGATCGTCCCTTTCCGCCGCATGTGCAAGATGACTCGTGCCGCAGTGCAGCATCAGCCGGCGACGGCAAGCCACTCCGGCCGCCGCGCCTGCACGGTCCGCCCCTCGACCGTCAGCGCCCCGTCGAGCCGGTCCAGACGCAGCAGGGCCATGGCCATCCCGTCGCGGCCGGTCAGCACCTCGCCCGCCCGCAGGTCGCCGTTCAGCACCTCGGCGCCGAACGGCGGCGGCGGGCCGTCGAAGGCGATCGGCAGCATGCGGTTGCGGATCGTCCCCCGCCGCTTCATCCGCGACGTCGTCTCCTGCCCGACGAAGCAGCCCTTGGCGAAGTCGATCCCGTTCAGCAGGTCGAAGTTGGCCTCGATCGGATAGGTCTTGTCGGCCAGGGCGTCCGCCGCCGGATCCGGGACGCCCAAGGCCAACCGGTGCGCCTGGAAGTCGTCTTCCGTCGCGTTGACCTCGATCTGGCCCCCGTACCGCCGCCCGCCCAGCGCCGGCAGCCGCGGATCGGCCGTGAAGCCCTCCGCCGGCCCGTCCCAGGCGGCGAGGACCGGCGCGCCCGCCGGCTCCACCGTCACCTGCGCCCGCAGCCGGTACATCGACAGCCGCTGCAGCAGCGCCTCGCGCCGGTCAGCCGCCACGTCCAGCAGCACCCCGTCCGCCTCGCCGGACAGGAACAGGTCGAACAGCAGCCGCCCCGGCGGCGACAGCAGGGCTCCGAACCTCAGCTCGCCGGGCGCCAGCGTCTCCACGTCCTGCGTCAGCAGGTTGTGCAGGAAGGGCCGGGCGTCCGGGCCGCTGACCCGGACCAGGGCGCGGCTGTCGAGGCGGGCGATGCGGGTCATGTCGCGGAGATAGGGCCGCAGGCGAGGACGGCCAAGCGTTCAGCCCTCGACCGCATAGCGCGCGGTGATCCCGTCCGCCTGCCACTCATGCTGCGCCAGCCGGTCCAGCGAGCGGATCACCCGATGCGCGAAGCCCTCCGGGTCGCCCGCCTCGATCGCCGGCCGCAGCCAGTCGGTGACCACCGCCCGGGCGGGATACGTCCCCACCGGCCCCGGCACGCTCAGCGCCACCTCGATCCCTTCGGCCAGCCATCCGCCGACCACGCCGAACAGCTCCGGCGAGGCGAGAAACGCCGTCCGCCGGACCACGAACAGGGTGATGACCCCGTCCTCGATCCCGTCCGGCCGCACCACGATCCCGCTGCGGTCCGGCCGCCAGTCGTCCGACAGCTCGACCACCCGCCACAGGCAGAACCAGGTCCGGCAGGTCTGCGGCCGGATGGCGTGCACCCGGCACCCCGCACCGTCGACGCAGTAGGCGCACAGCTCGCCGGTCGGCTTGGCCAGCTCCGGCAGATCCAGCGGGATGACCCGACAGCATTCGACGCAGCCGCCGCACTCGCGTCCGGGCAGAAGGGGGAGGGACATGGGCGATCCCTCGACCGAACCGGAGCCGCGGTCAACGTGTCGCGCCGCCGGGACCATCCACAGCCAAGTGGCTCCGGGCGCCCCGTGGCGGCCCCGCGCGGCCTTGAACCCCGGAGAATCCGTCTACGATCCAGCCATGACGGCCCGCTTTCCCATCCTCTACCTCGCCGAGGCCGACCCGGAGGAGGCCATCCTCTCCTCCGGCGCCCTGGCCTACCTGGTCGAGGCCATGCCGCAGGCCGGCTTCACGGTCGTCGGCTCCCCGGCCAGCGCGCCGCTGTTCGCCGAGACGCCGCGGCTCGATCGCCTGATCGTGCTGGAGCGCGAGGGCCGTCTCGACTGGCTCGGCCTCTGGAACCAGGTGCGGGCGACGAAGTGGGGCCTGGTGGTCGACATGCGGGGCACCCGTTTCTCCGACAGGCTCCGGCGCCAGAAGCGCGCCGTACGGGGCGAGGACGAGCCGGGCGTGCACAAGGTCGAGCTGGCGGCGCGGGTGCTGCAGCTCGACGAGATTCCGGCTCCCCGGCTCCACGTGTCGGAGAACACCCGGGCCTCCGTTGACCGGCTCATCCCCGGCGACGGCGCGCCGCTGCTGGCGATCGCCCCCGGCGCGGAATGGATGGGGCGGCGCTGGCCGGCCGAGCGCTACGCCATTCTCGCCTCCAGCCTGTGCGGGCCCGACGGCCCGCTGGCCGGCGCGCGGGTGCTGGTGATCGGCGACGAGAGCGACCGCGACGCCGCCCACACCATCCGCCTGGCCATGCCGCGCAACCGCACCCTCGAGATGCAGGGCCGGCTGTCGAAGCTGCAGGCCGTCGCCGCCCTGCAGCGGGCCGACCTCTACATCGGGGGGGATTCGATCTGGACCCATCTGGCGACGGCCGCCGGCGCGCCTGTGGTCGCCGCCTTCGGTCCGTCCGACGACGCCGTTCGCGGGCCCTGGGGCGGGACGGTGGTGCGCGGCCCCCGCACCGTGGCCGAGTTCCGCAAGATCGACCCGGGGCTCAACCAGGCCATCCAGCACATGAACGAGGTGCCGGCCGACCGCGTCCTCAAGGCGGCTCGCAAACTGCTGGCCGAGCGCGTAAACGCCGGGGCATGACCCGGACCTATGATCTGATCGTTCGCGGCGGAGAGGTCGCCAATCACGCCGGCCGCGGCCCCGCCGACGTCGGCGTGATCGACGGCCGCATCGCCTTCATCGGCGACCTGTCCCAGGCCTCGGCCGGAGAGGTCTTCGACGCCGCCGGCCTGACCGTCCTGCCGGGCGTCATCGACACCCAGGTTCACTTCCGCGAGCCGGGGCTGGAGTGGAAGGAAGACCTCGAGACCGGCTCCCGCGCCGCCGCGCTGGGCGGCGTCACCGCCGTGTTCGAGATGCCGAACACCGAGCCCAACACCACCGACCCGGACACCCTGCAGGACAAGCTGGACCGGGCCCGCGACCGGATGTGGACCGACCACGCCTTCTACATCGGCGGCACCCACGAGAACGCCCGCTTCCTCGGCGAACTGGAGCGCCTGCCGGGCTGCTGCGGGGTCAAGGTGTTCATGGGCGCCTCGACCGGCACCCTGCTGGTCGCCGACGACGATGGCGTGCGCGAGGTGCTGCGTCATGTGAAGCGCCGCGCCACCTTCCATTCCGAGGACGAATATCGCCTCGCCGAGCGCCGCCCGCTGGCCCGCGCCGGCGACTGGACCAGCCACCCCGAGGTGCGCGATCCCGAAAGCGCCATCCTGTCGACCCGCCGCCTCGTGCGGCTGGCGAAGGAGACCGGCGCCCGCATCCACGTCCTGCACGTGACCACGGCGGAGGAGATCGATTTCCTCAGCCACCACAAGGACGTGGCCACCGTCGAGGTGACGCCCCAGCATCTGACCCTCGACGGCGACGAGGCCTATGCGCGCCTCAAGGGCCTCGCCCAGATGAACCCGCCGATCCGCAACGCGCCGCACATCGCCGGCCTGTGGCGCGGCATCGAGCAGGGCGTCGCCGACGTGCTCGGCTCGGACCATGCGCCCCACACCCTCGAGGAGAAGGCCCGGCCCTATCCGGCCTCGCCCTCGGGCATGCCCGGCGTGCAGACCCTGGTGCCGGTGATGCTCACCCACGTCGCCCACGGGCGGCTGACGCTGGACCGCTTCATCGACCTGACCAGCCACGGCGCCAACCGCGTCTTCGGCATCGCCGGCAAGGGCCGCATGGCCGAGGGCTACGACGCCGACCTGACGATCGTCGACCTGAAGGCGAAGCACGTCCTGAAGCACGAGGATATGGCCACCCGCTCCGGCTGGACGCCGTTCGACGGGATGGCGTGCACCGGCAAGGCCATGGCCACGATCGTCCGGGGCCGGGTCGTGATGCGCGACGGCGAACTGCAGGGGACCGCCCATGGCCGCCCGGTGCGTTTCCAGGAGACCCTGGTCTGACGGGAACCTCCTGACTCCCCGACGATTCCGTCAGGGCGAAAGGAGATCGCCATGAGCAAGCGCGAACTGATTGAGCCCACGCCCGGCGACAAGCGCTACGCCCGTCGGGACGACGAGGGGCGCTTCACAGAGATGGTCGACGTCGGCAGGTCGCTGGCCCAGGATCAGCGGCGTCAGGCGAAGCACGAGGCGCCGAAGGGGCACGGCGACCGCGGCGATCGCCGCCACTAGATCGAGAAGCTGACCCCGCAGCCGCAGCTCGAGGCGGCGTTCGGATTGCGCACCACGAACTGCGCGCCGGACAGGTCGTCGACGAAGGCGATCTCGGAGCCCTTGAGGAAGGGCAGGGAGACCGGGTCCACGAGGGCCGTCTGCCCGTCCGTCTCGATGCGGACGTCGTCGGGCTCCGCCGTCTCCACCAGCTCAAGCCGGTACTGGAAGCCCGAGCAGCCGCCGCCGTCGACGGCGACGCGCAGCATGACCGGACGGCCCTCGGCCTCGCCCAGTCGCGCCAGCCGACGGGCGGCGCTTTCGGCCAGGGTCAGGCCATGGCCGCCGGAGGCCGGCGAGATCTCGAATGCGGGGGCGGATTGGACGGTGCTCACGCGGCTCTATATGAGGCGGGCGCGGCCGTTCGCAAAGGCCCGCCTCCAGCCATGAGCCGCCGACGTTGATCCCCGACCGCGCGCCTTACGCCGAATATCCCGAGCACAGCCGGGGCCGGCTCGTCCCCGAACCGATCAGCCGCACCCGCAACGCCTTCGCGCGCGACCGGGACCGCATCATTCACGCCACCGCCTTCCGTCGGCTGAAGGAGAAGACCCAGGTCTTCGTGGCCCACGAGGGCGACCACTACCGCACCCGTCTGACCCACTCGCTGGAGGTGGCGCAGATCGCCCGCTCGATCGCCCACGCGCTCCGGCTCGACACGGATCTCGCCGAGACGGTGGCCCTGGCCCACGATCTCGGCCATCCGCCCTTCGGCCATTCCGGGGAGGACGAGCTGCAGGCGCAGATGGCGAACTGGGGCGGCTTCGACCACAACGTCCAGACCTTCCGCGTCGTCACGAAGCTGGAGGAGCGCTACCCCGGCTTCGACGGCCTCAACCTCAGCTGGGAAACCGTCGAGGGGGTGGTCAAGCACAACGGGCCGGTGGCGCACCGGCTCGACGAGCCGGCGTGGAAGGCCATCGTCGACTACACCCAGGGCTGGGACCTGCGTCTGGACACCTTCGCCTCGCTGGAGGCCCAGGCGGCGGCCATCGCCGACGACATCGCCTACAACAATCACGACGTGGACGACGGGGTGCAGGCCGGCCTGTTCACCCTGGACGATCTGGCGGAGGTCCCTCTCATCGGCCCGGTCCTGCACGGGGTGCGCAAGGACTGGCCGGGCATCGACGAGCGCATGGTGCGGATCGAGGCCGTGCGGCGGATGATCGGCGTCATGGTCGAGGACGTCCTGGCCGAGACCGAACGCCGGATCGAGGCGGACGAGGTCCGCTCCACCGAGGACGTGCGGACCGCGAGCCGGCCGATGATCGCCTTCTCGCCCGCCATGCTCGCCGACCTCGGCGTGCTGCGGAAATTTCTCTTCGAGCGGATGTATCGCCACTACCGGGTCAACCGCACCCGCAGCCAGGCGCGGCGGATCCTCGCCGAGATGTTCCAGCTGTTCATGGCCGAGCCCGAGACCCTGCCGCCGGAGTGGTCCGGCAAGGCGCTGTCCGGGGATGAGGCGCGCAAGGCGCGGGCCGTCTGCGACTACATCGCCGGCATGACCGACCGCTACGCCATCGAGGAGCACCGCAAGCTGTTCAGCCTCGACCTCGCCCTCGATCTGTGATTCGTAAGCCGGGCAGGGGCTAGTAGGATGGTCGTCCGGCGCGTCGATTCGCGCGGCGATCCGACTTGAAGGCGCGGCCATGTCCCACGAAGATCCCTATCGTCCGAACCCCGGCCGCGACCGCGGCGCCTACACGCCGCCGACCGACGACGACCTGCCCTTCAACCGGCAGGGCTACGATCCGCGCCGGCCCGCCGGCGGCGGGGGCGGCAAGGCTCCGCCGATGACCCTGATCATCTCGGCCGCCGTCCTCCTGCTGCTGATCATCGCTGTAGTGGTCTACTACCGCGCCGGCCCCCGCTCCTCGGGCGACGCCCCGCCCGCCGTCGGCTCGCCTGTCGGCGAGATGAAGGGCCCGGCCCCCGTCGACGCCCAGCCGGTCGATCCCGCCGAGGGCATCGACGTCTACTCGGAGCCGGAGCTTCCGACCGACGCCCCGACCTTCACCCCGCCGCCCGAGGCGGTGCAGCCGCGGCCGGCTCCGGCCCCGGTCGACTCCGCCCCCCTGCCGGCCCCGGCGCGTCCCGCGCCGACCACGCCCGCTCCGCCGGAGAAGAAGGCCGAGCCCTCCGCGCCCGCCGCCGGTGGAACCTCGGGCGTCCAGATCGGCGCCTTCTCGACGCCGACGCTGGCCGAGAGCGAGTACAACCGGATCGTCGGCCGCTACTCGCAGTTCACCGAGGGGGCCAGCCGTCGGGTCCAGGAGGTCACCGCCTCCAACGGCTCGACCGTCTACCGCACCACCGTTTCCGGCCTCAGCCGCGAACAGGCGACCGGCCTGTGCAACGCCATCAAGGCCTCGGGCGGGGACTGCATCGTCCGGTGACGCGTTCGGCGGCGATCTACGGCTGCTCCGGGCGCCGGCTGACGGCGGAAGAGAAGGCCTTCTTCGGCGACGCCCGCCCGTGGGGCTTCATCGTCTTTCGCCGCAACGTCGACGATCCCGACCAGCTGCGCGCCCTGACCGCCGAGCTGCGCGAAGCGGTCGACGATCCCCACGCGCCGGTCCTGATCGATCAGGAGGGCGGCCGGGTCCAGCGCATGGGTCCGCCGCACTGGCCGAAATACCCGCCGGCCGCAGCCTGTCTGAAGGCGACCGACGATCCGCTGGCGGCGCGGGACCTGGTCAGGCTGGGCGCCCGGCTGATGGCCCACGACCTGCGCGGGGTCGGGATCACGGTCGACTGCCTGCCGGTGCTGGATGTGCCGGTGCCCGGCGCCCACGACATCATCGGCGACCGCGCCTACGCCGCCGACCCGGCCACAGTGGCGCAGCTGGGCCGCGCCGCCGCAGAGGGCCTGCTGGCCGGCGGCGTGCTGCCGGTGATCAAGCACATGCCGGGCCATGGCCGCGCCTTCGCCGACAGCCATCATGACCTGCCGGTGGTGCACGCCGATCTGGCACATCTCGACGCCTGGGACTTCGCCCCCTTCCGCGCCCTCTCCGACATGCCGCTGGCGATGACCGCCCACGTCGTCTTCGACGCCATCGACCCGAAGCACCCCGCCACCACCTCGCGGAAGGCGCTGAAGCTGATGCGCCGCGACCTGGGTTTCGGCGGGCTGATCCTGACCGACGACCTGTCGATGAAGGCCCTGTCGGGCTCCCTGGCCGGGCGGGCCGAGGCCGCCCTCAAGGCCGGCTGCGACGTTGTCCTGCACTGCAACGGCGACCTCGCCGAGATGCGCGCTGTGGCCGAAGGGGTCGGCAAGCTGAAGGGCAAGGCCGCGCGCCGGGCCGAAGCGGCGCTGGCGCGCATCGTCCGCGAGCCCGAGCCCTTCGATCCCCTGGAGGCGCGCGCCCGGTTCGACGCCCTCATGAGCGGCCGCCTCGACGCCGCCCGCGGCCCCGATGTCGGGGAGGCGCAGGCATGACCCCGAGCAGCGGCAAGCGCGTCAGGTCGCCGGAATGACCGAGGCTTTCCAGCCCAACCTCGACTTCTCCGCCGTCGAGCAGGCCGACGCGCGCGACGCCTTCGTGGTCGATCTGGAGGGCTACGAGGGCCCGCTGCACGTCCTGCTGGCGTTGGCCCGCACCCAGAAGGTCGACCTGCTGAAGCTGTCGATCACGAAGCTGGCGGAGCAGTACCTCGCCTTCGTGCAGGAGGCCCGGCGGCGCAACTTCTCGCTCGCCGCCGACTACCTCGTCATGGCCTCCTGGCTGGCCTACCTGAAGTCGCGCCTGCTGCTGCCCCGCGCCGACAAGGGCAAGGGCGACGAGCCGCCGGCCGAAGAGATGGCCGCCGCCCTGGCCTTCCGCCTGCAGAAGCTCGAGGCCATGCGGAAGGCCGTCGAAGCGCTCCGGTCCCGGCCCCAGTTGAAGCGCGACGTCTTCACCCGCGGCGACCCCGAGGCCACGGTGATCGTCCCCTCGGACCGCATCGACGCCAGCCTCTACGAGCTCATGGCCGCCTATGTGCAGCAGCGCCGCCGCGAGGAGCTGCGCCGCTACAATCCGACCCAGCGGGTCGAGGCCTTCGCGCTGGAGGCCGCGCGCGACTGGCTGCGCGAGGTCCTGCCCCGGCTCGAGCAGTGGACGCCGCTGGACCGGATCGCCCCGGAGAAGCACGGCGCTGAAGGACCCTCGCAGGCCAGCTACACCGCCTCCACCCTGTCCGCGAGCCTCGAACTGGTGAAGGAGGGAGCCATGGACGTGAAACAGGCAGAGCCCTTCGCCGAAGTCTTCCTCAAGCGCCGCGGCCGGGGCCAGCCGCTGGAGTTGACCCCGTGAGCCTGCAGTTCGCCCCGGATCACGCCGAGATCGAGCGTCGCGTCGAAGCCCTGCTGTTCGCCGCGGCCGGCCCTCTGTCGGCCGCAGAGATCGCCCGCCGCCTGCCGGAAGGGGCCGACGTCGGGGGGGCCATCTCCGCCCTGCGCGCCCGTTACGAGGGCCGCGGCGTCGAGCTGGAGTGCGTCGCCGACCGCTGGCGGTTCCGCACCGCGCCGGACCTGTCGTTCATGATGACCGAGGAGCGCGAGGAGCCGCGGCGGCTGTCGAAGGCGGCGCTCGAGACCCTCGCCATCATCGCCTACCACCAGCCCTGCACCCGGGCCGAGATCGAGAGCGTGCGCGGCGTCTCCCTGTCGAAGGGCACGCTGGACCTGCTGCTGGAGATGGGCTTCGTGAGGCTCAAGGGGCGGCGCCGCACGCCCGGCCGCCCCGTCACCTACGGCACCACCGACCGCTTCCTCGAGCACTTCAGCCTCGCCAGCCTGTACGATCTGCCCGGCGTGCAGGAGATGAAGGCCGCCGGCCTGCTGGATCTCTCCATCCCCGCCGGCTTCGAAGTCCCCGATCCGAGCCGCGCATCCGACGAGGACGAGACCCCGCTGCTCCCCGGCGACGAGGATGCCCCCGAGTTCGCCCAGGATTTCGTCGGCGAGGAGTGAGTATTCCTCCCCGCGGGGGGAGGGGGACCACCCGAAGGGTGGTGGAGGGGGCTGACCCTGTCCACCGGCGCCTCGCCCGTCCCCCTCCACCGCTTCGCGGTCCCCCTCCCCCTGTGGGGGAGGAATGTGGTGGTGCATTCCGCGCCTCCGCTTGCTAAGCGGCTGCGATGATCGCACGCCTCCGCCCCGTTCCCTTCGACATCGGCCCCGTCCACTTCGTCGGCATCGGCGGCATCGGCATGAGCGGCATCGCCGAGATCATGCTCAAGATCGGCTATGCGGTGCAGGGCTCGGACGCGAAGGCCAGCGCCAACACCGAGCGGCTGGAGAAGCTCGGGGCGAAGATCTTCATCGGCCACGACGCCGCCCACGTCGGCGAGAGCGTGTCGGCGGTGGTCTACTCCACCGCCGTGAAGGCCACGAACCCGGAGATGGTCGTCGCCCGCGAGCGCCGCATCCCGCTGGTCCGCCGCGCCGAGATGCTCGCCGAGCTGATGCGCCTGCAATTCTCGATCGCGGTGGGCGGCACCCACGGCAAGACCACCACCACCTCCATGGTCGCCGCGGTTCTGGACGCCGCCGGGCTCGACCCGACCGTCGTCAACGGCGGCATCATCAACGCCTACGGCACCAACGCCAAGGTCGGCGACGGCGACTGGATCGTGGTCGAGGCGGACGAGAGCGACGGCAGCTTCCTGCGCCTCAAGTCGACTGTGGCGATCGTCACCAATATCGACCCCGAGCACCTCGACCACTACGGCGACTTCGACGGAGTGCGGAAGGCGTTCGTGGACTTCGTGGAGAACATCCCCTTCTACGGCTTCGCCGCCGTCTGTCTCGACCACCCGGAGGTGCAGCGGCTGGTCGCCTCGATCGACAACCGCCGGCTGGTCACCTACGGCCTCAACCCCCAGGCCATGGTCCGCGCCGAGAACTGCGACATGCGCCCCGACGGCGCCCGTTTCGACGTGGTCATCCAGCAGCAGGGGCTCGCCGCCCTCGACGAGCCGATCCGCATCACCGGGCTGCACCTGCCGATGGCGGGCTGGCACAACGTCTCCAACGCCCTGGCCGCCATCGCCGTGGCCCGCGAGCTCGACGTCTCCGACGAGGCGATCCGGGCCGGCCTCGCCGGCTTCGGCGGGGTCAAGCGCCGCTTCACCACCACCGGGGTCGTCGATGGCGTCCGCATCGTCGACGACTACGGCCACCACCCGGTGGAGATCGCCGCCGTGCTCAAGGCCGCCCGGCAGGTGGCCGAGGGCCGCGTGATCGCCGTCGTCCAGCCGCACCGCTACACCCGCCTGCGCGACCTGATGGAGGAGTTCTCGACCTGCTTCTCGGACGCCGACGCGGTGATCGTCGCCGACGTCTATCCGGCGGGCGAAGCCCCGATCGAAGGCGTCGACAAGGACGCCCTGGTCGAGGGCGTGCGCCGCTTCGGCCACCGCTCGGTGCAGGCGCTGGAGAGCGTCGAGGCGCTGCCGGCCGCGATCCGCGCCGAAGCGAAGCCCGGCGACCTCGTCGTCTGCCTCGGCGCCGGCGACATCACCCAGTGGGCCTACGCCCTGCCGGAGCAACTGGAGGCGCTGGCGTGATCGACCTTCCCGAAGTGCGCGGCAGGCTGCTCCGGGTCGAGCCGCTCGGCCCCTACACCTGGTTCCGGGTCGGCGGCGCGGCCGACGCCCTGTTCATCCCGGCCGACGCCGACGATCTCGCCGCTTTCCTGAAGGCGCTGGACCCTGCCGTGCCGGTGACGGTGCTGGGCGTCGGCTCCAACGTCATCGTTCGCGACGGCGGCGTCGAAGGCGTGGTGATCCGCCTGGCCGGCCGCCCGTGGGCCCAGGTGACGGCGGAGGGCGACACGATCACCGCCGGCGCCGGCGCACTGGACTCCATGGTGGCGAAGGCTTCGGCGAAGGCCGGGATCGCAGGACTGGAATTCTACGCCGGCATCCCGGGCACGATCGGCGGTGCCCTGACCATGAACGCCGGCTGCTACGGCTCCGAGACGAAGGATGTCCTGGTTTCCGCCTGGGGCCTGAACCGGGCAGGGGAGCGGGTCGACTACAGCCTCGCCGACTTCGGCTACACCTACCGCCACTCGGACGCGCCGGCCGACATCATCTGGGTCGAGGCGACCTTCCGTGGCGCGCCGGACGATCCGGCCGCGGTGCAGGCCCGCATCGACGAGATCACCGCTCGCCGCGAGCAGACGCAGCCGATCCGCGAGAAGACCGGCGGGTCAACCTTCAAGAACCCCGAGGGCCATTCCTCGTGGAAGCTGGTCGACGAGGCCGGCTGGCGCGGCAAGCTCTTCACGGCAACCGGCGGCGGCGCGAAGTTCTCGGAGCTGCACTCGAACTTCATGATCAACCCCGGCGAGGCCACCGCGGCCGACATCGAGGGCCTGGGTGAAGCCGTCCGCGCCGACGTGCTGGCGAAGACCGGGGTGCAGCTCGATTGGGAGATCCGGAGGATCGGCCGGAAGCAGGTCCAGGTTCCAGGTTCTACGGGCTAGGGGCCAGGGGCCAGGGGCCAGGGTTTGGTCCCGACGGCTCTTCCTCCAGCTCCCCTGGAACCTAATCCCTAGCCCCTAGCACCTTCCCTTGGTTGACGCGCTGTTAAGAGCGTTCGGCGCATTCCGACGACTGTTCCGGAGCCCCGCATGAACCGCCCCCTGTCCGAGCTGCACGTCGCCGTCCTGATGGGCGGGCTGTCGCCGGAGCGGGAGGTGTCGCTGAACTCCGGCGCGGGCTGCGCCGACGCCCTCGAGGGGCAGGTTCGCAAGATCAGCCGGGTCGACGCCGGGCGGGACCTCGCCCAGGTGTTGGCCGACCTGAAGCCGGACGTGGCCTTCAACGCCCTGCACGGCGTCTGGGGCGAGGACGGCTGCGTCCAGGGCATACTGGAGACGCTTCAGATCCCGTACACCCACTCCGGCGTGCTGGCCTCGGCGCTGGCCATGGACAAGGACAAGTCCAAGGCGGTGCTGCGCGCCGCGGGCGTGACGGTGCCGGGCGGGGGCCTCTTCGACCGGTTCGAGGTGGCCCGTCGCCACGTCATCGAGCCCCCGTATGTGATCAAGCCCAACGCCGAAGGCTCTTCGGTCGGCGTCTTCCTCGTGCCCGCCGGCGCCAACGGCCCGCAGACTGAGGTCGGCGCCCCGGACTGGACCTACGGCGACCAGGTGATGGTCGAGCCCTACATCCCCGGCAAGGAGCTGGCCGTCGCCGTCATCGGCGAGACGACCGGGCCCCGCGCCCTCACCGTCACCGACATCACCCCCGTCAAGGGCTTCTACGATTACGAGGCCAAGTACGCGCCGGGCGGCTCCATCCACAAGTTGCCCGCCGAGCTGCCCGCCCGCGTCTTCGAGGCGGCCCTGCGCGAGGCCGAGCGCGCCCACGCCGCTCTTGGTTGCCGGGGCGTTTCCCGATCCGACTTTCGTTATGACGATCTTAACGACGTTCTCGTTCTTCTGGAGGTCAACACCCAGCCGGGCATGACCTCGACCTCGCTCGCCCCCGAGCAGGCCGCCCATGTCGGGATTGGGTATCGAGACCTGGTCCGGTGGATGGTGGAGGACGCCTCATGCCCGCGGTAGTTCGCGGCGGTCGGCGACAGAGTTCGAACCAGCCCGCAAAACGCGGCGCTCCCAGATCCCAGGGGCGCGGGCGCGCGCCGCGCAACGCGCCGGCCATTCCGGGCAAGGTCGCGGCCATCGGCCGTCTGGACCTGTCTCCGCGCGCCGTGGTGGTCTCCATCGCCGCCGGCGTGCTCGTGCTGGCCGGCCTCCTGGCCACTGGCGCGCGCGCCGAGCGCATCGGCGCCTCAATCGGCCAGGGCGTGGACGGTCTCGTCGCCGGCATGGGCCTGAAGCTGGAGAAGGTCTTCATCGAGGGCGAGAGCCCCGAAGCCACGGCCGCCATCCAGCGCGCCGTCCAGCTGCCGGCCGGCCAGGCCATGACCTCGATCGACCTCGACGCGGTGCGCCAGCGGGTCGAGCAGGTCGGCTGGGTCAAGTCGGCCCGCGTGGTGCGCCTGCTCCCCGACACCCTGATCGTCGCCGTCACCGAACACGACCGGCTCGCCGTGTGGCAGACCGGCGGCAAGGCCTTCGTCATCGACGGCCAGGGCCAGGTCATCCAGGGCGCCGACGCCGGACGCTATCCCAACCTGCCGCTGGTGGTGGGGAAGGGCGCCGAGCAGGCCGCCGCCGAGATCCTGCCCCTGCTGGCCCAGCGGCCGCGCCTGATGAGCCGCACCGAGGCTTTGGTTCGGGTCGACGAACGCCGCTGGGACCTGCGCCTCAAGGACGGCAGCCTGATCCAGCTGCCCGCCGCCGACCAGGAGGCCGCCCTGATCCAGCTCGACGCCCTCGATCAGCGTGAGCGGCTGCTGGAGCTGGGCTTCGCCCGCATCGATCTCAGAACCCCCGAACAGGTCGCGGTGCGGCCTTCCGCCGGAGACGCGTAAAAGTATGGCTCGGTCTGTCGACAGAACCGCGGACGCCCGGGGCGCGGCCGGACGCGCGCCAATCGTCGCCGCGCTGGATCTCGGCCAGTCCAAGGTCGCCTGCTTCATCATGAAGCCCGACGGCGTGCGCCACGCCGACCGCACCATTCGCGTCGCGGGCGCCGGGCACGTTCAGTCGCGGGGCGTCCGCGGCGGCGGCATCGTCAACATGGACGAGGCGGCGCAGGCGATCGGCCATGCGGTCGAGCGGGCGGAGCGGGCCGCCGGCGCGCCGGTCTCCGGCGTCGTGGTCACCACCGCCATCGGCCAGATGGCCAGCCATCGGGTGCAGGCGCGGGTCTCGCTGGGCCAGAACCCCGTCGGCGACGCCGATCTGGCGCGCGCCATCGGCATGGCCCTGGCCCAGATCCGCCTGCCCAACCGCCGGCCGATCCACGTCCTGCCCATCGCCTGGTCGGTCGACGGCGCCCGCGGGCTGCACGATCCGCGCGCCATGCGCGGCCATTCCCTCGGCCTGGACCTGCTCGTCGTCTCCATGGCCGAGAGCGCCTTCACCGCCCTGGGCCACTGCCTCGAGCTCGCCCACCTGGACCTGCAGGGCGTCGTCGCCGCGCCGGTCGCCTCCTCGCTCGCCGCGCTCGAGGATGACGAGATGGATCTCGGCTGCGTCTGCATCGACATGGGAGGCGGCGCCACCTCCGCCGCCGTCTGGGGCGGCCGCAGCCTGCTGCACATCGAAAGCCTCAATGTCGGCGGCGACCACGTCACGGCCGACATCGCCCGGGGCCTGTCGACCTCCCGGGCCGGGGCCGAGCGCCTCAAGACCCTGCATGGTTCGGCCATGGCCTCGGCCAACGAGGACCGCGAGATGCTCGAGGCTCCGCCGCGCGGCGAGGATCCGTCGGCGGGCCCGGTGGTGGTTCCCCGCGCCATGCTCAAGACCGTCATCGCGCCGCGCGTCGAGGAGACGCTCGAACTGCTCCGCGACCGGCTCCGCAACGCCGGCGTGGGCCTCGAACCGGGCGCCGGCCTGGTGCTGACCGGCGGGGCCAGCCAGCTGAACGGCGTGCGCGAACTCGCGGTGCGCGTGTTCGACCGGCCGGTGCGTCTCGGCAAGCCCCAGCGTGCGCCCCACCTGGCTGACGCCGCCTCGGGGCCCGCCTTCTGCTCCGCCGCCGGCGTCCTGCTCCGCGCCGCCTACGGGCCGCGCGAGGCCGTGTCCGCCCGCAAGCTCATGTCCCGCCAGATCACGGCCGCCGACGCGCCGCGGGCCCACTCCGGCAGCCTGGTCGCGCGCGCCGCGGGGTGGCTTCGGGAGAACCTGTAGTAGAATCTGGAAATCAAATTGCGGCATGATTGCGCCGCTTTCGGCGCGAGCGGGTCCGAATTCGCCCTCAGCGGGCCAGACTGTGTCCGGATTGTAACAACCGTGGCCCGGATTGGTCGTGATCGCGCCACAATGCCTTGTCCCCCCCGTCGCAAATGCTAGCGTGACCGATGAAGCAGACTCCGCCTCGGCGGCTCTGCGTCCGCATCATCACAGGTTGGGGCCTTTACATGCTAATCAAGCGCAAGCACCTCTTCGGAACGACGGTCCTGGCGGGGGTCGTCGCCCTGGCGGCTCCGGCCTTCGCCCAGGATCAGCTCCCGGGCGTCACCGCCACGGGTCAACAGGACCAGGAAGCCACCGAGATCGGTGAGATCGTCGTCACCGGTTCGCGTATCCGTCGCGACCCGACCAACGCCCCGACGCCAATCATCCAGGTTGAGCGGGAAGCCCTGCTGACCACCGGCCAGTCGACCGTCATCGATTATCTGGCCACCATTCCGGCCCTGTCGAACTCGCTGGTCCCGTCGGACACCACCGGCTCGGGCCTGAACGACGGCGGTCTCGATTTCGCCAACCTGCGCTCGCTGGGCACTGGCCGCACCCTGACGCTGGTCGATGGCCGCCGTCACGTGGGTTCGTCGCGCGGCACCCTGTCGGTGGACGTCTCGACGATCCCGCGCCTGCTCATCGAGAACATCGAGATCGTCACGGGCGGCGCCTCGTCGGTTTACGGCGCGGACGCCGTGGCCGGCGTGCTGAACTTCAGCCTGCGTGACGACTTCGAGGGACTGGAGATCGACGCGAACTACGGCCAGATCAACCAGAACGGGGAGGCGACCGGTCGCGTTTCCGTGCTGAGCGGCGCGAACCTGCTGGACGACCGTCTGAACATCTACGCCTTCGGCGAGTACGAGAAGCAGGACGAGGTCACCTCGCTGGACGTCGACTGGATCGCCCGCACCCCGCTGGTCCTCGGCATCGACGCCGATCCCACCACGGCGCCGTACGACGGCTTCATGGACCAGGCGTATTTCGAGAACGTCCTGCGTATGGACCGTCCGCGGTGGGGTCAGACCACCCTGGCCAACTCGCAGCAGGCCAGCCCGCTGAGCGACCCGGACATTCCGTACTTCACCTGCCACACCGCGGGCGGCTCGTTCACCTGGAACTCGAACTGCTTCGCGCCGAACCCGGGCAAGACCTTCTGGTATCCGGCCGGCACCGGCACGGCCCGCCTCGCCGAGTTCGGCCAGCGCATCGGCAACACCGGGGCTGTCCGCCCGTACAACATCGGCGGCGACGGCGTCAGCCCGGCCTGGTTCTCCAGCGGTTCGCGCTTCCCGGAAATCGAGTCCCAGCGCTACCAGGTCGGCAGCACCTTCTCGATCACCGACAATCTGCGCGCCAAGCTCGAGGCCAAGTTCGTCACCGAGGACGTCAACGACGTCTCGCAGCCGACCTTCTTCAACATCGACCTGATCAACTCCTACGGATCGCGTGAGGCCAGCCCGCTTTACGGCACCGCCTCTTTCGACATGCGCTGGTCCGACAACGCCTTCCTGCCGCAGATCGTCAAGGACGCGATCGCCACCAACTCGGTGATCCGCTGGAACGCGCCGACGGCCAATGCGCCCAGCACCCCGGGCGCGACCTTCGCTACCCCGATCGCGCGTCACCAGATGTTCGGTCCGGACCGCTTCCAGCAGAACACCCGCGAGGTGACCCGCTACGTCGCGGCGCTGGAGGGTGAGTTCGACAGCCTCTGGTTCGTCCGCAACGTGGCCTGGGACATCGGCTACACCTACGGCGAAATGGACAACGTCAACGTCGAGGCCGGCGTCGACGTCCAGCGCTTCCAGTGGGCCGCGGACTCCGTCGTCGACGTCGCCGGCGTCATGGGCACCCCGGGCGCGATCGTGTGCCGCATCGCCCTGGCCGCGGCCGAGGGCGTTCCGAACGGCCAGCTGGCCGACTACTGGCGCGGCGGCGACATTCGCGACTCCGCTTATGGTCAGCAGGCGATCGACGAGTGCCGTCCGCTGAACGTCTTCGGTGAAGGCAACCAGGACCAGGCCGCCCTCGACTACGTCTACGCCGACATCGCCGTCCGCGAGCGGAACGAGCAGGAGCAGGCGCAGGCGAACATCGCCGGCGAGCTGTGGGACTTCTGGGGCGCCGGCCCGATCGGCATGGCCCTCGGCTACGAGCACCGTCGCGAGTATACCCGCGGCATCGGTCGTAGCGCCGACACCGCCGGTCGCTTCCTGTTCCTGAACACCGGCCCTGACTTCCTGCCGGCGGAATACGAAAGCGACGAGTTCTACGGCGAAATGTCGCTGCCGCTGTTCCGCGACAGCTGGCTCGGCGAGTATGCGGAACTCAGCGGCTCGTACCGCTGGTCCGACTACACCACCGTGGGTGAGGTCGACGTCTACGGCGTGAACCTGGTCTATCGTCCGATCGAGGACATCGCCTTCCGCACGAGCTTCAACACCTCGGTGCGCGTGCCGAACCTGGCGGAAAACTTCGCCCCGGCGACGCAGACCTTCTGGAACGGCGTGGTCGACCCGTGCGCCACGACGAGCATCAACGCCCCGGGCCTGGCCGCCGACATCCGCCAGAACCGCATCAACAACTGTACCGCTCTGGCGGCGCAGCAGGGTCTGACGTTCGACTTCGCCGGCGCGACCGCCACGAACACCGACGACTACAACCCGGTCTACACGTCGGGCATCGCCGGGGTTAACGCGGGCAACCCGTTCCTGCTGCCGGAAGAGTCGGAATCGTTCACCTTCTCGACCATCCTGCGTCCGCGCTTCATCCCGAACTTCTCGCTGGTGCTCGACTACTACGAGATCGAGGTCACCAACGTGATCTCGGCGGTGACGGCGGCGGCGGCGGCGGCGAACTGCGTCAACGGTCCGACCCTGGACGCGGCGGCGTGCGCCACCATCTTCCGCAACAACCCGAACATTCCGTTCGGCATCGGCGCGCCGACGGGCGACCCGATCGGCGGCTTCATCCAGGGCTCGATCAACTTCGCCGCCCTGAAGACCCGCGGTCTGGACTTCACCGCCCGCTACACGCTCGACACGGAAGAGGTGTTCGGGCGCAACCTGGGCCAGTTCAACTACTCGCTGGGCGGCCTCTGGCTGATCGACCAGCAGCAGTTCACCAACGTCTCGGATCCCACCCAGCGCACCAGCCTGGAAGGCGACCTGTTCTATCCGCGGGTTCGCCTGACCTCCTCGCTGACCTGGGTGCCGAACGACACCTGGAGCGTGAACTGGACCATGGACTGGCAGACGGCCCAGGAGATCGCCAGCCTTCGGGACTCGGTGACCAACCTGGATAACCGGCCGTACTACGCCTACGACACCGGCAACTTCGCCCGTCACGACTTCACCGTGCGGTACAATGTCCGGGACGACCTCTCGCTGCGCGCCGGCGTCGTGAACGCCTTCGACAACGAGCAGCATCCGTGGCTGGGCAACGCCCTGTACAGCAACTTCGATGCCTGGGGCCGTCGCTTCTTCATCGGCCTGAACTGGCGTCCGTACTAACTCCGGTACGCACGACCGAAACGGGAAGGGCGGCTCGCAAGAGCCGCCCTTTTTCGTCGCCTGCGATCTGCCTGCGGAAGCGTGGCTGCAGAAAATCTGTTGTGAAGGTTAACCAAACCGGTGCCTGGCGGCCCGACTCGGCCTATCCGGTAACACTCCCTTAAGCAGGGCGGGTGTTTCCTTAACGCGCTCATAACCAATGCGATTCGGCGGGGCTTTCGCATCGGGGCTGCAGGGCAGGGTCGGAATTCAAGGTCGGAACGAAATGTCTCTTTCGCTGGTGCGTCCGCAAAGCTCGGAACTGAAGCCCCGCATCGTCGTGTTCGGCGTCGGCGGGGCCGGCGGCAACGCGGTCAACAACATGATCGACGCCGGCCTTGAAGGGGTCGAGTTCGTCGTCGCCAACACCGACGCCCAGCACCTCAGTTTCGCCAAGACCGACCGCCGCATCCAGCTGGGCGAGACCATCACCCAGGGACTCGGCGCCGGCGCCCACCCCGAGGTCGGCATGAACGCCGCCGAGGAGTCGGCCGAGGAGATCTTCAGCCACCTCGACGGCGCTCACATGGTGTTCATCACCTGCGGCATGGGCGGCGGCACCGGCACCGGCGCGGCCCCGGTCATCGCCAAATGCGCCCGTGATCGCGGCATTCTGACCGTCGGCGTGGTGACCAAGCCCTTCACCTTCGAGGGCCGCCACCGGATGCGCCTCGCCGAAGCCGGCATCGCCGAGCTGCAGCGCTACGTCGACACCCTGATCGTCATCCCGAACCAGAACCTGTTCCGGGTCGCCAACGAGCGCACCACCTTCGCCGACGCCTTCGGCATGGCCGACCAGGTCCTGCACTCGGGCGTGCGCTCGATCACCGACCTGATGATCCTGCCGGGCCTGATCAACCTCGACTTCGCCGACGTCCGCGCCGTCATGTCCGAGATGGGCAAGGCGATGATGGGCACGGGCGAGGCCGAGGGCGAGGACCGCGCCCTGCAGGCCGCCCAGAACGCCATCGCCAACCCGCTGCTGGACGAGACCAGCCTCAAGGGCGCCAAGGCGGTGCTGGTCAACATCACCGGCGGCATGGACATGACCCTGCTGGAGGTCGACGAGGCCGCCAACGCCATCGCGGGCGAGGTCGACGCCGACGCCAACATCATCTTCGGCGCCGCCTTCGACCCGGCGCTGGAGGGCAAGATCCGCGTCTCGGTGGTCGCCACCGGCATGGAGGACATGGCCGCCGCCAAGGCCCCGCCGGCCAGCACGACCTCGACCTTCGAGACCCGGCGTCCGGCCCCGGCCGCCGCGCCGCGCGCGTCCGAACCGGTCCGCAGCGAGCCCGTCCGTCGCGAGCCCGTTCGCGCCGAGGCCCCGCGCCCCGCCGCTCGCGCCGAAGAGGCGCCGATCGTCCCGACCTTCACCTCCGCGCAGCCGACCTTCGGCGCCCGCACATCGGCTCCCGAGCCGCGTCCCGAGCCGGTGATCCACGTGGCCGAGGAGCGCAAGCTCGAGCCGATCGTCGACCCCTGGGTCGAGGAGTTCGAGGCCGCCCCGCGTCCGGCCGCCCAGGCTCCCGCG
>MGLK01000001.1:21505-45099 GCA_001794825.1 Caulobacterales bacterium RIFCSPHIGHO2_01_FULL_70_19 | reverse complement strand
GACGGTCCAGGGCGAGCTGTACCTGGACCGTCCGGCCGCCGCCGCGCCGGCTCCGGCTCCCGCCCGCGAGGAGCCGGCCTACGACGACTACGACGACCGTGACCATCGCCGCAGCGGCTGGAGCCTGTTCGGCCGGAAGCGCCAGCAGCCGCAGCCGACCTATCCCTCGTCCGGCTCGCGCCAGACCGAGATGCGCGCCACCAGCCAGGTCCAGCCTGCGCCGCAGCAGCCGGAGCCGGGCGAGGCCGAGGACGACCTCGAGATCCCGTCCTTCCTGCGGCGTCTGGCCAACTAGGGATTGGGCAGTAGGCAGTAGGCAGTAGGGAAGGGCGGTCCGCGGGCCGCCCTTTTCCGCGCGTGCGGAGCCGGGGCTCATGTGCGCCCTACTGCCTACTGCCTATTGCCTACCGCCTACTGCCTCTCCTCCCGAAACAATCCGAAACCCGACTTTCATTTTCCGCTGGCGGCCCCGCCGTTAAGGAAACCGTGGGGCGAACTCCGCACGCAGAGGCGGAGCGCAAGACAGAAGCGAGTAATGAGTTTGCCGGTCCGGAACGACCATCGCCAGAAGACGACCGTTGCGCCCGCGATCATCGCCGGCGTCGGCGTGCACACGGGCGACCGCGTGCGTCTGGCCGTGCGTCCGGCCCCGGCCGGCACGGGCATCGTCTTCATCCGCACCGACGTGACCGACCGCGACAACCGCCTGCCTGTCTCGGGCGAGGCCGTGGTCGACGCGCGCCTGAACACGATGATCGAGAACGCCGCCGGCGTGCGCCTGTCGACGATCGAGCACCTGATGGCCGCCTTCGCCGCCCTGGGCGTTTCCAACGCCGTGGTCGAGGTGGACGGGCCCGAGCTGCCGATCCTCGACGGTTCGGCCCTGCCGTTCGTCCAGCTGCTCGATCGCGCCGGCTTCCGGCGTCAGGAAGCGCCGGTCCGCTATATCGAAATTCTCGAGCCGATCCGGGTGGAGGAGGGCGACAAGTCGGCCGTCCTGCTGCCCTGCGATCGCTACGAGATGCGTTTCGAGATCGACTTCCCGACCCCCGTCATCGGCAACCAGGTGGTCGACTTCGTCGTCGACGAGGAGACGTTCCGCAGCGAGATCATGGCCGCCCGCACCTTCGGCTTCGCCCATGAGGTCGAGGCCCTGCGCCAGGCCGGCCTGGCCCGCGGCGGTTCGCTGGAGAACGCCGTGGTCATCGACGGC
The DNA here is from genome assembly GCA_001794825.1 of Caulobacterales bacterium RIFCSPHIGHO2_01_FULL_70_19. Taxonomy (GTDB): domain Bacteria; phylum Pseudomonadota; class Alphaproteobacteria; order Caulobacterales; family Caulobacteraceae; genus Brevundimonas. The sequence continues at coordinate 43,886 of MGLK01000001.1, read as the reverse complement.
GACGAGATCCTCAACCCGGGCGGCCTGCGCATGGAGCGCGAGTTCGTGCGCCACAAGGCGCTGGACGCGATCGGCGACCTCTACGTGCTCGGCGCGCCCCTTCTGGGCCGCTACGAAGGCGTCAGGGCCGGCCACGCCCTGAACAACAAGCTGGTCCGCGCCCTGCTGGCCGCGCCGCAGGCGTGGCGCGAGGTGACGCGTGTCCCTCAAATGGCCATGGCGGGCTGATCAGCCGAGGCTGATCGCGCTCATCTGCCGGCCGAAGTCCGCCTCGCCGTTCAGGAAGGCCCGCCGGTTGGAGAAGAACCGCGCCGCGTCCGCGCGCGTGTCCTCGCCCGTCCACGCCGCCTCGCCCACGCCCGCCTGCTCCAGCCGCCAAAGCACGAAGCCCGGCAGGTCGAACAGCCGCTTGTCGGGCGATCCACCGAGGCGGAAGAAGCGGGCGCTGCCCTCATCGTGGTGTCCGAACCGTTCCTGGAAGTCCGCACCGACTTCGTAGCTGTCCTGCGAGATGCAGGGGCCGACCACGGCCACGATGCGGCCGGTGCTGGCTCCCAGCGCCTCCATCGCGGCAACCGTCGAATGGATGATCCCGCCCAGCGCCCCCTTCCAGCCGGCATGGGCCGCGCCGACCACGCCCGCCTGTGCGTCCGCCAGCAGCACCGGCGCACAGTCCGCCGTCAGCACGGCGCAGATCACGCCCGAAGTCGCCGTCACGCTGGCGTCGCCCTCGGGCCGCTCACCCCTCCAGCCGGTCTCGGCCACGCGGGCGACGGCGGAATGGATCTGGTAGCAGGCGGCCAGATCGTCGGCCGTCCCGCTGAGGTGCGCGGCGACGCGCCGCCGGTTTTCAGCCACCGCCGCCGGGTCGTCGCTGGAGCCCACGCCGGTGTTCAGGCTCTCGTACAGGCCCGTGGAGACGCCTCCCTGCCGGGTGAAGAAGCCGTGCCGCACGCCGGCGCGCTGCAGCAGCGGATGGGTGACCGGGGCGAGGGAGGAAGCTGACGAGCTCATGCGTCGCTCCTTCTACGTCATGACACGCCAAGCCGCGACCGCCGGGCGCGACCGAATCTGACGGATCGGGCGTGCATCCCGTGGCCGTGACCTGTTTGCGGCCGGTCGGGAGGAGCCCAGGCGAACAGCGCGAACACAGCCAAGTCCGTGGGCTGCGCTTTCGGTCCGCTCAGTCCTCGAAGCCGGGCGCCTCCAGGCTGCGCGGCGAGAAGATGGCGCAGGCCTTGAACAGGGTTCCCATCTGGTCATCGCCGACCAGCCGGTTGAGCTGGCGGTCGATCGTCGCGGCGGCGTCCGGCCGCCCGGCCCTGAGCGCAGCCGCGCGGTGTTCGATCCCGAGCCGGCGGAGGAACTCGCCCTGGCTCCGGCAGCCGGTCACGTCGGCCCCTGCGTGAACGGCCGCCTCCAGCACGGTCGGGAAGTCCGCCCATTGGGTCAGGTCGGCCTCGCCCGGCGTCTCGAGCGGATCCACCTTCCGGTGCCGCTTCAGCGCCTGCAAGGTGTCGCCGGCTTCGGGTTTGGCGCGGCCGTAGTCGATCAGCAGGGCCGCCCCGCCGGCGGCCTTCACGAGGGTTCCGAGGTCGCGCCCGAAGGCCGCCTGCTGTTCGGAGATCTCCACGGTCTGGCCGGGCTCGACCGGAAACGCCGGCCGACGGAAGCCGCCGGTGATCTTCACCAACCCGAAGGTCAGACCGCCGTCGTCGTCCACGCCGATCCGCCGCTCGGCCCAGCCGTCTTGCGTCCGCACGAACTGCCGCGCCGGGAGGCAGTCCAGCACCTCGTTGGCGATGAGGATCACCGGCGCGTCGCTCTCGATCCGGTCCAGCGCGGAGACCCAGCGCGGATGGACGTCGCTGTCCGCCAGCATCCGGGCCTGGGCGGCGCGCAGGGGCGGGGAGGGTTCGATGAGGACCAGATCGACCGCGTGGAGGAAGTCGGGATCCAGCCGGGCGGCGCGCAGGGCGTCGGCCATGAGGGTGCCGTCGCCGGGCCCGACCTCGACCAGCCGCACCCGCTCCGGCGCGCCGAGGCGACGCCACAGCTCGATCGCCCACAGGCCGATCAGTTCGCCGAACATCTGGCTGACCATCGGCGCCGTGATGAAGTCGCCGCTCGCCCCTATCGCCGGTCGCGTCGCGTAGTAGCCGTCCTGCGGATCGTGCAGGCAGCGGACGACATAGTCGGCGACCGTCATGGGCCCGGTGAGGGCGATCTCGCGGGCGAGGCGGTCCTTCAGGCTCACGGCTCAGCCGGCGGAGGGCGCCGGCGGACGGCTCCACGCCCGCCAGATCAACCAGGCGCCGATCAGCATCATCGGGATCGACAGGATCATGCCCATGGTGAGCCCCAGAGGCAGGTTCTCCAGTCCGGCGTCCGGCTGCCGCACGTTCTCGAGCGAGGCGCGGACGAGGCCGTAGCCGAACAGGAAGACGCCGGCGACATAGCCGGGCTTGGCGAGGAGCTTCGCCTTGTGCACGGCCAGCCACAGGACGCCGAACAGGACGATCCCCTCGAGTCCGGCCTCGTAAAGCTGGCTCGGGTGCCGGGCGACGTCGCCGGGGCCCACGACCGAGCCGTTGTCCGCGACGAACTGGCAGGTCTGGCCGTAGATCTCGCGGGCGCGCTGGCTGCAGAAGTTCACGCCCCAGGGAAGGGAGGTCTCGCGTCCCCACAGCTCGCCGTTGATGAAGTTCGCCAGCCGTCCAAAGCCGAGGCCGATCGGCACCACCGGCGCCACGAGGTCGCCGAGGCTGAGCAGGTTCACGCGGTTGCGGTTGGCGAACAAGACGATCGCCAGCGATACGCCGATCAGGCCGCCGTGGAAGGACATGCCGCCGTCCCACAGGCGGAACAGGGCGAACCGCTCGGCAAAGCCGTCGCCGGTGAACAGCTGGGCGTAGAGCGACGGCTGGTAGAACAGGCCGTAGCCGAGGCGGCCGCCGAGGATGATGCCGAGGGTGATCCACAGGACGAGGTCGTCCAGCTGGCGGGTGGTGACCGGCGGCGCCCCCGGCGCCCACAGGGCCTCCGCCTTGGCCAGCCGGGCGGCGTACCACCAGCCCAGGACGATGCCCGCGACGTAGGCGAGGGCGTACCAGCGGATGTCCAGCGGGCCGATGCTGAACAGGACCGGATCGAACTCGGGGAATTGCACGGGCGCTCCTGCGGCGGGTTGGAGAGGTGGTTTAGCAAGCGTCGCCGGATCAGTCCCCGAAAAATCCGTAGCCTTTCGGGCGCGAGCGGGGCATGGACGGCAAGGTTTCGTTCACCATATCCGGCAACCATCGTTAACACGGCCGCCGCGCCCTGAGTCGGAGTTCCCATGCAGACGCGAAATCCCATCCTCGACGAGTTCGCCAAGCTGACCACCGGCGCGATGGGGCTCGCCCAAGCCGCCGGCGAGGAGGCGAAGACCGCCTTCCGCGCCCAGGCCGACCGGTTCGCCGCCGAGATGGACCTGGTGCGCCGCGACGAGCTGGACGCCCTGAAGGCGGAGGTCGCGGCCATGCGTGCGGAGATCGCTGCGCTGAAGTCGGCCAAAACGCCCCGAAAGGGAACGTCCACAGGGGCCGTTCCCCCCCAGGACGCAGCCGGTTGAGCCGAATCTGCGAACCCGCCTACCGTTTCGGAAGAGGGCGTGAGTCGCGCCCGGAGACGACTTGATGGACGCCGCCCGGCCCGAGGAAATCGACACGCCGCACGACCCGCTCGATGTGGTCGAGCACGTGCTGGTCGCCGAGAACCTGCCCTTCGACCGCACCGACGAGGGCGACCTGGCCTTTTCGCTGGCCGGCGACTGGAAGGACTACGAACTGTGGTTCGCCTGGCGGCCGGAGGGCGACTGCCTGCAGCTGTGCTGCGCCCTGGACCTGCAGGCCTCCAAGGCCAAGCGGGCCGCGGCCTACGAGCTGGTCGGCATGATCAACCAGCGCACCTGGATGGGCCATTTCGAGGTCTGGGCCGAGGACGGCGAGATCGTCTTCCGCCACTCGCTGGCCCTGCCCATGGGCGAGCGTCCGACCCTGGCCCAGGCGGCCTCGATGATCGACGCCGCGGTCGAGGCGGCCGACCGCTACTATCCCGCCTTCGATTTCATGATCCGCGGTTCGAAGAAGCCCCAGGAGGCGATCGACGCCTGCCTGTTCGAGACCGTCGGCACGGCCTGAGGCCATGACCGCCGCCGCCAAGACCCCGGTCGTGGCTCTCGTCGGTTGCGGCCGCCTCGGCTCGGCGCTCGTGGAAGGCTGGCTGGCGTCGGGGGCTGTCCGCCCCGCCGACCTCATCATCCTGACGCCCTCGCCCAAGCCGGCGGCCGAGACGGCCCGGGCCGCCGGCGCCCGGATCAATCCGGAACCGGCGGAGCTCGCCGGGGCGGACGTCGTGGTGCTCGCGGTCAAGCCGGCCGCCTGGGAAGCCGCGCTGGAGCCCCTTGCGCCACACCTCGGCCCGGAGGCACGGGTCGTGTCGGTGATGGCCGGCGTTCCGGCCGCCCGGATCGCCGCGGCGGCAGGCCGCCCCACCGCTCGCGTGATGCCGACCACCGCCGTGGCGCAGGCGCGGGGCGTCGCCGCCCTCTGGTCGGAAGACGCAGGGGCCCTGGAGGCGGCGCGGGCGCTGTTCGGGCCGGTGGCCGCGACGGTCGTTCTTGAAGCCGAAGACCAGATGGATGCGGCGACTGCGGTGGCCGGGTCCGGCCCCGCCTTCGTCTATGCCTTCGTCCAAGCCCTCGCCCGCGCCGGCGTCGCGGCCGGACTGTCCCCGGACGCGGCCGACGCCCTGGCCCGCGGCGCGCTCAGGTCGGCCGGCGCCGGGGTCGAGACGGGGGCGGCCCTCGACGACCTCATCGGGCGCATCGCCTCGCCCGGCGGCACGACCCGGGCCGGGCTGGACGCCCTGCGCGACGGCGGCGATCTCGAGCGGGCCGCAGACGCCGCCATCGGGGCCGCCGTGCGGCGGGCGCGCAGCTTCTAGCGCTGGACGTAGCGTCCGGCCTCCAGATTGGCGGCGAGACCGCGCCAGGCGCGATCGGCGTCGTACCAGACGCCGACCCCCTGGACCTCCGCGAGGGTGTGGGAGAACCGCTCATAGTGGACCGGCAGCTCGCGGCCGTCGGCGGTGACGATGCGGCCGTCGACCACGGCCCCGCCGATCGAAATGCTGCGGACCGGGTCGAGACCGGGCCGGTCGCGGAGCTGCTCGGCGGTCGGCCGATTGGGGCGCAGATCGGTCAGCACCAGCTCGATCCGGGCGCCGGCGAGGTCGGGGTCGTCGGCGAGCTCGCGGGTGACGATTTCGACCAGTCGGTCCATCTGCGCCTGCACGTCGGCGCGGCCGAGATCCTCGGCCGAGCTCTCGAATTCGGGGGCGAGGGCGACGGTGACGGCGGCGGGCTGGGCGTGCGCGGCGGCCGCGAGGGCGGCGGCGAGCGTCAGCGGCGCGAGGAAGGCGAATTTGCGCATGAAACAGGTTCTCCTGACCCCCCGGTCGGAATTGAAGATATGCCCGACGCCAGGCTTCGCCAGAGGGTGTGGGGAAATGTGATCAGCCGGGCAGGCGGATCAGGGCGCGCAGGCCGCCGAGGTCGCTGCGGCCGAGGGTGATGTCGCCGCCGTGGCCGCGAGCCACGTCGCGGGCGATGGCGAGGCCGAGGCCGACTCCCTTGCGGTTCTGGTTGCGCGAGTCGTCAAGGCGGGAGAAGGGCCGGAACGCCTCCTCGTGCATCTCGTCGGGGATGCCCGGGCCGTCGTCCTCGATCGCCACCTCGATCCCGCCGGAGGGCAGGGGCCGGGCGCTGAGACGGACGTGGTCGCCATGGGCGGCGGCGTTGCCGGCGAGATTGGTCAGGGCGCGCTTGAAGGCCAGCGGGCGGACGGTGGCGGTGAGGCCCTCCGGCGCGGCGATCTCGACCTCGGCGCCGGCGCGACGGGCGTCCTCGCCCGCGCCGGCCAGCAGGTCGGCGACCGACACCTCCTGCGCAGGCTCCCCGGCCTCGCCGCGGGCGAAGGCGAGGTATTCGTCGATCATGTGCTCCATCTCGTCGAGGTCGCCGCGCATGGCGGCGGCGCGCTTGAAGGGGGGCGCGAGGGCGAGCTCAAGGCGGAGACGGGTCAGGGGCGTGCGCAGGTCGTGGCTGACCGAGGCGAGCAGGGCGGTGCGCTGGTCGATGTGGCGCTGGATGCGGTCGCGCATGTCCATGAAGGCCTGGGCGGCGGCGCGGACCTCCCGGGCGCCCGAGGGCTTGAAGCGCTCGCGCGCCTCGCCGCGGCCGAAGGCCTCCGCCGCCTCGGCGAGGCGTTCGATGGCGCGGACCTGGTTGCGGATGAACAGGATGGCGACGCCCATCAGCAGGACGGTGGCCACGAACAGCCAGAGCACGAAGATGTGGGCCTGGGTCGCGACGGCGCGCTCGCGCGGGGCGATGATGCGCAGCACGCCCTGGGGCTGCTGCACCCGAACGTCGACGTAAGCCGGGTAGCGGGTGGTGTCGAACCAGAAGGGCTGGTCCAGCCTGTTGGCGAGGGCCTTCTCGAGTGTGCGGTCGACGACGCCGATCGCCCCGCGCCGGGCCTCGGCGGGCAGGACGTCGCCTTCGCGCAGGTCGACGGAGAGCGACATCGACCGCTCGGCGCGCTCGGCGATGATCTCGAGGTTCTGCGGGGTCGGGTCGTCGGCGTAGCTCTCGACCGCCCAGGCGATGTCGCCGGCCAGGCCGTCGGAGAGGCGGGCGGTGACGGTCTGCCAGTGGGCGTCGAAGAAGGCCCAGGTCACCGCCACCTGCATGATCAGCACCGGCAGGACGATGATCAGCAGGGAGCGGCCCCAGAGCGAGGTCGGCAGGCGCCGCTTGAGGAAGCGCGGCCAGAGGCTGGCGGGGAGCAGTCTCACGATACTCCGCCCCCACGGGGGGAGGGCGACCATCCGGAGGATGGTGGAGGGGGCGGGACCGGGCTCGGGCGACGGGGGCGGACCCCCTCCACCGCTTCGCGGTCCCCCTCCCCCTGCGGGGGAGGAATGCGCGACATCAGTCCGGGGCCAGCATGTAGCCGACGCCGCGGACGGTCTGGAGGTAGCGCGGGTTCTTGGGGTCGGCCTCGAGCTTCCGGCGCAGGCGGGTGACCTGGACGTCGACGGCGCGGCCGGTGATGTCGGCGGTGTCGGGCGACAGGCTCATGCGCTCGACCGGGGCGTGGGCGTGGATGGCCAGGGTCTTGAGCAACTGGGCCTCGGCCTCGGTGAGGCGCTGGGGCTTGCCGTCGCGCGACAGCTCCAGCCGCTCCATGTCGAACACGGCGGTTCCGAGCTTGATCTCGCGCGGGGTCAGGGGCTTGCCGCCGGTGCGGCGAAGGATGGCGTCGATGCGCAGCGCAAGCTCGCGCGGATCGAAGGGCTTGGACATGTAGTCGTCGGCGCCGCGCGACAGGCCCTCGATGCGGTCGTCCGGGTCGCCGCGGGCGGTGAGCAGCAGCACCGGCGTCTTCGAGGTTTCGGCCTTGGCGCGGACCCAGCTGGTCAGGTCGAAGCCGCTTTCGCCGGGCATCATCACGTCAAGGATGACCAGGTCGAATTCGATAAGCTCCATCAACCGCTTGGCCGCGGCGGCGTGGGCGGCGCCGGTGACGCGATAGCCCTCGCGGGTCAGGAATTCCTTGAGCAGCTCGCGGATGCGATCGTCGTCGTCGACGACGAGCAGGTGGCGGCCCACGCCCGGGCCGGCGATCGGGCCGGAGCGGCCATGCGGGCGAACGTCGGTCATGCGGCGTTGACCTGGGCGGTTGCGGCGGCTCTAACCCGTGGGACTGCGCAGGAGACGTTCTTCAATGGCCTTCGTTCCTTTCGACGATCGTGACGGCTGGATCTGGATGGACGGCGATTTCGTACCCTGGAGGGACGCGAAAACGCACGTTCTGACCCATGCCCTTCACTACGGCTCGTCGGTGTTCGAGGGTGAGCGTATGTATGGCGGCGAAATCTTCAAGCTGACGCCCCATTCGGAGCGTCTGAAGCGGTCGGCGAACCTGCTGGATTTCGACCTTCCCTACAGCGTGGCCGAGATCGACGCCGCCTGCAAGGAAACCTGCGCGAAGATGGGCCTTTCCGACTGCTACGTGCGGCCGGTGGCCTTCCTCGGGGCCGAGCAGGTCAGCGTCACGGCCCGGAACAGCAAGCCGCACCTGGCCATCGCCGCCTGGGAGTGGCCCAGCTACTTCGATCCCGAGGTCAAGGCGAAGGGGATCCGGCTGGAGTGGGCGAAGTGGCGCCGGCCCGATCCGGCCACCGCGCCGTCGGCGGCCAAGGCGGCGGGCCTGTACATGATCTGCACCATGTCCAAGACGGCGGCCGAGAAGCGCGGCTTCGCCGACGCCATGATGCTGGACTGGCGCGGCTATGTCGCCGAGGCGACCGGGGCCAACGTCTTCTTCGTGCAGGACGGGGTGCTGCACACGCCTCCGGTCGACGCCATCCTGGACGGCATCACCCGCCAGACGGTGATCGAGATCGCCGCCGAGAAGGGGATCGAGGTGATCGTGCGCCACATCCGGCCCGAGGAGCTGTCGACCTTCTCGGAGTGCTTCCTGACCGGCACCGCCGCCGAGGTGACGCCGGTGAGCGAGATCGGGGAGTACCGGTTCACGCCGGGGCGCCTGAGCCTCGACCTGATGGAGGCCTACGGGCGGCGGGTGCGGCGCCAGGACTGAACTGACGATTCCGGCCAGTCCACGGGGCGGAAGGTCGGGCGACTTCGGACAGTTCGGACAGGCGAACCGGGAGACAGGGCCGGGACATCGCCGATACATCGCCGATACACCGTCGATACACCGCCGATACAATCGTGGATACGGCGGGACATGCCTCCGACAAGGGGGACATACGCGACGCTGAACTCGTTGCAGGCCCGCTGAGGAAGCCCGGCCCCGGTCAGGTCTCCGCCGGCGGCGAGACCGCCCGCTTCGCCGCCGCTCGCCGCTCCCGCTCGCGCCGGCGCCAGCGCAGCACAAGCCAGACGAGGGGCGCGCCGACGAGGACGAGCGGCAGGGCGCCGGCGAAGAACAGGATCAGGGCGCCCACCATGCCCATGAAGACGGTCAGGGCGTTGTCGAGCGCTTCGGTCGCCGGGCGGAAGGCGCTGTCGGGGGCGAGCTGGCCTTCGGCGGTGTACTCGATGATCAGCCGCGAGGTGGCGACGCGGGTGCGCATCACCTCCAGCGAGGAGCGGGCCGCGTCGAGCTCGCCCTGGACGCGGGCCAGTTCGCGCTCCGTGGCGAGGAGTTGCTCCAGCGGGCCGGAACGGGTGGCGAGCAGCTGCTGCAACCGGTCGCGCAGGGTGGTCAGGGCGCGCAACCGGGCTTCGGTGTCGACCATGACCCGCGTCAGGTCCTCGCTTTCGGTGGCCGCTTGGGCGATGCGGCCGCCGGCCGCTTCAGCGTCCCCGGCCAGACGGCGGCGGAAGGCGGCGATGAAGGCGGGCGTCGCGCGGATCTCGAGCTGGGCGGTCAACTGGTCGCGACCGTAGCGGCTCGATCTCGAGCCGATCACCTGACAGACGGCGGGCCCGGCGGCCGTGCACGCCTGTTCGTGTCGCGCCATGAGGGCCGGAGCCTTCTCGACGGGGAGTTCAAGGCCGTATCGGTAGACGTAGGCGATGCGGGCCGCCTCGGGCGCCAGAGCGGGCGCGGCCGCGGCTGGTTCGGCGGGCGCGGAAGCCGGCGCCGCCGGAGCGGCGAAGGCGGGGGGCGGGGCGGCCACGTCCGCCGCCGGCGCCGCAATCTCCAGGTTCACCGCATCGTCGGAGTTTGCGATCTCGCCCGCGGGCTGGCCGCAGCCCGCCGCCGTCGTCGCCAGAAGCAGGCAGAGGCCCGCCGTCGCTGTCTTGCGCATCGCGTTCTCCCGGCCGTGCGGATCACGGTTTCGTGAGTGAGCGACCGCATCGTGGCGGAAGCTTGGCGCAGGCCTGCACGACAGCGGCTTGCCACGGGGCGCGCCGTGGCGTTCAACGGGGCAAGGTCCGGCGGGGGGTTCCGGACAGGGAAAGCCTCATGTTCAGCCTGCTGAATCTCCAGAGCCTGTTCGGGCTGGTCGTGGTCGTCGCCGCCTGCTGGGCGCTGTCGGAGAACCGGCGGGCCTTTCCGTGGAAGTTGGCGCTGGGCGCCATGGCGGTGCAGGCGGGGCTGGTGCTGGCCCTGTTCGCCATCCCCGGCTCGCAGGCCGTGCTGGCGGCGATCACCGGCGCGGTCGACGGGCTGAACGCCGCGACCCAGCGCGGGACCCAGTTCGTGTTCGGTTATCTGGCCGGGGGCGACCAGCCCTACGCCGTGACCAACGACGGGGCGCTGTTCACCTTCGCCTTCCAGGTGCTGCCGCTGATCCTGGTGATCTCGGCCCTGTCGGCGCTGCTGTGGCACTGGAAGGTGCTGAAGTGGATCACCCACGGCTTCGGCTTCCTGTTCCAGCGCACCATGGGGCTGGGCGGGGCCTCGGCGCTGGCGGTGGCGGCCAACATCTTCCTCGGCATGATCGAGAGCCCGATCGTGATCCGCGCCTATCTCGACAAGCTGACCCGCTCGGAGCTGTTCCTGCTGATGGTGGTCGGGCTGGCGACCGTGGCGGGTTCGACCATGGTCGCCTACGCCGCCATCCTCGCGCCGGTGCTGCCGAACGCCGCCGGACACGTGCTGGTCGCCTCGATCGTCTCGGCCCCGGCCGGCATCCTGCTGGCGCGGGTGATGGTGCCGGAGAAGCCCGGCGAGGGCGGGGCCCACGCCGACTACGATTCGGCCCTGAAGTACGACAGCGCCATCGACGCCATTGTGAAGGGCACGGCCGACGGCCTGATGGTGGTGCTGAACATCTCGGCCGTGCTGATCGTCTTCGTGGCGCTGGTGGCGCTGGCCAACGTGATGCTGGGCGGCTTCTGGCTGTTCGGCGGAGAGGTGACGGTGGAGCGGCTGCTGGGCTGGGTGTTCATGCCCGTGGCCTGGCTGACCGGGGTCGAGTGGTCGGAGGCGGGCCGCGCCGGCTGGCTGCTGGGGGTCAAGCTGACGCTGACCGAGTTCGTGGCCTTCATCGAACTGGGCAAGGTCCCGGCCGCCGAGATGAGCGAGCGCACCCGGATGCTGATGACCTATGCCCTGTGCGGCTTCGCCAACATCGGTTCGGTTGGAATCACCGTGACCGGCCTGAGCGTGCTGATGCCGGAGCGCCGCGAGGAGGTGCTGGGGCTGGTGTGGAAGGCGCTGTTCGCCGGCTTCCTGGCCACGCTCATGACCGCCTGCGTGGTCGGGGCCTTGCCGTCGACGATCTACGGCTGATAGCGTTGCGATAAGCAACGGAGGTCCCGATGAAGCTCTACACCTCGCACCGCGCGCCCAATCCGCGGCGGGTCCGCTGGGTCATGGCCGAGAAGGGGATCGAGGACGTCGAGATCGTCGAGATCGACCTGCTGGCGGGGGAGAACCGGACGCCGGAATACCGGGCGAAGGTCGGGGTGCCGCACGTGCCGGCGCTGGAGCTGGACGACGGGGTCGTGATCTCCGAGTCGGTGGCCATCTGCCGCTATCTTGAGGCGCTGTATCCCGAGCCGAACCTGTTCGGCCGCGACGTCCGCGAACAGGCGGTGGTCGAGATGTGGACCCGGCGCTGCGAGTTCTACCTGGCCAACCCGATCATGCTGAACGTCCGCCATTCGCACCCGGCGCTGGCGGCGCTGGAGGCGACCCAGCTGCCGCAGGTGGCCGAGTACAACCGGGTCTCGGCCGAGAAGTTCATGAAGTCGCTGGACCGACGACTGGGCGACAACGAGTTCGTGGCCGGGGAGCGGTTCACCATCGCCGACATCGTCGGCGTGGTCGGACTCGAGTTCGCCCGGCTGATCCGCTACCGGCCGCCCGAGGAGCTGACCCACCTGGCGCGGTGGCTGGACACCTGCAAGGCGCGGCCGGCGGCGGCGGCGGGGGTCTGACGCCGACGCGACGCAGAGGCGGCTGGACGGACCGGCCGCGATCATTTTAAGCTTCAAGTATGCCAGCCGACGCGGTCCGCACCGTCGCCGTCGTGGGCGCCGGACCCGGCGGCCTGTACCTGGCCATTTCCCTGAAGCTGCGCGACCCGTCGCTGAAGGTGACGGTGTACGAGCGCAACCGGCCGGACGACACCTTCGGCTGGGGCGTGGTGTTCTCGGACCAGACCCTGGCCAATCTCAAGGCCAACGACCCGGAGACGGCGGCGCGCATCGAGGCGGCCTTCGTCCACTGGGACGACATCGACGTGCACATCCGCGGCGAGACGATCCGATCGGGCGGGCACGGCTTCGCCGGCGTCGGGCGGGTGCGCCTGCTGGAGATCCTGCAGGCGCGGGCGGCGGAGCTGGGCGTGGCGCTGCGCTTCGAGACCGAGGTGGAGGACGCCCGGGCGCTGGACGCGGACCTGGTGGTGGCGGCCGACGGGCTGAACAGCCGGGTGCGCAACGCCGCGCCGGAGGTGTTCGGCGTCGACGTCGACGTGCGGAGGAACAAGTACGTCTGGCTGGGGACGAGGAAGGCTTTCGAGGCCTTCACCTTCGCCTTCGTCGAGACGCCGCATGGCTGGGTGTGGGCGCACGCCTACGGCTTCGAGCCGGGGCTCTCGACCTTCATCGTCGAATGCACCGAGGCGACCTGGCGCGGGCTGGGCTTCGACCGCATGGACCAGGACGAGACCTGCCGCGCGGCCGAGGCGCTGTTCGCCGAGTGGCTGGACGGCCACGCGCTGATGAGCAACGCGCGGCACCTGCGCGGCTCGGCCTGGCTGAACTTCCCGCGGGTGGCGTGCGCGAATTGGCGCGACGGCAAGGTGGTGCTGCTGGGCGATGCGGCGCACACGGCGCACTTCTCGATCGGTTCGGGCACCAAGCTGGCCTTCGAGGACGCCATCCGGCTGGCGGAGGCGGCGACCGCCGGCGGCGATCTGGAGGCGGCGCTGTCCGCCTATGAGGCCGAGCGGCGGGTCGAGGTGCTGAAGCTGCAGAGCGCGGCGCGCAATTCGACGGAGTGGTTCGAGACGGTCGAGCGCTACGTGGGGCTGGAGCCGCTCCAGTTCGCCTACAGCCTGCTGACCCGCAGCCAGAGGGTCAGCCACGAGAACCTGCGGCTGCGCGACGCGGCCTTCGTGGCGCGGGTCGAGCGGTGGTTCGCCGGACGGGCCGGGGCGGAGCCGGGGGACAGGCCGCCGCCGCCGATGTTCGCGCCGCTGCGGCTGCGCGGGCTGACCCTGCCCAACCGCGTCGTGGTGTCGCCGATGTGCATGTACTCGGCCGAGGACGGGACGGTGGGAGACTTCCACCTCGTCCACCTCGGGGCGCGGGCGATGGGCGGGGCGGGGCTGGTGTTCACCGAGATGACCGACGTCTCGGCCGACGGGCGCATCACGCCCGGCTGCGCCGGCATGTACCGGCCGGAGCACCGCGACGCCTGGCGGCGGATCGTCGACTTCGTGCACGGGCAGGGGACGCGGATCTGCCTGCAACTGGCGCACGCGGGGCGGAAGGGATCGGTGGAGCGGCCTTGGGGGCCGCGCGCCGATCAACCATTGATCGAGGGCGGCTGGGAGCTGATCGCGCCGTCGCCGATCGCCTGGGACGAGGGCGACCAGGTCCCGCGCGAGATGACCCGGGCGGACATGGACCGGGTGCGCGACGACTTCGTCCGGGCCGTGGGCGGGGCGCTCGAGGCGGGGTTCGACATGGTCGAGCTGCACTGCGCCCACGGCTATCTGCTGTCGTCCTTCCTGACCCCGGTCTCGAACCGGCGCACGGACGCCTACGGCGGGTCGCTGGAGAACCGGCTGCGCTTCCCGCTGGAAGTGTTCCGGGCGATGCGGGCGGCCTGGCCCGACGACCGGCCGATGTCGGTGCGCCTGTCGGCGACGGACTGGGTCGAGGACGGGCTGACGCCGGAGGAGGCCGTCGCCGTCGCGCGCGCCTTCGCGGAGGCGGGCTGCGACCTGATCGACGTGTCGGCGGGGCAGACCACGCCGGAGGCGCGGCCGGTGTACGGGCGCATGTTCCAGACCCCGTTCAGCGACCGCATCCGCAACGAGGCGGGGGTGGCGACGATGGCGGTCGGCAACATCTACGAGCCCGACCATGTGAACGGCATCCTCGCCGCCGGGCGGGCCGACCTGTGCGCCCTGGCGCGGCCGCACCTGGCCGATCCGAACTGGACGCTGCGCGCCGCGGCGGAGCTGGGCTGGCGCGGACAGGCCCCGCCCGTGCAGTACCGGCAGGGCTTCGCCCAGTTGGCGCGGAACCTTGAACGGCAGCAGCAGGCGGGGGCGATATGAGCCTGCAGGGACGGCATGCGGTGGTGACCGGGGCGGGGTCGGGCATCGGCCGGGCCACGGCCGAGCTGCTGGCCCTGAACGGGGCGCAGGTGACGCTGGTGGGACGGCACGTGGGGCGGCTGGCGGAGACGGCGGACCGCATCGGCGACGCGGCCTTCGCGGCGCCGGGGGACGTGACCGACTTCGACGCCCTGGAGGCGGCGCTGGACGCCGGGCGCGACCGCTTCGGGCCGATCGACATCCTGGTGAACAACGCCGGCGGCGCGAGCTCGGCGCCGTTCCTGAAGGCGGACGCAGGGGCGCTGCGCGAGATGCTGGCGCTGAACCTCGAGGCGCCGGCGCAGGCGATGCGGCTGGTGCTGGACGGCATGCTGGCGCGGCGGCACGGCCGGATCGTCAACGTCGCCTCGACCGCGGGGCTGAAGGGCTACGCCTACGTCTCGGCCTATGTGGCGGCCAAGCACGGGCTGGTGGGGCTGACGCGAGCCGCGGCGCTGGAAGTCGCGGCGAAGGGGGTGACGGTCAACGCCGTGTGTCCGGGGTTCACCGACACCGATCTGGTCGCGCGCTCGGTGGAGGCGATCGTGGCGAAGACCGGCCGCACCGGGGACGAGGCGCGCGCGGCGCTGGCGGCGGGCAATCCGCAGGGGCGGCTGATCACGCCAGACGAGGTGGCGGAGACCATCGTCTGGCTGTGCGGCGACGCCGCCTCGGGCGTGAACGGGGCGGCGATCCCGGTGGCGGGGGGCGAGACGTGAGCGGCGCCGGGAGCAAGGCGGCGCTGCGCCTGTGGCTGCGGCTGCTGGCCTGTTCGACGGCGGTCGAGCGCGAGGTCGGCCGGCGGCTGCGGGAGGAGTTCGGTTCGACCCTGCCGCGCTTCGACCTGCTGTCGGCGCTGGACCGCGCGGGCGAGGCCGGGCTGAGCATGGGCGAGGCGGCGGAACGACTGCGGGTCACCAACGGCAACGTCACCGGACTGGCCCGGCGGCTGGAGGGCGAGGGACTGATCGAGCGGCTGGCCGGATCGGACCGGCGGGTGCAGCGACTGCGGCTGACGGCGCAGGGGCGGAGCCGTTTCGCGGCCATGGCGGCGGCGCACGAGGGCTGGATCGGCGAGCTGTTCGCCGGGCTGGGCGACGGCGAGGTCGAGGAACTGGGCGGCGGGCTGGAGCGGGCGCGGCGCTCGATCCGGTCGGCCCTGCGCGAGGAGGCGGCTCATGAAGGCGCGTGACTATCGGGCGGAGCATTTCCTGTGGTCGGTGGACGACGACGGGGTGGCGACGCTGACGCTGAACCGGCCGGAGCGGAAGAACCCGCTGACCTTCCAGTCCTACGCCGAGATGCGCGACCTGTTCCGTGGACTGGTCCACGCCGGAGACTGCCGCGCGGTGGTGGTGACCGGCGCCGGGGGCAACTTCTCCTCGGGCGGGGACGTGCACGAGATCATCGGCCCGCTGACGGAGATGGCGGCGCCGGAGCTGCTGAACTTCACCCGCATGACGGGCGATCTGGTGAAGGCGATGCGGGGCTGTCCGCAGCCGGTCATCGCGGCGCTGGACGGAATCTGCGTCGGGGCCGGCGCGATCATGGCCATGGCCTCGGACCTGCGCATCGCCACGCCGCGAACGAAGACGGCCTTCCTGTTCACCCGGGTCGGGCTGGCCGGGTGCGACATGGGCGCGTGCGCCATCCTGCCCCGGATCATCGGTCAGGGCCGGGCCTCGGAGCTGCTGTTCACCGGGCGGAACATGACGGCGGAAGAGGGGGAGCGCTGGGGCTTCCACAACCGGCTGGTCGAGCCCGAGGCGCTGCTGGAGACGGCGCGCGAGCTGGCCTGCTCGCTGGCCAGGGGCCCGACCTTCGCCCACGGCATGACCAAGAACCAGCTCAACGTCGAATGGGACATGAGCCTGGACGCCGCCATCGAGAGCGAGGCCCAGGCGCAGGCGATCTGCATGCAGACGCAGGACTTCCGGCGGGCCTACGAGGCGTTTGCGGCGAAGCGCGAGCCGGTGTTCGAGGGGAACTGAGCCATGGCCGACCGCAGCTTCCTGGACTGGCCCTTCCTCGAGGATCGACACCGGGCGTTCGCGGCGGATCTGGAGGCGTGGGCGGAGCGCGAGGCGGCGCTCGGGCTGCACGGGGATCACGACCTCGACGGCGACTGTCGGGCGATCCTGAAGGCGCTGGCGGCGGGCGGCTGGCTGAGGCACGCCGTGCCGGACGCCGAGGGGCGGCTGGACGTGCGCACCCTGTGCCTGACGCGCGAGACGCTGGCGCGGCGCTCGGGCCTGGCCGACTTCGTCTTCGCCATGCAGGGGCTGGGATCGGGGCCGATCAGCCTGTTCGGGACGGACGCGCAGAAGGCCCGCTGGCTGGCGCAGGCGGCGGCGGGAGAGGCGATCGCCGCCTTCGCCCTGTCGGAGCCGGAGGCGGGTTCGGACGTGGCGGCGCTGGCGACCACGGCCCGGCGCGAGGGCGACGGCTGGGTGCTGGACGGGACCAAGACCTTCATCTCCAACGGCGGACTGGCGGACCGCTACACGGTGTTCGCGCGCACCGGCGAGGCGGGCGCGAAGGGGATCAGCGCCTTCGTGGTGGATGCGGACACGCCCGGCTTCGAGGTGGTGGAGCGCATCCCGCTGATGGCGCCGCACCCGCTGGCGACGCTGAGGTTCGCGGATTGCCGCGTCGACGGCGACCGGCTGCTGGGCGAGCCGGGGCAGGGGTTCCGCATCGCCATGGCGACGCTGGACGTGTTCCGCTCGACGGTGGCGGCGGCGGCCCTGGGCTTCGCCCGCCGGGCCTTCGACGAGGCGGCCAACCGGGCGGTGAGCCGCCGGCTGTTCGGGGCGCCGATGGCCGACCTGCAGCTGGTCCAGGCGGCGCTGGCCGAGATGGCGCTGAAGATCGACGCCTCGGCCCTGCTGATCTACCGCGCCGCCTGGCTGAAGGACCGGGGCGCGCCGCGGGTGACCCGCGAGGCGGCGATGGCCAAGCTGTACGCCACCGATGAGGCGCAGGCGGTGATCGACCAGGCGGTGCAGCTGTTCGGCGGGCTGGGGGTCGTGTCGGGCAGCCCGGTCGAGCGGCTGTACCGGGAGATCCGGGCCCTGCGTATCTACGAGGGAGCCTCGGAGGTGCAGAAGATCGTCATCGCCCGGCAGGCGCTGGGCGCGCTGCGGGGAGGCGGCTGATGGGGGAGAGCGCGCACGTCGACCGTTTCGTGCTGGAGCGGCTGCCGCCGCCGGGGCAGCAACCGGACTTCATCTTCGATCTGCCGGAGCTGCAGTATCCGGCGCGGCTGAACGCGGCGGCGGAGCTTCTCCGCCGCGCCATGGCGGCCGGGGGGCCGGAGGGGCGGGCCCTGATCGACTTCGACCACGAATTTTCGTGGGCGCGCGTGGACGCGATCTCGGGCCGGATGGCGCGGGTGCTGGTCGAGGATATGGGACTGGTCCCCGGCAACCGGGTCCTGCTGCACGGACCGAACTCGGCGTGGACGGCGCTGGCCTGGTTCGCGATCCTGAAGGCCGGCGGCGTGGTGGTGGCGACCATGCCGATGCTGCGGCCGTCGGAGCTGGCGACCGTCATCGGGAAGGCGCAGGTGAGCTACGCCCTCGTCTACGAGACGCTGGCGGAACCCGTGGCCGAGGCGCAGGGCGCGGCCTCGTCGCTGACAAAGGTGATGACTTCGGCCGAGCTGCAGGCGGCGGCCATGGCCCTGCCGCCGGGAACGGGCTTCGAGCCGGTGGACACCGCCGCCGACGATCCGGCGTTGATCGCCTTCACCTCGGGCACGACGGGCAAGCCGAAGGGCTGCGTCCACTTCCACCGCGACGTGCTGGCCATGGCCGACACCTTCGGCCGGCACATGCTGGACTTGGGCCCGGGAGACGTGGTCGTCGGGACGCCGCCGATCGCCTTCACCTTCGGCCTGGGCGGACTGGTGGTGTTCCCCGCCGCGGCGGGGGCGGCGACGGCCTTCCCGAACCGGCCCGGCTTCGAGGCGCTGGCGGAGACCATCGAACGGCAGCGGGCGACGGCGATCTTCACCGCCCCGACCGGCTACCGCGCGCTGCTGAAGCTGGCGGACCAGCACGACCTGTCGTCGTTGCGCACCTGCGTCTCGGCGGGGGAGACCCTGCCGGCGGCGACGTCCGAGGCCTGGCACGACGCCACCGGCGTGCGGATCGTCGACGGCATCGGTTCGACCGAAATGATCCATATCTTCATCTCGGCCCGCGGCGACGACATCCGGCCGGGCTGCACCGGGCGGGCGGTGCCCGGCTACGAGGCGCGGATCGTGGACGAAGCGGGCCAGCCGCTGCCGGCAGGGTCGACCGGCCGGCTGGCGGTGCGGGGGCCGACCGGCTGCCGCTACCTCGAGGACGAACGGCAGGCGGCCTATGTGCAGAACGGCTGGAACCTGACGGGCGACGTCTACCGTCTCGACGAGGAGGGGCGGTTCTGGTTCGTGGCCCGGTCGGACGACATGATCATCTCGTCCGGCTACAACATCGGCGCGCCCGAGGTGGAGAACGCCCTGCTCGGCCATCCTGCGGTCGCGGAGGCGGCGGTGATCGGGGCTCCGGACGAGGAGCGCGGCCAGATCGTCAAGGCCTTCGTGGTGCTGCATCCGGGACGGGAGCCGTCGGATGCGCTGCGCTGCGAGCTGCAGGCGCACGTGAAGGCCGTCATCGCGCCCTACAAATATCCGCGGGCGCTGGAGTTCGTGGACAGTCTGCCGAAGACCCAGACCGGCAAGCTTCAGCGCTTCCGGCTGAAGGGCGGCGCATGACCGGCCAGGTGTTCACCGTGCGGCGGCGGGTGCGTTTCGCCGACTGCGACGCGGCGGGGATCGTCTTCTTCCCGCGCTATTTCGAGATGCTGAACGGGGTGGTGGAGGACTGGTTCGCCGGCCCCCTTGGCGTGTCGTTCCGCGAACTGCACCTGGAGCGCGGCGCCAGCGTGCCGACGGCGGCGGTGGAGGCGACGTTCAGGGCGCCCTCGCGGCTGGAGGACGACCTCGACTTCTCGCTGAGCGTCACCCGGCTGGGCGGCGCCTCGTGCGGACTACGCCACCGCATCGACTGCGGCGGCGAGCGGCGTTTCGAGGCGACGCAGACGATCGTCCACGTCGGGTCCGCCCTTAAGCCGGAGCCCTGGCCCGAGGAGCTGCGGGCGCGGATGGCGCCCTTTGTGGAGAGCGCCGCATGAACCGCGTCCTGTTGCCGGAGGGCTGGCCCCGGCCCAGGGGCTATTCCAACGGAATCGCCGCCGAGGGCCGGATGGTGTTCGTCGCGGGCCAGATCGGCTGGACGCCCGAGGGCGTGTTCCCGCAGGGCTTCGCGGCCCAGTTCCGCCAGACCCTGGAGAACACCCTGGCGGTGCTGGCCGAGGGCGGCGCAGGGCCGGAGCATATCGTCCGGATGACCTGGTTCGTGGTCGACCGCGAGGAGTACCTGGCCAGCCTGCGCGAGATCGGCGCCGCCTGGCGCGAGCTGATCGGTCCGCATTATCCGGCCATGGCGGTGGTCGAGGTGAAGGGGCTGATCGAGGCCGAGGCCCGGCTGGAGATCGAGACCACGGCCGTGATCGGCTGACCCGGCCGATCTCGCCCTAGTGCGCCGCGGAGCCGCTGCGCGGCAGGCTGGCGAGGGCGTCGCGGCAGGCGCGCTCGCATTCGCGGCAGGCCTCGGCGCAGATGCGGCAGTGCTCGTGCTTTTCGGCGTGCTTGTCGCACTCGGCGGCGCAGCGGGCGCAGGCCAGTTCGCAGGCGCGCAGCTGGGCCTCGATCACCGGCACGTCGCCGCCGGAACGGCGCGTGGCGATGAGGCCGCTGGTCAGGCAGACGTCGGCGCAGTCCATGTTCAGGCGGATGCATTGCACCAGCTCGGCGACCATCTCCTCGCCCAGGCAGGCGTCGGCGCAGGAGGCGCAGACCTGGGCGCAGTCGAAGCAGGCCTCGACGCAGCGGGCGAGGGCGGTGTTGACCTCGCCACGAACGTGCGGGTGGGTGGCGATCATCTGTTCGGCGCGCATTTTCGGGCTCCCTGAATGTCCTTGCGCCCCCGTCGGTGGGGCAGCAGGGCAACCCGTCGGAACGCCGGAAGTTCGGCCCGCCCGCGAATATTGCGTCAGGCGGCCCGTCGGCGGGCGCCGCACAGGTCGCAGAATTCCCGGCCCTCGCGCCGCCGATCCGGCCGCCATCGGTGCCGACGACAACGCAACTGACGGACGAGCCGCCGGATCGCTGCAAGCATGTAGACGCCCCTGAACTCAACCTTGCGTCGAACGGTCTAGCGGGGTGGGCCGGGCTGGAAAAGCCCTTCTTCAACCGCCGGACGCGCGGAGGGCCTGTTTGCGCCCCGGTCAGGCGGATGCGCGCCGGCCTTCGCGCACGGAACCCCGCGCGTCCCCGGCGTTTAATTGAGGCGGAAGGAGGCGGGCCGATGGCGATCGAACGGACGGGGGCGGCAGGCTGGGCGGTGCGGGCGCTGGCGATCGTGCTGGTGCTGATCGGCGCCGTGCTGGCCTTCGGCGGCGCATGGCTGCTGTCGCTCGGCGGATCGTTCTACTACCTGCTGGCGGGGCTGGGGCTGATCGCATCCGGCGTGATGCTGTTCCGGCTGCGGCCGACCGGGGCGTGGATCTATGTCGCCGTCTTCGTCCTGACGGTGCTCTGGGCCTTGTGGGAGGTCGGCCTCGACGGTTGGGCGCTGGTTCCGCGCATCGTCGCTCCCGCCGTGCTGCTCGTCGGCGTGATCGCGGCCCTGCCGGTGCTGGATCGGCGGCGCGGCGGCCGACTGGCCCTGATCGTCGGCGGCGTCTTCGCCCTTGCGGCCATCGGCTTCGGCGTGGCGGTCGCCCAGGCCAACCGGCCGATGACGCCGCAGCCGGCCGCCGGACCTCTGACGGCGGGCATGGCCGAGCCGTCGTTGCGCGATGTCGGCGCCGACTGGCCCGCCTACGGCGGGACCTACAGCGCCCGGCGCTACTCGCCGCTGGCGCAGATCACCCGGGACAACGTCGGAAACCTGGAGCGGGTGTGGACCTACCGCACCGGCGACCTTCCCGAGGACAAGTGGGGAGCCGAGACGACGCCTCTGAAGGTCGGGGACACGGTCTATCTCTGCTCCGCCCGCAACGTGCTGATCGCGCTGGACGCGCGCACCGGCGAGCAGCGCTGGCGCTACGATCCGCAGGTGTCGGACGAGTGGATTCCCTACACCGCCGCCTGCCGGGGCGTGGCCTACTACGACGTCGCCGCGGCGGCGACCGGAACCCCGCCGACGGCGACCGCTCCGACGGCCGCGACGCCGCAGGGCGCCCCGGCGACGGGCGCGCGGACGATGCCCGCTCCGGCGGCCCCGGCCGCTGCGCAGCCCGCCGCGGCCGCCGCGGCCTGCGCCCGGCGGATCATCGAGGGGACGCTGGACGGCCGCCTGATCGCGGTCGACGCCCGTACGGGCCGGCCCTGCGCGGACTTCGGCGACAACGGGTCGGTCGACATCAAGGTCGGCATGGGCGAGGTCATCCCCGGCATGGTGTCGATCACCTCGGCCCCGACCATCGTGCGCGGGGTGGTGGTCACTGGCCACCAGGTGCTGGACGGCCAGTACAACGAGGCCCCGTCGGGGGTGATCCAGGGCTTCGATGCGGTCACGGGCGAGCTGCGCTGGGCCTGGGACATGGCGCGGCCGGACCTCACCGGGCGGCCGGAGGCGGGCGACAGCTACACCCGCGGCACGCCCAACATGTGGACCACGGCCTCGGGCGACGAGCAGCTGGGGCTGGTCTACCTGCCGATGGGCAACTCGGCGGCGGACTACTACAGCTCCGACCGGTCGGAGGCGGAGAACCGGTACGCCACCTCGCTGGTGGCGCTGGACGTCACGACCGGGCGCCCGGCGTGGCGCTTCCAGACCGTGCACAAGGATGTCTGGGACTACGACCTCGGATCGCAGGCGACGCTGATCGACTATCCCGTCGGCGGAGCGATGGTCCCGGCCCTGGTGCTGCCCAGCAAGCAGGGCGACCTGTACATCCT
>MGLK01000001.1:16004-21491 GCA_001794825.1 Caulobacterales bacterium RIFCSPHIGHO2_01_FULL_70_19 | reverse complement strand
GTCGAGCCGGACCAGCGCACGCCGACGCAGCCGTTCTCGCGCTTTCACACCCTGGCGAAGCGGGCTCTGACCGAGCGCGACATGTGGGGGATGTCCCCGATCGACCAGATGATCTGCCGCATCGGCTTCCGGCAGGCGGCGTACGAGGGGATCTACACCCCGCCGACCACGGACCGGCGCTGGATCCAGTATCCCGGCTACAACGGCGGCTCGGACTGGGGCGGGGTGGCGGTCGATCCGCGGCGCGGCTGGATCATCGCCAACTACAACGACATGCCGAACTACAACCGGCTGGTGCCGCGCGAGGAGGCCAACGAGAAGGGCTGGTTCCCGCGCGGGGACCCGCGGCTGGAGGCGCAGACTCCCGGGTCGCGCGGCGGCGTGCCCGAGGGCGCCGAAGGGGCGGGCGACCCGCAGTGGGGCGTGCCCTACGCCATCGACGTCAACGCCGGCTGGCGGATGAAGTCGACCGGCATGCTGTGCAAGCAGCCGCCCTACGGCGGCATCCGGGCCATCGACATCCGCACCGGCCGCACCGTGTGGGACCGGCCGCTGGGCACGGCGCGCAAGAACGGGCCGTTCGGCATCCCGTCCATGCTGCCGATCGACATCGGCACGCCCAACAACGGCGGCTCGGTGGTCACCGCGGGCGGACTGATCTTCATCGCCGCCGCCACCGACGACCTGATCCGGGCCATCGACATCGAGACCGGCGAGACGGTGTGGTCGGAAGCGCTGCCGGCCGGCGGCCAGGCCGGGCCGATGGTCTATGAGCAGGACGGGCGGCAGTACCTGGTCCTGATGACCGGCGGGCACCACTTCATGGAGACGCCGAAGGGCGACCAGGTGATCGCCTGGGCGTTGCCGCAGCGATGAGCGTCGGGACGGTCTGGCTGCCGTACTGCGGGCCGGCCCCCGCAGGGGGCGAGTGGCGCTGGAACCTCGATCCGGTGCTGATCGCCGTCCTGCTGGCCGCGGCGGCCGCCTTCGCCTGGCGGGCGCGGGGCCGCGAGCGGGCGCTGGGGCTGGCGGGCGTGGGCGTGCTGGCGGTCAGCTTCGTCTCGCCCCTGTGCGCGCTGAGCTCGGCCCTGTTCGCCGCCCGCACCGTCCACCATGTGCTGCTGGTCGCGATCGCCGCCCCGCTGCTGGCGTGGGCCCTGCCGGCCCGGAGGACCGGGTCCCTGGCGCTGGCGACCGCCGCCCAGGCGCTCGTGTTCTGGACCTGGCACGCGCCCGGAGCCTACGCCTGGGCGCTGTCGCACGACGCCGCCTACTGGCTGATGCAGGCCAGCCTGCTGGCGACGGCCCTGTGGTTCTGGGCCGGGGTGCGGCGCGCCCCGGCGCCCGCGGCGGTGGTCCATCTGCTGATCGCCATGGTCGCCATGGGCCTGCTGGGGGCGCTGCTGACCTTCGCCGGCCAGCCAGTGTACGCGCCGCATCTGTTCACCACGACGCCGTGGGGGCTGACGGCGCTGGAGGACCAGCAGGCGGCCGGGCTGATCATGTGGGCGCCGGCGGCGGCGGTCTATCTGGCGGCGGCGCTGCTGACCCTTGGCCGCTGGATCGGACCGGACGCCCGGGCCGGAGCCGGGGCGGCATGATCGCGCGGCTGTTCGGCCTCGTCCTCGAATGGGCGGCGGGGCACCACGACGAGGGTCGCTATTCCCCGGTCGCCATCGTGTTCCACTGGACCATGGCGGGGCTGGTGATCCTCCAGCTGTTCTGGGGCTGGTGGATGGGGCGGCTGCCGGTCGGCGGGGCCAAGGTCGGGGCGCACGACCTGCACTATGCGATCGGCGTGCTGATGCTGGTGCTGGCGCTGGGGCGGGGCGCCTGGCGGACGCTGGCCCCGGGGCCGATCAACGACGCCGACAAGCCGGGCTGGGAAAGCGCGGCGGCGCATGTGACCCACTACGTCTTCTACGCCTGCCTGTTCGGCCTGCCGCTCAGCGGCTGGGCGATGATCTCGGCGACGGCGCGGGAGGAGGAGCTGAGCCTGCTCGGCTTCGTGCCCTGGCCGCTGATGCCGATGCAGAACCTCGACCTGACGACGCGCTGGCAGGTGGAGGCCGTCGCCGAGTGGACCCACTGGGGTCTGGTGCTGACGCTGCTGCTGATGATCCCCATCCACGTCGGCGCGGCGCTGAAGCACCACCTCATCGACCGGGACGACGTACTCCACGGGATGCTTCCGGTCGTGCCGCAGCTGCCGCGGAAGCGGACGCGGTGGCAGCGTCGCTGGCTGGCGGCGGAGCAATGGGTGCGGTCTCGAGCCAGGCGGCTATGGCGCGCATCTCCGTTTCCGTCAGGCCGGCGACGGCGTCCGACATGACGTTGCGGGGATCGTTGCGGCGCTCGCCGGTCTTCCAGCGGCGCAACTGGTCGAGGGTGTAGGCGGCCGGCTGGCCGGCGACGGCGGGGTTGCCGGGGCCGACGCCCTGCCCTTCGGCGCCATGGCAGACGGCGCAGGCCGGAACCCCGGCTTCCGGGCGGCCCCGCAGCCAGACGCGCGGCGGGGGCGCTGCGGGGGCGGTCCGCGACGGCGCCGGCAGGGCGGCGTACCAGGCGGCGACGGCGCGGCGGTCGTCGTCGTCGAGCCAGCGGGCGGCCTCGTACATGGTCGCGTCGTCGCGGAGCCGGTCGGCGTAGTCCTCGAGCTGCTTCTGCAGATAGCCGGCGTCGAGGCCCGCCAGACGGGGGACGCTGACGCCGTCGCCCAGGCCGTCGAGGCCGTGGCAGCTGAAGCAGGCGTTGGAGGGACCGCCCTCGCCGCCGCCCATGGCGATGACCTGGCCGTCGGCCGTGAAGGCCGCGGTCGACCGGCTGTCCGCGCCGGAGCAGGCCGCGGCGAACAGGACCAGGCTGGAACAGACGAGGGCGCGCACGGGGATCGAACACGCCCCCACCTTGGCGGTTCCCGGAACCGTGGCCTTGGGGCGGGGGTTAGGCTTTCGAGCAGGAGGGGCGGACCGATTGCCGATCAACAGACGGAAGCGGACGTGAGGGGACGGGCGGTGTTGCTGGCGCTGCTGACGGCGGCCTGCTCGGACAAGAGCGGCGGACCGCGCGAGATCGCCGGCGCCGATCCGGCGCGCGGGCTGGAGATCGCCCGCCGCGTGGGCTGCGCCGCCTGCCACGAGACGCCGGGGATCGCCTGGCCCCGCGGCGCGGCCGGGCCGTCGCTGGAAGGTTTCGGCGGCCGTCCGCTGATCGCCGGCCGTTTCCCGAACCAGCCGGACCGACTGGCCCGCTGGGTCAGGGAAGCGCCGTCCATGGCCCCGGAGACCGGCATGCCTGCAACCCCCATCTCGGAAGCCGAGGCGCGCGACGTCGCCGCCTGGCTCTATACGCTGCAATGAGCGCGCGGACGCCCGGAACGTCCGGCTGGCCGCCGCCGGCGCTGGATCCCGCGGGCCCGTTCGCGGGGCCGTTGAACGTGCTGGCCTGGGTGTTGTTCGCCATGGCCGCGGCGGTGCTGGTCATCGTGCTGGCGGCGCTGGGCGTGGCCCTGTTCGGGCCGCGGCGCTGGCGGGCGCGGCTGGGCGGCGAGCGGCTGATCTGGATCGGGGGCCTGGCCTTTCCGGTCGTCGTGCTCAGCGCCCTGCTGATCTACGGACTCGGTCTGACGAGCCGGCTCACCGAAGAGCCGGCACCCGGCGAGATGCGGGTGCGCGTGACCGGCGAGATGTGGTGGTGGCGGGTCGCCTACCTGGACGCGCAGGGCCGGGAGGCGCTGCAGGACGCCAACGAACTGCACATTCCGGTGGGGCGGCCGGTGGTGCTGGAGCTCGATTCCGCCGACGTGATCCACAGCTTCTGGGTCCCCCGCCTGTCCGGCAAGGTCGACATGATCCCGGGCCGCCGCAACCTGATGCGCTTCCAGGCCGACGCGCCCGGCGTCTACGGCGGCCAGTGCGCCGAATACTGCGGCGGTCCGCACGCCCTGATGGGCTTCGTCGTGGTGGCGCACGAGCCGGCGGCCTACGAGGCGTGGCGCGCGCGGCAGGCGGTCCCGGCTCCCGCCGCAACCGTTCCGCATCCCGGGGCGGCGGTGTTCGATCGCTCGGGCTGCGGGGCGTGCCACACGGTGGCGGGGACGGCCTTCAACGGTCTGGCGGGGCCGGACCTGAGCCACGTCGGTTCCCGGCGAACGCTGGGGGCGGGCATCCTGCCCAACAACCAGGGAGCGCTGGCCGGCTGGATCGCCGACAGCCAGTCGATCAAGCCGGGCAACCGCATGCCGGCCTATCCGGTGCTGACCGGGCGGGAGCTGCGCGACGTCTCGGCCTGGCTCGAGAGCCTCGAATGAAGAGCGAGACCGGGTTCGACCCCGAGGTGTACGAGCGCTTTCCGACCCGGGGGCCGCGGCCGAAGGGGGAGCTGGAGGCGCTGGAGCAGGTCTGGTGCGGCCCCCGGGGCTGGCAGTGGATCACCGCGATCAACAACAACTTCGTCGGCGTCTACTACATCGGCGCGGCCATGCTGTTCTTCGTGCTGGCCGGCACGCTGGCGCTGCTGATGCGGACCCAGCTGGCGATGCCGATGAACGGCTTCCTGGCCCAGGAGACCTACAACCAGATGTTCACCGTGCACGGCACGGTGATGATGTTCCTGTTCGCCGTGCCCGCGGTCGAGGCGCTGGGCGTGCTGCTGCTGCCGCAGATGGTCGGGGCCCGCGACCTGCCGTTCCCGCGGCTGTCGGCCTACGCCTTCTGGGCCTATCTGATCGGCGGTCTCGCCTTCTTCAGCTCGATCTTCTTCGGACTGGCCCCCAACGGCGGCTGGTTCATGTATCCGCCGCTGACGTCGACGACCTTCTCGCCGGGGATCAACGCCGACTTCTGGCTGCTGGGCATCGGCTTCATCGAGATCTCGGCCATCGCCGGAGCGATCGAGATCATCGTCGGCGTGCTGCGCAACCGCGCGCCGGGCATGACCCTGGACAAGCTGCCGATCTTCGCCTGGGCGATGCTGATCTTCGCCTGCATGATCATCATCGCCTTCCCGTCGATCATCCTGTCGACGCTGTTGCTGGAGGTCGAGCGGGCCCTGGGCTGGCCCTTCTTCGACGCCCTGAAGGGCGGCGATCCCCTGCTGTGGCAGCACCTGTTCTGGTTCTTCGGCCACCCGGAGGTCTACATCATCTTCCTGCCGGCGGCGGGGGCGATGTCGACCATCGTGCCGGCCATCGCGGGAACGCGGCTGGTCGGCTACCGGCTCGTGGTCCTGGCCATGCTGGCGACGGGCTTCATCAGCTTCGGCGTGTGGGCCCACCACATGTTCACCACCGGCATGCCGACCATCTCGACCAGCTTCTTCTCGGCCGCGTCGATGGCGGTGTCGGTGCCCGCCGGCATCCAGGTGTTCGCCTGGATCGCGACGGTGGCGGCGGGCAGGATGCGGTTCAACACGCCCGGCCTGTTCGTGCTGGGAGCCCTGATCATCTTCACCATGGGCGGGCTGACCGGGGTGATGGTGGCCATGGTC
>MGLK01000001.1:0-15991 GCA_001794825.1 Caulobacterales bacterium RIFCSPHIGHO2_01_FULL_70_19 | reverse complement strand
TCCCGTTCTTCGCGGCGATCTACTACTGGCTGCCGATGACCTCGAGCCGCCCGCTGAGCGAGCGGCTGGGCAAGTGGGTGTTCTGGCTGATGTTCAGCGGCATGCACCTGACCTTCCTGCCGATGCACCTGACCGGTCTGATGGGCATGCCCCGGCGGGTCTACACCTATCTGCCCGACCGCGGCTGGGAGATCCCGAACATGATCTCGACGGCGGGGGCCTTCCTGTTCGGGGCGGCGGTGCTGTTGTGGATCGTGGACATGATTCGCAACTTCCGGCCCTTCGGGAAGGACGCCGGCAACGTCTACGGCGGACCGGGACTCGAGTGGCTGCCGACCGGCCTCTACTCGGTGCGCTCCATCCCGGTGGTGAAGAGCCTCTATCCACTGTGGGACCAGAAGAACCTCGCCCGCGACGTAGAGGCCGGACGCTATTTCCTGCCCAACACGGCGACGGGCGAACGCGAGACCATCGTCACCTCGACCCTGAACGCCGAGCCGCAGTACCTGCAGCGCATGCCGGCGCCGTCGGCCTGGCACGTGTGGGCGGCGGTGTTCACGGCGGCCTTCTTCCTGTTGCTGACGGTGCAGGCCTATCTGCCCTCGGTCCTCTGCGGCGTGCTGGCGGTCTACTGCCTGATGCACTGGTGCTGGCTGCTGGACCGGCCGCGGATCCAGCCGACCGTCGACGTAGGCGCGGGGATCGAATTGCCGACCTACGTCAGCGGCCCGTCCAGCCATGGCTGGTGGGCCATGGTCATCACCCTGATCGTGGCCGGCATGGTCGGGGCGCTGCTGGGCTTCAGCTACGTCTTCCTGTGGAGCCGCCAGCCGGAGGGCTGGGCGCCGCCGCCCGACCTGCCGCTGCTGCTGCCGGTGGTCGCGGCCTATGCCGGGGCCGGCCTGCTGGCGTGGGCGAGTTGCCGGACGCTGCGGCTGGACCGGCCGCGCACCCCCGCGGTCGCGACCCTGCTGATGCTGACGGCCGTGGGGCTGGCCGGGGCCGGGTGGGGGATGGATCTCGACCACTGGCTGGCGACCGGCCTGCGGCCCGAGGTCAACGCCCAGGGCGCGACCGTCTACGCCCTGATCGGCTGGCAGGGGTTCTTCGTCGCCGTGTCCGGGCTGATGGGCCTGTACGCCCTGCTGCGCTGGCTGGCGGGGCACGTCGAGACGGCGCGGCCGACCACCTTCGACCTGATCGGCCTGTTCCTCGCCTTCACGGCGGCGCAGGGGGTCGGGTCGGTGCTGCTGACGCGGCTGTTCCCGGGAGCGGCGATGTGAAGGCCTGGGCGTGGATGCTGGGCGGGCTGACGCTGTGGGGCTTCCACTTCCTCGGCGTCTACCTGATCGCCAGCGTCGCCGATGTGGCGGCCGAGGCGGACGACCCGGCGTGGCGGATGGCCGGCCTCGGCTTCAGCGCGGCGTGCGTGCTGAGCGGCGTCGCGCTGGGCCTCCTCGCCCTGCGCCGCCTGCGCGGCGCGGAGGGCGAGGTCTCGCGCTTCCGCCGGGAGATCGCCGTCCTGGGCTTCGGCGTCGCCGTGGTGGCGATGATCTGGCAGGCGCTGCCGACCCTCACCGGCCACTGACGACGCCGGACCGCCTCAGTGCTCGCCGTGGCCGTGGCTGTCCGTCGACGCCGCGCCCGGCGCCACCGCCTCGCCGTCCGCGCCGGCGAACCAGAACGGCCGACGCGGGCGCTGCCGCGGGGCGATCTCGTTCATGCCGGAGTCGTACACGCGGCCGTTGGCGACGGTGTAGGCGATCGAGGTGGTGTTGCGGATGTTCTCCAGCGGGTTGGCGTCCAGCACCACCATGTCGGCCAGCTTGCCCGGCTCCAGCGAGCCGAGGTCGCGGTCCATGCCCAGGGCGCGCGCGCCGCTGAGGGTGCCGGCGCGGATCACCTCGAGCGGCTGCATGCCGCCCTGGGCGAGGCTCCACAGCTCCCAGTGGGCTCCCAGTCCTTCGCGCTGACCATGGGCGCCAATCAGGACGTCGATCCCCTGCTCGTTGAGGCGGGTCGCTTCGCGGGCCACGGAGATGTGGTTCCACTCGTTGTCGGGGAGGGTGACCGGACGACGGGCGCGGGCGTCGAGGGTGCGGCGCGGCACGTACTGCGTCAGGATCGGGTGATCCCAGACGTCGCTCTCCTGGTACCAGTAGTTCTCGCCGTAGCTGCCGCCGTAGGCGACGACCAGCGTCGGGTTGTAGGCCACCTCGGTCTGGCGCCACAGTTGGTGGACGTCGTCGTAGAGGCGGGCCAGCGGGATCGAGTGCTCGATGGTGGTGTGGCCGTCGACGATCATCGACATGTTGTGCTGGAACAGAGAGCCGCCCTCGGGGAC
Source organism: Caulobacterales bacterium RIFCSPHIGHO2_01_FULL_70_19 (assembly GCA_001794825.1). GTDB lineage: Bacteria > Pseudomonadota > Alphaproteobacteria > Caulobacterales > Caulobacteraceae > Brevundimonas. The sequence goes on along the minus strand of MGLK01000001.1, from coordinate 13,647 downwards.
GACCATCATGTTCAGCTGGCGGGCCGCCTCGAGGATCTGCTGGCGCTGCTCGCGGCGGGGCTGGTTGTAGCTCTTCACGCTCCGCGCCCCGACGGCCTGCATGCGGCGCAGGGTGGACAGGGCGTCGTCGAGGTCGTCGACCTGGGCGGTGAAGGCCGTGGAGGCGCCGTACAGGATGGTGCCGGTCGAGAAGATGCGCGGGCCGACCACGCGGCCGGCGCGGGCCAGCTCGCTGTGGGCGAAGATCTCGCTGGTGTCGTTCGACGGATCGTGGATCGTCGTCACCCCGAAGGCGAGGGCGGCGTAGTTGATCCGGCTCTGCTCGGGGATGATCTCGTTGTCCCCCATAGAGCCGTGCCAGTGGGCGTCGATCAGGCCCGGCATGATGGTCTTGCCGGTCATGTCGAGGGTCGGGATTCCGGCCGGGATGGTGGTGCTGGCCATCGGACCGATGGTCTCGATGCGGTTGCCGTCGATGACGATCACCCCGTTCTCGATGACCTCGGCCCCGTTCATGGTGATCAGCCGGGCGCCGGTCAGGGCGATGCGGCCCTCCGGCTTGTCCGCCGGCACGCTGAAGCCGAGGTTGATCCCCCGCTCGTCAGGCTTCGGCAGCTCCTCGGGCGCACCCTCGACGAAGGCGAAGGACTGGTTGAGGTCGCGGGTGAACAGCTCCGGCCCCAGCGACCACTGCAGGCGGCGCGAGTCGCCCGACCAGCTGAGCCATTCGCCGGCGTCGCGGGTGACGCGGGCCTGGGGCAGGGACTTGCCCTCGGCGCTGATGGTCACCGGCCGTCCGGCGGCCACGAAGGGGGCGACGTAGGCGTTGAAGCGCTCGGTCCAGCCGACCCAGTTCCCGTCCGGCGACAGGGCGAACTCGGCGGCCCACTCGGAGCGCAGGTGGGTGCGGGCGTCGTCGCCGTCGAGGTCGACCGAGAACAGGGTGCGATGGTCGCCGTCGCGGCCGGTGAGGAACAGGCGATCGCCGTCGGCGCCGAACTGCGGGGCGACGCCGTCGTCGGTGACGAACACCGGCTCGCCGCCGCTGGCGGGCACGCGGTAGACGCCGGTGTCGCGGCTCCACAGGGGCGAGGTCAGGTCGCCGCCGGCGACGGTGCGGTAGACCACGGTGCGGCCGTCCGGCGAGAAGGTCGGCTCGACGTAGTGGCCCGGGCGCGGGGTGATCGTCCGGCCGGCCCCGCCCGAGGCGGGAACCACGCGGACCGAGCCCAGCGCCTCGTCATCCCAGGTGGTGTAGACGATCGAGCGGCCGTCGCGGGACCAGTTGGGATAGAGCTCGAAGTGATCGTTCTGCCGGGTCAGGCGGCGCGCCTCGCCGCTCGGCAGGTCGCGGATCCACAGGTGGCCGAGCGCCTCGAAGACCACGCGCGAACCGTCCGGCGACGGGCGGGCCCAGCGGATCATCTTCACGTCGAACGTGTCGGGCGCGACCTCGACCGGGAAGCGCACGGCCTCCTGCACGCGGCGGGTGTCGGCGACGTGGAAGGGGATGTCGGAGACCGCGCCCGAGGCGACGTCGACGCGCTGGATGCGGCCGTCGGCCCAGAAGACGATCGAGCGGTTGTCCGGCGTCCAGCTGATGGCGGGATAGACGCCGTGGATCGCCCAGGTCTCCTGCAGGTCGCGGTCGAGGCCTGAGAAGACCGGGGTCTCGCGCCCGGACTCGATGTCCATGACGTAGAGCACCGACTGGTAGCGGACGCGCCGGATGAAGGCGAGCGACTTGCCGTCGGGCGAGGGGGTGGGGCGGATCGAGCCGCCCGGGCCGGTGACGTAGGGCTCGATCTCGCCGGTTTCGCGGTCGAGGCGGCGGATGACGTAGATCTGCTCGTTGACGTCCTTCGAGTATTCGAAGACGCCGCCGGGCGTGGCGTCGTCGGAGAAGTAGAGGTAGCGGCCGTCCGGCGAGAAGGCCGGCTCGCCGGTGTCCTTCTGCTGGGTGCGCCGCTCGGTCATCTGCACGCCGCCGCCGCCGGAGCGGTGATACATCCAGATCTCGCCGGCCCCCAGCGAGCGGGCCGAGGTGAAGTGCTTGCGGGCGACGATGAACTGGCCGTCGGGCGTCCACTCCGGCTGGTTCAGCAGGCGGAAGGACTCCTTGGACACCTGCACCGGGTTCGAGCCGTCGGCGTCCATGATCCAGATGTTGTCGCCGCCGCCCCGGTCGGACGTGAAGGCGATGTGGCGGCCGTCGGGCGACCACTTCGGCTGCATCTCCCAGGCCACGCCCGAGGCGATGGCGCGCGCCTCGCCGCCCTCGATCGGCATGACGTAGATGTCGCCCAGCAGGTCGAAGGCGATCATGCGGCCGTCAGGGCTGACGTCGACCGACATCCAGGTGCCGCGCGTGACGTCGATGGGAATGTCGCGCGACGGCCCGGGCGGGTTCTGCACGTCCCACTTCGCCTCTTCCTCGTCCGCCGCCTGGGCGGCCTCGGTCGGCGGCATGGTCGGGGGCGCCGACTGCGGATCGGGCTCCTGGGCGAAGGCCGGAGCGGCGAGCGCCATGGCGGCGACGGTGGTCAGGAAAACGCGCTTCATACTGGAGCCCCCCGAGGCGTCTGGAAGAGATCGGCCCGCCGTCTTCGGGCGGCGGGCCGGGGTTGTCAAAGGCGGCGGCCGGGACCGGCCGCCGGATGGGTCACTCGGCCTCGCGGACCTCGACCGGCAGGCCAAGGGCGTCGAGCTGGGGCCGCACCACATCGGCGTCGCCGACCACGACCCAGACGATGCCGCCCGGGTTGATCGCCGCCCGGGCCGCCGCGTCGAGATCGGCGGCGGTCAGGGCGCGCGTGCGGCTGGCGACGGTCTCGTAGTAGTCGTCGGGCCGCTGGTAGAGGGCGTTGCCGCGCAGGGCGTTCAACAGCTGGAACGAGGTTTCGAAGCCGCCGGCCAGCGAACGGGTGTTGCCGTTGACGGTCCGCTCCAGCTCCTCCGGCGTCACGCCGCGATCCGTGAGGAAGGCGTTGTACTGCTCCAGCAGGGCGGCGATCGACTCGCCGGTGCGGTTGGCCTGCACCGGAGCCGAGATGAAGTAGGGCGTCTGGTGCTCCAGCTGGTTGACCATGCCGCGCACCCCGTACGACCAGCCCTTGGTCTCGCGCAGGTCGGCGTTGATCCGCGACAGGAAGTCGGTGCCGAGGATGGTGTTGGCCGTGTTCAGGGTCAGCAGGTCGTCGGTGCCCGACAGGGGCAGCAGCACGCCGCCGTAGATCAGCGACTGCGGCGACTGGGGCCGGTCGATGAGCACGATGCGGCTCTGCCCCGGCGCGACCGCCGGGCCGAAGGTCTTCGCACCCCGCGGGGCGTCGGGCGCGCGCCAGTCTCCGAAGGCGCGGTTCAGCTCGGCCGTCACCTCCGACAGCGGCAGGTCGGAGACGACGAAGACGGTGGCGTTGTCGGGCCGGATCCACGTCCGGTGCTCGGAGAGGATGTCGTCGCGGGTCAGGGCGGCGATGCTGGCCTCGTCGCCGTTGCCCGAAAGCGGCCGGCCGTAGGGGCTTTCCGGGCCGTAGAGCAGCGGCGGCAGGGCGCGCGCGGCGATGGCGTTGGGCGAGGTGCGCTCGCTGGCGATCGTCGCCAGCCGCTGGGCCCGGAGGCGCTCGACCTCGCCCGGCGCGAAGGCCGGATTGCGGACCACATCGGCCAGCAGGGCGAGCGACGGCCGCAGGTTGGTGGTCACGGCGGTGAGGGTGGCGCTCGACCGGTCCATCGAGGCGCCGACGTTGATCGAGGCGCCCAGGGCTTCCTCTTCCTCGGCCAGCTGGGTGGCGTTGCGGGAGGTGGTGCCTTCCTCCATCAGGTTCAGCATCAGGCTGTGGGCGCCCAGCCGGTCGGCGCGGTCGGCGCCGTAGCCGGCGTCGAACTCCACCGCCACGCGGGTGACGGGCACGGTGTCGCTGTGGGCGTAGACCACCTCGACGCCGTTGGAGAGGCGGGCCCGCTCGACGGCCGGAAAATCGAGGTCCGGGACATCGCCGATCGACGGCATGGGATCGCGCGCGACGCGCTGGATCGGCGCAGCCTCGACCGGCGCGGCCCCGGAAGGCGCGGCCGCGGCCTCCTCATAGGCCTCGCGCTCGCCGGGCTCGACGATGAGGGTGTAGGCGGGGCGGGTCAGCCACTTCTGCAGCGCGGCCTGGACCTGGGCCGGGGTCACCGAGGCGTAGGCCTCGAGCTCGCGCTTGTAGTGGTCCGGATCGCCCGCATAGAGCTGGCCTTCGGCCAGCACGGAGGCCTTGCCGTTGACCTGCTCGAGGCTCTGGATGGTGCGCGAGGCGTAGCTGGTGGCGACGCGCGACACCTCTTCGGCGGTCGGTCCGTTGGCGATCAGGTCCGCGAGGATCTGGTCCATCCGCGCCTCGACCGCGGCCGGATCCTGGCCCGGCTTCACGTTGACGGTGATCTCGAACATGCCCAGCCGGTGGAAGGGCATCATCGAGGTGCTGACGGAGACGGCGCTCTGGTCGCCGCGCACCAGCTCGTTGTCGAGCCGCGAGCTGGCGAGGCCGCCGAGCACCGACGCACCCACCGAGAGCGGCACCGCCTCCGGGTCGAGCAGGCCGGGCACGGCCCAGCTGCGCATCAGGCGGACGTTGGCCACGCGGTCGTGCATGGTCTCGCGCAGGGGGGCGGCGAGGGTGGGGACGTCGGCCTCGGCCGGCGTGTTCACCGGGCCGCGCGGGATCGAGCCGAAGTAGCGCTCGGTCAGGGTGCGGGCCGTGGCCTCGTCGATGTCGCCCGACAGCACCAGCACGGCGTTGTTGGGGCCGTAGTTGTCGCGGAACCAGTTGCGCACGGTCTCGAGGCTGGCGGCGTCGAGGTCGGCCATCGAGCCGATGGTCGAGTGACGATACGGGTGGCCTTCGGGGAAGAGCGCCTCGAGCTGGGCGTATTCGACGAGGCCGTAGGGCTGGTTGTCGCCCTGCCGCTTCTCGTTCTGGACCACGCCCCGCTGCAGGTCGAGCACCTCCTGGCCGACCTGGCCGAGCAGGTAGCCCATGCGATCGCTCTCCAGATAGAGCGTCTGCTCCAGCGCCGGAGTCGGCACGGTCTGGAAGTAGTTGGTGCGATCGAACCAGGTGGTGCCGTTCAGGCTGGTCGCGCCGGCGGCGCGCATGGCCTGGATGTGGCTCGTCGGCGAGTTCTCCGAGCCGCCGAACATCAGGTGCTCGAACAGGTGGGCGAAGCCCGTGGAGCCGGCCGGCTCGTCCTTGGAGCCGACGTTGTACCAGATGGACACCGCGACCACGGGAGCCTTGCGGTCCTCGTGCACGATCACGGTGAGGCCGTTGTCGAGCGTGAAGCGCGACCACGGGATGTCGACCCGCTCGACCAGTTCCGCGACCGAGGCCGGCTGCAGGTCCTGGGCCGGCGCGGCGGCGGCTACGGCGGCCGGGGGTTCGCCGGCGGGGAGTTCGAGGGCCCAAGCGGTCGAGGCGGGAGCGATCGCGGCCAGCAGGGCGGCGGCGGAGACGAGACGAAGGCGCATGTACGGTCCGGAGATCTGGCCGCGGCGGGCGGCGAAGGCGCCATAGGACACGGCGACGCTGGAACCGTCAAACCCCCCGTTCGCGGCGCCCGTGTGCGGGCGCCGGGCTCAGGTCCGGCCGTAGATGCGGTCGAGCGTGCGGGCCACGGCCACGACCGACTCCACCTGCGGATCGTAGGCCGGATGCGTCGCCAGCCGGCGCGCCCAGTCCGCGGCGGCGCGACCGCCCCAGTCGTCAGGCGGACCGGCGAGGGTGCGTCGGGCGGAGCCGTCGAAGCGCTCGGCGACGAAGTCGTAGAAGGAGCCGCCGACGTTGCGGAACTCCGCCCCGCCGCCTTCGCCGTAGAAGGCGGCCGAGATGACCGCGTCCTGCCCTGCGGGCAGCCGCCACGAGCAGGCGAGGCGGACGACGCAGCCGTCGTTCAGGGTCAGGGTGGCGACCGCGTAGTCCTCGACGGCGTCGGCTCCCGGCGGTCGTCCGCCCGCCCGCAGCACGGAGACGACCTCGGCCACCTGCGCCCCCGGAATCAGCCAGAGAACCAGATCGACAAGGTGGACGCCGAGATCCATCACGCAGCCCAGCCGAGGAGCGCAACAACCCTCTGGCTGGCGACGCCGCGCAACAGCATGGCCACCACGTTGAAGACCGCGAACAGGCCGAACCCGAGCGCCAATACGTTGAGCAAGGGAATGTCCCCCTTCAGCGCCGCTTCGTCGATCGCCATCTGCATGTAGAAGGGGGAGGCCAGAACGTGGGCCTGGAGCACGAGCGACAGGAGCAGTGCCTGCAGCAGGCCCGCGATCACCGGCTTGGTCCAGGTGATGAGGCTGGAGGCGCTGATCGGCGGTCGGGCTCGCCGCTTCTTGAACCGGACCGTCTCGGCCAGTTCCAGCGCCACGCCCGTGAACCCGCGCGACGCCTCGTCCATGCTGAGGACACGGCGGCCGCTGGCGGGATCCTCGAGCACGACTTTGGACGATGTGACCTTGGTGAGGACCACGAAATGGTTGAACTCCCAGTGGAGGATCACCGGCAGCGACAGTTCCGTCAGTTCCGACAGTTCGCAGCGGACGGCTCTGGGCGCGAACCCGAGCGCGATCCCCACGTCCATGATTTCGGCAAGGGACTGCCCCCGGCTCGAGGGCGGGAACCGTGCGCGCAGCTCCGACAGGGTGAACTTCGCCCCCTTGTGCCGGCAAATGATGGCGAGCGCCGCGAGGCCGCACTCGGTGGCCTCGGCCTGCAGTATGGGCGTCAATTTACAGTTCCATCATTGAGGCTGGGCGGCCGCGTCGGGCGTGGAATTGCGGCGGCCCCGCATGTGCGTGGACAGGAGCGGGTCCAGCAGCCAGATGATCAAAGGGCGCTCGTCGAGAACCAGATCGGCCGTCAGCCGCATGCCGGGCGTCAGCCGGACCGGCCGGTTTCCGGCCATGACCGACTGGCGATCCAGCGTCACCACCACCCGGTACATCGGCTCCGGCGCGCCGGTCAGTTCGGCCGTATCCCCCGGGTTGGCCGGAGCTTGGCTGATGTAGCGTAACCGCCCTTCATAAGCGCCGAACCGTTGATAGGGGAAGGCGTCGTACAGGAGGCGAACCTTGCCCTCCCGGCGCAGGAATCCCACCGCCCGTGACGGCACCCACAGCTCCGCCTCAAGCTCTGTGCCGGCCGGAAGGACGACGCCCAGGGTTTGCCCTGCCTGGACCGAGGCGCCGGGCCGGACCAGCAGGGAGGCGAGCCGGCCGGCGCGGCGGGCCGACAGAAGCTGGCCTTCCTGGGCCATCAGCTCGGTTCTGCGATCCGATTGTTCGGCCCGGCGCTGGGCGTTGGAGGCAGCCGCCTGCGCGCGCTCGGCGACCAGCCGGGCCCGCTGGGCGACATGCTGCCCCAGTTGGGACTGGAGCCCCCGCTGCTCGCGTCTCAAGGCGGACTGCGCCTGCCGGGCCACGAGCAGCGCTTCTTCGCGCTGCCTGAGCTGCGTCGTGGCCATCAGCTCCCGGGCATGCAACGACTGAGCCGCGGTCAGGGCTTCGGTCGCCAGCCGGATGCGGTCCGCTGTGATGTCCTCGTCGGCGTTCAGCTGTTCCAGGTCGGCCGTGATCCCCTTGGCCCGGAGGTCGAGTTCGTCGATCTGGCTGTTCAGCGCGCTGATCGTCGCCGTCTGCTGCTGGGTCAGCGCCTCGGCACTCTCGTCGGAAGCGCGCCGGCGCAGATCGGTGAGGCTTTGGCCGGAGCTGGACAGGGCTTCGAAGGAAAGGCTGAGAATCGGCGTTCCGGCCTGGACCTCCTGGCCCTCGCCGACGAGGATCTCGTCCACGACCCCGGGGCGCGTCGCCACCAGGGCCTGCGCTCCGACGGTCGGGACCAGGCTGCCCGTGACCGTCTCCTTTCGCGAGTACCGGGCGACGCAAACGAAGAGGACCAGCGCCGCGACCAGCGACAGGAGGAAGATCGTCAGCACCCAGCTGGTGACGCCGTAGGTCCGGATAGGCGTGCCATACCGGTTGGTCGAAGCTTGAACCGCTTCGTCTCTGAAGAGGGAGCCGGGCAGCCGCACTGTCGAATACTTTCCTTGTTACCGCTGACGCCGGACTAGCGGCCGTCTTGACCGGCGGGCCGTTCGATGTGGTCGGCGATGTGCTTCCAGGTCGGACGCATGCTCATGACCAGGGCGTGCGAGGCACCGCGCAGCACCACGACCTCGGCGTCGCCCAGGGCGATGTCGTCGGGCCTTGAGACGCGATCGCCCTCGGCGAAGATAACCAGGGCCGACCGGCCCAGGGGGCGGGCGCGGGTCAATGACGAAAGGTCTTCCCGGAACGCCACGCTCGACGGCGCGTCCCTCGGGCCGAACACCGCCGTCTCCCAGCGGATCTGGGAGCGGACCTGGGCGGCGTCGTCCAGAATGTCTCCCGGCGGCCTGTGATTCAGCCAAGGGACCACGAGGACAAGCGAAGCCGGTTTGAGCAGGGCGCTTGTGGCGAGGGCCTGGACCGCGCCGAAGCTTTCGCCGTGGATGATGATCCGTTGCGACGCCGGCGAGACCTGGCGGACATGGGCCGCGACCGCCCGCGCGTCGTCCCGAACCGCTTCGAGACCTCGCGTGCGCAGGTCCTCCATGGCGCGCGGTCCGCTGTCGCGCGAACCGAGGCCATCGACCGCCAGGACGTCATAGCCCATGCCGGCGTAATTCCGCACCGTGGCGAGGTAGCCGCTGTCGCGCAGGCTGCCGGACGGGCCGCCATGGAAGTAGACGACGAGGCCACGACTGGTCGCCCCGCTCCTGAAATGGTTGAAGGCGATCCTTCGGCCGCCAGTTTGCAGGCTTTCGACGTCCCACGCCGGCTCCGGAGCCGCGGGGGCCCGCGGACCGCGCGCACAGGTCAGCTCGGAGGTCGAGCCGGGCGTAATCTTGACGAGCCGGGTCGTATTTCGGACGCCGCGCAACAACAGATAGGCTTGGGACCCGGTGGCGACGGCGACGTCGTCGATCGTCAGGTCCCTGTTGTGGGCCAGGTAGGCGCGGACCGAGGCGTCGAGCCAGCTTCGCACGCCCGTCAGAGCGACGCCGCGCGGCGTGAAAGTACCGGCTTCCCGTCCGTCCGGATCAAGGATGGATTGTTCATACGGCTCCCGGTCCTCCCGCGAGGACCAGCCGGGCCGGAACGCGACCACATCCCGCTCCGTGCGGGCGATGGACGGCGGGCCGTAGATTTCCGGCCGCAATCCGGCCTCGAGCAACATGACTCGGTCGCCGGACCTCAGAGACAGGCGCGATCCCGCTTCGCGGACGAGCCAGGCTGTCTGGACCGCGTTCCCGAGTTCGAGTCGCTCGATCCGGCGGTTTCCGGATGCGGATTGGGCCTTGCGATATTCGGCTTCGAACGCGGCGGCTTCCGCGGCGGCGCCCGTGCTTTGCGAAACGCCGATCCGACCCAAGTCCACCGGATCGGGGATCGAAAGGTCCGCGGACGAAAGGACCTGGAGCGGGCCGGATCCATCGCGGCCCAGGTGGAACAGTCGGGACCCGCGCCTTACGAACAGGCTGGTTGCGTCCGGACCCCAGCCAACGAATTCGGTGCGCTCGGCGCCGTCGATCCGGGTGCCGCAGTCCTGACCGTCCGCCTCGATGCAGGACGCAGGTGCGACCAGGGCCCTGTTGACGCTCGAACCGCTGAACGCGCTGCCGGGGGCCCGCGATCGCCACAGAAACAGCTGGCCCCCGTCGGGAGCCAGCTGGATCCTGTTCATGTCACACAGGTCCCGAAGGAAGCTTGCGGACGTGATCGCAGGCGGTTGTTCAGACGTCGCCGCGGAAGCGACCGGTTGACCCGGCGATTTCGCGTCGCACGACGAGAGTGCGAGCAGACCCATGAATGGCAGATGTAACAGGATGCCGATGCATCGGAATCTACGCGTCATCTCAACACTTGTTACTTAGTTCGGACCCGTCGGGGTGGTCGGCCCACCGGTCACCGGCTCCGTCCAGAAAGTACCGTCGTCAGTGAAATAGCCGGCGCTTTCGACGTTGCCGTCCATGTTCATATCGTACCACGTAATGCCGTTGGAGTCCGTCCAGTACCAGCCGGACTGGAAGTTACCGTTTTCGTCCTCGCCCCAGGCAGTACCGCTGTCGACGATGTCGGCGCCAGTGGCAGGATCAAAGGTCATGACCGGGCCGTCGTCCTGGGCGTCGTCCTGGGCGTCGTCTATTTGATCGGACAGTTCGTTGGCAGCGGCGCCGGCGAACACGTCGCGAATGAATTTGCCGATCTTCGCCACCCAGCCCCAGCGGCCGGCCCCCGAAACCTCGACGCATTCCTCGTAGGTAAGCACTCTCATAAAACTACCCCTCTGATCCCGTTTTGATTGAGTAAAGCCACCGAAGGTGGCGAGCTATGTGGACATGTGTACGAATGGTTGTCTGGCCAGTTGTTCCGCCGAACAATGCTCGCTGAACGAGTTGTCGCAAGCGCGTCCCGGTGGCCTCAAATGGCCAAGGTTTCGGTGGGGTCGCCACGCCGTCGAAACGCGGCCTGGCAGACGGGGGCGGACCTTCAGGCGGCGGTGCGGGCGATGAAGGCTAGCGCGGTGGCGGTGTTCGTGAAGCCCGCCGATGCCGAAGCCCTGCTCTGCGCGGTCGATGAAGCAATCGAGCAATCGCGGGCCGCGACTGAGGCGTTGTCGACGCTGATGACCCTGCGTGTTGACCACGCCGCGTTGAGCGGACGGCGCGCGAGGTCATGTCGCTGATCGTTGGCGGGCTCCTGAACAAGCAGGTCGGCGGCGAACTGGCAGCAGCGAAATCACCGTCAAGGCGCATCAGGTGATGCAAGCGCGCCCGTTCCTCCGTCGGTTCTCGGAGCTCGAGCGGGCGATACCGAGCGTGTCGCAGAAGATGCTGATCCAGCAACCCCGCCAACTCGAGGTCGACGGCATCGTGGCGCGCATCGTCCATCCCCAGGTGCCGCCCAAGGCCGAGTATCATCTGACGGAACGGGCCAGTCGCTCTGTCCCGTTTCTGGACAAGCTGCTGACTTGGGTGGAGGCAGCGCCGGCGGACGTTCGAAACCGGCTGATCGAGGGAGAGCGGCTCGCTGGCTGAATGGGAGTGGACGCCTACCTAAGGGGTCGTTCCTTTCTGAAGAAGGGAGTGCCCGTTGCACAGGCCCCCCTCAGTGCAAGTCCATTTTCCGCGAGGCATTCAATGTCCGTTGTTGGCGCGGAGCAGACTCGGGACTTCATCGCGCTGCCCTGCTCGGCCACCCTCTGAGGGGGAACCGCATCGTCGCGCTTCACCTCATAAGCTTGGTTGCCGATCGTCGCGACGGCGACGCGAAGGCTTCTCACGGACGGCTTCGGCCCGCCGTTCAATCCGCCAGGAACGTCGCCGGGCTCACTCCTAGGGCTCGCCCGAGGTCGACCAAGGCAAGCACTCCCACGTTCCTTTCGCCCCGCTCGATGCCGCCGATGTAGTTCCGATGCAGCCCTGACCGTTCGGCGAGCTCCTCCTGGCTCAGGCCGGCGGCCAGCCGTGCGGCCCTGACGCGCGCGCCCATAGCAATGAGGTCCGGAGATTTGGCCACGACCTTGGTTGCGTCAGGCCGATCTCCGGGGCTACACACTATCAGTGTGATTAAGGAGGCGCCGCGCTGATGGACGAGACGGACAGGTACGAGGAGGACTACGGGGCCATCGGCTCACTGATCGGGCCCGGCTCGCATCTCGAAGGCGACCGCCTGAACGAATTGCTGGCTCTGATCTCGATGGAGCTGATGAGGCGCGCAACAAAGGCCGGGCTTGAGGACGAGGGCGCCCGAGCGCTCCGCCAGGTCCTGCTGCTCTGGATGCGCAAGCTCCATTCGACCCCGTACAATCCCAAGCGGCTCGAGTTCTTCGTTTCCGAGTTTTCCGACCCGGACAGAGCGAGGGTCGAGCGGGGCCTCGAACTGCTCAGCCAGTGCCTGCCGATGGTCCAAAAGGACGGGGGGGAGAGGGAGATCGTGGTGGACCTCTCCCCGTGGCTCAAGGACACCGATGATCAGCTGATCGCCGACCTGACTCGGCAGTGGCTGAGGCAACACGTCCGCGCCGTCCAGCACGCCTGCTACGGGGCCGAGCTGATGATCGAAAGCTATCTCGACCCGAGACTGCCGCAGAGCGATCGCCCCGGTGTGCATCCGCGGCTGAGCCTACTGCAGGAGCGATGGGACGACCTCCAGAGCCGGCTGAGGCTGACAAGGGGCACCCATCTGGACGAAGCGCTCTCTGACCCTTGGGCGTTGTACGACGAGGTCGCGGAGTTGGAGCATCTGCACGACTGCGTCATTGGCTTGCAGGCGGACCCCGACGGAACGCCCATGCTGTTCTCGATGCTCTGGAAGCTGGAGGGGCCGTCGAAGCTCCAGGCGCTGTCGCTCCCAAGGGTGGAAGCGGGAAAGACCGAGCGCGACACTCGTCGACGGAGAAGCGGGTTGGTACATTGATGCGGTCACGTGCTGCAGCAGCAGCATGACCCTCGGAGGAGTCACCTTATGGCGGATGTTGCGGTGTTCGCGCTCGGCGGCCTTACCGCACTGCTCGTGTGGGGCTTCGTAGTGATCCCTCTGTTCCAGCGGCTCGTGCGCAAACTCACGGCCTCGGAACACAGCTCGTCGCCCGACTCATCCGCAGTAGCCGATCGGGGCCAAACGACAGAGTAGGCTGGCGTTGGTCCGACGAAGGGTCGCTATCCGACCGCGAACTGACGCACCTGCCAGGTCGGATGCTGCCTTTCCGGAATCCAGTTGGAGGCCGTCGCGTATCCGGCGATCGGACGGCACCACTTCGGCTCACCGGCGGGGCCAAAAATGCGCTTTGGGTCGGCAGCAGAATGGCGACCACAAGACCTCCTTTGACCCCCTCACGGGGATCGTTCAGGCGCTGGCTTGAGGCGGTTGGCGGGCCCCATTGGGGCGAGGGAAGAAGCCTCTTCGAGGCGTGCACACACTACGCACACCTGCGGTCCAGCAACTTATTGATTTTATGTCGAAATAAATTTGTTGAGTTGACGCCAAAGCGCCGCCAGAAACGCGGGCAGGCCAGAATTCTCTAATAGCTCAAACACATCAACTGGTTAGTCGGTGCCAGCTTGGCGTCAGCATTGCCGGTTCGCGCGTCAGAACTTAGTAAAAAACGAAGCCGGACGTGGCGATGGCGGAGAAGGCGGCGGATTGCCGACCGGTGCGGCATTTGAACCGGAGGATGGTGCGATGGCAGGGACCTCCGCCGTCGAGCTGGGGGTGGCGGTCGTGGGCACCGGCTGGTGACCCTCTTGGGGAGCCTCGCGTATACCCGCCGCGGAACCGAACGGATCGTCCAAGGAGACTGTAGGTAAGGGCGGAGGAGAGAGGGCCTGCTGCCAGGGAGGAGCGGCCAAGGGAGCGGGAGCGGGTGAAAGCCTTGGCGGTGGGTTTGGCCGATGGTGGGCGCGCTTGCGGGTCAGCCCGAGAGCGGCGCGATGAAGGGCGGCGGCGGCTCCGGATCTGATCGTGTGTGCCCTATGACGTGACCCCCTCAAACTCCTCCAGGAATAGCTAGAGTCCGCCCCTTGAAAGGACGGACAGAATGAAGCGGTCACGGTTCACGGAAG